>JANXBT010000010.1 GCA_025060415.1 Candidatus Bipolaricaulota bacterium
ACCGCAAAGTGGCACGTGCCGGAAACGCGGTTGCCGCAGGCGTCCGCGGCCGCGTAGGCCACGGCCACCGGCGTGGTCGCCCCCACGGGGAAGTACCCGCCCCGCGGGCTATAGTCCAACGCGGGCATGGGATCGCAGGTATCTGTGGCCGTAAGGAGGAAATCCACCCACGCCTGGGAGGGCGGCGGGCACCCCCGGACGTACACCGTCTGATTCCCCGGGCAATGCACCGTGGGCGGCGTTCGGTCCTCCGTGTACCGGATGCGCTGCACGCCATTCGCCGTGTGCCCACACAAGTCCGTGACCGTCCAGGTCCGCTCGATCACCCACCGGCACCTCCCCAAGGGCGCCGGGTCCGCGTCCTGCTACGTGGGCGGTCCAGCCAGCCCGCAGGAATCCTTGGCCGTGGCCCAGCCCGCGGCGGCCGGACTCGTGTCCGCCGGATTGCACCCAAGCTCCACATCCCCAGGGACCACCAGGTCCGGCGGGGTGGTGTCCTGCACCCGGATCCTCTGGGTGTGGACCAGGGTGTGGCAGCCGTCCGTGGCCTTCCAGGTCCGCGCGAGCGTGCATTTGCACGGACATTCCCCATCGATCCGGGTCTCGCGGAACCTCACCGAAAGCTTGCCCGCACAGGTGTCCGAGGCCGTGACGTCAGGGGCTCGGGGGATCTCAGGGCATTCCACCACCATGTCCCCGGGCATGGCCTGGTCCCATTTGGGCGGGAGGGTATCGACGATGGTGAACGTAGCCTTGGTCTCCGCCTCGTTCCCCGCGCAGTCTCGGGCCACAAAGGTCACGTGATATTTGCCCGTTCCCCCGCAGCCCGGCTCGTAACGGTCGATCCGGTAGCTCCAGGTCACGTCACAGCAGGTGTCGAAGGCCCAGGCACCACCGCGGCTTGCCAGCCAGCTTTGGAACTCCTCAAGGTTACCTTTCCCGTCGCACTCCACCGTTTTGCTCCGCGCAGGGATGACGATCTTCGGGGGGATCCTGTCCTCCACTCGGATCGTCACCCTAACGGGCACTTCGGTCCTGGCCCCGCAGCTATCGCGCAGGGGCAGGGAGAACGTGTCCACAAAAACGTCCCTATTCCTCACCGCAGCGCACAGGGCCTCGTCGGTAAGACCCCCTGGGGTGTACATCGCCACAAGGGAACCCAAGAACGCGCTGAGGTTCGCAGCGTACGTGGGCGGGATCCCGTAGCCCTCGAACACCACGGGATCTTCGTCGGGGTCAGAGATGGCGATGCGCTGGAACACCACCGGCTTGTGGACCAGCCCGCCTGGGGTAAGGGTAACCGTCGTCTCTCCCTGCAGTTCCGGCGGGGTGGCCACCGGCGGCCGGTTCTCCACCACCCGCACGGTGAGCAGGGTCGAGGCGGAAAGGCCGTCGGGGTCGGTCACGGTGATCAGAACCTGATAGTCCCCAGGCCGCACCCAGGGGGCCACCCGAACCGCCAACTCCGCCGCGCCCACCTGGCCGCTGCTCCACGGCTGTCTGCGGATGCCC
>JANXBT010000011.1 GCA_025060415.1 Candidatus Bipolaricaulota bacterium
GGGGTGTAGGTGAACGAGCCGTTCGGGTTCAGCGTGAGCGTACCCTGGGCCGGCCCCGAGACCAGCTCCGCGGTGAGGGACTCCGGGCTGGGGTCGGGGTCGGAGTCGTTGGCGAGCACCCCGGGCGCGCTCACGCTAAGCGGCGTGTTCTTGTACGTCGTGTAGCTGTCGTTTTGGGCCGTGGGGGCGCGGTTCTGCACCGTGATCGTAACTTTAGCTATGTTGGACATACGAGATGACGGGAACACGTCTCGCACAAAGTACCAAAACTGTGTTTCTCCGCTCCAGTTGTCCGGAGGGATGTACATAAACGAGCCATCCGAAGATAAAGTGAGCGATCCCACAGATGGCCCCCCTACTGGTCCCACAACTACGATGGGGTCGCCTTCTGGATCATAGTCATTACCCATCACCCCGGGAGGCGGCACGATCAGCGGTTCATTTTTGTAGTTTGCAAAAGAATCATCTAGAGCCACAGGAGCTAGATTGTCTGGAACTATGATTGTAACCACAGCTTCTGATGTCGCATTGCTGCTATCGATTGCCCGGTATCTGAAAGTCACCGTCAGACCACCGGGAGCGATCCAGCCTGGAGGCGTCCAAATGAACGAGCCGTCCTCCCTAAGAACAAGTTGCCCCGCTGGCGGCCCACTGACCAATTGCGCTCGAATAGACTCAGGATGAGGATCAGGGTCTTCGTCGTTGCCTAGAACACCTGGCCGTTCGACATGAAGCGGAGCAGACCCAGCTCGCGGAGCAAAATATGTGTCATCCCGAGCAATGGGAGCTCGATTCTGGACGGTGATCGTCACCCAGGCTGTATTGGAATAGGCTCCGCTCGTATCCATCGCCCGGTAGATAAAAGTAGTTGTTCCCGTCCAGTTGGCCGGCGGGGTGTAGGTGAACGAGCCGTTCGGGTTCAGCGTGAGCGTACCCTGGGCCGGCCCCGAGACCAGCTCCGCGGTGAG
>JANXBT010000012.1:0-605 GCA_025060415.1 Candidatus Bipolaricaulota bacterium
GTGGCAGCGGTGATGCCACGCAGCGGGATGCCGTTCGGGAAGCGTTCAGGCTTGGCCGCTGCGGGCGCTGCGCCAGAGCCATTAAGGGCAAGCGTCTGTCTGCGTGCTGCGTCATAAAGCACCACGAAGGCGTCGCCTCCTAACTGGCTCGCCCACGGCTCCACCACGCACAGCACAGCAGAAGTGGCGATGGCTGCGTCGATAAAGCTACCCCCTGCCCGCAGGATATGCAGCCCCGCGCTCACCGCCAGTGGCTGCGACGACGCCACGATGCCTTTCTCGGCAACCACCACGCTTCGGGATAACATCTCACCATCCCATCACCATTTCGCCACTTCGCGATTTCGCCACTTCGCCATATAAACAGTGGTCGCGCACCGGCTGTTGTCGCGCCCCTCCGCGGCGTCCAGCATGCCCACCGCTCCGACCGGGGAGACTTCGGCACACGGGAAGCCGATTTACCGTTGCTCCCTTCCGGGCCTGGCGGGGTTCACCGACTCCTCGTTGCGAAGCGCCCGATCATCAACGCGGCAGCATGCCGGCGTTTCGCACAGGGGACACGCCGCGAGCCGGGATTCAGCCCTGCTATGGCGGGTTGCAGGTAC
>JANXBT010000012.1:615-950 GCA_025060415.1 Candidatus Bipolaricaulota bacterium
TCCCCGCTTAGCGCGACCACCGCACTAAAGTGTACCCTACACCTGCACAGGCACAGGTGTACCGCCCGCCTTCACCGATTGCCAGGCTGCCTCCGTGAACGCAATCACCTTCAAGCCATCCTCAGGCTTCGATTGAACCTCTTCGCGCCCTAAAATGGCGTTCACGAAGTTAATCACAGGCTGTGAGCCGGGAGGCAAATTCTCAGGGCGGAAACGGTTGCCCCGCGCGTCGCAAATCTCCAGCTGATCCTGGCGGATTAAATAGGTCGCTTCGCTGCCTACAACGGTAATCTCCTCGTGCCAGCCAACTGTTGTGCTACCAATGATCGAGAGAT
>JANXBT010000013.1 GCA_025060415.1 Candidatus Bipolaricaulota bacterium
AGTCCACATCCTCCAGGGCCACGAAGCGATCATAGCGCCGCGTCACGCGCTCGAAACGGAGGATCGGCAGCTCCAGATCGTTCATCCCCAATCCCCCCGAGGGAAATAACAGGCTGTCATGTGTTCTCCACGCCAAAGCGGATCGGGGAATCGCTCCCGGCAAACCTGCTGGGCGTAAGGGCACCGCGGGTGGAAGGGGCAGCCGGGCAGCGTATGGCCGCCTGGGGGCGGATGGCCATCGATGGTGTAGAGAGGCTGTCCCCACCCTCCAGCGATGAGATCCCGGTAAGTTCGAACCAAGGCTTCGGTATAGGGATGAGCGGGGGCCTCCAGAATCTCTCGACATGGACCGACCTCTACCAGACGACCGGCGTAGAGCACAGCGACCCGATGGGCAAGAGCCGCTACCACCCCGATGTCATGGGTGATCCAAAGCACGGACATTCCGGTCTCGGCTTGCAGGCGACGAACGAGAGCGAGGATCTCACTCTGGGTAATACGATCCAGGGCGGTGGTGGGCTCATCGGCGATGAGGAGAGGCGGATGGAGGGCCAGGGTCATCGCCAGAATCGCCCGCTGGCGCATGCCTCCAGAAAGCTGGTGAGGATAAAGGGACGCAACCCGTTCCGGATGGGGGATCTGAACCCACGCCAGGGCCTCAATCGCCCGGGCCCAGGCCGCGGGAGCGGAGATCCCCAGATGCACCTGGAAGATTTCGGCCACCTGAGCTCCTACCGGGAGGACCGGGTTCAGGGCGGCCATGGCGTCCTGAGGGACCACGCCAATCAGGCGCCCGCGGAGCGAGCGCATGGCATGCGCTGGCACCGCATAGAGATCATACCCATTGATCTCCACCTGCCCCTGGACGGTTGCCTCAGGAGGAAGCAAACGAGTGATGGCCATGGCCAGAGTGGTCTTCCCGCTCCCGG
The DNA here is from genome assembly GCA_025060415.1 of Candidatus Bipolaricaulota bacterium. GTDB lineage: Bacteria > Bipolaricaulota > Bipolaricaulia > Bipolaricaulales > Bipolaricaulaceae > DTER01. The sequence continues at coordinate 930 of JANXBT010000013.1, forward strand.
TCTCC
>JANXBT010000014.1:0-414 GCA_025060415.1 Candidatus Bipolaricaulota bacterium
GAGGGAGGTCCCTTCCCAGGTGGCAAGGACATCCTTCCGTGTGCGTTGGACGAAGTGGAGAGCCAGCCGGGCCCGCTCCTCCTCCCCAAGCCCCGCCAGGTCCCAGCGGGCAAACTCCGGGTCCAGGAGGCCCAGGAGGCGGGCGAAGGCCTCAGGGATGCCGGAGTGGGGGGTGGCGGTGAGGAGAAGGAGGTGGCGCTCCCGGTCCTCGGCTAGGGCCCTGACCAGCTCGTAGCGTTGCTGCCCCTCCTGCCTGGGTCCGCCCACCGCCCCGTGGGCCTCGTCCACCACCACCAGGTCCGGGGCCTCCTGGAGGAAGAGGGTCCGGTGGCGGGGCCCCTTCACCAGGTCGATAGACACCACCTGCACGGGAAAGTGGGCGTAGACAGACCGTCCAGGCGGCACCCTGCGCTC
>JANXBT010000014.1:424-917 GCA_025060415.1 Candidatus Bipolaricaulota bacterium
CGAGGGCGAACTTTTCCGAGAGCTCCAGGGTCCACTGCTCCAACAGATGGGGGGGGACCAGGACCGCCACCCGGCGGGCCTCCTTGGCCTCGAGGAGTTCCCGTATGATGAGCCCCGCCTCAATGGTCTTGCCCACCCCCACGTCGTCGGCGATGAGGAGGCGCACAGGGGAAAGCCTGAGGGCCATGAGGAGGGGGACGAGCTGGTAGGGCCTCGGGCGGACGGAAATCTTGGCCAGAGAGCGGAAGGGAGCCACCCCGTCCCTCAGGAGGAGCCGGGCTGCTTCCTGGAAAAGGGTGAAATCCTGGTGGTTCCAGGCCCGTTGCTCCGCCTGGGGGGGAGGGAAGGAGGAGGGGGAGAGGGCCTCCCAGGGAAGGGTGGGGGAGAGGCGTTCCACCAGGAGGCGGTGGACCTTGAGGAGAGCTCCGTCTCCCCCGGCCAGGGGCCTCAGGGTGAGGAGATCCCCTTCCTGGTCCTGCAACACCCAGTCCCG
>JANXBT010000015.1 GCA_025060415.1 Candidatus Bipolaricaulota bacterium
TGGTCCCGACCACCGAGCCATTGCCCGATCTGGGGGAGGGAAGCACCGGCTTCCTGGCGCAGCAGATAGCAAGCGACCTGGCGCGGGCGAACGACCGTTTGAGACCGTCCGGGTCCGGCCAGTTCGTCCAGGGTCACGCCATAGAAAGCGGCCACGGCCTGGAGGATGTCTTCCGGTTTCACCTGGGGCCGGGCGTGAGCGGCCATATCCTCCAGGGCCTGGAGAGCCAGTTCGGGCGTGAGGGACTGCTGGGTCAGCGTGGCGACCGCCACCACCCGGTTGAGCGCTCCTTCCAGTTCCCGAATGTTGTTCTGGAACCGACGGGCGATCAGGAAACAGATCTCATCCGGGAGATCCACACCCATTTCCGTGGCCTTCCGGCGCAGAATCGCCACGCGCGTCTCCAGTTCCGGCGGCTGGATGTCCACCATCAGTCCCCACTCAAACCGGGAACGCAGCCGCTCTTCCAGCGTCGCCATAGCCCGGGGCGGCCGGTCGGAGGAAACGACGATCTGAGCCCCATTCCCGTATAACGCGTTGAAGGTATGGAAGAACTCTTCCTGGGTGGATTCTTTCCCAGCGATGAACTGGACATCGTCCACCAACAGGACGTCCACCGTCCGGTACATTTCCCGGAACGATTCGGTGTTCTGGGTACGGATGGCCTCAATCAGGTCGTTGGTAAAGGTCTCAGCGGAGACGTAGAGGGTCTGCAGGCCGCTGGCGATACAGAGATGTCCGACCGCGTGAAGGAGATGGGTTTTGCCCAGGCCGACGCCGCCGTAGATAAAGAGGGGATTAAATGCGCGGGCAGGCCGTTCCGCCACCGCCATACAAGCCGCATGGGCCAGTCGGTTCCCCGGCCCGACGATGAAGGAATCAAAGGTGTAGCGGG
>JANXBT010000016.1 GCA_025060415.1 Candidatus Bipolaricaulota bacterium
ACAATCAGCACGCGGTACTGATTCATTGGCTCACCTCATCTGAAGGGTGGTATCAGGCAGACCTTCCCACAGCACCTCCACCTGCTGGCTGGGCAGCTGTTCACGCAGGCGCTGAGCAAGGGCACGCACCCCGGGCAGCTCCGTCTCACGGTGTCCGCCTTCGAATAGCACCAGATCCAGCGCCCAGGCTTCCCATGTGTGGTGATGGCGCACCTCCCCTGTGAGCAGGGCGTCGGCGTGCGCAGCACGCGCCTCGCGCAGATATTCGCTTCCCGAACCACCAATCACCGCCAGCGTGCGCACAATCGCGCCCGGCTTGCCATAAAAGCGCACATGAGGGTTGCCCAGCCGTTCCGCCAGATGGTCGCGTAGCGCATCGGCGCGCATCGGACGCGGCAATCGCCCCACACGCCCTAACGGGTAGACCTGCGGCGTATGCAGCGGGTAGACATCGTAGGCGACCTCCTCGTAGGGATGGGTCTGCAGCATCGCCCGGATCACTGCCTGCAGCCGATGCGCAGGCACAAGCACCTCTAAGCGCATCTCGTCGGCATGCTCACGCCGCCCAACGGTGCCCTGATAGGGTGTTGCACCCGGCTGCGGTTCGTAAGTGCCCGTACCAGGGTGATAGAACGCACACCGCCGATACAGCCCGATCTCGCCCGCGCCCTCCGCTGCCATCCGATCCAACACCGCATCCAGATGCTTTGGTGGCACGAAGGTCACCACCTTGAACTGCGGCACCTGCGCCCCCGATCCGAAGGGGCGCACCTCCTCCAGCCCGACCTGCTCCGCCAGCGCGTCGTTAATGCCCCCAGGAGCGCAATCCCAGTTGGTGTGCACGGCGATATATGCCATTCGCATGGCGCACAGCTGCTGCA
>JANXBT010000017.1 GCA_025060415.1 Candidatus Bipolaricaulota bacterium
CGGGTGGCGGACGATCACGGGGTTCCATCCGAGCTCTCGCAGGAGACGGGCCACCCGGCGGGTGGTGGGGCTTTTGCCGCTGCCGGTGCGCACTGCGCCGATGGAGACCACCGGCTTGCGGGATTTCAGCTGCGTGGCCTTCGGGCCCATCAACCAGAAATCCGCCCCGGCGGCGTGAGCGATGCTGGCTCGATGCATCACATACTCATGGCTGACGTCGCTGTAGGCGAACACCACGCGATCCGCCTGGAAGCGGCGGATCAGCTCAGGGAGCTCTTCCTCGGGATAGATCGGAATGCCGTTCGGGTAAAGCGGACCGGCGAGCTCCGGCGGATAGAGACGCCCTTCGATGTTTGGGATCTGGGCGGCCGTGAAGGCCACCACCTCGTAGTCCGGGTTGTTCCGGAAGAACACGTTGAAGTTATGGAAGTCGCGCCCGGCGGCGCCCATGATGATCACCCGGATGGGATTGGCCATGGTGAAATCCTCCTTTTCAGCTATTTTGGGGTTTTTCGGGGGTGGGGCTGGGGCCCTTGCCCCCAGCCCCACCCCCGAAAGATGTTTTCTCCCCCTCCCCACGGCCTTCCGGGCCGCAAGGAGGGGGAGAAAGGTGAGGAGGAGCCATCGCCCTTCCGAGCGGTCTTCCGCATCTTTCAAGCTCGAACTCATAGCTGCTCGAAACGCGCTGTGAGGATCTCCCTTGCGGCTTAGAAGGATCCCTCCTCGAGGTCCTTTGGGCCTCATAGCTGAGGATTCCGAAATCCCTAATCTGCGAGGGCCGCCAGCAGCACGCTGAGCAAATAGAGGGCGATTAACGGCACCATCACGATGGACATGTTCACTGGATCCACCGTCGGCGTGATGGCGGCCGC
>JANXBT010000018.1:0-558 GCA_025060415.1 Candidatus Bipolaricaulota bacterium
CCTGCACTACAAGGGAAACGCGCAGCTCCAGCTCGCCGAGGACCCCGGGAGTCCAAGTTTTGAAGCGCAGGAGAGACGTTTGGCCGTCAAGGGATGGAACCGGGAAGTCGTATCGGGCGGTGGCTGTTCCGAAATCGGTGGCCACCGGAAGCGCCGGCCTGGGGGCAGCGCTTCCGCGCGAACGTTCACTGCCCCGGCGGGCGTGCGCGTGGCGGTAAGCAGGATCCGGCTCGTTTTCCCCGCCCAGGCTTTGCGGCGGAGCTCCGAAACCCCCGACCCCACCGGGTATGGCCCGGAGCATGTCCCCGCGATGTGGACTTGTCCGGAGAATTGGGGACGGATCCCACCGCACTCGACCCCTCCGGGGCCATAGGCTTGGGCGAGGACGGCCAAACTTCCGATGAGGGGGCAACACCCCAAAGAGCAATCCGCGCATGGCCCTGCCCGTCTTGGGGCAAGCGGGTGGGCCACGCGGGCCTTTGCCTGTCGCTCTACGAGGGCGCCTCGCCCACCTCAGCATGCGGACGTCGTCTACTTTACCTCGCCTCGTTCCCCTGG
>JANXBT010000018.1:568-866 GCA_025060415.1 Candidatus Bipolaricaulota bacterium
GCGTTCCTTGGATTGACAGTGCCAAGCGCGTGGGGTATGACCATACCGTGCGGATCGCCATCGCGCAGATCAACCCCAAGGTGGGGGATCTTGCGGGGAACCTTGCGAAGGCCCGAGCGATGGCCGCTCAGGCGCGCGCGGCGGGCGCGGACCTCTTGGTCCTGCCCGAGCTCGCGCTCCTAGGGTATCCCCCGCGGGACCTCCTCCTGCGTCGCGGCTTCGTGGAGGAGGCCCACCGGGCCTTCCAGGAGCTCCTGCGGGAGAGCGCGGCGATCCCGGTGGTGGTGGGGCACATCCA
>JANXBT010000019.1 GCA_025060415.1 Candidatus Bipolaricaulota bacterium
CGAGGTCCACCTCCAGGTAGGCCTGCCGCCGCAGGAAGGGGGTCTGGCGCAGGAGGCGGAGGCTGCGGCCGTTGGTCACCAGGCCCCAGAGGTGCTCCGAGGCGTTCAGGTAGTCCTGCAGGAGGCCATGGGGGGAGCGGTTCCCCAGGGCGCGGTCGGCCCGGGAGAGGTCGGTGCCGTAGCCCACCACCAGCACCGGGGGGGCCTGGGGGTCGGGGTCAGCCCGGTGGGAGATGGGCCACTTCCGCCCGGCAGCCTCCACCCAGCCCTGGTAGGCCAGGTCGTAGCCCAGGAGGCTCAGGAAGGGGATGACCCAGCGTTCGCGGGTGAGGCCCGTGTCCGGCTCCCCAGGGGCCAGGCGTTCCAGGCGCCGCCGGAAGAGGGCCCAGTAGGCCCTGGCGTCCTCGTAGGCCTGGGCGGTGGCCTCTTGCAGGGAACCCCGGAGCCCAAAATCCCTCGCCGCCTGCCCCAGGGCCACCTCGCCCTTCAGGAGGCGCTCCAGAAAGTCCTGGCCGAAAAGGCCGCCCTCCAGACGGATGCGGCTCCCTTTACGTTCCAGCGTTCCCCTCAGCACGGCCTCCCCCTAAGGGCCCCTAGCGCTGGGGCACCAGGATGCGGAGCCCCAGCAGGTCCCAGTCCACCAGCTGAACCCCCACCTCCCGCACCCGCATCCGGGCCGCCCGGCGGGCCCGCCGGTGGGCCCCCTGCACCTCCTGGGCGCGGGCCTCGAGGAGGCTCCGAAGCCTCCCGTCCCCCTCCTTGTACCGCTTTAGGGCAAGGCGGAGGTGCTCCTCTGCCTCTTCATGCGGCACGTCCCCCGAGGGGGGGAGGTT
>JANXBT010000001.1 GCA_025060415.1 Candidatus Bipolaricaulota bacterium
GCACCCAGGGGGCCACCCGAACCGCCAACTCCGCCGCGCCCACCTGGCCGCTGCTCCACGGCTGTCTGCGGATGCCCACGCCCCACACCCCAACCCCGGCGGGTTGCACGGCATCCACGCTCAAAGCGAGCTTCTCCACAGGGGTGTCCGGATCCACAACCCACATGGAGACGGGAACCTCGCTCGCCCCTCGGCATGGGCGGACGGTCACCTGGGCGGGGGAGATCACCGGCGGCTGGAGGACGCGAACGTGGAAGTACTGGTGCGTTTTCCCGCCGCAGGGATCCTCCAGCACAAACCCAACCAAACGCCAGGCTGACCCCCAATAGGGATCAGGCACGGTCCAGGTGTAGGTGTGCCCCACAATCTCTCCCGGCCCAGCGGTCTGCCGCACCCTGACCGTGGGGTCCCAAGCGCCGAAGAGGATTCGAACAGTCTGCCCTGGCTTCACCTCCACCAATGAGGGGACCGTGATCGGATCTGGAGGCCGATCTACTTTCAGCCGAACGCGCACAGCGGTGCTGAGCCCGCTGCGTCCACGGCGGTGATGGTCAGTTCGTCCTCACGAACACCAGGGTTGGGCATGTAGGTCACGGTGCAGGTCCTATCCTTGCTGATAGTCTGAGGGAAAAATCCCGGCCAGGCTACCAGAGGCTGCGGTCACGGTGAGGGCAACCTTCTCCTCGTATTGGAAGGGAAGGCTGTCCCCTTCCAACAACTCCACAATTGTGCGCACTGACCCACAGAGGAAGTCAGGATCAACCACATGTACGGAGAACTTGGTATCTCGGCCGCAGTACACGCTCAGCGGACCCTCTGGGGCATGCACCGCAGGCTGGTGGAGCACCCAGAGAACTACTGTCCCTCCGTCTGCCGCGCCGCACGGATCGTATGCCCGATAAGGGATCACAAGAGCGAAGCATCCGCGGTAAGGGACGAGGGTGAGCCACGGGGGATCAATGGTCCAGCTACGCGCTTCCGGTAGATGAAGAGCCTCGTACTTCAAGGCCTCCTGGTCTCCTGGGTCCGGGTCCGTCGCCGCAGGCAAGTGGATGGTGTTAGGACGGTCAGCGACCACTGTGCGTTCCAAGACTGGGACATGGACCTTCAGCGGACGGTTCACAACCCTGATCTCAACTGAGCCCCTTGTTGTGTTCCCGTGTGCATCGCAGGCGACGAATTCGAGTCGGTCCTTTCCTGTCCAGCAGCGATCAGGAGGCTCGTAGGTCACGCCCACCCACATTCCGTAGCCATTCCCGTGCGGTGCCGATCTCCCGACAAGCTTGCCATACAGAGGGTCGAGGATGGAGACCGCTACAAGGTCCCCGTCGGGATCGGTTGCCCCCACTAACTAACTTACTGGCCGTGGCTGATCGTGACGGGCAGATGGCGGTCGAATCTCGGTAGACGTGATTCCAACGCGCATACGGTGCACCCAAGGCAGCATTGGCATGAGGTCCGAACCTCACCTCTTCTGCCTGTACGAGAGTCCCAGGTCGGACACAGCCAGATTTCTTCAATCCGTCCGCATTGGTCAGGGGGGCAGTACCGATTTGACATAGTGCGGAAATCACGCTCACCTGGCACGCGGCAGCTGAACACCGCCTGGAGGGTCCAGTTGGGATACACTCCCCTGCATCCCTCGCACCAAAGAACCCACTCCTCAGAGGGTGAATCCCTGCTTGGAAAGCGCGTCCGTTGGGACAGGTTGACAACAGTATACGCTTGGCACTCCTCCGGCGTGGGAGCCACAATCGGGGCTTCAGCACGTGTTCCGGTTGCGGACAGAACACAGATTACGCTCAGCAGAAGTACGAAGGCATAGGCCTTCATCTTTGCCTCCCTGAGCCCATGTTATTCAGCAAGACCCAGAGACGAGTCATCTCTTTGCCTTCCAAGTCATGACGGGTTGCGTACACTAACTCGGGGTAACCGTCGTTGTTCAGGTCCGCTACTACTGGTTGAACACCGGCATCCCAACTCGGCCAGAACGTCATCCCCAAAAACACTCCACAACTGCTAACTCTTACCACTACCCCTATGTAAGGTGGCTCATACTCGGTGCGAACCCAGTCCCAGCAACCATCCCCGTTGAAGTCCACGATCGAGACGATCTCGGTTCCCTTTTTGATCGGGAACCAGAAGCCCTCATCAACCTTGAACGTCCCGTCTCCTCTCCCCAGGAGGAGAAGGATCTCCTCCTTGCGGGAGGTGATGAGGTCCACGTTTCCGTCGCGGTCATAATCGAGCGCAATCAAGTTGATCCGGGGGACCTCACTCTCCGGCGGCTCAAGCGTCATGAAGAATGAGCGACGTGGAAACCCTCCTGTGCCGTCCCCTAAGTACACGGCGACGAACCGCGTTCGCCGGTCGTGGTCCTCGTAGACCTCGCCGCCGATGGCCAAGTCTAGGTGACCATTTTTGTTGAAGTCGGCCAGAGCTAGCCGGTTGGGGAGGTGAGCGGGGTCCGTTGCAAGCTGGATGCTCCCGTGATAGGCGAACCTGCCCTTTCCATCGGCCAGGAACACGGACACGGCCTCCGCGGTGATATGCGCGATCACAAAGTCAAGATGGCCGTCACCATTAACGTCGGCTACAGCTACTTCCCGGGGGATGTCGTTCATCTCGAACACGGTCCGCGGAGGCGCTAGTTCGCCCCTTCCGTTGCCACGCATCACCTGGACCTCGGCCTTGAGAACCTCGGTGACGTGGCGGCGCACGACGACCAGGTCCTCATGCCCGTCGCCGTCGATATCGGCCACAAGCTCGGCCACAAAGGACCCCTTAGTGGTGAGGAGGGGGCGGGGAGGCCCGAACCCACCCTGTCCGTTCCCAAGAAGCATCACGATGTTGGTCTCGGCCGGACCGTAGTCCGGGCCGCGTTCCCAGAAGAAGGGGCCCCGGTAGGCCGGGATAATAAGGTCAGGATTCCCGTCTTCGTTGAAGTCGCCAACCAGAAGCCTCATGGCGTGGCCAATGTGAAGAACGAAGGGTGAATCAGGATGATCCACGAACCAGTAGAACAATTCCGGAGCCCGCTCTCCCTGACCTGCCCACGCGAAACCCACCAGGAGCAAACCCGCCGCCAGCGATCCAGCTCTTCTCAGCACCCTCCTCACCTCCATTCCTGAAATAACCGCGCCCCAGGTGCCCGAACGCGGTGTCCGTCTGCGACTGAATACCCTCCCAACTCTCCGCACCGAGCTCTGAGCTCCTTCGCCCCGGTGTTTCCCGTCGCCTACCAAGCTGCTTCGGTCAAGTTGCCTCACCTGGACACAGCCTTTAAAGCCGACCCCGTCACCCGGGCCGGTCGCCGTCGGGATCCCGCAGCTCCAGCACGAACACCACCGGCGGCGCGGACACGCCCGCAGGGGTGAGCTGGACCACCGCCTCCTTTCCTTGGGCTCCCCGCACCTCGGGCGGCCGGTTCCCCACCACCCGCACGGTGAGCAGGGCTGAGGCGGAAAGGCCGTCGGGGTCGGTCACGGTGAAGGGCACAGTATAGACCCCGTCGCAAAGGGTCCTCTCCGCGGACACCTCAAAGACCACAAGGAACCCGCCCAGCCCAGGGGCGAAGGGGTCGTCTTCCACCTGGGCGGATACGGAAAGCCCGGGCGGTGCGGGGCCGGGCTGCACGGAAATCCAGGGGCTGTCGGGATCGTGCACGTAGGCGTAAGCCGTGCTTGTGCCGCCCCGCGGCACGAGGGCGTGAGCCGAGGAAGCCTGCGGCGGGTTCACCGTGCGCACGTACAAAAACCCGTAACCCGCGCTTGCAAAATCCCTGGCGACAAAACTCGCGTAACCCGAGTAGGAAAGCAAACGGCCGGGCACGGTCCAACTCCACGTCCCTTGCACTTTGCCCAGGCCCTCCACCTTGGGAGGAAAGGACCCCGGGCCTCCGGTCTGCCGAAGTTCGAGCCAATCGTTATCATCGTCCTCGGCCTTTACCATTGCCGCGACGATTTGCCCCGGCGCCACTTTAATTTCCGCGGGCTCCACCACCACCCTGGGCCGCTTGTTGTTGACGATCAACGTCCAGTGGCCCGCGTCGGAAAAACCATAATTCTCGGGTTCCTCCGGCTTAATTGCCCATCTTTTGTATTCCACAACCGCAAACGGAAACACGTACTTCCCCTCAGGCACGGGATGGCGCGGCCAGTCGCAGGGCCAGTACGTGCACGTGGTGAGGAGCTCGCAAATGTTTGCAATGCATTGTTGGGGAACCAAGCTGTGCGTGAGCGGACTGAAGTAGATGTCCACCATCCGCGAGCAGTCCCAGTTGGCGGGGAAGCCGAGGGCTACGAAGTACAGGCCAAACCCGAAGTTCTCGGGAAGGTCCGGATCGTAACCCTTGTAGTGCACGGGCCCAAAGCATCCGATCTCCCCGTGGCTCACGGTGAGAGAGCCGCTAATAGCTATAGGCGGACGGTTGCGGGTGATGCGAAGGATAAACACCTGCAGGACCTTATGATGGTATTGGCCTTCCTCGGGGGCTTCCCAGGGCTCAAGCCTCCCGCGCATTGCGGGCTTGAGGTCGTAAGCCCAAACCCTTATCGAGTACTCTTCCCGCCCCTCATAGGTTTTGGAAACATGGATCACGTAAGCTCCGAGCTCCCTGTCGTAGTAGAGCTCGAGCCCGGGAAGGCTTACGGGCTCGATATAAACGTGGACAAAGTCCCCGTCCGGATCCTCAACGTCGAAGGGGATCGGCGTGACCTGACCGGCCACAGCCTTGACCACGTTGGGCACGCTGAGCCGGGGCGGGCGGTTTAGGAAAGGCGTGCATCCGTAGCTAACCTGGCAGCCCACCGGCCAGACCTTTCCCAATAGCTCTCCCTTTCGCTCCCACAAAGGGATAGTAAGCCTAACGGGAAGAACCAACGAGGCTCTGACCTGCCCGCTGGGAATGGTGAAGGGGCCAGCAGAGATGTCGCATGGGATCCCCGCATTCCTGTCCAGAGCCCCTTCATCCTCCACGGGACTGGGAAGGGTAAGGGAGGTGGTTACCGCGAGCACCGTAGGGGGGAGACCGATGGGTTTTGTGCTGCCCATAAGGCTTACATTGGGGAAGGCGTAGAGTTTGACCCCCGGCGGGCAGCAAGGGGAACACCGTCCCACCTCAACCCATTTGATCACCACATCTGAACTCAGGGTGATCTCCAAGTCGGGGATAGTCAAGGCCGTGACGAGCTCAGCGATGGCCGACGGGCACGTCTCCGGCCGGAGAACGCAAAGGAGGGCCCGAATTGCGGCATACAACTCGCCTAAGGGGACGCGAAAGGTGTGGTCCCTTAGAAAAGCGCCGCAGAACGTCTCACATTTGGGGTCTTGAGCCGCCCCCAAGAAGGCCAACAGCGCGACCCCAAGCAGGATAAACCCGATCTTCATGGTTCACCTCCGGGTGAGGCAGAGGTAGGCAGGGAGCCCCTCTTGGACGGTGAGGAGCTCGGCCCGCCCATCCCCGTCCACATCTAGAGCCAAAAGCTTTGTCCCCACGCAGCTGGGCAAGAACTCCATGGGGCCGAAGCCCTGGCCCTCCCAGAGGAGGACCACGATTCCGCCAGGGTTCCCCTCCCGGTCGGGAAGGCGGGTGCAGGCCAGGTCCGGGTCGCCATCGCCGTCGAGGTCCCCTAAGGCCAGGCCTCCGTAGGGGAAGGGGAGGGCTAGCGGCGGCCAGCCCGCCACAGGGAAGAGCTGGGGCGTGAACCCACCCCGGCCATCGCCAAGGAGCACGGCCACCACGATGCGCAGACCGGGCTTGCCCTCCTCCTCCACGGCGCCCCAGCCGATCGCCACCAGGTCCTCGTTCCCATCCCTGTTGAGGTCGGCCACGCCGAGGTCCAAGGGGACCAGCTCCAAGGCCACCCCGGTCTCCTCGAGCCGCCCGCCCGGCTGCACCAAAAGGAGCTCCGTCCTGGTGGTGAGGCGCAGCAGGGCCAACCGTTCGCCCTCCCCAAGGCGCAGGAGGACCAGCGGCCCCACCGTTCCGCTCGCCTCCACCAGGATGCGCTTCAGCCCAAAGTCCGGGGGCTGCAGGCGCCGCGCCGGGTCGAAGTTGAGCCCCAAAAGGGTCGTTCCCACGACGGTCACCCCGTCCCGGATCCCGTCCCCGTCAAGGTCGAAGATCTCAAGGACCGGCCGCACCAGGAGCCCTGTGGGCAGGGACCACAGGGGGTCCGTGGGTTTTCGGGGATCCCAGGCCGTGAGGCGGGCCTTGTACTCCTCGTACCGCCAGGTGCGCGTCTTGGGATCCCATATGGGGAAGCGCCCCTCCCAGAACTCCCAGACCACCAGCTCCTCCTGGCCGTCGCCGGTGACGTCGCCCAGCTTGGCCAGATAAGGCGCGGCCTTCTCCAGGTTGTAGACGGTGGGGATGAGGGTTTGGGCACGGAAGGTTCCCAAGCCTGTGCTCCAAAGCACCGCCACGCCCGTGCCCTCCTGGAACAGGAGGTCCGGGAAGCCATCGGGGTTCAGGTCCGCCCTGCCTAGGAGGAAGCTGCCGGGGATCTCCTGAAGGACCCTTCCCTGGGCGCCGGAAAGGAAGAACGCGAGGTGGTAAGGTGAGGCCTCCACCACAAGATCGGCCCTTCCATCGCCCTCCAGATCCAGGAGGATCCCCTTGGGGGCCATGGGAGGGAAGCCGCCCAGGGCCGGCACTTGCACCCCAAACGTGAACGGCCCAGTGAACTCCCTTTTTCCGCGGTTCACAAGGACGGAGTAACCCGCGGGAGAAATACGGCCTAGGACCAAGTCGGGAAGCCCATCCCTGGTGACATCGCCTACAAGGATCCAACCAGCCCCATGGGGAAGGGCGAATCCTGCTTCTTCCTTTCCGGCCCAAAGGAGGCGCAAGGGGCCCACGCGTGGGTCGCCCAGAAGGAGGTCCGAGGCCCCGTCCCCGTCGAGGTCGGCTACCCCTAGGCTCCCCGCCTTTCCCTCCCACACCCGCTGGAGCTCACCCAGCCCTTGGGGCACGAACCAAACCCCGTCCTCGGCCAGGAGGAAGAACCCCGGCGCGCCCCTCCACGTCCCCTGGCCTCCGAAAGCCTTGCGGCCGGGCGGGCCAGGAAGCGCCACCCTCCTCCGCACCCCTCCCTGCCCGTCGCCCAGGAGGACCTCCAAGCCCGGGGTTGTGGCGCAAAGGACGTCCGAAATTCCGTCCCCATCGCCATCCCAAACCCAAACCCCATGGGCGGAAAGGTCCACCGCGGCGTGGGCCTGCAGCCCCCACCGCCCGTGGTTGCCCAAGATCCAAACCTTGCCCGCAAGGCTCGCCACCACCAGGTCATCCAGGCCATCGCCGGTGAGGTCGCCCGCGGCCAAGGACACCACGCTCAAGATCTCCCCGCCCGGACCCGCATGCCTCCGGTACCCCAGGAAGGCCAAAAGGTAGGAGTTGAAAAGCGTTCCCTCGGGATGGAGGTAGAGGTGGTGCAGGTAGTCCCCGCCCACCACGAGCTCCTTGACCCCATTCCCGTCAAGGTCCGCGGCGGCAAAAGCGTTGGGGCGGTCCAGCGCCGGCTGTAGGAGGGGCCTTCCCGGTTTCAGAACCACCGGGGACCACGAAGGCTCCCAAAGGAGTAGGGCCTCGGCCAGGCCCTCAAAGCCTAAAAGCAGGAAAACCGCCCAAACGGAAGCCCACGTCCACTTGCCCCTCACCCTGACCTCCTTCCCGGCCCCCACGGGCCGGCCATACCAACCGCCTCCTATCCTATTCCGCGAGCACCCCCGGCCGCGCCCCAAAACCCATTTTCCCTCCGCAGAAAGGGGTTAGGCCTCCGTTGACCGACCCGGCGGGATCGGCTAGGATGCCCGGCCTTCCCAGGAGGTGAACTTCCCCCGTGAGGCAAGCGATGGAGAACCCGACGGAAAGCGCGGCCGCCAAGATCGCGCCGGGGTGGCTGGCCCACGCCGTGGGCAAACGGAAGGAGGCCATCGCCCGGGTCTTCCTCCGGGCGGGCACGGGGAAGATTTGGGTGAACGGCCGCCCCGTGGAGGACTACTTCCGGGCCTTCGCCTTCACCCAGGACTACCTGAACCGCCACCTCTTCACGCCCTTCTACATCACCGGGACCCTGGGGCGGTACGACGTGCGGGCCAAGATCGAGGGCGGCGGCCCCACCGGGCAGCTGGAGGCCCTGCGGCTGGGGATCGCCCGGGCCCTGGTGGCCCTCGTCCCCGAGTTCAAAAAGCCCCTTAAGGACGCGGGGCTCCTCACCCGCGACGCCCGCGAGGTGGAGCGTAAGAAGTACGGCCGCCGCAAGGCCCGCAAGAAAGAGCAGTACTCCAAGCGGTGAGCGCCCATGAAGAAGGGCATCCATCCGGAACTCCATCGGGCGGTGGTGCGCTGCGGCTGCGGCGCGGAGTTTGAGACCCTCTCCACCAAAAAGGAGCTGCACGTGGACGTGTGCATCGAGTGCCACCCCCTCTTTGGGGGAAAGGCCAAGGCCGAGGAGGCCCAGCGGGAGAGGGTGGCCCGCGCCCGTAAGGCCAAAAAGGGCTAAATGCCCCTGGGCGGGCAAGCGGTCCTCGAGGGCGTGCTCCTCACCGACGGCCAACGCGCCGCGTTGGCCGTGCGCACCCCCCAGGGGATCGTGGTCGAGGCCCTAAGCGTCCCGCGCTTCCCGCGGCTGGAGCGCCTCCCCTTTGTGCGGGGGGCGGTCAAGCTCTACCAGCTTTTGGCCGTGGGCCTGGCGGCCCTCGAGCGGTCCGCCGCCCTGGCCTTCCCCGAGGAGAAGGGCTCGCCCGGAGGCTTCGCCCTCGCCGTGGGCCTAGCCCTCCTCCTCCTTGTGGGCGGGTTCATCGTCCTCCCCCTTTTCCTGGCCACCCGCACCGGCCTGGAGAACCGGGTCCTCTTGAACCTCGTGGAGGGCGGGATCCGCGTGGCCTTCTTCGCCCTCTACCTTGGGGGGATCGCGTTCCTGCCGGACGTGCGCCGCCTGTTCCAGTACCACGGCGCGGAGCACAAGGTGGTGCACGCCTACGAGGCGGGCGAGCCCTCCCTGGACGGGGCCCTCAAGCACAGCCCCCTCCACGCCCGCTGCGGCACGAACTTCGTGTTCCTCTTCATCGCCGTGGCCCTCCTCCTTTTCTCCCTCGTTCCCGCGGAGGCCTTCTGGGTCCGGCTCCTGGTGCGGCTTGGCCTTCTCCCCGTGGTGGCCGGGATCACCTATGAGCTCCTGCAGCTGGGCGCGCGGACGCCGGCCCTGGCCCCGCTCCTTTGGCCCGGCCTCTTTTTCCAGCGCCTGACCACGCGGGAGCCGGAGCCCGGGCAAATCGAGGTGGCCCTGGCCGCCCTCCGTCAGCTCCTGGCGGAGAGGAGTTCCTCCACCACGGAGTAGGGCACCTTCACCAGGCCCAGGCTCTCCTTCACCGAGCCGGGCCCGTGGTCGTCGGAGCCGCCCGTGGCGATGAGGCCCAGGTCCCGTACGATGGGGGGGAGCTCGGCCAGGCGCGGGTTCAGGGGGCGGTCCCAGCCGGTCTCGTAGGGGTAGAAGAGCTCCACGGCCCGCAGGCCCTGGCCCTTCAGGGCGGAAAGGACGCGTTCCCAGTCCGAAAAGCCGTGGAAGCCGGGGTGGGCCAGGGCCCCCACCCCGCCCGCCTCCCGGATGGCCGCCAGGACCTGGGCGCTGGTGGGCCGGGCCAGGGGCACGTAGCACAACCCCTCCTCCCCCAGGTACTTGAGGAAGGCCTCCTCCAGGCTGGCCACCGCGCCCCGCTCCACCAGCAGGGCCGCCAGGTGGGGCCGGCCCACCGAGCCCCGGGCCCGCGCCCGCACCTCCTCGTAGCTCACCTCCACCCCCAGCACCTCCCGGCAGCGGGCCACCATCGCCTCCATGCGGCGCTCCCGGGCCTGGGCCATCCAGGCGAACAGCGCGCGCATCGCGGGATGCCCGGGGTCCACGAAGTACCCCAGGATCTCCCCCCGTTCGCCCAGGATGTCCGCCTTGATCTCCACGCCGGTGACCACGAAAAGCCCGTCGATCTCCTGGAAGGGGGCGCGCAGGTCCGGGCCGATCGTGTCGTGGTCGGTGATGGCGATGGCGGAGAGGCTCGCAGCCCTGGCCCGCGCCACCACCGCGGGGAGGTCCAGGGTCCCGTCGGACCACCGCGTATGCAGGTGCAAATCAGCCCAGCGTTCCACGCACCCCCTCCTTCCACACCCGGTCCAGGATGGCGTTGACCACCGCCGGCGCCCGCGCCGTGCCGTAGGCCTTGGCCAGCTCCACCGCCTCGTCGATCACCACCTCCGGCGGGGTGTCCGTGAACAGGAGCTCGTAAAGCCCAAGGCGGAGGATGTTGCGGTCCACCAGGGGGAGGCGGTCCAGGCCCCAGCCGTGGGCGCGCGCGTCGATGATGGGGTCGATCTTATCCCGCTGGGCGAGCACCCCCGCCAGGAGGGCGTGGGCGAACTCCCGGGCCTCCTTGGGCAGGTCCACCTCGGCCAACAGCTCCTCCGGGGGGAGCGGGAGGAACTCCCAGCGGTAGAGGCAGCGGAGGACGGCCTCGCGGGCTTTGCGCCGCATCAGCCGCGGACGGTGGCGCCGTGGACGAGGACCTGGACCTCCTGGACCTCGAGGCCCGTGCGGCGGGCCACCTCCGTGGCGAGGAGGTCCTGCAGGCGCTCCGCCAGGCTGGGGATGCTCGCCTCCTCGGGGAGGCGCAGGGAAACGCGGAGGGCGAGGGCCTTCCCCTTGGAGAGGAGGCGCACCTGGAACGGGGTCCCCCCCAGCTCCTCCGCGAGGAGGCCCACCACGAGCTGGGTCACGGTGCGGGGGGCGATGAGGATGAGGCCCTTGGGGCCGGAGAGGGCCAGGGCCCGCTGGAGGCCGGTGCGGCGCACCGCCAAGGCCATCACGATCCCGGAGGCGGCGAGGAACACGGCGGTCAGGGCGCCCAACCCCACCCGCACCGCGAGGGGGGAGGCCGTGCGCTCGCCCACCGCCACCTCCGGCGGGTAGAGGCCGGCGCCCAGCCCGCTCAGGACCGCGCACGCCAGGAGCGCCAGGGCCTCAAGCCAAAGGAGGAGCGTCATGCCCGTCCCTCCGGCTCCACGATCCCCACCACCTCCACGTCCACCGCCTCCACGGGGAGGGTGGTGAGGCGCTCCACCTCCGTCTTCACCTTCTCCTGGAGCTCCTGGGCCACCTCGGGCAGGACCCGGCCGTAGCTGACCCCCACGGAGAGGGCGATGCGCACCCGGCCCCCAAGGAGCTCGGTGTGCACGTAGCGTTGGACCGCGCTCCCATGGGGGAGGGGGTCGCCCTTGGGGGAGTAGACGCCGGGCACCTCCGCCGCGGCCAGGCCGGCGATGGTGGCGATGACCTCCTTGGCCACGCTGATCTTGCCCGCCTCCTCCTCGGGCTCCTCGGGCCGATGGGGCCTAGACGCTCTCTCCGCTTTCAATCTCCACCTCCGGCAGGAAGACCTCCTGGACGTAGACGTTGACCCGGGCCACCCGCACGCCCACCATGCCCTCCAGGGCCTCGCGCACGGCCTGCTGGACCCCTTGGGCCACCTCCTGCACGGGGTAGCCGTACATCACGCCGATGCGCACGTTCACGTCCAGGGCCCCGGACTCGGTGGCCTGCACCTCCACCCCCGGCTCGCCCCCGAACACGCTGGCCAGCCCGCGCGGCCGCCACAGGCGCACCCCCTCCATCTGCTCCACGGCCTTGCTGGCGATGCGCACCAGCACCTCCGGCCGCACCCGGAGCTTGCCCAGGGGCAGGGTCATCTCCACGCGGGCCTCGGGCATCCCCCCTCCTTAGCCCACCCGCTCCACGTAGGCCCCGGTGCGGGTGTCCACGCGGATCACGTCGCCCACCTGCACGAACAGGGGGACCTTGACGACCAGGCCCGTCTCCAGGGTGGCGGGCTTGTCCCCGCCCTGGGCGGTGTCGCCCCGCACCCCCGGCGGGGTGTCCACCACCCGCAGCTCCACGAAGTTGGGGGGCTCCACCTTCACCAGCTGTCCCTGGTAGTAAAGGCCGGTGACCTCCATGCCCTCCAGGAGGTAACCCACGATGGGTTCCACCACGGCGGCGGGGATCATGCGCTCCTCGAACGTCTCCTTGTCCATGAACACGAAGGTGTCCGCGCTGCGGTAGAGGTACTGCATGGGCCGCACCTCCAGGTAGGCGGCCTCCAGGTTGTCGGAGTCGCGCAGGGTTTCGGTGATGACCTGGCCGGTTTTCAGGTTGCGGAGCTTGGCGCGCACGAAGGCCGAGCCCCGGCCGCGCTTGACGTGCTCGAACTCCAGGACCTCGTAGAGGTTCCCGTTGTAGACCAGGGTCATGCCGCGGGTGATTTCGCCGATGGTGATCCCCATCGCTTCCTCCTTTGTGGGCTTTATACCCGCAAGCTTCGGCCCGGACAAGCCCTAGAGGCGATCCAGGAGGACGTGGAGGGTTTGGGGGAGGAGGAGGCCGCCCAGGAAGGGGAGGAGGAGGGCGGGCGGGGGCGGCTGGGCCCGGGGCAGCCCCACCAGGGCCCAGGCCAGAAGGGCCCAGAGGGCAAGATAAAGGAGGCGGGAGAGGGGGCCGAGGAGGGGGTGGTGGGAGAGGCCGCGGTGCCGGAAGAGGCGGGCGTAGGGCCACCAAAGGAGCCGCAGGAGGCGCCAGCGCCGGGCCGGCCGGCTGTGGTAGAGGTCGAGGTCGGGGGAGAGGAGGAGGCTGCCCGCGAGGTAGCCCAGGGCGAGGGGGAGGAGCTCCTGGCGGAGGCCCAGGCGGTGGGCGGCGCCGAGGAGCGGGGGGAGGAGGGCGAGCTCGACCGCCAGGTGCACGGTGTGGCGGGGCACGGGGGATTGTGGGGGAGATGCGGTGGGGGCGGCAAGGTTGCGCCGGGGGGAGGGGGGCCGTACAATGTTTTTAGCACCCAGGACCCCAAAGTGCTAACGCGGGAGGTGGTGGGATGAAGATCAAGCCCTTGGGAAGCCGCGTGCTCGTGAAAAAGATCGAGGAAGAGGAGCGCCGCACCCCCGGCGGCATCGTCCTTCCCGAGTCCGTGAAGGACGAGAAGGCCGTGAAGGGGGAGGTGGTGGCCCTCGGCACCGGCGAGAAGTTCGAGGTCAAGGTGGGCGATAAGGTCCTCATCGCGGCCTACGCGGGCACGGAGGTCCGCGTGGGCGAGGAAAAGTACCTCCTCGTGAAGACCGCGGACATCCTGGCCGTCATCGAGGAGTAAGGAGGTGGGTATGGCCGCAAAAGAGGTCATCTACGGGGAAGAGGCGCGGCGGAAGATCCTCGCCGGCGTGGAGAAGCTGGCCAACGTGGTGCGGGTGACCCTCGGCCCCCGCGGCCGCAACGTGGGCATCGAAAAGAAGTTCGGCTCCCCGGACATCGTCAACGACGGGGTGACCATCGCCGAGGAGCAGGAGTACAAGGACCCCTTCGAGAACATGGGGGCCCAGCTCGTGAAAGAGGTGGCCTCTAAGACCAACGACGTGGCCGGCGACGGCACCACCACCGCCACCATCCTCGCCCACGCCCTCATCAAGGAGGGCTTCAAGATGGTGGCCGCCGGCGCCAACCCCATCGCCCTCAAGCGCGGCATCGAAAAGGGCGTCAAGGCCGTGGTGGAGGAGCTCCAGCGGATGTCCCGCAAGATCTCCGGCAAGCATGAGATCGCCCAGGTGGCCGCCATCTCCGCCAACGACCCCGAGGTGGGCCGCATCATCGCCGACGCCATGGAGGCCGTGGGCGAGTCCGGGGTCATCACCGTGGAGGACTCCGACACCATCGAGACCTACTACGAGGTCGTGGAGGGGATGCAGTTCGACCGCGAGTACCTCTCCCCCTACTTCGTCACCGACCCCAAGAAGATGGAGGTGAACCTGGAGAACCCCTACATCCTCATCACCGACCGCGAGCTCAAAAACGCCCTGGAGATGATCCCGCTTCTGGAGAAGGTGGCCCAGACCGGCCGGCCCCTCCTCGTGATCGCCAAGGACGTCACGGGCGAGGCCCTCTCCACCCTTGTGATCAACAAGCTCAAGGGCACCCTCATCTCCTGCGCCGTGAAGGCCCCGGGCTTCGGCGATCGCCGCAAGGCCATGCTGGAGGACATCGCCATCCTCACGGGCGGGGTGGTCATCGCCGAGGACGCCGGGATGGAGGTGCGCAACGCCACCCTGGACATGCTCGGCCAGGCCGAGCGCGTGCGCGTGACGCACGAGTCCACCACCATCATCGGCGGGAAGGGCAACCCCGACGCCATCAAGGCCCGCATCGAGCAGATCGAGGAGCAGATCAAGACCACGGACAGCGAGTACGACCGGGAGAAGCTGGAGGAGCGCAAGGCCAAGCTGGCCGGCGGGGTGGCGGTGATCAAGGTGGGCGCGGCCACGGAGACGGAGCTGGAGGAGAAGAAGCACCGCTTCGAGGACGCCCTGGAGGCCACGCGGGCCGCGGTGGAGGAGGGCATCCTCCCCGGCGGCGGGGTGGCCCTGCTCCGCGCCAGCCGCGTCCTGGACAAACTCGAGAAGGAGCTGGAGGGCGACGAGAAGGTGGGCGTGCAGATCCTCAAGAAGGCCCTGGAGGCCCCGGTGCGGCAGCTCGCAGAGAACGCGGGCTTCGAGGGCGCGGTGATCGTGGAGCGCCTCAAGAACGAGAAGGACACCGTGGGCTTCGATGTAGTCCAGGAGCGGTTCGTGGACATGTTCGAGGCCGGGATCATCGACCCCACGAAGGTGACGCGCTCGGCGCTCCAGAACGCCGCCTCCATCGCCGGCATGCTCCTCATCACCGAGGCCCTGGTGGCCGAGGTGCGCGAGGAGAAGAAGGAGACCACGCCCACGCCGCCGCCGGAGTACTGAGGCGCCCGGACGAAGGGAAAAGGGCCCCGGCCAGCCGGGGCCCTTTTCTTTTTTTTGGGCTACTTCGCGGGGCGGCCGTTGCGCGGCCGCTTCTCCCGGGCCTGGAGGAGGGCCTTGCCCTCCGGGCCGAGGAGGTGGCGGAGGAGGCGGGCGTAGGCCGCGGCGGCCCGCCGCAGGTCCTCCACGGCCACGCGCTCGTCCGGCCGGTGGGCCAACTTCTCGTCCCCGGGGCCGAACCCCACCGTGGGGATCCCCCGCCGGCCGCAGCTCTCCACCCCGTCGGTGGAGAACCGCCACACCCGCAGGGGCGGGTTCCCCAGCGCCTCCCACACCCGGACCACCCAGGGGTGCTCGGGGTCCATGCTCCAGGCGGGGAAGAAGAACTTGACCTGCGCCGTCTCCCCCGTGTAGAAGCGGAGCTCCGCCTCCTCGATGCTCGCCTCCGCCCCGATGCCCTGGTAGTCGGCGAGCACGGACTTCTCCGTCTCGCCCCGCACGATCCTCCGGTCCAGGAGGGCCACGCAGCGGTCGGGCACCACGGGCCCGCCCCCGTCCGCGCTGAGGAACACGGGGGCCACCGTCCCCTGGCCCAAAAGCGGGTCCTCCGGAAGGGGCGTGCGCAGGGCGTGCCCCAGGGCCTCCACCATCCGCTCGATCGCGTTCTCCCCGAGCTCGGGCATGGCGGCGTGGGCCGCCTTCCCCCGGACGAGGAGGCGGAGCACCGCCCGGCCCCGGTGGCCGATGCCCAGCCGCAGGTCCGTGGGCTCCCCCAGCACCACGAGGTGGGGCTTCTCCAGCTTGTCCAGGGCCTGGCCCAGGGCCACGCCCTCGGCCGTCTCCTCGTGGGGCACGTAGACGAAGTAGAGGGTGCCCTGGAGGTCGGGGGCGGCCTGGACGGCCCCGCAGATTTGGGCCGCCAGGGCGCCCTTCATGTCCACCGCGCCCCGGCCGAAGAGGAAGCCCTCCCGGATCTCCCCCGCGAAGGGCGGGACGGACCAGCCCTCCCCCGCGGGCACGGTGTCCATGTGGCCGGTGAGGACCAGCGTGGGGCCCTCCCCCCGCCGGAGGCGGCCGATCACCGTGCCCAGGGGGCCGCGCTCGGCCTCGCCAAGCCGGCGCAACGTGGAAAGGAGGAAGTCCGCCAGGTCCTTTTCCGCCCCGGCCGGGCTCGGGATCCGCACCAACTCCTGCGCGAGCCGGACCGGGTCGGTCATGACAGATGGATCTCCACCACGTCGCGGTCCTGGACCACGTGGTCCAAGGGCACCTGCTGGCCCTGGAACTTCCCCGAGCCCCAAAGGCGCACGTACTTGAGGCGCTTCACGAAGTCCTTATGGATCTCCTTCACCACGTCCAACACGGTCGCTCCCTCCCGGATCGTGTAGGGTTTGGAGAGGTCCGGAGGCTGGCCGGGCTTTTTGGTGTAGACGCGGACGATGCCGGAGGCCCGGAAGAGGAGGGCCCGCAGCTCCTCCAGGCCCTCCCCCGTCACGGTGGACACGCACGCGCAGGGGAACCTGGGCTCCGCCCAGATCCGGAAGAGCTCCGCCGCCTCCGGAGCGAGGTCCACCTTGAGCCCCACGGCCACGGCGCGCTTCTCCACCTGCCGCCAATCCACCTGCCGGCTGGGCCCGGAGGTGAGCCGGATGTGCCGCGCCCCGAGGAGCTCCAAAACCTCCTCCGCCTCCCGGTCCCAGGCGGGGCTTGCGAGGTCCAGGCAAAGGGCCACGGCATCGGCCATGCGGATGAGGCCGTAGACCCAGCCCTCCGTGAACTCCCGGGCGATCGGCGGAAGGTCCACGAGCTGGATCTGCACGTCCTCGTACTCCATCATCCCCGGCACGGGCTTGAGGGTGGAGAGGGGGTAGGGGGCGATGACGGGGGTGGCGTTGGTGAGGGCCGCCAGGAGCGAGGACTTGCCGGCGTTGGGCGGGCCCACCAGGACGATCTGGGCCGCGCCCTCCCGCTCCACGTGGTAGCCGGGCCCACCCCCCTTCCCCGAGCGGCGGGCCTGCTCCATCTGCTCCCGGAGCTTGGCGATCCGCCGCTTGATGTCCGCCTGCATCTTCTCCGTGCCCTTGTGCTTGGGGATGGTGGCCAGCATCTCCTGGAGGGCGTCGAGCTTCTCCTCCAGGGTTTTGGCCTTGTGGAAGCGTTCGCGGGCCGCAAGGAACTCCGGGGTCAAATTCGCCGGCATCGCCGTTCCATTGTAGCCCGCCTCCCCACCCCCTTCTACGGCCCGGCCCCAACCCCCCGTACAATGCCCGTATGCTCGCGCTGGACTTGTCGGGGAAAAAGGCCCTGGTGATGGGCGTGGCCAACGAGCGGAGCCTGGCCTACGCCATCGCCCAAAAGCTCCGGGCGGCCGGGGCGGAGCTGGCCCTCAGCTACCAGGCGGAGCGGCTTCGGCCGGAACTGGAAAGGCTCGCCCAGGCCCTGGGCGGCGCCCTCCTCTTCCAGGCCGATGTGACCAAGGACGAGGAGCTCGACGCCCTGTTCCAGGGGATCGGCGCGGCCTGGGGCCACCTCGATTACCTCGTGCACTCCCTGGCCTTCGCCCCGCGGGAGGCCTTCGCGGGGAGGTTTTTGGACACGCGCCGGGAGGACTGGCGGGTCGCCCTGGAGGTCTCCGCCTACTCCCTGGTGGCCGTGGCCCGGCGGGCCGAGCCCCTCCTCCGCGAGGGCGGCGCCCTCCTCACCCTCACCTACTACGCCAGCGAGAAGGTCGTGCCCCACTACAACGTGATGGCCGCGGCCAAGGCCGCCCTGGAAGCGAGCGTGCGCTACCTGGCCTACGAGCTCGGCCCCAAGGGGATCCGAGTGAACGCGATCTCCGCGGGGCCGGTGCGCACCGTGGCCGCCCGCAGCATCCCCGGGTTCGCCACCCTCTACGAGCAGGTCGGGAAGCTCGCGCCCCTGGGCCGCAACGTGACCCAGGAGGAGGTGGGCAACGCCGGGCTCTTCCTGCTCTCCCCCTGGGCGAGCGGGATCACCGGCGCGGTCCTCTTTGTGGACGCCGGCTACCACATCCTGGGGGCGCTCCCCGGGGCGTGAGATGGCGGAGGTGCTGAACGCCCGCACCCTGCGGGACCTGGAGCTGGCCAAGGTCCTGGAGCTGGTGGCCCGGGAGGCGGCCTCGCCGCTGGGGGCGGAGGTCGTGCGGGCCCTGAGGCCCCAGGCGGACCGGGCGTGGGTGGAGCGGGAGTTCCGGCGGGTGGAGGAGATGGTGGAGGCCGTGCGGGGCGGCTTCTCCCCCGGCCCCCTCCACGACCTGCGCCCCCTCCTGGCCGAGGCCCGGGAACACGGGATCCTCGCCCCCCAGGACTTCCTGCCCATCGCGGAGACGCTCGAGGCCGCCCTGGGCGTCCGCCAGGCCCTGCAGGGCCCCCGCCACCCCGAGCTCGCCGCCCTGGCCCAACGGCTTTCGGACCAAACCCCGCTCCTCCGCCGGATCTGGCGGGCCATCGACGAGCGCGGGGAGATCCGGCCCGACGCCACGCCCAAGCTCCGGGCCCTCCTGGAGGAGCGCCGAAAGCTCACGGAGGAGATCCAGGAGACCCTGCGCCGCTTCCTCCACCACCACCGCGAGCACGTCCAGGACGCGGTGATCACCCAGCGGGGCGGCCGGTTCGTGGTGCCCTTGAAGACCGGGGCCCGGGCGCTGGGCGTGGTGGTCCACGAGACCTCCGGCAGCGGCCAGACCCTGTTCGCCGAGCCCGCCGAGGCCGTGCCCCTCAACAACCGCCTGCGCGCCGTGGAGGACGAGCTCGATCGGGAGCGCCACCGGATCCTCGCCGAGCTCACCGGCCTCCTTTTGCAGGAGAGCGCGGCCATCGAGGAGGACCTCCGCATCCTCGCCTCCTTGGACGGGCTGTTCGCCCGGGCCCGGTTCGCCCTGCGCTGGAACGCCGCGATCCCCACGTTCACCGACGAGCCCCAGCTCGTGCTGGAGGAGGCCCGCCACCCCCTGTTGGGGGACCGCGCGGTCCCCATTTCCCTGGCGTTTGGCGGGGAAAAGCCCGTGGCGGTGATCACCGGGCCCAACACGGGCGGGAAGACCGTGACCCTGAAGACGATCGGCCTCTTCTGCGCCCTGGCCCAGGCGGGGATCCCCATCCCCGCCAGCCCCCGCACGGTCCTCCCCTTCCTGGAGAAGATCCGCTCCGACATCGGGGAGGAGCAGTCCATCGAGCAGAGCCTCTCCACCTTCTCCTCGCACATGCGCAACATCATCGAGATCCTTTCCGAGACGGACGAGCGGACGCTGGTGCTTTTGGACGAACTTGGGGCGGGCACGGACCCCCAGGAGGGGGCGGCCCTGGCCCTGGCCCTCCTGGAAAAGCTCCTGGAGATCGGGTGCCTGGCGGCCGTGGCCACCCACCTCACCCCCGTCAAGCTCTTCGCCCTCGCCCATCCCCGCGTCCTCTCCTGCTCCATGGAGTTCGACCTGGAGACCCTGGCCCCCACCTACCGCGTGCTGCCGGGGGTGCCCGGGCGCTCCTGCGCCCTCCTGGTGGCCGAGCGGCTGGGCCTTCCCCGCGAGCTGGTGGAGCGGGCCCGGGCCAAGCTCTCCTCCGGGGAGATCCGGGCGGAGGAGATCATCGAGGAGCTGGCGCGGGAGCGGGCCGCGGCCCGCCGGCTGCGCGCCAACCTCGAGGCCGAACGGGAGGCGCTGCGCAAGCTCCGCGCCGAGTACGAAAAGCGCGTGCAAGCGCTGCGCGAAAAAAAGGTGGAGTTCCTGGACCGGGAGCTCAAAAAGCTCGAGGAGGAGATCCGCGCGGCGCGCAAGGAGCTGGCGGAGCTCATCGCCCAGGCCCGGCAGGCCCAGACCGCCGAGGCCCGGCGGGAGGTCCTGCGCCGGGTGGAGGCGCTGGCGGAGAGGGTTCCCGAGGCGGTGGCGGAGCCGCCGCGCCGGGCCCCGCGCCCCCTGCGGGTGGGCGACACGGTGCGGGTGGGACCCAACGGCCCCCTGGGGACCCTCCTGGCCCTGGCGGGCGAGGAGGCCGAGGTGGAGGTGCGGGGGAAGCGCGTCACTCTGCCCCTTTCCGCCCTCGTCCCGGCGGAGGCCCCGCCGGCCCCCGCCCCCAAGCCCTTCGTCCCCATCCCCCAAACGGTGGAGCTGGAGCTTTCCGTGCGCGGCCTCTCCGCGGAGGAGGCCCTGCGCCAGGTGGACCTCTGGCTGGACCGACTCCTGCGCGCGGGCTTCACCCAAGGCCGCATTGTCCACGGCCGCGGCACGGGCGTCCTGCGCCAGCGCATCCATGAACACCTGAGGACCCTGCCCTTCGTGAAGGACTTCCGCCTCGCCCCTCCCGAGGAGGGCGGGGACGGGGTCACCCTCGTCACCCTCGGCTAGGAACCCCCCGCGCCCAGGCGGTGTACCTTGCCCAGGAGGTGGACGATGCGCCGCTTTGGGCTTCTCTTTGTGGGCCTTGGTTTCCTCGCCCTCGGGGTTTGGGGGAAGACCGTGGCCGTGGCCCCCTTCGCCGACCGGGGGAGCGGCCTGGTGGGGGTGGACTTCGGCCTCGCGGAGATGCTGGAGGGGAAGCTGCGGGAGGCGGGGGTCCCCGTGATCCCGGCCCGGGCCCTGGAGAGCTTCCGGCTGGGCCAGAACCTGCCGCGCACGCCGGAAACCTGGAAGCAGGCCGCCGCCGCCCTCAACGCCGACCTCCTCCTCTTGGGCACGCTCGAGGGCCTGCACACCGCCCAGATCTCCCTGACCCTGGGGTTCCTGGTGCTCCAGGGGGTGAACGCCCAGGCCGAGGTGTCCCTCGTGGTTTGGGAGGTGGCCCGCGGCCAAGCCTTGGCCACGTTCCGGGAGAAGGGCACGGGCCAGGGCCAGGCCACCGCTTCCTTCCGGTTGTTCTTCGCCCTGCCCTGGGACGTGTGCGCAGGAGGGTTCCGCACCAGCAAACCTGTGTACCTCCAGGGCGAGCCCGTGATCCTAGGCTACCTCGACCCCACCCCGCCCAACGCCTTCTATGTGACCGTGCGCCCGCAGGCCTCCCTGCTTCCTGTTTGGACTTCGCCCCACGAGGCCTCCGCGGTCGATGCGCCGTGCGTGAAGTGGACTTGGGACGGCTACGTGGGCGGGGTGCCCGCGGAGCCCGGGCTGTACGTGGCCGAGCTGCGCGACGCCGCGCACAACCTGCTGGCCACCCGCACGTTCGAGATCCAGGGAATTTTTGCGGGCTGGGCGATGGAGCTGCGGCTGGGCGCGCCGGAGTTCGCCGGCACCGCCTGGCACCAGGCCCTGCAGGCCGCCCTGGACGCCCTGGTGGCCAAACTCCTCCCCCTGCTCCAGGAAAAGCGGGGTTAGTTCGGCCCCCTTCGGTTTAGGGACGGCCCCGCCTGGGGCCGTCCCCTTTCCTTGCGCCGCAGGAAAGGCGAGGTAAGCTGCATTGGGCATGCGCTTTGTGCTCCTTGCTCTGGCCCTGTGGGGAGGGGGTGGGGGCGCCGCCCCGCTCCTTTTGGGCACCACGCCCGTGGTGGCCGACGTGGTGGCCCAGGTGGCCGGCCCGGCCTTCCTTGTGGAGCCCCTCATCCCCGCCGGGGTCGACCCCCACGCGTTCGAGCTCACCCCCAGGGACCTGCAAAGGCTCCTCCAGGCGGCCCTGATCTTCCAAAACGGAGCGGGCCTCGAGGCCGGCCTCGCCCCCTTCCTCGACCTCCCGGAGGTGCGGGCCAAGGTGGTCGACCTCTCCGCCGGCCTCCCCCTCCTGGAGGGGGCGGAGGGGGAGCCGGACCCCCACGTGTGGTGGGATCCCACCCTCGTGGCCCGCTGGGTGGAGCGGGTCCGCGACGTCCTGAGCGCCCACTTCCCGCAGGAGGCCCAGGGGTTTGCGGAGCGGGCCTCCCGCTACCTGCAGGAGCTGGCCGCCTTGGACGCCTGGATCCGCGAGGCGGTGGAGGGGATCCCTCCGGAGCGCCGGCTCCTCGTCACGGACCACCTCGTGCTCGGCTACTTCGCCCGGCGCTACGGGTTCCGCGTGGTGGGCGCCCTCATCCCCTCTGTGGAGACCCTGGCGGAGCCCTCGCCCCAGGAAATCGCGGCCTTGGAGGGGACGATCCGCGCGTGGGGCATCCCCGCGATCTTCGTGAGCACCCCCGTCCCGTCGGCGCTGGCCCTGCGCGTGGCCCGGGACACCGGCGCGCGCCTCGTGGCCCTGCCCATGGAGGGCCCGCCGGAGGGGGGCGGCTACCTCGCGATGATGCGGGAGGCCGTGCGCCGCCTTGTGGAAGCCCTAAGCCCATGAGCGCGCGGTGCCCGGGCACGGCCCACCTCCCGGAGGCGCCGGCCCTGGTGGTGCGGGACCTGCGCGTCCTGCGCCACGGACGCCCGGCCCTGGAGGGGGTGTCCTTCACCTTGGCGCGGGGCGAGCGCCTGGCCGTGGTGGGGCCCAACGGCGCGGGGAAGACCACGCTCCTTTTGGCCCTCGCGGGGCTGGTGCGGCCCCAGGCCGGGGAGGTGCGGGTGTTCGGGGCGCCGCCCGGCCGGCACCTGTGCCTGGCCTACCTGCCCCAGCGGCCCGCCGTGGAGTGGAACTTCCCGGCCACCGTGCTGGACGTGGCGCTCATGGGGCGCGTGGGGCACGCTGGCCTCTTCCGCCGCCTGACCGCCCGCGACCGCGCCAAGGCCTGGGAGGCCCTGGAACGGGTGGGCTTGGCCGCCCTGGCCCACCGGCCCATCCGCGAGCTCTCCGGAGGCGAGCAGCAACGTCTGTTCCTCGCCCGGGCCCTGGCCCAGGAGGCCGCCCTCCTCCTCCTCGACGAGCCCCTCACCGGCCTCGATGCCCCCGCCCAGGAGGGGATCCTGGCCCTCCTCGCCGAGCTGGCCCGGGGCGGCATCACGGCGGTGGTGGCCCTGCACGAGCTGGATCTCGTGGCCCAGCACTTCCCCTTGGCCCTGCTTTTGCGCGTCCGGCCCCTCGCCTGGGGGCCACCCGCCCGCGCGTTCACCCCCGAAGCCCTACGCGCCGCCTACGGCACCGCCCTCCACCTCCTGCCGGTCCCGGAGGGGACGCTGGCCCTGGGCGAGGCCTGCTGCCCCAAGGAGCAGGGATGAGCCCGCTGGACTTCTTCCGCATTCCCTTGCAGCACGCGTTTTTCGTGCGGGCCGTGCTCGCCGCGGTGTGCGCCGCCGCAGCCTGCGCTACCGTGGGCACCTTCCTCGTGCTGCGGGGCATGACCTTCTTCGGCGACGCCCTGGCCCACGCCGTGCTGCCGGGGGTGGCGCTGGGGTACCTCCTGCACCGGGGCTCCCGCGCCGCTGTGTTCGGGTGGGCCCTGGGAACGGCCGTCCTCGCCAGCCTGGGCATCGGCTGGGTGGGCCGGCGCGGCCGCCTTAAGGAGGACACGGCCATCGGCATCGTGTTCGTGGGCCTCTTCGCCCTAGGGATCGGCCTCATCTCCACCGTGCGCGGCTACGCCGTGGACCTCGTGCACTTCCTGTTCGGAAACGTTTTGGCCGTGACGCCCTTCGATCTTTACTGGGTGGCGGGGCTGAGCGCAGGGGTGATCCTAGTGGTGCTGGGCTTTTACAAGGAGCTCGCGTTGGCCACGTTCGATCCGCTGTTTGCCCGGACGCTCCGGCTTCCCACGGAGTTCCTGCGGTACCTGCTGCTGGTTTTGGCGGCGGTGACGGTGGTCACGGCCCTGCGGGTGGTGGGGGTGGCGTTGGCGTTGGCCATGCTGGTGGTGCCGCCGGCCACCGGGCTCCTTTTGGGCCGGCGCCTGCCCGTGGCCCTGGCCTTGGCCCTGCTCTTTGCCGTCCTGTCCGGATTTTTCGGGCTTTTCCTGTCCTACTACGCGGGCATGGCCCCCGGCGCCGCCGTGGTCCTCGTGGCCACCGCCTTTTTCCTCCTCGCCCTCCTCCGATAATTGGGCGGATGTCCGAGGCCCTGCGCCAGAAGGTCCAAACCCTGCCCAAGGCCCCGGGGGTGTACCTCTTCCGCGGGCCCCAGGGGGAGGTGCTCTATGTGGGCAAGGCCTCCTCCCTGCGGGACCGGGTGCGCCAGTACTTCCAGGCCGACCCCCTCCTCTCCCCCAAGATCCGCAAGCTGCTGGCCCTGGCCCAGGACGTGGAGGTGGTGCTCACCGGCTCGGAAGTCGAGGCCCTGATCCTGGAGGACGCCCTCATCAAGAAGTACCGGCCGCCCTTCAACACCCGCCTGCGGGACGACAAGCGCTACCCCTACATCAAGATCACGAACGAGCGCTTCCCCCGCATCACGGTGGTGCGCCGGCTGGAGGGCGACGGGGCCCGTTACTTCGGCCCCTACACCTCGCCCCAGGCCATGCGCCGGGCCCTGAAGCTGGCGCACAAACTCTTCCCCATTCGGCCCTGCAACCTGCCTGTGGGCGAAAAGCTCTACCCTCGGCCCTGCTTGTACTACCACATCGGCCGCTGCGCCGGCCCCTGCGCAGGATTGGTTAGCCCAGAAGAGTACCGACGCCACGTGGAGGGCGCGGCCCTCCTTTTTCAGGGGCGGGTGGAAGAGGTCCTCGCCCGCCTGAGGGAGGAGATGCGGAGGGCGGCGGAAGAGGAGCGCTTCGAGCACGCGGCGCGCCTGCGCGACCAGATCCAGGCCCTGGAGCGGATCCGCGAGCGGCAGGTCGTGGCCCTCCCCGAGCTCGTGGACTTGGACGCCGTGGGGATCGCGGTGGAGGAGAACCGCGGCTATGGGGTGGTGCTCCTGGTGCGGGCGGGGAGGCTTTTGGGCCGCGAGGGCTTCGCCCTCACCCTCCCCGAGAACTCCACCCCGGAGGAGGCCCTGAGCGAATTCCTCGACCAGTACTACACCCGCACCACGGCCATCCCCGAGGAGGTCCTCCTCCCCTTCCCGATCCCCGAGGAGGAGGCCCTGCTTGCGTACCTGCGGCGGAAGCGCGGGGGAAAGGTGGAGGCCCTGGTGCCCAAGGGCGGGGAGCGGAAGGCCTTGGTGGACCTGGCCCAGCGCAACGCCGCCCTCGCCCTGCGGCGCGCGGAGGTGGAAACCGCCCCGCCCGAGGAAGAGGCCCTGGAGGCCCTGAGCGAGGCCCTGGACCTCACAGTCCGGCCCTGGCGCATCGAGGCCTTCGACATCTCCAACCTCCAAGGGCAGGAGGCCACGGGGTCCATGGTGGTGTTCGTGGGCGGAAAACCCCGGCCGGATCAATACCGCCGATTCCGGGTGCACTTGGTAGGCAAGCCCGACGACTACGCCATGATGGCGGAGGTCCTGCGCCGCCGCTTCGCCCACGCCCTCGCCGAGCTCGCCGACCCCGCCCTCTCCGCCAAAAAGTTCTCGGACCTCCCCGACCTCGTCCTGGTGGACGGGGGGAAGGGCCAGCTCCATGTGGCCCAAAGGGTCCTCCAGGAGTTCGGGCTTTCGGGGATCGAGGTGGCGGCCCTGGCCAAGAAGGAGGAGCTCGTCTTTGTGCCCAATAAAACCGAGCCCATCAAGCTTCCCGACGATTCCCCCGCCCTCCACCTCCTCCAGAGGATCCGCAACGAGGCCCACCGCTTCGCCGTGGAGTACCACCGGAAGCTGAGGGAGCGGCGCACCCTCGCCAGCCTCCTCGATGAGGTCCCGGGGATCGGGGAAAAACGCAAGCAGCTCCTTCTTTTGCGGTTCGGGTCTCTGGAGGGGCTGCGCCAGGCCAGCCTGGAGGAGCTCCTTTCCGTCCCCGGCCTCCCCCGCAAGACCGCGGAGCTCCTCTACAAGGCCCTCCATCCCTGAGCGGGCGCCGGGGGCGGCCCGGAGGCCCAAAGCCCCCTTGGGCTTGGGACCTCGTCCTTCGGCCCCGTTTCGACCCGCGTAGGCTTAGGGCAAAGGCAGGGGAAGCGGCTAAGATTCCTGGTGGAACGAGTCCGACCGAACAAAAGGAGGAATATGGATCTGGTGGAGAAGCTGCAGCGGCTTTCGGACGCGTTCGGCGTGGCTGGGTTTGAGGACGAGGTCCGCGACGTGATCCTGGGGATGGTCGCCCCCTACGTGGACGGCTGGGAGGTGGATCCCCTGGGGAACCTCATCTGCTGGCGGGGGGAGGGCACGCCCGTCATGCTGGACGCCCACATGGACGAGGTGGGGTTCATGGTGCGCTGGATCGAGAAGGACGGGTTCCTGCGCCTCACCGCCCTGGGGAGCTGGGACGAGCGCATCCTCCTTGGGCACCGCGTGGTGATCCGCACCCGTAGCGGGGAGAAAAGGCTCGGCGTGATCGGGGTCACCCCGCCCCATATCCTCTCCGAAAGCGAGCGGCAGAAGGTCGTGCCCCTGGAGGAGCTCTTCGTGGACGTGGGCGCGCGCAGCCGGGAGGAGGCGTGGAGCCTGGGCTTCCGGATCGGCGATCCCGCCACCCTCCATTACCCCTTCGCCTTCATCCGCGAAGGCTACGTGACCGGCAAGGCCTTCGACGACCGGGCCGGGTGCCTGGTGGCCATCGAGGCCCTGCGCCGCACCGCGGAGGAGCGGCTTCCTTATAAGCTTGTGGTGAACTTTGCGGTGTGCGAGGAAGGGGGGCTGCGGGGGGCGCGGGCCGCGGCCTACCGGATCGCCCCCAAACTGGCCTTGGCCCTGGAGGGCACCATCGGCGCGGACATGCCCGGGGTGCCCGAGGCCAAACAGCCCGTGCGCCTGGGCCAAGGGCCGGCCATCACCCTGGCGGACCGCTCCATCACCGTGAACCCCAAGCTCGTGCGGTTCCTGGAGCGCGTGGCCGAGGAGGAGGGGATCCCCTACCAATACAAGCTGCCGGCGTACGGCTCCACCGACGCGGGACCCATCCACCTCGAGCGGGGCGGGACCCTGGCCGGCGTGGTCTCCGTCCCCTGCCGCTACATCCACTCGCCCGTGTCCACCCTCCTCCTTTCGGACCTTGAGGCCACGATCCAGCTGGTGGTGGGGTTCTTGCGGCGGGCCCACGAGCTCCTATGAAGCGGGTGCACCTTTTTGTTTCGGGACGGGTGCAGGGGGTGTTCTTCCGCGCCCACACCCGGGATTTGGCCCAGCGGCTGGGCCTCACGGGCTTTGTGCGGAACCTGCCCGACGGCCGGGTGGAGGTGGTGGCGGAGGGGCCGGAGGAGAAGCTTCAGGAGTTGGTCGCCTTTTGCCATCGGGGGCCGCCCCTGGCCCACGTGACCGGGGTGGAGGTCCGCTGGGAAGAGCCCACCGGCGAATTCCGCGGCTTCTCCGTGCGCTAGGGGCGGCGCGCGGAGTACAGCGGCGCCCCACCCAGACGGATCGCGTACCCGGAAAGCCCTTGATGGGCCGCGTCGATCAGCTGGGCGTCCCTAGGGGAAAGGGTCCACCGGGGATCCCCGGCCCGGAGGCGCACCCCGCGCAGCCCCGCTACCGCGCCCGCAGTCCGGCCCCCGCCGGGGTGGAGCGCGATGAATTTGGCCTGGCCCCGCACGTTGTCCACACAAAAGCACAGGACCACAAAACCGTTTTTCCCAACGACGTCCCGGAGCTCCAACACGTTCGGGTCGTACCCCAGGGCCAGCACGGCCACCCCGGCCACCCCCGGCTCCGGAAAGCCCAGGACCTCCACGGGGATCTCCACCTCTTGCCCCACCCCGCCCACCAAGGGCCCCAGCCCGAGCGCGGGCCCCTCGAGCACCGGCGCGCGCACGAAAAAGCAGCCGCCCAGGAGGATCAGGCTCCCGGCCGCCAGCCCCACGGCCGCCCCAACCCGTGCCCACCTCATCCACACCCTCCCAAAATCCACCGGCAGAGGAGCTCCACGTCCCTCAGGTCCACGTCGCCATCGGCGTCCACGTCCGCCCGCTCCCGCTGCTCAGGGGGCAGCTCCACGAGGCCCAACGCCGCCTGATAGGCAAGGCGCAGGTCCACAAGGTCAATGCGCCCATCCCCGTTCACGTCGCCCCTGGCCGGGGCGATGGTGGCCACGGTGCGGTCCGTGGCCGTATACCCTTGGCTATCCCTCGCCTGCACCCCTAAAGTGTAGGTCCCCGGGGCGAACCAGGTCCATGTGACCTCGGCGCCGCTGGCGTCGTCGTATTCCCCATCCTGGTCGAGGTCCCAGGCGAAGGCGTAGGGCGAGAAGCCCCCGGAAGCCGTGGCCCGCAGGGTCACCGGGATCCCCACCACCCCCCTGTAGGGGCCGCCCGCGCTTACGGAGAGCCCAGGCTGCCCTGTGCCGGAGAGGGAGACCTCGGTTAGGGGGCTGGCTGGATCGTCCGAGGGGATCAGGAGCGTGGCCGTTTTGTCCCCCGCGGATACGGGCCTGAACACCACCTGAAGCGTGCGCGCCTCGCCAACGGGGATGGTGGCGCCCGAAACGTGGTCGTTGCGGATCTGGAACTCGGCGGCATGGGCTCCCGCCAACGCGACGGTGCCCACCGCGAGGGGAGCGGAACCCACGTTGCGCACCGTCACCAGGAGCGGCGCACTCTCTTGCCCCACAAGGACCACGCCGAAATCGTGGGAAAGGGGCGTGACGGAAACTTGGGGGGCCGCGCCCGTGCCGCTCAGGGACACCGAGGCCACGGGGGTCTGGGGATCGTCCGAGGGGATGCGCAGGGTGGCGGTCTTTGCGCCTACGCTTACGGGGCGAAACACGACCTCCAGCGTCCGGGATCCCCCAGGCGGGATGGTGGCCCCAGAGACAGCGTCGTTGCGCACGAGGAATTCGGCGGCGTGGGGGCCAGTCAGGCTCACCGTGCCCACGGAAAGGGGAGCCGTGCCCACATTGCGCACGGTCACCGTAAGGGGTGCGCTTTCCTGGCCCACTCGGACTGCGCCGAAGTCGTGGGCGAGGGGGGAAACCGCGATCTGTGGGGCCACGCCCGTGCCGCTCAGGGACACCGAGGCCACGGGGGTCTGGGGGTCGTTCGAGGGGATGCGCAGGGTGGCGGTTTTTGCGCCCGCGCTTGCGGGGCGAAACACGACCTCCAGCGTCCGGGATCCCCCAGGCGGGATGGTGGCCCCAGAGACGGCGTCGTTGCGTACGAGGAATTCGGCGGCGTGGGGGCCGGTCAGGCTCACCGTGCCCACGGAAAGGCTGGCGCAGCCGGTGTTGCTTACGGTGACGCTGAGCGCGGCTTCCTGTCCGACCGGCACGTTCCCGAACTCAAGGGCGGTGGGGGAGACGGAGATCCGCGGCGTTGGGCGCAAACTTGCAATCCAAGACGCGTTTTCTCCCGAGTTCCCCGCTCCGGGCGTGGACAGGGGCGTCCCATCGACCTCATACCCCAAGACCCAGTGGGCGGAATCGTTAATTTTGTCTAAGCCGGACCGCACGAAAGCGGCCGCCCGGCGGGCGGGCACCTCCTTCAAGTGAGGGGTTTGCCCGGAGCTATTTCCATAGGATAGGCCGTCCACCACCCTGCCCGCAGCGTCCTCCAGCACAACCCAATCCCCCGTATTGGCCAGCCCATCCCATCGGGCTCCACCGGCGAAATAAAGAGCATGGTTGTGGGGCAAGACCACAAGGAAGTCGGAAAAATCCGTATCCGGATAGGGAGGGAAGTGGGCGGGCAGGTTCACCGTATCCCCCGCGTTGTAGATCACGATGAGGGTCCCGGCCGGCACCGCTTGCCAAACCGGATGGCTCGCGAAGACGACCCAAACCCCTCCCATAGCATTTCCTTGGTAATCCTTGAGCCTCCAGCCGCGGAGGTCCACGGTGGAACAGGAGCCGCTGCCCACAACAAGGAGCTCCACCCATTCGCCATTGCCACCCTTGCCTTGGCCGAACTCGTTGATGACCACCAGGAGGGTTTCGCTGGCCAACGACGAAAGGACAAGGCCCACCAGGACGGCCCCACAAAGAACGCGGCTCATAGGGCCTTCGTATTGTACGAACCCCCGGCTTGTGGTGGAAACGGATGGAAAAGGGAGCCAAGACCAAAACAAAGGCCCCGCGCACGCGGGGCCTCAATCCCGATGCCGCCCCTTTCTAGGGCCTCCGGGGGGCGCGCAAAAGCTCCAGCCAGCGCGCGTTCTCCTCCGAATTGGGGGCGCCCGGCGTGGACGAACCCGGCCCGTCCGGCCCTACCCGCCAGTTCTTCGGATCCCCAAGGCCCTCCAGGCCGGCCCCCACGTACCCGGCCGCCTGCCCACGCCCCGCCTCGCCCAGCTGCAGCGCCTGCCCGCTTTTGTCCCCATAGCACAGCCCAAAGACCTCGTTCCCCTCAGCATCCACAAGGACCAAGCAGTCCCCAGCGTTCCCAAAACCGCCCCACTGGACGAGGACGAAGAGGTCCCCGGCGCGTCCCGGCAAAACCAAGACGAAGTCCGCAGGATCAAGGTCGTCCTTGGGGAAATGCTCCGGAAGGTTGGGCCGATCCTCCGCGTTGTAGATGACGATGAGGGTTCCCGCGGGCACCGCCGCCCAGAGCGCGTGCTCGGCGAACTTCAGCCACACGCCGCCGCGGCCCTGCCCCTGCAGGTCCCGCAGGACCCAGCCCCGCAGGTCCACGGTGGTTCCCGGCCCGGCGCCCAGCACCAGAAGCTCCACCCACTCCCCGTAGCCTGCCCGGCCCTGGCCGAACTCGTGGACCACCACCCGCGGGGCCGCCCCGACCGCAACCCCGGCCAAGAGGACTCCCGCCAGCCAAAGCCCCACCACACGGCGCATCGCCGCTCACCTCCTTTCCGTGCGCCCCGAGGCCTCAGCGGCGCACGGGACGGTTCACGTAAAGGTGGCGTTTGATCTCCTGCTTCGTGCTCTTTTGGAAGGGCTCCGCCACGACGAGGAGGGCCTCCTTGTCGCGCAGGCGCTTGAAGGGCGCCAGGTTCTGCTGGGCCTCCTTGATCTTCTCCCACAGGAAGTCCCGGGCCTGTTCCGCCGTGGTGATGCCCTGCTGGCGGAGGAGGTCCCAGTTGGGGTAGACCATGGCCGCCACCATGGGCTGGCCCCGGGAGGTGTCCTCGTACACCAGGACCTCGGCCACCTCGGGGATGCGGGAGAACTCCCACTCCACCTCCTCGGGGTACACTTTTTTCCCGGACTCCAGCATGATCATGTTCTTTTTGCGGCCCACGAGGAAGAGGCGGCCCTCCCGGTCCAGGCGGCCCACGTCACCGGTGCGGAACCAGCCGTCCTCGGTGAACACCTCTTGGGTGCGGCGGGGGTTGCGGAAGTAGCCGAGCATCACGTTGGGGCCGCGGGCCAAGACCTCCCCAAACCCCTCGGCGTCCGGAAGGTCGATCTTGATCTGCACCCCGGGGAGGGGCTTGCCCACCGTGCCCGGCAGGTCGAAGGGCCCCGAAAGGGTCAGGACCGGCGCGGTCTCCGTGAGGCCGTAGCCCTCCAGGATGCCCAGGCCCATGCGGCGAAGAGCCCCCGCCACCTCGGGGTGAAGCGGCGCCCCACCGGAGATGAAAAACCGGAATTGCTCCCCCAAAAGCTTCTTCTTCACGAGCTTGCCCAAGAGCCGCGGGGCCAACCGGAACAAAAGGCGCTTGGCCAGGCTACTTTGGATGTTGTCGGAAAGCCGCCGCCAAAGGCCATGGTAGAGCTTGGGCACGCCGATCAGAATGGTCACCCCCACCTTCTGGGCGATGGGGATGAGGTTGCGGTAGTCGTCGGTGTAGGTGACGGAGGCCCCGACCCAAAGGGGCGCAAGAAAGCTCGCGGTGAGGCCGTAGATGTGGTACCAGGGGACGATGGTGAGGGCGCGATCCTCGGGGCCGACCTGGATCACCTTGAGCATGGCTTCGATGTTGGCGGTGATGTTGCGGTGGCAGAGCATGACCCCTTTGGCGTCGCCGGTGGTGCCGGAGGTGTACATGAGCACCGCCAGGTCCTCGGGATCCGGCTTGTATTCGGGGACCCGGCCCGCCTCGGGGAGGACGTCCCACAGGGAGAGGGCGCCCACGGCCTCCTCCAGGGCCACCACCTCCCGCAGGCCGGGCACCTCCTTGGCGAGGCCGGAAAGCTCGGCGTACCGCTCGGGCGCGCAGAAAAGGACGGCGGCCTCGGCCTCCGCTAGAAGGCGACGCACCTCGGCCACCTGGAGGCTAGCGTCCAGGGGCATGGCCACCGCACCCAGCCGCTGGATGGCCACGAAGGCCACGGCCCAGCCCCGCGAGGGCTTGGAAAGGAGGGCCACGCGGTCCCCGGGCTCCACCCCCCGGGCCGCCAGCCAGGCCGCCAATCTCCCCCCCAGGTCCCAAAGTTCCCGATAGGTCGTCTCCTGGATGGTGAGGCGCCCCTCATGGGCGAGGGGGAGCCGCAGGGCCACGCGTTCGCCGTAGGTGCGCACCGCCCGGGCCAGGAACTCCGGGATGGTGGGGTAGCGCCTGCTCCGCACCTCCGTGGTCACGTAGTGCTTAGGGTTGCTCATGCCATCCCTCCCCAAGCTTGAGGTAGTGCTCGGCGGCGAGGGCCGCCAGGGCCCCCTCGGCCGCGGCCACCACCGCCTGGGCCGCGCGCGTCCGGGGCTCCCGCACGTCGCCCGCGGCCAACACCCCGCGCGCCGAGGTCCGCATCCATGGGTCCGTCCGAATGTACCCGGCCTCCGTCAATTCCACCACACCCCGCACCCAACCCGTGGCCGGCTCGTACCCGATCTTCACAAAAACCCCATCCACAGGGAACTCCCGCCGCGCCCCGCTGCCCAAATCCCGCAGGACCACGCCCCGCACCCGCTCGTCCCCCACCACCTCCTCCACCACCACATTCCACAGGAACTCGATGCGGGGGTGGGCCAGGGCCCGCTCCCTTAAGGACGCCGCGGCCCGCACCGCCCGCGGGTCCTCCCGCGGATGCCGCACGGCGATGTACACCTTGCGGCACAGGTCCGCCAAAAACAGGGCCTCCACCAGGGCGGAGTCGCCTGCGCCCACCATCAGCACCTCCTTATCCCGAAAGAAAAAGCCGTCGCAGGTGGCGCAGTAGGACAGGCCCTTCCCCGTGAACTCCGCCGCGCCCTTGGCCGGAAGCTTGCGGGGGTGGGCGCCGGTGGCCACCACCACCGCCCGGCCCACCACCTCGCCCTTGCTGGTCCGCACGGCCCACCGGTCCCCGCGGGCCTCCAGCCCCAGGGCCTCCGCGAACAGGAAGCGGGCGCCCAGCCGCTCCGCCTGCCGATGGATGCGGGTCGTGAGCTCCAGCCCGGAGACCGGCTCGGGAAAGCCCGGGAAGTTCTCCACCAGCGGGGTCTCAAGGAGCTGGCCTCCGGGCATGGCTTTCTCCACCACGAGGGTGGCCAGGCCGGCCCGGCGGCCGTAAATGGCGCAGGTGAGGCCCGCCGGCCCCGCACCCACCACCACTAGATCCCACCAATCCGCCATCTTGCGGCCCGCATTGTAGCGCGGTACGTTACCTTCCGGCCAAGGACATGCGGAAGGTGGCGGAGGACGGCGAATACCTGCGCATCCAGTTCGAATACGACCCCCGCCTGGTGCAGCTCGTGCGGGCCCTCCCGGAAAGCCGCTTCGACCAAAAACAGCGGCTGTGGCGCGTGCCCAAGGCCCACGTGGTCTCCGTGGTGGAGCTCCTCCAAAAGGAGGGCTTCGCCTTCGACGAGGCCATCCAGCGGCTCTACTGGAAGAGAAAGGCGCAAAGCCAGGACCTCACCGTCTCCGCCCTGAACGCCCAGGTCCGGGCGGTCCTGAGCGAGGCCTTCCCCCAGCCCGTCTGGGTGGTGGGGGAGATCCTGGGCTACGAGAAGAACGCCCACAAGGAGCGGGTGGAGTTCCACCTCGTGGAGCGCCGCGAGGGGAGGATCATCGCCCAGGTGGAGGCCATCCTCTTCCCCGAGGCGCGGGACCTCATCGAGGGGAAGCTGGCCCAGGCCGGCTACCCCTTCCGGCTCCAGGACGAGATCACCGTGCGGGTCCTGGCGGAGGTGGACCTCTGGGTGCGGGAGGGCCTCTACCGCCTGGTCATCCGCGACCTGGACATCCACTACACCCTGGGCGAGGCGGCCCGCCGCCGGGAGGAGATCCTCCGGAAACTCGCCAAGGAGGGGGTCCTCGAGCGCAACCGCTCCCTGCCCTTCCCCCTCCTCCCCCTGCGGGTGGGCCTCATCACGAGCCTGGGCTCCGACGCCCAAAACGACGTCCTGAACACCCTCAAGGCCTCGGGCTTCGCCTTCCAGGTCCTCGTGCACGGGGCCCGCATGCAGGGGCATTTCACGGAGCCTTCGGTCCTCAACGCCCTGGACTGGTTCCGGGCGCACGCGGAGGAGTTCGACGTGATCCTCATCTGCCGGGGCGGGGGCTCCCGGGCGGACCTCGCCTGGTTCGACTCCGAGGCCCTGGCCCGGGCCGTGGCCCTCTTCCCCCTCCCCGTGGTGGTGGGCATCGGCCACGAGGAGGACCGCTGCGTGCTCGACGAGGTGGGCTGGCGGCCCAAACCCGCCACGCCCTCCGGCGCCGCCAAGCTCCTGGTCCAACGGGTCCAGGAGACCCTGGACCACGTGGAGCAGGCCCTGGCCGCCCTGGTGCGGGAGGCGGAGGCCGCGGTGGCCGCCGCCCAGCGGGACGTGGAGGAGAAGGCCCGGCGCCTCGCGCGGGGGACGGAGGGCCGCCTCCGGCAGGAGAGGGAGAAGCTGGGGGAGCGCCGGCGGCGGTTGGGCCGGGCCACGGCGCTCGCCCTCCGGAGCGCCAAGGCCCACCTGCAGCGGGTGGCCCAGGCCCTGCCGCGGGCCGTGGGCGCGGCGTTAGGGGGGCAGCGGGCCCGGGTGGGGGAGGCCGTGCGCCGGCTGGGCCGCGGCGCCCAGCGCGAACTGGAACAGGCCAAGGCCGCCCTGGCCGGAAGGGAGGCACGGCTGCAGGCCTTGGCCGGCGCGCGCCTGGCTCAAGCCCGGGAGCGGCTCCAGGCCCGCGAGGACCGCCTGCGGGCCCTGGACCCCAAACGCGTGGTGGAGCGAGGGTTCGCCATCCTGCGCCTCCCCTCCGGCCGGGTGGTGACGGACCCCGCGCAGGCCCCGGCGGGCACCGCCCTCACCGCCGAGCTCCGGGCCGGGGTCCTCCGGCTCCTCTCCCAAGGGGGTGAACGTGGAGCCACGGACTGAGCCCACCTACACCGAGGCCGTGGCGCGGCTGGACGCGATCCTCGAGCGGATCGAGCGGGGCGAGGTGGACATCGACGAGCTCTCCCAGCTTGTGGCCGAGGCCGCGGAGCTGGTGGCCCTCCTGCGGCGGAAGATCACCGCCGCGGAAATGCAAATACGGACCATCACCGAGCGGCTGGAGCGCCCGGAGGAGGGGCCGCCGGAGGAGGAAGTCCCCTTTTAGGCCTCCAGGACGCGGATGAGGTTGGTGGTGCCGGGCTGGTGGAAGGGCAGCCCGGCGGTGAACACGACCCTCTGGCCGGCCTCCACCAGGCCGGCCGCGCGGGCCGCCCCCAGGGCCAGGTCCAAAAGCTCGTCCACCGTGCGCGCCTCCGGGATCCCCAGGGGCACGACCCCCCACACCAGGTTCAGGCGGCGGAGGACGTCGGGGCGGGGGGTCACCGCGGCCACGGGCACCGGCGGCCGCAGGGAGGCCACCATCCGCGCGGTCCAGCCGGAGATGGTGGCGCAGAGGATGAGCTTGGCCCCCACGGCCTGGGCGAGGGCGCAGGCGCTCTGGGCGATGGCGGCCGGCACCTCGCCCACGAGCGCGGGCGCCAACCCCGGGACCCGGATGGGGAACTCCCCGCCCTCGGCGGCCCGCACCGCGGCGTCCATGGCCCGCACGGCTTCCAGGGGGTACTTCCCCACCGCCGTCTCGTCGGAAAGCATCAGGGCATCCGCCCCGTCCCACACGGCGTTGGCCACGTCGGCCACCTCCGCCCGCGTGGGCACGGGGGAGTGGACCATGCTTTGCAGCATCTGGGTGGCCACGATCACGGGCTTGGCGTGGGCGTTGCAGAGTTGCACGAGCTTTTTCTGCACGAGGGGGACCTGGTAGGGCGCGAGCTCCACCCCGAGGTCGCCCCGGGCCACCATGGCCCCGTCCGCCGCGGCCACCAGCGCCGCCATGCGGGCCACCGCCGCCGCCAGCTCCACCTTCACCAGCACCCAGGGCCCGCCCCCGCCCAGGAGGGCCCGGGCCTCGGCCACGTCCTCCGGCCGCTGGGCGAAGGACAGGGCCACGAACTCCACGCCCTCCTCCCGGGCCAGGGCCAGGCTCTCCCGGTCCCGCGGGGTGAGGGCCGGCAGGGGGAGGACCGCGCCCGGGAAGTTCACGCCCTTGCCGGCCTGGATGATCCCCGCCCGTTCCGCCCGGCAGCGCAGGAAGTCCCCGTGGTTCTCAAGCACGGTGAGCTCCACCGTCCCGTCGGCGAGGAGCACGCGGGAGCCCGGGGGAACCGCCCGCAGGGCCTCAGGGTGGGTGAGGGGGATGCCGCCCTGGCCGAGGAGGACCTCCTCCCCGGGCCGGAGCGCCACCGGCTGGGGGAGGGGGCCGACGCGCACCTTGGGGCCGGCGGTGTCCAGGAGGAGGGCGCAGCGGGGGGCGGCCCGCCGCACCCGCCGGATGAGCGCGCGGTGCTGCTCCGCGTCCCCGTGGGCGGTGTTGAGGCGGAACACGTCCGCGCCCGCTTGGGCCAAAAGGGCCACGCGCTCCTCCTCCCAGGAGGCCGGGCCCAGGGTGACCACGAT
Source organism: Candidatus Bipolaricaulota bacterium (assembly GCA_025060415.1). Lineage (GTDB taxonomy): Bacteria > Bipolaricaulota > Bipolaricaulia > Bipolaricaulales > Bipolaricaulaceae > DTER01. The sequence continues at coordinate 36,360 of JANXBT010000001.1, forward strand.
CTTGGTGCGCCGCACGCCCGGTAGCGTAGGGGAAGGGGCCGGGGGAGGCCAAGTTGCGGCGCCCACCCCCCGGGGATAATTTTTGCGATGGACTTCTCCTTCGGCCGGGAGCACCGCATCACCCGGCAACGCGACGTCGAGCGCCTGTTCCGGGAAGGAAAGCGGTTGGAGGGCCAGCTCTTCTCCTTCCGGGTGCTGCGCAAGGCGGACCCCACCCCGCGCCTCCTGGCGGTGGTGGGCCGGAAGGTGGGGAAGGCGGTGGTGCGTAACCGGGTGAAGCGCGGGATCCGCGAGGGCTTCCGGCTCCATAAGGAGCTCTTCCGCCACCTGGACGTGGCGGTGATCGCCCGGCCCGAGGCGGCCCAACTCCGGCCCGGCGCGATCGCGGAGAGGTGGGTGCGGGAATTCCAGGAGGTGTACGATGGCACGCGAGACCCTGCTCACACGGGAGGGCTACGAGCGGAAGAAGGCGGAGCTTGAGGCCAAGGAGCGCCGCCTGTACCAGGAGATCCCCGCGCTCCTGGCCCAGGCCAAGGAGCACTCCGGCGGCGACTTCCGGGAGAACAAGGAGTACCTGTACCTGGTGGAGGAGCAGGAGCTCCTGGAGCGGGAGGTGCGGGCCCTGCGCGAGCTTTTGGCCAACGCCCGCCTCATCTCCGAGGAGGAGATCCGCACGGACGAGGTGGGCATCGGCTCCCGGGTCATCCTCAAGGACATCGAGACGGGCGAGGAGTGGACGGTGACCCTGGTGCCGCCGGCGGAGGTGGACCTCCTGGAGGGCCGGATCGGCATCGACTCCCCCGTGGGCCGCGCCCTCCTCACCCACGGGAAGGGCAAGCAGGTGGTGGTGCAGGCGCCCGCGGGCAAGATCCGCTACGAGATCCTGGGGATCGAGAGGGGCTGATGCCCGAGCAGGAGCTCATCGCCGTCCGAAAGGAGAAGCTGGCGCGCCTGCGGGCCCACGGGATCGACCCCTACCCCTACCGCTTCCCCCGCACCCACACCGCGGCCGAGCTCCACCGGAGCTTCGGCCACCTGGGCCCCGGCAGCCACACGGGCCAAGGGGTGGCGGTGGCCGGCCGGATCCTGGCCCTGCGGCGCATGGGCCGCCTCACCTTCGCCGACCTCCACGACCGCTCCGGCCGCATCCAGATCCTCGCTGCCCCCCAGACCCTGGGCCCGGAGGCCTACGCGTTCTGGCTCGAGCACCTGGACATCGGGGACCTCGTGGGCGTGCGGGGGGAGGTGTTCACCACCAAAACGGGGGAGCTCAGCGTGGCCGCGCAGGAGCTCGTGCTTTTGGCCAAGGCCCTCCGCCCCCTCCCCGAGAAATGGCACGGTCTAAGGGATGTGGAGACGCGCTACCGCGAGCGGGCCCTGGATTTCCTGGCCAACCCCGAGAGCCGGGCCATCCTCCTCAAGCGGGCCGTGATCCTCCGCACCCTCCGCCAATACCTGGACGCGCGCGGGTTCATCGAGGTGGAAACCCCCATCCTCCAGCCCATCCCGGGCGGGGCCTCGGCCCGGCCCTTCGTCACCCACCACAACGAGCTGGAGCGCGACCTTTATTTGCGCATCGCGCCCGAGCTCTACCTCAAAAGGCTCCTTGTGGGCGGCCTGGAGAAGGTCTACGAGATCGGCCGGAACTTCCGCAACGAGGGCATCTCCTCCGAGCACAACCCGGAGTTCACCGCCCTCGAGGCCTACGAGGCCTACACGGACTACCTGGGGATGATGGAGCTCGCGGAGGGGCTGATCGAGGCGTGTGTCCTTGCCGTGGCCGGAAGCCACCAAATAGAATACCAGGGCCGGATGCTCGATTTTTCCCGGCCTTGGCGTCGGGTTCCGCTTTTGGAGCTCGTGGCGGAGGCGAGCGGCTGCGACGTGGAAAAGCCGCTTCCGGAGCTCCTGGCGGAGCTGGAGCGGAAGGGGATCCCCGTGCCGGAGCACCTCCGCCGCGGCCCTAAAGGCAAGGTCATCGAGCACCTCCTGGAGACCTGCGCGGAAAAGGAGCTCTGGCATCCCACGTTCGTCCTGGACTACCCTGTGGACATCTCGCCCCTGGCCAAGCGCAAGCGGGGCCGGCCCGACCTCACCGAGCGTTTCGAGCTGTACATCGCCGGGAAGGAGGTGGCCAACGCCTTCTCCGAGCTCAACGACCCGGAGGAGCAGCGCGAGCGCTTCCTGGCCCAGGAGCGGCTGCGGGCCCAAGGGGATGAGGAGGCCCAGCGGATCGACGAGGACTTCCTGCGCGATCTGGAGCTGGGGATGCCCCCGGCCGGAGGGATCGGGATCGGCATCGACCGCCTGACCATGATCCTCACCAACGCCCCCTCCATCCGGGAGGTATTGGCCTTTCCCCTCCTGCGATGAGGGTGGGGGACGCGCTACGGCGGTGGGAGGAGCGGGGGCTGGCGCGCCTGGACCGCGCCGTGGAGCGGGTCCTCCTGTGGGACGAGCGGGCCCTGGAGCGGGTGAGCGCCGCGCCGGCCCTGCGGCGGATGGGCCTCCTGCTCCTGGCCGCCACCTACGTGGGGTACGGCTACGTGTGGGCGGCGCTGGCCCTGGCCCTGATCCTGTTCGGCAGCCCCCGGGACCAGCTGAACGTCCTCCTGGGCTTGGCCGTGCTCATCGTGGTCATGGCCGTGGGCCAGGCCTTGAAGCACCTCGTGGCCCGGCCGCGGCCCGCCTTCCTCCGCCGCGGCTTCCACCACCAGTTCCTCACCCCCTCCTCCTTCCCCTCCAACCACACCGCCGTGGCCTTCGCCTTGGCCTACGTGGTGGTCCGGCTCTATCCCGCCTGGCACACCGCCCTCCTCCTCTACGCCCTGGCCGGGTTGATCGGCCTTTCCCGGGTGTACCTGCGGGAGCACTACCCGCTGGATGTGCTGGGGGGAGCGGCCCTGGGCACGTACCTGGCCCACGGGCTCCTCCCGTGGTTGGCGCGCTGTGTGGGCTGAAGCGAGGTGATCGCGCGTGCTACGTTTTGCGGAGCGGACCAGAGGGGCGAAGCGCTCGGCCATCCGGGAGCTTTTGAAGTACACGGAGCAGCCCGAGGTGATCTCCTTTGCCGGCGGGCTGCCGGACCCCGCCACCTTCCCCTTGGAGTTCCTGGCCCGGGTGGCCCAGGAGGAGATCCTCCACAACGCCGTGAAGTCCCTGCAGTACACGACCACAGAGGGGAAGCGCCCCCTGCGCGAGGCCCTGTCCCGCTGGCTGGCGGAGGAGGGCATCCACGCCACCATGGACCAGATCGTCATCACCAACGGGGCGCAGCAGGGGCTGGACCTGGTGGGCCGGGTGTTCCTGGACCCCGGGGACGCCGTGTTCGTGAGCCTCCCGGACTACCTGGGTGCCCTGCAGGCCTTCCGCGCCTACCAGCCCACCCTGGTGGGCGTCCCCCTGGAGGAGGACGGCATGGACCTGGAGTTCCTGCGGAAGGCCATCCGGGAGGCCCGGCGGGCCGGCCACACGCCCAAGCTCATCTACACCGTCCCCGACTTCCAAAACCCCACCGGGATCGCCTGGAGCGAGGAGAAGCGCCGGGAGCTCCTGGAGATCGCCCGCGCCGAGGACCTTCTGGTGGTGGAGGACATCCCGTACCGCTGGCTGCGGTACCGGGGGGAGCCCCTCCCCACCCTCGCCTCCCTGGATGAAGAGGGGCGGGTCCTCGTCCTCCTCACCTTCTCCAAGATCCTGGCGGCGGGGCTGCGCGTGGGCGCCCTGGTGGGCCCCCAGGACGTGGTGCACATGGTGGTGACCCTGAAGCAGGGGGCGGACCTGTGCGGGGCCTCCCTCACCCAGCGCCTCGTCGTCCGCTTCCTCACCGAATACGACCTGAAGAGCCACTTCGCCTTCCTGTGCCGGCATTACCGGGCGAAGCTCGAGGCCATGCTGGCGGCGCTGGAGCGGTACATGCCGGCGGAAGCGCGGTGGACGAGGCCGGAGGGCGGGCTTTTCGTGTGGGCCACGCTCCCCGAGGGCGTGGACACCGCCCGGATGCTGGAGCGGGCCCTGGCCCACAAGGTGGCCTACGTCCCAGGGCAGCCCTTCTTCGCCGACGGCTCCGGCGCCAACACCCTGCGCCTGTCCTTCGCCCTGGCCAGCCCGGAGGAGATCGAGGAGGGGATCAGGCGGCTGGGCACGGTGGTCAAGGAGGAGATCGCCGCCCTGTCCCTGGCTCAGCGGAGCTAAGCCCCAAGGGCGGGAGGAGCTCCCGCCCTTCTTTTTTGCCCCCTTCCCCGCCTAAATGATGGCCCGCTCCGTGTCCCGGTCGAAGAGGTGCATGTGCTCCAGGAGGGCCACGAAGGTCACCTCCTGGCCGGGCGCGAGGGAAAGGCGCGGGTCCAGTTTGGCCACGATCTCATCGCCCGCCACGTCGGCGTAGACGATGAGCTCGTCCCCCAGGGCCTCCCGCACCTTGACCCGGCCCAGGAAGGTCCGGCCCGGCAGGGGCTCCCGCACCGTGTCCAGGGTGCGGATGTCCTCGGGCCGGATGCCGAACACCACCTCTTTCCCCAGATAGCTGCGCACCTCCGGGGTCACCTTCTCCGGCGGCATCCAGAGCTTGAACCCCCGGCCCTGGAGCCACACCCGGCCGTCCTCCTCCACCAGGCGGACGGGCACGAAGTTCATGGGCGGGGAGCCGATGAACCCGGCCACGAACATGTTGGCCGGCTGGTCGTAGATCACGCGCGGGCTGTCGTACTGGAGGACCTGGCCGTCCTTCATCACCGCGATGCGGTGCCCCAGGGTCATGGCCTCCACCTGGTCGTGGGTCACGTAGATGGAGGTGGTCTTGAGCCGCTGGTGGAGCTCCTGGAGCTCGGCGCGCATGCGCACCCGAAGCTTGGCGTCCAGGTTGGACAGGGGCTCGTCGAACAGGAACACCTTGGGGTTGCGCACGATGGCCCGGCCCAGGGCCACGCGCTGGCGCTGCCCGCCGGAAAGTTCCCGGGGCTTGGCCCGCAGCTTGTCGGCGATGCCCAGCATCTCCGCCACTTCCCGCACCCGCCGATCGATCTCCTTCTTGGGGACCTTGCGCAGCTTCAGGCCGAAGGCCATGTTGTTGTAGACGTCCATGTGGGGGTAGAGGGCGTAGTTTTGGAACACCATGGCGATGTCCCGGTCCTTGGGGGGGACGTCGTTCACGAGGCGGCCGCCGATGTAGATCTCGCCCTCCGTGACCTCCTCCAGGCCGGCGATCATGCGGAGGGTCGTGGTCTTGCCGCAGCCCGAAGGCCCCACCAGCACCACGAACTCGCCGTCCTTGATCTCCAGGGAGACCTTGTTGACCGCCACAAAATGCCCAAACTTTTTGGTCACCTCTTTGAGGACGACCTCCGCCATTCCCCGCCTCCTTTGCCCCGCTTGAGGGACAAGATACCGCTTGCCGGCCGGGCCCGCAACTTCAGCCCCCGCTGATGGGGGTGAAGAAGGTGAGGACATCCCCCTCGGAAAGCCTCGTGGCCAAGCCCCCGAGGTTGTTCACGTTCTGCCCGTTCAGGAACACGTGAAGGTGGTCCTTCAGCTTCTCCCCCGCGAACAGCAGGGGGCCGAGGGCGGGATGGTGCGCCACAAGGGCGCGCAGGGCCTGCAGGCAGTCCGCCCCCGCGGGGAGCTCCAAGGCCACCGCCTCCCGCCCCACCGCCTCCCGGAATTCCCCAAACAGCTTGACTTGGACGCGCATCACCCCTCCTTCTCCCCCCGGATTTTGGCCCGCAGCTCCTTGAGCCGCTCGCGCATCCGCCCCTCCCAGCCCCGCTCCGTGGGTTGGAAATACTCCCGACCTTGGAGGCTTGGGGGAAGGCAGGGCATGGCCGCCACCCCCTCGGGCAGGTCGTGGGCGTATTGGTACCCCTGCCCGTACCCGAGCGCGCGCATCGCCTCCGTCACGGGGTTGCGCAGGTGCAGGGGGACCGGCTCGTTGACCGTTTCCTGCACGTCGGCGCGGGCCGCGAGGTGCGCGCGGTAGAGGGCGTTGGATTTGGGGGCCAGGGCCAAATAGACCGTGGCCTGGGCCAGGGCCAGCTCGGCCTCGGGCAGGCCCACGTACTCCACGGCCTGGGCCGCGGCCACGGCCTGCACCAGGGCCCAGGGGTCGGCCAACCCGATGTCCTCGGAGGCCATGCGGATGAGCCGCCGCGCGATGTACCGGGGGTCCTCGCCGGCCTCGAGCATGCGCACCAGCCAGTACAGCGCGGCGTCCACATCGGAGTTGCGCACCGACTTGTGCAGGGCGGAGATGAGGTTGTAGTGCTCCTCGCCGGCCCGGTCGTAGTGGAGGGCCTTGCGCCCCAGGACCTGGCGGAGCTTGGGGAGGTCGATCTCCCCTTCCCCCAGGGCCTCCACGGCGGTCTCCAGGGCGTTGAGGAGGCGGCGGGCGTCGCCGTCGGCCCGGCGGAGGAGGTATTCCTCCGCCGGCGGGGTCAGGGAGACGCGGCCGCCGTAGCCCCGCGGATCCTCCAGGGCCCGGCGCAGGAGGACCCGCAGATCCTCCGGGGCAAGGGGCTCGAACACGAAGAGCTGGGCCCGGGAGAGGAGGGCCGAGCGCAGCACGAACGAGGGGTTCTCCGTGGTGGCCCCGATGAAGTAGACGGAGCCCTCCTCGAGGTAGGAGAGGAGCACGTCCTGCTGGGCGCGGTTCCAGCGGTGGATCTCGTCGAGGAAGAGGAGGTCGCGGGCGCCCGTGCGCCGCCAGAGCTCCCGCGAGGCCTCCAGGGCCTGGCGCACCTCGGCGACCGTGGCCAGGGCCGCGGACTTCTGGACGAACTTGGCCCCGAACCGCTGGGCGATGAGGCGGCCGACCGTGGTCTTCCCCGTGCCGGGCGGGCCCCAGAAGATGAGGGGGACAGCAAGCCCCTTTTCGATGAGGGCCCGCAGGGGGCCCTGGGGGCCGAGGAGGTGGGCCTGGCCCACCACCTCCGCCAGGTCGCGGGGGCGAAGCCGCTCGGCCAGGGGGGGTCGGGCCTGCCAAAGCCCCTCCATCCCGGAAGGCATTCTACCCCAACCTTGACAGGGCCGGCGCGCGGCCGCTAAGATCGGTTGGGCCGTTAGCTCAACCGGTAGAGCAGCGGACTCTTAATCCGCGGGTTGGGGGTTCGAGTCCTCCACGGCCCATTTCCTTTCCTCCGGGTCGTTAGCTCAGTCGGCAGAGCACCGGCCTTTTAAGCCGGGGGCCGCAGGTTCGATTCCTGCACGACCCACCCGTCCCCGTCGTCTAGGCTGGCCCAGGACACCGGGCTTTCAATCCGGAAACGGGGGTTCGAATCCCCCCGGGGACAGAGGGCGAGTAGCTCAGGGGCAGAGCATCCGGCTTACATCCGGAAGGCCAGAGGTTCGAATCCTCTCTCGCCCAAACCTTGGCTGGCTGGGCCGGCCCGGGGTACAATCGCCCCGCACGGGGACGTGGTGTAGCCCGGACTAACACACCGGATTGTCACTCCGGAGATCGCGGGTTCAAATCCCGTCGTCCCCGCCCGGCGAGGTAGCTCAGGTGGTAGAGCACCCGGCTGAAAACCGGGGTGTCCCCAGTTCGACTCTGGGCCTCGCCATTTCCCTTTTCCCGGCATGGGCCAGCCCTGGGAGGAGATCTGGGCGCGGGTGCGGGCGGATCTGGCCGAGGAAATCCCCCCGACGAGTTTTGCCGCCTGGTTTTCGGCGGTGCGGGCCCGCGCCGACGGGGAAGAGCTCGTCCTCGAGGTGCCCTCCTCCTTCGCCAAGCTCGCCATCGAGCAGAAGTACCAGGAGCTCCTGAGCCGGCTCTTGGCCGAGGCCGTGGGCAGGCCCGTGGCCTGGCGGATCGAGGTCGCGCCCCACCTGGCCCCCGCCCACCCCCCCGAGCCGCCCTTCGCCCGCCGCTACGTGGGCTCCCTGCCCCTCAACCCGGAGTACACCTTCGAGACCTTCGTGCGCGGCAAGAACTCGGACCTCGCCTACGCCGCGGCGCAGGCCGTGGCCGTCTCCCCCGCTCGGGCCTACAACCCCCTCTTCATCTACGGGAAGGTGGGGCTGGGGAAAACGCACCTCCTCCAGGCCATCGGGAACCACGTGCTCAAAGCCCACGCCAACTTGACCGTGGCCTACACGACCTCCGAGCGCTTCACCATCGAGCTCATCCAGGCCATCGGCGCCAACACCACCGACCAGTTCCGCTCCCGCTACCGCACGGTGGACGTCCTCCTCATCGACGACGTGCACTTCTTGCGCAACAAGGAGGGCACCCAGGAGGAGCTTTTCCACACCTTCAACGAGCTCTACGGGAACAGCAAACAGATCGTGCTCTCCTCGGACCGCCCGCCCGAGGAGCTCCAGGGGCTCCAGGACCGCCTGATCTCGCGCTTCCGCTGGGGCCTGGTGGTGGACATCCAGCCGCCGGATCTGGAGACGCGCATGGCCATCCTGCGGGAGAAGGCCCGTCGCCGGGGCGTCACCGTCCCCGACACGATCCTGGAGATGATCGCCTCCCGCATCACCACCAACGTGCGGGACCTGGAGGGCGCGCTCATCCGGGTCATCGCGTACCTCGAGCTGGGCCAGGGCCCCCTCACCGCCGAGGTGCTGGAGGCCATCCTCCCCAAGGAGGAGCGCCCGCAAAAGCTCACGATCCAGGCGATCAAGGAGGAGGTGGCCGCGTACTACCGCGTGCCCCTGGAGGAGTTGGACGGCCCCTCGCGGAAGAAGGAGGTGGCCTTCGCCCGGCAAATCGCCATTTACCTCGCCCGTGAGCTCACGGACTCCTCTTTCCCTGCGCTCGGCAAGGCGTTCGGCGGCCGCGACCACACCACGGCCATGCACGCCTACCAAAAGGTGCAAGAGCTGTTGCGGGAGACCCCGCTCCTGCGCGCGGAGATCGACGAGCTTCGGGGGCGGCTCCTGGCCAAGTACAGCCGATGAATCCCCAGCCCCCTGTGGATAACCCTGGGGAGAAATCCGCCGTGGCCTGTGGAAAACGCCGGAAGCCCTGGGGAAAACGGGTGGGGACAAGCGCCGGTTACGCTTGTCCACAATTGTTTTCCCGAGCCGTCCCCAACTTATCCACAGGCTATCCCCCGGGTTATCCACAGGGGCGGACCCACATCCCAAGGGGGCTCCCCAAGGTTTTCCCCAGCCCCCACGTAGCCCCTACAACTTCTTCTGGCAAGGCTGAACATGAAGGAGCACAACCCGTGGGCTAGCCTGCGCTTCGGCCCGGGCTGGGAGGAACAGGAGGCCGTCCTCCTCTGGAAGCGCATCGTCGGGGAGAACCTCGCCCGGCTGGCCCGGCCCCTGTACGTAGAGGACGGGGTCCTCCACCTGGCGGTGGCCAGCCCGGTGGTGGCCAACGAGCTGCGCTTCTGGAAAAAGGAGCTCCTGCAAAAGCTGGACCAGCACGCCCCCAGGAGCAAGGTCCGCGACCTCCGCTTTCACCTCGCCCCTTTGGCCGAAAGCGCGGCGCCCCCGACCGCGCCCGGGCCAGCGGAGTGGAACCGCGCGGAGGAGGCCATCCCCGCCGCGCTCCCCCGGGAGCTTCGGACCCGGCTGGTGCGGCTCTTGGCTTGGGCCCTGGCCCAGGAGGCCGGGATCCTGCGGGGAGGGGGGCGGCGCTGCTCCGCCTGCGGCGTGGCCTTCCTCGCCGAGGGCGATCTTTGCCCCCTCTGCCGCCTGCACCTCTGATCCTTGCTGAAAAACCGGGCTCCGGGTATGGTTCGCGTCCTTTGGGGGTGGCAGCCATGGCCAAGGTGATCCTGCCTGGAGGGGAGGCGATCGAAGCCCGGGGCGTTTCCTTCCTGGAGCTTTTGGGCCCGCGGGCGAAGGAGGCGGCCGGCGCCCTTTGGAATGGGCAGCTTCTGGATCTGCGGGAGCCGGTGCCCCCGGAGGGCGAGGTCCGGATCCTTGGCTTGCGCGATCCCGCGGCCCTGGAGGTCCTCCGCCACACCGCGGCCCACGTGTTGGCCCACGCGGTGACGCGCCTCTTCCCGGGGACGAAGTTGGCCATCGGCCCGGCCATCGCCGACGGCTTCTACTACGATTTCCTCTTCCCAAATCCGATTTCCCATGAGGATTTGCCCCGCATCGAGGAGGAGATGCGCAAGATCGTCGCGGAGGATCTGCCCCTGGAACGGGTTTGGCTTTCCCGAAGCGAAGCGGAAAGGCTTCTGCGCGAGCGGGGGGAGGACTACAAGCTCGAGCTCCTTGGGGAGATCCCCGGGGAGAAGATCTCTTTCTATCGGCAGGGCGATTTCCTGGATTTGTGCCGCGGCCCGCACCTCCCCTCCACCGGCCTTGTAAAGCACTTCAAGCTCCTTGATCTAGCAGGCGCCTATTGGCGGGGCGATCCCAACCGCGACATGCTCACCCGCATCTACGGTACGGCCTTTCCCACCCAAGAGGAGCTGGAAAGATACCTGCGTTGGCGGGAGGAGGCGCGGCGCCGTGACCACCGAACCCTCGGCCCCCAGCTCGATCTTTTCTCCATCCAAAACGACACGATCGGGGCAGGGCTTGTCCTTTGGCACCCCAAGGGCGCCCGCGTCCGTCGCCTCATCGAGGACTTTTGGGTGGCCGAGCACTACAAAGCCGGGTATCAGCTCGTCTACACGCCCCACATCGGCCGGAGCCGCCTCTGGCAGACCTCCGGCCACCTCGACTTCTATCGGGAAAGCATGTACGCCCCCATCGCCGTCGAAGGGCAGGAGTTTTTCCTGAAACCCATGAACTGCCCCTTCCACATCGCCATCTATAAGACGAAGACCCGGTCTTATCGCGAGCTGCCCATCCGTTACTGCGAGCTCGGCACGGTCTACCGCTTTGAGCGCTCCGGGGTCCTCCATGGGCTCCTGCGCGTGCGCGGCTTCACCCAGGACGATGCGCACATCATCTGCCGCCCCGATCAGGTGGAGGAGGAGATCCGCAACGTCCTGCGCTTCGCGCTCTTCGTCCTGCGCTCCTTTGGGTTTACGGAGTTCACGGCGTACCTCTCCACGCGCCCGGAGAAGTTCATCGGCAACCCCGAGGATTGGGAAAGGGCCACGGAGGCCTTGCGCAAGGCCGTGGAGGGGGAGGGCTTGTCCTATGAAGTCAAAGCGGGCGAGGGGGCGTTCTACGGGCCCAAGATCGATCTAGAGGTTCAGGACTCGCTGAAACGTCCCTGGCAGCTCACCACCGTCCAATTCGACTTCAACCTGCCGGAACGGTTCGACATGACCTTCATCGGGCCCGACGGCCGGGAGCATCGCCCCTACATGATCCATCGCGCCCTTTTGGGGTCGCTGGAGCGGTTCTTCGGGATCCTCATCGAACATTACGGTGGGGCCTTCCCGGTTTGGCTCGCGCCCGTACAGGCTGTGGTGTTGCCCGTAAGCGAAGGGGACATCCCCTACGCGGAGGAGGTGGCGGCGAAACTCCTGGCGGAAGGGATTCGGGCCGAGGCCTGGACCAGGGAAGGGAAGACCCTGCGCTGGCTGGTGCGGGAGGCCCAGATTCAAAAGATCCCCTACATTTTGGTCTGCGGTGCCCGGGAGGCCGCCGAGGGCAAGGCCGCCCTCCGCCTGCGCACGGGGGAGGACCTGGGGCCTCGCCCGCTGGACGAGGTGATCGCGCGCATTCGGGAGGCCGCCTCGACCCGGTCCTCAGGGCTTTGATTTTGTATAATCCCCTTGGACCATGGAGAAGGAGCGATACCTCAACACCTCGCTAGCGAAAGCCCTACGGGTTTTCGAGTTGTTCAACGGGGTGGAGGGGGGCTTGAGCCTATCGGAGATCGCCAGCCGCATGGGGGCGCGTCCGGGGAGCATTTATCCCATCGTCTACACGCTACAAAAATTCGGTTATCTTGAGCGGGATGCGGAGACCAAGAAGTATCGGCTGGGCCTGCGCATTTTGGCTTTAGCCAACCAAATTTTGTCTTCTTTGGACGTTCGCGAGAAAGCCAAGCCTGTGCTGAAGCGCCTTGCGCGTGAGCTTGAGGTGAACGCACATCTTGCGGTCCTCTACGAGGGCGAGGTCTTATACTTGGATCGGGAGGAAGCTGCGCCCAGCGTGGTGATCCCTTCGGTGATTGGACGGCGGGTTCCCCCGCATTGCACCGCTTTGGGCAAGGTCTTGTTGGCTTACAGCCCGGAAGCTCTGGAGGGGTTTTTGGCCAAGGGATCCCTTCCTGCGCTTACCCCCAACACTATTACCAATCCGGAACTTTTGCGACGGGAGTTGGAACGGGTACGCCAGCAAGGTTATGCAATCGACTGGGAGGAATTTCACGAGGGCAACATCTGTGTGGCCGCTCCCGTGCGCAATTATCGAGGAAAGGTGGTGGCAGCGATCTCAGTTTCCTTGGCCAAGGTCCGCCTTACGCACACTCCGTTAGATAGTTTTGTGCAAGCCGTCACAAAGGGGGCGCAGGAAGTTTCGCTAGAAATGGGGTATCGCTCCTAGAGCTCAGTCCTATTGGTCTTCGCCTTAAACGGTGAGGGTTTGGGGGGACAGGCTTGACGCCCCGGGTTTTTAATGGTATAATAGTTTTGCAAAACAGCTAAATTGCTGGGAGGTGGGTGATGAACCGCGTAAAGAGGTTCTGGTTGTTTTTAGCATTCGTTACTTTTGCTGTCCTAGGTAGTGCACAAAAGGTTACCATCGTCCTTTCCAACTGGCACTTGGTTGAACCGCACTGGGAGAAGTCCATCAAGGAAGCGGTAGCTGAGTTTATGCGCCGCAACCCTGATATCGAGGTCGTTTTAGACTACGTTTCGTACGCCGAGAAGGAAACCAAGTATATGACCGCAATCGAGGCTGGGGTCGGGCCTGACGTCATGCACCTCGGTCCCGCGGAGATCTCGTTTGGCTTGTTTGCTAGCCGCGGATACTTCTATGATCTTACCCCCTTCATCGCTCGGGAGGAGCCAGGCTTCTTGGACGCATGGTACCCCGCGGTGGTTCAGGCCCTCACGTACAACGGCAAGATCTACGCGTTGGGCAACAACTATCAGCCTATGGTCCTTATGTGGAACAAACGCCTCTTCGCTGAGGCTGGGCTCGATCCTGAAAAGCCACCGGCCACGTGGGATGAGTTCCTTGCTTACGCGAAGGCCCTGACCCGGGATCGCGATGGGGATGGGCGCATCGACACCTGGGGGTTTGGCACTGTGGGGCGCGTGGATCCCGGCTTCCAGCTTCGTTTCACCCCCGTGCTTTATAGCTTTGGAGCCGACTATTTGACTCCCGATCTGCGGTGCGCCGCCATCAACAGCCCTGCCGCCAAAGAAGCGGTGAAGTTCTGGGTGGAGCTCTACACCGTTCACGGAGTGATCCCTCCGGGCGTGACCGACATGAGCCCCGGCAAGGTGCGGGAGCAATTCGCGGCGGAAAAAATTGCGATGAAGATCACCTCGGCTTGGAACTTGCCCATCGTGCGGACCCTCCGTCCGGAGCTCCCTTGGGCGGAGATCATCGGTGTGGCCCCCATACCCGTGAAAAGGGGCCTGGATCCTGAATACCGTACCACCGCCTTCCTCAGCTACTACGCGATGAACCGCAACACCAAGCATCCTGAGGCCGCTTGGCGCCTGCTGAAGTTCCTGACAAGCAAAGAGGCTCAGGAGAAATGGTTCCGGGATGCCTACGTGCTCTCGGCGCGTCGGGATGTGTCGGAGCAATATGAGCCTCTCCTGGCCGATCCCTACGCTCGGGCGATCGCTGCGGCGCTCCCCACGGCCAAGATGGTGCCTATGATCCCGGAGTGGCCGCAGATTATCGAGGCCATCAATGTGGCGGTGCAGAAAGGGTTCATCGGCGAGCCCATCGATCGGGCCTGGGCTGAGGCTTATCGTAAGATCAACGAGATCCTGGAGCCTTATCGCCCGCGGGGCGCGGCTTGTCCGCCCTACTAAAGACGCTGACCGAAAGGCGAAAGGAAAGAGGGGCTGGCTCGTCTCAGGCCAGCCCCTCTGCTTAAAAAATCTAGGTTCGGGAACATGAAAACCAAACAGCGCTCGGTCGATTTCACGGGGTACTGGTTTATCTTGCCGTGCTTTCTCTTGCTGTTGGGTGTGCTGGGTTTTCCCATGGTCATGGCTGTGCTCAATAGCTTTGCCCCTATTTGGACTAAAGGTCTATCCAATTTCACTCTCGCTTATTATCGAAAACTCTTCAATGATCCGATTTTCTTCAACTCGCTGCTGCGTACGGTCTACTTTGTCGGAGCTACGGTGGCCTTGCATCTTGTTTTGGGGCTTTTGGTGGCCTTGGCCTTGAACAGCGCTATTCGAGCGCGGCGGTTCTTCCGTGTGGTGGCGATTTTGCCTTGGACGGTGCCTGACGTCATCGCTGGTTTGGTTTGGGCCTGCATGTACGATCCCTTAAGCGGGCTGTTGAATGACGCGCTGCATCGTCTTGGGTTGATCGCTTCCCCGGTGGAATGGCTGGCGAACCCGCGGCTGGTGATGCCTAGCGTGATTTTGGCGGATGTATGGCGGGGGTATCCGTTCGTCATGCTCGTGCTCCTGGCGGGGCTTCAAGCCATTCCTCGGGAACAGTACGAAGCGGCCAAAGTGGATGGGGCTTCGGCCCTGCACGAGTTCCTTTACATCACTCTTCCTAACCTGAAACCCCTGATCGCGATCGCCACTATTCTAGACATCATTTGGCAGACCCGTCGTTTTGGGCTGATTTGGGTTATGACCGAAGGAGGGCCGGCACGGGCCACGGAGATTCTTTCTGTGTTGGCGTACCGGCAATATTTTAAGTTCTTTAATTTCGAGTACGCTTCGGCCATCTCCGTGGTCTTGGCGTTGATTTTGCTTGCGATTGGGATCCCTTATATTCGGGCGATATCCCGAAGGATATGAACATGGCGATGCGCGCGCTGTTGATTCGGGGAGGCGTTTACTTGTTCCTCTTTTTCATCCTGGTCTTCAACTTGACGCCTTTCTTTTGGATGCTTTCCACTTCTCTAAAAACTGATGCCGAGGTCCACGCCATTCCCCCCACGTGGTGGCCACGGCAGCCCACCCTGGAAGAGGGGTACAAAAAAGTTCTGATGTGGACGAACTTCCCGCGTTATTTCCTGAACAGCACCTTGGTTTCCCTGAGCGCCGCCTTTATCTCTACCCTTGTGGGCGCCTTAGCTGGGTACGGCTTTTCCCGCTTTTATTTCCCTGGGCGCAGCTTTCTGATCGGAATATTGCTCGCTTCTCAGATGTTGCCCGGCGTTCTCTTGGTGGGCCCGTACTTCAAGATGCTCGCAAAAATCGGCTTGTACGACAGCCACTTAGGCTTAATCTTGGCTTTCTCCACGCTCACGCTCCCGTTTAGTGCATGGATGCTGAAAGGCTTTATCGATACGGTTCCGCATGAATTGGACGAAGCCGCTTTGCTCGACGGATGCACCCGGTTGCACGCGTTCATTCGTGTGATCTTCCCTCTAATCACCCCGGGCATGGTGGCCACTGTGATCTTTGCGTTTTTGCTGGCTTGGGGCGATCTATTGTGGGCGCTCTGTTTGACCACCACGGATTCCATGGCCACGGTGACCCTTGGGCTAAGCCGGCTCGTCACGCAATTCCGCGTTATTTGGCCGCAATTGATGGCGGGATCGGTGATCGCTGCTTTTCCGCCCATGCTCCTTTACTTGTTTTTGCAGAAATACTTGGTTCGAGGGTTGACGGGCGGGGCGGTCAAGGAGTGACGGGGGTGAATGTTCATGCGGCTTGAGGGGAAGGTTGCGCTCGTCACAGGAGCTAGCCGAGGCATAGGAAGGGCTATCGCTCTGGCATTGGCTAAAGAGGGATGTGACGTGGTCCTCGTGGACTTGGATGAGCCCGCTGCCCAACGCGTAGCGCGGGAGGTGGAAACCCTGGGAAGGAGAGCGCTTCCGGTGAAAGCAAACGTTGCTTCCTTGGCCGACGTTCAACGAGCGGTTGCTTTGACCGTGGAAAAATTTGGAAGACTTGACATCCTCGTGAACAACGCGGGGATTATTAAGCGGGGTACGCTCGAAGATCATAGTGATGCGGATTGGGAACTCGTGATCTCCGTCAACCTGCGCGGGACTTACTATTTTTCCCGTGAGGCCGCGAAGATCATGAAACGCCAAGGATGGGGACGCATTATTAACATTTCCTCCGTAGCCGGAAAAATTGGAGATATTACCTCAGCGCCCAGCTATGGTCCCTCCAAAGCAGCTGTGAATGCCCTGACCAAGTCGCTGGCCAGGGAGCTTGCCCCCTTTGGGATCACCGTGAACGCGGTTGCTCCTCATGCCATCGAGACGGAAATGACGGCCGAGTGGTCGGAAGAACGAAGGCGGGCCTTAATCGCACAAATTCCTTTGGGGCGCATGGGGAAGCCCGAAGAAGTAGCAGCGGCTGTGGTTTTCTTGGCGTCCCCGGAGGCCTCCTTCATTACGGGGGAGATCCTCGATGTGAACGGGGGGTATCTCATGGACTGAGGTAGGTGAGGCCAGATGCGCGGGTTGCGGGGGAAGGTTGCGGTGATTACTGGCGGCGGTGGAGTCCTTTGCTCGCAGATCGCGGAGTGTTTGGCTGAGGAGGGCGTGCGCATTGCCTTGTTGGACATCGCCGAGGAGAAAACGCAAGAGGCTCTACGGCGGGTGTTAGCCAAAGGAGCCGAGGGCTTGGCTTTTAGAGCGAGCGTTCTTTCCCGTGAGGATCTCATACGGGTAGCTGAACAGGTTTTGGCCTCCTTCGGTCGCGTCGATTTCCTCATTAACGGAGCCGGCGGGAATCACCCGCGCGGCACAGTTACCGACGAGGTTTCCTTTTTTGATCTTCCCGAGGATGGCGTGCGGTTCGTTTTCGACCTGAACTTTTGGGGCACATTTCTGCCTTCGCAAGTTTTCGGGAAGATTATGGCTCATCAAAAAGAAGGGGTGATTCTCAACATCGCCTCCATGAGCTCGTTCCGACCGCTGACGCGGGTCCCGGCCTACTCTGCGGCCAAAGCTGCAGTAGCCAATTTCACCCAGTGGCTGGCCGTTTACTTGGCGCAGGAGTATTCTCCTCGGATTCGCGTGGTTGCCATCGCGCCAGGTTTTTTCTTGACCGAGCAGAACAAATATCTGCTCTTAGGTCCGCAAGGGGAGCTGACGGAACGCGGTCAGAGGATCCTCGCCCACACCCCTATGGGGCGGTTCGGGGCTCCAGTCGATCTTTGCGGTGCCGTGAAGTGGTTACTGTCGGACGAAGCGGCCTTTGTGACCGGAATTGTGCTCCCCGTGGACGGCGGGTTTTCCGCGTACGGCGGAGTTTAGGCTAACAAGGGCGAAACCGCTCGGCCAACGCGCGGTTCACCAGCCCAACGGGCAAGAGGCCGTGAAGCGCGCGCCCGATGTCTTCTGCCAGTTTTTTACGCAGTTCCACCAAAGAGTCCTCGGAGTACCAAGCGGCGTGCGGTGACCAGAGCACTTGGGGCAAGGTCCGCAGCGGGTCTTTGGGATCAGGGGGTTCCGGATCGCTTACGTCTAAACAAGCACCCGCAAGGGTTCCGGCCTTAAGGGCCTGGAACAAAGCGTCTTTGTCGACAATTGCCCCGCGTGCCGTGTTGATTAAACACGCTGTGGGTTTCATCTTGGCCAGCGCCTCGGCGTTGAGTAAATGGCGCGTTTCCGGGGTGAGCGGGACGTGGATTGAAAGGAAATCGCTTTCGCGAAGCAAGCGTTCCCAATCAACACGCTCCACGCCTTCCGCAGCGAAACTTTCGTCGGACACATACGGATCGTAAGCGATAACCTTCAGCCCAAAAGCTTTCGCCTTACGCGCTACGAAGCGGGCAATCTTTCCAAAACCCAAGAGGCCAAGTACCTGACCGCGCAGACGGCGCATGGGACGCCCTGTCTTCCAATCCCATTCCCCTTTGCGAATCTCTTCCGTGTAGTGGACTACTCTTCGCGCCCAAGCTAGGAGAAAAGCCATAACATGGTCCGAGACCTCCTCTTCGCAGTAAGACGGCACATTGACTACGGCAATCCCCCGTTCCGTGGCAGCCGGCACATCGATGTTGTCTACGCCGATGCCGTACCGGCCTATTACCTTGCATCGGTTCAAACCCCAAATGACGTCCCGTGTTATGGGGGCGTACTGCGAGATAAGGGCGTCGGCTTCCCGTGCTACAGCAAGGACTTCCTCAGGGGTTCGGCATTGCGCAGGCACCACTTGTGCGTTCCACTGCCTTAGCGTGTTTTCCTCGATGGATAAATCCGGATAGTTGTAGTCCGTAACTATCACCGTCCACCGCATCGGTCCAGCCATGGTGTGGGCGCTTTATACTTTAAAAGGCCTGTTTTGTCAAGGGCAAAAGGAGGCTAGAAGTGTTGCGGCTTGACTTGACGGGAAAAGTCGCCATAGTGACCGGGGCGGGCGGGGGGCTGGGGCGGGCAATGGCCCTTGGTCTGGCGCAAGCCGGGGCCGCTGTGGTTCTGGTGGGCCGTTCTGGGTTGGGTCTTGAGGAAACCCTCCGAGAAATCCAGGCCTTGGGTCGTCCGGGCTTGGCCCTGCGCGCTGATGTTGCCATCCGAAATGAGACGAAGCGTGTGGTCCAAACCGCGCTGGAACGCTTTTCCCGCGTGGACATCGTGGTGAATGCCGCCGGGGTTAACCGGCGCATCCCCTCGCTCGAGGTGCGTGAAGAGGACTGGGATTGGATTCTGGGGGTAAACCTTAAAGGGACGTTCTTTATGTGTCAAGCCGCGGGAGAGGTGATGCTGCGCCAGAGAGCAGGGAGCATTATTAATGTCGCCTCGCTTCTTTCCGAAGTAGGGATACCCACGCTGGCTCCGTACGCGGCTTCGAAAGCAGGGGTGGTCGGGCTCACCCGCGTATTGGCCGCGGAATGGGGGCCTTATGGGGTCCGGGTGAACGCGATAGGGCCGGGCTACTTCCGTACACGGATGACGGAGCCTTTGTTCAGCGACCCCCACTGGGTGGCAAGGCTTCTGCAGCAAGTACCATTAGGGCGTGCCGGGATACCTGAGGATTTGGTGGGAATCACGGTTTTTCTGGCCTCCGACGCGTCGGCCTACCTCACCGGACAAGTGATCTACGTGGATGGCGGCTACTTATGCGCCCGCCCGGCCTAGGTTTTTTCTAAAACAAACAAAGATTGACTAAAACGTAGAATGGGATATAATGCTTTTGAGGAGGGAAAGTTGCGCGAGGTATTGGCGGACGAGGAGATCAAGCGTACAGGCGCTATCGGGATAATTCGTATACGTACGGCAGAGGACCTGGTAAGAATAGCCGAGGCCCTCCACGCTGGGGGGCTTTTATGCATCGAGATCACGATGAACACCCCGGGGGCGTTGCAGGCCATCGAACAGGCCCGGGAACGCCTCCCCACCGTGGTGCTGGGGGCCGGCACGGTCCTCGACGGGGTGACCGCGCGGGAGGCGGTTCTGGCCGGAGCCCAGTTCTTGGTGACCCCGACCGTCAGGCTGGACGTCCTAGAAGTGGCTCATAGGTACGGCATCCCTGCTATCATCGGCGCGATGACCCCCACGGAGATCCTCACCGCTTGGGAGGCCGGGGCCACCATGGTCAAGGTTTTCCCCGCTTCGGTCCTCGGGCCGCGGTACCTCCAAGAGGTGCGCGGGCCTTTGCCCCAAATCCCGCTCGTGCCCACGGGCGGCATCACAGCCGAAAACGCGGCGGAATTCATTCGCGCTGGGGCCGTAGCTGTCTGCGCCGGGTCCTGGCTTATTGATAAACAGGCCATCGCCGAGGGGCGATACGAGGTGCTCACGGAGCGCGCACGTCGCCTGGTGGAGGCGGTCCGGAAGGCCCGCGAATCTTGAATTCCCAAGGAGGCGGTATGGGGTACGACCTTGTGACCTTCGGGGAGACGATGATCCGGCTTTCCCCTCCCCACTTCCAGCGCTTGGAGCAGGCCACGTCCTTCGACGTCAACGTCGGGGGGGCCGAGCTCAACGTGGCCGTGTCCGCCCAGAGGTTAGGGCTTCGCTGCGCCTACGTAACCCGGCTCACCGATAACCCCTTGGGCCGCATGATCGCCAACAAGGCCCGCGAGCACGGTGTGGACGTTTCTCACATCCTCTGGACCAAAGAGGATCGGGTTGGGCTTTACTTCGTGGAGTTCGGCGCCAGCCCCCGCGCCAGTTCCGTCCTCTACGACCGGGCCCACTCCGCAATGGCGAGGATCAAGCCCGGCGAGGTGAACTGGGATCGCGTGTTCGAGGGAGCCCGGGCGTTCCACACCACGGGGATCACCCCCGCCCTCTCCCCTTCCGCCGCGGAGGCCACCAAAGAGGCGGTGCGAAAGGCCAAGGAAAAAGGGGTGTTGGTCTCCCTCGACCTCAACTACCGTGCGCGCCTGTGGAGCCCTGAGGAAGCCCGGCGGGTGATGACCGAGCTCGTCTCCCAGGCGGACATCCTCATCACCACCGAAGAGGATGCGGAACGGGTGTTCGGGGTGAAGGAAGGGTCCTTTGAGAAGATGGCGGAACGGCTGGGGCAGATGTTTGGCAACCTGAAGGTTGTGGCCGTCACGATCCGGGAAACGCCCTCCGTGTGGCGCAACACGTGGACGGCCTTGGCCTACAGCGCAGGCCGGATCCTTCGCGGCCCGGTTTTTGACGTGGAAATTGTGGACCGCGTGGGAGCAGGCGACGCCTTCGCCGGCGGATTCCTCTACGGCTACCTCACCAAAGACGTGGAGGCCGGGCTCCAATACGGGGTGGCCCTCTCCGCGCTGAAGCAGACCAACCCCGGGGACCTCGTCTGGGCCACCAAAGAGGAGTGCGAACGGATCCTGGCCGGAGCGGGGTTGCGGATCGTGCGCTGAGGAGAAGGGGATGAGGATCGTTCGCTTTGGCCGGGGAAGCTGGGGTGTGGTGGAAGGGGAAGTGGTGCGCGTCACCCGTGGGCCAGGCGGGAGCTTCACAAGGAAGCGCCTCCCCCTCGCGGAGGTGCGGCTCCTCCCCCCCACCAAGCCCACCAAGATCGTCTGTGTGGGGCGCAACTACCGCCGGCACGCGCAGGAGATGGGCGAGGAGGTGCCCAAGGAGCCCGGGCTCTTCCTCAAGGCCCCGAATGCGCTGGCGGCGCCGGGCTCGATCCTCCCCTATCCTTCCTTCACGCACAGCCTTCACTACGAGGGCGAGCTCGCGGTGGTGGTGGGCAAAAGGATGCGCCGCGTCTCCGAGGACAAAGCCCTCGCGTATGTTCTTGGCTACACATGCGCCCTGGACCTCACCGCCCGCGATGTGCAAAAGACCGATCTCCAATGGATTCGCGCCAAGTCCGCCGATGGGTTTTGCCCCCTTGGCCCCTGGGTGGAGACGGACGTCGCCCCGTTTGACTTGCGCTTGCGCACCTTCGTGAACGGCGAGGTGCGCCAGGATGCCCGCACTTCGGCCATGATCTTTTCCATTCCCTTCCTGCTCGCGTACGTCAGCTCGTTCATGACGCTCGAGCCCGGGGATGTCCTCCTCACGGGCACCCCGGAGGGGGTGGGCGAGCTGAAGCCGGGCGATGAGGTGGCCGTAGAGATCGAGGGCATCGGGAGGCTTTCCGTTCGCGTCGCCCCCGCCTCCTGACCGGGGGCCCGTTGTCGGTAAAATTCGCCCTCGTTCGGCCATGGGCAGGTGGCTTTTCTGCCTCGGTTTGCTCCTCGTGGCCTGCGCGGGCGCTGCGGAGCCGGTACGGGTTTACGTGGGCGTCTACGTGCTGAACCTGGGGAAGTTCGAGCTCGCCACCGGGGCGTACACGGTGGACTTCTACCTGTCCCTGCGGGCGGAGCGGCCCATCACCATGGACGAGTTCGAGTTCATGAACGGGCGTGCGGCCACCATCGATCGGCTCATCGATACGCCGACGGAGAAGTTCTACCGCATCCAGGCCAACCTCTCGCAAAATTTGGATTTGCGCCGCTACCCCTTCGATGAGCATCTCTTGACCATCGAGATCGAAGACAAACGCCGCACGGTCAACGAGCTCGTCTACGTGGTGGACGAAAAGGCCTGTGGGGTTGACCCCGGCGTGATCGTGGTGGGCTGGCGCCTCGCGGGCTGGGAGGCCACGGTGACCACGCACGAGTACACGATCTACGAGGAAACCTACTCGCGGTTCGTGTTCGGCCTCCGTATCCGGAGGGTTACGCTCAACGCCGTGATCAAATCGTTCCTCCCCATCGTCTGCATGCTCCTGGTGGGGTTCCTTTCCCTCCTCCTTACGCCGGACAAGGTCACCACACGGCTCTCCCTGAACATCTCCACGCTCCTGGGGGCCGTGATGTTCCACGTGAACCTGACCTCCTCCATCCCGCCCGTGGGCTACCTCACCCTGGCCGACCGGGTCATGATCGCCACCTATTTGATCCTGGTCCTGATCCTGCTGAGCGGGGTGGCGATCCTCCGCTGGGCGGAGCGGGAGGAGAAGAAAGCCCAAGTCAAGCGCATCTATCACCAGGCCCTGGCGGCGATCCCCGTGCTCACCGTGGTCCTCTACGCCCTGGTGTTCCTGCTCCCGAGCTAGGGGCGGAAGGCCACCTTGATCCCCCGCCGGGTGAGGACCGTGCGCAGGGCGGTCCGGTAGTCCGCGAGCGGGAAGGTGTGGGTGACGATTTTCTCCAGGCCCTCCGCATCGCGCAGCGCCGTCAGAGCGTGGTGGAAGTCCTGGGCGCTGTAGGCGTAGGTGCCGAGCACGCGGATCCCGCGGAACCAAAGGGGGGAAAGGTCGAGCCGGGACCGACCGGGCGCCCCGAGGAGGAGCACGGTCCCTCCCTCCCGGACGGCCCACAGGGCTTGGTCCAGGCTGGTGGGGCTTCCGGCGGCGTCGATGACCAGCGGGAAGCCGCCGCGCCAGGCCGGCGGGCCCAGCGGCGCGCGGTAGCTCCGCGCCCCCTGCGGCGGGGCCGCCTCCCAGGGGGAGGCGTGCACCCCCTTGCTCCCCAAGGCCCGCGCCATCTCGGCTTGCTGCCGGTGGCGGGCCACGACGTGGATGTCCCGGTGGCCGAACCACCGGAGGGCGGCCACGGCCAAAAGGCCAAGCGTTCCGGCCCCAAGGACGAGCACGGGATGGGCTTTGTCCATGGAGAGGAGGCGCAGCCCGCGGAGCACCACGGCCAAGGGTTCGGCCAAAAGCCCGCGTTCCGTGGGCATCTGGGGGGGCAAGGGGTGCACCCGATCCGGATGCACCACGATCCGTTCGCCCCAGCCGCCGGGCAAATCCCGGTGGTACCCAAGCATCCCCGGGGCAAGGCCCCCTTCCGCCACGTTTTGGCAGAGGGCCTCCTCGCCCTGGGCGCAGGCCCAGCAGGGGGGAAGGCCGCGCTCGCGGCAAGCCAGAAGGGGGTTGATGGCGGCCCGCACGCCCCCCACCTCCGCCACGATCTCGTGCCCCAGCACGGCGGGGAACGAGAAGAAGGGGGCCAAGCGGGGCGAGCTTTTCCCAAAAAGAAGGGCGAGATCGGATCCGCAGATCCCCGAAAGGAGCACCCGGCCCTTCTCCCACCCGGGCGGGGGCTCGGGCTCCGGAAGCTCGCGCAAGCGCAGGGGCAAAAGGCCGAAGGGCGTGTGCTTTCCCAGGGCGCGCGCCGCGAGGTACCGGGGGACGGAGGCCGTGTAGACGAGGGCCTTCATGTCATGGGCACCTGGCGGACGAGCCGCCCCTCGATGCGGCGAAGGATGTCCCGCAGGGAGCGGCCGGTGATGGTGAGGCCGTGGTTTTTGAGGCCGATCACGGCGCCCGCGGGGTCGGGGGCTTGGCGCACGAGCTCGGCCACGGACCGGGCGAGCTCATAGCTTCCGCAGGGGTAGTGGGCCTGGGTGGCGGGCACCCCGTCCATCCAGGCGTGCACGTGGATGATGGCCCCCACCTCGGGGTGCTCCCGGTAGATCATCCAGTGCTCGATGGCGTCCACGGAAACCCGACGGGGCTCGACGTGCGGGGGCACGGAGAGGACGATGCAGTTCTCCTGGGGATCGTAATCCTTGACGAGGAGGATGTCCCGGCCGATCACGCGCAGGTTGGCCTTGTCCACCCCGGAGGCCGACATCCAAAAGCGCTTGGCGTCCTTGCGCACGGAGAGGTTGCCGTAGGAGAGGCCGCCGATGCCGTAGAGCCTCTGCACGTGGCGGAAGTCCTCGGGCGGCAGGATCCGATCGAGGGGGAAAGGGGCGGGTAGGAGGTTCCAGGAGGCCAAAACCCTCCCGGCTTCGGCCAGCTCGCGGGTGAGCGCGTCCCCCTCCCAAAGCTCCGGCTCCAGGTCCGGCTCGAACCGGTTTTTGATGACCAGGGTGGCCGAGGCCATGGGGTGGATCCGCGCCACAAGGCGCGGGAAAAAGCCCTCGCCCTCCGCCTCGCTGTAGTGCCCCAGATCCAGGGTGAAGAAGTGGGCTTCCCTCCCGGGGAGGTACACGAGGAGCATGTTGGCCAGGGTGCGCACGAGGTAGGGGTACATGGCCGACACCGGATCGGCCGGGAGCTCCGGGGCCTCCAGGAGCGAGAGCACGAAGGTGGCCTGGGCCCGGCGCCGGTAGGGCCGGGGGTTGGCCGTGGACACGAAGTTCAGCACCAGGCGGGGCGCGGGGTCCTGCGGGGCGTAGCGGTAGCCCTGCTCCTCCAGGGCCTGGGGCAATCCCGTAGCGAGGGGCCTCAGCCCGGGCGTAGGCTCGCCGTGGCAGGCAAACGTGAGGGCCATGCAGACCACCTCGAAACGCAGGATATCCCAAGGGCACGGGCGGGGCCAGGGTTGTGCGGGAGGGCCGCAGAGGGGAACATTGCCCATCCATGCGGGTTTTGGCCCTCGCCCTCTTGGGGGTCTGGGCCTGGGCCCAAGTCCCCACCGCCCTCGTGCGGGTGGAGGTGGTGCCGCCCGCGCCGGTGCGCCCAGGTGGGGAGGCCGTGGCCCAGGTGCGGATCGACATCGCTCCCGGCTGGCACATCCACGCCCATGCTCCCTCCCAGGCCTTCCTCATCCCCACCCGGCTCGAGTGGGATTGGCCGGAGGGCTTCACGGGCGAGGAGCGCTGGCCCGCCCCGGAGATCCGCCGGCTCCGTTTTTCCCAGGCCCCCTTGGAGCTCTACGAGGGCGTGATCGCGGTGGAGCTGCGGATCCGCGCGGGGGCCGGGGTCGCCCCGGCCACCTACCGGATCCGCGGAAGGCTCCGCTACCAGGCTTGCAGCGACGAGGTGTGCGTCCCGCCGGCGAGCGTGGAGGTGGAGCTCCCCGTGGAGGTCGTCCCGGGCGGGGCGGCCCCTCCCGGGCCGGGCGCCGGCTTCGCCCGCGGGTTCCTGTGGGCCCTGGGCGCCGCGTTCCTGGTGGGGTTGGGGTTGAACCTCACCCCCTGCGTGTACCCCATGGTGCCCGTGACGGTGGCCTACTTCGCGAAGGTCGCGGGGCAGCGGGTCCTGGGCACGCTGGGCCTGGCCCTGGCCTACCTTTTGGGCCTCGCCCTCACGTATTCCGCGCTGGGGGCCTTGGCCGCGCTGGGAGGGGGGCTTTTGGGCATGGCCCTCCAGCACCCCGCGGTGCTCGCCTTCCTGGCGGCGGTGATGGTGGCCCTCGCCCTGAGCTTCTTTGGGGTCTACACCCTGCGGGCTCCGGCCGCGCTCCTTCGGCGCCTGCCCCGGGCCCAGGCCGGCCCCTGGGGGGCGTTCCTCATGGGCGCGGTGGTGGGCCTGGTGGCCGCGCCCTGCGTGGGCCCCGCCACGGTGGCCTTCCTCTCCTACGTGGCCAGCCTCGGCGACCCCCTCAAGGGGTTCGTCCTCTTCTTCGCCCTGGCCCTGGGGCTGGGCCTCCCCTACGTGGGTTTGGCCCTCCTTTCCGGGAAGCTCCGGCGCCTGCCCCGGGCCGGCCCCTGGACGGTGTGGGTGGAGCACCTCCTTGGGTTCCTCCTCTTGGGGATGGCCTTGTACTTCCTTTCCCCACTCCTGCCCGAGCTGGGCCTGCGGGTGGGGATCGGCCTTCTCGCCGGCGGGGGCGGCCTCTTCCTCCTCGCCTCCGGGCTGCGCCGGCGCAGCCGGGTCGTGGCCGTCCTGAGCGCGCTGGTCGCGGCCGCCGGCCTGGGGGTAGGGGTGCGCTGGGGGCTCCCGGCGCGCCGCG
Organism: Candidatus Bipolaricaulota bacterium; assembly: GCA_025060415.1. Lineage (GTDB taxonomy): Bacteria > Bipolaricaulota > Bipolaricaulia > Bipolaricaulales > Bipolaricaulaceae > DTER01. Next base: position 62,409 of record JANXBT010000001.1, read on the forward strand.
CCCCGGAGATCCCCTGGGTTCCCTACAGCGCCGCGGCCCTCGCCCAGGCGCAGGAGCGGGGCACGCCCGTTCTCCTCTACTTTTCCGCGGAATGGTGCATCCCCTGTAAGGAGCTGGCGGCCACGACGTTCCGCGACGCCCAGGTGCACAGGGAGCTGGCCGCCTGGACGCCGGTGAAGGTGGACCTCACCGAGGTGAGCCCTGAGGAGGAGGCCCTGCGGCGGCGGTTCGGGGTGGTGGGGGTGCCCACCCTGATCTTCTTGGGGCCCCAAGGGGAGGAGCGGGGGCGCCTGTTCGGCTACGTCGATGCCCGGGGGTTCTTGGCCGCCCTGCAGCGGGCCTACCCCCGCCCGGGCTGAGCCGAGGCCTGGAGCTCCGCCAGGAGCGCCCGTGCCTCCGCCCAAGCCCTCTCCGCCAGAACCGGGGAGATGAGCCCCTCCGCGGCCTTCTTCTCCAGGACCTCCGCGTCCAGAAGGCGGAGCTCCCCGCCCACGCGGGCGATGTCGATCTCCAGGTCCAGGTAGCGGATCTCGCCGGGCAGGAACTCGGGGGGCGTTTGGATGTTGTAGATCTCGCCGAGGAGCTCGCCGTTGGCGCGGAAGTAGGTGCGGCGGCTCCACCACCGGTCCGGAAGGAACTCCACGTAGCCTTGGTCGCCCGCGTTTTTGGGGAGGCCCAGCCCGTCGTAGGTGCCCCCGGCTCGGAAGGCGCGGCGCACCACCACCCGCCCCCGCTGGGCCTCCACAAGCTCCCCGCCCTGCCGGATCGGGGCCTCCCCAGCCTTCCCGTGCACGATGCTCACCGGCCTTCCCGGCGCGTAGTGGGCCCAGATAAGCTCCTCCTCTAAAACCTGGGCCAGCGCCGCCTCCCCCTTGGCCTCGGCCTCGTCCACGCGCGCGGGATCGAGGGTTTTCAGGAGGTGGTGTCCGGGCAGGGTGAAGAGGACCTCCGCCCGCACCCGGTCGAGGAGGTCCTTGGCGGGTTTGGGGAAGTCCCCTTCGGCCCGGGCGAGCAGGGCCGCCGCGGCGGCCAGGGGGCCCTCCTTGCGCGGCCTCGGGGGCGGGGCCTGCCAGCTGAACACCGCCCAGGGGATCCTCTCCCGCAAAAACGCCACCACCTCCTCCGCCGCGCTCCGCACCCCTTCGATCACGATCCCGTGCCGGTCCGGCCGGTCCTGGATCGTCACCTCCGCGGGGCCCTCCGCCGGGCTCAGCCCGAACCGGGCCTGGATCACCTCGCTCGGCTCCACCAGGGCGAAGCGCTCCCGCAAGAGGGCGGTGAGGGCGGTGGCGTAGATCCCGCGCACGCGCACCCTAACGGGGCTCATACCCGATGCCCTGGAGGGTCAGGCGCTTGCCCTCGAGCTTCCAACGCACCCCAAGCAGGCCCTCCACCAGCCACAGGTTGGCCTCCACGTGGTCGGTGACCGCGGGCACAAGATAGGCGGATTCGCCCTTGGCCAGGGCCGCGTAGAGGATGAGCTGGTCGGCGAGGTGGCGGTCCACGGTGGCCCCGGCCTCGAGGTCCTCGAGGAGCGCGCGGGCCACGTATTCGGCGATGGCCTCGGCGGGGCGACCGGGGGCGCCGGCCTGGTCCGCCCCCAGGCGCGCGCCGGCCTGGTCCTCGGCGATCAGGGCCAAGGCGGCCCCGGGTTGGATGGCGCTCTCGTCGTGTTCGATCCGAAAGTCCGCGGAGATCCCCCGGCGCGCCAGCTCCTCCTGGCAGCGGCGGGCCATGCGCTCCGCCACCCGCCGCTCCCGCAGGTGCGAGTCCAGGGCCAGGCCCCAAAAGCGCAGGGGCTTGCGGAGCTCCTCCCGGCGGAGCGGCGCCAAAGGGCCGCGGAGCGGCTGGACCCGAAGCTCGATCTCCCCTCCGCCCTTGGGCACGTACCCCGGCCGGAGGACGCGGAGCTCAGCCCTCAGCCCCATCCCCTGCAGGGCGGGGAGGAGCACGTGCTGGGTGTGGAAAGCGGAGGGCGCGAAGTCCTGAAAGAGGCCGCCCCGGATGCGGAAGGCGCAGGGCCGTCGGGCGAAGGCGGCGATGGGGAGGAGGGTGAGGGCGAGCATGGTGGTGGAGCCGGCGGTGCCGATGTCCCAGGTGAAGTCCCCGCCCAGGGCCGCGGCCCTGGGGCGGAAGAGGATCTCTCGGCTGCCCACCTCTGCGCCCTCGAGCTCCCCCTGGACCAGGGCGGCCGCGGCCTCCACGGCCCGCAGGTGCTGGGGCCGCAGGCCCGGGTTGTCCCGCTTGGCGCGGATGTTGTAGATCCGGATGGGCTCGCCCAGGAGGGCCGCCAGGACCACCCCGGTGCGCACCAGGGTCCCGCTCCCCGACTTCTGCCCGCCGTCCACCGTCCACATCGGGCCCCAAGTTTAGGGCGCCTAGTTGCGCAGGGAAATGAGGCGGAGGCCCTCCAGGGTGAGCCAGGGGTCCACGGCCTCCACCTCGGAGAGGAGCGGCGCCAGGAGGGAGGCCCATTCGCCCGTGGCCACGGCCCGCGCCGTCCCCCCAAGCTCCGCGCGCATGCGCCGCACCACCCCGTCCACCAGGGCCGCGTGCCCCAGGACGGCCCCGGCCTGGACGGCGGCGAGGGTGTTTTTCCCCAGGGCGCTGGGGGGCAACGCCAGGGGGACGCGGGGGAGCTGGGCCGTGCGCTCCGCCAGGGCCTCCAGGCCCAGGGCCAAGCCGGGGGCGATGGCCACGCCCACCAGGGCGCCCGGCGCGGCCACGGCCACGAAGCTCGTGGCGGTGCCGAAGTCCACGGCGATGCAGTTCCCCTGGAAGCGGGCGTAGGCGGCCACGGCGTTGGCCACGAGGTCCGCCCCCACCTCGCTGGGGTGGTCCGTGCGGATGGCCAGCCCCGTGCGCACCCCCGGCCCCACCACCAGCACCTCCGCGCCCAGCCAGCCCTCCCCCAGCTCCCGGAACACCGGCACCAGCGGGGGCACGGCGCTGGCCACCACCACCCGCGTGATCCGCTCCTCCAGGCCCCGCGCCCGCAGGAGCTCCCGGAGGAGCACCGCGTACTCGTCCGCGGTCTTGCCGGGAACGGTGCGCAGCCGGAACCGGGCCCGCCAGCCGGCGCCGTCGTGGCAGCCCAGGCTGATCAGGGTGTTCCCGATGTCGACGGCCAAAAGCACGTCAGGACGGGGGGAGCTCCTGGACCAGCTCCTCGTACACCGCTTCCTCGATGTAGATGGGCGAGCCGGTGCGGAGGGCCAGGGCCACGGAGTCCGAGGGCCGGGCGTCCACCCGCACCCGCTCCCCGCTTTCCTTGCGGATGTGGAGGGAGGCGTAGCAGATCCCCTCCTCCAGCCGGTCCAGCACCACCTCCTCCAGCGTGGCCTCCAGGGCCGCGAGCACGGCGGAGAGGAGGTCGTGGGTGAGGGGGCGCGGGGGCGCGGTGCCTTCCAGCCCGATGAGGATGGCCACGGCCTCCGCCTCCCCAATCCGCAGGGGCACGAAATGCTCTTCCTCGTTGGGGTCGCGCAGAAGGAGCACCGGCCCCCCGCTTTCCTGGTCCACGGCGATGCCCGCCACCACCAATTCCCGCATGTTCCTTTCTCACCCCCGGGGCCGAAACGCGGCCCGTTTCGTCGTCCATGATACGGGGGGCCCGGGGGCGGGACCAGGCTCAGCCGGAGACGTTGAGCTCCTCCATCCTCCCCGTGACCACGAAGATCACCCGCTCGCAGATGTTCGTGACCAGGTCCGCGAAGCGCTCGAGGTTGTGGCTGGCCCACATGAGGTAGGTGGCCTGGGTGATGTTGCGGGGCTCCTGGATCATGAGGAGGAAGAGTTCCCGGTGGACCTGGTCGTGGAGGGCGTCCACCTCGTCGTCGCGGAGGGCGATGCGGCGGGCGGCCTCGGCGTCGCGCCGGCGCAGGGCGTCCAGGGCCCCCTCCAGCATCCCCAGCGCCAGCTCCGTCATGCGCGGAATGTCCACCAGCGGCTTGATCAGGGGGGTTTTCCCGATGAGGAGGGTGATGCGGGCCAGGCCCGCGGCATGATCGCCCATGCGTTCCAGGTCCGTCACGATGTGCATGAGGGCCGTGATCAAGCGTAGGTCGGAGGCCATGGGCTGCTGGGTGGCCAAGAGCTCCAGGCACTTCTCCTCGATGGCGAAGCGCTGGCGGTTGATCTCCAGGTCCCCGCTCACCACGGCCTGGGCGAGCTCGAGGTCCTGGGCCTTGAGGCTGTGCAGGGCGTGGCGGAGGGCCTGGGCCACCGCCCGCCCCAGCCCCTCCACCTCCGCCTCCAGGGCCTGCAGGCTGCGAACCAACCCTTCCCGTACCATCCCGGGCTCCTTTTCAGCCAAAGCGGCCGGTGATGTAGGCCTCCGTGCGGGGGTCCTTGGGCCGGGTGAAGAGCTCCCGCGTGGGCCCGTACTCCACCAGCTCCCCCAGGAGCAAAAAGGCCGTGTAGTCGCTCACCCGCGCCGCCTGCTGCATGTTGTGGGTCACGATGACGATGGTCACGGAGGAGGAGAGCTCGCGGATGAGGTCCTCGATCTTGGCCGTGGCCACGGGGTCCAGGGCCGAGCAGGGCTCGTCCATGAGGAGCACCTCGGGCTCCACGGCCAGGGCCCGGGCGATGCACAGCCGCTGCTGCTGCCCCCCGGAGAGGTCGTAGCCCGTCTTGCGATGGAGGTCGTCCTTCACCTCGTCCCACAGGGCCGCCCGGCGCAGCGCCCACTCCACCCGCTCCCGCAGGTTCCCCCGGAACCCGTTCACCCGCAGCCCGAAGGCCACGTTCTCGAAGATGCTCTTGGGGAAGGGGTTGGGCTTTTGGAACACCATGCCGATCCGGCGCCGGATCTCCACGGGGTCCACTTTAGGGTCGTAGACGTTGAGGCCCCGGAAGAGGATGGCCCCCTCCGCCCGGAACCCGGGGATGAGGTCGTTCATGCGGTTGATGGACCGGATGAGCGTGCTTTTGCCGCAGCCGGAGGGGCCGATGATGGCGGTGACCCGGCGCTCCGGGATCTCCAGGGTCACGCCCCGCAGGACCTGGGCCTTCCCGTACCAGGCGGAAAACCCCTGTATAGCGAGCACCGGCGAGGGCACCTCATCCCAATAGATCGTCATTCGGCCCACCTCCGCTGGAAGCGCGCCCGCAGGAGGATGGCCAGGGCGTTGAGGAGGAGGACGAGCCCCAAAAGGACGAGGATGGCGCAGGCCGCCACCACGGCGTAGCCGTCCTGGGGCCGCGTGGCCCAGTCGAAGATCTGGATGGGCACCACGGTGAAGCTGTCCCGCAGGCTCTGGGGCACGTAGGTCACGTAGAGGAAGGCGCCCAAAAACAGGAGGGGGGCGGCCTCGCCCAGGGCGCGGGAGAGGCTCAGGACCACGCCGGTGAGGATGCCCGGGAGAGCGTAGGGGAGGACGTGGTGGCGCACGGTCTGCCAGGGGGTCGCGCCCACGCTGAACGCCGCCTCCCGCAGGGTCCTGGGCACGGTGCGTAAGGCCTCCCGGCTAGCGATGATAACCAAGGGGAGGACCAGGACGGCCAGGGTGAACCCGCCGGCGAGGATGGACCTTCCCAGGTTCATGGCCCGGGCGAAGATCTCCAGGCCCAGAAGCCCCACCACGGCCGAGGGCAGCCCGGCCAGGCTCGCCACGAGCACCTCCAGCGCCGCAGTGAACCGGGTCTGGCGGGCGTACTCCTCGAGATAAATCGCGGCCGCAATCCCCAGGGGGAAGGCCACCGCGGCCATCACGAGCACGACCCCCAGGGACCCCAAAAAGGCGGGCAGGAGCCCCGCCTGCTCCGGGTAGCGGGGGTCGCCCAGGCGCGTGAGGAGCGCGCGCCAGGCCCGCCAAGCGTTCCGCTCCACGGGGAGCACCCCGCTCCGCCGCGGGTCCCACAGGAGCTCCAGGGTTTCCTCCCCCCGGCGCACCTGCAGCCGCGCGGGGAGCCGGCCCTCCCGGGCTAGGCGCACCGCCGCCTCCCAAAGCTGGCGCGCCCCGGCGACGGGAACGTCCTCCAGGGCGAGGAGCACGTCCCCGGCCCGGAGGCCCAGGTCCTGGGCCTGGGGCGCGGGCGCGGCGAGGACCACGAAAGTTCGGCCGGCCTCGGCGCGCGTCTGGAGGGCGCCCAGGAGGGCCTCGGCCCGGGGGATCCAGCGCAGGGGCACCTCCCGGCGCGGGCCGGGGAGGCGGGCCAGGGCGGACCAGGCCGCGAGGGGCCGCTCCACGGGGACTCCCTCCACCTCCACCAGGACGTCGCCGCGGGCGATCCCCAGGGCCGCCGCGGCCGAACCCTCCCGCACCTGGGCCACGCCGAGGTAGGGCAAGGCCGCCCCGCCGGGCAGGGCGAGGGAGCGCCCCGTGAGGACGAGCCCGGCCTCCTCCAGGGCGTGCATGTCCGCCCACAGCCCCGCTTGGAGGGCCGTCACCACCACCATTACCCCCAGCACGAACAGGGCCAGGGGCAGGGCCAGGAAGGCCCCCGCCACCACCCCGCGTTCGCCCAGCCTCCAGAGGACCTTCATGCGTACCTCCGGCGGATCCGCCGGATCACCCGATGGCTGAGGAGGTTCAGGCCGAAGGTCACGAGGAAGAGGAGGAGGCCGATGGCGAAGAGATGGCTCCAGATGAAGGCGCCGGCCTCGTGGTCGCCGGTGGCGATGTTCACCATGGCCGTGGTGAGGGGGAGGAGGGGTTTGAGGGGGTGGGGGGGCCAGGCGGGGGTGCGGCCGGCGGCCAGGGCCACGATCATCGTCTCGCCCACGGCCCGGGTGAGGGCCAGGATGAAGGCCGCGCCGATACCGGAGAAGGCCGCGGGCACCACCACCCGCAGGAGCACCGTGGGCCGCCGCGCCCCCAGCGCGTAGCCCGCCTCCCACAGGCTGCGGGGCACCGCGTAGAGCACGTCATCGGAAAGGGAGGCCATGTAGGGCGTGATCATGAGGCCCATGACGAGCCCGGCGGAAAGCCCGTTCCAAAAGCCCACGGGGAGGAAGCGCTGGAGGAAGGGGGTTACGAAGCGCAGGGCGAAGAACCCGTAGACCACGGTGGGCACCCCGGCCAAGAGCTCCAGGGCCGGCTTGAGCACGGCCCGAAGGTGGGGCGGGGCGTAGGCCGTGAGGAAGACCGCGGCCAGGAAGCCCAGGGGCACGGCCACGCTGAGGGCGATGGCCGTGACCAGGAGCGTGGCCCCCAAAAGGGGGAGGATCCCGTAGCTTGCGGGCTCGTGGATGGGGGCCCAGCGCGTCCCGCCCAGGAATTCCGAAAGGGGCACGGTCCGGAAGAACGGGAGGCTTTGGTGCACGAAGATGGCCACCACCGCGGTCACCACGGCCAGGGCGGAGAGGGCGCAGAGGGCAAGGAGGGCGCGGATGGCGTCCTCCTTGCCCCGGCGCAGGCGGGCCAGGACGGCGGGGTAAGGGGCAGCCCTAGAGGCCTGCATGCCGGCGGTAGCGGCGGGCGATCTCCTCCAGGGGCAGGCCGGCGAACTGGCCGCCGAAGGCCGTGCCGGTCCGCCGCTCCCGCCAGATCCTCCGCGTGGCCTCCAGCACCTCCGGCGCCGCCGGCAAGTAGCCCACGTCCAGCATGAACTCGGGGTCCGCCACCCGCTCCAGCAGGAAGTCCACGAAGGCCGCAAGGAGCGGGCGCTCGGCGGAGCGGGCGTTCACGTAGACGAAGAGGGGCCGGCTCAGGGGGTAGAGGAAGCTGCCGATCGTGTCCAGGGTGGGGAGGATGCCCTGGGGCCGGAGGTCGGGGGCGGCCAGGAGCGGGGGCTTGCCGGCCGCGGCCCGCCGGCGGTTGATCTCCGCGAGGATCTCCGCGGGCGGGTCGATCACCACCCGGCGGGGGTCGATGGCCACGGCCTGCACCCGGTCCCGGTTGTGCTCCAGGTAGGCGAAGCCGAAGTAAGTGAGGGCGTAGGGGTCGGCGCCGGCCTGCTCCGCCAGGAGCTGGTCCTCCTCCGTGCCGAAGTAGTCCGCACGGGAATCGCCCTCCTTGCCGTTCACCACCGCCGTGAACACGTCGAAGGTCCCGGAGGTGGAGGCCGCTCCGGAAAGGACGATGGGGGCGTCGGCGAAGCGGGAGCCCAGGTGGCTCCAGCGGGTGACCAGGCCTTCGGCCTCCTTGGACCAGAGGAGCTCCAGCTCGCCGAGGGTGAGGACGGGGAGGCCGTCGCGGAAGATGCGGGTGCGGGTGGACACGGCCACGGCCACGCCGTCCAGGCCGATGAGGAGTTCAAGGTAGCGGACGCCGCGCTCCTGGGCGGTGTTGATTTCCGCGGGGCGGATGGGGCGGGAGGCGTTGTTCATGTCGGTTTCCTGGGCGAGGAAGCGGCGGAAGCCGCCGCTGGTGCCGCTGATGCCCACGGCCAGGCGGGCCTGGGGGTGGCGGGCGGCGAACTCCGCGGCCGCGGCCTGCACGATGGGGGCCACGGTGCTAGATCCGTCCACCACGATGGCCACGGCCTCCCGGGGGAGGGTGGGCTGGGCCAGGGCCACGCGGACCAGAAGGAACCCGAGGGCAAGGCCAAGCAGGCGCGTTCTACGCATTTTTTTCCTCCTTTTTATACTTTTCGCCGCCATTTTATAGCCCGGCCCAAGGCTGGCAAGGGAAAGAAGGCGTGAACTTCGTTCTACATCGGGGTAGATTGCTACGTTACTCCTCTGGCGCCCTATATAGAAGCAGGAAGAGGGGGAGAAACCGAGGCGTCCAGGGCCGTCTCCGCGATGTTGTACCCGTGCTCCCGGATGCGCAGGAGGCTGTCGGCGGCGATGGCCAGGGAGAGGGCGTTCTCCGGCTGGTCCCGGGCCGCGGCCTGCACCCACGGCCAGACCTCCTCCGGCCGCTCCTTCCCCTCCAGCACGGCGTTGGCCCGCGCGGGATCCCGCTCCTCAAAGGCCCGGATGGCCTCGGCGATGACGGCGCGGGAGGCTTGGGCCAGGCGGGTGAGCCGCTCCGCAAAGATAGGGACGGGCGGGGCGGCCAGGGCCAGGGCCGCCCGGCACACCTTCGCCGCGTGGTCCGCCACCCGCTCCAGCTGGTCCGCCACGCTCTGGTAGTGCCAGAACTCCTGGCGGGAGCGCCCCACCTCCTGCTCCAAAAGGAGGTCGCGCAAAAGAAGCCCGAACTGACGGGCCACCAGGAGGACCAGGCGGTCCACATCGCCGTCCCGCTCGATCACGTCCCGCGCCAGCTCCTCGTCCCGGGCCAGGAAGGCCTGCAGGGCGTCATCCCACATGGCCTCGGTGATCCCGTGGATGCGGCGGATCGTGGCGTCCACGGGGAAGTCGCGCACGTCCGCCACGCAGGTGAGGGTCACGGCGGATTGGGTCTCGCCCAGGATCTCCAGCCCCACCAGGGACTGGGCGATCTCCCGGATCGTGCGGCGCTCCTCGGGGCGGAACCGCTTCCCCACCACCTCGATGACCTCAAAGCCGGCGACGTAGTGGGCGATGATGTCCCTGAGGAGCTGGACGGGGGTTTTCCCGTCCATGAGGATGCGGCAGCGGTTGCGCTCCCGCACGGCGGGGGGGAGGAGGAGGAGCCCGCCCGCGGGCGTGGGGACGAGGGTCACCGCCGTGCCCTGCCCGACCCCCATGGCCGCGGCCCACTCCTTGGGCAGGGTCACGAGGAGGGTGCCCCCGCCGGTGACCTGCACCCTTCTTTGGTACATCCCGACCTCCTATATACCTTGGCGCGGTCGTATGATTTTAGGGCCTCTTGGGCGAGCTTGCCGGCATGCGGAGGGTTGCCCGCGGGCGAAGCGAACATCGGGGAAGGTCCTGGGGATGCGCCGCGGCGTCGAACCGCTACTCCCGCCCAATACAAGCGGCCAAGCTGCCCGTCCCCGTGGGGGCGAAAGGGGAGTCAAGGTTCCAGAGCTTGATCATGCCGAACACCGACCCCAAAGCCAAAACCTTTCCATCCGGGCTTACGGCTAAGGAGAAGACCCCTAGGGCACAGACTTCTTGGGCCTGAAGCTCGGCGATCTTTCTCCCCGTGAGGGCCTCCCAGAACTTGATGGTCCGAGAACACCCGGAGACCAGGACCTTTCCGTCTGCGCTGAAAGCCAGAGTATGGATTGGGTTCCTGTGCCCTTCGAGAAGCCGGGTGATCCAGCTCCGGCCGGCCACGTTCCAAAAGTCCAGGATCCCCGAGCGGGACCCGGAGACTAAGAACCTCCCGTCCGGGCTGAAGGCCATGGCCGAGATTGGCTCCTGTCCGGGAGAGTGAAGCACGGCGAGCTCGGTGCCTCGGGCGACATCCCAAAGCTGGATCCCCTTGCCCCCGCAAGCGAGGAGGGTTCCGTCCGGAGTGAACGCCACGCAACAGAGCTCCGGAGGCCCCTGGAAGGTGGCCAAGACCCTGCGCTGCGCAACCCGCCAAATCCGAACAGTCCCGTAGGAGGCGACGGCAAGGAGGGCACCATCCGGACTAAAAGCCAACCCGCTGGGGGCCCAGTGACCTTTAAGGGTGGCCGCTTCCCTTAAGGTGGCAATCTCCCAGAGCTTGATCGTATGGTCTGCGGATCCAGTGGCCAAAAGCGTTCCATCCGGGCTGAAGGCCAAGGTGGTGACCGAGCCTTTATGCCCCTTGAAGGTGGCCACCTTCCTTCCCGTGGCCTCCCAAAGGTGAACCCTCCCCTCGTCGTCCCCCGCAGCCAGAAGCCTTCCATCCGGACTGAACGCCAGCTTCAAAGCCCGGATGATTTCCTGAGGCAGGGTGACCACCTCCTTGGGAGGGGAAATCTGCCACACTCTGATCGTTTGGTCCTCGGCGCTGGAGGCCAGGAAACGTTCGTCCGGGCTGAACGCCAAGCATTCGACGCCGCCGGCATGACCCTTCAGGGTGGCCACCGCCCTTCCCGTGGGGACTTGCCAAACCTTGATCGTTCGGTCCTCAGACCCCGAAGCCAGAAGGACTCCGGTCGTGTTGAACGCCAGGGATTTAACAGCCCCCCTGTGTCCCTTAAAGGTGGCGAGCTCGTGTTGTGCGGGCACGTCCCACAGCTTAATGAGTCCCTCCTGGGTTCCCGCGGCGAGGAGCCTCCCGTCCGGGCTGAGCGCCACGGCCTCTATCCCCCTCACCGAGGTGTGGAACACGGCGATTTCTTCCCGAGTGAGGACGTTCCAAAGGTGGAGGGTCGCTTCCCCAACGAGGGGATGTTCCTCTAGCGTCACGGCGACGGGGATCCCTTGGGTGGTGAAGAACACTCCTGTGGGGTCCCATGGGATCACAGTCACCGAGGCCACCTCCCTTCCGCTAGCCACTTCCCAAATTGTGAACTTCCAGCCGAAGCGGGATGCGGAAGCGAGGAGCCTTCCGTCTGGGCTAAACGCCAAAGAAGCCGCGTCCCCGCGGACGGCGAAGATCTCCTTTCCGGATGCAAGCTCGTAGACGAGGATTTTTTCCGTGTTTCCGAACGCCAGGAGGGCCCCATCTGGGCAGAAGGCCACGCTGCCACTCCACCCTCTCCCGCAGCTCTCCAAGGTTTGCACAAGGGTCCATGAAGAGGTGTCGATAAGGTTTACCACCCCCGCCGTCCCGGCGGCCGCAAGGTACCTTCCATCCGGAGAGAAGCTCAACGCACGGATCCGGCCGACTCCCAGCGTGCGCACGGTCCCGGGGGCGCCAAGGCTTTGGGAAATAAATGCCCAAGCCAATAGCCATAGAGCCGCCCCGCGGTTCATGCACGCCCTTCGGCGCCATTTTACAGCGGGGTGCTCGGACAAGCCCTAAGGCACGTGCCCCCTCGGAGGACGGGATCTTTCAGGGAACCTCAGGGAACCTCCGGCTTCGGGGGTTTTGCCCTTGCCATCCATGCGCGCGGCACAAGGCGTCCCATCCGGGCGGAAGGCGGAAGAGCTCCCTTGTGTGTTGTGGGCGGACGAAACGTGCCGCCCCCTCGGGCTTCCCAGAGCTAGACGCGGAGGAACCCGGCGGGGCCAGGGGCCCGCAGTTCCACCGCGCTTTGCGCCTCCAGCGTTATGGGCTCCCGCCTCGAGACGACCCCCCAAGGTTCGGTTCGCAGGCCCAAAGGCGCGCTAGGGCGGAACACCCTTACCAAGACGGTGTGCCCCTGGGGCAGCCGCCTCTCGCCGTTTTGAACCGCCCTAAGCCGCACCCACTCAAGGCCAAGGGGCCCATAGGGGCCGAAGAGCGCACCTTAGGTTTGAGGGCCCCTCCCTGCCCCCGACGTTTGCCTGGGCCCCGCACCAAATGGAGCCCTCCTAGCGCTGCGGGCCGCCTCGCCCCTGAGCCCCAAACGCGGTTAAGGACGCCACAGGACGAGCGTTCCGTCTTCCGCCCCGGCCAAGAACAGCCCGGCGGGGCTGAACCGCACGGCGACGAGCACGGCCGGGAGGGCGGGCGAGGCAAAAAGAGACCGGCCGCTGACGGTTTCCCACACTTTGGCCGTCTGGTCCAGCGAGCCCGTGGCCAGGAAGGCCCCGTCCGGGGAGAAGGCCACGGCCACCGTGCAGCTCTCGTGGGCCCAGGCCTCCCAAAGGGGAAGCCACACCGCCGTGTCCCAAACCCTGAGGAGCTTGCCCATCCCGGCCGCAAGGAGGAACCCATCCGGGGAGAAGGCCACGTCCCACGCCCGGCCGGGAAAGCTCCGGACTTCTTGGCGCGTGGCGAGGTCCCACACCGCCAGGCGGTCGGAACCGGCAGTAGCGAAGAGCGCGGCCCGCGGGGAAGCGGCGATCCCCCACACCGCGCCCGGATGGGCCTCTAAGGACCACGCCCGCCGCCTCTCCTGAAGGTCCCAAGCGAGGACGAGGCCGTTGGCTCCGCCCCCAAGGAGGAGCCCGTTGGAAGCAAAGGCTAGGCTGCGCAGGAGGGCGGACGTCTCCGTCTCCCAGTGGAGGGTGCCCTCCGGCCAGCGCCAAACCCGCAGGACGTTCCACCCTCCCGCGGCCAGGAGCCCCTTCCCATCCCAGGCCAGGGCGTACACCGGGCCGGGGAAGGGGAGCTCCCCCACCGCCCGGCCCTCGGGAAGGGCGAGCACGAGGACTCTTTCGGCGGTGCCCAGGAAAACGAGGGAGTCCGCGCAGGCGAGGTCGCCGAGCCAGGCGGTGGGTTGGAGCAGCCGCGGTTCGCCCGCAAGGACAGTCAGCGCCACGCAAAAGAGGGAAAGGAGCCGCATTCACCCTCCTTCGGCCCAGGCCTGGGCGGCCGGGCGATAGAGCCGCTCCAGGTACTCCTTGAGCATGCGGCGGGAGGAGAAGCGGGGGGCGACCGTGCGGATGGCCTCCTTCATGACCCGCACGAAGCCATGGGGGATGCCATCCGGCCCGCGGTCGTAGTAGAGGGGGATAATCGTTTCCTCAAGCAGGCGGTAGAGGGCGGCGGCGTCCGCGGGGGCGCGGTCGCCGGGGACCTCCTCCCCGCCGAAGGCCCAGCCGTTTTCGCCTGTGTACCCCTCAAGCCACCACCCGTCCAGGATGGAAAGGTGGGGGACGCCGTTGACGCTCGCCTTCATCCCGCTGGTGCCGCTCGCTTCCAGGGGCGGGAGGGGGGTGTTCACCCACACGTCCACTCCGGCCACCAGGAACCGCGCCAGGTGCTGGTCGTACTCCTCCACGAACGCGATCCTCCCGGCAAAGGCGGGGTCCTTGGCCAAGCGGAACACCTTTTGGATGAGGCGCTTGCCCTCCAGGTCGGCGGGATGGGCCTTTCCGGCGAAGATGATCTGCACCGGGCGGAGGGGGTTGGTCACGATCCTCCTTAGCCTCTCCGGGTCGTACAGGAGGAGGTCGGGGCGCTTGTAGGCGGTGAAGCGGCGGGCGAACCCCAGGGTGAGGACGTTGGGGTCAAGGAGGCTGCCCAGGGCTAAGACGTTGGCCGCTGGGGCCCCCTCCTGCCAGCGTTTGCGGGCCCGGGCCGCCAGCTCCGCGATGAGGGCCTCCTTGCGGTCCATGTGCACGGCCCAAAGCTCCTCGTCCGGGATGTCCCACACCCTCTCCCACACGCCCGGATCGTCGGGCCGTTCCCGCCACTCCGGCCCCAGGTACTTGTCCAGGAGGCGTTGGACCCGCAGGGGCTCGATCCAGGTGAAGAGGTGCACCCCGTTGGTGATGGCCTCCAGGCGCACTTCCTCGTCCCGGAAGCGCACGCCGCTCCAGATCCTTTGCGCCACCTCCCGGTGCCTTTGGCTCACGGCGTTGGCGTGGCGGGAAAGGCGCAGGGCGAAGACCGTCATGTTGAACCCCGCCCCGGGGTCCTTGGGGTTCGTGCCGAGCTCCAGGAGGGCCTCCCGGGGGAGGCCGTGGGCCTGGCAGTAGGGCGTAAGGAAGCGGTCCAGGAGGGCGAAGGGGAAGATGTCCGTGCCCGTGGGGAGGGGGGTGTGGGTGGTGAACACGGTGGTGGCGCGGGTCTTTTCCAGGGCCTTCTCGAAGGGGAGGCCGGCGGCGAGGAGCTGGCGGAGGCGCTCTAGAAGGGCGAAGGCGGGGTGGCCCTCGTTGAGGTGGAGCACGGCCGGCCGGATCCCCAGGGCCTCCAGGGCCCGCATGCCCCCCACGCCCAACACCCACTCCTGCTTGAGCCGCTGCTCCAAATCCGTGGTGTAAAGCTGCTGGGAGATGGCCCGGTCCCAGGGCGCGTTCCCCTCCACGTCCGTGGTGAGGAGGAAGAGGGGGACGCGGCCGATGCGGGCCTGGAAGACCTGCACCCTGAGGGGCGGGTCGAAGCCGGGGACCGCCAGGACCAGGGGCTCCCCCTCCGCGGTGCGCACGGGGACCAGGGGGTGGGCGCCGTGGTCCAGGAGCCTCTGGTGCACGTCCTCCGGCCAGCCGTCCTCGCGGATGCGTTGGGTCACGTACCCCTGGGAGTAGATGAGGCCCACGCCCACCAGGGGCAGGGCCAGGTCGCTGGCCTCCTTGAGGGTGTCGCCGGCGAGGATCCCCAGGCCCCCGGCGTAGAGGGGGAGGGACACGTGCACCCCGAACTCCGCACAGAAGTAGGCGATGGGTCCCGGGAGGGAGGGGCCGACCCGCTCCAGGTCCCTGCGGTATTCGGCCAGCACCTGGTCGTACAGGGCTAGGAACTGGGGGTCTTGGGCGACCTCGGCGAACCGCTCCGGCCGGATCAGCCGGAGCATGAGGACGGGGTTGTGGGTGCTCTCCCGCCAGGCCTCGTAGTCGAGGGCCCGGAAGAGCCGCCGGGCTTGGGGATGCCAAGTCCACCAGAGGTTGTGGGCCAGTTCCACGATCCCTTGGATGCGCTCGGGGATGTGAGGAATTTCCTTTTCGTTCAGCATACGCGCATCTTAGGTCCTTCCCTGGGGCGGGGCAAGAAGGGGTACCATCGAGGGGATGACGCGGCGCGAGGCCCGGGAGGTCCAGGGGGCGCCCAGCCTGCTCACGGACGAGGACCTTTGGCTGTTCAACGAGGGGAACCATTCCGGGCTGTACGAGGTTTTGGGGGCGCACCCCCTCCGCTGGCGGGGGCAGGCCGGCACGTACTTCGCCGTCTGGGCGCCCAACGCCGAGGCGGTGTCGGTGGTGGGCGATTTCAACGGCTGGACGCCCGGACGGCATCCCTTGCGCCCCCGGGGCGTCTCGGGGATCTGGGAGGGGTTCGTGCCCGGCGTGGGCCCCGGCGCCCTGTACAAGTACCACATCGTTTCCCGCTACGGCTGGCAGGGGTTTAAGGCCGATCCCTTTGCGTTCTACGCGGAGGTCCCGCCCCGGACCGCCTCCGTGGTGTGGGACCTTTCCTACGCCTGGGGCGACGCGGCCTGGATGGGGGAGCGGGGCCGGCGCCAAAGCCGCGCCGCGCCCATCGCCATCTATGAGGTGCACTTGGGCTCCTGGCGGCGGGGCCCGGAAGGCCGCTTCCTAACCTACCGGGAGCTGGCCCCCCTTCTGGCCGCCTACGCCAAGGAGATGGGCTTCACCCACGTGGAGTTCCTGCCGGTCATGGAGCACCCCTTCTACGGCTCCTGGGGCTACCAGATCACCGGCTATTTCGCCCCCACCGCCCGCTACGGCACCCCCCAGGACTTCATGCACCTCATCGATGCCCTCCATCGGGCGGGGATCGGGGTGATCCTGGACTGGGTTCCCGCCCATTTCGCCTCCGACCCCCACGGGCTGGGCTTCTTCGACGGGACCCACCTCTACGAGCACGCGGACCCCCGCCAGGGCGTGCACCCCGACTGGGGGAGCCTCATCTTCAACTACGGCCGCCACGAGGTCCGCAGCTTCCTCCTCTCCAGCGCCTGCTTTTGGCTGGACGTGTACCATGCGGATGGGCTGCGGGTGGACGCCGTGGCCTCCATGCTGTACCTGGACTTCTCGCGGCCGGAGGGGGCCTGGGTGCCCAACCCCTACGGCGGGCGGGAAAACCTTGACGCCATCCACTTTCTGCGCCGGTTCAACGAGGAGGTCTACCGCCGTTTTCCGGATGTGCAAACGTACGCGGAGGAATCCACGGCCTGGCCAGGAGTATCCCGACCCACTTATGGCGGCGGCCTGGGGTTCGGGTTCAAATGGGATATGGGCTGGATGCACGACACCCTCACGTACTTCCAGCTCGATCCCATCCACCGCAAGTACCACCATGGGAAGCTCACCTTCCGCGGCCTCTACGCGTGGACGGAAAACTTCGTCCT
This sequence comes from Candidatus Bipolaricaulota bacterium, assembly GCA_025060415.1. GTDB lineage: Bacteria > Bipolaricaulota > Bipolaricaulia > Bipolaricaulales > Bipolaricaulaceae > DTER01. Next base: position 78,990 of record JANXBT010000001.1, read on the forward strand.
CCCCCTCTCCCACGACGAGGTGGTGCACGGGAAGGGCTCGCTTTTGGGGAAGATGCCGGGCGATCCCTGGCAAAAGCTGGCCAACCTCCGCCTCCTTTTGGGGTACATGTACGCCGTGCCCGGAAAGAAGCTCCTCTTCATGGGCGGGGAATTCGGCCAGGAGCGGGAGTGGAGCCACGAGGGGGAGCTCGATTGGTGGCTCCTTTCCCGGCCGGAGCACGCCGGACTGCAGCTTTGGGTGAAGGATCTAAATCGGGTCTATCGGGAGGAGCCGGCGCTGCACGAGCTGGATTGCGAGCCGCAGGGTTTCCAGTGGGTCATTGCCGACGACGCGGACTCTGGGGTGCTCGCGTTTCTGCGCAAGGCCCAGGACCCCCGCCGGTGCGTGCTGGTGGCGGCCCACTTCACGCCCGTGGTGCGGCCCGGCTATCGGGTGGGCGTGCCCTTCCCCGGCTTTTGGGAGGAGGTCCTCAACAGCGACGCCCGGGAGTACGGCGGCAGCGGGGTGGGGAACCTGGGCGGGGTCTGGGCCGAGGCCGTGCCTGCCCAGGGCTTCCCCTGGTCCCTGCCCCTGACCCTGCCGCCCCTGGCGGTGCTCTTTCTGCGGCCAAGGGGCCAGTCCTGACCCTTTTGCGGCCCCGCGGCCGGGCTCGGTAACATTCGTGCGTATGCCCCTGGCAAGCGAGCTGCGGCCTGGGATCACGGTGCGGCTGGAGGGGGATCTCTTTCGGGTGGTGGAGGCGGTGCGCCACGTGGGCAGCGCCCAGCAGAAGGGGCTGGTGTACGTGAAGATGCGGAACCTGCGCACGGGGGCCCTTGTGGAGCGGCGCTTCCGGCCGGAGGACTCTCTGCCGGAGGTGGACCTCGAGCGCCGTACCATGGAATACCTCTACACCGACGGGGAGGCCTTCTACTTCATGGACGTGGAGACCTACGACCAGGTGGCCATCCCCGCGGCGCTGATCGGGGAATTGGAGGTCTTCCTGCAACCCAACCAGCGCGTCCCCGTGGACTTCTACCAGGGGAACCCCGTGGCCGTGGCCTTCCCGGAGACGGTGGACCTGCGGGTGGTGAGCACGGCCCCCGCCCTCCGCGACAAGGAAAGCCACGTGTACAAGCCCGCCATCCTCGAGAACGGCCTGGAGGTCCTCGTGCCGCAGTTCATCGGCGAGGGCGACCTCGTGCGCATCAACGTGTACACCCGGGAGTACGTGGACCGGGTGGAGAAGCGGGGCTAGCCCCCTCAGAGGTTGCTCCGCCCGTTCGCCGCCCCCTTGAGGGCCTCCGGAAGGGCCCGCTCCTCCGCCTGGGGCCGTGGTTGGGGCGCGAACGCCTCTGGGGTCAGGCCCTCCTAGGCGAGCTCCGCCGCGAGCCCCTCCTCAGTGAGGTCGTTCCGCACGTCCCGCCGGCAGCGGGCGAGGCAGGCCTTCCCCCTTCGGGGTGCCGAGGAGGGCCTGGGCGAAGCGGGGGTTGGGAGTACGGGCTGAAGGGAATCTAGTTCGGGCCCGTGGCGTTCCCGAGCTCCTCCCTCCCGATGGGTTCGCCGTTTACCACGGCCACGGAGGTTTGGGCCGGGCCGCCGGCGGCCAGCCCCACCGCGATCAACAACGCCCAGAGCGTTTTTACTTCTCCTCCTTGGTCTCCTCTTCCTCGGCCAAGAAGCCGGCCAGCCGGCGCACGGCCCGGCGCAGGTTCTTGCTGAGCTTGTCGTAGCGGGCCCGCTCCTCCGGGGACACCGAGGGCGGGGTCTTCTCCAGCGCCTCCAGGAAGTGGCGCATGGTCACGGCCTGGGCCTTGGGGTCCTCGCGGAGGGCGATGCGCCCGGCCTTGCGGCACACCTCGGCGATGTCTGCGCCGCTGTAGCCCTCGGTGCGGCGGGCAAGCTCCGCCAGGTCCACATCGGGCGCCAGGGCCATGCCCTTGGTGTGCACCTTGAAGATGGCCAGGCGCGCCTTCTCGTCGGGGAGGGGCACGTAGATGAGCTCGTCGAAGCGGCCGGGGCGGAGGAGGGCGGGGTCGATGATGTCCGGCCGGTTGGTGGCCCCGATGACCACCACCCCCTTCAGCTCCTCCAGGCCGTCGAGCTCGGCGAGCATCTGGTTCACGATGCGCTCGGTGACGTGGGGCTCGCCGATGGCCGTGCCCCGCCGCGGGGCGAGGGCGTCGAGCTCATCGAGGAAGATCACTGCGGGGGCCACCTGCCGCGCCCGCCGGAACACCTCGGCGATCCGCTGCTCGCTCTCCCCGTACCACTTGGAGAGGAGGTCCGAGCCCTTGGCGGTGATGAAGTTGGCCTGGGACTCGTTGGCCACGGCCTTGGCCAGCAAGGTCTTGCCGGTGCCGGGCGGGCCGAAAAGGAGGATGCCCTTGGGCGGGCGGATCCCCAGCCGCCGGAAGGCCTCGGGGTTGACCAAGGGGAGCTCCACGGCCTCCCGCAGAAGCTGCTTGACCTCCTCCAGGCCGCCGATGTCCTCCCAGGTGACCGTGGGGACCTCGACCATGACCTCCCGCATGGCCGAGGGCCGCACCTCCTTGAGGGCGGCCTCGAAGTCCTCCCGGCGCACCACAAGCTCGTCCAAGACCTCTTTGGGGATCTCTTTCGCGTCGAGGTTGATCTTGGGGAGGACGCGGCGCAGGGTGTTCATGGCCGCCTCCCGGGCCAGGGCCGCGAGGTCGCTCCCCACAAAACCGTGGGTGACGGCAGCGAGCTCGTCCAAGTCCACGTCCTTGGCCAGGGGCATCCCGCGGGTGTGGATCATGAGGATCTCTTTGCGGCCCTCGCGGTCGGGGACCCGCACCTCGATCTCCCGGTCGAACCGGCCGGGGCGGCGCAGCGCCGGGTCGATGGCCTCGATGCGGTTGGTGGCGCCGATCACGATCACGTTCCGCCGCTCCTTGAGGCCGTCCATGAGGGTGAGGAGCTGGGCCACCACCCGCCGCTCCACCTCCCCGGTGACCTCGCTCCGGCGCGGCGCAATGGAGTCCAGCTCATCGATGAAGATGATGGAGGGCGCGTTCTTCTGCGCCTCCTCGAAGATCTCCCGCAGGCGCTGCTCGCTTTCCCCGTAGTAGCGGGACATGATCTCCGGGCCGGAGATGGCGATGAAGTGGGCGTCGGTCTCGTGGGCCACGGCCTTGGCGAGGAGGGTCTTGCCCGTCCCCGGCGGGCCATAGAGGAGCACCCCCCGCGGCGGCTCGATCCCCAGCCGCGCAAAGAGCTCCGGCTTCTTGAGGGGGAGCTCCACCATCTCCCGGATCTTCTGGATTACGTCCTTGAGGCCGCCGATGTCCTCGTAGGTGACCTCCGGGACCTCCCGGCCCCGCTCGGCCACCTCCACATACTCCGGCAAGAGCTCGATCTGCGTCTCGGGGGTGATGCGCACGATCCCCCCGGGCTGGGTGCTGACCACCTTGAGGAGGAGCTCCCCAAACCCCAGGGACATGGGGGCCATCATCTCGAAGAAGTCCCGGAAGATGCGTTCGGTGAGGAGCTCGCCGCCGAAGGGCGCGCGCTCGGCCCTTCCCGCGGTGGAGACCACGTCGCCTGTGCGCACCACCCGCCCCACGAGGACCGCGCGCAGGCTCTCCGGGGGGAGGATGAGGCGCAGCCCCTTACGGGCCGGGGCGAGGGTCACGTGGTTGGCGGGCTTCCAGCGGGCCTTGCGCACGGTGACGGTGTCGCCCACGCTGACCCCGGCGTTGGTGCGAATGAGGCCATCGATGCGGATGATGTCCAGGCCGGCATCGGCCTGGTAAGCCAGGGCAGCCACGGCGCCCGTGAGCCGCTGGCCCTCGATCTCCACCGGCTCGCCCGGGGACACGCCGATCTTCTCCAGGTATTGGCCGGCGATGCGGGCGATCCCCCGCCCCACGTCCTGCTGCAGGGCCTCGGCCACCTTGAGCTTGGTCTCCTGCGGCTGCTCCCTCTCCTTGGGCATCCCTCCCCCCTTACGCTCATCTTACCCGCCCCTCAGCCCTTCACCACGCCGAGGGGGCGCACCCGCACCACCATGCGGGAGATCCCCGCGCCGTGGCAGGCCTCCACCACCTCCGTCACGTCCTTATAGGCTTCGGGCATCTCCTCCACCAGGGTCTTTTCGCTGGCGGCCTTGACCAGGATCCCCTTGGCCCGCAGCTCCTCGGCCACCTCCCGGCCCGTCTTCTCCCGCAGGGCCGCGGCCCGGCTCATGAGCCGCCCCGCCCCGTGGCAGGTGGAGCCGAAGGTCTCCTTCATGGCCCGCTCCGTCCCCACCAGGATGTAGGAGAGGGTGCCCATGTCGCCGGGCACGAGGACGGGCTGGCCGATCTCCTGATAGTCCTTGGGCACGGCGGGATGCCCGGGCGGGAAGGCCCGGGTGGCGCCCTTGCGGTGCACGCACACCGTGACCTTGCGGCCGTCCACCGTGTGCTCCTCGATCTTGGCGATGTTGTGGGCCACGTCGTAGATCACGAAGAGCCCCAGGTCTTTCGCGCTCTTTTTGAACACGCGTTCGAAGGCCTCCCGCACCCAGTGGGTGATCATCTGGCGGTTGGCCCAGGCGAAGTTGGCTGCGCAGGCCATGGCGGCGAAGTACCTTTTCCCCTCCGGCGACTCCACGGGCGCGCACACCAGCTGCCGGTCCGGTAGGTAAATCCCGTACTTCTTCGCGGCGTTTTGCATGACCTGGAGGTAGTCGTCGCAGATCTGGTGGCCGAAGCCGCGGGAGCCGGTGTGGACCATCACCGTGATCTGGCCCTTGGCGGTGACCCCGAGTTTCGCGGCCGTGGCCGGCTCGTAGATCTCCTCCACCACCTGGATTTCCAGGAAGTGGTTGCCCGCACCGAGGGTCCCCAGCTGGGGCCGGCCCCGCTCCACGGCCCGGCTGGAGACCGTCGCGGGGTCCGCGCCCGCCAGGGCCCCGCCCTCCTCGCAGTGCTCCAGGTCCTCCGGCCAGCCGAACCCCCGCTCCACCGCCCAGCGCGCGCCCTTCACCATCACCTGGCGCAGCTCCTCCGCGCTGACCTTGATCTTCCCGCCCATCCCCACCCCGCAGGGCACGTTCTCAAAGATGGCATCCAGGAGCGCGGGGAGCCGCGGCTTCAGGTCCTCCACGGTGAGGTTCGTGCGGAGGAAGCGCACGCCGCAGTTGATGTCGTACCCCACCCCGCCTGGGGAGACCACGCCCTCCTTCACGTCGAAAGCGGCCACCCCGCCGATGGGGAAGCCGTAGCCGAAGTGGATGTCGGGCATGGCCATGGAGTAGCCCACGATGCCGGGGAGGCAGGCCACGTTGGCCACCTGCTCCGGCGCCTGGTCCTCGCAGATGGTGGGGATCATCTTCTCCGACGCGTAGATGAGGCCATCGGTGCGCATCTCCTTCTTGTAGGTGCGCGGGATCTTCCAACGGAATTCGTCGATCCGCTCCAAGGGGCCCCGCCAGGCTTGGGACATCGCCGTTCACCTCCTTTGGGGACTCATGGGATTTTACCCGCCCGGATTGGGGGCGCTTTCCCGCGTCAGGGCCAAAGCGGGGCGGGCCGGGGGAGGAGGGCCGCGAACCGGAAGGGGTACTGGCGGAGGAGCTCGGGCCGGCCGCAGGGGGGCCGCCGGGGCTCCGGGCAACCCCGTAGGCAATCGGCGTAACAGTCCGCAAGGAGCTCGAACCTCCCCGCGGCGGTCTTCTTGGCCAGCCTCCCCTGCGGCGCGGCCTCGCAGTGGGGAATTCCAGGGGAATCCCATTCCCTGCCCATCTCCAGGCACGCGGCGTAGGTCATCCCCCGGGCCTCGGCCTCCTCCCGCATGAACCGATGGAACTGCCGGCGAAGGGGAAGGGGTGCGCAAATGGTGGCGGGGCGGAAAAACTCCTCCGCTTCTCTCCCATGCCGGTAGGTCCTGCGCACTTCCTCGGCCTCCTTTTTCAGGCCAAAGGCGCGGAGGGCTTCAAGAAGCCGGGAAAAGGAGAGGCGGTTGAAGTGGCCGAGGGCGGAGACGATGTGGCGGGCCCCGGCTCGCTGGGCATGGTCCAGGATCCAAAGCTCGTCCTCCTCGCGGACCAGGCCCCAGATCGCGGGGTCCGTGCGCACGACCACGAAGATCCCCGCTTGCGCGCAGGCCTCCACGGCCCGGAGCCTCTCCTCCACCGGGGAGGCGCCGGGGCTGGTGACCCGCTGCTTTTCCGGCGGGGCCTCGATGGTCATGGCGAGCCACCAGTGCGGGTAGTCCCGCAGCGCCGGGACCCGGCGCAACAGCCACCGCACCCCCTCCCCGCTCTTCGTGATGAGGTGGAAGGGGACGCCGAAGCGCAGGGCCACCTCCACCACCTGGGCCGTGAGCTCCCGGATTTCCCGCACCGGCTGGAGCGGGTCGGTGACCTGGCTGAGGTAGAGGGGCGGGCAGAGCTCCACCCTCTCCAGCTCCTTGGCGAGCTTTTCGGGGGTGTTGGCGTAGAACGCGGGTCCGTCCCGGCTCCAGGGGTAGGCGCGGGCGTAGCACATGGGGCAGAGGTGCGTGCAGCTCCCCGCCGGGGTGAGGGAGACGAGGGCGCGGTGGGGGCACTTCCGCCGCTCCGGCGGGTAGGGGAAATCGTGGATCACGGTGCCGCGCAGGAGGATGGCCTCCGCCATGCGGCGCAAGTGTAGCGGGCGGGGCCGCGGCCCCCCGTATAATCCGGCGTGCGCCTTTTCTTCTGCGTGGAGCTGGGGGAAGAGGTGCGCGCGGCTTTGGCCGAGGTGGCCCGGCAATGCCGCGCCGCCCTGGGCAACGGCACTTGGGTCCCCGCGGAGAACTACCACCTCACGGTGCGGTTCCTGGGGGAGGTGCCGGAGGCGCGGTTGCCCGCCCTCTTGGAGTTGGGTCGGAGTGCGGCGGCGGGGACGACGCCCTTTGCCGTGGCCCTCGAGGCCCTGGGCGGCTTCCCGCAGCCCCAGGCGGCGCGGGTCCTCTGGGTGGGGCCCCGCACCGAACCCCCGGAGTTCCAGCGGCTGTGCCGCAGGGTGGAGGAGGCCGTGCGGGCCCTGGGCTTCCCCCCGGAGCGGAAGGAACCCGTCCCCCACGTGACCCTCGCCCGCTTCAAGAGCCCCAAGGACCTGCGGCCGCTTCTGGCCAGGGTGCGGCCCGCCGTTCCGGAGGCGCACATTGCGGGGTTGACCCTCATGCGTTCGGAGCTGCGGCCGGAGGGCGCAAAGTACACGCCCCTCGCCTCCTGGAAGTTCGGGGGTTAGGGATGCCCTACGAGCTCTTTCCCCATCCCTCGGACATGGGGGTGCGCGGGATCGGGGCCACCTTGGAGGAGGCCTTTGCCGAGGCGGCGCGGGCCATGTTCTCCCTCATGGCCGATCTGGAGCGGGTTGAGGCCAAGGAGGCCGTGCCCTTCGCGGTGGCCGCGGAGAGCTTGGAGGACCTGTTTGTGCGCTTCCTCGCCGAGCTCCTCTTCCTGCGCGACACCCAAGGCATGCTCTTCAGCCGTTTCCAGCTGCGCATCGCGCGGGAGGGCGAGGGGTTCCGCGCCTCCGGCCAGGCCTGGGGGGAGAAGTTCGACCCCGTTAAGCACCGGGCGGGGATCGACGTCAAGGCCGCGACCTACAACTGGGTCAAGGTGGAGGAGCGGGACGGCACCTGGATCGCCCAGGGCGTGGTGGACGTCTAGGGGCTGAACCAGCGCGTCCAGGAGTGCCGTAGGGCCCGGCTTTCTCGGGTCAACAGCTTGGCCAGCTTCATGGGGTCGTGCTTCACCGTGGGCTTCCCTTCCATCTCCACCACGGTGAGAAGGGGGGCGCGAATCACCCGCACCCCGAAGGTCCTTCCGCCGCGCAGGTCGTCCTTCACCGGCTCGCTCCCTTCGGCCCGGTAGCGCTCCAGGATCTCCGGCGGAGGGGGCTCGGTGTTCACGATGATCCCCGTGAACCGCCGCAGGTCCAGGTACTGCGCCAGGACCTTGAGGTGGTCGTAGGCCGTGTAGCCGAGGGTTTCCCCGGGCTCGGTCATGAGGTTCATGATCACGAACTTTTCCGCGGGGGAGCGGTTGATCGCGGCGGCGATCCCGTCCACGAGGAGGTTGGGGAGGATGCTGGTGTAGAGGCTTCCGGGGCCGATGAGGATCACGTCGGCCTCCTCGATGGCCTGGAGGGCGCGGGCGTAGGCCCGGGCCGGCGCAGAGAGCCGCACGCGGCGGATCGGCGTGGGGTCGGCGGCGATCTCCGCCTCCCCCACCACGGTGCGGCCGTCCACGAGCTCGGCCACGAGCTGCACCTTGTCGAGGGTGGCGGGCAGGACCTGGCCGCGCACCGACAGGAAGTAGCTGGCCTCCTCGATGGCCCGGTCGAAGCTGCCCGTGGCCTGCTCCAGGCCCGCCAAGAGGATGTTGCCCAGGGCGTGGCCGGCCAGGCCCTCGCCCGCGGTGAAGCGGTGCTGCAGGAACTTGGCCATCCGCTCCTCGTCCGCGGCGAGGGCCAAAAGGCAGTTGCGCACGTCCCCCGGGGGGAGGACGTCGAGCTCGCGGCGCAGGCGGCCCGAGCTCCCGCCGGTGTCCATCACCGTCACCACCGCGGTGAGGTTGGCGGTGTAGTGCTTGACCCCGCGGAGGAGGTTGGAGAGGCCGGTGCCGCCGCCGATGGCCACCACCTTGGGCGCGGCCTTGAGGATGCGGGCCTGGTAGAGGGCTTCGGCCACGGAGCCCTCGCTTTTGGGGGAGACGGCGCGGAGGATCCCGCGCACCATGAGGCCGGTGCCGAGGCCGACGGCGAGGGCGCCGCCGGCCACCAGGAGGGCGCCCGCGGCCGGCCGCCAAAGGGCGGGCAGGAACTGCACCAAGGCCTGATAAAGGCTGCGAACCCCCCCTTCGCCCAAGAGGCACAGGCCCCCGAACACCAGGAGGACCACGCCCCCGGCGGCCAGGAGGAACCAGCGCTTCACCCCCAGGCCGGGGAGGAGGAGCTTCAGCGCCGAGGGGACGCGCATCACTCCAGCACCATCTCCGCGCCCAGGCGGCGCAGGGCCTCGCCGAGCTCCGGCGTGGGCTGCACGAAGTACCGCGGCCCGGCCAACACCCGCGCCTCCCGCGCGCCGTCCACCACCACCACGCCCAAGGGCACCGGCCCCAAGTGGTCCGCCACGATCCGCAGGAGCTCCTCCACCTTGGCGGGGTCCAGGGCCGCCAAGGGGAGGCGGATCCAGCAGCGGGCGATGGGGGCGGCCCCGCTTAGGGGCTCGAGGGCCAGGGCGGCGAGGCGCGCCACGCCGTTGCGCTCCGTCCACACCGCCTGGAGGGCCACCACGTCCTCCTCGCGCAGCCCGGGGCACTTCGCCCACACCTTGGGCCGCACCACCACCTCGGCCTCGCCCGTCTTGTCCTCCAGGGTGAAGAAGGCCATGGCCCCCTCGGGGGTGGCCACGGTCCGCAGGTCCTTGACCCGGCCCGCCACGAGGAACGCCCCGGCCCGCCCGAAGGCCTCGGCCAGGGGGACCGCGCCCAGGTTCCGGATTTTCTCCTCGTGGAGGTCCAGGGGGTGGCCGGAGAGGTACAGGCCCAAGAGCTCCTTCTCAAAGCGCAAAAGCTCCTCTTTGGGGTACTCCTCGGGCGTCACGGGGAGCTGGGGCGTGACCAGGGCCTCCTCAAAGAGGCTGGCCTGGCCGGAGAGCCGCTCCTTGCGCGCCCGCTGGGCCCAGCGCAGCCCCTCCTCCACCAGGGCCATCATGGCCTTGCGGGTGAGGCCGAACCGGTCCAGGGCCCCGGCCTTGATCAGGCACTCCAGGGTCTCCCGGTTGACCCGCTCGGGGTCCACGCGCAGGCAGAAGTCCCAAAAGTCGCGGAAGGGGCCGAGGCGGCGCGCGGCGAGGATCGCGGCCACGGCGCCCTCGCCCACGTGCTTGATGGCGCCCAGGCCGAACCGGATCGTCCCCTCCCCCACCGGGGTGAAGCCCACGTCGCTTTCGTTCACGTCCGGGGGGAGCACCTGGATCCCCATCCCCCGGCACTCCTCGATGTAGGCCGCCACCTTCTCGATGTTGTCTTGGACGGAGGTGAGGAGGGCGGCCATGAACTCCGTGGGGAAGTGGGCCTTGAAGTACGCGGTCCAATAGGTGATGAAGGCGTAGGCGGCGGCGTGGGCCTTGGCGAACGCGTAGCTCGCGAACTTCTCGATGTCCGCGAAGATGGCCTCGGCTTCGGCCTCGGGGATCCCGTTTTGCACGCAGCCGGCCACGAACCGCGCCCGCATCTCCGCCATGACCTCCGGCTTCTTCTTGCCCATGGCCTTGCGCAAAAGGTCGGCCTCCGCGAGGGTGAAGCCCGCCAGCCTCTGGGCCATGAGCATCACCTGGTCCTGGTAGATGGGGAGGCCGTAGGTCTCCTCCAGGATGTCGCGCACGCGCTCGTGGGGGTACGTCACGGGCTGGCGGCCGTGCTTGCGCTCGATGTAGTCGTCGACCATCCCGGACTCCAAGGGGCCCGGCCGGTACAGGGCCAGGAGGGCGATGAGGTCCCGGAACTCCGTGGGCGCAAGCCTCCGGATGAGGGCGCGCATCCCCGCGGACTCCAACTGGAAAACCCCGCTGGTCTCGCCCGCGCGCAGAAGGGCATAGGTGGCGGGGTCGTCCAAGGGGATCTCCTCCAGCCGGATCTCCATCCCCCTCCGCTCCCGCAGGAGCTTTTGCACGTCGGAAAGGAGGGTGAGGTTGCGCAGGCCCAGGAAGTCCATCTTGAGGAGCCCCAGGGCCTCGAGGTCGTGCATGTCGAACTGGGTCACGAACTGGTCATCAGGGAGGCGCAGGAGGGGCACGAACTTCTCCAGGGGCTCGGGGGCGATGACCACGCCCGCGGCGTGGGTGGAGGCGTTGCGCAGGAGGCCCTCGAGCTTCAGGGCGATGGCGAAGAGCCTGGGCTCCTCCTCCGCGTATTCCTTGAGCTTGGGGATCTGCTCCAGGGCCTGGGCGAGGGGCATCCCGAAGGGGACGAGCTTAGCGATGCGGTCGGCCTTCTCGTGGGGGAGGCCCAGGACGCGGGCCACGTCGCGGATGACGGAGCGGGAGGCCATGCGGTCGAAGGTGCCGATCTGGGCGATGTGGTCGCGCCCGTACTTCTCGGCCACATAGGCCAGGACCTCGTCCCGGCGGCGCATGCAGAAGTCGATGTCGATGTCGGGGAGGCTCACGCGCTCGGGGTTCAGGAAGCGCTCGAAGAGAAGGCCGAACTTCAGGGGGTCCACCTGGGTGATGCCCAGGCAGTAGGCCACGAGGGAGCCGGCGGCGGAGCCCCGGCCCGGCCCCACCGGGATCCCCCGCCGCCGCGCGTAGTCCACAAAGTCGGCGACGATGAGGAAGTAGGGGGCGAGGTCCATCCTCCCGATCACGGAAAGCTCGTAGCGCAGGCGCTCGCTCACCTCCGGGGGGATCGCCTCCCCGTAGCGGCGCCGCGCCCCCTCCCAGGCCCGCCGCTCCAGCTCCTCCTGGGGCGTGCGCCCCTCTACGGGGAACCGGGGCAAAAGCCGCTGGTCAAAGGCGAGCTTGAGCTCGCAGGCCTCGGCGATCCGGAGGGTGTTGGCCAGGGCCTCCGGGATCTCCCGGAACTTCGCGGCCATCTCCTCGGGGCTCAGGAAGTGGTAGTCCGTGCCCTCGAAGCTCCGCGCGTCCGGGTCGTCCAGCTTCTTCCCCGCCTGGATGTTGATGAGGACCTGGTGGGGTTCGGCGTCCTCGGGGCGGAGGTAGTGGACGTCGGCGGTGGCCACCACGGGGAGCCCCAGCTCCTTGGCCAGGGCCAGCTGCTTGCGGATGAGCTCGCGCCCCCGCGCGAGGTCGTGGTCCTGGAGCTCGAGGTAGAAGCGGCCGGGGAAGATCTCGGCCAGGCGGCCGGCCGCCTCCCGCGCCTCCGCCCACCGCCCCTGCAGGAGCCAGCGCTGCACCTCCCCGGACTCGCAGGAGGAGAGGGCGATCAGCCCCCGGCTGTGCTCCGCCAGGAGCTCCCGGTCCACGCGGGGCTTGTAGTAGAAGCCCTCGGTGTGGGCGCGGTTCACGAGGACCAGGAGGTTCCGCCAGCCCTCCGCGTCCTGGGCCAGGACCACGAGGTGGTAGGGGGAGCGGTCCTGCACGGGGTCACGGGAGAAGCGGGAGCCCGGGGCCACGTAGAGCTCGGCCCCCAGGAGGGGCTTGATCCCCGCTTCCGTGCAGGCCTGGTAGAACTTGATGGTGCCGGAGAGGGCCCCGTGGTCGGTGAGGGCCAAGGCGGGCATGCCGTGCCGGACCGCGGCCTCCACCAGCTCCGGGATGCGGCACATCGCGTCCAGAAGGGAATACTCGGAGTGCACGTGCAGGTGCACGAACCCCATCCCGCCCTTCACCTCCGGCGGATCAGGATCACGAGCTCCTCGTCCGGGTACCCCCAGCGCAGCAGCTCCCGGGCCCGCCGCTCCACGGCCTCCGGCCGCTCCGCCTCCTGGAGCTCCCACTGGAGCCTTTGGATCTCCTCCTGGAGGGCCGCGTGCGCGGCGCGCAGGGCCCAGACCCGCGCCCGGGCCCGGTGGAGGGCGTGGGCCCGCAGGCCGAACACGGCCCCCACCCCGGCCAGGGCCAAAAGGAGGAGGGCCAGGCCGAGCCTAGCGCCCCGGCCAGCGCGCCATGGGCGGCTCATAGAGGTCCTCGATGCGCAAAAGCTCGTTGTACTTGGCCACGCGCTCGGAGCGCGAGAGGGAGCCCGTCTTGATCTGGCCGCACCCCGTGCCCACCGCGAAGTGCGCGATGGACACGTCCTCCGTCTCCCCCGAGCGGTGGGAGATGATGCGGCCATAACCGGCGCCTTGGGCGAGCTCCATGGTGGTGAGGGTCTCCGTCACCGTCCCGATCTGGTTGAGCTTGATGAGGATGGCGTTGGCCACGTTCCTTTGGAGCCCCAGGCGGAGCCGCTCGGGATTGGTGACGAAAAGATCGTCGCCCACGAGCTGGACCTTCTTGCCCAACCGTTCGGTGAGGAGGGCCCAGCCGTCCCAGTCCTCCTCGCTCATGCCGTCCTCGATGGAGAGGATGGGGTAGCGGCGGATCCACTCCTCGTAGAGCTCCACGAGGTCGCGGGGGGTGCGCTCCCCCAGAAGGGCGTAGGTCCCGCGGTCGGGGTCGAAGAAGGAGGTGGCGGCGCAGTCCAGGGCCAGGGCCACGTCCTTGCCGGGCTCGTAGCCCGTCTCCTCGATGGCCCGCACCAGGAACTTCAGGGCCTCCTCGTCGGAGGGGAGGCGGGGGGCGAAGCCGCCCTCGTCGCCCACGGCCACGGAATAGCCCTCGTTCTTGAGGAGCTTCCTCAGGGTGTGGAAGACCTCGGCCCCGTAGCGGAGGGCCTCGGCGAAGGTGGCCGCGCCCACGGGCACGATCATGAACTCCTGGATGGCGAGGCCGCTGTCGGCGTGGGCCCCGCCGTTGATCACGTTCATGAGGGGGATGGGCATGCGGCCGGAGCGCGCGCCCGCCAGGTACTTGAAGAGGGGGAGGCCCAAGGAGGCGGCGGCCGCCTTGCACACGGCCAGGGACACCCCCAGGATCGCGTTCGCCCCCAGCCGGCTTTTGTTGGGCGTGCCGTCGAGCTCCAAAAGGAGGGCGTCGATGTCCTCCTGCCAGAGGGGGTCCAGGCCCACGATCTCCGGGGCGATGATCTCGTTCACGTTGCGGACGGCTTGCAGCACGCCCCTCCCGTGGTAGCGCTTGTCCCGGTCGCGCAGCTCCAGGGCCTCGTAGGTGCCCGTGGAGGCGCCGGAGGGCACCGCGGCCCGGGCCTCCGTCCCGTCGTCCAAGAGGACCTCCACCTCCACCGTGGGGTTCCCGCGGGAGTCGAGGATCTCGCGGGCCCACACATCCTCGATGATCGCCATGGCATCACCTCGCAAAAGGAGTGTAGCGACGGCCGCGGAGGGGGGCCAGGGAAGGGGGTCCGGCTACAGGCGGCCCTTCAGCCGGGGGTCGAGGGCGTCGCGGAGCCCGTCCCCAAGGAGGTTGAACCCCAAAACGGCCAGGGCGATGGCCAGGCCCGGGAAGATGGCCACATGGGGGGCCACGCGGATGTACAGCTGGCTGCGGCCGAGCATGGTGCCCCACTCCGGCGTGGGCGGCTGGGCCCCCAGCCCCAGGAACCCCAGCCCGGAGGCCCACAGGATGGCCGAGGCCAGCTGGAGGGTGGAAAGGACGATGATGGGGGCCAGGCAGTTGGGGAGGATGTGGCGGCGGATGATGGCCAGGCTGTGCGTGCCCAGGGCCCGGGCGGCCTCCACGAACTCCTTTTCCCGGAGCTCCAGGACCGAGCCCCGCACCACCCGCACGTAGGTGGGGATGAAGGAGATCCCCACGGCCAGCATGGCGTTCCAAAGCCCCGGCCCCAGGATGGCCACGACCACGATGGCCAGGAGGATCCCGGGGAAGGCCAGCAGGATGTCCACGGCCCGCTGCACCAGGAGGTCGAACCAGCCCCCGTAAAACCCGGAAAGGGCGCCCACGGGCACGCCCACCGCCAGGCCGATGGCCACGGAGATGAGGGCCATCAGGAGGGAAACGCGGGTGCCGTGGATGATGCGGGAAAGGAGATCGCGCCCCAACTCGTCCGTCCCCAGGAGGTGGAGGCGGGAGGGGGGCTGCAGCTTTTTGGCCAAAGAGAACGCATAGGGATCGTGCGGGGCGATGTAGGGGGCGAAGATCGCGCACACCGCAAAAAGCAGGATCACCGCGGCCCCAAACAGGGCGAGGCGGTGGCGGGCCAGCCGACGCAGGGTGCTCATGGCCTAGTCGTAGCGAATCCGGGGGTTGATGACCCCGTAGAGCAGGTCCACGGCGAGGTTGATGAACACAAAGCAGGCGGCGATAACGAGCACGGTGCCCTGGATCACGGGGTAATCCCGGGCGCTCACGGAGTCCACCACCAGCCTCCCCACCCCCGGCCAGGCGAACACGGTCTCCGTGAGCACCGCCCCCGAAAGGAGGGCGCCGAAGCGCAAGCCCACGATGGTCACGATGGGGATGAGGGCGTTGCGCAGGGCGTGCACGAGGATGGCCCTGGACTCCCGTACCCCCTTGGCGCGGGCCGTGGTGATGTACTCCTGCCGTAGGACCTCAAGCAGGGTGGAGCGGGTGAAGCGGGCCACGAGGGCCACGGAGGAGGCGGCGAGGGTCAACGCGGGGAGGACGAGGTGCCGGAGGCCGCCGCGCCCCGCGGCCGGAAGCCAGCCCAACCGCACGGAGAAAAGGAGCATGAGCATGAGGCCCAGCCAGAACACGGGCAGGGAAAGGCCCGCCAGGGAGAGGAACATGCTGGCGTGGTCGTAGAGGGAGTAGGGCTTGGTGGCGGAGAGGATGCCCACGAGGACCCCCACGACCAGGGTGAGGAACAGGCTGGCCGCGGTGAGCTCAAGGGTGGGGAGGAAGCGGGTCCACACCTCTTGGGCCACGGGAAGGCCGGTGCGGATGGAGCGCCCTAAAT
Organism: Candidatus Bipolaricaulota bacterium; assembly: GCA_025060415.1. Classification (GTDB taxonomy): domain Bacteria; phylum Bipolaricaulota; class Bipolaricaulia; order Bipolaricaulales; family Bipolaricaulaceae; genus DTER01. The sequence goes on from JANXBT010000001.1 coordinate 94,409, forward strand.
CCCCGCGCAGTAGGCCGCGCAGGAAGCGCACGTATTGCACGTGTATGGGCAAATCCAGGCCCAGTTCCTTGCGCACGCGCTCGATGTAGTCCTGGGTGGCGTGGACGCCGGCCATGGCCTGGGCGGGATCGCCGGGGAGGACCCGCACGATGCTGAACACGATGAAGGTGACCCCCAAAAGGGTGGGGAGGGCCACGAGGAGGCGGCGGACGAAGTAGCTCAGCATGCAGGGGGGCCCGCCGGGGCGGCGGGCCCCCTCCCCTCCTCCCGCTCCCTATTCAAGCCAGGCACGATGGGCCAGGATGTACTCGCGGGGGTGATGGATGAGCCCCTTCACCTTGGTGCTCTGCGCGTTAATTTGCACCTCGTAGTGCAGGAAGATCCAGGGCGCGTCCTGCCAGATGAGCTTGATGGCCTCCGCGTACAGGTCCTTGCGGGCCTCCGGATCTGGGGTCACCCGGGCCTTCTCCAGCAGGGCATCCACCGCAGGGTTGGAGTAGAAGAACCGGTTCTGGCCCGCCGGAGCCCACTGGCTGGTGTGGAACAGGGAGAACAGGCCGTAGTCCGCGTCCAGCGTCACCGTGCCCCACCCGAGCAGGAACATGTCGAACGTGGCTTCATGAACGGGCTTGAACAGGAAGGACAGGTACGCGGCCCACTCCATGGTGATGAGCTCGGCCTCGATGCCCACGTTGCGGAGGTAGGCCTGGACCGCCTCGGCGATGGCGGCGTCCATCATGTACCGCCCGGTGGGGTGGTAGAGGGTCACCTTGAACCCCTTGGGGATCCCCGCCTCGGCCAAAAGCTTCTTGGCCTTCTCCGGGTCGTATTCATAGGGCTTCTGGGGGCTGTAGCCGAAGATGAGGGGCATGATGGGGGCGTCGGAGACGCCGCCGGCCCCGCCCAGGATCTCCTTCACAATGGCCTCCTTATCCACGGCGTAGTTCAGGGCCTGGCGCACGCGCCGGTCCGTCCACGGGGCCTTTTGGTAGTTGAAGGCGATGTAGATCGTGCGCACGCTGGGGACTTTCACCACCTCGAGCCCGGGGGTGGCCGCCACCCGCGGGGCATCCAGCGGGGGCACGCGCATGATGGCGTGGACCTGCCCGGTCTCCAGGAGCACCAGACGGGTGGCGTCCGAGGGCACGACCCGGAACACCACCGCGTCCACGTAGGGCTTGGGGCCCCAGTACTCATCGTTGCGCACGATCCGCACGTACTCCCCGCGCACCCACTTGTCGAACTTGAACGGCCCGGTGCCGATGGGGGCCACGATGTCCTGGCCCTCGGGGAGCTCGGCGATCTGCTTGGGGCTCACCATGGCCACGAAGTTGTGGGAGAGGTGGGAAATGATCGGGGCAAACGGCATGTCCAAATGGAGGCGGACCGTGTACTCGTCTACGACCTCAATCCTCTGCACCCGCGGATAGAGGAGGAACCGGTAACTCGCCCTGCGGAAACGCTCGAGGTTGACCTTCACCGCTTCAGCGTTGAAGGGCGTGCCGTCGTGGAACTTCACGCCCTTGCGCAAGTACAGGGTGAGCGCAAGGCTGTCCTCGGAGAACTCCCAGGACTCCGCGAGGAGCGGGGCGATTTCCAGGTCCTCCGTCATGGTGAGCAGGGTCTCCGCGATGTGGGTGAGCACCATGCCCGCGGGAGCAGATGTGATCTTGTTGGGATCGAGGGACTCCGGGTCCGTCCCGAAGGCGATGATGAGCTCCCCGCCCATGCGTGGGCCCTGGGCCAACCCCATGGCGCTCAAACCAAGCAAACCACAAAGCACCCACAGCCCAATCCTCTTCATAAGGCTGCACCTCCTTCGTGCGCTTTGTCTTTCTTGAGGCTCCCTTTATAGGCTCTCCCCGCTCTCACCCCCTCGTGGCCAGGATGACGGAGATTATAGCGGTTGGTCCCGGCGGTCAGGCCCGCCGGCCCAGCCGGGGGTCGAGCGCGTCCCGAAGCCCATCGCCCAAGAAGTTGAAGCACAAAACCGTGAGGAAGATGAAAAGGCCGGGGAAGAGGGCGAGGTAGATGCCGTTGGGGTAGTACAGGAACTCCTGCGCGCGGGAGAGCATGTTGCCCCAGGACACCGCGGGCGGCTGGATCCCCAGCCCCAGGAAGGAGAGGCCGGATTCGATGAGGATGGCCTCGCCCACCATGAGGGTGGACTGCACGATCAGGACGTGGAGGGCGTTGGGGAGGAGGTGGCGCAGGACGATGCGGGCCGCAGAGGCGCCCACCGCCTTGGAGGCGAGCGCAAACTCCCGCTCCTTTAGGCTCAGGATTTCGCCGCGCACCAGCCGGAACGCGGGCATCCAGGAGAGGGCGGTGATGACCACGATGATGAGGAGGATGCTTTTGGCCGGGCCCAAGGCCTCGGAGAGCCGCACGGCCCAGGGGAGCTCGCGGCTGGCCAAAAGCCCGCTCAGGATCAAAAGGAGCGGGAACTGGGGTATGGACAGCATGGCGTCGGTGAAGCGCGTCATGAGGGCGTCCACGGCGCCCCCGGCGTAGGCCACGGCCGCGCCCAAAAGCCCCCCGAAGAGGGTCGAGCCCAACGCCGCGGCGAAGCCGACAAGGAGGGAGACCCGCCCTCCGTAGAGGACACGGGTGAGGAGGTCCCGGCCCAGATCGTCCGTGCCGAAGGGGTGAACCCCGCAGGGCCAGCCCACGAAGCTCCGTTCTCTTGAGCAACGGGGGAGCGCACGGGGGTCCTCCGGCGGGCGGAGGCTGGGCGCGCTGAAGCGCAGGCGCAGGTTGCTGCGGGCCGGATCGTACGGGGAGATCCAGGGGGCGAGCGCGGAGGACAAGGCGAGGACGAGGATGACCGCCCCGCCGAGGAGGGCCAGGCGGTGGCGGCGGAAGCGGCTCCAGGCCAGGCCCCAGGCCGAAACCGGCCGCTCCCTAGTCGTAGCGGATGCGCGGATCGGCCAAGGCATAAGCCACGTCCGCCAGGATGTTGCAGAGGATGATCCAAAGGGAGATGAACATCAGGGCCACCATGGCCACGTTGAAGTCGTTGGCGAGGATGGCGTCGTAGATGGCCCGCCCCATCCCCGGCCAGTTGAACACGGTCTCCGTGAGCACCGCTCCCGAGAACACCCCGGGGATGGCCAGGGCCACGAGGGTGATGATGGGCAGGATGGCGTTGCGCAAGGCGTGCTTGAGGACCACCGCGCGCTCGGGGAGCCCCTTGGCTCGAGCCGTGCGGATGTACTCGTCGTGGATGACCTCGAGCATGGAGCTGCGCATGAAACGGGTCCAGGTGGCCATCTGGATGGAGGAAAGGGCCAGGACCGGAAGCACCAGGTGCCGCAGGCGGTCCACCACGTAGGCCCCAAGTCCCTGTTCGGCCACGCCGGGGGTGCCCAGGCTCCCGGCCGGAAGCCAGCCCAACCGCACGGAGAAAACGTAGATGAGCAGGATCCCCAGCCAGAAGACGGGCACCGAGATGCCCACGAAGTTGAGGGTGGTAACGGCGTAGTCCACGAAGGAGTGGCGGCGCAGGGCGCACCACACCCCCGCGGGCACGGCCACCGCAAAGGCCACAAGGAGGGAAAGCCCGGAGAGGAGAAGGGTGTTGGGCATGCGCTGGCGGAATACGAACTCAGCGGCGGGCATGCCGTAGCGTCGGGAAGGCCCGAAATCCCCGCGCACTGCCCGGCTTAACCAATACCAATAGCGAATGTACCAGGGCTTGTCTAGACCATAGAGCTTGATGAGGCGCTCGTAGTCCGCGTGGGTGAACCCAGGGTTACCGAAGCGCAGCTCGTCGATGGGATCCCCAGGCTTCAGGGCCAAGAGGGCGTAGACCACAACAGAAATGAGGAAGAGGGTGGGGATCGCCAGGAGCAGCCGCCGCATCAAGAACGCGAGCATAAGCCGCGGCAAAGGGTGCCCGGGGGAGGGGACGCCCCTCCCCCGGGATCCGCCCTAGTAGACCCGTACGGCACCGCGCTCCACCCACCCCCACATCCACGCGTTCCAGAAGGGGGTGCGGGTGATGGCCGCGCCGGCGAGGTAGTTGGCCAGCCCCACCTTGGACATCATGATCTCCACCCGCTCGTAGAGGGGGATGAACGGGAGCTCCCAGTTCACGATGACCTGCATCTTTTTGATGATCTCCGCGCGCTTGGCCAGGTCGAACTCGTTGAGGGCGGCGAAGTGGAGGCGGTCGTACTCCTCGTGAACCCAGCCGCGCACGTTGGAGCCGGCGAAGGCGTTGGCCCGCCGCGGCACGTTGTCCAGGGGCTCCGGCGTGGTGGGGTCATCGGCCCAAAGCTCCCCGGAGATCTCGTCCGCGGGAACTTCGCCGATGCCGCCGCCCGCGGCGTACTCGATGATCCCCGGCCAGGTGCACAGGGAACCGCGGTTGATGAATTCCGTGCTGAACAAAACCGCCGCGGGCAGGTTCGTGGGCTCGAGCTTGATCCCCACCTCCGCCAGGTACTCCACGAGGAGCTCCTGGGTGCGCACGCGGAAGGGTGCGGGCGTGGTCACGTGGGGGAGGCGGAACTCCACCTTGCGCCCGTCGGGAGTGATGCGGTCGAGGATGCCGTTTCCGTCCGTGTCCTTCCAGCCCAACTCCGCGAGCAGGGCCCTGGCCCGCTCCGGGTCATAGGGCCACTGGATGAGGTCAGGGTTGTAGCCCACGTCGCCCCGCACCACGAAGGAGTTGGAGACGATGGCCCCCGGGAACACCGCCGCCGCCAGGGCCTCCCGGTCGATGGCCAGGATGATGGCCTGGCGGGTGCGCACGTCGTGGAGGAGGAGATCCCGGGCGAGGGCGCACCCCTCCTCGCCGTAGCGCGGGTGGCCGAAATGGTTGAAGTTGAGCATCTCGATGAACCCTGAGGGGATCACTTCCACCCGGAACATCCCGCCGCCCTGGGCCGCGAGGATCGTGGGGTCGTAACCGGAAAGGGCGATGTCGTCGGTGGCATCGAGCTCTCCGGCGAACAGGGCCGCCAGGAGCGTGGGCTCGTGGATGATGAAGCGCACGATCACTTCCTGCACGTAGTTCTCCATGGGCCCGGGGGGCCGGAGGAAGAAGTCCGGCCGGCGCACCACCCGGAGGTACTGGTTCTTCACCCACTCGGCAAACTTGAAGGGCCCGCTGCCCACGACCTTGGTGGGGTCACGGCCGGTGGCGGGGTCCGCGCCCAGGAATTTGGCGGTGATGATCTCCGCGGCCTTCTCCGGCTGGGCTTCCGCTTCCCGAATGGCTTCCCGGAAAATGGGCTCCCAAATGTGCTTGGGCGCGATGTCGTAAAACCGCGCGAGGCCAATGCGGCCCGAGGGGTTGGCGTAGAACGGGTTGGGCTCCTTGTAAACGATCGTGAAGTTCTTCGCGTCTTTAACGATGATCTCCTGGATCTTGTTGGAGAAGGTACGGAAGGTCACGGGGATCAAGGGGTGGTTCTGGACCTCGAAGGTGAAGAGGACGTCGGCGGTGGTGATGGGGGTACCGTCCGACCAGTAGGCGTCTTCCCGCAGGGTCCAATCCACCTCTTGGCGGAGGAAGCGGCCCTGTTCGTCGTAAAACACGCGCAGCCGGCCGTTGGCAAACGTGGGGACCTCCGTGGCCAGGCCCGGAAGAAGGTTTCCGTGCACGTCGAAATAGGTGAGGCCGATGAAGAGGAGGGCCAGGATGTTTTCCTTGGTGTCGGCCGCGCCCTCCCAGGGGTTGAGCTGGTCCGGCTCCTGGGTGGCGCCGATGACGAGGTTGTTAAGGGCCGGTCCGCCGAAAACCGAGTTCCATCCCCACACCCCCAAGAGACCTAGGAACGCCAAACCTCGGAACGCCCGCAAGAACCACGGCCCCAAAGATGGCATGCTGCCCTCACCTCCTAGGGTGTTCCCCCGTGGTTTCGCCCGTTGCGGGGATAGCCATCATTATAGGCGGCCAAGGGGCGGCGTGAAGAGAAAAGGGGCCCGGGTTTGGCCCGGGCCCCCCACCGAGGAAGGAGGTTTGGGGCTCACAGCCCCTCGAGGGCGCCGATCGTGGTCTGCCAGAGGATGATGCGCACGTTCTGGGTGTAGGCTAGGGCGCGGCCGATGCGGAAGTTCAGGCCGGGGACCAGGGGGCCGGGATGCCCCTCCGGCAGGCCCACCACGAAGGGGTTCGTGGGCGGGTTCACCATGCGCTGCCGCAGGCGGGCCACCGCCGGCGTAGCTTCCGGGGTGCCGTCCCCGTCCATATCGAGCCGCAAATCGAAGTAGATCGTGGTGGCCCCGCGCACGGTGAAGGAGTAGGTCACGCTTCCCGTGCCCACGCTGCCCTCGCGCACCACCTGCCAACCCGCGCTCACCGGCTCCGGCACGAGCCCCAGCGGGGCCGGCCCGGTCTCCTCCGCGAACCCCACGAACTCCCCGTCCGTGCGCAGCTCGATGCGGAAGGCCCGCGGCGTGGTCCAAGTGGGCCCGCCGTTCACCGTGATGTACCAGCGATCCGTGCCCCACACGAAGATCCCGGGGATCCCGTATAGCGGGGGCATGCCCGGGATGAGCGGCTGGACCACCACGGTCTGGCGGGCCGAGCCCGTGGCCCCGCGGTTGTCGGTCACCGTAAGGGTCACGGTGTAGGCGCCTGCCGCGCCGTAGGCCCAGGCCACCACGGGGCCGCTTTGGTCCGGAACGCCGTCGCCGTCCAGGTCCCACTGATAAGCAACGATCGTGCCGTCGGGATCGTAGGAGGCCGTCCCGTTAAAGATCACGGTCTGGCCTACTTTGGGCACGGCGGGGCTGAACGTGAACACGGCCACCGGCGGCTGGTTCACCACGAGGGGGCTCACCACCACGGTCTTCGTGGCGGTGCCGGTCGCGCCCTTGTCGTCGGTGACGCGGAGGCGCACCGTATAGGTTCCCGGCGTGGGGTAGCGGAAGAACACGGTTTTTCCGGTGGCGTCAAACGTCCCGTCGTCTTGGAAGTCCCACTCGTAGTTCACGATGGTGCCATCGGGATCGGAGGAGGCGGAGGCGTCGAACTGGATCCAATCCCCCGCCCGCGGCGATTCCGGCGTGAACGCGAAGCGCGCCACGGGCGGCTGGTTGATCACAAGGGGCACCACCACCACGGTCTTGGTCGCGGAAGCCGTGGCGCCCTTGTCGTCCGTGACCACAAGGCGCACGGTGTAGGTCCCCGGCGCGGTGTAGCGGAAGAACGCGACCTTCCCGGTGGCGTCGAACACCCCGTCGTTTTGGAAGTCCCACTGGTAATTCACGATAGTGCCGTCGGGGTCGGCGGAGGCGGAGGCGTCGAAGTACACCCAATCGCCGGCCCGCGGCGAGGCCGGGGCGAACGTGAACTGGGCCACCGGAGGCTGGTTGATCACCACCGGGGTCAGGGTCACGTTCAGGGTTCGGGTGCCGCCGGGCAGGATGTACACGGTGGTCGTGTAGTCCAGGTAGCCGGTTTTCCGGATGAGGACGGTGTGGGATCCCGCGGTCACCGGGAGGGTACGGGGGGTGTAGCCCCGGAAGACCCCGTCCACGTAGAGCTTGGCCAGGGGCGGGGTGGTGAGGACCTGGAGGGTCCCGTAGCCGGGGGCGGGGCCGTACACGATCTGGAAGCAGGTGAAGTCGAAGGCCCGTTGCGCCGGCTCGGGAACAAGCCCCAGCACCTGGGCCTCCAGTTGCTCTTGCCAACTTTGCGGGTCGGGGCTGAGAAGCGGGAAGGGCTGCTCGGGGCTATAGGCCTGGAAGTGAGGGATGGGCACGGTGGAGGCCATGATCTGGAGCCATTCGGTGCCCACCGGCGGGGCCACCCGGAACTGATACCCCTTTCCGGGGCTGGGGATCGTGTGCACCCCGGCCGGGAAATAGTTCTGGGGCTCGTACGCGTTGGGGAAGATCTGGTGCACCCTTCCGTCGGGCATGATGTCCCAGATGTAGACGTAAGCGGCGCGGTTGAGCTCGAAGTGGATGCGGACCGTTTCCCCCACGGAGTAGACGGGTTTATCCACCCAGATGCGCACCGTGAGTTCCCCGGCCGGCGGCTCCACGATGATCCCCAAGGGGACCGCTTCCTCCTGGGCCAGGCCCCCGAGGGCCAAGGCCAGGGCCAGCCCAATTCCCACGACTTTCCGCTTCATGCCTACCTCCTTTCGGGCTGGAACGCGAGCCGCCCGATTTCTTGGAGCATCTCCGGGGTGAGGGCGACCACGCTCCGCTGACATTGCTCCGCCGAAAGTACACCTACGGAGCACAGCCGGTTCAGGCGTCCTTGAACGAACGGGAACAGCCGGGGATCCGCGAACGCCCCGCCCTCCCAGAGGACGAAGTCGCCCACGGCCCAGGCCACCTCCAGCACGAACCGCTCCTCGGGCGGGAGGGGCTTGTCCGGGGGGGCGGGCGAGGCCGCCACCACGCCGGAGCGGGAAAGGACGCTGCGGGTGGCCAAAAGCACGGCCAAGCGCATCCGCAGCACCGCCTCGATCTCCTCCGGCTTCCGTCCCAAGGCCAGGAGCTTGCGCGCCTCGTTCATCATGGAGGAGCCCACAAGGCCGGTGTCCACGATGAACCCCTGGGCCAGGGCGAAGCGGATCACTTCCAGGATGCGTTCCGCGGCCTCGCGGGGGAGGCGGGCCAGGTCCTGCAGGAGGAGGAGGCTCACGGTGGGGGTGGCCCGGCCCGTGGCCATCCCCGCGCTCAGGGCGCCGGCCACGGCCGCCCGGAACTCGGGCGCCAGGTCCATCCCCAGGAGGAACTGCAGGACCTCCTCGGGGGCCGGGCAGGGGGAGGAGGGCAGGACGACGGGCTGGGCCAGAACTCCCAGGGCGATCAGGCTAAGAAGAGCGATCCGCACGGCCTCCTCCTACGTACCGCACGGACACGTACTCCCCGAAGGTGCGCAGGTACTCCTGGGCCAAGGGGTCTTGGCCCACCCACTTTCCGTCCACGAGGAAGGCGTACTCGTAGCGGCCCGGGGGGAGGGGGATGACGGCGGTCCAGATCCCATCCCGATCGGGGTCGGAAAGGGGGATGGGCTGCCAGGCGGAAAAGTCGCCCACCACGGCCACTTGGCGCGCGCCCGGCGCGGCGATCACGAAGAGGTTGGGGGCGAATTGGGGTATGGGTTTGGGGGCGGTGAGCCGGCCCAGGGCGAAGCCCAAAAGGAGGGCGCAGGCCGCGCCCACCAGGGCCCAGCGCGGCACCGGCTGCCGGAAAAACTCGCGGAGCCGTGCCCAGGGGCTCCGGCGCACGGGGCGGCGGGCGAGCTCCCCCACCACCCGCTCCTCCAGGCCGGCCAGCCTCCGGGCGCCCTCCCGGACCTCCTCGGCCAGGGCCGCGCGCACAAGCTCCTCCACCTCATCCCACCGCATCGGGGATCACCCCCTCCTCCACGAGCCGGGCCCGGATCATGGCCCGCGCCCGAAACAACCGGGTCTTCACGGTCCCCTCCGGGATCCTCAGGACCTCCGCGATCTCCGCCACGCCCAGCCCATGCCAGTAGTAGAGGAACACGAGGGTGCGGTAATCCGGAGGCAACGCCTGCACGGCCCGGCGGACGGCGGCCAGGCGCAGATCCGCATGGACCTCCTCCGCGGGGTCCCGGGCCACCTCCTCCACCGGCGGATCCTTCGCCCGCCGCCTTTTGCGCAGGGCGTTTTTGGCCACGTTAGCGGCCACCGTGAACAGCCACGTGGAAAACTTGCGGGAAAGGTCGTAGCGACGAAGGTTCTCGTAGGCGCGGAGGAACGCGTCCTGGGTGGCGTCCTCGGCGTCCGCGCGGTTGCGCAGGATGCTCAGGGCCACGGCGAACACGGCTTCTTTGTAGCGGGCCACGATCTCCCCCCACGCTTCAAGATCCCCATTCAAGCTGCGTTGGATCAGCTCGAGCTCCTCGGCGGGCAAGGCGGCCGCTCCTTTCCCCGCAGCCAATATACACCCCGAGCGCGGCGGGGGTTCGGGCGGGACATTTGTCCGGGAAGGGGCGGACGCACCCCCCGCGCCGCACGCCCCCCATTCCTCGACGCCCCAGGGGGAACGGCTACCCTCGACCCGGAACTCTCACGAACTCGAGGAGGTCGGTCATGCGCAAGGCGAAGCGGTACGTGTGGGGGCTTGTCCTCTTGGGGGCTTTGGCCCTGGGCGGGTGCGCCTGGCTGCTGCGGCCGCTGGAGGCCAAGCTCACGGCCCAGCCCACCTCCGGCCCAGCCCCGCTTTCCGTGACCTTCAGCGCCGCCGGCTCCACCGGCCCCATCGTCTCCTTCACCCTGGATTTCGGGGACGGCTCGCCCGTCCGCTCGGGCACGGACCTCACCGAGAACATCTCCCATACCTACGCCCAACCGGGGACGTACACGGCCGTGCTCACCGTGCAGGACGCGGCCGGCCGCACGGCCACGGATTCCAAGACCATCACCGTGCTTCCGGGCACCACGGCCTCGTTGGGGGTCACGCCCGCCAGCGGCCCCGCCCCCTTGCAGGTGCTCTTCCTCGTGCAGGCGAACGCCGCCTCCGGCCGGAAGATCGTGTACTGGAAGATCGACTTTGGGGACGGCAACGCCTACGAGTTCACCGCGGACACCCCGAGCTTGACCCTGCCTCTTCCTTACGAATACAGCGAGCCCGGGACGTACACGGCCACGCTCACGGTGCGGGACAACACGCACTTCACGGCCACAGCCCAGGTCGCGGTGCTCGTGACCACGCCGCCTCCTTCCGCGTCCTTGGAGGCCAGCCCGACTTCCGGGTCTGCCCCCCTGAGCGTGACCTTCACCTGCGCAGCCACCGCGGGCGCGGGGGCGAAGATCGCCAAGTGGGTGCTGCAGTTCGGCGACGGGAGCTTTACAGGGCAAGAGGGCCTCGACGCGGATAGTCTTTCCCTCACGGTCACGCACACCTACGTCCAGCCTGGCTCGTACACCGCGGTTTTCCGGGTGTGGGATTCCCTGGACCAGATGGGCCAGGACGCGGCGACGCTCGAGGTGGGGGGAGCGCCTTGAGCCGAGGGAAGGCCGGCCTCCTTAGGGTTGGGGGGTCCGCGGCCGCGGGCCCCCCTTTTTCAGGCCCCAAAGGAGGAGGGCTCCCGCTGCCCCAAGCACGGGGAGGTCGCCCACCACCAGGTAAGGCGTGCGCCCCGCAAACCGCGGCACCTCTAAAACGAACACCCCTTCGCCCCAGGGGAAGCGGATGAGCTCCCGGCCATCCGGTCCCCAGGCCCCCGTGATCCCCGTCTGCCCGACCTGGAGGCAAACCCTCCCCGTTTCCGCCGCCCGCAACGACCCCATGGCGTAGTGCTCCCAAAGGATCCGCGTCCGGCCGAACCAAGCGTCGTTGGTGGAAACGAGGAGGACTTCCGCGCCTTTTCTGGCCAGCGCCCGCGTGGGCCCCGGGAACACCGACTCAAAACAGATCACGACGCCGTAGATCCCCACAGGCTCCAGCCGCTCGCCTGGGCTTTGGTCGTAGGGCAAGAACTGGTCGATGAGGGCCCCGAGGCCTATGCGCTCGAAGAGGAACCGGCCCGGCACGTACTCCCCAAAGGGCACGAGGTGGATCTTGGCGTAGACCACGGATTCCCGGCCGTCCGGGGTGAGGAGGAGCATGGTGTTCCGCACGGCCGTGCCCTGGAGGTCCGCCGTGCCCACCATCACCGGGACGCCCTTCTCCCGGGCGGCGCGGGCGAACGGCTCCAAGTACGGGCGCTCCAGGCGCAAAAACGCGGGCGTGGCGTTCTCCGGGATCACCACCAGGTCCACGCCCGCGGGGACCTGGGCCAACAGGCCCGCGTAGCGGGCCAGGATCTCCGGGAGCTTGGTGCGGTCCAGGCGGTCCGCCTGGGGGATGTCCGGCTGGACCAGGGCCAGCCGCACCTGGCCCACGAGTTTGGGCTTGGGAACGAGCGCGCCCAGGCCCCAGAGGACGAGGGGGCTGAGCAGGGCCAGGGCCAAGAGGTGGGGTTTGCGGCGGGCGCCGGCGAGGCCGGCGGCGGCCAGGGCCACGCCCAGGGAGAGGAGCCAGGGTCCGGCGAGGCCGGCGGCGGCCGCAAAGGGCGTGCCGGCCAGCGCCGCGGGGACCGCGCCAAACGTGAAGCCCAAGGGGCCCGTGCCGCGGGCGATCTCAAGAAGCGTCCAGGCCCCGGCGAGCACCCCCAGCGACCCCTTCCATCCCGCAAGAAGCCCGAAGGCCCCAAAGAAAAGGCCGCCGTAGAGGGCCAAGAGGACGATCACCCCATAGGCCATGGGGCCGATGAAGGGGTAAAGGGTTCGGAGGGCGGAGAACTCCAAAAGGAAGAAGGCTCCTCCCCAAAGGAGGCCCAGGAGGAGGCCGCGTTTGGGGCCGGCGGCGCGCACGGCGAGGAACCCCAGGGCCAGGGCGGGGAAGACGAGGCCGCCCAACCCGGGGAAGAACGCGGCCCAAAGGAGGGCCGCCGCGGCCAGCGCCAACCCCATCCGCCCCGCCAGGGTCAAGGCGGCCCATTATAATGGCCCCCGATGCATCCCATCTTCGTGCGCATCGGCCCCTTGGAGATCCGTTACTACGGGCTCATGTACGTGATCTCCTTTGTGCTGGGGTACTTCGTGGTGAAGGCCCTCTGCCGCCGCAAGGGCCTCCCCTTGAAGGGCGAAGACATTCTCGACGTCTTCCTCATAACCATCCCCTTGGGGATCGTCTTCGCCCGGGCCTACTACGTGGCCTTCAACTGGAGCTTTTATCGGGCCAACCCCGGGGAGATCCCGGCGGTGTGGCACGGGGGTTTGGCCATCCACGGCGGCCTCTTCGGCGGGGTCCTCGGGCTCCTTCTTTCTTCTCGCTGGAAGAAGGTGCCGTTTTGGGCCTTGGCGGACGTGGCGGCGCCCGCGGCGGCCCTGGGCCAGACCCTCGGCCGGATCGGCAACTTCCTGAACGGCGACGCCTTCGGAACCCCCACCACCCTCCCCTGGGGGATCGTGTTTCCCCTCGACTCCCCTGCGGGGATGGCCTACCCCGGGCAGCCCCTCCACCCGGCCATGCTCTACGAGGCCGTGGGGAACCTCCTCATCTTTTGGGGACTGTGGCGGCTTTCCCGGCGGCCCGCGCGGCCCGGCTTCCTCGCCGCCCTCTACTTCGTCCTTTATGGGCTTGTGCGCTTCCCGTGCGAGTTCGTGCGGGGGGACGCCCTCTGGCTTGGGCCGTTCCGGGCCGCACAAGTGGCGAGCGTCCTCCTCATTTTGGGCTTCGGGAGCTGGCTCCTTTTGGGGAAACTCTGGCGGGTCGCGCCCCAAGCCCAGGCCCACTAGAATCCTAGGTCATGAAGAGCGCGGAACTCCGGCGGGCTTTCCTTGAGTACTTCCGGGGAGAGGGCCACGTGATCCTCCCCAGCTCCAGCCTCGTCCCCAACGACCCCACCCTCCTTTTCACCTCCGCGGGCATGGTGCAATTCAAGGACATCTTCTGGGGCAAGGTCCCGCCCCGCTACCCCCGGGTCACCACCTGCCAGAAGTGCTTCCGCACCACGGACCTGGAGCGCGTGGGCACCACCCCCTACCACCACACCTTCTTCGAGATGCTGGGGAACTTCTCCTTTGGCGACTACTTCAAGGAGGGCGCCATCGCCCTCGCCTGGCGCTTCCTCACCCGGGAACTGGGGCTTCCCAAGGAGCGCCTTTGGGTTTCCGTATACGAGGAGGACGAGGAGGCCTACGCGATCTGGCGGGACGGGATCGGGCTTCCGCCGGAGCGGATCGTGCGCCTTTCGAAGGACCAGAACTGGTGGGGGCCGGTGGGCAACTCCGGCCCCTGCGGCCCCGACACCGAGATCTACTGGGACTGGGGGGACCCGCCCTGCGGCCCGGACTGCAAGCCCTCCTGCGACTGCGGCAAGTTCTCGGAGGTTTGGAACCTGGTGTTCATGCAGTACGACGCTCAGCCCGATGGGACCCTCAAGGAGCTGGCGAAGAAGAACATCGATACGGGGATGGGCCTGGAGCGGATGAGCGCCGTCCTCCAGGGGGTGCGCTCGAACTTCGCCACGGACCTCTTCCAGCCCATCCTGGAGGAGCTGGGGCGCCTCCTTCCCTCTCCGCTTGAGGTCCCCCGCGGCCCGACCCCGGAGCCCTACCCCCCGCTGGTCCTCGCCGACCACATCCGGGCCGTGGTGTTCCTCGTGGCCGACGGCGTCCTGCCCGACAGCGAGGAGAGCCGGGGCTCCGTGCTCCGCAAGGTCTTCCTGCGCATGTTCCGCCACGCGGACCGCCTGGGGATCCCCGGGCCCGCGCTCCTGCGGCTGGTGGAGCCGGTGGTGGCCACCCTGGGCGGGGTCTACCCGGAGATCGTGGAGCGGCGGGCCCTGGTGGAGCGGGTGATCCTGGCGGAGGCCGAGGTCTTCCGCCGCCGCAAGGAGGCCCTGGACCGCCTCCTCGCCCGCCTCCCCGCGGGCACAAGGGTCGTCTCGGGCGAGGTCGCCTTCACCTGGTACGACACCCACGGGATCCCGCGGGACTTCATCGAGGCCGAGGCCCAAGAGCACGGGCTTTCCGTGGATTGGGATGGCTTCGAGCGGGAGCTCCAGGCCCAGCGGGCCCGCTCGCGCCACACGGTCGCCTACGACACTGTGGGCGTGACGAGCGCGGACGCCGTGGCCGCGCGCCCCACCAAGTTCGTGGGCTACCACACGCTGGTGGCCGAGACCGCGTTGGAGGCCATCCTCGACGAGGCCGGGCGTCCCCAGGCCGTTCTTTCCGCGGGCGCCGAGGGGCACCTCGGGTTCCCCGAGACCCCGTTCTACGCGGAGGCCGGGGGCCAGATCGCCGACACCGGCTGGGTCGAAAACCTCTCCCGTCCCGGCCGGGCGGAGGTCTTGGACGTGCAAAAGGGCCCGCACGGGACCCTGCACAAGGTGCGCGTCCTGGAGGGGGAATTCCGTCCGGGGGACCGCTGCCGCCTCCTTGTGGACGAGCCGCGGCGGAAGGCCATCCAGCGGGCCCACACCGCCACGCACCTCCTCCACGCGGCCCTGCGCCAGGTCTTGGGCGAGCACGTGATCCAGGCCGGCTCCTGGGTGGGGCCGGAGGAGCTGCGCTTTGATTTCACCCACTTCGCCCCCCTCGCCCCGGAGGAGCTCGCGCGGGTGGAGGAGCTCGCGTTCGCCGCCGTGCTGCGCGACCTGGAGCTGCGGATCGAGGAGCTCCCCTTGGAGGAGGCCAAACGGCGGGGGGCCATCGCCCACTTCGAAGAGGAGTACCGGGGGAAGGAGCGGGTGCGGGTGGTGCAGGTGCCCGGGGTGTCCATGGAGCTCTGCGGGGGGACCCACGTTTCCCGCACGGGCGAGATCGGCCCCTTGGTGATCCTCTCGGAGGAGAGCGTGGCCGCGGGGACCCGGCGGATCCGAGCCCTGGTGGGCGAGCGGGCCCGCCGCTACCTCGCGGAGCTCCGCGCCGAGCGCCGCAAGCTCGCGGCGCTCCTGGAGGCCCCCGAGGGGGAGGTCCTCGCCAAGGCCGAAAAAGTGCTCGCGGAGCTCTCCGGCCTGCGGAAGGAGAGCGAGCGCCTGCGGGAGGAGCTGGCGCTCCTGCGGGCGCGGGAGCTCGCGGCTCGGGCGGAAGAGGTGAACGGCACGAAGCTCCTGGGGGCGGTGGTGGAGGGCGATCCGGAGGCGGTGAAGGCCCTGGCGGATCGGCTGGCGGAGCTCTTGGGCAGGAGCGTGGTGGTGCTGGGCACGGCCCACGCGGGCCGGGGCTTCCTCGTGGCCAAGGTGCTGGGCGTGGAGAAGGTGTCCGCGGGCGACCTGGTCAAGGCCGGGGCCCAGGTGCTGGGGGGGAGCGGGGGCGGCCGGCCCACCTTCGCCCAGGGCGGCGGCCCCAAGGCGGAGAACCTCCCCCAGGCCGTGGCCGCGGCCCTGGCCCGCGCCCGCTCCTCCCTCGCCGCCGCTTGACCCGCGCCCTGGAGCCCGCCGCCCTCCATCTCGAGCGGGCCCTGCGGAAGCCCGGCTGCCCCCTCTGCCGGCGGATCCGCGAGGCGGAAGAACGCTGGATCTGGAACGTCCTCTATGAGCTCAGCGGGGACCCCGAGGTCCACGCGCGGTTCGCCGCCTCCTTGGGCCTGTGCCGGGAACACGCGGCCCTTCTGGCCCAAGTGGTGGAAACCCGGGAGCTCGTGACGCCCACGGGCGCGGCCCGGCTCTACGAAACCGCGGTGGCCCGCGCCCTGGAGCGGCTGGCCGACCTCTCCGGGCGCCAAAGGGGCCTCCCGCGGGAGCCCTGCCCCCTGTGCGCGGTGGCCCGGGAGGCGGAAGAAAGGGAAAGCTGGTTTGCCGCCCAACTCCTGGCCGTCCCCGAGTTCTGGCAGGCCTACGTGGCCTCGGACGGCTTTTGCCTTCCCCACTTCCTTTCCGTGTGGGCGCGCGCCCCCGCGGCGGTGCGCCCGCCCCTCCTGCGGGACTTCCGCGAACGCTTAACCCAGCTCCGCCAGAGGCTGCGCGCGTTCCAGGAGAAGGAGCGGTTCGACGCGGGAGAGCCCCCCACGCCGGAGGAGGTGGGGGCGTGGCGGGAGGCCCTCTGGCGCTTGGGCGGGATGGGCTATCGGGAGCCCCTCCTTCCGCGTGGCTAGAGGAGCCGCACGGGCATGCACACGTAGAGGAAGCCCTCGTCCTCGGGGGCGAGGTTGCCCGCGGGCTCCAGGAGCCCGGCCCGCTCCGGCGCGGAAAGCCACAGGGCCACTTGTTCGGACTCCATGCGGCGCAGGGCGTCGATGAGGTACTCCGCCTTGAAGGCGATCTCGATGCCCCGGGCGGGCGGCCGCACGAGCTCCACCACCTCCTGGCTTTTGCCCCGCTCGCGGGAGGCCGCGGAGACCTCCAGGGCCGTGCTCTGGGCGGTGGCCCGCAGGGTCACCGCGCCCGACTCCTCCGCGGCGAAAAGCTCCGTCCGCCGCAGCGTCTCCAGGAACTCCTCGCGGGGCAAAAACAGGCCGATGGGGTTGTCCTTGGGGATCACCCGCTCGAAGTCCGGGAACTGCTCCTGGATCAGGCGGGCGGAGAAGAGCACGGGGCCGGCCTGGAAGTGGATCTGCCCGGCCTCGGCGTAGACGCTCACGTAGTCCTCGGGGAGGCCGCTGAGCACGCGGTGGAGGTCGCCGAGGATGCCCGCGTCCACGAGGAACGCGCCCTCGTAGCGATCCGGCAGGTCCAGGACGGGGACGCGCTTGATGGCCAGGCGGTAGCCGTTGGTGGCGGCGAACTTGGCCCCGCCCTCCTTGAACACGATGTCCACGCCGGTGAGGGCCAGGCGGGTGGTCTCGGAGGCCTTGAGGGCGGCGAAGGCCGTCTGGTGGATGGCTTGAAGGAGCTGGGGCAGGGCGATGCGGCCCAAGGGGTCGGTGGTGGGCTCGGGGAGCTGGGGGTACTCGTCCGCGGCGAGGACCGGGAGCTCGAAGGTGCTGGGGCCGCAGCGCAGCCGGGTCTGGGCGTCCAGGGACTCCAGCTCCACCTCGGGCACCGCGGGGAGGCGGCCCACGAGCTGGCTCAGGACCTGGCCGGGGAGGACGGTGATCCCGCGGGCCCGCACCTGCGCCGGAACGCGGCAGCGGATGGCCTTGGCCAGGTCCGTGGCCGCGAATTCCAGCCCGTCGCCCAGGGCGGTGATTTTTATGCCGCTTAGGATGGGCATGGCGGTGCGGCCCCCAAGGGCATGGCTTACGGTGCGCACCCCGAACTCCAAATCCTCCCGTCGCAGGGTGACGTTCATTTCCCCTCCTTGGCCGCGAAATCATATCCAGAAAGGGGAAGGCGAGCGAGGATTTCCGCGGTGACTTGGGCGGGGGGAAGGGTGGCGTCGATCACGTAACCGCGGGGCACCGTGCGGATGAACTCCAGATAGGCCAGGCGCACCTGGGTGAAAAAGCCCAGGCCTTCCCCTTCGAACCGGTCCCGCAGGGGCGTGCGCGCCAGGGCCACCTGCGGCGGCAAATCCAGGAGGAACACGTAGTCCGGCTGCAGCCCCCCGGTGGCCAGCTCGTTGAGCCTTTGGATGAGGTCCAAGGGGAGGCCGCGGCCCCGCCCCTGATAGGCCAAGCTGGAGAGGGTGTAGCGGGAGCAGAGGACCCACTTGCCCTGGGCCAGGGCGGGCTTGATCACCTCCTCCACGTGCTCGTGGCGGTCGGCCACCAGGAGAAGGAGCTCGGTGAGGGGGCGCATGCGGCTGGCGGGGTCCAGGAGGATCGTGCGGATCCGCTCTCCCAGCGGGGTTCCCCCCGGCTCCCGCGTGGTCACCACCGGGATCCCCCGCGCGGCGAGGGCCTGGGCCAGAAGGCGAAGCTGGGTGGACTTCCCCGCGGCGTCCGGGCCCTCCAGCACGATGAACAAGGGCTTCATCGTCCGCTCCTGAGGAGCCCCAGCCCCAAGAGGAGGGCGCCCAGGACGATGGCGGCGTCGGCCACGTTGAACACGGGGAAGCGGGGGAGCTCCAGGAAGTCCAGGACGTAGCCGAGCCGGACCCGGTCGATGAGGTTGCCCAGGGCCCCGGCGGCCACCAGGGCCGCGCCCCAGCCCCAAAGGCCCCGGGCCCGGCCCGAGAGGAGGAACGCTCCCAAGAGCACGGTGGCCACGGCCGCCGTGGCCAGGAACGCCGCCGCGCCCTGGGGGAAGAGGCCGAACGCCGCGCCCGCGTTGTGCACCCGCGTCACGCTGAGCAGCGGGGGCAGCACAGGGAGGCGCTCGCCCAGGGCGAGGTGGCGTTCCACCCAGGCCTTGAGCCCCTGATCCAGGGCCAGGACCCCGGCCCCCACCGCCCACCACGGCCCGCGCTTCATCCCCCGCCAGTCTACCGTTCCCGCGGAGGCCCCGCCAAAGCTCCGGCCTTGCCCGCCCTCTTTTCTTCCCGTAGGCTTCTGGGCCCATGGCCCGGCTGTACATCGCCCTTTTGCACTTCCCCATGCGCAACCGGGAGGGGCAGGTGGTGGCCACCGCCCTCACCTCCCTGGACGTGCCGGACCTGGCGCGCACCGCCCGCACCTACGGCGTGCACCGGTTCTACCTGGTGCACCCCTTGGAGAGCCAGCGCCGCATCGCCGCGCGCCTGGTGGAGTTCTGGCTTTCGGAGGAGGAGCTCCCCTCGCGGCGGGAGGCGCTGGAGCTCGTGGCCATCCGGGCGGATCTGGAGGAGGTGTACGAGGAGATCACGGCCCAGGAGGGGCGGCCGCCGTGGGTGTTGGGGACCACGGCCCGGGCCCACCGCCTCCCCTATCCCAAGGTGGCCTGGGAGGAGGCCCGGCAGCGGCTGCGGGAGGTGCCCACCCTGGTGCTGTTCGGCACGGGCCACGGCATGACCGACGAGCTCCTGGCCGCGTGCGATGCGCTCCTCCCCGCGGTGCGGGCCGGCGGGTACAATCACCTTTCTGTACGGGCCGCAGCGGCCATTATCCTGGACCGCTTGAAAGGAGAGGAACCATGACCGGAATGGATGATCTCCTCAGGATCGCCACGTCCCAGTTCGTGCGGGAGGACCTCCCGGAGTTTCGGCCTGGCGACATCATCCGCCTTTACGAGCGCATTTCCGAGGGCGCTCGGGAGCGCCTCCAGCCCTTCGAAGGGGTGGTGCTCAAGATCGCCGGAAGCGGGGTGAACCGGACGGTGACGGTGCGCCGGGTGGCGGCCGGCGTGGGCGTGGAGCGCACCATCCCCCTTTGCTCCCCCAAGATCGCGCGCATTGAGGTGGTGAAGCGGAACACGGTGCGGCAGAGCCGGCCCTACTGGCTGCGGCGGGTCACCCGCATCCACAAGATCCAGTGATGGGCAGGGCAGGGAAGCGGCCGGCCTGGCCGGTGCGGGTCTGGCGGTGGTACCGGGCCCGCCGCAAGGCCAAAAAGCCGCCCTGGCTCATCCGTCTCTTGCGCCGCAAGGGGGTGCAGCTCTCCCCCCGCGCCGAGCGCTACCTCGCTTGGGCGGAGACCCTCGCGGAGGTCGGCCTCCTCTTTTGGCTCATCATCACCTACGTCACCGTGCGCATGACCGTGCCCACCGGGTCCATGATCCCCGCCATCCTCCCCGGGGATTCCTTTTTCGTGGACATCCTCTCCTACCACTTCCGCGAGCCGGCGCCGGGGCGCATCGTGGTGTTTTGGTTTTTGGAGGAGCTGCGGGTGGCGGGGGTGCGGCCGGGGAGCCCCGCGGCGGAGGCCGGCCTGCAGAAGGGGGACTACCTCGTGGCGCCCGGCCGCTGGGACCTCGGGGTGGGCGGGGAGCCCGTCCCCTCCCTGCGCACCCTCGCCCGGCGCATCCAGGCCGCCCAGGGCTCCACCCTGGAGTTCACCGTCCTGCGGGAGATCACCGCCCGGGAGGCCCAGGTCGTCACCTGCTACGTGCGCGTGCCCCCGGGGGCCAAGGACCTTGGGGACCTGGGGGTGGACTACAAGGCGCGGCGGGCGCGGTACGTGAAGCGCCTCATCGCCAAGGGCGGCCAGACGGTGCAGATCGCGCCGGGGGGGAAGGTCCTCGTGGACGGGATGCCCCTCCCCCCCTTGGCGGACCGCGTCTACGCCCGCACGGGCCTCGGGATCCGCTACGGGACCGAGCCCACCCTCGTCCCGCCCGGCCACCTCTTCGTGCTGGGGGACAACACCCTCAACTCCTACGACTCCCGCTACTGGGGGTTCGTGCCCGAGGAGGACTTCATCGGCTGCCCGTTCTTCCGGGTCTGGCCGTTCGCCCGCTTCGGCCCCATGAACGGGTACTTCTGGTCCGGCCTGTTTTAGCGGCGGCGCTCCCCCCGCCAGGGGTCGCCCACGTCGTGGTACCCCCGCTCCTCCCAATAGCCCCGCTTGAGGTCCCTCCGGAACTCCAAGGCCACGAGGTACTTCGCGCTCTTCCACGCGTAGAGGGAGGGTACGACGAGGCGCAAGGGCCAGCCGTGCTCGAGGGGCAAGGGGTTCCCGTTTAGGGAGTGGGCGAGGACCGTCTCCGGCCGGGCGAAGTGGGGGAGGGGCACGTTGGTGCTGTACCCATCGCGGCCGTAGGCCACCACCCACGCCGCCTCCGGGTCCGGCCGCACCAGCTCCACCAGGGTCGCTCCGGAGACCCCCTCCCAAAGGAGGTCGGGCACGCTCCAGCCCTCCACGCAGTGGAAGTCCGCGCGCACCTGAACCTGGGGGAGGGCGAGGAGCTCGGCCCAGGTGAGCTCCTGGGGCTGGGCTACGGCCCCCACCAGCCGCAGCCGGAAGTCCCGCAGGTCCAAAGGGGGGACGGGGCCGATGTCGTAAACGATGAGCTCCTCGACCCAGCGCTGTCCCGGGGGGAGGCGTCCGCTCATGGCAGATGGGGTTTGGGCGCGAGGGCCTCCTCGGGCTGGGCCGCCAACCACCGGCAGAACGCGTCCAGGCGCTCCGCGGCCGCCGCCAACACCCGCTCGCCCTTCTCCACCGTGGCCCGGCCGGGATCCCCAATGCACCCGCTTTGGGAGAAGTCCAGGGTGTCGAACCCCACCTCCACGCCCTCAACCCTTTTCCCCCATTCGGGCGCGCTCCGCTCCGCGGCCTCCCGGTACCGCTCCGGGCGCACGAGCTCCGGCGCGATGGCCAGCATCACCGCCGTCTCCAGCTCGCCCGCGTGGGAGCCGCTCCCCTCGATCACTTGGGCGATGACCTCGGAGACGGCCCGCCACCACACGTACACGAAGGCGTAGATCCTCTCCTGGCGCAGGCGGCGGGCGGCCTCCTCCAGGGCCGCGGTGTTCCCCCCATGGCCGTTCACGAACACGAGCTTGCGGAGCCCGTGGCTGGCCAGGGCCCGGGCCACGCCCATCACGTAGTCCCGCAGCACCTCCGGCGGCACCCACAACGTGCCCCAGAACTGGCGGTGGTGCTCGGAGACGCCCACGGGGACGGTGGGGAGCACGAGCCATCCGCCCCGGGCGCTCGCCCGCCGCGCGATCTCTTGCGCCGTGAGCCAGTCCGTGCCCAAGGGGAGATGGGGACCGTGCTGCTCCGTGGACCCAACGGGGAAGAGGGCCACCTGGGCCTTCCCCAACGCCTCCCGGGCCTGGGCCCAGCTCATCCGCGAAAGCTCCATACCCCCTCCTCCTTTCCTCCGCGACCTTTGCCTGGGCTTTCCCCAACCGCTATCCTTGTGGCCCAAGTCTAAGGAGGGGGAATGCGCAAGGCAATCGTTTTTGGGCTTTGCCTTCTGGCCCTCGCCGCCGGGGCGCAGGAGCGGGGGCCGATCGTCATCCTTTCCGACCAGGACTTCACCGCGGAGAACGGGGTGGTCGCGGGAACCGGCACGCCCACGGATCCCTACCTCCTTGTGGGGTGGACCATCCGCGTCCCCGCGGACCAGCCCTTCGGGATCCGCATCGAGAACACGCGCAAGGCCTTCGTCCTGCGGGGGTGCCGCGTCCTCGGGGCCCAGGACCCCCGGGGCGCCGCGATCCTCCTTCAAAACGTGACCGGCGGGGTGGTCGAGGACTGCCTTGTGCAAGACAGCGTGAACGGCCTCCGCATCCAGTCCTCCCGAAAGCTCGTGGTGCGCGAGAACTTCTTTGGGGTCTCGGGCGTGGGCCTCCAGGTCCTCGGGACCGCCCCGGAGGACTACGACCACCTCATCGAGGCCACGAACACCGTGAACGGAAAGCCGGTGTTCTACTATTTTGGGCTCAAGGACCGGGTGCTGGTGGGGCTGGACGCCGGGCACATCACCCTGGCCGCTGCGGAGAACGTGGTGCTGCGCGAGCCCAAAATTGACCAGACCGACGGCATCGTGGTGGCCTTCTCCCGGCGGGTGCGGATTGAAGGCGCGGACATCTCCCGGCCCCGCAGCCACGGGATCCTCATCCTCTCCTCGCCCGGCACGGTGGTACGCGACTCCCCGCGCATCGCCAACTCCAAGGAGGCCGGGATCGCCGTCTGGCTCTCCGACGACGTGGTGGTGGAGAACTGCGGCATCTACGCCAACCGCGTGGGGATCTATGTAAACGCCTCCGACCGCTTCCTTGCCCAAAACAACGCGTTTGCGGCCGGCCCCGTGGGCGTGCACATCGCGGGGGCCTCCCAGGAGCCCGTGGTGCGCAAAAGCCTCTTCTACCAGAACCCCTACGGCGTGAAGATCGAGTCCGCCCTGGGGCCGGTGGTGGAGGCCTCCAGCTTCTGGCAGGGCGACGTCGCCGTGTTCCTCGACAGAGGGGTGCGCTACGCCCGCGTGGCCCGGAACTCCATGATCGCCTACGGCTATGGGGTCTCGAACTTCGGCTCCCAGGGGATCATCGAGCTCAACCACATCGTGCGGGCCAACATCGGCATCATCTTCGAGGAGGCCTATCAAGAGGCGTTCCCCACGGGAAACGTCGTGCGGCACAACGTCATCTACCGGTCTTGGGACGGGTTCTACTTCGGCCGGGAATCGCGGGACACGGAGATCTACGAGAACCTGGTGTGGGAGTGCCGGCGGGCGGCGCGGGATTTCGGGCAGAACCGGTGGGCGCCCTATGGCCGGGGGAACTGGTACTCCCACTACACGGGCCCGGACCGCGGGGACGGGATCGGCGCCACCCCCCTCGAGTTCGGGGGCGGGGGGAGGGACCCGGCGCCCCTCCTGGCCCCGCCGCCCCTGCCCGCCCTGCCGGGGGTCCTGGGCACGCTGGCCCGCCGCACCGCGGTCCTCCAGGATGAGGACGGCCGCACCCTGCGCCTGCCCGTCCTCCTGGCCGACGAGGCCCACGAGCGGTTCCTCGGCTTCATGGGCGTCCCGCCGGAATGGGCCGAGGACCTGGCCATCCTCTTCGTGTTCGAGAGCCCCGCGGTGAGCCAGTTCCACATGCAGAACGTGTTCGTGGAGCTGGAGATCGTGTTCTTCGGGGCGGACGGGAGGTTCTTGGGTCGGAACCGCATGCCGCCCGAGGCGCCGGACCGGTACGGGGCGGCCAGCCCCTTCCTCACGGCCCTGGAGGTGCCCGCCGGCCGTCTTGGGGGGCTGGGCCGGGCCATCCGCCTGGTGGGCCTGGAGTGAGGGTCCGCGCGGTCTTCTTCGACCTGGACGGGACGCTCGTGCGCTACGCGGGCGTGGCGTACGAGTCCAGCTGGGGGGCCCTCGGGCTGGCCGCGGGCGTGGGCCCCCTCTGGGATGCCCTCCTCCAGCAGTACCGCGGCCAGCCCGAGCGCTACCCGGAGTGGGTGCGGGAAAACGCCCGCCACCTCAAGGGCATCCCCGTGGCCCAGGTCGCGGCCAAGATCTTCCCCCCGCCCTACGCCCCGGGCGTGCCCGAGACCGTGGCCGAGCTCCGCCGCATGGGCCTCCTCCTGGGCATCGTGTCCTCGGGGGTGTCCCTCGTGGCCGCGCGGGTGTGCGAGGAGCTCGGCCTTGATTTCTACGTGGCCAACGAGCTTCTGGTCGCCGACGGCCGCTTCACCGGCGAGGCCATCGTCCGCGTGGGCCTGAACGACAAGCTGGCCGTGGTGGAGGCCAAGGCCCGGGAGCTCGGGGTGGACCTTGCGGAGCTCGCCTTCGTGGGGGACCACGTGAACGACGTGCCCGTCCTCGCCGCGGTGGGGGTGGGCATCGCCTACGCCCCCAAGGACCCGGCGGTGGCCGCGGCCGCCCGGTTCGTGACCCACGATTTCCGGGAAATCCCTGCGCTCTTGCGCCGCAGTTGACGGGGGATTGCGGCCTGACCAAAATGTCCCGTCCGGATGGAGCGGGACAAGGATTTCGCGCAGAAGTGGCGGCAGGTCCTGAGCAGCCTCACCGACATGGTCCTGCGCGCCTGCCTCCCCGCCTCCCCGGACAAGGTGCGGTTTGACCCGGAACGCCGCGTCCTCTTTTTGGAGCTCGACAGCGAGTTCAAGCGGGCCTACGTCCTGCGCAAGCTCCCCAAGCTTCAAGAGGCGGTCCAGCGCGTGCTCGGGGCCCAGGAGGTGAGGGTGGGGGAGCTCCCCCTCTTGGAGGCGCTGGAGAGGCCCGAGCCCAAGGTGCCCGGCGCGCAGATCGTGGTGGTGGGGCTGGGCAGCGGCGGGGTGAACGCGGTGGAGCGCATGCGCGCCGCCGGGCTTTCCGGGGTGCGGCTGGTGGCCATGGACACCGATGCCCAGGCCCTGGCCCAGGCGAAGGTGGCGGACCGCGTGCTTTTGGGGGCGGGCGCCACGGGCGGCCGCAGCGCCGGCGGCGACCCCGAGCGCGGAAAACAGGCCGCAGAGGAGGTCCTGTTCGACATCGAGCAGGTCCTCGCCGGGGCCCACCTCGTGTTCCTGACCTGCGGCCTTGGGGGCGGGACGGGCACGGGCGCCGCGCCCGTGGTGGCCAAGCTCGCCCGCACCCACGGCGCCCTCACCGTGGGCGTGGTGACCCTGCCCTTTTCCTTTGAGGGTTTGGTGCGGGCCCAGCGGGCCCAAGCGGGCCTGGAGCGGCTCAAACGCGAGGCCGATGTGCTCATCGTCATCCGCAACGACCGCCTCCTGGAGCTCTCCCCCGGCGTGCCCATCACCCGCGCCTTCGAGCTCGCGGACGCCGTGCTCCTCAAGGCCGTGCGGGGCATCTCCGACCTCGTCACCCTGCCGGGGCTCATCAACCTGGATTTCGCGGACGTGGCGGCGGTGCTGCGGGGCGCGGGCACGGCGGTGATGGGCATGGGCGAGGCCCAGGGCGAGGGCCGGGCCCTGAAGGCGGCCAAGGCCGCGGCCACCAACCCCCTCCTGGAGACCGGCTCCATCCAGGGCGCGCGCCGCATCCTCCTCAACATCTCCGGCGGCGAGGACCTCACGCTCGCGGAGGTCACGCAGGTCGCGGAGTTCATCCGCAAATCCGCAAGCCCCGAGGCGGACCTGGTGTTCGGCGCGGTGGTGCGCGGCGAGCTCTCGGGGAGGCTGGCGGTGACCGTGGTGGCCACGGACTTCCGCGAGGAGGCGCCGGAGGAGCGCCCGGGCCCCAAGCCCCCGCCCCGCCGGATCCCCCGCCGACCCCCCACCGAAAACTACGACCTCCCCGCGTTCCTCCGCCACCCGCCCGAGGAAAAGGAATGAGGGCCCTCCTCTTTCTTGCCCTGGGGCTTTGGGCCTCCGCCGCCCCCATCTCCTACGTCCTGACCCTGAAGGTCGCGGAGCAGGGAACGCTGGAGGGAAGCGCTCAGGTGACCTTCCCCTGCCCGGGGTCCTCGGAGTTCGTGTTCCGCCTCTACCCCAACCACTTCGGGCCGTTCCTTTCCGTGACCGGGGCCTGGGCCGAAGGGGCCCCAGCCTCCTGGGAGGCCCTGGACCCCACGGTGCTTTTGGTCCGCGCGCCCCGGCCTTGCCCGCCGACGGCCACGCTGGCCCTGGCGTTCGCCGGGGTTCTCCCGGATTCCTCCCATGGGTACGGGATTTTCTGGCGCCAGGAGCGCACCCTGACCCTGGCCCAGTTCTACCCCCTCCTGGCCCCGTGGGACGGGGGGTGGCGGGTCCACCCCACCTTCCCCTTTGGGGACAACCTCGTGGCCGAGGCCGCGGATTACGTGCTGACCCTGAGCGCCCCCCTGGGTTGGGTCCCGGTGGGGAGCGGGGAGGAAGAGGAGCTGGGGCCCGGCCTTTGGCGCCTCGCGGGGGAGAACCTGCGGGAGCTGGGCCTGGTGCTGGTGAAGGGCTTTGAGGAGGAGCGCCGTGCGCTTCCCGGGGTGCGGTTGCGCGCCGTTTTCCCGCCGGAGTTGCGTTTGGCCGCGGAAAGGGCGTTGGCGATCGCCGCCGAGGCCCTGGCCCTCTTTACCGCGCTCCTCGGCCCCTACCCCTATCCGGACCTGGATTTGGTGTTCGTGCCCCTGGTGGGCGCGGCCGGGGTGGAATACCCCCGCCTGATCCTCATCGACTGGGACTACGCCGTGGATCCGGAGCGCGACTTCTTCGCGGAGATCGTCGCGCACGAGCTCGCGCACCAGTGGTGGTACGGGGAGGTGGGCACGGACCAGGTGGCCGAGCCCTGGTTGGACGAGGGCCTGGCCACCTACACCTCCGGCCTTTACTTTGAGGCCCGCGGGGAGCTTGGGCGCCTGGTGGAAGCTTGGAGGGCGCGGTGGGCGCAGGCCAAGGTCCTGTTCCCCCGCGGAAGCGTGGGCTGCGCCCTCTGGGAATTCGCGGGGAGCCCCAACGCCCGGTGGAGCTACAGCGGCTACGCCTACAGCGGCGCGGCCCTCTTTCTGCACGAGGTCCGCACGCTCCTTGGGGATGCCGCGTTTTTTGGGGCCCTGCGGCGGTTCCGGGAAGAACACCGCTGGGGGCTGGCCGAGGCCTCGCGGTTTCTAGCTCTGCTGCGCGCGGCCGGCGGCCCCGCCCAAGCGGCCCTGGAGGGCCTCATCCGGGAGTTCTTCGGGCGCTGAAGGGTCAAGACCGGCCGGGGACGCCCAGGCCGGGGATGCGCGTCCGGTTCTCCACCCAACGCAGGGCCACCGTGAACAGGAGGATCAGGGCCAAATAGAACAGGGCCGTGACCACCAAAACCTCGAACATCCGGAACTCTTTGGTGCCAATGGTCCGGGCCCGGCCCATGAGGTCCAACATCCCCACCAGGTACACGATCGCGGACCCTTTGATCATGTACACGAGCTCGTTGGACCAGGGCGGGATCACGAGGCGCAGGGCCTGGGGGAGGATCACGTAGCGGAGGGCCTGGAGGCGGGTGAGGCCGATGGCCCGGGCCGCCAGCATCTGCCCGCTTTTCACCGATTGGATGGCGCCCCGGAAGTACTCGGCCTGGTAGGCCGCGGTGTTCAGGGTGAGGGCCAAGAGGCTGGCGAGGAACGGGCTGAGCCGGATCCCTAGAGCGGGGAGGCCGTAATAAAGGCCCATGAGCTGCACCAGAAGGGGGGTTCCCCGGAAGAAGTGCACGTAAGCCGAGGCCAGGCCGTAGAGGGGGAGGAGCGGGCCCTTGGCGTACACGCGGAGGAGCGCGAGGGCGAGCCCGAGGACCGCGCCCAGGGCCATGGAGAGCCCGGTGAGCTCCAGGGTCAGGGCGAGCCCCTGGGCGAGGTCGGGAAGCCACTTCCACTTGAAGACGAGGTTCACCCCTCCCCTCCGTAGAGCTCGGTGATGCGGCGGAGGAACTCCGCGGTGCGGGGGTGCTTGGGGTGCTTGAAGAGCTGCTCCGGGGGCCCCTGCTCCACGATCACGCCCTTCTCCATGAAGATGATCTCATCGGCCACGGAGCGGGCGAAGCCCATCTCGTGGGTCACCACCAGCATGGTCATCCCGCTTTTGGCCAGGTCCACCATCACGGAGAGCACCTCCCCGATGAGCTCGGGGTCGAGGGCGCTCGTGGGCTCGTCGAAGAGGATGAGCTTGGGGTCCATGGCCAAGGCCCGGGCGATGGAGACCCGTTGCTGCTGGCCGCCGGAGAGCTCCGCCGGGTAGGCCTTGGCCTTGTCCGCAAGCCCCACCCGGGCCAGCTCGCGCAGGGCCCGCTCCGTGGCCTGCTTCTTGGGCAGGCCCTTTACGCGCATAAGGCCCAGCCGCACGTTGTCCAGGGCCGTAAGGTGCGTGAAGAGGTTGAAGTCCTGGAAAACAAAGCCGATCTGTGCGCGGATCTTGTTGATGTCCGCCTTGGGCGAGGTGATCTCCACGTCCTCCAGGAAGATGCGGCCCCGGTCGGGCTCGGTCAGGCGGTTGATGCACCGCAGGAGCGTGGACTTCCCCGTGCCCGAGGGCCCGATGATGACCTTCGTCTCCCCCTTCTCCAGGGAAAAGGAGATCCCTCGCAGGACCTCCTCGCGGCCGTAGCGCTTGTGCAGGTCCTCCACCCTAAGGAGCATGCCTCACCTCCGCGCCTCGAGGCCAGGGATGCGGAGCCTCTTTTCCAAAGCTCCCAGGGCGAACAGCCCCCCGTAGGTGACGCCCAAAAAGAGGAGGGCCACGGTGAAGTACGCCGGGAGGGTGAGGGGCAGCTCCACGACGCTCAGGGCGCGCGCCCGCTGCAGGACCTCCGCCACGCCCACGGCGTAGGCCAGGGTGGTGTCCTTGAGGACCACGGCGAACTCGTTGCCCCAGCCGGCCAGAGAAAGCCGCAGCGCCTGGGGCAGGAGCACGAAGCGCACGGCCTGGAATTTAGAGAGCCCCAGGGCGCGGGCCGCGAGCATCTGCCCGGCGGGCACGGCCCGCAAGGCGCCCCGGAAGATCTGGGCCTGGTAGGCGGCGGAGCGCAGGCCCAAGGCGAGCACGGCTGCGGCAAACGGCGAGAGCCTCACCCCGAACCGGGCCGGACCGAACCAAAAAAGCAGGAGCAGCAGAACCTCGGGGATGCTGCGGAAAAGCCAAACGTAGGCGGAGGCCGCGTACCGCAAGGGCCGGCTCCCGTAGACCTCCAGGATGGCCAGGAGGATCCCTAGGACCAGGCCCAGGGCCAAAAGCCCCCCCAAGAGGGCGAGGTTGAGGGAAAGCCCCTGGAGGAAGGAGGGAAGGTTGGTCCAAACCTTAAGCCAGGGCTCGAGGGCCAAGGGAAGGGGGAGGCCCTAGGGGCCTCCCCCGCCGGCGTCAGGGGCTCCGCTCCCGCACCTTGGCCGCCAGGCACGCCGCGTACCGCACGGGGTCCTTCTCCACGGTGAGGATGGGGATGCACGCTTCCCAGGCGGCCTCGATGGCGTCCAAAGGGTTCCCGAAGTAGGCGGCCACGAGGTTGTCCCACGCCCCCGTCTCCTTGAGCTTGCGCATTCCCCGCTCGATGCGCGGCAGGATCCTCTTGGGATCGCCCTTGGCCACCAGGAACCCGAACTCCTCGTAGGTCTTAATGATGCCCACGATGAGGAGCTTGCCGGGGTACTGGCGCACGGCCTGCTCGGAGGGCGCCTGGTCCTGGATCACCGCGTCGATCCGGCCCGCCAAGAGGTCCATGATGGCCTCCGGGTAGGTCTCGTAGAGGATCAGCTGCACGGCCACGCCCTTGGCGAGGAGGTTTTCTTCCACCCAGAGGGCGCCGGTGGTGCCGCGCTGGGCGCCCACCCTTCGCCCGGGCAGGAGGGCGGTGATGATGTTCAGGCCCGAATCCGCCCGCACAAGCACCGTCTGGTCCGAAGCCCAGTAGGGCGAGGAGAAGTCCACCACCTGGGCCCGCTCCGCGGTGATGGTGAACCCCGAGGCTCCAATATCGACCATGCCGGCGAGGACCGCGGGGATGATGGAGTCGAAGGCCAGGTTGAGGATCTCGATCTCGTACCCCTCCAGGACGGCGATCATCCGCATCACATCGAGATCGAACCCGAGGTACTGCCCCTTGGCCGAGACCCACTCGAAGGGGGGCCAAGCGAGGTCCGAGGCCACGATGAACTTCTCCGCCCCAAGCCCGGCCAGGCCCAAGGAAACCGCGGCCAAAATCGCCCAAATCCTGCGCATCCTGTGCCACCTCCCGAAAAGAAAAGTCAAAACACAATATACGCCGCCGCGCGCGCCCCGGTCAAGGGTCCTGGGCGCGGCGCTATAATCCCGCCCGTTTCGGAGGACTTCGTGAAGGTCCTGGCCGTCATTGGGCATAAGGGCTCCGGAAAGACCACGTTCATCTGCCGGCTCATCCCGGTCCTGCGGGCCCGGGGCTACCGGGTGGGCACGGTCAAGCACGTGGGGCCCGAGGTGGAGCCGGACACCCCTGGGAAGGACACGTTCCGGCACCGGGAGGCGGGGGCGGCCCGCGTCCTCCTCTATTCCCAACGGCTGGGCGCCCTGTTCTGGGAGCACCCCGGGGATCCCCTGGAGGAGTACCTCGCCCGCTACATGGGGGACCTGGACCTGGTGATCCTGGAGGGCTTCAAGGGCTCGGCCTTTCCCAAGATCGAGGTGTACCGAAGCGGCGAGCCCTTGGCCGGGCGCATCCCCGTTCTGGCGGTGATCGCGGATCGGCCGGCCCGCGTGCCCGACGGCATCCCCCTCCTCCCCCCCGACCCCGAGCTCGTCGCGGACTTCCTCGAGGCCGAGCTCCTCGCCGCATAAGGCCATGGCCCTCCCCAGGGACGCGCGGCTCTTCCTCCTGAGCTCGGTCGTGGGGAGCTTCGCCGGCAGCTTCCACGGCCTCTATTTCAACCTCTACCTCAAGGACTTGGGGTACGGGCAGGACTGGATCGGCCTTCTTACGGCGATCTCCTCCCTGGTGGTGGTGGCCACGGCCCTGCCCTTGGGGCTGAGCGCCGGCGCGATGGGCTACAAGCGCCTCCTCCTTGGGGGGATGGGCCTCCAGGCCGCGGGCATGGCCCTGCCTGCCCTCCTGCCGCGGCCGGGCTGGTTGGTGGCGGCCGCGGCGGTGGGCGGCCTGGGCGGGGCCATGGGGGCCGTGGTGGGCGGGCCGCTCCTGGCCGAGCTCGCGGAGGGCGGGGCCCGCGCCCGCCTCTTTGGGCTGCAAGCGGGCGCCTCCGTCCTGGCGGGCATGGCCGGCTCCGCCCTGGCCGGGGTCCTGCCCCGCCTCTACGCCGCCCTGGGGGGCCTGCCCGCCCAGGGGCCGGAGGCCTACCGCGCCGCCCTCCTCACCGGCTTTTTCCTGTACCTCTGCGCGTTCATCCCCCTCGTCGGGCTGCACGGGGGGCGGAACTCCCCCGCCCTCTCCCTACGGGCCCTGCGGGGGTACCGGCGCTTCGCGGGCCGGCTGGCCCTCATCAACGTCCTCATCGGACTCGGGGCCGGCTTGATCCTCCCGTTCGTGAACCTCTTCTTCCGCCTGCGCTTCGCCTTGCCTGATCCCCTCTTGGGTCTGGTGTTCGCCCTGAACTCCCTCCTCATCGGGGTCGGCAACCTCGCCTCGCCCCTTTTGGCCCGCCGGTTCGGCCGCATCCGGGTGGTGGTGGCCTGCCAGGCCCTCTCCCTGCCGTTCTTCTTCCTGTGGGGGTACGTCCCCGTGGCCTCCCTCGCCATCCTGGGCTACCTGGTGCGCACCAGCCTCATGAACCTGGCCGGCCCCATGTTCTCCGTGGCCGTGATGGAGGCCGTGCCCCCGGAGCTCCGCAGCGGCGCCTCCGCGGTGAACACCGTGTGCTGGCAGGGCGGCTGGGCCCTGGGGTCCCTCATCTCCGGGTTCGTTCAGGTGCGCTGGGGGTTCGCGCCCCTCTTCCCCGCTACCGTCCTCCTTTACGCTGTGGCCATCGGCCTCACGTGGCGGTCCTTTGGGGAGGCCCCATGAGGTTCGGCCTTTTCCTCATCCTGGCCTTGATCCTTTTGGGGTTGACCGGCCCCCGCGGGGCCGCGCCGGCCGCGCCCCCCAGCCGCCTCCTCGTCCTTGGGCTCCCGGCCTGGGGGCCGAGCTGGCTGGAAGAGGAGGGCCGAAGGATCCCCGCGGGCTGCGGCCCGGAGGCCGCCCGCCTCCTCCTTTGGTATTGGGACGCTTGCCTGGGCCTGGACCTCGTGCGCCGCGCCCCGCAGAGGGCGCTGGCTGAGCTGCACCGCCTGATGGGGACCGTCACCGTGCTTTGGGAGGGGGTGGAACAGGGGCTCACCTGGCCTTGGAAGTTCGCCCAGGGCCTGGAGGCCTACGTGCGCGCCGCCCTCCCCGCGGCCCGCGTCCACACCCTCGGCGCCCCCCTGGACGAGCTCCTCCAAAAGGCCGTGGAGCTCCTGGCGCGCGGGAACCCCCCCGTGCTCCTGTTCGATTGGGAGGGCCGCGGCGGCCTCCTCCCCAACCACTACGCCCTCGTGGTGGGCTACGACCTCAAGGAGAGGGCGCTCGTGGTGAACCCCGGCTGGGGCTACCCCTTCCAGCTCGTGCCCTTGGCCGACCCGGAGGTGGGGCCGGCGCAGCTCTTCTGGCTGGAGGGGCCGGGCCTGGCCCCCGCGCCCACCCCCCTGCCCGCTCCCCCCGAGGAGTGCCCCCGGGTGCGGGCGTACGGGACAAACGCGGGGTTCCTCCCGTGGTGCGGGGCCCGGCGCGCCGAAGGCCTGGGCCCCGGCCTAATCCGCCTCGTCTGGGACTAGCTCGGGGATCTCCTCCAGCCGGCCCTCGGCCAGGATCCGCGCCAGCCGGGAAAGGGCCTCCGCCACCTCGGGGCTGATCCCCTCGCCCACCCCGCGCTCCTTGGGCTCCACCCCGATCAGGACCACGTGGGGGATGCCGGCCAGGCGCAAAAGCAGGGGCAGGGGGAGGCCATGGGTGGAGCCGAGCATGGCCGGGACGTGGTGCAGGGGGAGGCGGCGGATGCTCCCCGGCGGCAACCCCATCTCCGCGGCGTCCACCACCACCAGGAGGTCCGGCTCCAGGCTTTTGACCTTCCTGAGGGCGTTCTCCACGCTGGGGGCGGGGAGGGCCACCCAGCCCGGCCCGGCAAAGCCCTCAGCCAACCGCAGCCCCAGGGCGTCGTCGCGGCCAAGGGGGTTTCCGATCCCCAAAAGGACCTTCTTCAAAGCAGGTTCTCCCGCAGGAAGGTGCGGAAGGGGTGGGCGAGGGCCTGCAGCTCCTCCAGGCGCAGGATGAGGATGCGCCGGCCGGGGAGGGCGAGGATCCCCCGCTCCTTGAACTCCGAAAGGATGCGCACCGCGGTCTCCGTGGACACCCCGGCCATCTCCGCCAGTTCGCTGCGGGGCAGCTCCACCCCGATGTCCAGGCCTTCGGGCGTGGCCCTGCCGAAGGCCCGGGCGAGCTCCAAAAGCACGCGGGCCAGGCGCTCCTTGGCCGAGCGGGCCGTGATCTCCACCAGCTTGTCCCCAAAGGCCTTGAGCTCCCGGGAGAGCTTCTCGATCAGGCGCAGGGCCACGTCCGGGTACTTCCTCAGGAAGGCCAGGAAATCCTCGCGGGCGATGAACATGAGGCGGGAGGGCTCCAGGGCCTTGGCGTAGCAGGTGTAGGTCTCCCGGTCGAACAGGGTCTTCTCCCCGAGGATCTCCCCCGGGCCCAGGAGCTTGAGGATCTGGGAGTGCCCGGCCTTCACGCGCTTGGCGAGCTTCACCTTCCCCTCGCAGACCACGTACAGGCCGAAGGCGGGCAGGCCTTCGTAGAAGATGAGCTCCCCCGCCTCCACGTAGAGGGGGTGCATGAGGGCGGCGAGCTCCCGGCGCGCCTCCTCCGAAAGACCCGCGAAGATGTAAGAACACGCGTGGGAGCAGGCTTGGCAGAGGTCCTGAGCCCTAGGCGCCTGGACCTTGAGCTCCCACATGGCGGTAGCGTTTGTAGCGCGCCCGGAGGAGCTCGTCCAGGGGAAGGCGGGAAAGCTCCCCCAGGTGGCGGAGGACCGCCTCCCGCACGGCCTCCACGGTGGCGGCGAAGTCGGCGTGGGCGCCGCCCATGGGCTCGGGGATGACCTCGTCCACCACCCCCAGCGCATAAAGCTCGTGGGCCGTGAGCCGGAGGGCCTCCGCGGCCTTGGGCGCCACCTTCGCGTCCTTCCAGAGGATGGAGGCGGCGCCCTCGGGGGAGATCACGGAGTAGGTAGCGTTTTCCAGCATGAGGACGCGGTCGGCGGCGGCCAAGGCCACGGCCCCGCCCGAACCCCCCTCCCCCAGGATCACGGCCACGGTGGGCGCCGGATGCCGCAGCATCGCCCAAATGCAGGCGGCGATGGCCCCGGCCACGTTGTGGGCCTCCGCCTGCACCCCCGGATAGGCCCCGGGCGTGTTGATGAGCGTCAGCAGGGGCAGGCGCAGGCGGGCGGCCACCTCCATGAGGCGCTTGGCCTTCCAGTAGCCCTGCGCGGAGGCCATGCCGAAGCGGCTGGCCCGCTGCTCCTCCGGGGTGGAACCGCGGTGGTGGAAGAGGAGGACCAGGCGGTTTCCGGCCAGGCGGGCCAGGCCCCCGCGCAGGGCCGGGTCGTCGCCCACCACCCGATCCCCGCGCAGCTCGAAGAACGCCTCGCACAGGGCCTGCACGAAGGGGAGGCCGCTGGGCCGGTCGGGCCGGCGCGCCAGCTGCACCCGCGCCCAGGGGGAAAGCTCGGCGTACAGCTTGCGCCGCAGCTCCGCGATCTTCCGCTCCAGGACGGCCAGCTCAGCGCCGAGGTCCAAACCGTCCTGCTCCGCCAGGCGCCGCAGCTCCGCGGCCTTCTCCTCCAGGACCTTCAGGCGCTCCTCCTCGTTCATGGCTCCTCCGCCAACACCCGCAAGAGCCGGGCCAACTCCTCCCGCAGCTGGGCCCGGGGCACCACCTGGTCCACCAGGCCGTGTTCCAGGGCGAAGCGGGCCGTTTGAAACCCCGGGGGCAGGCGCTCGCCCGTGGTCTGCTCGATGACCCGCGGGCCGGCGAACCCGATGAGGGCCCCCTCCTCGGCGAGGGTCACGTCCGCCAGGCTCCCCAGGGAGGCGAGCACCCCGCCCGTGGAGGGGTAGGTGAGGACGGCGATGTAGGGGACCCCTTCCTGGGCCAGGAGCTCCCGGCCGGCCACGACCTTCACCATCTGGAGGAGGGCGAGGACCCCCTCTTGCACCCGGGCCCCGCCCGAGGAGACCACGAACACGAAGGGCGTGCGCGCCCGCGCCGCGTGGGCTTGGGCCAGGTACAGGGCCTCGCCCACGGCCACCCCCATGCTCCCCCCGATGAACCGGAAGTCCAGCACGGCCAGGGTCAGGGGGTAGCCGGCAAGCCGGGCCTCCCCGGCCACCAGGGCCTCGCCTAGCCCCGTCTCCTGGCGGGCCCGGGCCAGGCGCTCCCGATAGGGCACCTGGTCGGCAAAGCCCAGGGGATCCTCGGGGATCTGGGGCGGGGGGAATTCCCGGAAGGTTTCGGGGTCGGTGAGCGCGGCGATGCGCTCCCGGGCGGAGAGGAAGAAGTAGGCGCCGCAGCGGGGGCAGACGTACTGGTTCTCTTGGAGCTTGCGCTTGAAGATGAGCTCCCCGCAGGCCTCGCAACGCACCCACAGGGGTTCCCGCGGCCCGCTGACCTCCACCTCCACGTACCGCTCGCGCTTATCCTTGCGGATGGGCACCCTCGCCCTCCTTGGGGAGCACGAAGCCCCCGGAGAGGATCAGCCCCATGCCCTCCTCCACGGTCATGGGCAGGGGCCGCACGCGCTCCTTGGGCACGAAGAGGACCCAGCCCGAAAGGGGGTTGGGCGCGGTGGGGAGGTACACCGCGGCCACCTCCTGCCCGGCCGCCGCCCCCACTTTTTCCACCCGCTCCGCGGTGAGCACGCCCAAAACATAGCTGCCCGGCTGGGGAAACTCCACCAGCACCATATGCCCCTGGGGGGAGGCCTCGGGGCGGAGGAGGAGGTGGGCCAATTGGCGGCTGGCCCAGTAGAGCTTGCGCACCAAGGGGATGCGGAGGAACGCGGCCTCCGCGGCCTGCACGAGCTTCCGCCCCAACCAGTGCCGCCCCACCGCCCCCACCACCAGCACCACCCCCAGGCTCACCACCGCCTCCAGCCCCGGGATGTAAAACCCCAGGGAGCGGCGCATGAGCTGGGCGAAGGGCGTGTGCGGCCCGAACACGCTGTAGGCCGCGCGGTACACCAGCCACAGCACGTAGCCCGTGAGGGTGAGGGGGAGGAGCACCACCAACCCGGTCAGCAAGCAGTCCTTGAGGCCCCGCAATGCGCGCACCGGCACCACCCCGCCCGAATTTGTACGCCCGAACGCAGCCGCTGCCAAATCCCCGTTGAAGGCCGCGGACGCCCGAGTATGATGAAGGTCGGTTTGTGCAGGCTCTCGGCGAGGAGGTGGCAAGGTGAGATGGGTGCAGCCTGACCCCAAGAAGGAGAACTGGTACTGGCCGACCGAGGCCATGAAGGCCCGCGCCTGGGTGTCCGACCCCAAGATCTACGAGGAGGCGGCGGCGGACCCGGTGGCCTTCTGGGCCAAACGCGCCGAGGAGATCGTGTGGTTCCAGAAGTGGTCGGAAACCTACGTGGACGAGCCCTACGCCCACAAGTGGTTCGTGGGCGGCAAGCTCAACCTCTCCTACAACTCCCTGGACCGGCACGTGGAGGCCGGCAAGGGGAACAAGGTGGCCTTGATCTGGGAGCCGGAGCCCCCGCACGAGCCCAACCGCATCCTCACCTACAAGGACCTTTTGGCCGAGGTGTCCCGCCTGGCCAACGCCCTGAAGCGCCTGGGCATCCGGAAGGGCGACCGCATCGGGATCTACCTCCCCATGATCCCCGAGGCCGTGATCGCCATGCAGGCCTGCGTGCGCATCGGCGCCGTGCACACCGTGGTGTTCTCCGCCTTCTCCGCGGAGTCCCTGCGCGATCGCCTCCTGGACTCCGGGGCGCGGCTCCTCATCACCGCCGACGGCTACTACCGCCGGGGGAAGCTCATCGACCTCAAGCCGCAGGCGGACCAGGCCCTCACGGGCACCAAGGTGGAGAGGGTCATCGTGGTGCGCCGCACCGGCCATGCCGTGCCCATGGACCCCAAGCGCGACATCTGGTACCACGAGCTCGTTCAGGGCGAGAAGGACTTCTGCCCGGCCGAGCCCCTCGACAGCGAGGACCTGGCCTTCATCCTCTACACCTCCGGCACCACGGGGAAGCCCAAGGGGGTGATGCACACCACGGGCGGCTACGCCGTGCAGGTCTACACCACGGCCAAATGGGACTTCAACCTCCATGAGGACGACGTGCACTTCTGCACGGCCGATGTGGGCTGGATCACCGGCCACTCCTACGTGAACTACGGCCCCCTCATGAACGGGGTGGCCACCGTGGTGTACGAGGGCTCCCCGGACTACCCGGACTTCGGCCGCATGTGGCAGATCGTGGAGAAGCACAAGGTCACGGTGTACTACACCGCGCCCACGGCCATCCGCATGCACGTGAAGTGGGGGGACGAGTGGCCCAAGAAGTACGACCTCACCACGCTGCGGGTTTTGGGCACGGTGGGCGAGCCCATCAACGAGGAGGCCTGGCTTTGGTACTTCAAGCTGATCGGCGGGGAGCGCTGCCCCATCATCGACACCTGGTGGCAGACGGAGACGGGCGCCACCTGCGTGCAGGCCCTGCCGGGGATCGGCCCCTTCATCCCCACCGTGGCGGGCCGGCCCTTCCCGGGGATCCGCGCCAAGATCGTGGACGCCGGCGGCGCCCCGGTGAAGCCCGGCGAGGGCGGGTACCTCGTGCTTGAGCCGCCCTTCCCGCCGGCCCTCACCCGCGGGCTTTACGGCGACCCGGAGAAGTTCCGGGCCACCTACTTCGGGGAGTTCGGGCCCCGCCTCTACTTCACCAAGGACGGCGCCCGCATGGACGAGATGGGCAACATCCGCATCACCGGCCGCGTGGACGACGTGATGAACGTGGCCGGCCACCGCTTGGCCACGGCCGAGGTGGAGGACGCCCTGTCCCAGCACCCCCTGGTGTCCGAGGTGGCCGTGGTCTCCCGGCCCGACGAGATCAAGGGCGAGGTGCCCGTGGCCTTTGTGCTCCTCAAGGCCGGGGCGCAGCCCTCCGAGGACCTGAAAAAGGAGCTCATCAAGACCGTGGACAAGTACATCGGGCCCACGGCGCGGCCCGCGGAGATCTACTTCGTGGAGGACGTGCCCAAGACCCGCTCGGGGAAGATCATGCGCCGCATCCTCAAGGCCCTGGTGCGGGGCGAGCCGGTGGGCGACATCACCACCCTGCGCAACCCCGAGTGCGTGGAGGACCTCAAGCGCGTGGTGGGCTACAAGGGCTAGGGCTCCCATGGCGCTCCTCGGGGTGCGGGAGGGGGGGCGGCGCTTCCCCCGCGGGCTGATCCTCGGGGCGGGGTTCGTGCTCGCCCTCATGGGGGGCGTGTCCTACGCCTGGGGCTCCTTTGTCATCCCCCTCACCACGCAGTTCGGTTGGAGCACGGCGGAGGCCACGCTCCCCTTCACCGTGTTCATGGTGGTGTTCGCCCTGGGGATGGTGCCCGCGGGGCGCCTGCAGGACCGCTACGGCCCCCGCCGGGTGGCCCTGGCCGGCGCCCTCGTCTTCCTTTTGGCCTACGGCCTGGCCTCCCTGGTGGGCCGCCTCCCCCACCCCCTTTGGCTGGTGGCCACCTACGGCGTGCTGGGCGGAGCGGGTTGTGCCCTCACCTACGCCTGCGTGGCCCCCCCGGCCCGCAAGTGGTTCCCGGATCGGCCCGGGTTCGCCATCTCCCTGGCGCTGGCCGGGTTCGGCCTCGCCGCCGTCCTCTTCTCCCCCCTCAAGGCCAGCGTCCTCCTCCCCGCCTGGGGGGTGGAGGGCACGCTCCTCCTTTTGGGGCTCCTGGTGGCCGGGCTGAGCGCCCTGGCGGCGCTGGTGCTGCGGAACCCGCCTCCGGGGTGGGCGCCGCCGGGGCGGCCGGGCGGGAGCACGGCCCGGCGCTCCCCCCTCAGCCCCCGCGGCGACGTCCCCCCACGGGAGGTCGTGCGCACCCCCCTCTTCTACGAGATCTGGGGCTCGTTCGCCCTGGTGATGGTGGGCGGGCTCATGGCCATCGGGCTGCTCAAGCCCTACGGCCAGGTGGCCCTGGGGCTGCCCGCGGGGCAGGCCGCCTGGGCCATGTCCCTGTTCGCCCTGGCCAACGGGCTGGGCCGCCCCCTCGCTGGCTACCTCGGCGACCGGTTCGGACCGCTTTGGGTGATGAGCGTCACGTTCGCCCTGCAAACCCTCGTCTTCCTCACCTTCCCTCTAGTGGCGGTCACGGTCCCCACCTACTACGGGGCCTCCGCCCTGCTGGGCTGGGGGTACGCCGTGACGCTGGCCCTGTTCCCGGCGGTCACGGCCTGGTGCTTCGGCCCCAAGAACCTGGGGACGAACTACGGGCTGGTGTTCACGGCGTTTGGGATGGGGGCGGTGGGCTCGGTGCTGGGCTCGTGGCTGTTTGACCGTACGGGCAGCTACACGCCCGCCTTTCTCCTGGCCGGGAGCGCGGCGGGGCTGAGCTTCCTGCTCACCCTCCACCTGAAGCGCAAGCACGGCCTTCCCTGAGGACCTTTTTCCCGTTCCCCCTTTTGGGAGGTGCAAGCGATGGGCGTTGCGGCTGTGAAGGGACGGGTGGTGGGGGCCCTGCGGGGCCGCGGGCACCTCTTGGTCGTGGGCTTCCTCATCAACGTGTGCGGGGGCGCCATCTACGCCTACAGCGTGTTCCGCAAGCCCCTGGAGGCCCTGTGGGGGCTCAGCGCCACCCAAAGCGGGCTTCCGTTTCTGGTGTTCCTGACGATGTTCGCCCTGGGGATGGCCCTGGGCGGCAAGCCCCTGGAGAGCTGGGGGCCGCGGCGCACGGCCCTCCTGGGCGGGGTCCTCGTGGGCGGGGGCTGGCTCCTCGCCGGGTTCTCCCCCCACCTCGGGGCCCTCACCCTGTTCTACGGGGTGGTGGCGGGGCTGGGCGTGGGGTTGGTCTACGGCTGCCCCCTGGCGGTGGTGAGCCGCTGGTTCCCCGACCGCCGGGGCCTGGCGCTGGGGCTCACGGTGATGGGCTTCGGGGCCTCGCCCCTCCTTACCGCCCCCCTCCTGGGCTTCCTCATCGCCCGGTTCGGCCCGCTCCGCACCTTCTCCCTCCTCGGCGCGGCCTTCCTCGGGCTTTTGGTGCTCCTGGCCCTGCCCCTGCGCTACCCGCCCCGGGAGGGCGGGGAGGGCTCGGCCGCCCGAAAACGCCCGGAGAGGGGGGCGGAGCTCGGTCCACGGGAGCTCCTGCGCACCCCCGGCTTTTACGTGCTTTGGGCCGCGTTCGCCCTCGGGTGCCTGGCGGGGCTCATGGCCATCGGGATCGCTGCGCCCTTTGGGCAAGAGGTGGCCCGCCTCTCCGCGGGGCTCTCGGCCCTCGCCGTCTCCGTGTTCGCCGTGTTCAACGGGGTGGGACGCCCGCTTTTCGGTTGGCTTACGGACCGTATCTCCCCCCGCAACGCCGGCGCCCTCTCCTTCGCCCTCGTCCTCCTCGCCGCCCTCCTCCTCTACTTCCTCGGGAGCCACCCCGCCGTCTACTTCCTGGGCTTTTGCCTCCTCTGGCTGAACCTGGGCGGGTGGCTGGCCATCGCGCCCACGGCCACGGCCGCCCTCTTCGGCATGAAGCACTACGGGAAGAACTACGGGATCGTCTTCACCGCTTACGGGGCCGGCGCCGTCCTGGGGAACGTCCTCTCCGGCCTTCTCCGGGACCTCACGGGCTCCTACCGCGCGGTCTTCCCCTGGGTGATGGGGCTCGCCCTGGTGGGGGCGGGGCTCGCCCTGTGGGGGCTCACGCCCCCGCGGGAGCCCGTCCCGGCGCGGAGGGGCTGAGGGAGGCCTAGTCCCGCCCCGAAAGCCCCAGCTGGTGCTCGCAGGCCAGGACCGTGTTCCAAAGGAGCATGGCCACGGTGACGGGCCCCACGCCGCCGGGCACGGGGGTGATGGCCTCCACCCGCTCCACGAGGGCCGGGAAGTCGGTATCCCCCACGAGGCGGAAGCCCGTTTTCGCCGCGGGGTCGGGGACGCGGTTGATCCCCACATCGATCACCACCGCGCCCTCCCGCACCATGTCCGCGGTGATGGCGCCCGGCGCGCCCATCGCCGCCACCAGGATGTCCGCCTGACGGGTGAAGCGCGCCAGGTCCGGCGTGCCGGTGTGGCACACGGTCACCGTGGCGTTCAGCCCCTCCTTTTTCTGGAGGAGGAGGGCGGCTAGCGGCTTGCCCACCGTGGGGCTGCGGCCGCAGATGACCACGTGCTTCCCCTCCGGGAGGTAGCCGTTCTGCCGGAGGATCTCCCAGACGGCGTGGGGCGTGCAGGGGATGAGGTAGGGCTCGCCCAAAAGGAGCCGGCCCATGTTCTGGGGGTGGAAGCCGTCCACGTCCTTTTGAGGGGCGATGGCCGCGAACGCCCGGAGCGGGGCGAGGTGGGGG
Organism: Candidatus Bipolaricaulota bacterium; assembly: GCA_025060415.1. Lineage (GTDB taxonomy): Bacteria > Bipolaricaulota > Bipolaricaulia > Bipolaricaulales > Bipolaricaulaceae > DTER01. The sequence continues at coordinate 135,978 of JANXBT010000001.1, forward strand.
GGTAGGGGCAGCTGCACGAGGATCCCGTGGACCTCCGGGTCCCGGTTGAGCTCCTCAAGGAGCCCAAGGAGCCGGGGCTCCGGGGTCTCCGCGGGGAGCGCGAGGACGCGGCTGCGGATCCCCAGGCTCGCGCAGGCCCGCTGCTTTTGGCGCACGTACACGAGGGAGGCGGGGTCCTCGCCCACGCGGACCATGGCCAGCCCGGGGACCACGCCCCGGCGGGCGAGCCGCTGCAGGCGCGCGCGGAGCTCCTGGTAGATCCGCTCCGCCACGGGTTGCCCCCACAGGACCTTGGCCGCCATCCTCACAGGAGGCCCTTCACCTGGCCGGTTTCCACGTCGAGGTCGATGCGTCGGAACGCCGGGTCCGAGGCGGTCCCGGGCATGAGGGTGATGTCCCCGGCCACCGGGCAGAGGAAGCGGGCGCCCGTGAACACCAGCACGTCGCGCACGGGGAGCGTCCAGCCCCGGGGCACCCCCTTCCGCTCCGGGTCGTGGGAGAGCGAGAGGTGGGTTTTGACCATGACGAGGGAAAACGCGTGGAGGTCGTGCGTGCGCGCGAGCTCCTTGAGCTTCTCTTCGGCCTCCGGGCTCCAGGCCACCCCTTCCGCGCCGTAGACCTCGCGGGCGACGCGCTCCACCCGCTCGGGGATCGGGGCCTCCGCGGGGTAGAGGAAGCGGAACTCCCCGGGCTCGGCGCACGCCTCCACGACGGCGTCCGCGAGCTCCAGGGCGCCCTCCCCTCCCTTCGCCCAGTGCTCGCCCACGGCGAACCGCGCCCGGGCCTCCTGCTCCACGGCCCGGCGCACGAGCCGGATCTCCGCCTCGCTGTCCGTGGGGAAGCGGTTGAGGCAGACCACGGGGGTCACCCCGGCCTTCCGCACGATCCCGATGTGGTGGAGGAGGTTGGGCAGCCCCTTTTCCACGAGGTCCAGGTTCTCCTTTTCGTAGGGCTCGGGGAGGGGGCGGCCGGGCACGACCCGGGGCCCGCCGCCGTGCACTTTGAGGGCCCGCACGGTGCACACGATCACCGCCGCGTCCGGAACAAGCCCGCTCAGCCGGCACTTCACGTTCCAGAACTTCTCGAACCCGATGTCCGCGCCGAACCCGGCCTCGGTCACGTGGTACTCGAAGAGCTTGAGGCCCAAGAGGTCCCCCACGATGGAGGACTGGCCCAGGGCGATGTTGGCGAAGGGCCCGGTGTGCACGAGCACCGGTTGGTACTCCACGGTGCAGCACAGGGTGGGGTGGAGGGCGTGGCGGAGGAGGGCGGCCATGGCCCCCGCCACCTCCAGGTCCTCGCAGGTGATGGGGTTCCCCCGCCGGTCGTAGGCCACGGTGATGCGGCCCAGCCGCTCCCGCAGGTCCCGCAGGTCCTTGGCGATGGCCAAAATGGCCATGACCTCGCTGGAGGGCGTGATCTGGAACCCGGACTCCATGGGGATCCCATTGCCCCTCCCCCCCAGCCCGATGACCACCTGGCGGAGGGCCTGGGCACACAGGTCCAGGGCCCAGCGCAGCTGGACCCGGCGGGGGTCGATGTCCAGCCGGCGCAACCCCCGCCTCTCCCACTCCTCCGGGGAATAGGTGGCCTCGTGGTGGAGCCGGGCGGTGAGGGCCACCATGGCCAGGTTGTGGGCGTTGGTCACGGCGTCCATGTCGCCGGTGAGGCCCAGGGAGAGCTCCGTGCGGGGAAGGAGCAGGGCGTTGCCCCCGCCCGCGGCCGTCCCCTTCACGTTGAACGTGGGGCCGGCCGAGGGCTGGCGGAGGCACCCCCCCGCGTGCTTCCCGCGCTTGGCCAGCCCCTGGATCAGCCCCAGCGCCGTGGTGGTCTTCCCCTCCCCCAAGGGGGTGGGGGTGAGGGCGGTGACCACGATGTACCTCCCGTTCGGCCGGTCCTTTAGGCGCTCCAGGATCTTGCGGTGGTCGAGCTTGGCCACGCGGCCGTAGGGGATGAGCTCGTCCCGGCGCAGGCCCAAACGGGCGGCCCACTCCTCGGGGGTGGGCATCCTCTTTTCCGCTTCCGCCGCGATTTCCCAGTCCTTAAGCCGGTGGACGTCGAAGGGCATGCTGGCCTCCTTGGGCGCGCGGGCCTGCCGCGGCGGGCCCCCGGATCACTCCAGGAGCTTGGCAGCCAGGACCACGCTCTCCTCCGACTTATGCTCCAGCCGGAAGCCGCGCCGCTCGAAGATGCGGATCATGCGGAAGTTGTCGGGGGTGGTCTCGGCCGTGACCTTGCGGATCCCCCAGCTTCGCGCGATCTCCAGGCAGTAGTCGGTGAGGATGCTGCCCAGGCCCTTGTTCTGCCAGGGGTCGGCCACGAACACCGCGTATTCCGCCCGGGTGCGGTCGGGGTCGGAGATGAGCCGCCCCACCCCGATCATCCGCTTCCGCCCGTTCTCCTCAACGATCCCCACGATGGCCATCTCCCGGTCGTAATCGATGAAGCAGTAGGGGATGGCCATCTGGTGGGTGGTCTCCTTGAAGATGTAGCGGAAGCGGAAGCGGATGGACTCGCGGGAGGAGATGGCCAGCATCTCGTGCCAGAGGGGCTCGTCCTCCGGGCGGATGGGCCGCAGCAGGACCCGGGTGCCGTCGTGCAGGGTCACCCAGCGTTCGTACCCCTCGGGGTAGGGGCGGATCGCGAGGTGGCTGTAGGGCCGCGGCGGCTGGCGCAGGGCCTCCTCGTCCGCGATCACCCGGGCGTCGATGGCCACCACCTCCTCGGGCGTCACCAGAAGCGGGTTCACGTCGATTTCCTTGATCTCGGGGAAGTCCGCTACCAAGTAGGAGAAGCGTATGATGACCTCCACGAGCTTTTCCACGTTCAGGCGGGGCCGGCCCCGGTAGCCCTGCAGAAGCGGCCAGATCCGCAGCGATTCCACAAGGTGGGTGGCCAGCCGCTCGTTGAGGGGCGGCAGGCCCAGGGCTCGGTCCTGGAGGACCTCCGCGGTCACCCCCCCGGCGCCCACCAGGATCACCGCCCCGAAGGTGGGGTCCTTTTTGGCCCCGAGGATCAGCTCCACGCCCCGCGCCACAGGGGCCATGCGCTGCACCGTGACCCCCTCGAGGCGGGCCTCCGGACGGCGCGCCCGCACGTTCTCCAGGATCTGCCGGAACCCCTGCCGCACCCCCTCCTCCGTGCGCACCTCCACCAGCACCCCGCCCACGTCCGTCTTGTGCAGGATGTCCGGGGAGCTGACCTTGAGAACCACGGGGAACCCCAACCGCTGGGCCAGGGCCACGGCCTCCTCCTCGGTGCGGGCGAGCTCCGGCAGGGTCACGGGGATGCCGTAGGCGGCCAGGAGCTCCTTGGCGGCGCGCTCGTCCAGGACCTTCGCCTGGGCCAGGCGGGGCAGGAAGGCCTGGCGGATCTGGGCCCGGTCCACGGCGAACTCCACGGGGATCTCCCGCGGGGTCTGGTAGAGGAGGTCCAGGTTGCGGCCGTAGTCCACAAGGTGCATGAAGGCTTGCACGGCCTGGTCGGGGGTGCGGTAGGTGGGGATGCCGGCCTGGTTCAGGATTTTGAGGCCCTCCTCCACGGCGGCCCCGCCCATCCAGGCGGCGAGGATGGGTTTGCGGCCGCGCCGGGCCACCTCGGCCACGGCCTGGGCCGTGCCGGTGGGATCGGTCATGGCCTGGGGGGTGAGGATCACCAGCGCCGCGTCCACGCCGGGGTCCTGGAGCACGATCTCCAGGGCCTTGGCGTAGCGTTCCGGCGGGGCATCCCCCAGCACGTCCACGGGGTTCCCGTGCGACCAGAAGGGGGGGAGGACCTGGTTGAGCCTCTCCAGGGTTTGGGGGGCCAGTTCGGCCAGCTGGCCGCGGCGGGCCAGGAGGGCGTCCGTGGCCATCACGCCGGGGCCGCCGGCGTTGGTCACGATGGCCAAGCGGGCCCCCAGGGGCGGCCGCACCCGGGCCAAAAGCTCCGCGGTGTCGAAGATGTCGCTGATCTCGTAGACCCGGACGGCGCCGGCGCGGCGGAAGGCCGCGTCGTACACGGCGTCCTCCCCGGCCATGGCCCCCGTGTGGGAGCTCGCCGCGCGGGCGGATTCCGCAAACCGCCCGGCCTTGTACACCACGATCGGCTTGGTGCGGGCGAAGGCCCGCGCCGCGGACATGAATTGCCGGGCCTCCGTGATGGATTCCACATAGAGGATGATGGAGCGCGTGCGTTCCTCCTGGCCGAAGTAGTCGATGAGGTCGCCGAAGTTCACGTCCACCATGTTCCCGATGGAGACGAAGTGGGAGAAGCCGATGCCCTCCGCGATGGCCCAGTCCAGAACGGAGGTGCAGAGGGCGCCCGACTGGGAGATGAAGGCCACGTGGCCGTCCGGCGGCATGGCCGCGGCGAAGCTCGCGTTCAAGCGCAGGGAGGGCACGATGACGCCCAAGCAGTTCGGGCCGAGGATGCGCAGGCCCGGGAACTTCTTGGCCTCCTCCTTGAGGCGCTCCTCCAGCCGCCGCCCCTCCTCCCCCGTCTCCTTGAACCCGGCGGAGAGGATGATGACCCCAAGGATGCCGGCCTCGCCGCACTGGCGCACGAGGTCCGGGACGGTGGGCGCAGGGGTGCAGATGATGGCCAGGTCGGGCGTGCGCGGGAGGCTCTTCACGTCGGGGTAAGCATGGATCCCTTGGACGGCCTCGTACCGGGGGTTCACGGGGTAGACCACCCCGGGGAAGCCCGAGCCCACCAGGTTCTTGAGCACGGTGTAGCCCACGCTCCCCGGGTTGTTGCTGGCCCCAACCACCGCGATCCGCTGGGGTTTGAAGATCTTGTCCAAGTTAAGGATGCTCACGGTGCCCTCCTTAGGAGTTTAGGGCAAAGGCATGGGCCACGAAAGGGCGGAGCTGGAGCGGTGGAAGCGGGAGGCGGCGGAGGCCGCGGTGGAGGCGGTGCGGCCGGGCATGGTGGTGGGGCTGGGCCACGGCTCCACCGCCCGCTACGCCCTCCTCCGGCTCGCGGAGCTCTGGCGCGCCGGGAAGCTCCCGGGTCTGCGGGTGATCCCCTGCTCCCGCAGGGTCGAGGAGGAGGCCCGGGCCCTGGGCCTTCCCCTCGCCACGCTGGAGGAGCACCCCGAGGTGGACCTCACCATCGACGGGGCCGACGAGCTCGATCCCAAGCTGAACGCGATCAAGGGCGGGGGCGGGGCCCTCCTGCGGGAGAAGATCGTGGCCCAGGCCACCCGCCGGGAGGTCATCGTGGCCGACCACACCAAGCTCTCCCCCGTCTTGGGCACGCGCTTTCCCGTGCCGGTGGAGGTCCTCCCCTTCGGCTGGAAGGGGCAGGCCCGGTTCCTGGAGGGGCTGGGGGCCCGGGTGGCGCTGCGCCTGGGGGCCGACGGGGCCCCCTTCCTCACCGACCAGGGCAACTACATCCTGGATTGCTGGTTTGGGCCCATCCCGGACCCCTGGGGGCTGGCCCGGCGGCTGGAGGCCCGGGCCGGGATCCTCGGGCACGGCCTGTTCTTGGGGCTGGTGCACGAGGCGTTCGTGGCCGGCCCCGAGGGCCTGCGGCACCTCGCGCCCTAGCCCGCCCCCTCCCCTTCCGGTAGGCTTCCGGCGATGGAAAAGCTCTTGGCCAAGGTGGCGGAATTGGCGCGGGAGCTTGGGGAACTGGAGAGGATCCTGGGGGATCCCGCCGCGCCGACGCGACCCGACTTCTCCGAGCTTTCCCGCCGCTACAACCGCCTGCGCCTCATCGTGGAAAAGGGCGCGGAGCTGCGCAAGGTGCTCCAAAACATCGCGGAGGAGGAGCAGCTCCTGCGGGAGACCCAGGAGGAGGAGCTGGAGCGCGCGTTGCGCCAGGAGCTTGAGCGGGACCGGGAGCGGGCGGAGCGGCTGGGGCAGGAGCTGCGGCGGCTGCTGGTGCCGCCCCATCCGGACGACCACAAGAACGCCATTGTGGAGATCCGGGCCGGCGCCGGGGGCGAGGAGGCCGCCCTCTTCGCCGCCGACCTCTTCCGCATGTACACAAAGTACGCGGAGAAGAAGGGCTTCCGCGTGCGCGTCCTGGACTCCCACCCCACGGACCTTGGGGGCTTCAAGCAGATCGTGTTCGCCGTGGAGGGGCCCGGCGCCTATGGGCTTTTCCGCTACGAGTCCGGGGTGCACCGGGTGCAGCGGGTCCCCGTGACCGAGGCCTCCGGCCGCATCCACACCTCCACGGCCACCGTGGCCGTCCTCCCCGAGGCGGAGGAGGTGGAGGTGGAGATCCGCCCCGAGGACCTCAAGATCGAGACCTTCCGCTCCTCGGGCCCGGGCGGCCAGCACATGCAGAAGAACGAGACGGCCGTGCGCATCACCCACCTCCCCACCGGGATCGTGGTGACCTGCCAAGAGGAGCGCTCCCAGCACCGCAACAAGGAGCTGGCCCTGCGGGTGTTGCGGGCCAAGCTGCGGGAGCTGGAGGAGCAGCGGAAGGAGGCGGAGCTGCAGGAGAGGCGGCGGCGGCAGATCGGCACGGGCGAGCGCTCGGAAAAGATCCGAACCTACAACTTCCCCCAGAACCGGGTCACGGACCACCGCATCGACCTCACCGTGTACCGCCTGGAGGACGTGCTCGAGGGGGATTTGGACCTGATCGTGGAGCCGCTTTTGGCGGAGGAGGCGGCCAGGGTCCTGGCGGAGGGCTGATGGCGGAGCTGATCCGGTTTTCGGAGGCAGCGGCCCTGGCCTTCCATGCTCTGGCGCGGCTGGCCCAGGCGGAGGGGCGGCTTTCGGCCGCGGAAATCGCCGCCCAGCTGGGGGCCTCCGAGGCGCACGTGGCCAAGGTCCTGCAGGTCCTGGTACGGGCGGGGCTGGTCACGGCCAAGCGCGGTCCCCACGGCGGGTACGCCCTGGCCCGCCCCCCGGAGGAGATCCGGCTTTTGGAGGTCTATGAGGCCGTGGAGGGCGAGCTTCGCCGGGACGGCTGCGTGTTTTCCCACCCGGTGTGTGCCGGGCAGGGCTGCCTTTTTGGCGACCTTGTGGAGGGGATCCGGGCGCGCCTGCGCGCGGAGCTTTTCGGTCGGACCCTGGCCGAGGCGGTGGGCCGACCTCCCCGGGGTGACGGATGTCCCTTTAGGTAGGGCTTGTTTCGGTATTCCCATACCGGAATATAGCCCCGGCGCTCCCCCTCGTTGCGGGCCGGCACGGTCCCCTGCGCTGCGCCCCAAGGAAGGACGAACGCCAAGGAGAGAATCATGGCGCAGCACCTAATGCGTGGCTTTTCTCGGTGGAGCAAGGCTTTAGCCTTGCTCGCAGTCCTCTTCGCAGGGATTGCAATCCTTGCTAGAGCCCAAGGCGTCCCCTGCGTGCCCCCGTCCCCGGACCTCGTGGCCTGGTGGCCTTTCGATGAGGGCGCAGGGGCCACAAGCCTTGCAGATCTTGTGGGCGGCCATCTTGGCACCCCGGTTCCGGGGCCGGTGGGCTCAGGCGGTCCGGGCGCGGCCGCGGCCGTGGTCGGCGGCGGCCTCTACTTCCCCACGGCCGCCACCTACGTGCAGGTACCCCATAGCCCCGCCCTCAACTTCGGCACCGGGGACTTCACCATCGAGGGCTGGGTCAAGCCGGTGGAGGCGGCCCCAGGCTCCATCCAGCCCATCGTGGATAAAACCGAGCCCGTCCAAGGAGGGAGCGGGTTCAAGGGCTACCGCTTGTACTTCCAACTCGGCCGACTGTACTTCCTCCTCAGCGACGGCACCACCTTGACCGGGGTGTTCGGGGCCCCCGTGTTCGGGGGGCCGTACGGCAAGTGGCTCCTCGTCGTGGCGTTCCGCCAGGGTTCCATGGTGGGGATCCACGTCTTCGAAGCCGGGGTGGGCTACACCACCAACTGGATCGGCGTGCCCGCCCCCCTCGTGGACGTGGACAACTCCGCGGACCTTCTCCTGGGCGGCATCCGCGGGTTCGGCTGGGGCGCGGGTGCGGCGGTAGGGGAAATCACCCTTGATGAGCTGGAGATCAGCAACGTGGCGTTGGCCGGAAGCGGCCCCTCCGCCTACATCTACGATCTTTTCCAGGCGGGCTCGGCCGGGAAGTGCCGGCCCGCGCCCAAGCCCACCGCCGACCTCGGCGACGCTCCCGACAGCACGAACCACCTAGGCCAGGCCATGCTGGCCTACCCCGCTGTGCCCGCGCGGTTCCCCACGGTGTTCGATCCCGCCACCGGCGCGCCACCCGGCCCCAAGCACCTTGCGCCCAAAAAGCTGGCCTGGCTGGGCGCGGACGTGAGCCTGGAGGGCGAGGCCGACGGGCTGCCCGATGCGGACGGCTTGGCCAACCTTGATCCCGCCTCCAACGCGGCCAACCGGGACGGCCACGACGACGGGGTCACCCTCCCCATCGCCATCCCCTTGTGCGGCCAGACCCAGTTCAAGTACACCGTCACCAGCACTGTGGCCACCACCCTGTACGTGAACGTGTGGATCGACTTCAACCGCGACGGCGACTGGGACGACCCTCTGCAGAAGTGCCCCTGGGGGCCGGCCACCACGGGCTCGTTCACGGAGTGGGCCGTACAAAACGCGCCGGTCTCCGTGGTGCCCGGGGGGAACACCTTCACCACGCCGCCGTTTGGGGCCGCGAACCCCACCCGCGGTGCGGAGATGTGGATGCGCATCACCCTCACCGATGCTCCCATCGCCCCCGCCCAGGGCGCGGACGGAAGCGGCCCCGCTACGGGCTACCCCCATGGGGAGACCGAGGATTACCTCCTTCGGCTCGCCTACACGGAGATCTGCGGGACCAAGTTCCACGACCTCAACGCCAACGGCGTTCAGGATGCGGGCGAGCCCGGGCTTTCCGGATGGGTGATCGAGGGGAAGGATCCCCAAGGCAACTTCGTGGGCTACGCTGTCACCGACGACCAAGGTCGTTATTGCCTGCTCGTGCCCACCCCCGGGACGTACACCGTGTCCGAGCAGGCCCAATCTGGTTGGCTGCCCACGACCCCTGCCGCGTTGACGGTGACCGTCCCTCCTGCGGGGCAAGTGAACTTCGGCAACCGCCGGGAGCCGGCCCGTGCGGAACTCTGCGTCTTCAAGTTCGAGGACCTCGACGGCGACGGAACCCGCGACCCCAACGAGCCCTTCCTCGCCGGATGGTCGTTCGCCGTGAGCCCCGCGCCCCTGGCGCCGGCCACCAGCCCCGTGACCACGGGCCCCCAGGGCGGCGTGTGCTTTGCCGTGGCCGCTCCCGGCACCTACACGATCACCGAGCAGGTCCAGCCCGGCTGGACCCCCACCACCCCCGCTTCCCAAACCGTCGCCGTGCAGCCCGGGCAATTGGCCAACGTCTTCTTCGGGAACCGACGGGCCGAGCCCGTAGGGGCCTGTGACCTTTTGGTCCGCAAGGTCCCGAGCTCCCCCACCGTGGCCAGCGGCCAGCAGGTGACCTATACCGTTACGGTCACCAACGTGGGCCAAGCCCCGTGCCCGGGTCCGACCACTCTCACCGAGGCCGTGCCCGCCGGCCTGTCCCTGGTTTCCGCAAGCGGCTCTGGTTGGCTGTGCTTGGGCAACGTCTGCACCTACCTTTTGCCCATTCCCGCGGGCGGAAGCGTTTCCGTCACCTACACGTTCGCCGTCACCGCTCCCGCGGGGAGCACCGTGGAGAACTGCGTGACCCTCGTTAACGCCAGCGACCCCAACCCCGCCAACAACCGGGCCTGCGCGGCGATCCAGGTGACGGGCCGCCCCGTGGGGCCGGCCCTGCCCGTGGGCCAGGTGGACCTTGCGCTCACCAAGCTCCTCGAGGGGCAGTTGAGGACGAACCAAGAGGCGATCTACATCCTGCGGGTGACCAACGTCGGCACGGCCACGGCTTCCGGGCCGATCCAGGTGGTGGACACCTTGCCTCCCTCTCTGAGCTTCGTCGCGGCTGCGGGTGCGGGCTGGACGTGTTCGGTCCTCGGGCAGACCGTGACCTGCACGCATCCCGGCCCCTTGCCTCCCGGAGGCACGCTCGCCCTCACCCTGCGGGTGAAGGTCTTGGCCTCCCCCGGCACGGGGGTGACCAACTGCGCGACGGTGGCTGCGGCCGGGGACGCGAACCCCGCCAACAACCGCGACTGCCGAAGCGGTGTGGTCCAAAGGTGAAAACGGGCGGAGGCCCCTCCTCTTCCCTGGGAGGGGCCTCTTTTTTGCCCAGGGCCGCTAGGGGCGGAAGCGCTTCATGGCCTCGCGGGCCCGGCGCTCCTCTTCCTCCTCGATGAGCTTGCGGCGCTTGTCGGCCTTGGTGAGGCCCTTGGCCAGGGCCAGCTCCACCTTGGCGAAGCCCCGCTCGTTGAAATAAAGGGAAAGGGGGACCAGGGTGTAGCCCGCCCGCCCCACCTTCCCCACCAGCCGGCTGATCTCCCGCTTCCGGAGGAGGAGCTTGCGGGGGCGGTCGGGGTCGTGGCCGAAGGGCCCGGCCTGCTCGTAGGGGGCGATGTGCATTCCGTAGAGCCAGACCTCACCGCCCTCCACTTTGGCGTAGGCCTCCTCGAGGGACACCCGGCCCGCCCGCAGGGCCTTCACTTCCGAGCCCTGGAGCACCAGCCCGGCCTCGTAGGTTTCCTCGATCGCGTAATCCCGGCGGGCCCGGCGGTTCCGCGCCACCACCTTCCGCTCCCCCATCACTCCACCGTCACGGTCTTCGCCAGATTCCTGGGCTGGTCCACGTCCGTGCCCTTCAGCCTCGCCACGTGGTAGGCGAAAAGCTGCAGGGCCGGGGTGAACGTAAAGGGGAGGAGCCGGCGGGAGCTGCGGGGGAGGAGGACGATGTGGTCGGCGAGCTCTTCCACCTCGGGGTCGGGCGCGTCCGCGAACGCCAGGAGGATCCCCCGGCGGGCCCGCACCTCCTGCATGTTGGCCACCACCTTTTCGGGGAGCTCATCCGCGGAGTACAGGACCACCACGGGCATCCCCTCGTGGATGAGGGCGATGGGCCCGTGCTTCATCTCGCCGGCGGCGTAGCCCTCCGCGTGGATGTAGGAGATCTCCTTGAGCTTGAGGGCGCCCTCGAGGGCCAGGGGGTAGAGGAGCCCGCGGCCGAGGTAGAGGAAGTTCGGGTAGGTGTAGAACTTTTGGGCCAGGGCCTCGAGGCGGGGGCCGAGTTGGAGGACCTCCTCCACCAGGCGGGGGGCCCGGCTCAGCTCCTCCTTGGCTTGGCGCAGCTCTTCCTCCGTCAGCGCCCCGCGGGCCCGCGCCAGCCACAGCCCCAGCAGGGCCAGGGCGGCGATCTGGGCGGTGAAGGTCTTTGTGGCGGCCACGCCGATCTCCAGGCCGGCCCGGGTGTAGAGGACGGCCTGGGCCTCCCGGGCCAGGGCCGAGCCCACCACGTTCACCACCGCCAGCAGCGGCGCCCCCCGCTCTTTGGCCCCCCGCGCCGCCATGAGGGTGTCGATGGTCTCCCCCGACTGCGAGATGGCCACCACCAGGGTGGTGGGGCCCAGGGCGGGGTTCTTGTAGCGGAACTCCGAGGCGATCTCCGCGCTCACGGGCAGGCCCAACAGGGGCTCCCAGAGGTATTCGGCCACGAGGGCCGCGTGGTAGGAGGTCCCGCAGGCCACCAGGTAGATGTGCTCCACCCGGGAGAGGTCCAGGCCGGAAAGCCCCTCCTCCCAGGGGGTGGAGAGTTCGCTGCGCAGGGTGTCGGCCACGGCCCGGGGCTGCTCGTGGATCTCCTTCTCCATGAAGTGGCGGAACCCCGCCTTCTCCGCGGAGAGCGGGTCCCAGGGGACCTCCCGCAGCACGGGCTCCTTGGGGCGGCCGTGGCGGTCCCATACCCGCAGGCTCCCCGGCCGGACCTGGGCCACCTCGCCGTCCTCCAGGAAGTAGAAGGCGCGGGCATAGGGGAGGAGGGCGGGGACGTCGGAGGCCAGGAAGCCCTCGGCGGGGCGGGCCGTGGCCACCAGGGGGCTTCCCTGGCGGGCCGCCACGATCTCCTCGGGGTGGTCCGCGTGGACCACGGCGACGGCGTAGGCCCCCACCGCCCGCGCCACCGCCCGCCGCACGGCCTCCACCAGGTCCCCCCGGTAGTGCTCCTCCACGAGGTGGACCAAGACCTCGGTATCGGTCTGGGACTGGAAGCGGTGCCCGCGCGCGACCAGCTCCGCGCGCAGCTCCCGGTGGTTCTCGATGATCCCGTTGTGGACCAGGGCGATCCTCCCCGTGCAGTCCGTGTGGGGATGGGCGTTCTCCTCGGTGGGAAGGCCGTGGGTGGCCCAGCGGGTGTGGCCGATCCCCAGGTGCCCGGTGAGCCCCGCCCTCTGCACCGCCTGCACCAGGTTCGCGATCTTGCCCACCTGCCGCACCAAGCGGAGCCCGTCCGGGGTGAGGAGGGCCACGCCCGCGGAGTCGTAACCCCGGTACTCCAGGCGGCTTAGGCCGGAAAGCAGGATTTCTTCAGCCTTTTGTGGGCCCACGTAGCCCACGATCCCGCACATGGCGGGGCATTATAGCCCCGCGGTGATGCGGGCCATGTTCGCCGGTGTCCGTGGGGCGTATAATGCCCGGCGAAGGAGGGGGCATGCGCGAGGCGGAAGTACGGGCGTTGCTGGTGGATCCCGCTACCCGCAGTCCCGTGCTCCTCCTCAAGGACCGGAACTCCACCAAGGCGATGCCCATCTGGATCGCCGAGCCGGAGGCCATGTCCATCGCCCTGGAGCTCCAGGGCCAGCGCTTCCCCCGCCCCCTTCCCCACGACCTCATGAAGGAGCTCCTGGCCGCGCTCGGCGCCTCGCTCGAGCAGGTGGTCATCACCCAGATCAAGGACGGGGTGTTCTACGCCAAGCTCGTGATCCGTGACGCCCAAGGGGCGGTCAAGGAGCTCGACTCCCGGCCCTCCGATGCCATCGCGTTGGCCCTGCGCACGCGCTCGCCCATCTTCATCGCCGAGGAGGTCTTCGAGCAAGCGGCCATCGAATCCCCCTTCGCCGAGGAGGAACAGTTCGAGAAGTTCGTGGAGCAGGAGTTCTCCCTCGCGGAGATCAGGCGCCGGGTGCAGGGAGAGCTGGGATCCGGATCCAGCGGGTCGGAAACGGATCAAGGCTGAGGAGCTCGCGCAGCTCCAGCCCCCGGTTGACCCCCCGCACGGCGGCCCGAACCTCCACGGACCCGCCCTCGGCCGCCCTCAGAAGGACGCGGGTGGGGAGACGGAGCTCGCCCTCCAGGTGCACCTCGACCTCGGCGAAGGGGCCCTGGGCGGGCCGCAGCACGAACGCCGCGTCCTGGATCCAACGCACCTCCGCCGGCCCCCCGGGGGCGAGGGGCCAGAGGGCCTGGAGCTCCTGGGGGGCGATGCGGCGTTCCAGCCCCAGGGCCAACGCCGGCCGGAAGTGCACCAAAAGCCAACCCCCCTCCACCGGGCGGAGGGTGTAGACCTCGCCCGCGAGCTCCGGGGGCTCCTCGATTTCCAAGCGCACGGCCGCGCCGGAAAGGTACAGGAGGCGCGCGGCCAGCCGCGGCTCCCCCGGCCGCAGGATCACGAGGTGGGCCTCGAGGTCGCGCACCTGCTCCCAGGTGCGCACCACCTCCGCAAGCCGCTGCCGGGCCCAGAGGGGGGATTCCGGGTGGAGGTAGGGCCAGAGGGCGACGAGCAGGGCGGCCGCCAGGCCAACCCCGAGGACGAGGAGGAGCAAACCCCAGTTCACAAACGCGATGATATCCGGGGACGCGTGCGGTTGCCGAGGACGCAAAAACCGCGTAGAATACGGACTTGGTGATCCCCATGAAATTGCGCACCGTGAGGGAGATTGATCCGCAGGGGAAGAAGGTTTTGTTTCGCGCGGATTTGAACGTGCCCCTGGCCGACGGAAAGGTCGCGGACGATTCCCGCATTCGCGCGGTCCTCCCCACCCTGAGGTGGCTTTTGGAGCGGGGGGCGCGGGTGGCGGTGTGCTCCCACCTGGGCCGGCCCGAGGGGAAGGTGGTGGAGGGGCTGCGCCTGAAGCCCGTAGCCGAGCGGCTGGAGAAGCTCCTGGGGAAGCCCGTTCCGGCCCTGACCGAATGCGTCGGCCCCACGGTGCGCAAGGCGGTGGAGGCCCTCAAGCCCGGGGAGCTCCTCATGCTGGAGAACGTGCGCTTCCATCCCGAGGAGGAGGCCAACGACCCCAAGTTCGCCCAGGCCCTGGCCGAGCCCTTCGATATCTTTGTGAACGACGCCTTCGCCACGGCCCACCGCGCCCACGCCTCCACCGTGGGGGTGGCCCGCTACCTTCCGGCCTACGCCGGCTTCCTCATGGAGCGGGAGGTGGAGGTCCTCTCGGGGCTGCTCACCCACCCCCGCCGGCCGTTCTACGTGCTCGTGGGGGGGAAGAAGGCCAGCGACAAGCTGGGGGTCCTCAAGGGCCTCCTGCCCCGGGTGGACGGGTTCCTCATCGGGGGCGGGGTGGCCTTCACCTTCCTCGCCGCCCAGGGGCTCAAGGTGGGGAAGTCCGTGCTGGAGGAAAAGCTCATCCCCACCATCAAGGAGCTGAGCGAGGAGATCAAGCGGCAGGGCAAGGAGCTGCACCTCCCCGTGGACGTGGTGGTGGCGCCCGAGCTCCGGGAGGGCGTGGAGATCAAGGTCATCTCGGTGCAGGCCATCCCCGAGGGCTGGATGGGGTTGGACATCGGGCCGGCCACGATCGGCCGGTTCGCCGAGGTGATCCAGCGGGCGGGCACGGTGGTGTGGACCGGCCCCATGGGCGCCTTCGAGGTGCCGCCCTTTGGGAAGGGCACGGAGGCCATGGCCCGGGCCCTCATCAGCTCCAAGGCCTTCACGGTGGTGGGCGGCGGGGAGACCGGGGAGGCCGTGGAGAAGCTGGGCCTCACGGAGAAGTTCGGGTACGTGTCCACGGGCGGGGGGGCCACCCTGAGCTTCCTCCAGGGCGAGCCCATGCCGGCCCTGGAGGTCCTGCGCGCCGACTGACCCCCGGGGTATAATATTTACCGGACGCGGGCATAGCTCAGTTGGTAGAGCGTCGGCGTCCCAAGCCGAAGGCCGCGGGTTCGATTCCCGTTGCCCGCTCCAGCCGGGAGGTCCTTCTTGTCCCCCTTCTCGCCCACCCTCGCTGCCCTCGAGCAACGCGTGCAAGCCTGCCGCCGCTGCGCCCTCGCCCAAGGCCGCACCCACGTGGTGTTCGGCGAAGGGAAGGCCCCCACCGACCTCATGCTCATCGGCGAGGCCCCGGGCGAGGTGGAGGACGAAACGGGCCGCCCCTTCGTGGGCCCCGCCGGCCAGCTCCTCACCCAAATCCTCCACAGCGTGGGCCTCTCCCGCGACGAGGTCTACATCACCAACGTGGTGAAGTGCCGGCCCCCGGGGAATCGCGTGCCCACCCGGGAGGAGATGAGCGCCTGCTGGGAGTGGCTTTCCGCCCAGATCGGGCTTGTGCGGCCCAGGATCATCGTGACCCTGGGCAACACCCCCACCCACTGGCTCCTGGGACGGCCGGAGGGGATCAACGAGCTGCGGGGCCGCTTCTACCCCTGGAAGGGCGGGATCGAGGTCTTCCCCATGTTCCACCCCAGCTACCTCCTGCGGAACCCCAGCCGGGCCAAGGGGAGTCCAAAATACCTGACGTGGCTGGACATCCAGGCGGTGAAGGAGAGGCTCTTGTCCCTCCGCTCCCCGACCCCGCCGAGCTGACGGCCGCGGAGCGGCGGGAGCTGGTGCAGCGGGCCCTGGCCCGCGCGGAGGAGCTGCGCCGGGCCCAGCGCCACAAGGAGGCCATCGACCTCCTTTTGGACCTCCTGCGCTACGGGGAGGAGAAGGCCACGATCTATTTCCGCCTGGGCAACGTGTACTTCGAGGCCGGGGACCTGGCGCGGGCGGAGTACGCGTACCGGCGGGCCATCCAAGAAGACCCCCGCCACGCCTCCGCTCACCACAACCTGGGCGTGGTATACCGCAAACAGGGGAGGATCGCGGAGTCCGTGCGGATGCTGAAGAAGGCGCGGCGCCTGGAGCTCCGCTACCCCAAGCCCGTGGCGCTCACCCCGGAGCAGCGGCGGGCCCTGTGGCGCCTGGCCTGGCCCATGATGCTCGTGCCCTTCCTCCTCGTGGCCCTCCTCTTTTTCCTCGCCTGGCTGATCGGGAGGCTCACCTAGCGAGGTACTGGTCGTAGAGGGCTTGGGCGCGGTTGGGGTCGCGGAGGCCCTTGACGAGGGCCCGGCCGTCGGGGAACACGGTGAGGTGGACCCCTTCCACCTCAAGGAAGAGGAGGCCGTGGCGGAGCTCGGCCCGGCCGAGGGGCGCCAGGCGCGCGGCCAGGGCCCCTAGGTCCAGGGAGGTCTTCGCCCGGGGCAGGATCTGCACCACGTCCCCGCACAGGGTGGCCGTGCGGGAGGCCTCGCGCAGGAAGGGGAAGTCGCGGCTCACGCAGGTGGGGCAGGCGGGGTTGCGCTTCACCTCCACGGTTTGGATGCGGAGGCCCCAGAGGTCCAGGTAGAGGAGCGTTCCGGCGGGGGCGGCGGGGCCCTCCAGGAGGAGGCGGAGGGCGGCGGCCGCCTGCAGGGCGGCCAGGGCCTTGGGCACCGGCCCCAGGATCCCGGCCTCCGCGCAGGTGGGGATGGCCCCGGGCGCCGGCGGGTTGGGGAACAGGCAGCGCAGGCACGGCCCGCGGCCCGGCCAAACGGGCAGCAGCAGGCCGTACGTGGCCAAGACCGCCGTGTAGATCCAGGGCCGCTCGTACTTCACGCAGGCCTCGTTCACCACGTAGCGGGACTCGAGGTTGTCCAGGCCGTCCACGACGAGGTCGACTTGGGGCACCAGTTCCTCGGCCAGGGGGCCGTCCAGGTGCGCCACGTGGACCTCGATTTGGGCCTGGGGATCGAGGGTGCGGAGCTTTTCCGCGGCGGCCGCGGCCTTGGGCCGCCCCACGTCGCCGGGAGCAAAGAGCGCCACGCGGTGGAGGTTGTGCACCTCCACCACGTCCCGGTCCACCAGGACCAGGCGGCGGACCCCTGCGCGCAGGAGGGCCTCGGCGGTGTGGGTCCCCAAGGCGCCGCAGCCGGCCACGAGCACCCGCTTCTCCCCCAGCCGCTTCTGCCCCTCCGTGCCCACCTGGGGAAGGAGGACTTGGCGCGCGAACCGCTCGTCCATGGCCCGGGATTTTGGGGCCGGAGGGAGGCTTCGCCAACCGCCGCCGGATAGACTTGCCCCGCCGAAGGAGGGGCGATGCAGATCTACCTGGACACGGCGAAGGTGGAGGAGATCCGGGAGTTCGCGTGGCTCATCGACGGGGTCACCACGAACCCGACCCTGGTGGCCCAGGCCGGCCGGCCCTTCCGCGAGGTGCTGCGGGAGATCTGCGCCCTTGTGCGGGGCCCGGTCTCCGCCGAGGTGATCTCCCTGGACGCGGAGGGCATGGTGCGGGAGGCCCAGGAGCTCGCCCGCATCGCCGACAACATCGTGATCAAGATCCCCTTGACCCCGGAGGGGCTGAAGGCCGTCCAGCGCCTCAAGGCCCTGGGGATCAAGACGAACGTGACCCTGGTGTTCTCCGCGCCCCAGGCCCTGTTGGCCGCCAAGTGCGGGGCCGACTACGTATCGCCCTTCGTGGGCCGCATCGACGACCACGGCGGGGACGGGATGGGCGTGGTGGCCGAAATCCTCCAGATCTTCCGGAACTACAGCTTCCCCACCCAGGTCATCGTGGCCAGCGTGCGTCACCCCGGCCACGTGGTGGCCGCGGCCACCCTGGGCGCGCCCATCGTCACCATGCCCTACGCCGTGCTCCAACGCCTCTTCCACCACCCCCTCACCGAGCAGGGGATCGCCCGCTTCCTCAAGGACTGGGAGAAGGTCCCCCGCTAGGGCACGTAGTAGAGGGGCTTGCGGAAGAGCTGCACCCAGCCCTCCCAGTAGGCGGGGAGGCGGTCCCACTCGTTAGGGGGCACGTCATCGGTGCAGTGCACGAAGGCCGCAAAGGGGACGCGGCGGAGCACCTCCTCCGCGGCGCTCAAGGACGGCACGCCCTTGAGGAGCACGGCGAAGCGCTCCCTCGGGTAGCGGCGCACGTAGTCCGGGAAGGTGTGGGCCAGGAAGTTCTCGTAGTAGTCCTCGTAAATGACGACCACGTCGCCCACCCCCGCCTGCAGGTACTCTTCGGCGATCGTGGTGCCTGGGTTCAGCACCACCCACCGGAAGCCCTTCGCCTTTGCGTAGGCGTAGAGCTCCTGGTAGTACGCGAGCCAGGCCGCGGAGGAGTTGACGCCGTCGTAGAAGATCCCTTGCACGCCGTATGCCGTGAAGTGTTCGGCATAGAGGTCCACCTCGGCCTTGACGTTGGGGAGGGGCTTGGCGCCGTAGGCGGTCCAAACGTAGCCGAGCATCGTCACCCCGGCGTTTTTCAGGTCCGTGAGGCCCTTCTGATAATCGGCGTTGGGCGGGCCGCCGGGGCCGCTGGCCGGGTTGATGATGGCCCAGATCTCCGCCTGGGCCGCGGCCCGGGCCACCCGCGGCCAC
Source organism: Candidatus Bipolaricaulota bacterium (assembly GCA_025060415.1). GTDB lineage: Bacteria > Bipolaricaulota > Bipolaricaulia > Bipolaricaulales > Bipolaricaulaceae > DTER01. Next base: position 154,391 of record JANXBT010000001.1, read on the forward strand.
TCGTACGCAGGCTCCCCTAGCCACCACATGGGGTAGATGTAGAGGGGCAGGAGGATCTTCCGCCCCACGGGCGAGATGGCGGGGACGGGTTGGACCCAGAAGCACCCCACCAGCCCTAAGACCACCCCCAAGACGACCGCTGCCCCAAGCGCGCGCTTCATGGCCGGGTCATTTTAGGGCGATTAGACCCAGCCGTGAAGCGGGAGGTTGGCGTCCGGGGCCAGGGAGAAGGGGTCGGAGCGCCCCAGGGCGGTGTAGCGGTGGTGGGCGCAGGCGGCCACGGTGGCGGCGTTGTCCGTGCACAGCTCCGGCGGGGGGAAGAACACCTCCATTCCCCGGGCGGCGGCGCGCGGGGGGAAGACTTCGCGCAGGCGGCGGTTGGCCGCGACCCCCCCGGCCACCGCGATCCGCTTGAGCTGGAAGCGCCGGGCGGCGCGCAGGGCCTTCTCCACCAGCACCTCCACCACGGCCTCCAGGAAAGAGGCGCAGAGGTCGGGCAGGGGCGCGCCCGGGTGCTCCCGGAGCCAGTAGACCGCGGCGGTCTTGAGGCCGGCGAAGCTCATGTCTAGGCCGCTTTCCAGCATGGGCCGGGGGAAGGGGATGCGGGAGGGGTCGCCTTGGCGGGCCAAGGCGTCGATGTGGGGGCCGGCGGGGTAGGGCAGGCCCAACAGCCGGCCGAACTTGTCCAAGGCCTCGCCGGCCGCGTCGTCCCGCGTCCCGCCCACCACCCGGTACTCGCCCCACCGGGGCACGACGGCAAGGAGGGTGTGCCCCCCGGAGACGATAAGGCCCAAGAAGGGCGGGTCCACCGGGTCCGGGGCGAGCCGCAGGGCGAAGAGGTGGGCGGCGAGGTGGTTCACCCCCACCAGGGGGAGGCCGCGGGCCAGGGCCACCCCCGCCGCGTAGGCCACGCCCACCAGGAGGGGGCCGATCAGCCCCGGGCCGTAGGTCACGCCCACCAGCCCGAGGTCCTCCCACCCCACCTGGGCCCGCGCCAGGGCCTCCTGGGCGAGGACGGGAAGCTTGCGGAGGTGGTCGCGGCTGGCGGCCTCGGGCACCACCCCTCCGTAGCGCGCGTGCAGATCGGCCTGAGAGTAGACGAGGTTGACCAGGATCCTCTGGCCGTCCTCCAGGAGGGCTACCGCCGTCTCGTCGCAGGAGGTCTCAATCCCCAAGACGAGCATTAGGCCTCGCGGATGTATTCGGGCTTGAGGACGCCGATGAAGGGGAGGTTCCGGTAGAGCTCGGCGTAGTCTAGACCATACCCCACCACGAACACGTTCTCGGGCACGACGAAGCCCACGTAGTCCACGGGGACCTCCACCTCGCGGCGGTAGGGTTTGTCAAGGAGGGTGCAGACCCGCAGGGAGGCGGGCTCGCGGGCCCACAGGCTCCGGAGGATGTGGCGGAGGGTGTGGCCGGTGTCCACGATGTCCTCGACGATGAGGACGTCCCTGCGGCCGATGGCGCAGTCCAGGTCCTTGAGGACACGCACCTCGCCGGGGCTGGTGCCGTTGCGGTAGCTGGACACGGCCATGAAGTCGTAGTGGATGGGGATTTCCATGGCGCGGATGAGGTCGGCCATGAAGGGGAGGGCGCCCTTAAGGAGGCCCACCACGAGGAGGGGGCGGCCGAAGGGGTCCCGCTTGCCGCCGTTGCGGTAGTCCCGGGAGATCTGGGCGCCCAGCTCCCGCACCCGCCTTTGGATCTCTTCCGCGGAAAAGAGAACCCGCTCGATGTGCTCGCGCATTGGCTTTCCCTCGCCTGCGAAAAAGGGAAAAAGAGGATACCCGAGGGGCGGGGAGGGCGCTAGGCCGGGCGGGCCAGGGCCTGGGCCAGGGCGAGGAGCAGCCGGCCGGCCACCTTCCGTCGGTACTCCGCGGAGGCCCGCAGGTCCGAAATGGGCTGGGTGGCCGCGCAAAGGAGGGGCACCAGGTCCGCCCAGGCCTCGGGCCGGACCGGCCGGCCCACGAGGGCCTGCTCCACCTCCCGGGGCCGGAGGACGGTGGGCGCGACGGAGCCCAGGGCCAGCCGGGCCTGGGCCACCCGCCCGCCCTCCACCCACACCAGGGCGCCCAGGGAGGCCACGGCGATCACCAGGGCCTGCCGCCGCCCCACCTTGCGGAAAAAGCTCAGGGGCTGGCCCTCCAGGTACGGAAGGAACAGGGCGCGCACGAGCTCCCCCGGCCGGAGCGCCGTCTGCCGCGGCCCCTGGATGAACTCCGCCACCGGGAGCTCCCGCTCCCCGGCGGCGCTCACCAGGCGCACCCGCGCCTCCAAAAGGTAGAGGGCCACCAGGCCATCGCCCGCGGGCGAAGCGGTGACGAGGTTGCCCCCAAGGGTGCCCATGGCCCGAATGGCCGGGGAGCCGATGGTCGCTAGGACCTGGCGCAGGATGGGGAACCGCGCCGTGGCCGGATGGGCGAGGAGCTCGGCGTGGGTGAGGGCCGCGCCCACCTCCAACCCCTCCGCTGTCTCCCGGAGGACGCGCAACTCCGGCAGTTCGCCCACGTACACGAGGAAGGGAGGGTTTTCGGTGCCCTTGCGGATGGCCACGAGCAAATCCGTGCCCCCGGCCAGGGGCTTCCCGCCCTCCGCCAGGTAACGCAGGGCTTCCCCCAAGTCCGCGGGCTTCACCGCGGGGATGGGCCGCCGGCGCATGCCCCCTCCTTCGCCTCCTCGGGACAGTCCACGTCCCACACCACGCCCGGGTGGTCCCAGGGGAGGAGTTCGCACGCGGAAAGGAGGTTCCGTGCGCCCACGTCGCCCCGCAGCTCCAGGAGCGCCGGCCGCAGGGCGGCCGGGAGGTACACGGGGAAGCCCCGCTGCCCCCGGAACGCGGGGGCCACGGGATGGGCCCCGGCCCGGGCCAACACGGCCCGCGCCGCCTCCAGGGGCACGTAGGGCATGTCCCCCAAGAACACGAGCATCCCCCCGGGGACGGCCCGCGCCGCGCACCGCAGCGAGGCCCCCATCCCCTCCGGCCAGTCGGGGTTATAGAGCACGCGCCAGGCCCCGCCCGCCCGGCGGGCCCGCAGCTCCCCGCCCCGGAAGAAGGCCGGGGGGACCTCCTGCCCGGGGAAGAGGGCGGCGAGGAGGGCCGGGGCCTGGGCGCCCAGGACCAGCACGCGCTCCCCCAAGGGGAGGCCCTCCACGAGCTCCAGCACCCAGGCCAGCATGGACTTTCCCTGGATGGGGAGGAGCAGCTTGGGGGTGGGGAGGCCCATGCGTCGGCCGGGGCCGGCGGCGAGCACCACCCCCGCTACCTCAGGCGCGGGCATCCCGCATCCTTTCCGCGGCCAACAGGACCGCGTCCACGATCTGCTCGTACCCTGTGCAGCGGCAGAGGTTTCCGGAAAGCCAGGCCCGCACCTCCTCCCGGCTGGGACGGGGGTTCACCAGAAGGAGGGCGTAGGCGGCCATGAGGAAGCCGGGCGTGCAGAACCCGCACTGCACCCCCCCGGTCTCCACCAGCGCCTCCTGCAAGGGGTGGAGCTTCCCCCCTTGGGCCAGGCCCTCCACGGTGAGGACCTCCTTCCCCTCCACCTGGAGGGCGAGCGTCAGGCAGGCCAAGCGGGGTTTGCCGTCCACGAGGACGGTGCAGGCGCCGCATTCCCCCTCGCCGCAGCCCTCCTTTGTGCCGATGAGGCCCAGGTCCTCCCGGAGGAGGTCCAGGAGGCGGCGGCCCGGGGGGACCCCCACCTCCACCGCGCGCCCGTTCAGGCGAAACCTCAGCCGCACCGCTCCACCCCCTCCCGCACGGCCCGCAGGTCCGGGGGGATGAGCGGCGGCTCGGGCAGCCCCCGCGTCACCCCCTGGGGGTCCTTGAGCCCCGAGCCGGTGAGGACGAGGACCACCCGGTCCCGGGGGCCCAGCTGGCCCTCCCGGACCAACCGTTGGAGGGCCGCATAGGGGGCGGCGCCGGAGGGCTCGGCGAACACCCCCGCCCGCCGCGCGAGCTCCTGCGCCGCGGCCAAAAGCTCGGGGTCGCGCACGGTCACGTACCCCCCGCCGGTCTCCGCCACGTACCTCACGGCCTTCACCACGTCCGCGGGCTTGCCCACGCAGATGGAGTCGGCGAGGGTTTGGGCGGGCTCCTCGGCGGGCAGGATGGGCTCGCCCCGCCGGTAGCGGGCGAAGGCGTGGGCCACGGCCGCAGCGCCCTCCGCCTGCACCCCAAACACCCGGGGCACGCGGGCCGCCCACCCCCCCTCCCGCAGCTCCAGGAACCCCTTGCACACCCCGGCGATCACCGCGCCGTCGCCCACGGCCACCACCACCGCCTCCGGCACGTCCCCCAGCTCCTCCCAGATCTCAAAGGCCACGGTCTTGTTGCCCTCCACCACCATGGGGTTGAGGCCGTCGGAGCGGTTGTACCAGCCGAACTCCTGGGAGGCGGCCAGGGCCAGGGCGAAGGCCTGGTCGTAGGTGCCGTCCACGCGGAAGACGCGGGCCCCGAAGGCCACGAGCTGGGCGACCTTGGGGGCGGGGGCGTGCTTGGGCACGAAGATGTAGCAGGGGAGGCCGCCGGCGGCGCAAAAGCCCGCAAGGGAGCTCGCGGCGTTCCCCGTGGACGCGCAAGAGAGGGCCGTGCGGCCCAGCCGCCGGGCCACGGCCACCGCCACCGCGGTCCCCCGGTCCTTGCAGGAGCCCGTGGGCTGCAGGGTGTCGTCCTTGAGCCAAAGGCCGCGCAGGCCGAAGGCCTCCGCGAGTTCCGGGCAGGGGTAGAGGGGGGTGCCGCCGGCCCGCAGCCGCACGGCGTGCTCCGCGCCCACGGGCAGAAGCGCCGCATACCTCCAGAGGCCCACCCCCTCCGGGTCGGGGAAATCGAGCCCCCCGCGGCCGAGCGCGTAGCGCACCTCCAGGTTTCCCGCGGGGAAGCCGCAGCGGGGGCAGAAGTAGTCCACGGACCAGGGCGGGAACTCCCGCCCGCAGGTCACGCACCGAAAGCTCTTAGGCTCCGCCACGGCACACCTCCCACAGGTGGGGGAGGCTCCGGCGCAGGCCCTCCAAAAGGAGGGCCATTTCCCACACCCCGCGAAGGGAGCGCGGGCCTTCAAAGCCCCGCTTGAGCGCGAGCTCCCGCACGGAAAGCTCCCGGTCGAGTCTAACGCGGAGGAACTCGTCTTCAAACGCGAACCCGTCGCCCTCGAAGGCCATGCGCGCCACGGCGCCGCCCTCGCGGCGCAGAAGCACGCCGTCGGCGAGGCGGAAGGCGTTCGTGGTCTCCGCGCGCCAGGTGTCCTCGCGGAAGTAGAGGCGGGGCTTCTGCTGGTAGGGCTGGCCCTCGTGCACGCAGAAGGTCGCGCAGTTCCCGCAATCGTTGCAGAGGTCATCGAGGTGCAGGATCTGGCGGGCTTGGCCCACGCGGAGCTCCTCCTCGGCCACGACGGCCAGGGTTCCGTTCTGGACGGCCACCACGGGGATGCGCCAGGCCCCCGTGCGCACAAGGTAGGGGACGTTGGCGCGGTTGGGGCAGACCTCCACGCACTTGTCGCACAGGGTGCGGCACTGCAGGCAGCGTTCGGCCTCCTTTTGGGCGGCGGCGGGGGAGAGGGGGAGCTCCACGGGCCGGAAGTTCCGGCGCGCCCGCACCGGAAGGGCCTGGGGGCCGAAGGGCATGGCCTTCCAAGCCTTGCGGGTCTTGAGCTGGGCCTCGGGGACCGCGGGAGCGGCCAGGGGGATCTCCGGGAGGGGGAGGCCGAGCTTGCGGGCGATGGCGAGGGCGGCCCGGCGGCCGTCGCTTATGGCCTCGATGACCGTGGCCGGCCCCCGCACCGCATCCCCGCCGGCGTACACCCGATACAGGTTGGTCTCGCCCGTCTCGGGGTCCACGGCGATCCGGCCGTCGGGGTGCAGGACCAGGCCCGTCCCGTCGAGGAAGCGCACCTCCGGCCGCTGGCCGACGGCCACGATCACGGCCTCACAGGGGAGGCGGAACTCCGTGCCGGGGATGGGTTCGGGCTGGGGGCGGCCATCGGGACCCGGCGCGCCCAAGCGGTTGCGCACGCACCGCAGCCCCACAACCTTGCCGGCCCGGCGGACGATGCGCACCGGGCTGGTGAGCTCCAAAAGCTCGTTCCCTTCCCGCAGGAGCTCCTCCACCTCCTCGGGGTGGGCGGGCATTTCCGCGCGCGTGCGCCGGTACACCAGGGTCACGGGGCGGCCCGTGAGGCGCCAGGCCGTCCGGGCCGCGTCCACGGCGGTGTTCCCTCCCCCCACGACCACGGCCTTGCGGCCCAGGTTCGGCCGCTCCCCCCGCGCCACGAGCCGGAACAGCTCCAGGGCGCCGTACACGCCCGGCCCCGCCTCACCCGGGATCCCCAGGCGGGCCTCCTCCGGAAACCCCGGGGCCAGGAAGACCGCGTCGAACCCCTGGCCCAAGAGGTCCGCGGCCGCGCGCACGGGGCGGCGGTAGAGGAACCGCACGCCCAGGCGTTCCAGGCGCCGCACGTCCGCCCGGAGCGCCGCCTTGGGGAGGCGGAAGGCGGGGGCGAGGGCGATCATCCCGCCCGGCTCGGGCCCGGCCTCGAACACCGTGACCTCCGCCCCGGCCAGGGCCAGGTAGAAGGCGCAGGCGAGGCCGGCGGGTCCGGCGCCCACCACGGCCACCCGGCGGCCGCTGGGCGGCGCGGGCCGGAGCTCCACCTCCGCGGCCTCCGCGGCGTGGCGCTTCAGGGCCCGGATGGCCACGGGCTTTTCGTAGTTCCAGCGGGTGCAGCGCTTCTCGCAGAAGGCCGGGCAGACGTAGCCCGTGACCGCCGGGAGGGGGTTCCGGGCCAGCACGGTGCGCAGGGCGCCCTGGGGGTCGCCGGCGGCGAGGGCGCCCACGTACTCGGGCACGTCCTGGTTCACGGGGCAGGCGGCCACGCACGGCGCCGCGATGCAATCGAAGAAGGCAAGGCCGTCGGGGATCTTGGGCAGGGCCCCGAGGAAGAAGCTCTTTTGGTAGCGGGGGTGGCCCAGGCTCTCCTCCGCGGCCCGGCGGAGGTTCTCCGCGCGGTTCCGCGCGAACTCCTCCAGGCTTTTGGCCTTCGCGCGGGCCATGGCCTGCCGGAGCTCCGCCAGCCACTGCCCCAGGCGGGCGTAGCCCCCGGGCTTGAGGAGGTCGGTGCAGGCCGTGACCGGGAGGGCGCCGCAGGCCAGGAGGGTGGGCAGGTTCAGGGCGTCCGCCCCGCCCGAATAGGACACGTGCAGCTCGCCGTCCAGGTCCTGGAAGAGGCGCCAAAAGAGGTTCAGGGTGAGGGGGTAGAGGGCCCGGCCGGACATGTAGATCTCCGGCCCGGGCAGCACCCCGCGGTGGTTGGCCATGGCCAGCGTGTTGGTGAGCTTCACCCCGAACGTGAGCCCCAGGGCCTTGGCCCGGGCCTGCAGCCGCCGGAGGAGAGGCAGGGCCTGCTCATAGGAAAGGTCGTGGGCGAAGACCTCCTCCGGGATCCGGATCTCCCGGAAGCCCAGGCGGTCGTGGAGGATGCGTAGGACGCGGTCGCGGCCCAGGAGGGTGGGGTTGAGCTTCACGAAGGTATGGAAGCCCTGCTCGAGGAGGAAGGTGGCGATGGCCTCGATCTCCTGGGGCGGGCAGCCGTGCATGGTGGAGAGGGTCACGCTGCGGGAAACCTGCGGGGGGATCTCCACGTCCGCGTACTCCGGGAACTCCCGGCGCAGCACCTCGCGGACCTCCTCAAGGGCCTCCCCGGCCTGGCGGAGCTGGGCTAGGAACCCCTGGATCTTGGGGCTGCGGATTCCCTCGAGGTTGTAGCCCACGCTCATGTTGAAGACGGTGCCCAGGGGGGCGTGTTCCCAGCCCAAGGCCCGGCGCAGCACGTGGAGGAGGGCCCAGGCGTGGAGGTACTCCCGGGCGGCCTGCTCCACCCGCAGTTCCTGGGACCACTCCACGTTGTAGCCCTCGTCGGCCGCGTCGATGCAGGGCCGGGGGATCGTGAGGTCATCGAGCACCTGCACGGTCTTGAGCTCGATGAACCTTCCCCCGCAGAGCCAGGCGGCCACGATGTTCTGGCTCATTTGGGTGTGGGGGCCGGCCGAGGGGCCGATGGGCGTGGCCAAGTACTCCCCGAAGATCTCCGCGGCGAAGGGCTCGCGCTGGGGCACGTAGAAGAGCTCCCGCGGGATGCCGAAGACGCTCCCCGCGTGCTTGAGCTCCAAGAGGGCCCAGCGCAGCAGCTCCCGGAAGGTGAGGGGCCGCAGTTCCGTGGGCATGCCCCACCCCCTAGATCCTGGCCCAGAGCTCCTGGGCCTTTTGGCGGGCGCGGGCCAGCACGGCCTGGGCGTCCACGTCCTCGACGCGGCCCTCCCAGAGGCGGATGCGGCCGGCCACGATCACGCAGAAGGGGCGCAGGCCCTCGCCGATGTTGGCGAAAAGAAGATGGGCGAGGAGGTTCCCCCCGGAAAGGGGGGTGGGGGGCTCGTACTCCCAAAGGACGAGGTCCGCCGCGTACCCCTCCTGGAGCCTGCCGAACGGGATCCCGAAGGCCCGCTCGGCGAGGGCGTAGTTTTGGGCCAGGATCTTCTTGGCGGAGTCGTCGCCCAGGGCCAAGGGGTTCCCCTCCGCGTGGTGGGCCAGGAGCCGGGCCGCCAGGAGCTCCCCCAGCATGTCGCAGCCGAAGCCGTCCGTGCCCAGGGCCACGGGGATCCCCCGGGCCAGCATCTTTTCCACCTGGGCCGCGCCCACCGCGTTGTTCATGTTCGAGCGGGGGTTGTGGGCCACCGTGGGCTTCCGCTCCGCCAAAAGCTCCAGCTCCGCCTGGGAAAGCTGGATCCCATGGGCAAAGATCGTCTTCTCCTGGACGATGCCGAACCGGTCCAGGCGCTCGGCCGTGCGCTCCCCGTACTTTTGCAGGGCGTCCAGGGGGTCCTCCTTCCCCTCGGCGAGGTGCCCGTGGTAGCCGAGGCCCAAGGGTTCCGCGGCTTCCCGGCACTTGGCCAGGGTCTCCTCGGAGAGGGTGAAGGAGGCGTGGAGCCCGAAGTGCGCGGCGAACTGGCCCGGGACCCGCTCCTCCTTGGCGAAGCGCACGTTCTCCTCGATCCCCAGGTCCCGCTCCTTTGGGCCGCCCCGGTCCGTGACCTCGTAGCAGAGGTCGGCGCGCAGCCCCAGCTCCGCCAGGGCCCGCTTGATTTGGGAGAGGGAGCCGAGGATGGCCGTGGGCGAGGCGTGGTGGTCAAAGAGGGCGGAGACGCCGCGGCGGAGATGGGCCATCCCGCCCACCAGGGCCGAAAGGTACACGGCCTCCAGGTCCAAGGCGCGGTCGAGCTTCCACCACAGCTGCTCCAGGATTTGGCCGAAGCTCTTTGGGGCGAAGCGGGGGAGGGGGATTCCGCGGGCGAGGGAGGAGTAGAGGTGGGTGTGGGCGTTGACCAGGGCGGGGGTGAGGAGCCTTCCGGCGGCGTCGATGCGGCGGGCGCCGCGGACCTCCGGCGCAGGGCCCTCGCCCACCTTGCCGATCCGCCCCCCCTCCACGAGGACGTAGCCGTTCGCCCAAAACGTCCCGAAGAAGTCCGCCAAACACGCGCGTTCAATGAGGATGACGTCCAACGCGCACCTCCAAAGAAAAGGGGGCCTGCGGGCGCAGGCCCCCTCCCGTTCCCCTTGGGTTCACGGCTCGCCCGGCCAGGGGCCCACGATCCCCGCCGCCGCCCACTCCATGGTGATGAGGGCGTCGTAGCTCATCCACATCCCCGCGGGCACCACCAGGCGGCCCTTGCGGTCGTAAATCGGCCCCTGGAACGGGTCGAAGGTGATGCCCGGATCGGCCATCTGGTTCAGACGGATGAACACCAGATCGTACACGGAAATCCGGCCGAACACGGGGTGGTTGATCACGTAGTTCTTGAGGAAGGCCTCGTACTTGGGGTTGATGACCATGCCGGGCTTGGCGCCCACCTCCACCGCGCCCTGGGCCAAGAGCCACCAGTAGTCCACGTGGGCCAGGTTCTTCGTGGTGTAGATGCCCTTATGGACCTTCACGAGGAAGTCCTCGTAGATCTTCTCCCAGTGCACGAGCTGGCCGGAGACCACGTGATCGGGGGCGAAGTCGTACATGGGGGAGTAGTGGCCGAAGGAGGGCAAGCCCTTCTCCGCGGCCACCTGGACCACGGTGGGCGAGTCCTCGGTGAAGGCGAACACGTCGCAGCCCTCGGCGATGAGGGCCTCCGTGGCCTCCTTGGCGGCCGCGGGGTTGTACCACTCGTAGATCCAGCGCACGTGCACCTCGGCCCTGGGGTTCACCTCCCGGGCGCCGATGGCGAAAGCGCTGATGTGGCGCTTCACCTCCGGGATGGGGAAGGCCGCGACGTACCCGATCTTGCCGGTCTTGGTGAGGGCCCCGGCCATGAGGCCGTTGAGGTAGTAGACCTGGTAGAAGTCGGCCATGTAGGTGGCCATGTTCGCCCAGCGCTTGAACCCCGAGCAGTGGGCGAAGATCACGTTGGGGTAGCGCTGGGCCGCGGCCAGCGTCCCGTCCATGAACCCAAAGCTCGTGGTGAAAATGACGTTGCAGCCCTGACGAATGAGGAGGTCGATGTAGGTCTCCACCTCGCCTTCGGGAACGGACTCCACGTAGACCGTCTCCAGCCAATCGTATTTCTCATCCACGATGCGGCGGCCCACGTCGTGGGCGTGGGTCCAGCCGTAGTCGCCGATGGGCCCCACGTAGATGAACCCGGCCTTGATCCTCGTGGCCCCCAGGGCCACGGCCCCCAAAGCCACCACCGCCAATACCACCGCCCAAATCCGCTTCATCCTGCACCTCCTTGGGGTCCAAAAAGGGGAAGCCTGTGCCTCCGCTCCCGCGCCCAAAAGGCCTGCCGATCTCCCGTTCTCACCCCCTTTCAGCGCTCCCCCCGTACGTAGGGGAGGCCCAGGGCGCCCGGCGCACGCCGGCGCCAGCGGGCGCCCCCAAAGCCGCTGGCGGCCAACACCACCACGGCGAAAAGGTAGGGCATGAGCTTGAGGAGCTCCGGGGCGAGGTAGGCCTGGAGCCGGTACGAGAGGTGGTAGAGGGCGCCGAAGAAGAACGCGCCCCAGATGGCCTGCAGGGGGTCCCAGGCGGCGAAGATGGTGAGGGCGATGACGATCCATCCCATCCCCGCGCTCATCCCCTCCGTCCAGGCCGGCCGGTAGGCCACGGACAGGTACCCCCCGCCCACCCCCGCGAGGAGCCCTCCGAACCCCACGCAGAGGTAGCGCACCAGGGACACGCGGATCCCCAGGGCGTCCGCGGTGGCCGGGCTCTCCCCCACCGAGCGGATGACCACCCCCCAGCGGGTGCGGAAGAGGAGCAGCCAAAGGAGGACCGCCAAGAGGACCCCCGCGTAGGTGAGGACGGTTTGATCTTGGAAGAGCATGGGGCCCAGCACGGGGATTCGGGCGAGCCCGGGGAGGGTGAGGGTGGGGAGGGTGGCCGCCAAGGGTTTTCCCTCCCAGCCCCGGCCCAGGAGGCCCGCCAGGCCCAACCCGAACATGGAGAGGGCCAGGCCCGACACGTACTGGTTGGCCCGCAGGGTCACGGTGAGGAAGGCGTGGAACAGGGCAGCCCCGCCGCCCACGAGGGCTGCGCAGAGCAAGCCCAGCCCGGGCTGCCCCGTGCTCTGGGCCACGGCAAAGGCCGTGAAAGCCCCCAGGATCATCATCCCCTCCACGCCCAGGTTGACCACGCCCGCCCGCTCCGCGCAGATCTCCCCCAGCGTCCCCCAAAGGAGGGGGACCCCGAAGGCCAGGGCCCGGCTCACCGTGCTGACGAGCCAGTTGACCCAGTCCACGCCTCCTCCTTTCGGGCCAGGCGCACCCGCCAGAACATGAGGAGGTCGAAGCTGATGAGGCAAAAGAGGACGAGGCCGTTGAAGACGCCGGTGATCTGGAAGGGCAGGCCGAGCGCGGTCTTCATGTAATCCCCGGCGGCGAAGATGAGGCCGAAAAGGAGGGCCGTGAGCACGGCGGTGAGGGGGCTGCCCCGGGCCAGCCAGGCCACGATGATCGCGGTGTACCCGTAGCCCATGGAGATGTGGCCGGGGCTGCGCAGCCGCCAGTGGATCCCGGCCACCTCGCCCACGCCCGCCAGGCCCGCCAGCCCCCCGGAAAGGAGCATCACCAGGGCGAACACGGCGGTGAAGTTGATGCCCGCGTAGCGCGCGGCCTCCGGGCTCTGCCCCACCACCCGCACCTCGTAGCCCAGCCGGGTGCGGGCCAACAGCCCGGTCACGACCAGGGCTGCAGCGATCCCCAACACCAGGGTGAGCCAGTGCACGCGCGTCCCCGGCAGGTAGGAAAGCCGCGCGGAGAGGGGGAAGGCGTCGGTGTAGGCGAAGCCGCGCATGGTCGGCCCCTTCCAGGGGCCGTGCACCAGCCACTCCACGATGTAGGCCATGACGTAGTTGAGCATGAGGGTGGAGATCACGTCGTTCACGGCGAGCTTGACCCGCAGGAGGGCGGGGATCACCGCCCAAACCCCGCCCGCCAGGAACCCCAGGAGGAACATGAGGGGGAGGCGCCAGCCCTCGGGGACGGGGAGGAACAGGGCCACGCCGGTGGCGGCCACGGCCCCCGCCAAGAGCTGCCCCTCGGCCCCGATGTTCCAGAACCGGGCCCGGAAGGCGAGGGTCAGCCCCACCCCGCACAGGATGAGGGGGATGGCCCGGCGCAGCACCTCCGAAAAGCTCGGCCACGTGCCGAACAGGCCCCGGCCGATCTGGGCGTAGGCCTGCCAGGGGTTGCGCCCATACCCGTAGAACACGGCGGAGGCCAGCAGGAGGGCGAAGAGCACGGCGGCCAGGGAGACGCCGAGGACGGCCAGCCGGGAGGGCACCAAGCGCGGCTCGAACACCAAAGGCCCCAAGCGCCTCATATCCCCTCGCTTCGCACCGCCAAACGGCGCTCGCCCGCCATCATGAGCCCGATCTCCTCCAGGCTTGCCTCCCCGGCGGGCACGATCCCCATGATCTCCCCACGGAACATCACGGCGATGCGGTCCGCCAGCTCCAGGATCTCCTCGAGGTCCTCGGACACGAGGAGCACGGCCGCGCCCTCCTCCCGCTGGCGCAGGAGAAGCTGGCGGATCTGCTCCGTGGCGCCCACGTCCAGGCCGTAGGTGGGGTGGGCGGCGATGACCACCGCGGGCTTCCCCGAAAGCTCCCGGGCCAGGATGAGCCGCTGGATGTTCCCTCCCGAGAGGAGTTTCGCGGGCGTGCGGAGGCTCGGGGTCATGATGGCGTAGTCCTCCACGGCCTTTTGGGCGAAGGCGCGCACGGCCTTGGGGCGGAGGAGGCCCCTCCAGCAGAAGGGCGGCCGGTGGTGCCTTTTGAGCACGAGGTTTTCCTCCACGGAGAGGGCGGGGACGATGCCCATGCGGATCCGCTCCTCCGGCACGTGGGCGCAGCCCAGGTCCGAGAGGAGGCGGGGCGAGCGGTTGGTCACGTCCCGGCCGAGGAGGACGATGCGCCCCCGCTCGGCCCGCCGCAGCCCCGTGAGGACCTCCACCAGCTCGCGCTGCCCGTTCCCTGCCACCCCCGCGATCCCCAGGATCTCCCCGCGGCACACCCGGAAGGTCACGCCCCGGAGGGCCCAGAGGCCCCGGTCGTTGCGGGCGTGGAGGTCCTCCACGAGAAGGGCCTCCTCGCCGGGGCGGCAGGTGCCCTTGCGGAGGCGGAACACCACCTCCCGGCCCACCATCATGCGGGCCAGCTCGGCCTTGTTCGTCTCGGCGGCCAAGACCGTGCCCACCACCCGCCCGCGGCGCATCACCGTGATGCGGTCCGCCACCGAAAGGACCTCGTCGAGTTTATGGGAGATGAAGATGATCCCGTGCCCTTCCGCCTTCATGCGGGCGAGGACCTTGAAGAGCTCCTGGGCTTCTTGAGGGGTGAGGACGCTGGTGGGCTCGTCCAGGATGAGGACCTCCGCCCCGCGGATGAGGGCCTTGAGGATCTCCACGCGCTGCTGCTCCCCGGCGGAGAGCTCCCAGACCCGGCGGTCGGGGTCCACGGGGAGGCCGTAGCGTTGAGAGAGCTCCCGGAGCTTGCGGCCGATGGCCCGGGCCGGGGCCCAAAACGGCGTGCCCGCCAGCCCCAGGGCCACGTTCTCCGCCACCGTGTGGGGCAGGACGAGCTTGAAGTGCTGGTGGACCATGCCGATGCCCAGCTGGATGGCCTCCCGCGGGGAGCGGATGTCCACGCGCCTTCCTTTCACCCAGATCTCGCCGGAATCCGGCCGGTAGAGGCCGTAGAGGATGTTCATGAGGGTGGTTTTGCCCGCGCCGTTTTCGCCAAGGAGGGCGTGGATTTCGCCGGCGTGGAGCGCGAAGGTCACGCGGTCGTTGGCCACAACCCCAGGGAAGCGCTTGGTGATGTCTTTGAGGAGCACGAGCGGGGGGTGGGCGTCCGGGGTTGGGGCGTGGACCGGGCCCACCATGGTAGCCCAGTATAGCCCCGGGGCGGGTTGACGGTCAAGTTGTCTTACAGGCCGGGGGGCGGCTATACTCCCGCCAAGGAGGCGCGGTGCGGCTGCGGGGCGTGCGGCGCTACCACTGGGCCCGGGATGTGGACGAGGCCCTCTCCCTCCTCGCCGCCTACCAGGGCAAGGGCGCGCTCCTCGCCGGCGGGGTGGACCTCGCCCGCTCCCCCCGCACGGACCTCGAGGGCCTCATCGACATCACCGGGATCGGCCTCACCTACCTCCGCGCGGAGGCCGCCGGCCTGCGCCTGGGCGCCACCACCACCTTAGCGGAGGTCCTCGGCCACCCCCAGGCGGAGGGGTACGCCGGGGGGATCCTCCGGGAGACCCTGCGCCAGGTGGCCTACCCGGCCCTGCGCCACATGGCCACCCTGGGCGGCGCGGTCGTCTCCGCCCACCCCTGGGCGGACATCCCCACCCTGCTCGTGGCCCTGGGCGCGGAGGTGCGCTACCGAAGCGCCGAGGGCGAGAAGCGCGCGCCCCTGGAGGACCTGTACGGCACGGACTTCCGCCGGGTCTTCCGGGAGAGCGTCCTTTTGGAGGTGGTCCTTCCGGCGTGGGCGGGCGCCTTCGCCTTCGAGAAGATCGGGCGCAACGCCGGGGACATCGCCCTCCTCAACGTGTGCGCCGGGCTGGGGCTAGTGGAGGGGAGGATCGCCTGGGCGCGGGTCGCCGTGGGAGGCCGGCCCGAGCGGGGCGAGCGGCTCCCCTGGCTGGAGGGGATGCTCGTGGGCGAGCGGCCCAGCCCGGCCCTGTGGGAGCGGGCGGCGGAGGAGGTGCGCGCCCGCCTGGAGGTGGGGAGCGATCGGCGGGCCTCGGCGGAGTGGCGGCGGGAGGTGGCCGGGGTCCTGGTGCGCCGGGCCCTCCTGCGCGCCGCGGGAAAGGCGGCCCTGTGCGCGTCTACTTCGAGCTGAACGGGAAACCCCAGTACGTGGAGGTCAAACCCGGGGAGTCCCTCCTTGCCCTCCTGCGCCGGTTGGGCATGAAATCGGTGAAGGAGGGCTGCGGCATGGGCGAATGCGGCACGTGCACGGTGCTCCTCGAGGGGAAGCCCGTGCGCTCCTGCCTCACCTTCGCCCCCAAGGTCCAGGGGAAGCGGGTCACCACCGTGGAGGGCTTGGGCAGCGTGAACGACCCCCACCCCTTGCAGCGGGCGTTCGTGGAGGCGGGGGCAGTGCAGTGCGGCTTTTGCACGCCCGGCATGATCCTCACCGCCTACGCCCTCCTGGAGGAGAACCCGGACCCCACGCCGCAGGAGGTGCGGGAGTACTTGGTGGGGAACCTCTGCCGCTGCACGGGCTACAAAAAGATCGTGGACGCCGTGCTCTTGGCGGCGCAATGGAAGAGGGAGGGGCAATGGCGGTGATCCTCGGCCGCGCGCGGGCGGTGGTGGGCCAAAACGTGCCCAAGGTGGACGGCATCCCCCTGGCCACGGGGCAGCCCAAGTTCACCCTGGACCTGGATTTCCCCGGCGCCCTGGTGGGCAAGATCCTGTACTCGCCGCACGCCCACGCGGAGATCCTGGCCATCGACACGAGCGAGGCGGAGAGGGTCCCGGGGGTCGCCTGCATCCTCCATTATGGGAACGTCCCGCGGGTGCCCTACACCACGGCCGGCCAGGGCTGGCCCGAGCCCTCGCCCTACGACACCGTGCTCTTCGACCGGAAGGTGCGGTACGTGGGGGACCGGGTGGCCGCGGTGGCCGCGGAGACCGAGGAGGCCGCGCTCGAGGCCCTCCAAAAGATCCGGGTGGAGTACCGGATCCTCCCCGCGGTGTTCACGATCGACGAGGCCCTGGCGCCCGGGGCGCCCATCATCCACGACGAGCCCGACGCCCAGGGGATCTACGACCCCCAGCGCAACATCGCCGCGGCGGTGGATATCCCCATCGGGGACCTTGCGCGCGGGTTTGCCGAATCCGACGTGATCGTGGAGGAGACCTGCGAGATCCCCTACTCCCAGCACTGCGCCCTCGAGCCCCACTGCGTCCTGGCCTATTTCGATGAGGACGGGCGGCTCGTGCTCCGCACCTCCACCCAGGTGCCTTTTCACGTGCGGCGGATCGTGTCCCGGGTGTTGGGGATCCCCCTTTCCCGCATCCGGGTGGTGAAGCCCCGCATCGGCGGGGGGTTCGGTTCCAAGCAAGAGGTCATCCTGGAGCCCGTGGCGGCGGCCCTGGCCCTGCGCACGGGCCGCCCCGTGCGGATGGCCCTGACCCGGGAGGAGGTCCTCGTCTCCACCCGCACCCGCCACCCCTACCGCGTGCGCGTGAAGCTCGGGGCCAAACGGGACGGCACCCTCCACGCCCTGGAGATGGAGGCCCTGGGGAACACCGGGGCCTACGGGGCCCACGCCGGCACCGTGCTCTACAACGTGGGCTCCAAATCCCTCCCCCTTTACAACAAGGCCCGCCACCTCCGCTTCCACGGGAAGGCGGTGTACACAAACCTCCCCGTGGCCGGGGCCTACCGCGGCTACGGGGCCACCCAGGCCTTCTTCGCCCTCGAGGTGGCCATGGACGAGCTCGCCGAGAAGCTGGGGATGGACCCCCTGGAGCTCCGCCTCAAGAACCACATCCGGGAGGGCGAGAGCTCGCCCATCTTTGAGAAGCTGGGGGAGGGGCGGGAGGGGAAGGCCCAGATCATCCGGTCCTGCAAGCTGGCGGAGGCCCTGCGCATCGGCGCGGAGCGCATCGGCTGGTACGAGAAGCGGCGGAACCCCCGGCGCGAGGGCCCCTGGGCCTACGGGGTGGGCCTGGCCTGCGCCATGCAGGGCTCGGGCATCACTGGGATCGACATGGCCGCGGCCACCCTCCTCATGAACGAGGACGGCTCCTTCCGCCTCCTGGTGGGGGCCACGGACCTCGGCACGGGCTCGGACACCGTGCTGGCCCAGATCGCCGCGGAGGCCCTGGGGGTCCCCGTGGAGAAGGTCCTCGTCTACTCCTCGGACACGGACTTCACGCCCTTCGACACCGGGGCCTACGCCTCCAGCACCACTTACGTCTCGGGGAACGCGGTCCTGCGCGCCGCGGAGGAGGTGAAGCGCCAGATCCTGGAGGTGGCCGCCGAGATGCTCGAGGAGCCCGTGGAGGGGCTCGTTCTGGAGCGGGAGCGCGTGGTGAGCCGGCGCACGGGGCGGTCCGTGTCCCTTGCCGAGGTGGGGCACCGGGCCACGTACGTGGCCAACCAGCGGCAGATCGGGGCCACCGCCTCCTTCGCCTGTCCAGAGTCGCCCCCGCCCTTCGCCGCCTTCTTCTGCGAGGTGGCCGTGGACACGGAGACGGGCGTGGTGCGGGTGGAGCGGTTCGTGGTCGTGGCCGATTGCGGCCAGCCCATCCACCCCAAGCTCGCCGAGGGGCAGCTGGAGGGCGCGGTGGTCCAAGGGATCGGCCACGCCCTCTATGAGGAGCTGCTCTTTTCCGAGCGGGGGAGCTGCGTGAACCGCAGTTTCTTCGATTACCGCATCCCCACGGCTTTGGACGTGCCGGAGATCGAGGCTATCCTGGTGCCCTCGGAGGAGCCCACGGGGCCGTTCGGCGCCAAGTCCATCGCGGAGGTGGGGATCAACGGGCCTCTCCCCGCGATCTCCAACGCCATCTACCACGCGGTGGGGGTGCGGCTGACGCGCGCGCCCTTCACGCCGGAGCGCGTGCTCGCCGCCCTCAAGGCGAAGGGGCGCTAGCGGAGAGGGCGATCCTCCAGAAGCTTTCGGGGTCCAGGGAGGCCCCGCCCACCAGCGCCCCCTGGATCTCCGGAAGCCCCAGGAACTCCCGGGCGTTCTCGGGCTTCACCGAGCCCCCGTATTGGATGCGCACCTCCTCCCCTAGGGGCCCGTAGCGCGCCAAAAGCCACGCCCGGATGCGGCGCGCCATGGCCTGCGCGTCCTGGGGGTGGGCGGGGACGCCCGTGCCGATGGCCCAAACGGGCTCGTAGGCGATGACCAAGGGGCCGGAAAGCCCATCGCCCAGGGCCGCCGAAAGCTGGCGCTCCACCACCTCCCACGCCCGTCCCGCCCGCCGCTCCTCCAGGGTCTCGCCCACGCACAGGATGGGGACAAGGCCGTAGGCCCACGCGGCCCGCACCTTTTCGGCCACGAAGGCGTCGGCCTCCCCGAAGAGGCGGCGGCGCTCGGAGTGGCCGCAGATCACGTACTTCACCCCGAGGTCCGCCAGCTGGTACATGGAGACCTCGCCGGTGAAGGCGCCCTCCCGTTGGGGGTGGCCGTTTTGGGCGCCCAGGGCGATGGGGGTGCCGGCCAGGAGCTCGGCCGCCCGGGCCAGGGCCGTGAACGGCGGGCACACCGCAAGCTCCACCGGCGGCTCCGCCCCCACCAGCGCCAAAAGGCGCCGCAGGTACTCCTCCGTCTCCCGCAGGGTCTTGTGCATCTTCCAGTTCGCGGCCACCAGGGGCTTGGGCATGCGGGCCTCCTTTGGCAAGGGGATGGTAGGCGTCTATCATGGGCCTGCCAAGGAGGTGCCAATGGTGGGCGTATTTTGGGCGGCGATCCTGGCGGCGCTGGTGCTCCTGTTTTTGGCCAGCGCCATCCGCGTCGTGCGGGAGTACGAGCGTGGGGTGATCTTCCGCTTGGGGCGCCTGGTAGGCGCGAAGGGGCCCGGCCTCTTCTTCATCATCCCCTTCGTGGACAAGATGGTGAAGGTGGACCTGCGCACCGTGACCCTGGACGTGCCCCCGCAAGAGGTCATCACCAAGGACAACGTGCCCGTGCACGTCAACGCCGTGGTGTACTTCCGGGTGGTGGACCCCACCGCCGCGGTGGTGGAGGTCCTGGACTACGTGGAGGCCACGCGCCAGATCTCCATGACCACCCTGCGCTCCATCGTGGGAAAATCCGAGCTGGACGAGCTTCTTTCGGAGCGGGAGCGCCTGAACCGTGAGCTCCAGCGGATCATCGACGAGCACACCGACCCCTGGGGGATCAAGGTCATCACCGTGGAGATCAAGGACGTGAAGATCCCGGCGGAGATGCAGCGGGCCATCGCCCGGCAGGCCGAGGCCGAGCGGGAGCGGCGCAGCAAGATCATCCACGCCGAAGGGGAGCTGCAGGCCGCGGAGAAGCTGCGGGAGGCCGCGGCCATCATGCAGCAGTCGCCGAGCGCCCTACAGCTGCGCTACCTCCAGACCCTCACGGAGATCTCCGCGGAGAAGACCAACACCATCGTGTTCCCCCTCCCCTTGGAGCTTCTGGACGCACTGCGGCGGCGGGACGAGCGGTGAGGCTGTGCGTTTTGGGGAGCGGCTCCGCAGGGAACGCCCTCCTTGTGGAGGGCCCGGAGGGGCCGGTGCTTGTGGACTGTGGCCTCCTTTGGTCGGAGCTCGTCGCGCGGGCCAAGCGGGCCGGCCTCTCCCTCACCGGGCTCCGCTACGTCCTCCTGACCCATGAGCACGCCGACCACGCGCGGGGTTTAGCGTCGCTGCGCCGCCGCGGGGTGAAGGTGGTGGCCAGCGCCGGCACCCTGCGCGCCCTGGGGGTGCGGGGCCTGGTGGCGGAGCCCGGCCTCGAGGTCGCCGGGATCCGCCTCTTCCCCATCCCCCTCCCCCACGACGCCCGCGAGCCCCTGGGCTTCCGCCTGGAGTGCGCGGGCCTACGGATCGGGGTGGTCACGGACCTGGGCCGGGTGACCCCGCCGGTGCTGGAGTCCCTCAAGGGCTGCGCACTCCTGGTGTTCGAGTCCAACCATGATCTCGCGATGCTCCTCACCGGCCCCTATCCCTGGCCGTTGAAGATGCGGATCCTGGGGCCCCTGGGGCATCTGGCCAACGACGAGGCCGCCCAGGCCCTGCGGGCCTTAAGGGATTGGGCCCAGACCGTGTTCCTGGCCCACCTTTCCCAGGAGAACAACCGGCCGGAGCTCGCCCTGGAGACGGTGGCCCAGGCCCTGAACGGCTGGAAGGGCCACCTCCTCTTGACCTATCCCGATCGGCCCAGCGCCGTGTTCGCCTCCGGGTAGGCCAGGCCCCAAGCGGCCAGGCCCCGCACGATCCGCCCCACCGAGGGCACCGCCGTGGTCCCGCTCCAAAACTCCTCCGTCTTGCTCGTCTGGTAGATCACCACGAGCGTGTACTGCGGGGCGTCCCAGGGGAAGAAGGCGCCCATGGCGGTGGTGACGTGGCCGGGCACGTACCCCTGGCCGGGGAGGGCGATCTGGGCCGTCCCGGACTTCCCGCCCACCTTGAACCCCGGGACCTGGGCCGGCGAGCCCGTGCCCGCATTCACCGCGTGGCCCAAGAACTCCCGGATCTTCCGGCAGGAAGAGGGCTGGGCGATGGGGCCCCGCGCCTCCGGGGGCCCGGGGAGGAGATGGGGCCGGATCCAAACCCCGTCGTTGCTGAGGGCGGCGTAGGCCGCGGCGAGCTGGATGGCCGTGACCCCCACGCTCTGCCCGAAGGAGCTCACGGCCAGGTCCACCTCCGTCCACTTCTCCGGCGGCCGCAACAGCCCCTCCTCCTCGCCGGGGAGCTCGATCCCCGTGCGCCGGCCGAAGCCCATGCGGGTCAGGTACTCGTGGAACCGGGCGGCGCCCACCCGCTGCACCACCTGCACCAGCACGGTGTTCACCGACTGGGCCAGGGCGTCCCGCAGGTTCATGGGGGGGTAGCTTTGGTTGCGCGCGTTGCGTATGGCCACGCCGGCCACGCGCCGGGGCGAGGAGGCCTCGAAGAGCTCCGCCTCCGTGACGAGGCCCAGGTCCCAGGCGGCGAGGGCGGCCATGGTCTTGAACGTGGACCCCGGCTCGAACACGTCCGTGACCGCCCAGGGTTTGAGCAGGGCGAGGTCGGGGTTTTCCGGGTCGTAGCGGGGGGACTGGGCCAGGGCCAGGACCTCGCCCGTGCGGGGCTGGAGCACCACCGCGCAGCCCCGGTCCGCGGGCGTGGCGCGCAGGGTCTCGTCCAGCTCCCTTTCGCAAAGCCACTGGATCCGGTGGTCCAGGGTGAGCGTCACGTCCCTTCCGGGCTCCCCCGGCTCCTCCTCCACGATCGCCTGGGGGGTCCCGTCCGCGGCGCGCAGGATGCGCCACACCTTGGGCTTCCCCCGCAGCACCCCGTCGAGGACGAGCTCGAGCCCGGAGATCCCGTTCCCGTCCACGTCCACAAGGCCCAGGACCTCGAGGGCCGAGTTCCCCTGGGGATAGGCCCGCTTCCAGGTGGGGAAGAAGAGGAGGCCCCGGATGCCCTGGGCCTGGGCCAGGGCCTCGAAGCGCCGGGCCTTGTCCCAGTCCACGTTGCGCGCGAGCCAGGTGAAGTAGCCCGGCCGGTACACCTTGGCCCGGGCCTCCTCGCGGGGGAGCCCCAGCTCGCGCACCAAAAGCTCCACCAGGAGCTCGGGCTTGGTGACGTGGTAGTTGTCGAGGGCGATGGAGTAGGCGGGGACGTCGTAGGCCAGGGGCGTGCCGTGGCGGTCCAGGAGGGCGCCCCGGCGGGAGGGGAGCTCGACGCGGTCCTCCTGGATCCCCTGGGCCAGGGCCGCCCATTCCCGGTGCTGCAGGACCTGGAGCTGGAAGAGGCGGGCCAGCACGGCCAGGCCCGCCGCGGCCAGCACCAAAAACGCCCAAAACGCCCGCCTAACCACCGCCTCCATCCCCAAGTTCCAGGTAGTGGATGCGGGAGAGGTCGAAGGGGCCCATGCCCAGGGCCCGGGCCCGCTCGCTCAGCGCCTCCAGGGAGCAGGCCTCGCGCAGGCGGTGCTCCCAAAACAGCTTCTCTGCGCGGAGCTCCTGGAGGGCCAGGGTGAGGCGGGCCTCCTCGGCCCGCAGGCGGGCGAGGGCGAAGCCCTGCCAGAGGTAGAGGAAGCTCAACCCGGCGATGGCCAGGCCCAGGGCCAGGAGCCCGGCGGCCGCCGCCCAGGAACCCTGCCGCCCCCACATCCCGGGCCCAAGCCTAAGGGCCCCCGCCCCCCTGGAAGGGACAGGCGGGCGAAGGGGAGGGAACGTCGGGCACCTGAGCGGCGCGGAGGCGGGCCGAGCGCGCCCGGGGGTTGCGGGCCACCTCCTCCCGGCTCGGCCGCACCGGCTTTTTGGTGAGGAGCCGCACCCGCCCGGCCCGCGCCGCCTCCCGCAACACGCGCTTGACGATGCGGTCCTCCAGGGAGTGGAAGGCGATCGCGCACAGGACCCCGCCCGGGGCGAGGAGCTCCAGGGCCTGGGGCAGGGCCTCCCGCAGGGCCGAAAGCTCGTCGTTCACGGCGATGCGCAGGGCCTGGAACGTGCGCGTGGCCGGATGGACCCGGTAATCCCCGGGCGGATAGCAGCGGGCCACCAGGCGCGCCAGCTCCGTCGTGGTGCGCAGGGGCCGGCTCCGCACGATCTCCCGGGCGATCCGCTCCGCGTACCGCTCCTCCCCGTACTCCCGGAGGATCCGCGCCAGCTCCCCCTCGGGCAGGCCGTTCACGAGGTCCGCGGCGCACACGGGGTTGTCCGGGTCCAGGCGCATGTCCAGGGGGCCCTCGTGCTGGAAGGAGAAGCCCCGCTCCGCCTGGGAAAGGTGCAGGGAGGAGAGGCCGAGATCGAAGAGGATCCCGTCCACCCGGGCGATCCCCAGCCCGCCCAGGATTTCCCGGAGCCGGCGAAAGTTCCCGCGCACGGGCAGGAAGCGCTCGCCGAAGGGGTGCAGCCGTGCGTGGGCGAGGGCCAGGCTCTGGGGGTCCTGGTCGATGCCGATGACCCTGGCGCCCCGGGCGAGGAGGGCCTCGGCGTGGCCGCCCGTGCCCACCGTGGCGTCCACGAGCACCTTCCCCGGCCGGGGGTCCAGAAAGCCCAGGACCTCCTGGAGGAGGACGGGCTCGTGGAACACCCCCACCCCCCGGCCCGGCAGCATGGCTAGAGGCGCGCGAGCCGCTCCCCGGGGAGGCCCAGGGCGGCGAGCCGCTCCGGGGTGGGGCGGCCCTCCTCGTCCCAACCCCGCAGAGCGTAGTAGCGGCGGAGCCAACGCTGGAAGTCCTCCCGGGTGAAGGGCCGGCCGGCAAAGAGCCCGGCCTCATGGGGCTCGGCGAAGAAACGCTCGGGGAGGGTGTCCTCCCGCCGGCCCCGGGCGAGGTTGATGAGCCGGTGCAGGTTCTCGATGCGCTCCCCCGCTTGCCGCAGCGCCTCCGGCGTGATCGGCATCCCGGTGAGGGCGGCGCACACCGGGGCCAGCCGCTCCAGGCCGAAGGGCAGGAAGTCGCAGACGATGAGGGAGTTGCGGGCGGCCACCTCGTCCTGCCCCTCCTTCACGAACTGGGGCACGGCGTCCACGGTGAGGGCGCCCTGCATTTCAGCGGTGGCCGACCAAAACCGCGTGTGGGAGGCGAAATCCGCCGTGGCCAGGGAAAGCCCCATGGAGGCGCAGCCCTTCGGGTTCACCCCCGACAGCTCCATCCCGCCCACCTGGATCGCGAAGTACTGGGCCTCCGGGCCAAGCGCTTCCGCGGCGATCCGCGTCCCCTCCGCCAGGAGGTCGCCCACCCCCTCCCGGAACGCGATCGCCCGGATGAGGGCGAACACGCCGGCGGCGTCCCCAAACCGCTGGGCTAGGGGGAGGAGCCCGCGCTCCCCAGCCTCCAGGGCGAAAGCGAGCACGACCCCCGTGGAGATCGTGTCCAGACCCAGGTCGTCGCAGAGCCAGTTGGCGTAGGCCACGGCCCGCGCCTCCCCGATCCCCAGGTTCGCCCCCAGGAACGCGGTGGTTTCGTACTCCGGGCCCTCGAGGACGAAGCCGTCCCAGCGCGCGAGCTTGCCGCAGCGGATGGGGCAGTTGAAGCAGCCCCGCGGCTCCCAAGCCAGCTCCCGCCGCATGGCCTCGGCCGTGATCCCCTCAAATTGGGCAAAGCGCACCTCCCGGAAGTTCCGGGTGGGGAGGAAGCCGGCCTCCTGGGCCAGGCGGATCCACATGGTGGTCCCCAGCTCCTCCCGCCTTTTCCGCATGGGGTGCTGGAGGAGGTCCTCCACGAGCCTGCGGTTGAGCTCATGGAAGCGCGCCGGGTCGGCAAGGGGGACCTTTTCCCCGCCCGGGGGGACCACCAGGGCCTTGAGGTGTTTGGCGCCCATGACTGCGCCGGCCCCGCCCCGGCCGAACTGGCGCCACAGGGCCGTGCCCACGCAGGCGAACCGCACCCGCCGCTCGCCCGCCGGCCCGATGGCGGCCACCTCCGCCCCAGGATGCCGCTCCCTCAGGGCCGCCTCGGTGGCGAAGATCCCCTGGCCCCACAGGTCCTCCGCGGGGTGGAGGAGGGCCCGGTCCGGCCGCACCTCCAGGTACACGGGCTTCTCCGCCCGCCCCAGGATGACCAGGCCGTCGAGGCCCAGCCGGCGCAGGGCCGGCCCGAAATGCCCGCCGGCGTGGGAGTCCACCGCCGAGTTCGTGAGCGGCGAGAGGAACACCGCGCAGGAGCGGGCCGAGGTGGGGACGGGGCTCCCCGTGACCGGACCGGTCAAAAAAAGGAGGGGGTTCTCCGGGGCGAAGGGCTCGGCCTCCAGCCCCAGGTCGTAAAGGATCTTCAGGCCCGCGCCCTTCCCGCCCAAAAAGCGCGCCCAAAGCTCCTCCGGCGGCCGCCAAAGCTTGGAGGTCCCCGAGGTCAGGTCCACCACGAGGACCCTGTGGAAGTAGCCGCCCAGGATCATCGCAGCCCCCGGTGGATGGCCAAGAGGTCCGCGAGGACGGCGTGGCCGGTGACCTCCGGGCCCGCGCCTGGCCCCACCAGCGTCACCGCGCCCAAGGGGTCCAGCTCCAGGGTGAGGGCGTTGAGGGCCCCGCCCACCTGGGCCAGGGGGTCGGAGAGGGGGAGGCGTTCAGGGCCGACCTGGGCCACCACCCCGTCCGCGCTGCGGCGGGCCTCGGCCACGAGCTTCCAGCGGAACCCCTCGCGCGGGGCCCGCCGCACCTCGGCCGGGTCCAGCCCGGTGATCCCCCGGCAGGGCACCTCGCTTGGGCGGAGGTCCCCCTCCAGGACCAGGTTGGCCAGGATTACGATCTTGGCCAGGGCGTCGTGGCCCTCCACGTCGGCGGTGGGGTCCGCCTCCGCATAGCCCCGCCTCTGCGCCTCGGCCAAGGCCTCGGCGTAGGTCCTCCCCGCCTCCATCGCGGTGAGGAGGAAGTTGGTGGTGCCGTTGAGGATGCCCCGCACGCGCCGGATGGGCGCCGCGAGGCCGAAATCCACGAGGGAAAAGAGGGGGGTCCCGGCCATCACCGTTCCCTCGAAGCGGAACTGAACCCCGTGCTCCCGGGCCAGGGCCAAAAGCTCCTTGCCGAACAGGGCCACCGGGCCCTTGTTGGTGGTGACCACGTGCTTTCCGGAGGCGAGGGCGAAGCGGATGTGTCCGGCCGCGGGCTCGCCCGTGCGCAGGTCCGTGGGGGTGAGCTCCACCACCACGTCCGCCTCGGACTCCCGGATCACCGCGAAGGCGTCCAGGCCGGGGCCCCTTTCCCCGAGCTCCCCAAGATCCCGGTTCTCCTCCCAAGCCGCGGCCAGGCGCGCCAGGTCCAGGCCCGCGGGCGCCAACACCGTCCCCCGCCGGAGGTCGTGCACGGCCACGATCCGCGGGGCGAACCCAAAGCGCTGGGCCAGCCACCCCCCGTGCCGGTGGAGCACGCGCACGAAGCCGTACCCCACGCGCCCGTACCCGATGAGGCAAAGCCGCATGACGCGGCACAGTATAGCTTTCCCCCGGGCCCCGGAGGGGAACCCCAGGCCTTCCGCGGGATGAAGCTTGTCCCCGAGAGGTTTTGCGCGGGCGCCTTGGGGGGCTTATCCTGCCCGGTGTCCGAGCCTGGCGTAACCTTGGCGCGCCCATGTTCGGGGACCTTCCCAAGGTCTTGGAGGCCGCGGCCCCTTTGATCGAGCTTGCGCTGCGGGAGGACCTGGGCCCCGGGGACCTCACCAGCGAGGCCTTGATCCCCGCGGAGGCCGAGGGCCGGGCGGTCCTTTTGGCCAAGGCCGCGGGCATCGTGTGCGGGCTCCCCATCTGCGCCGAGGTGTTCCGCCGCGTGGACCCCCGGCTGCGGTTCCTGGCCCAAGCCCAGGACGGGGAGCCGGTGGCACCGGGGGACGAGGTGGCCGAGGTGGCGGGGCCGCTGCGGGGCATCCTGGCAGCGGAGCGCACGGCCCTGAACTTCCTCTCCCGCCTCTCCGGCATCGCCACCCTCACCTTTCAATTCGTGAAGGCCGTGGCCAACTACCCGGTGGTGGTGTTGGACACGCGGAAGACCACCCCGGGCTGGCGGGTTTTGGAGAAGTACGCGGTCCGCTGCGGCGGGGGTCGGAACCACCGCTTCGGGCTCTACGACCGGGTGCTCATCAAGGACAACCATCTGGCCTACGTGGGCTCCGTGGGGGAGGCGGTGCGGCGCGCGCGGGGGGTGGGCCCTGTGGCGGTGGAGGTGCGGGACCTGGAGGAGCTGCGCGCGGCCCTGGACGCGGGCGCAGCCTGGATCCTTTTGGACAACATGGACCTCCCCACCCTGCGCCGGGCGGTGGCCTTGGCCAAGGGGAAGGCTTTTTTGGAGGCCTCGGGCGGGATCACCTTGGCGCGGGCGGCGGAGGTGGCGGCCACCGGCGTGGACGCCATCTCCGTGGGGGCCCTCACCCACTCCGCCCCGGCCCTCGACTTCTCCCTGGAGGTGCAGGCCTAGCCCCCATGGAGGAGCTGCGGAGGGCGCGCGCGGCGCTCGGTTCCGACGTCCTCGTCCTCGCCCACCACTACCAGCGGGACGAGGTGGTGGCCTGGGCGGACCACGTGGGCGACTCCCTGGAACTTTCGGTCCAGGCCGCCCGTTCTGCCGCCCGCTGGATCGTGTTCTGCGGGGTGGGCTTCATGGCGGAGACCGCGGCCCTCCTGGCCCGGCCTGGGCAGAAGGTGTTCCTCCCCCGCCCGGAGGCGGGCTGCCCCCTCGCCGAGCAGGTGGACCCCGCCTCCTTGCGCGCGGCCTGGCAGACCCTGGGAAGGGTCCTGGACATGGACGAGGTCCTCCCCGTGGCCTACATCAACACCCATGCGGAGGTGAAGGCGTTCGTGGGGGAACGGGGCGGGATCTGCTGCACCTCCTCCAGCGCGGAGAGGATCCTGCGCTGGGCCTTCGCCCGCCGCCCCCGCGTGCTCTTCCTCCCCGACCACAACCTCGGGCTGAACACGGCCCGCCTCCTGGGCCTCCCCCAGGAGGAGATCGCCATCTGGGACCCCCGCTGTCCTCCGGCGGACCTCTCCCCCTTCGCCCGGGCCCAGCTTATCCTCTGGCGGGGCGCGTGCCCGGTGCACATGCGGTTCCTGCCCGAGGACGTGGCGCGCATCCGGCGGGAGCACCCGGGGGTGCGGGTGCTCGTGCATCCCGAGTGCCGGCCGGAGGTGGTGGCCCAGGCCGACGAGGTGGGTTCCACGGCGCGCATCGTGCGCCGCCTCCAGGAGGCGCCGGCCGGGAGCGCCTGGGCCATCGGCACCGAGCAGCGCCTGGTGGCCCGCCTCGCCCGGGCCCACCCCGACAAAACCGTGCTCCCCCTCGCGGACTACCCGCCCTTCTGCCCCACGATGTCCCTGACCCGGGCCCGGGATTTGGCCCGCCTCCTCGTCGCGCTGGCCCAGGGCCAGGAACCTGAAGGGGTACGGCTTCCGGAAGAGGTGGCGGAGCCGGCGCGCGCGGCCCTCCAACGCATGCTCGCCGTGGCGGCATGAGGGCGGTGGAGGCGGACGTCCTCATCCTCGGGGCGGGGATCGCCGGCCTGGCCACGGCCCTGCGCCTGGCGCGGGATCGCACCCGCCAGATCGTGATCCTCACCCGCGAGGCCGACCCCAAAGAGAGCAACACCTACTATGCGCAGGGCGGCATCGCCACTTTGGGGGTGGAGGACTCCCCTGAGCTCTTTGCTGCGGACATCCTGCGGGCCGGGGCTGGGCTTTCCGACCCCCAAGCGGTGCGCGTTTTGGTGGAGGAGGGGCCCGCCTTGGTCCAGAGGGTCCTGGTGGAGGAGGCGGGCGTGGCCTTCGATCGGACCGCGGACGGCGCCTTCCACCTGGTGCGGGAGGGCGGGCACTCCCGGGCGCGGGTGCTCCGCGTGGGGGATCGCACCGGGGCCGCCATCGTCCAGGCCCTGCACGACCTCCTCCGGTCCTTCCCCAACGTGCAGGTGGTTTCGGCCGCCACGGCCGTGGAGCTCATCACCTCGCCGGGCCCACCCCCCCTCTGCCACGGCGCCTACGTGCTGGAGCAGCGCACAGGGGAGGTGCGCCCGTACCTGGCTGGGGTGACGGTCCTGGCCACGGGCGGGCTGGGCCGCCTCTTTCAGCACACCACCAACCCGCCCGGGGCGCGGGGGGACGGCCTGGCCCTGGCCCACCGCGCCGGGGCCAAGGTCCTCCACTGCGAGTACGTCCAGTTCCACCCCACGACCCTCGCCCTCCCCCAGGGGGAGAACTTCTTGATCTCCGAGGCCGTGCGGGGGGAGGGCGGCCGCCTCCTCACCCCCGACGGCCGCTTCTTCATGGAGGCCTATGCGCCCGGCTGGGGGGACCTGGCCCCGCGGGACGTGGTGAGCCGCGCCATCTTCCAGGAGATGCGGACCCACGGGTACCCCTACGTACTGCTGGACGTGGCGAAAGTGCCGCATTTCCCCACCCGCTTTCCCACGATCTTCCGGCGCCTGAGGGAGCTGGGGCTTTCGGTCCCGGAGGAGCCCATCCCCGTGGTCCCCGCGGCCCACTACTTCTGCGGCGGGGTGTGGACGGACGTGTGGGGCCGCACCACCCTGGAGCGGCTCTTCGCCGTGGGCGAGGTGGCCTGCACGGGGGTCCACGGCGCCAACCGCCTGGCCAGCACCGCCCTCCTGGAGGGCCTGGTGTTCGGGGACCGGGCCGGCCAGAAGATCGCGGAGCTGCGGGTGGCCCCCCTCCCCCCGCGGGCGGTGCCGCCCTGGGAGGCCCCCTCCGGCCCCGACCCCGATCCCGCCCGGATCCAACGCCTCTGGCAAACCCTCCGGACCACGATGTGGGAGGAGGTGGGGATCGTCCGGGATGCCCAGGGCCTGGCGCGGGCCCTCCGCATCCTACGGGAGCTCGAGGCGGAGGTGGAGGAGCTATGCCGCCGGGCCCGGCTCACGGACGCCCTCGCGGGGCTGCGGGCCGGGGTGCGGGCGGCGCTCCTCGTGGCCGAGGCCGCTTGGCGCAATCCGGAGAGCCGCGGGGTCCACTTCCGGCGCGACGGGAGGCCCTGAGGGTCCTGGCCGCAGGCGGCCCGGGCTCAGCGGTTGTGATCCTGTCCGTCTTGGGTACATTGGGGGAAGGGCCGCGCGGCCCCGCCCGAGGGCGGAGGAGGCCGCGCCCCTTATGGCGGAACTCTTGCGCATCGAGGGCCTGGTGGTGGAGCGGGAGGGAAGGGCCATCCTGCGCGGGGTGGACCTAGCCGTGGCGGAGGGCGAGATCCACGCCATCCTGGGCGCCAACGGCACGGGGAAGTCCACCTTGGCCCACGCCCTCATGGGCCTTTCCGGGTACCGGCCGGCCCGGGGCCGCATCCTTTTTGCTGGGCAGGACATCACCGAAAAGAGCGTGACCGAGCGGGCGCGCCTGGGGATCACCTTGGCCTGGCAGCAGCCCGCGAGCTTCGAGGGCCTGACCGTGCGGGAGTACCTGGAGATCGCCCGGCGGGGCGGCCGGGAGGGCCCGGCGGTGGAGGAGTGCCTGGCCCGGGTGGGGCTGCCCCCCCGAAACTACCTCGGCCGCACCCTCAACGACCGCCTCTCCGGCGGGGAGCGGAAGCGCGTGGAGTTGGCCGCGGTCTTGGCCATGAACCCGCGGCTGGCCATCCTGGACGAGCCGGACTCCGGGATCGACGTGCTTTCCCTTGACGACATCATGGAGGTCATCCGGGGCATGAACCGCCGCGGCACCACCGTCCTCCTCATCACCCACCGGGAGGAGTTCGCTCGGGCCGCCCACCGCGCCTCCCACCTCTGCGGCGGCCGCATCCTCAAGACCGGGGACTGCGCGGAGGTGGTGCGTTTCTACAAGGACTTCTGCAAGGAGTGCGCGTCCCTCCCCGCGCCGGAGCTGGAGGAGGTGGGGCAGGATGAGGGACGGCGTTGAGCGCGACCCTTCCCGGGAGTTCGCGGCCTTGGCGGAGGCCGTGGAGCGGACCGGCGGCAGCGCCGCGGCCCTGCGCAACCCCCGCATCGCCAGCCTCGTGGTCCACCAAAACCGCGTGCTGGGCCTCAACGCCCTCCCCGGGCTCACGATGGACGCGGAGCCCTTGCCCGACGGGATCCGGGCCCACGTGGAGGTCGCGCCCGGGACGGTGCTCCCCGATCCCGTGCACCTCTGCTTTGGCGTCCTGCCGAAGGAGGGGGTGCAGCGCATCCTCGCCACGTTTCGCATCGGGGAGGGCGCCAGCGCGCAATTTTGGGCCCACTGCGCCTTCCCCAACGCCGAGAGGGTCCAGCACCTCATGGAGGCCTCGATCGAGGTGGGCGGCGGGGCGCGGATGGCGTACACCGAGGTGCACTACCACGGCCCCTACGGCGGCACGGAGGTTTTGCCCAAGGCCGTGATCCGGGTGCACAAGGGCGGCCAGTACGTCTCGGAGTTCAAGCTCGTCCAAGGGCGCGTCGGCCTCTTGTCCCTGGATTACGTGGTCCACCTCGGGGAGGGGGCGGTGGCCGAGCTCGTGGCCAAGGTGCACGGGAAGGGGGAGGACCGCATCTTCCTGCGCGAGGCCCTCCATTTGGAAGGCCCCTACGCCCGGGGCCTGGTGAAGAGCCGCATCGTTCTGCAGGACCGGGCCCAGGCGGAGTTCACCGGGGAGGCCGTGGGGATCGGCCCCTATTCCCGTGGGCACATCGATTGCACGGAGATCCTGTGGGGGGCGGAGGCCCGGGCCTCCGCCGTCCCCAAGCTCCTTGTGGTGGACGAGCGGGCCAAGCTCACCCACGAGGCGGCCATCGGCAGCATCGACCGCAAGGAATTGGAGACCCTTATGGCCCGCGGGCTCACCGAGGAGGAGGCCGTGGCTACGGTGGTGCGGGGCCTGTTGCGCTGAGGGGAACCCCAGGAGACCGGTGCGTGTAAATCGAGGGGAAAAGGAGGAGGGGATGCGAACAGTCCTGGTGAGCTTGTTGGTTTTGGGGGCGGCCCTCGCCGGGCTTGCGGCCCCAAGGCTCCAGGTGGATCGCGAGCTTTTCGACTTCGGCGTGGCCGCGGACGGCGAGGTGGTGGAGTTCCTCGTGACCCTCACCAACGTGGGCACGCAGCGGCTCTCGATCCAGCGCGTGCAGTACAACTGCGCCTGCACCAGCTACGAGCTCCCTAAGCGCGAGCTCAACCCGGGCGAATCCGTGCAGATGAGGATCCGCTTCAACACCCGGGGCTACAGCGCCTACCCCCAGCCGGTCGCGCAGACCTTGACCCTCTACACCAACGATCCCGTCCGGCCCCAGGTGACGCTCACCGTGCGGGGCACCGTGCGCACCCTCTCCGGCGTGGAGGCGCCCGCCGCCTCCCTCTATCAGGGCCTCTACCTCCTTTTGGACGTGCGCGAGCCCGCGGAGTTCGCACGGGTGCGCCTCCTTGGGGCGTTGAACGTGCCGCTGAGGGAGCTCGAGGCCTGGGCCGAGCGGCTCCCCAAAACCCATGTGATCTACGTCTACGACGAGACCGGGGAGCGGAGCGCGCAAGCCGTGGCGCTGCTCCAGCGGAAGGGGTTCCTGCTCGTGCGGGCCATCCGCGGGGGCCTTGTGGGCTGGTGGCAGGAGCTGGGCGACCTCTTCCTCGTTTGGGGCGAGGGGGTGACGCCCACCCCGCCCCAGGGCCCGGCGTTCCCCGGCGCAGGCTTCACGGAGACCCCCTCCCGCGTGGCCCGGAACTTCACGGTGGTGGTGGACGTGCGCCGGCCCGAGGAGTTCAAGGCCGGCCGCATCGCCGGTGCCCTCAACGTCCCCTTGTTCACCATGGAGGAGCTCGTGGCCTGGGCGAAGGCCCTGCCCCTCCCGCGCCCGGGGTACGCCCTGCACCTTTGGATCGTGGACGAGGAGGGGACCCGCGCCTGCTCCATCGCGGCCTACCTGCGCAACCAAGGGTTCGCGGACGCCAAATGCCTGTTCGGCGGGATGCGCTCCTGGACGAACCAATACGGCGCGGAACTCCTTTGGTCGTTCTGAAGCCCTAAGGAGCCGACGATGCGCGCCCTTTGGGTAGCGGGTTTGCTTTCGGCTTGGGCCCTCCTCGCCCCGGCGGGGCAAGTGGAGCTCGTCTTCTTTGGCTCCGCGACCTGCCCCGACTGCTACCTGATGAAGGAGTTCCTGGCCGAGCTGGTCCGGGACTACCCGTCCCTCAAGGTCGTGGAGTACGAGGTCACCTTCCATCCGGAGAACTGGCGGCTCATGGTCACCCTGGCCCGGGCCTACGGGCTCACGAGGGAGGCCGTGCCCATGGTGTTCGTGGGCGAGCTGGGGATCAGCGGGGTGGGCCGGGCGGTGGAACTCCGGATCCGCGAGGAGGTGGAGCGCTGCCTGGCCCGGGGATGCCCCTCCCCCCTCGCGCGGCTGCCCGAGAAAAGGGCCCGGGTGCTGAGCCCCCTGGAGCTCGCCCTGATCCTGGGGGCGGCCGTGGTGCTCCTCCTTTTCCTGCTCCGATGAGGAAAACACGGGTTCTGTTCTTGTGCACCCATAACTCCGCGCGCTCCCAGATGGCCGAGGGGCTCCTGCGGGCCCTCGGTGGGGACCGGTTCGAGGTGGCAAGCGCTGGCCACCGGCCCACCCAGGTGCATCCCCTCGCCGTGCAGGCCATGGCGGAGATCGGCATCGACATCTCCGGCCAGCGCGCCAAACCCGTGGCGGAGTTCCTGGGCCAGACGTTCGACTACGTGGTGACCCTCTGCGGCGACGATGCGCCGGGGTCCTGCCCCTTCTTCCCGGGCGGGCGGCGCTACCTCCACAAGCCCTTTCCCGACCCCTTCCGCGGCGGGCTTGAGGAGTTCCGGAGGGTGCGGGATGCCCTCCGGTCCTGGCTGGAAGAGACCTTCCTGAGGGAGGCGGGCGATGCGTAGGATCCTGGTTTTGGGCCTCGGCCTGGCGGTAGGCCTTTGGGGCCTGGCGGTGGAGGTCTTGTTCTTCTACGACGAGGGCTGCCCCTACTGCAAAGAGGTTTGGGGGTTCCTGAACGAGCTCCAAGCCCGGGGGCTGGCCTTCGCCCTCAAGACCTACGAGGTCCGGAAGCCTGAGAACTGGCAGCTTCTGTATCGGCTGCTGGCGGTGTACGGGGCGGAGGTGGGGCCCGTGCCCCTGATCTTCGTGGGCGACGTGGCCATCGTGCACGACACGTTCTATGGCCTCGGGCCTCGGCCCCAGAAGTACGTGGGGCTTGCCCACCAGCTCGCCCTCGAGGAGGTGATCCGGCGGGCGGTGGCAGAGGGCGCGCCCTCCCCCCTCTCCCGGCTTCCGCCCACGGCCACCACCGCCGTCCTCTTCCTCCCCCCCGGGGAGACGCCCGAAGCCCTCTTTTACGCGGCCCTGGGGGCCCAGCTCGTCGCGGAGTTCCCCGCCCTGAGCCTGCAAGTCCTGGACCCCACCACGGCGGAGGGGCGGGACCGGTTCGAGAAGGTGGCGCGCCTGTACGGCGTGCGGGGGGAGCCCCCGGCCCTCTTCGTGGGCGACCTCGCCCTCCTTGGGGGGAAGCTCTACCCCCTCCGGAAGGATCCGCTCCCCTATCCCAGCGCGGAGGGCGAGCGGGCCCTGCGGGAGGGAATCGCCAAAGCCCTCGCGGAGCGGGCGCCCTCGCCCCTGGAGCGCCTGGCCCTGCGGGAGAAGCTCACACTGGGGGCGGTGGTGGCCGGCGCGGCCCTGGACTCCGTGAACCCCTGCGACCTTGCGGTCCTCGTGCTCCTTTTGGGGACCTTGCTCGTGGTGGGGAAGCGCACGAAGGTGCTGTGGGCGGGCCTGGCCTTCGCCGCCGGCGTCTTCGTCACCTACTACCTCACGGGCTTCGTCCTCTATTCCCTCCTGGGGATCACCGTGGGCGCGCGCTCCTTCCGCGCGCCCTTCATCTACGCCGTCTCCTCCCTGGCCATCCTCGTGGGGCTTTGGGAGATGAAGGACCTCCTTTGGTACGGGAAGTGGTTCTCCATCGAGGTGCCCGAGAGCTGGAAGCCCTCGGTGAAGCGGATCACGGCTAAGGCCATCTCCATCCCCGGGGCGTTCGTGGTGGGCCTCATCGATGCCCTGTTCCTTGCGCCCTGCACCTCCGGGCCGTACCTCGTGATCCTAACCCTCCTTTCGCAGACCACGACGCGGCTGCAGGGGGCGCTGTGGCTCCTCCTTTACAACTTCATCTTCATCCTGCCCATGGTGGCCGTGGCCGTGCTCGTGCACCTTGGGCTGACGACCACGGCCCGGGCCGAGCGCTGGCGCCAAGCGCGGCTGGGCTGGCTCCACTTCAGCACGGGGCTGGTGATGGTGCTTTTGGGCGTGGGAATGATCGTGGGGACGAGCTTGGGCTACCTCTGATCCAAGCTCCCCGCGAACTGCAGGTGCCACAGGGCCCAGAAGAGGCCCCTTTTGGCCAGAAGCTCGTCCACGGTCCCCTCCTCCACGAGTTTCCCCTCGTGGATCACGAGGACCCGGTCGGCGTTGCGGATGGTGGAGAGGCGGTGGGCGATGGCGAGGGTGGTGCGGCCGGCCATGATCCTTTCCAGGGCCTGCTGCACTAGGGCTTCTGTGTGGGAGTCCACGTTGGCCGTGGCCTCATCGAGGATCACGAGCTTGGGGTCTGCGGCCGCCGCCCGCGCCAAGGAAAGGAGCTGCCGCTCGCCTACAGAGATCCGCATCCCCCGCTCCTTCACGTCCGTCTCGTAGCCCTCGGGAAGGCGGAGGATGTAGTCGTGCACGCCCACGAGCTGGGCGGCCCGCTCCGCCTCCTCCTTCCCCAGGCCCCCGTTCCACATGCGGATGTTGTCCCACACGTTCCCCGAAAAGAGGAACACGTCCTGGGGCACAAGGGCCACGTGGCGGCGGTACGCCGCGAGGTCCAGCTCCTCGAGGGGCACGCCGTCGATGAGGATCTGCCCCTTTTGGGGCCGATAAAAGCCGAGGATGAGGCTGATGATCGTGGTCTTGCCCGAGCCCGTGGGCCCCACGATGGCGACCTTTTCGCCGGGGCGGATCCGGAAGGAGACGCCCTTCAGGACCCAGTCTCCCTCGTTGTAGGCGAACCACACGTCGCGGAACTCGATCTCCCCCCGCAGTTCGGGGACGGGTTTCCGGCCGCTGGGCTCCTTGGGGAGGTCGAGGAACATGAAGATGCGCTCGGCGGCGGCCATGGCGGCCTGGAGCACGTTGTACTCCTCCGAGAACCGCACCAGGGGTTGGAAGAGGATCCGGAGGTAGCTTAAGAAGGCCACCAGCCCGCCCAGGGTGAGGGCGCCCGCCAGGACCCCCCGGCCGCCGTACCAGATGAGGAAGGCCAGGGCCAGGCTCTGCAGGATGGCCACGGCCGGCTGGAAGAGGCCGAAGGCCATAATGGTGCGCATCTGGGCCCGGAAGAAGTCGCGGTTGATCTCCTGGAACCGCCGGAGGCTGCGGAGCTCCTGGCGGAAGAGCTGGATCACGGCGATGCCCGAGAGGCTCTCCGCGAGGTACGCGTTCAGCTGGGCCAGGATCTTCCGGGCCTCCCGGTAGGCCGCCCGGGCCTTGGCCCGGAACCAGTAGGCCAACAGGGCGATCACCGGGGCGAAGGCCAACAGGAAGAGGGTGAGCCGGGCGTTCAGGCGGAACATGATGGCCAGCACCCCCAGCATCATGAGGAAGTCCTGGAGGAGGTTCACCAGGGCCCGGGTGTACATCTCGTGGATGGCGGCGACGTCGTTGGTGGCCCGGGTCACCAGCCGGCCCACCGGCTCCCGGTCCAACACGCGCATGGGCAGCCGCAAAAGGTGGCCGAAGATCTCCCGGCGCATGTCGAACATGATGCGCTGCCCGGCGTACTGCAGGGCGTAGACCTGGCCGTAGGTGAGCCCGAAGCGCACCAGGAGGAAGGCCAGGAACACGAGGGCCAGGAGGCCAAGGAGGCGGTATTGCGGGGCCCGCAGGGCCGCCACCTCCGCCCGCGGAAGGGCCTTGAGCCCCTCTTCGGGGAGGGCGTAGCCTGCGGGCGTGCTCTGGAAGAGGTCGGGGTAGCGCCGGGCCACCTCGGCCTCCGGCGCCTCCGCGGGGAGGAGGAGCCAGCGGCCCCCCAGGGCCCCCCGCTGCTCCAGCTCCGCCCGCACCCCCTCCGGCAGGTCCTTCTCCCGCACGAGGTAGCGGCCTTCCCCCAAGGGGAGGGCCTGCGGGACCGGAGGGGCCTCGGACCGCACCTCCACCCAGGGGAGGACGAGCACCTCGTCCACCGCGACCTTGGTGAGGTAGGGGAGGGCGAGCTCGATGACGGCGATCCCGCCGCTCAGGAGGAGGGCAAGAGCAAAGAGCTTCCAGTAGGGCCGGGCGTAGCGCAGAAGCCGCCGGAGAAGGCGCAGGTCAAAGGCCTTCCCCAGCTGCTCCTCTTCCCAGTGGGCGTGGGAATGGGGGCCGATCATCGCGCCAACACCGCCTGCAGCTCACACAAGCGGGCATAGAGCCCGCCCAGACGGAGGAGGCGCTGGTGGTCGCCCTGCTCCACGATCCGCCCCTCCGAAAGGACCACGATCCAATCGGCCTCCCGTACCGCGGAGATGCGGTGGGCCACGATGATGGCGGTCTTGCGGCGCAAAACCCCGCGCAGGTGGCCGAGGATCTCCTCCTCCACTTTGGCGTCCACGGAGGAGAGGGCATCGTCGAGGATGAGGATGGGCGGGTCCAGGAGGAGGGCCCGGGCGATGCCCACCCGCTGCCTTTGCCCGCCGGAGAGGGTGAGGCCGCGCTCCCCCACCACCGTATCTAGGCCGTTGGGGAAGCTGCGGATCTCCTCAGCGAGGCCCGCCAGCTCCGCCGCCCGCCAGATCTCCTCCTCGCTCGCCTCCGGCCGGCCGTACGCGATGTTCTCCCGAATCGTGGTGGAAAAGAGGAAGACGTCCTGGGGCACCACGCCGATGAGGCTGCGCAGCTCGGAGAGGGAGAGCTCCCGCACGTCCACCTCGCCCAGGAACAGCGTGCCCGGCGGGGGGTCATAGATGCGGGGGATGAGGCGCACAAGCGTGGACTTTCCGGAGCCCGTGAGGCCCACGACCCCCAGGGTCATCCCCTCCTCGATGCGCAGGGTGATGTCGCGCAGGGCGGGTTTGGCCACGCCGGGGTAGGCGAAGGTGAGGTTGCGGAACTCGATGGTTTTGGAGGCCGGAAGGGGTTTGGGCTTGGGCGGGCTTTGGATCGCGGGTTCGGTGGCGAAGATCTTCTGGATGCGGGCCATGGAGGCCGCGCCTCGCTGGAGCACGTTCACCACGTTCCCCAGGGCCATCATGGGCCAGACCATCATGCCGAGGTAGCTCGTGAAGGCCACGAGATCCCCTAGGGCCAGCTCCCCGGCGAGAACGCCCCGGCCGCCGAACCACAGGATGAGCCCCGTCCCCAAGCCCGCGAGGAACCCCACCGTGGGCTCGAACACCCCTTGGATGCGCACCAAAGCCATGTTCGCGTGCACGTTGGCCAGGTTCGTCTCGTGGAAGGCCCGCTCCATCCCCTCCTCGCGGGCGAAGGCGCGCAGGACGCGCACCCCCGCGAGGCCCTCGCGCACGCGCTCCGTGAGCTGGGAGAAGGCCTCCTGCACGCGCTGGAAGCGGCGGTGCACCACCCGCCCGAACTTCAGGACCACCAGGGCCAAGAACGGGAAGGGGATAAAGGCGTAGAGGGTGAGGCGGGGGGAGATGCCGACCATGGCGGCCAGCGAGAAGGACACGAGGAACAGAGCGTCGGCGGCCATGAGGACCCCCTGCCCGCAGGCGAAGCGGATGGCCTCCAGGTCGTTGGTGGCGTGGGCCATGAGCTCGCCGGTGGGATGCTGGATGTAGTAGCTTTGGGGGAGGCGCAGGAGGTGGGCGTAGAGGCGGTTGCGCAGATCCTGCTCGATCAGGCGCGAGGTGCCAAAAATAAAATAGCGCCAGACAAAGCGGAACGCGAAGACCGTGACCGCAATGGCCACGAGGTACAGGGCGTAGAGGGGGAGCCGTGCGCCTCTCCCGGCCACGAGGTCGTTGACGGCGTCGCGGACCACCAGGGGCGCGAGGAGCTGGAGCCCGTCGACGAGGAAAAGGGCGAGGACACCCAAAAGGAGGCGCCACCGCCTCTTCCAAAGTTCCCGAAGGATTTGGCGCATTAACGCCCGCAATTATACTGGCCCGCGCTTTGCGTAAAAGGAGAGGATCCAGGTTTTTGCCCTTCTCCCGCCGCGGGGCGGCGCGGGCCCGTCCGGTTGCGGGCCGGCCGGCCGCCCCGTAAAGTCCCAAGCGGAGGTGACACTCCCAAAAGGAGGTGACACTCCGTGCGCAAGGTCTTCCTTCTTCTGAGCCTCTTGGCCGTTCTTGGTTGGGCCGCGGAGCTGCGGGTGGCCATCTCGACCGAACCCCCCTCCCTGGACCCCACCACCAACGCCGCCGCCGTGATCCGCCTCCTCCTTCAGTACAACCTGTACGAGACCCTTTTGGAGATCGGCGAGGGCGGCGGGCTTAGGCCCTTGCTCGCCCAGCACTGGGAGATCTCCGAAGACGGCTTGGTGTACACGTTTTACCTTCGGCCCGGCGTGCGCTTCCACGACGGCACCCCCTGCGATGCGGAGGCCGTGCGCCGCAGCTTCCTGCGCGCTCAGGATCCCGCCCGCGGGCACGTCCATCGCCCGTTCTTCCTGAACATCGAGCGGATTGAAGTGCCGGATGCCCTCACCGTCCGCTTCTTCTTGCGCAAGCCCGATGCGTCCTTCCTCACCCTGCTGGCCCTGGGGGACGCCGTGGTCGTGCCCGATCGGGACGATCTCGGGCGTCGCCCCATCGGGACCGGGCCCTTCCGGTTCGTGCGCTGGGATCCGGGGTACCAGCTGCGGCTGGAGCGGAACCCCTTCTATTGGGATCCGGAAAGGCCCAAGCTGGATGCCCTGGTGTTCCGGTTCATCCCGGATCCGGCCGCGCAGCTTGTGGCCCTGCGCGCCGGCGACGTGGACGTGGTGGCGGAGGTGACCCCCGAGATCGCCCAGGCCCTGGCGGCGGACCCCGCGTTCGTGGTGCTCTCCGCCCCCCAGGAGCTCGTGCAGGTCCTGGCCATCAACAAACAACGCGGGCCCTTGGGGGACCTGCGGGTGCGCCAGGCCCTGGCCCACGCCGTCGACCGCCGCCAGCTCATCGAGCTGGTGGCCCTGGGCTACGCCTCGCCCGTCGGCAGCCACCTGGCCCCCGGCGCCCTCTACTACGCGGACATGACCTGGGTTTACCCCTACGACCCGGAGCGGGCGCGGCAGCTCTTGGCTGAGGCGGGCTACCCCAACGGGTTCACGGCCACCCTGACCCTCCCCTCCAACTACGTGTTCCATGTGCGCACGGGCGAGGTCCTCGCGGCCCAGCTGGCCCAGGTGGAGGTCAAGCTGAACCTCGTGTTGGTGGACTGGCCGACCTGGCTGGAGCGGGTGTTTGGCCAGGCGGATTTCGAGCTCACCGTGATCGGGCACGTGGGGCGGGTGGACCCCGCGCTGACCCTGGCCTTCTACGGGCCGGAGCGCCGGGAGTACTACTTCCGCCGCGGCTGGGAAAACCCTGAGCTCAACGAGCTTTTGCGCCTGGGCGCGGTGGTGGCCGACCCGGAGGCGCGGCGAAGCATCTACACCGTGGCCCAATACCTCATCACCAAAGAGGTGGTGAACGTGTTCCTGCAGTCCCCGCACCGCATCCTCGTGGCCCGGCGGGGGGTGAGCGGCCTGCGCCTCCCCACCCTCTACGTTTTGGATCTCCGGGCGGCGGCCCGCGCCTGAGGGAACGGGGGCTGGGCGCGGTTGTGGTGCCGCCCCGGCCCCCTTTATACTGCCCCGCGGAAGGAGGTTCCGTGCGGATCTTTTCGGGAATCCAGCCCACGGGGGTGCTGCACCTGGGCAACTACTTCGGCGCCGTCAAGCAGTGGGTGGAGCTCCAGCGCCCGGAGAACTTCTGCATCTACTGCATCGTGGACTACCACGCCCTCACCAACGAGGACACCGCGCCTGAGGCCCTCCGCCGCAACCGCCGCGCGCTGGCGCTGGACCTCCTGGCCTGCGGGATCGACCCGGAGCGCTCCATCCTCTTCGTGCAGTCCGCGGTGCCCGAGCACACCGAGCTCTGTTGGATCCTGGGCTGCGTCACCTCCTTTGGGGACCTCACCCGCATGACCCAGTTCAAGCAGAAGGCCAAGGACCAGGAGTTCGTGAACGGCGGCCTCTTCTACTATCCGGTGCTGCAGGCCGCGGACATCCTCCTTTACCGGGCCGATCATGTGCCCGTGGGCGAGGACCAGCTCCAGCACCTGGAGTTGGCCCGGCGCATCGCCCGCCGCTTCAACTGGCGCTTCGGCGAGTTCTTCCCCGAGCCCGAGCCCATCCTGGGGAAGGCCCCCCGCCTCATGTCCCTGGCCGACCCCACCCGCAAGATGAGCAAGTCCTACGGCCCCGACCACTACATCGGCCTCATGGAGCCCGAGGAGGAGATCTGGCGGAAGATCCGCACGGCCGTGACCGACGTCGGCCTCACCCCCGGGCAGGCGATGAGCCCGGGCGTGGCCAACCTCTTCACCCTGTTGGAGCTGGTGGCGCCGGCGGAGGTGGT
Organism: Candidatus Bipolaricaulota bacterium; assembly: GCA_025060415.1. GTDB lineage: Bacteria > Bipolaricaulota > Bipolaricaulia > Bipolaricaulales > Bipolaricaulaceae > DTER01. Next base: position 195,560 of record JANXBT010000001.1, read on the forward strand.
GGAGGAGTTCCGCCGTCGCCACGCCGAAGGAAGGCTCCTCTACAAGGACCTGAAGGAGACGCTCTTTCGCCACCTCATGGAGGTGCTGCGCCCCATCCGGGAGCGCCGGCGGGAGTGGGAGGCCCGAGGCGAGGTGGAGGAGGTCCTCGCTGCGGGCGCCGAGCGGGCCCGCAAGATCGCCCGGGAGGTGCTCAGGGAGGTGCGGGCCCGCGTGGGCCTGGACTAGGCGCGCAACTCCACCGGGACGAGCTTCCCTAGGCGAGGCAGGAGCGCCCGCAGCTCCGGCTCGCTCAGGGCCGGTCTATCCCGCCACGTTTCGTCCACGAGCCTTTTCCCCTGTGGCCGCACAAAGGGCTGCAGCACGTAGCGCCGCGCGCCCCGGATCTCCGCGGCGATGGCCTCCAGGTCCTCCTCCCCCAGGCCCGGCGTCACGGTGGTGCGGAACTCGTAGTCCGGTGCGCGTTCCCGCACCAAAGCCGCGCTCGCCCGCACCTGGGCGGCCACGGCCTCGCCCTCCCGCAGGCCCACGAACTCCGCGTAGCGGGGGAAGGGGGCCTTGAGGTCCAGGGCCACGTAGTCCAGCAGGCCCCTTTCCAGGAGGCGGGCCAGGGCCTCCGGCTGGGTGCCGTTGGTGTCCAGCTTCACGAGGAACCCCGCGCTTTTTAGCTCCTTCACGAATTCCTCAAGGTCGGGACTCAGCAGGGGCTCCCCCCCGGTCAGGACCACCCCGTCCAAGAAGTCCCGGCGCTCCATAAGGTCCCGGAGGATCCGCTCGTAGGGGAGGGGGGCAAGCGGGGCGTACAGCTCGGGGAGGACGAGCTCGGCGTTGTAGCAAAAGGGGCAGCGCAGGTTGCAGCCGGCAAAGAAGAGGATGGCGGCCAGCCGCCCCGGGAAGTCCTGAAGGCTTAGGGGTTGGAGGTGGACGGCTTTTCCGAAGGCGCGCGCCGGCATCTAGGCGGTGCGCACAAGCCCGGGGACCAGGGGCACGAAGGACAGGCGATCCTTGAACTCCTCCTGCTTCCCGGCGTTCCACTGCTCCACCGGCCGGAGGTACCCCACCACGCGGGAGTACACCTCCGTGCGCCCCCCGCAGATGGGGCAGAGCTCCTGCGCGCCCCGCAGGTACCCGTGGCTGGGGCACACGGAGAAGGTGGGGGTCAGGGTGAGGTAGGGGATGCGGAAGCCCTGGAAGATGCGGCGCACCAGGGTCTTCGCGGCCTCCGGCGAGGGCACGCGCTCCCCAAGCCAGATGTGGAACACCGTCCCGCCCGTGTACCGGATCTGCAGGGGCTCTTGGAGCCGCAAGGCCAGGAAGAGGTCGTCCGTGTAGTTCACGGGGAGCTGGCTGGAGTTGGTGTAGTAGGGCGCGGCGTTGCGCTCCCGCACGGCGCGCTCGTTGGCCACCAGGATCCGGGGGTAGCGCTGCTTGTCCAGCATAGCGAGGCGGTAGCTCGTGCCCTCCGCGGGCGTGGCCTCCAGGTTCCAGAGGTGCCCCGTGGCCTCCTGGAAGGCCAGGAGCTTCTCGCGCATGAAGTCCAGGACGCGCACGGCAAAGGCGATGCCCTCGGGATCCGCCAGGGAGCAGCCCAGGAGGTTCAGGCAGGCCTCGTTCATCCCCACGATCCCGATGGTGGAGAAGTGGTTCTTCCAGTACTCGCCGGTGAGCTCCTTCACGGCGCGCAGGTAGAACTTGGAGTAGGGGTACAGGCCCTGCTCGGTGAGGCGCTCCAGGAACTTGCGCTTGATGACGAGGGCCTTGCCCGCAAGCTGCATGAGGGCCTCCAGGCGCTCGAAGAACTCCCGCTCGTTGCGGGAAAGGTAGGCCAGACGGGGGAGGTTCAGGGTCACGACCCCGATGGAGCCCGTGAGGGGGTTGGAGCCGAAAAGCCCGCCGCCGCGGTGGCGCAGCTCCCGCAAATCCAGGCGCAGCCGGCAGCACATGCTGCGCGCGTCCTCCGGCCGCATGTCGGAGTTGATGAAGTTCGCAAAATAGGGGATCCCGTATTTGGCGGTCATCTCCCAGAGGGGGGCGAGCTCCGGCTCGTCCCAGGGGAAGTCGGGGGTGACGTTGTAGGTGGGGATGGGGAAGGTGAACACGCGGCCTTTGGCGTCGCCCTCGGCCAGGACCTCGGCGAAGGCCCGGTTGAACATCTTCATTTCCCGCTCGAACTCGCCGTACTGGGCCCGCAAGGGCTCCCCGCCCACGAGGGCCGGGAGGCGCGCCAGGTGCTCCGGCGGCCGCAGGTCCAGGGTCACGTTGGTGAAGGGCGTCTGGAAGCCCACCCGGGTGGGCACGTTCAGGTTGTAGATGAACTCCTGCAGGGCCTGCTTGACCTCCTTGTAGGAAAGGCCGTCCACGGCGATGAAGGGGGCCAGGAGGGTGTCCACGTTGGAGAAGGCTTGGGCTCCGGCCGCCTCGCCCTGCAGGGTGTAGAGGAAGTTCACGGCCTGAAGGAGGGCGGTGCGGAAGTGCTTGGGCGGACGGGACTCGACCTTCCCCCGCACGCCCCGGAAGCCCACGGCCAGGAGGTCCGCGAGGTCCCAGCCCACACAGTAAGGCCCCAGCGTCCCCAGGTCGTGGATGTGGAAGTCCCCGGACTCATGGGCCTCCCGGATGTGGGAGGGGTACACCTGGGAGAGCCAGTAGCGGCTGATGATCTTCTCGGTGAGGAAGACGTTGAGGCCCTGGAGGGAGAAGGCCATGTTGGAGTTTTCCCGCACCCGCCAGTCCTGGCCGTTGAGGTAGGTCTCCACGAGGGCGGGGTCGACGAGCTCCTGAAGCTCCCGCATCCGTTTGTGCTGTTCGCGGTAGACGATGTAGGCGCGGGCGGCCTCGGGCAGGCCCGAGGTCATGAGGACCTCCTCGATGGCGTCCTGGATCTCCTCGACGTGGGGCGGGCCGAACAGGGGGCCGAAACGGCCCTCCAGGAGGCGCTCCACGCGCAGGCCCAGCTCCGCGGCCAGGGCGGGGTCGTCCCGGCCCACCTCCCGCAGGGCCTGGCGGATGGCCGCCACGATGCGCCCCCGGTCGTACGGGACGAGCGTCCCGTCGCGCTTGCGCACCTGCTCGATCATGGCCGCGGGGTAGGGTAGCGCGGAGGCCTCCCCGTGCCAAGGCCACTTCCCGTGGACACTTGCGACGTGTCCCCCATGGGATAAGCTTGGGCCCGAAAACCTCGCACGCAAAGGGGTGATGCGCTATTCCGACCACAAGGGCAGCAGAGCGGGCGCTGCGGAAGAGTTTGGTTCGCCGAAGAAGGAATGAATTGCGCAAGAGCGCCATCCGCTTCTGGCGCAAAGAGGTGTTGCGCCTGGTGCAGGACGGCGACATGGAGGGCGCCCGGCGGGCGTTCGCCATGTTCCAGAAGGCCGTGGACAAGGCGGCCATCCGCGGCACCATCCATCCCAACAAGGCCGCCCGCCTCAAAGCCCGCCTCCATGCCAAGGCCTTCGGAGGCTAGCCCATGGCCCAGTTCGACTTCATGGGGAAGGCCAAGGTCTTCGGCCTCATCTCCGCCGTTCTTTTTGTGGGCTCCATCCTGGCCATGGCCACGCTGGGCCTGCGGCCCGGCATCGACTTCACCGGCGGCCTCCAGCTCACCCTCCTCTATCCGGCGGGGACCGCGGTGAGCGCCCAAAGCGTGCGCGCTTACGTGGCCCAAATCCTGGGGGCCCGGGCCGCCTCCGCGCCCTACTACGTGCAGACCATCACCGCCGAGCGGGATGCGCCCGGAACGGGCCGGGTCTCCCTGCCCGGGGTGGTGGTGACCGTGCGCACCGAGGACAAGGCCCTGGCGGAGGAGCTGCGCAAGGCCCTCCTCGCGCCCGCCCCGGAAAGCGGGCTCCCCCGCCCCGCGGAGCACAGCCTCACCGAGATCGGCGCCCAGGTCTCCCGGGAGATCGTGAACCGCGCCTGGCAGGCGATCCTCGTGGCCCTGGCCGCCATGCTCGTGTACATCGCCGTGCGCTTCCGCCTGCGCTACGGGGTGGCCGCGGTCCTGGCCTTGGTTCACGACGTGGTCCTCACCCTGGGCGTGTTCAGCGTCTTCCGCCTGGAGATCAACCTGCCCGTGATCGCCGCCCTCCTTACGGTGGTCGGGTACTCCATCAACGACACGATCGTGGTCTTCGACCGGATCCGGGAGAACCTCCGCGCCTCCAAGAAGGCCTCGCTTTGGGACGTGATCAACCGCTCCATCAATCAGACCTTGACCCGCACCCTCAACACCTCGAGCACGACCCTCCTGCCCATCGCCGTGCTGCTGGCGGTGGCTGGGATCGCCCTGCGGGAGTTCACCGTGGCCATGGCCTGCGGGGTCATCTTCGGGACCTACTCCTCGATCTTCATCGCCAGCCCCATCCTCTACGCCTGGACGCGCGCGGCGGAGCGGCTCAGGGCGCGCTAGGCTCCGCGGGCTCGATCACCACCCGCCGGTTCTCGTCCCGGCCCACGGAGTGGGTGCGCACCCCCGGCACCTCGGCCAGGGCCAGGTGGATGAGGCGGCGGTCCTTGGGGGGCATGGGCTCCAGCTCGATCGGCCTCCCTTCGGCCTTCACCCGCTCGGCCAGGGCCAGGGCCCGCGCCACGAGCTGGCGGCGCCGGGCCTCCTCCTGCCCGTTGAAGTCCAAGTCCACCGCCACCGCCGCCCGGAGCGCGGTCCTGAGGTGGAGGGCGGCCAGGCGCGCCAAGGCCTCCCGAAAGGCCGGGTCGTCCTGAGGGAGGGCCTTGAAGTTCCCTTGGAGGTTCACGTAGACCTCGCCCTCCTTGGGGAGGACCTCCACCCGGCCCTCCTCCTTGAGGACGGCCAGCAGCCCCTGGAAGAAGCGGAGCAGGGCCTCACGGACTTGGGGATCCATCGTCGGTTCCCGCGCGCGCCTTGGCCTCCTCCCGGGCCATCTCCCAGTCGATGAGCAGCTGCTGGCCGAACTGGAACACGGTGGCGAACGTCCAGTAGAGCCAAAGCCCGGCGGGGAAGTTCAGGAAGAAGAGGGCCATCACCAGGGGGAACAGGTAGCCCAAGACCTGGGAGGCGCCCGGGGCCTCCGCCGGCATCCGCCGCTGGGTGTACCACTGGTACAGGAGCTGCACCCCCGTCCCCAGCACGACGAGGAGGTAGTAGGGGTCGGGCTGGGAAAGGTCGCGGAGCCACAGGAACCCCGGGGAAAGATGGATCCTCTCCGCGGAGTACACGATGGCCTGCCAAAGGAGGATGAGGAGGGGGAATTGCAGGAGCAGGGGGAGGCACCCGCCCAGGGGGTTGACCTTCTCCTGGCGGTAGAGCTCCATGAGCTGGCGCTGCAGGGTTTCCCGATCGTCCTTGAACCGTTCCTGGAGCTTTTTGATCTTGGGCGCCAGCCTCTGCATCTTGGCCAGGGAGCGGAACTGGCTGCGCGTGAGGGGGTGGAGGAGGACGCGGGTGATCAGGGTGAAGAGGATGATGGCCCAGCCGTAGTTCCCGGTGAGGGCGTAGAGGGCCTCAAAGAAGCGGATCACGCCGGCCAAGATCAGGGTGAACGGGCCGCCTTGGGCCAGGGGGGCGAACCCCCCGTCCTTGAGGAGGAGGTAGCGGTTCCTTCCCATGTAGAAGGCGCCGCGCAGGCGCAGCGCGCCCCGCGCCTCCACCCCGAACACCGGCTGGCCCGCGGGGTTGCGCCCCACAAAGGGCTCGACCTCCCCCTCGTCCAGCCGGAAGAAGAACACCGTTTCCCGGCCCACCAGGCCCAGGCCCTGGAAGCGGACGTACGCGCCGGGCGCGAGGGGCGCCTTGTGGACCTTCCCATCGTAGAGGTAAAGGAGTTCCGGCGCGTCCTTCCCGCTCGGGAGGTGCCCTAAGACCAGGCGGAGCAGCCCGGGGGCCTCCAGGTGCACCTGGAAATCCCCGGTGTAGAGGGCGTTTTGCCGCAGAAGGAAGCGCTTCTCCCCGCGGACCGCCCCGCCCTCCGGGCGCCCCGTCACCGCCAGGGCATCGCCGCCCGCCCGCGCCGCCTCCCACGTCCACAGGGCGGGGAGGGGCGCCTCCCCCAGCCACACCTCGAAGGGGAGGCTCACCCCCGGGGCCAACCGGTTCTCCTGCCATCCGGGCACGGTCTCCACGGCCCGCGCCCCGTAGGGCGCAAAATGCACGTAGGCGCTGCGCAGGGTCCCCTCCGGGGTGAACTGGTAGCGCACCAGGCCCGTGGTCACCTGCAGCACGTTCGTCCCGTCCACCACGAGCTCCGCGACCGCCGGAGCGGTTTGCCCAAGGGAAAGTCCGGTCCAGAGGAGGGTGAGGAAAACGCCGAGGATGGCCATAGCAGAAAGACTTTACTGAGCCTGCGCTTTTCCCGCAATGGAGGCCGGGGTTAAACTGGGCGGGATGTTCACGGGGATCGTGCGCGCGGTGGGGCAGGTGCGGGAGCGCACGGCCCGCCGGATCTGGGTCTCCCGCGAGGGCCTGCCCGCGGCGCTCGGGGCCAGCGTGGCCGTCAACGGGGTGTGCCTCACCGTGGCGGAGCTCGCGGATGAGGCCATGGCCTTCGACCTCTCTGGGGAAACCCTTTCCCGTACGAACCTGGGGGAGCTCCGGGTGGGCGACCGGGTGAACCTCGAGCCCTCCCTACGGGTTGGGGAGGAGCTGGGCGGGCACCTCGTGCTGGGGCACGTGGACACCGTGGGGAAGATCACGGTCCTTTCCCGCCGCGGCGAGGACCTCCTTTTGGAGGTATCCTTCGACCCCCGGTTCGCCGAACTCCTTGCGGATAAGGGCGCGGTGGCCGTGGACGGGATCAGCCTCACCCCCTTCGCCGTGGGGGAGGGCACCTTTCGCTGCGCCATCGTGCCCCACACCTACGCCCACACGAACCTGAGGTTTCGGCGCGTGGGGGACCGGGTGAACCTGGAATTCGACATCCTGGCAAAATACGTGCGGAGGTGGCGGGAGCGATGAGGTTGGCCACGGTGGAAGAGGCGCTCGAGGCCATCCGGCAGGGCCGGATGATCATTGTGGTCGACGACGAGGACCGCGAAAACGAGGGCGATCTGGTGATGGCCGCGGAGAAGGCCACGCCGGAGGCCATCAACTTCATGATCAAGGAGGGGCGGGGCCTGTTGTGCGTGCCCATGAGCCGGGAGTGGGCCGAACGCCTGGACCTCCCCCTCATGGTGAACCCCCCGCGGGACAGCCACGAGACGGCGTTCACGGTGTCCGTGGACGCCCGGGAGGGGATCACGACCGGGATCTCCGCCCACGATCGCTGCCGCACCATCCGGGTCTTGGCGGACCCCGCCTCCCGGCCGGAGGACCTGGTCCGGCCGGGGCACGTCTTCCCCCTCATCGCCAAGGACGGGGGGGTGCTGCGCCGGGCCGGGCACACCGAGGCCGCCGTGGACCTCTGCCGCCTGGCCGGCCTCCATCCTGTGGGCGTGATCTGCGAGATCATGAACGAGGACGGCACCATGGCCCGCCTCCCCGACCTCCTGAGGTTCGCGGAAAAGCACGGGCTCCTCATCCTCACCATCGCCGACCTCATCGCCTGGCGCAAAAAGAGGGAGAAGCTCGTGGAGCGCGTGTGCGAGGCGGAGCTCCCCACGCGCTACGGGAACTTCCGCATCGTCACCTACCGCGACAGGATCACGGGCTACGAGCACGTGGCGCTGGTGAAGGGGGAGTTGGGCGGGGAGGAGCCGGTGCTGGTGCGCGTGCACTCCGAGTGCCTCACCGGGGACGCCCTGGGCTCCCTGCGCTGCGACTGCGGCGAGCAGCTCCACCGGGCCATGGCGATGGTGGAGAAGGAAGGGAGGGGCGTGGTCCTCTACATGCGCCAGCATGAGGGCCGGGGCATTGGCCTCCTCAACAAGGTTTGCGCCTACCACCTCCAGGACCAGGGCCTGGACACGGTGGAGGCTAACCTGCGCCTGGGCTACCCCCCGGACCTGCGGGATTACGGGATCGGCGCGCAGATCCTCGTGGACCTGGGGGTGCGCAGGATTCGGCTCCTCACCAACAACCCCAAGAAGATCGCGGCCCTCTCTGGGTACGGGCTTGAGATCGTGGAGCGGGTCCCCATTGAGGTTGAGCCCACCCCCTACAACCAGCGCTACCTGCGGGCCAAGAAGGAGAAGCTTGGGCACGAGCTTCGGAGCGTGTAAGGAGGGGGTATGCCGGTGTTGGAGGGCAGGCTGGATGGGCGAGGCCTGAGGGTGGGCCTGGTGGTCTCCCGGTTCAACGAGCTGGTGACCAAGGAGCTTTTGGCCGGGGCCCAGGACCGGCTGCGCCGCCTGGGCGTGCGGGACGAGGACATGCTGGTCCTTTGGGTCCCGGGGGCGTTCGAGCTCCCCCGGGCCGTACGGATCCTCGCGGAGAGCGGGCGGGTGGACGGGATCGTGGCCCTGGCCGCGGTGGTGCGCGGCGAGACCCCGCACTTTGAGTACATCGCCGCGGAGGTGGCCAAGGGGCTGGCCAAGCTCGCCCTGGAAGGGCCCGTCCCCGTGACCTTCGGTGTGCTCACCGCCGACACCTTCGACCAGGCCCTGGAGCGGGCGGGCGGCAAGGTGGGGAACAAGGGCGCCCAGGCCGCCGAGGCCCTCGTGGAGGTCCTCAACCTCGAGCGGGAGCTCAGGGGATGAAGCTGGAAAGCGTCCGGGGCATGCGGGACATCCTCCCCGAGGAGGCGGTCCTCTGGCAGCGCCTGGAGGGGGAGATCCGCGCGCTCTTCGCCCTCTACGGCTACAAGGAGATCCGGCCGCCGGTGGTGGAGCCGGCGGAGCTCTTCGCCCGCGGGGTGGGCGAGGCCACGGACATCGTGCACAAGGAGATGTACGTCTTCCCCGACAAAAAGGGGCAGATGCTCGCCCTGCGCCCCGAGGCCACGGCCTCCGTGGTGCGGGCCTACATCGAGCACGGCCTCTACGCCAAGGGGGACCTGGCCAAGCTCTACTACCTCGGCCCCATGTTCCGTTACGAAAAGCCCCAGAAGGGGCGGCAGCGCCAATTCCATCAGTACGGGGTGGAGGCCCTGGGCTCCCTGGACCCCGCCCTGGACGCGGAGGTGATCGACCTCGCCTGGCACCTCATGGAGCGGGTGGGGCTGTCCCGGGAGGGCCTCTTCCTCCGGCTCAACTCCATCGGCTGCCGGGAGGACCGGCCGGCCTACCGGGAGGCCCTGCGCGCCCACTTCTCCGCGCGCCGGGAGGAGCTCTGCGCGGACTGCCAGCGCCGGCTCGCGGAAAACCCCTTGCGCATCCTGGACTGCAAGGAGCCCCAGTGCCAGGAGGCCATCGCCGCGGCCCCCAAAAGCCTCGATTACCTGTGCCCAAGCTGCCGGGCGCACTTTGAGGAGCTCCTCTCCCTCCTTGGGGATTTGGGCCTGGCCTACACCTTGGACCCGCGCCTGGTGCGGGGGATCGACTACTACACGCGCACGGTGTTCGAGCTGTGTTCCCGGGAGCTTGGGGCCCAGGATGCGCTTTTGGGCGGGGGCCGCTACGACGACCTTGTGGAGGTTTTGGGCGGCCCGCCCACCCCGGGCGTGGGCTTCGCCGGCGGCATGGAGCGGCTCGTGCTCGTCCTCTCCCAGCGCCAGCCCTTGGACGCGGCGGCCCCCGACCTCGACGCCTACGTGGTGCCCATCGGGGCGGAGGCGCGGCGGAAGGCCCTAGAGCTTTTGGCCCAGCTTCGGCGCCGGGGCGTGGCCGCCGATCTCGATTACCTGGGGCGCTCGCTGCGCAAGGCCATGAGCGTGGCGGCCCGCCGCGCCCGCTACGCCCTCCTTCTGGGCCCCGACGAGCTGGCCCAGGGCCGCCTCACCCTCAAGGACCTGCGCACGGGGCAAAGCTCCTCTTTGTTCCTCGGGGAGTTCCTGGCCAACCCCCGGGCCTTTCTTGCCTAGACGCCCTTGGCGCCCACGGCCTCCGCCACCTCCGGGAGGTCCAGGGCGACCAGCCGCGCCTTGAGGGGCACCCCGTCCCGGCTCCAGCCCCGCGCCTCATAGTAGTCGTCCAGGAGCTTCTGCAGCTCCTCGTAGGGGACGCGGTCGCCCGCAGAGGGCCCCTCCGGGATAGGCTTGGCCATCACCCGGTGGGGCAGGTGGTCGTCCTTGCGGGAGAAACCCTCGCGCACGTTGAACGCCCGGGCCAGGTTGTAGACGCGCTCGCCCACGGTGAGGAGCTCCGCCGCGGTGAGCTCCAGCCCGGTCTGCGCGGCCACCATGTCCGGAAGAGCTTCCAGGAAGAAGATGTGCCGGGAGAACTTGCAGATCCCCAGGACGTCGTAGAGGGCCATGAGATCCTCGTGGATCTTCACCTGGAACCCTTTTCCGCGGAGGCTGCGGCGGTCCACGGCCTCGAACTTCCACCAGGCGCCGCCGTACTCCGTGCCGTAGACGCCGGCGGTGAGGTGGTCCCCGCCCCGGAAGGCCACGGCGAAGGCCAGGGCCACGCCCTTGGAGCCCCGGATGTCGTAGGCGGGGAGCTCCATGCCCTTGATATGGATGGCGAACTCTTCCCCCTTCCCGAGCCTCTTCGCCGCGGCCCGCGCCCCGTCCGCTAAAAGCTCCCCGGCCTTCCCCTCCCTGCGGCCCATCCGCTCCAACACCTTGAGCATGGCCTCGGCGTTCCCAAAGCGGAGGTCGATCCCGTCGAGGTCCGCGGGCTTGAGGTAGCCCCGCTCTACGGCCTCCATGGCCCAGGCCACGGTGACCCCCGCGGAGATCGTGTCGATCCCCAAAAGGTCGCAGATCTCGTTGGCCTTGGCCACGGCCTCGATCTCCGCGATCTCGGGCGCCCCGCCTAGAGAGTAGAGGGTCTCGTACTCCGGGCCGTCCACCTCGATGGGGCCGTACTTGCCGCCCTCCACCACGAAGAGCTGGCCGCAGGGCTTGGTGCAGAAGGGGCAGGCCACGTTGCGCTTGGAGTACTTCGGGGCCCAATAGTACGGGTCCAGCTCGATCTTCCCTTCCTGAGCCCGGGCGTAGGCGCTCTTGAAGTAGCCCCACTGCCAGTTGCGGGAGGGGAAGGTGCCGGAGACCCGGTTCATCCAGTCCAGGAACTCCCCGGACCCGTACTTCATGTCCGCCTCGGTCACGGGGTGTTCGCGGATGACCGCGTTCCAGTGGCGGATGAGCTCTTTGATCCTCTCGGGGTGGGCCATGGGCACCTCGCCCGCGCCCTTCACGACGATGGCCTTGAGGTTCTTGCTGCCGAGGACGGCCCCGCCCCCGCCCCGGCCGGCCTGACGGCCGTCGCACTCGATGGTGGCGATCCAGGAAAGCCTTTCGCCCGCCGGGCCGATCACCGCGGTGCGCACCCCCTCCCCGTAGCGCGCCAGCAGGGCCTTGCGGGTGGCCCGGGTGTCCAGGCCCCAGAGGTCCCGCGCGGGATCCAGGCGGGCCTTTCCGTCCTCCAGCACGAGCACCACGGGCTCCGCGCTCCTCCCCTGGATCAGGAGGGCGTCGAACCCGGCCCGGCGCAGGGCCACCCCGGCCCAGGCCCCGGCCATGGACCGGCCGATGGTCCCCGTGAGGGGCGAGCGGAAGGAAAAGGCCGTTTTCGAGGCCGTGGGGATCCCCGTCCCCGTGAGGAGGCCGGGGGCCATGGTCACCACGTTTTCCGGCCCCAAGGGGTCCGCCCCCTTGGGGATGCGATCCCAAGCGAGTTTGGCCGCCAGCCCCCAGCCGCCCAAAAACAAGCGCAACGTCCTTTCCGGAATCTCCTCGGTGCGAATCGCCCCCGTGGAGAGGTCCACGGAAAGAAGCCTTCCGGCCACGCCTTTCATGCAGCCCCCTTTCGGGGCCCAGTATACCTCAGGACGCAAAGGGAAAGCCAAGCAGCGTTTGGGCTCGGCAGGGCCTTGGCGCCGCTTCGCCGGCGCAGCGGGTGGGCTCCGGCGGTCCGGAAGGGGGCTAGCCCCGCACCAGGCCTTCCAGATACTGCCGGATCTTCTCCAGGCCGTAGATGGTGCGGTTGGCTTCGTAGTCCTCCAGCCAGGCCTCGGCCACGGTGTCGTCCAGGCGGATCTCCACGTCCTCGATCCCTAAAACCCGGCAGATGAGCCGGGCCTCCTCCTCCACGTCCTCGTCGTGCACGCGAAAGAGGAACCTCGGAAGCCGCATGGGCTGACCACCCCCAGGCCAAAGTTTACGCGGCCCCAACGGGGCCAGGGGAGGCCGTGGGGTAAACTTGAGGGCTCCGATGGTGCCCATGGACTTGGCCGTGAAAACGGAGGACTTGACCCGGGTGTTTCGCCTGCGCAAGCGGGAGGGAGGGCGGGAGGTCCTGGCCCTGGACCGAGTGAACCTGGAGGTGCGGCGGGGCGAGCTCTTTGGGCTTTTGGGCCCCAACGGGGCGGGGAAGACCACCCTCATCAAGATCCTCGCCACCCTCCTTGCCCCCACCTCCGGCCGGGCGTTCGTGGCCGGGGTGGATGTGGTGGAAAACCCCGCGGAGGTCCGCCGGCACATCAACATGGTGTGCGGCGGGGAAACCTCCGGCTACGGGCTCCTCACCGTGGAGGAGAACCTCTGGATGTTCGCCCAGTTCTACGGGATCCCCTCCCGGGAGGCTCGCCGTCGCATCGGGGAGCTCCTCTCCCTTGTGGGCATGGCCGACCGCGCCAAGACCAAGGTCTACCACCTCTCCTCGGGCATGCGGCAGAAGATGAACGTGGTGCGCGGCTTCCTCACCGACCCGGAGATCCTCTTCCTCGATGAGCCCACCCTGGGCTTGGACGTGCAGACCGCCCGCACCATCCGGGGGTTCATCCGCCAGTGGCTCCGGGAGCATCCGGACCGCACGATCCTCCTCACCACCCACTACATGCACGAGGCCGATGAGCTGTGCGACCGGGTGGCCATCATCGACCGCGGGCGGATCCTGGCCTGCGCCGCGCCGGCGGCCCTGAAGAAAACCCTCCAGCGGGAGGCCGTGTTCCGCCTCTACCTCGAGGGCCTCGCCGACGCGAAGGCGGCCCTGGATGGGATGCCCGGGGTGCGGGCCCTGGCCCAACAGGAGGAGGACGGCCGCCTGCGCGTGGACCTCATTCTTTCTGAGGAAGAGGTGCTCGTTTCCGTGCTCTCCCGGCTGCAGGCGAAGGGAGCGAAGCTTGCAGAGCTGCGCAAGGAGGAGCCCACCCTGGAGGACGTGTTCCTCGCCCTCGTGGGCCGGAGGCTCAGCGAGGAGGCGCCATGACCTGGCAAATCCGGACCTTCCTGCGCACCGTGGTGGGCCGGGCCTACCCCCGCTTCATCGGGGTATGGCGGGAGAAAAGCTGGGTCATCTTCGACGTGTTCTTCCCCCTCCTCCAGGTCTCCGCGTACGTCTACATCTATCGGGCCATCGGTGCGCCCCCGGAGTTCGCGGGCTTTGCCGTGCTGGGCGGGGCCATGATCGCCTACTGGATGAACGTGCTCTGGAGCATGGCCAGCCAGCTCTATTGGGAAAAGGAGACGGGGAACCTGCAGCTTTACCTCATCGCCCCCACCTCCCGCATGGCCATCCTTTTGGGCATGGCCCTGGGCGGGCTCACGGCCACCACCGTGCGGGCCGCGGGCGTCATCCTCGTGGGCGCCCTCCTCTTCCGCATCCCCCTGCGCGTGGGCCACGGCGCCCTGTTCCTTGGGGTCTTCCTCCTCACCCTGGTCGCCCTCTACGGCCTGGGGATGCTCCTGAGCTCGGTGTTCCTCCTCTGGGGCCGGGAGGCCTGGCACCTCTCCAACCTCTTCATGGAGCCGGTCTACCTCTTCTCCGGCTTCTACTTCCCCGTGCGGGCGCTGGGCTTTTGGGTGGCCCTCGTGGCCTCGGTCATCCCCATCACCCTGGGGCTGGATGCCCTGCGCCAGCTCCTCTACCCCCAGCTCATGGAGCGGTTCCGGTTCCTGCCGGTGGAGGCGGAGCTGGGGGCCCTCGCGGCGCTGGCCGTCCTCTTCCTCTTTTTGGCCCACCGGGGCCTGCGCTTCTTTGAGGAGCTGGCCCGCCGCGAGGGAAGGCTCACCCTAAGGGGGCAGTGATGCGCCGCCTGCGCGAGGCCTGGCAGGGGTTTAAGGCCGGCGCCTGGCTGGGCTGGCAGATCGAGTCCAACTGGACCGAGCCCTTCCTCTTCGCCATCTACTCGGTGATCAAACCGGTGGCCGGCGTCCTCATCCTCGTCTTCATGTACCTCGTGGTGGCCCAGGGCGGCCTCGAGAACCCCCTCTTCCCCCAGGTGTTCCTCGGGACCACGTTCTACCTGTACGTGGTGAACGTCCTCTCCGGCATCAGCTGGAGCGTGCACGACGACCGCGAGCACTACGGGATGCTGAAGTACGTGTACATGGCGCCCCTGCACCTTTATGGGTACCTCCTGGGCCGGGGCGCGGCCAAGACCCTGGTGGCCACCATTTCTGTGCTCATCACCCTGGCCTTCGGCATGGCTTTCCTCAGGGTGCGCCTTTCCCTGGGCAGCCCCGGGCTCCTTGCGGCCGCCCTCATGCTGGGCCTGGCGGCCCTGGCCTTCTACGGCATCCTCCTCGCCGGGGTTTCCCTCCTCATCGCCCGGCACGGCTGGATGGTGGGCGACGTCGTGGCCGGAGGCCTCTACCTCCTCTGCGGCGCCGCGTTCCCCCTCGCCCTCCTCCCTGCGCCCTTCCGGGCCCTCGGCCTGGGGCTTCCGCCCACCTACTGGTTGGAGGCCCTGCGCCGGGCGCTCCTTGGCGCCGGTCTCCATCCCGAGCTCGCCGCCCTCTCCGACGCCCAGCTCCTCCTGATCTTGGCCGGGTCCACCCTCCTTGGGGTGGCCCTTTCCGCGGGGCTGTTCCGGGCGGCCGAGCGGATCGCCGTGCGCCGGGGCCTGCTGGACATGCAAACCATGTACTGAGCCCATTTGCCAGGGCGCGCCCCTCCGTGGCATCCTTCCCGGTGAGGAAAGGAGGAGCCCTCGATGGAACGATGGGAAGGGATGCCCATTGAATCCTTTTTGACGGCGTTGGGTTCCACGGAGCCCGTGCCCGGTGGGGGGACGGCCGCGGCGCTGGCCGGGGCGGTGGCCGCAGCCCTGGTGCGGAAGGTGGCGGCCCTGGCCCAGCGGCGCGGCCGCAACGTGGGCGAGGCCGTGGAGCGCGCGGACGCCTTCCTGCGGAAGTTCTTGGAGCTGGGCCAAGCGGACGCCGAGGCCTACGCGGCCGTGGTCGCCGCCCAAAGGGGCGGCGGCGAGGCCCTGGCCAAGGCCCTTGTGCGGGCCGCGGGCGTGCCCCTGGAAGTGGCCCAGAAGTCCCTGGCCCTCATGGACCTCGCGGAGCGCCTCCTTCCCGCCTGCCCCAAGGGCGTGCGCAGCGATCTGGCGTGTGCGGCGCGGCTGGCCTGGGCCGCCTGCCTGGCCGCCCTGTACACCGTGGATGCCAACGCCCAAAGCGTCCAGGACGCCAAGTTCCGGGAGGAATTGGGGCGGGCGCGGGCGGAGCTCGCGGATTTGGCCGAGGAGAAGGCGGCGTTCGTGCTCGCGCCCCTGGAGGAGGAATTGGCCCTTTGGCTGGGAGAGAGGGATTCGAACCCCCACTAGCGGGTCCAGAGCCCGCCGGCCTACCATTAGCCGATCTCCCAGGCCAGAAAGAAGTTTAGCGGGAAAGGGGGGCCGGTACAATAGCGCCGTGGGCTACCGTTGGGCCTGCGCCGCCGGCACGTTCTATCCCGCGGACCCCCTGCGCCTGAGCGCGGAGCTCGCCCGCTGCCTGGGGGCGCGAAAGGAGGAGCTCGGCCCCCCGGGCCCACCCCTCGTGCGCCCGGTGGGCCTGATCCTCCCCCACGCGGGGTACCGCTACTCCGGGGAGGTGGCGGGCGTGGGGTACCGCGCGCTGTGGCGGCTGGGCCAGCCCGAGGTGGCCGTGATCCTGGGCACGAACCACACCGGCCTTGGCGGCCCCATCGCGCTCGCGGAGCCGGGGGCCTGGGAGACGCCCCTGGGCCCCATGCCCGTCCACCGGGAGCTCACCCAGGCCCTGGCCCGGGCCCTGGGCGCCGACCTCACCGACGTGCCCTTCGTCCATGAGCACTCCGTGGAGGTCCAGCTCCCCTTCCTACGCTACCTCTACGGGGAGCTCCCCTTCGTCGCGGCGGTGGTGCAGCCCTTGAGCCGGCCGGAGGCGGAGGCCGCCGGCGCCGCCCTGGCCGAAGCCCTCACGAAAACGCCCGCGCTCCTCCTCTGCTCCACGGACTTCACCCACTACGAGCCCCACGCGGTCGCCCGGGAAAAGGACCTCTTGGCCCTGCGCCACGTGCTGAACCTGGACCTCGCGGGTTTCCTTGAGGTCGTGCGGGCCAAGCGCATCTCCATCTGCGGCGTGGGCGCGCTGGCCTTGTTCCTCGCCGCGGCCAAGGCGCTGCGGCTCCTGGCTGGCGAGCTCCTCCTCTACCGCACCTCGGGCGAGGTGGCGGGGCCGATGGACCAGGTGGTGGGCTACGCCGCGGCCCTGTTCCGCGAGGTGAACGAAGTTGCGTAGCATGACGGGGTTTGGCCGGGGCCAGGCCCAGGGCCCGGGCTTCCGCGTGGAGGTGGACCTGCGCTCCCTCAACGGCCGCTTCCTTGAGGTGCGCGTGCGCGGGCTGGCGGACTTCCCGGGCCTGGCCCACCGGGCCGAGGAGCGGCTGCGCCAGGCCTTCGCGCGGGGGACCCTGGAGGCCACGGTGCGCCTGGTCCCCCTGCCCGGCTTCGCCCCCAAAGTCCTGGACGCGGCGCTCGCCCAGGCCCTCTACGCCGAGCTCTCCCGGTTGAGCGCCGCGCTGGGCCTTGAGGAGAGGCCCGCACTGGCGCACCTTTTGGCCCTGAACGTGTTCCGCGACCGGGTCCTGGAAGAGGAGGAGGTCTGGCCGGTCCTGGCGGAGGCGCTGGACCAGGCCATCGCCGCGGTGCGGGCCGCCCGGGAGGCGGAGGGGGCGCGGCTGCGGGAGGCCCTGCTTAGGGAGGCCCAAAACCTGCAGGGGCTCGTGACTCGGGCGGAGGTCCTGGCCCAGGAGGAGCTCGCCTCCCTGCGGGCCCGGCTGGAGGAGCGCGTGCGGGGCCTGGCGGGGGTGGACGAGGCGCGCCTGGCCGCGGAGGTAGCCCTCCTGGCGGAGCGCAGCGACGTGCGGGAGGAGCTGGATCGGCTTCGGGCCCACGTGGCCCGGCTGTTCCCCCTCTTGGAGAGCGGGGATCCCGTGGGAAAAGAGCTGGAGTTCCTGGCCCAGGAGATCGGGCGGGAGGCGGGGACGCTGGGGGCCAAGGCGCGCGGGCCGGCCCTGGCGGAGGTGGCCCTGGCTCTGAAGCTGGGGGCGGAGCGCGTGCGGGAGCAGGCCCGCAACGTGGAATGAGGGACCTCCTTCCCCCGGGGGTGGCGCTGCAGGGCGAGCGGGGCATCGCCTTCGTCATCGCGGGGCCCTCGGGCGCCGGGAAGTCCTCGGTGATCTCCGCCCTGTTGGCGCGCGACCCCCGCCTGGTGTTTTCCGTCTCCGTGACCACGCGGCCTCCGCGGCCCCACGAGGTCCACGGCCGCGATTACTACTTCGTGAGCGCGGCCGAGTTCGACCGCCTGTTGGCCGAGGGCGCCCTCCTGGAGTGGACGGAGTACCAGGGGCACCGCTACGGCACGCCCAAAAGCGAGGTCGTGCCACGCCTGGAGCAGGGCTTGGACGTGGTGCTCAACGTGGAGGTGCGGGGGGCCCTGGCCCTCAAGGGGGCGGGCCTGGGCCATCCCGTGGTGCTCATCTTCCTTGTCCCGCCCAGCTGGGAGGAGCTGGTGCGGCGGGTGCGAGGGCGGGGCACGGAGGACGAGGCGGCCCTCCGGGAGCGGCTGCGCATCGCCCGCCACGAGCTCTCCTGCATCCCCGCCTTCGAGTACCTCGTGGTGAACGACGAGCTGGAGAAGGCCGTGGCCCGGGTGGAGGCCATCATCCAAGCGGAACGGATGCGCGTGGTGCGATGCGCCTAGGCCTGGACGTCGTGGAGGTCCCGCGGTTCCGCGCGTTTTTGGAGCGCCAGGGCGAGCGGGCCCTGCGGCGCCTCTTCTCCCCGCGGGAGCTGGCCTACGCCCGCAGGGCCAAGGGCGAGCTGTTCGTGCAGCGGCTGGCCGTGCGCTTCGCCGCCAAGGAGGCCTTCCGCAAGGCCCTGGGCCGGGCCGTCCCCTTCCGGGAGATCGAGGTCCTTCCTGGGGAAAACGGGCCCCGCCTCCTCTGGCGGGGTCAGGAGTTCCCCGTCTCCTTGAGCCACACGGCGGGGGTGGCCGCGGCCGTGGTCCTCATCCCATCCCCAGCTCGCGCAGCCGCTCCCGAAGGGTGATGGTCTCCCGCACCGGCTGGGTGGCCAGGAACTTCTCCGTCTCCGCCTGAGCCAAATCCTCCTGGAGCTTCTTGATGGACAGCCGCACCTGGCGCTTGGCCTCGTTGATCCCGATGATCTTGGCCGTGACCTCCTGGCCCAGGCGCAGCACCTCCTGGGGGTGGCCGATGCGCTCATGGGAGATCTCGGACACATGGATCAGGCCCTCCACCGCCGGGGTGATGCGCACGAAGGCCCCAAACTCCTTGATCTGGGTGACCGGGCCGGACACCACCGAGCCCACGGAGTACTGCTCCAGGAACTCCTCCCAGGGGTCCTGCTGCAGGGCCTTGAGGGAAAGGCTGATGCGGCGGTTTTGGGCGTCCACCTTCAGCACCATGGCCCGCACCTTCTGGCCGGGCTGGACCACGTCCTTGGGGTGGGCGACGCGCTCCCAGGAGAGCTCGGAGACGTGCACGAGGCCCTCGATCCCGGGCTCGAGCTGGACGAAGGCCCCGAAGTCCGTGACGTTGGTGACCACGCCCTCCACGAGGGCGCCCTTGGGGTAGCGGTGCTCCACGTCCTCCCAGGGGTCGGGGAGGGCCTTGCGCAGGGAGAGGCTGATGCGGCGCTCGGCCTCGTTCACCGCCAGCACCACCACCTCCACCTCCTGGCCCGGCTGCACCACCTCCTTGGGGTGCTTCACCGGGGCCCAGGAGAGCTCGGAGACGTGCACGAGGCCCTCCACGTCCTCCTCCAGCTCCACGAAGGCCCCGAAATCCGTGACGGAAACCACCTTCCCCTTGACCTTGGCCCCCACCGGGTAGCGTTGGGCCAGGCCCTCCCAGGGGTTGGGCCGCAGCCGCTTGATGGACAGGGAAATGCGCTCCTCCTTGCGGTCGGCCTCGAGGACCATCACCTTGATCCTCTGGCCGGGCCGGAACTTCCCGGGCGGCGGAGCGGGGATGTCCTTCCAGCAGATCTCCGTGCGGTGCACCAGGCCGTCGTGGCCGCCCACGTCCACGAAGATCCCGAAGTCCACCACGCTCTTCACCACGCCCTCCACCACCTTCCCCGGGGTGAGGGAGGCGAAGAGCGCGTCCTTGGCGCGCTCCTCCTTCTCCCGCAGCCACTCCTTGCGGGAGACGACGAGGTTGCGGGTGCGCCGGGAGAACTCGATGATCTTGAACTCCAGGGTGCGGCCGCGCAGGCGCTCGAACTTCGGGGAGAGCCCCTTCCCCAAGTGGGAGGCGGGCAGGAAGGCCCGGATCCCCCCGAGGTCCACCTGGTAGCCCGCGCCCGGGACCTCCGCCACCACCGTGCCCTTCACCGGCGCGCCCGCCCGATAGGCCTGCTCCAGCTCCGCGAACTTCTTGGCGAAGAAGGCCTGGCGCTCTGAGATGTAGACCGTGCCGTTTTCCTCGTCGATGTAGGTGATGAGGACCTCGAGAAGGTCGCCGGGGGCGACCTTGTCCCGGCCCGGCGCCAGCTCCTCCTTGGGGAGCACGGCCTCGGACTTGTACCCAATGTCCACCAGGACCTCGTTCTCCGTGACGTGGACCACCCGACCCTGTACCGTATCCCCTCGGCTGAACAGGCGGATGTCGTTTTCGCCGAGGGCTTCCTCCATACGGATCCACTCCGCCATCCTCACATCACCTCGTGGCTTTCCCCTTGCGGGCCCAAAACTGCCTAGCCCTTTGGGACGTGGGGCAATCTTATCAGAGGTTCAGCACGCGGTCCATCAGGCGCTGGGCCAGGAGCTGGTAGCGCGCGGAACGGGGGAGGTCAGGGGGCACGTCCCGCGCCAGTTCGGCCACGGTGAAGGGCTCACCGATGCGCACCTCCACCCGGGGGAGGCGCCAGCGGGGGCGGGGCGGGTAGGGGCCGTGCGGGACCAGGCGCACGGGGATGAAGGGCAGGCCGAGGCGCTCGGCAAGACGAATGGCCCCGGGCTTCGGCCGCGCCCCGGGCCGCGTGGTCCCCTCCGGGAAGATCCCCAGCCAGCGGGCGCGCCGGGCCGCGGCCAACGTCCTGCGGAAGTCCCCGGGGCTGAAGCGCTCCCGGTGGATGACCACCGCAAAGCCCCACACGAAGGGGGCGAACAGGGGGTTGCGCAGGAGCCCGTGCCGGGCGAGGAACACCAGGCGCCGGTGCGGCCCAAACGCCACGCACAAAATGGGGATGTCCCAATAGGAGCGGTGGGGGGCCACCACGATCCCCCGGGGCGGGATCTTCCCCCGCACGGAGAGGCGGAACATCGCCCCGATCGCGGGCGTGGCCAGGGCCACGAAGAACCCGTAGAGGACGTCACGGATGCGCTCGCTCAGCCAGGTGCGCACGCCGCTCCTCCACCAGCTTCAGGACCAGGCACAGGACCTCGTCCGGGGACTTGCCCGTGGTGTCGAGGAACACCGCGTCGGGCGCGGGGCGCAGGGGGGCCAGGGCGCGGGTGGAGTCCCGCTCATCCCGCCGCCGCAGGGCCGCCAGGACCTCCGCGAAGTCCCCGCCCTGTTCCCGCTGCCTTCGCCGGGCCCGCTCCTCCAGGGTGGCCCAAAGGAAGATCTTGAGCTCCGCATCGGGCAGGACCACCGTGCCGATGTCCCGGCCCTCCATGACCACATCCCGGCCCTGGGCCAGGCGCCGCTGCAGCTCCACCAGCCTGGCCCGCACGGCCCCGTCCACCGCCAGCTGGGAGGAAAGCTCGTCCAGCTCGGGACTGGCCAGGTCCGCGGTCACGTCCTCCCCGTTCAGGAGGATCCGCCCCTCCTCCGTCACGCGGATGTCCACCGCCTCGAGGGGGAGGCCGCGGCGGTGGGCCAGGGCCGCGGCCCGGTACATCGCCCCCGTGGGGACAAAGAGGAAGCCCAGGGCCTGGGCCAGCCGCTTGCCCAGCGTGGTCTTGCCGGAGGCCGCCGGACCGTCGATGGCGATCTTCATCCCAGGATCTTGTACCCCCTCGCCACGGGCCGCGCAATCCGCAAATGGGCCTCCACCTTGTCCCGCAGTTCCCTTTGGGCCTCCTGGGCCGCCGCCAGGCTGGGAAACGCCAGGAAAAGAGCGGACCCGGAGCCGCTCAGCCCCACCCCCAGGCTGGGCACCTCCTCCAGGATCCGGCGGAGCTCCCGGAGGGCGGGCCGCAGGTGGGCCGCCGCCGGCCAAAGGTCGTTGGGAAAAGGGGGGATCCCCGGAGGCGGACCCGCAGGGCTGAAGGGGATCCCCAGCGCGTCGTAAACCCGGTACACCTCGGCCGTGGGGCACGGGTAGGGCGGCACCACCACAAGGAACACAAAGGGGAGGGCGAGCGCCAAGGGGGTGAGGCGGTCGCCGATCCCCTCCACCCAGGCCGGGCTCCTCCCTAGGAAAAAAGGCACATCCGCGCCCAACGCCGCCCCCACGCGGACCAGCTCCTCCGGGGACTTCCCCAGCCCGTGGAGGCGGTTGATCCCCGCCAGGACCGCTGCGGCGTCCGCGCTGCCCCCGCCCAGGCCGGCCCCCACCGGGATGTGCTTTTTGAGGACGATGCGCACGCCCGGCCCCTCCTCCCCCAGCAGGGCCCGGGCCGCGCGGTAGGCCAGGTTGCCCTCGGGCGGGCCCAGCTCCGCGGGCGCCTCGAGCTCGATCCCCCTGGGGATGGACGTGAGCTCCAGCTCGTCCGCCCAATCGATGGCGCAAAAGAGGCTCTGGAGGAGGTGGTAGCCGTCCTCCCGCCGCCCCACCACCCGCAGGACCAGGTTCAGCTTGGCGAAGGCGAGCACCCTGAGCGTGGCCATGGCCTTGGGGCCCCTCAGCGCCCCCCCGCGGGGAGGACCACCCGCCCCTCCTTGACCACCGCCCAGGCCAGGTTTTGCCCCATCCAGTAGGGGATCTCCGCGAAGGTGGCGGCGTCCCACACCACGAGGTCCGCCTTTTTGCCCGCCTCGAGGGATCCGACCTCTTGGGCGAGGCCGAGCGCGGCG
The DNA here is from genome assembly GCA_025060415.1 of Candidatus Bipolaricaulota bacterium. GTDB lineage: Bacteria > Bipolaricaulota > Bipolaricaulia > Bipolaricaulales > Bipolaricaulaceae > DTER01. The sequence continues at coordinate 217,752 of JANXBT010000001.1, forward strand.
GCGGCGTTGAGGGTGGCGGCGGTGAGGACCTCCTCCGGGCTCATCTTGAGCTTCAGGATGGCCAAGCTCATCGCGAACGGCAGGGAGGCCAAGGGGCAGGAGCCGGGGTTGAAGTCCGTGCCCAGGGCCACGGGGACGCCCGCCTCGATGAGCGGCCGCGCCGGCGGATAGGGCTCCTCAAGGAGGAACGCCGTCCCGGGGAGGAGCACGGCCACCGTGCCCGCCTCGGCCAGGGCCCGGATCCCCTCCGGCGAAACGTGCAGGAGGTGTTCGGCCGAGGTGGCCCGCAGCTCCGCCGCGAGCTCCGCCGCGCCCACGGGGGCCAGCTCGTCCGCGTGGACCTTGAGGCCCAGGCCCAGGCGGCGCGCGGCCTCCAGGATCCGCCGGGCCTCCTCCACGGTGTAGAAGCCGCGGTCGCAGAACACATCGCAGAAACGGGCCAAGCCCTCCGCGGCCACCGCGGGCAGCATCTCTTCAACCAAAAGGCGCACGTACTCCTCCCGCGGGACCTCCGGGGGGAAGGCGTGGGCGCCCATGAAGGTGGGGACGAGGGTTAGGGGGAGGGCCTCCGCAAGCCGGCGCACGGCCCGCAGCATCTTGAGCTCGTCCGCTAGGGTGAGGCCGTAGCCGGATTTCACCTCCACCGTGGTGACGCCCTGGGCCAGCATGCGCCCAAGGCGGGGGGCCGCAAGCTGCACGAGCTCCTCCTCCGAGGCCGCGCGGGTGGCGCGGACGGTGGTGAGGATACCCCCGCCCGTGTACCTCTCCCCGCGGGCGCGGGCCAGGAACTCCTGGACGCGGTTCCCGGCGAACACGGCGTGGGTGTGGGGGTCCACAAGTCCAGGGGTCACGCAGCGCCCCTCGCAGTGCAGAACCGGCCCCTCAAACCGCGGCGGGCTTCCCGTCCCCACCGCAGCGATGCGCCCCTCGCGCACCAGGACGTAGGCCTCGCGCAGGATCAGGAGCCGGCCCTGGGCCCGCCCCCCCAGGGGCCGGCCGCCCAGGGGCGTGGCCAGCTCCCCAATCCCCACCACCAGGAGGTCCACGGCGCGATTCTAACGCCCTTGGGTATACTGTCCGGTGTGATCGAGCTGGATGGCCATCTGACCGTGGAGTCCGCGGAATCCGTGGTGTTCCAAGGGGTTGGGGTTCGCCTTTCCCCCGCGGCGTGGGAGAGGCTGGAGGCCGCGCACCAGGCCCTCCGCCAGGCCCTGCGTGCGGACCAGGCGATCTACGGGGTGAACACGGGGCTGGGCGCCCTCTCCCGCGTGCGCGTGCCCCCGGAGGAGCTTGCCCAGCTGCAGCTGAACCTGGTGCGCTCCCACGCGGTGGGGGTGGGCGAGCCCTTGCCCGAGCGCGCGGTGCGCGCCGTCCTCCTTTTTCGCCTCAACTCCTTTCTGCAAGGGGCGTCGGGCGTGCGGCCGGAGCTCGCCGCGCTCCTTGGGGAGATGCTCAACCGCGGGGTGTACCCCGTGATCCCCAGCCAAGGGTCGGTGGGCGCCTCGGGGGACCTGGCGCCCCTAGCCCATTTGGCCCTGGTGCTGATCGGGGAGGGGCGGGCGCGCTTTCGGGGGGAGGAGCTTCCGGGCGGGGAGGCGTTGCGCCGGGCCGGCCTCGCCCCCCTTTCCGAGCTTCAGCCCAAGGAGGGGCTGGCCCTCCTCAACGGCACCTCCGTGATGCTGGCCCAGCTCTTCTGCGCTTGGGTTTTGGGGCGGCGCGCCTTCGCCGCGGCCCTGGGGGTCTCCGCCCTCTCCTTCCAGGCCCTGCGCGGGCACACCCAGCCCCTGGACCCCCGCATCCATGCCCTGCGTCCCCACCCCGGCCAGGTCAAGGTGGCCGAGGCCCTGCGCGCCCTCCTCGCGGGGAGTTCCCTCACCGATACCTTCCGGGACGACGTGCAGGACCCCTATTCCCTGCGGTGTTTGCCCCAGATCCTCGGCCCGGTGTGGGAGGTCCTGGCGCGGCTTCGCGGGACCCTGGAGACGGAGATGAACGCGGCCACCGACAACCCCCTTGTGCTCCCCGGGGGCGAGGTCCTGTGCGGGGGGAACTTTCACGGCCAGGTGCTGGCCCTGGCGGCGGAGGAGCTGGGGATGGCCTTGGCCGTGCTGGGGGGCTCCTGCGAGCGGCGGCTCCATTTGCTCCTCAACGCGCCGGAGCGGCGCCTCCCCCCGTTTTTGGCCGCCCGGCCGGGGCGGAGCTCGGGCCTCATGCTCCTCCAATACGCGGCGGCCGCGCTGGCCGCGGAGAACAAGGTCTTGGCGCACCCTGCGGCGGTGGACTCCCTCCCCACTTCGGGCGGAAAAGAGGACCACAACCCCATGGGCGCCACTTCCTGCTGGAAGGCCCTTAGGATCGCGACCAACGTGGCGCACCAGGTGGCCCTGGAGGCCATCGCCGCCCGCTGGGCCGTGGCCCTCCAGGGCGAGGCCAAGCTCTCCCCGGCCACGCGGGACCTCTACCGCGCTCTGGCGGAGCACGTCCCGCCCCCGGGGGAGGACCGGCCCTGGAGCGAAACGGCGGCCCGCTTGGCCCAGGAGATCGCGGAAGGGAGGCTGGGTATCCATGGGGTTTAAAGCCGGGACCGTGGCGGTGGTGGGAAAAACCAACGTGGGCAAGTCCTCCTTCATCAACGCCGTGATGGGGAGGAAGGTGGTGATCGTTTCGGATCGGCCGCAGACCACGCGCAACCGCATCCGCTGCATCTACAACACGGCAGGGGCGCAGGTGGTGTTCGTGGACACCCCGGGGCTCCACCAGCCCGTGAACAAGCTTTCCGCCCACCTCCTCAAGGAGGCCTTCCGCGCCCTGGCGGGGGTGGACGAGGTCGTGTACATGGTGGAGCCCACGGGGAAGGTGGACGAGTACGATGAGACCGTGCTCCCCCGCATCCAGGCCCTCCCCTGCCCCAAGGTGCTTTTGGTGAACAAGATCGACCTGGCCAAGGGCAACGAGCTCCCTGAGACGCTTTTGGCCTACGACCGCTTGGGGATCTTCCAGGATCTCGTGCCCATCTCCGCCAAGCGCGGCACCAACCTGGAGCGGGCCCTGCAGGTGATCATCGGCCACCTCCCCGAGGGCGAGCCCCTCTTCCCCCCGGACCTCCCCCTGCCCACCGACCGCCCTTTAGAGTTCTTCGTGGCCGAGCTCATCCGCGAGAAGATCTTCCACCTCACGTACCAGGAGATCCCCTACTCCACGGCGGTGGTGGTGGAGGAGATCCGGGAGCGGGAGGACAAGCCCCTCATCGAGGTATACGCCACGATCTACGTGGCCAAGGACTCGCAGAAGGGGATTGTGATCGGCGCCGGCGGCCAGAAGCTCAAGGAGATCGGGCGGCTGGCGCGGCTGGAGCTCGAGGCCATGCTGGGCAAGAAGGTCTTCCTCTCCCTCCAGGTGAAGGTGCGGCCCAAGTGGACGGAGGACGAGAAGGAGATCGTGCGCCTCACCGGCGACTGATATACTCGCCCCGATGCCCGAGGACGTGGTGATCGAGCCCGTACGGGACTTCGCGGGCTACCGGGCCTGCGAGCGCCTGCAGAAGGAGGTGTGGGGTTTTTCTGATCTCGCCGTTGTTCCCGACCACCTCATCCACATGATCGTGCAGGCCGGGGGTCTGCTTCTTGGGGCCTTCGACGGGGTGGGCCCGGGCCGGGAGATGCTGGGCTTCTCCCTCTCCGTGGTGGGCCTCTGGGAGGGCGGGCGGCTGCGTCACCACTCCCTCATGACCGCGGTGAGGCCCGGCCTGCAGGACCGGGGCATCGGCCAAAGGCTCAAGCTCGCCCAGCGCGCCCACGTCCTGGCCCAGGGGATCGACCTCATCACCTGGACATTTGACCCCTTGGAATCGCGCAACGCGCACTTCAACCTGAACAAATTGGGCGGGGTGGTGCGCCGCTACCTCCCCAACTATTTCGGGGAGGACATGCGGGACGAGCGCAACCGGGGCCTGCCGGGGGACCGCTTCCTGTGCGAATGGTATCTGCGTTCTCCCCGGGTGGAGGCCCGGGTGAGGAGCGAGGTCTCCTGGGACCTGCGGCTGGGCGAGGTGGAGGTGATCAACCGCACGGTGCGGCTCCCTTCAGGGCAGCGGGCGCCCGGCGGCGGCCGCCTCGGCCTCTCCGGCCCCCACCTCCTCTTTGAGATCCCCAGCGACCTCCAGGCCCTCAAGCGCGAACACCTGGAGGTGGCCCGGGCCTGGCGCGGCGAGTGCCGCCGCTTCCTCCAGCCCTACTTGGAGGAGGGCTACCTCGTGACCGGCCTCTTCCGCGAAGGGGACCGTAGCTTCCTCGTCCTGGAAAAGGCGTCCCTCGAGGAGGTGCTTGCCCGAACGTGATCCGGCTGGAACGCCTTTCCCTGTTCCTGGTGGAGTTGCCGTTGGTGGCCCCGTTCGCCACAAGCTTTGGGGAGGAGCGCACCAAACAGGCCCTTTTGGTGTCCCTCACTGCGGATGGGGTCATGGGCTGGGGGGAGTGCGTGGCCGGCTCCGGCCCCTGGTACTCCTGGGAAACCGTGGAGACCGCGCGCTACGTGATCTCCGAGCACATCCGCCCCCTCCTTTCCAGCCGCAAGGTCTTTGAGCACCCCAGCGAACTCCCCGCGGCGCTGGCGCCCATCCGCGGGCACGGCATGGCCAAGGCCGCGGTGGAGGCGGCGCTTTGGGACCTTTATGCGCGCCTCCAAAGGAAGCCGCTTTACCAGCTTTTGGGCGGGGTGCGCGAGGCCGTGCCCGCCGGGGTCAGCGTGGGGATCCAACCGGACATCCCCAGCCTCCTGGCGGCGGTGGAGGGGTATTTAGCCGAGGGCTACCAACGCATCAAGCTCAAGATCAAGCCCGGCTGGGACGTGGAGCCCCTGCGGGCCGTGCGCGAGCGCTTCCCCGACGTGCTCCTCTCCGCGGACGCCAACGCCGCCTACACCCTGGCGGACCTCCCCACCCTGCGCGAGCTCGATCGCTTCGGCCTCCTCATGCTCGAGCAGCCCCTGCACTTTGAGGACCTCCTGGAGCACGCCCAGCTGGCCCGGGAATTGGCCACCCCGATCTGCCTGGACGAGTCCATCACCTCGGCCCGGCGGGCCCGCGAGGCCCTGGCGCTTGGGGCCTGCCGCATCATCAACGTGAAGCCGGGCCGGGTGGGCGGGCTCACCGAGGCCCTGGAGATCCACGCCCTGGCCCTGGAGCGGGGGATCCCACTTTGGTGCGGGGGGATGCTGGAGACCGGGATCGGCCGGGCCCTGAACGTGCACCTCGCCACCCTCCCCGGCTTCACCCTCCCCCACGACATCTCCGCCACCAAGCGCTACTTCCGCGAGGACATCGCGGACCCGCCCTTCGAGCTGCGGGACGGGCACCTCCCCGTGCCCCAGCGCCCGGGCCTGGGCGTGGAGATCAACTGGGACCGGCTTCTGCGCTCCGCCACCTGGAGCCGCACCTGGAAGCTCTAAGGAGGGGGCATGCGCAAGGCGGAATTGGCACGGCTCATCGACCACACGGCCCTGGGGCCCGATGTGGACCGCACGCGGGTGGAAAAGGCCTGTCAGGAAGCGATCCAGCACCGGTTCTGCGCGGTGTGCGTTCCCCCGCCCTTCGTGGGGCTGGCCCGCCAGCTCCTGCGGGACAGCGGGGTTAAAGTGTGCGCCGCGGTGGGCTTCCCCCACGGCCAGCACCGGCCGGAGGTCAAGGCCCTGGAGGCCCGGCTGGCCGTGGAGGAGGGCGCGGACGAGGTGGACATGGTCATCCACGTGCCGGCCCTGAAGGCCGGGGACTACGCCTACATGCTCTCGGAGATCCGGGCCGTGCGGGAGGCCACGCAGAAGGCGGCCCGGCCCGTGGTGCTCAAGGTCATCCTGGAGTGCGCCCTCCTCACGGACGAGGAGAAGGTGGCGGGCGCGATCCTGGCGAAGGCCGCGGGTGCGGACTTCGTGAAGACCTCCACGGGGTTTGGCCCCGGCGGGGCCACCCCCGAGGACGTGGCCCTCCTGCGCCGCACCGTGGGCCCGCACTTCGGGGTGAAGGCCTCCGGCGGCATCCGCGACTACGCCACCGCCCTGCGGATGGTCCAGGCCGGCGCCAACCGCCTGGGCGCCTCCCGCTCCCTGGACATCCTGGCCGGCGCCCCCGATTAGCGTTGCCCGAGCTCGTCCGCGACCACGGCCTCGTCCTCCGCACCCAGGACCACGCGGAAACGGATCGCCTCGTGTCCCTGCTCGCGGAGGGCCGCGGGCGGGTGGAGCTTTTGGTGAAGGGCGCGCGGCGCCTGGAGCGCCCCTTCGGGGCCGTCCTCGACGTCCTGAACCTGGCCGAGGTCATCTACTACCGCCGGCGCTCAGGCCTGCACCTCCTCCGGGAGGCCACCCTCCTCCAGGACTTCCCCGGGGTGCGCGCGGATCTGGCCCGGCTGGAGGCCGCCCTCCTCCTCCTGCGGTGGGCCTGGGAGCTCGTCCCGCGGGAGGTCCCCGATCCCCGGCCCTTCCGCCTCACCCTGGGCTTCCTCCACGCCCTGGGGGAAAGCCCCGCGCCCCCGGTCCTTCTGGCCGCCTACCGCCTGCGGCTCCTTTCCCTTTTGGGGTATCGGCCGGCCCTGCAGGGGTGCGTGGCCTGCGGCCGTAGGGAGAGCCTGGTTTGGGTGCCGGAGCGCGGGGGCCTGGTGTGCCGGGCCTGCGGCGGGGAGGGGCCGGAGGTGCCCTCCCGGATCCAGCGCGCTCTGGATGGGCTTTTGCGCCTCCCCCTGGCCGCCCTCCTGCGCCTGCGCCTCCCCCCAGAGGACCTCCAGGAAATCGAGCGCCTCACCCGGGCCTTCCGGGAGGTCCAGCTCGCCCGCTGAACGCGGCCCCGGTATATTTGCGCCCGTGGAGTTGCGCATCGTTTCCTGCGAGCGGCCGGTCTTCTCCTCCGCGGTGCTGGCCGTGTACGCCCAAAGCCCCGTGGGCTGGTTCGGCCTCCTCCCCAAGCACGCGCCGGCCGTCTTCCTCCTCAAGGAGGCGCCCCTGCGGGCCGTCCTGCCCGAGGGCGAGAAGAGGTTCTTCGTGCGCAACGGGGTGCTGTACGTGCGGGAGGACGTGGTGACGGTGGTGGCGGACGAGGTGCGCCTTGCCTAGGGTGTTCGTGAGCGGGTTTGGGGTGGTGAGCCCCCTGGGGGTGGGGCGGGCCGCGTTCTTTCAGGGCCTGCGGGAGGGGAGGGTGGCCATCCGCCGCGTGGACCAGGACCTCGATCTTCCCGGGATCGGGGCGAAGGTGGCCGCGCCCTGCGACGGCTTCGATCCTCTGGCGTTTTTGCCGGCCAAGCGGGTCCGGCGCCTGGGCCGCACCTCCCAGATGGCCGTGGCGGCCGCCCAGCTCGCGGTGGCGGAGGCCCGGCTGGACCCCCAAAGGGGCACGGGCGCGGTGGTGGTGGGCACGGGCATCGGCGCCCTGGAGGTCCTCCTGGAAAACCACCAGACCTTCCTCAGCCGGGGGGCGGAGCGGGTCTCGCCCTTCCTTGTTCCCCTCATGATGCCCAACGCGCCGGCGGCGGAGATCTCCATCGAGCTGGGGATCAAGGGGCCGAGCTTTGGGGTGGTCACGGCCTGCGCCGCGAGCGCCCACGCGGTGGGCCTGGCCTTCGAGATGGTCCGGCAGGGTTGGGTGGACTGGGCCCTGGCCGGCGGGGCGGAGGCCGTGATCCTGCCCCTTGTGCTGGCGGCCTTCGACCGCATGGGCGCCCTCTCGCGCAACCCCGACCCGCAGCGGGCCTCGCGGCCCTTCGACCGCGACCGCGACGGGTTCGTGCTGGGCGAGGGCGCCGCCGTCCTCGTCCTGGAAAGCGAGGAGCACCTTCTGGGGCGGGGCGGCCAGGCGCTGGCGGAGGTGGTGGGCTTCGGGCAGAGCTCCGACGCCTTCCACATCACCGCCCCGCCCGAGGACGGGGACGGCGCCTATCGGGCCATGGCCGCCGCGTTGGCCCGCGCGGGCCTCCCCCCGGAGGCGGTGGACTACGTGAACGCCCACGGCACCTCCACCCCCCTCAACGACCGGGCGGAAACGCTGGCCCTAAAGCGGCTTTTGGGGGAGAGGGCCTACGAGGTGCCGGTGAGCTCCACGAAGTCCCAGATCGGCCACCTTTTGGGCGCGGCGGCCGCCGCGGAGTTGGGCGCCGTCCTCTTCGCCTTCCTCGAGGGGCTGATCCCCGCCACCGTCACCTGGGAGAACCGCGATCCCGAGTGCGATCTGGACTATGTGCCCGGTTCTCCACGGCCGGGGCGGGTCCGGGTGGCCCTGAAGAACTCCTTCGGCTTCGGCGGCCAGAACGCCTCCCTCGTCCTGCGCGCGGCGTGAGGCGGGGCTTCCCCGCCCACAGCCCCTCCCCCACGGACCAGAGCTGGACGAGCCCTTCCCCGCAGTAGTCCGCCCAGTGGCGGGCGCACCCGCCCAGGGCGAGCGTGTTCCCGTCGGGGCTGAAGGCCAGGGCGCGGATCGCCTCGAAGAACGGCCCCAAAACGGCCAGCGCGCGCCCGCTGTGCCGGTCCCAAAGCCGCACCGTGCCGTCGGCCCCGCCCGAGGCGAGGAGGCGGCCGCAGGGGCTCAGGGCCACGGCGTACACGGGGCCCGCGTGGCCCAGCAGGGTGTAAACCTGGGCCCCGCGGCGGAGGTCCCAGCCCCGCACGGTCCCGTCCGCCGCCCCCGAGGCCAGGAACGCCCCATCGGCGCTCACGGCCAGGGCGTGGACGGCGCCCGCATGGTGGCCGAGGCGCCGCCACTCCCCCCGCGCCAGGTCCCAAAGGAAAAGGGCCTCGTCCGCGGAGCCCGAGACGAGTTCCCGGCCGTTGGGCAGGAAGGCCACGGCGTAAACCCAGGACCGGTGCCCCACCAGCGTGGCCACGAGCTCGCCGGTGGGCACGTGCCAAACCTTTATGGTCCCGTCGTCGGAGGCCGAGGCCAGCAGGGTTCCCTCCGGGGAGAAGGCCAGGCCGTTGACGCCCCCGCGGTGGTCCTCCAGCACGTGCGCGGGGCGCCAGGCGGTGAGGTCCCAGATCAGCACCCGTCGGTCGTCGGCGCCCGTGGCGAGGAGGGGGCTGCGGGGGTGGAACGCCACCGCGCGCACGTAGTCGGTGTGGCCGGGGAGCAAGCGCATGCCCGTGCCCCCGGTCAAGTCCAACAGGACCGTGTTCCCGCCCCACGGCCCCCCGACGGCCAGCCACCGCCCGTCGGGGGAAAAGGCCACGCTGTAGACGAACCGGTAGCCCAGGGCGTAGACGGCCTGGGGTTCCCTCCCCCCGGCGGCGCCGGCGAGCAGCCCCAAAAGCCCAAGGCCGATGAGGAGCCCGATCCTGCCCCGCCCAGCCGCGCGGCCCAAGCGCGAGCCCTCAGAATTGGGAAAGGAAGCGCAGGTCGTTCTGCCAAAAGAGGCGGATGTCCTCGATCCCATAGCGCAGCATGGCCATGCGCTCGATCCCCAGGCCAAAGGCGAAGCCCGTGACCTCCTCAGGGTCGTAGCCCACCTCCTCCAGCACCCGGGGATGGACCATGCCCGCGCCCATGATCTCCAGCCATTTGGCCGTGCCCTTCCTGCGGATGTGCACCTGGGCCGAGGGCTCGGTGAAGGGGAAGAAGTCCGCGGAGAAGCGCATCTCGTAGTCCGGGCCGAAGAAGGCGCGCACGAACTCGCCGATCACCCACTTGAGGTGGGCGAAGGTCAGGCCCTTTTCCACCCACAGGAGCTCCACCTGGTGGAAGACGGGGGAGTGGGTGGCGTCGGGGTTGTCCCGGCGGTAGCAGCGTCCGGGGCAGATGATGCGCACGGGCGGCCGCCGCTCCTTCATGACCCGGATCTGCACGGGCGAGGTGTGGGTGCGCAAAAGCACGCCCTCCCCAAGGTAGAAGGAGTCCCACTCGTCGCGGGCGGGGTGATCCGGCCCGATGTTCAGGGCCTCGAAGTTGTAGTACTCCGTCTCGATCTCCGGCCCGCTGGCCACGTCGAACCCCAGGCGCGCGAAGATCTCCTCGATCTCCAGGCGCACCTGAGTGAGGGGATGGAGCTTCCCCAGGGGCCGCCACTTCCCGGGCAGGGAGAGGTCGTAGCGTTCCTGGGCCAGCCGTTCCAGGCGCGCCCTTTGGGCCAAGGCCTCCCGCTGCGCGGCCAGCGCCGCCTCGATGCGCTCCTTGAGCGCGTTCAGGACCCTTCCGGCCTCGGCCCGCTCCGCCGGGGGGAGCTCCCGCAGCGCCGAAAACAGCTGGGTCAGGCGGCCCTTGCGCCCAAGGAGCTGGACCCGGGCGGCCTCCCACTCCTCGAGGCTCGCGAGGTTTGCGGCCAGCGCCTCCCATTGGGCCCAGAGCGCCTCCGCCGCCTGGACCAGCTCCGCGAGGGTCATGGCTGCCAAGTGTACTTGGGCCCGCGCCCGCCCCCCAACCCGCCGCGTCCAAAAATCCGTTCCGTATAATCCGCGGCCATGGCCCTCGTGTGGTTCACCGACTTTTCGGCGTCCCCGGAGATGAGCCTTTTGGAGAAGTTCCGCGCCCTCCTCCGGGAGGCCGGGCTGCCCCAGATCTTCCGGGCCGGGCAGCTCGTGGCCGTCAAGCTCCACTTTGGGGAGCTCGGGAACCTCGCGTACCTGCGGCCCAACTACGTGCGCGTGGCGGTGGAGGAGCTCCAAAGGCTTGGGGCCAAGCCTTTTCTCACCGACGCCAACACCCTCTACACGGGAACCCGCTCCAACGCCGTGGACCACCTCCTCACCGCAGCCGCGAACGGGTTCGTCCTGGAGGTGGTGGGCGCGCCCGTGATCATCGCCGACGGCTTGCGGGGCACGGATGAGGTGGAGATCCCCGTGGACGGGGTGTACGTGAAGCGCGCCAAGATCGGGGCCGCGGTGGCCCTGGCCGACGCCCTCCTCGTCCTCACCCACTTCAAGGGCCACGAGCAGGTGGGGTTCGGGGGGGCCATCAAGAACCTGGGGATGGGCTGCGCCTCCCGCGCGGGGAAGCTCCAGCAGCACTCCACCTCCAAGCCCAAGCCCGACAAGGACGCCTGCACCTCCTGCGGCGTTTGCGCCCGGTTCTGCCCGGTGGACGCGATCACCGTGGTGGAGTACGCGGTGATCGACTACGCCCGTTGTCAGGGGTGCGGGCAATGCGTGGCCGTGTGCCAGTTCGGCGCCATGGGCCCGGGGGACGAGGCCGCCGTGGAGGTCCTCGCGGGCAAGATCGCGGAGTACGCTAAGGCCGCGTGGAACGGCCGCCCCGCCCTCTTCGTCTCCTTCATCAACCACGTCTCCCCGGACTGCGACTGCTGGGGGATGAACCGGCCGCCCGTGGCCCCCGACATCGGGATCCTGGCCAGTACCGACCCCGTGGCCCTGGATCAGGCGTGCATGGACCTCGTGCTCCAGGCGGTGGGCCACGACCCGTTCCTGCGCGCCCACCCCGAGGCCCGCTGGGAGGAGCAGCTGGCGCATGCCGAGCGGATCGGCTTGGGCTCTCGCTCCTACGAGCTCCGGCGCCTTCTGACCGGCCTGGATCGCCGGAAGTCGTGAATTACAATGCGCAAACCATGAGCGAATTTCAAAGGCGGCGCGCGGACCTGTGGCGCAAGGTGCGGGGCCAGGGCGTGGAGGCCTTCCTCGTGGTGAACGTGGAGGGCTCGGATCAGCCGAACCTCCGGTACCTCACGGGCTTCACCGGGACGTTTGGCGTGCTCATCCTCGCCGCGGAGGAGGCCCTCTTCCTCACGGACCCGCGCTACACGGAGCAGGCCCAGTCCCAGGTGGATCTGCCTGTCGGGGAGGTGCGCGGCCGTTGGATCCCCCAGGTGGTGGAGCGGCTGCGGGCCCTGGGCCTCCGGCGCGTGGGGATCGGGAGCGCCCGCACCACCCTCCACCTGTTTGAGGAGCTGAAGAAAGCGGGGGAGGGCCTGGAGTTCGTGCCCCTGGGGGCGCCGGTGGAGGAGCTCCGGCGCGTCAAGACGGAGGACGAGATCCGAAAGATCCGGGAGGCCGTGGCGCTCACGGAGGCCGGGCTTTCCTGGATCCTGAAGCGGCTTCGGCCGGGGATGAGCGAGCGGGAGGTGGCGCTGGAGCTGGAGTTTTGGTACCGCCGGGAGGGCGCGGACGACGTGGCCTTCGACCTGATCATCGCAAGCGGGCCGCGCAGCGCCCGCCCGCACCACCGCGCCGGCCCCGAGCGCCTGCGGGCCGGCGAGCTCGTGCTCCTCGACGTCGGGGTGCGCGTGGACGGCTACTGCGCGGACCTTACCCGGGTGGTCTCCCTGGGGAGGCCCGATGCCAAGGCGGTGCGGGCCTATGAGCTCGTCTTGGCGGCCAACCGCGCGGGGATCGCCGCCGTCCGCGCCGGCGCCTCCGGCAGGGAGGTGGACGCCGCAGCGCGCCGGGTGCTTGAGGAGGCGGGCCTGGGCGAGCTCTTCGGGCACGGCCTCGGCCACGGCATCGGCCTGGAGGTCCACGAGGGCCCCCGCCTCTCCACGGCCTCCGAGGACGTGTTGGCCCCGGGCATGGTCGTCACCGTGGAGCCCGGCGTGTACTTCCCCGGGGAATTCGGGGTGCGCATCGAGGACCTCGTGGTGGTCGAGGAGAACGGGGCCAGGGTCCTGTCCGCCTTCCCCAAGGAGGAGCTGGTGGTCCTGCCTGGGAGGTGAGGATGGAGCTAGAGGCCATCGCCAAGAGGATCGTGGACAAGCAAGGGATCCCTGTGACCGCGCGGGATGTGGCGCGGGCGTTCGCCGCCGTGCTGGCCTCAGAGGACATCTGGCGCATCGTGGATTTGGCGAGCCTTCCGGTTCTGGCCACGTGCGAGGCGCTGTGGGCCTTTGGGGAGCGGGGTTGGGTGCGGTTTGCGGGCGGGCGCGTTCTGGCCACGCCGGAGGGCCAGGAGGCCGCGCGGGCCCTGGGGATCCGGCCGGCCCAAGAGCTGCCCTGCCCCCGCTGCCGCGGCCGGGGGCTCGAGCTCGAGCCCTTCCGCGACCTCCTGCGCGACTTCCAGAGGATCGCGCGGAACCGGCCCGAAGCCGCCCAGGAATTCGACCAGGGCTACGTCACGGAGGAGACCACGGTGGCCCGCATCGCTCTGGCCCTGGCGCGCGGGGATTTGGCGGGGAAGGAGATCCTGGTCTTGGGCGACGACGATCTTGTGTCCCTGGCCGCGGCCCTCACGCGCCTGCCCAAGCGCGTGGCCGCGTTGGATGTGGACCCGCGCATCGTGGACTTCCTGCGCCAGGCCGCGCGGGAGGAGAAGCTCGCGCTCGAGGTCGTTCAGCACGATCTGCGCGAGCCCCTGCCCCCGGAGCTCCTGCGGCGCTTCGACACGTTCTTCTGCGACCCCACGGAGAGCCTCCGCGGCTACCTGGCGTTCGCTCAGCGGGGGATCTCCGCCCTGCGGGGCGCGGGCTGTGCCGGGTACCTGGGCCTCACCCGGCTCGAGGCCTCCCTCGCCAAGTGGCGCCGGATTCAGATGGCCCTGCTGGAGGCGGGCGCCGTCGTCACCGATCTCTTCCCGAACTTCCACGAGTACGTGAACTGGCCGTACATCGAGACCATGCGCGCTTGGCCCCATCTTCCTGTAAAGCGCGTGCCCGGGCGCTACGAGCCCTGGTACCGCTCGGCCCTCCTCCGCATCGAGCTCGTGGAGGAGCCGCGGGTGGAGAACGTGCGCTACCGCGGGGATATCTTCACCGACGCCGAGGCGGCCACGACTTGACGGCCGGGCCAGCCCGCTATAATTGCCCACGCCATGCCAAGGAAAGCGAAACCTGCTCCGGCGGTGGCGGAGGCTCCCGCGCTTCTCCCCTGGCCCCTGGTCCCCCGGCGGGTCTTCTTCACCCGCGGCGTGGGACGGCATCGGGATGAGCTGCGCTCCTTCGAGCTCGCCCTGCGGGACGCGGGGATCGAGAAGCTGAACCTGGTGCACGTCTCCAGCATCCTTCCCCCGGGCTGCAAGATCATCCCCCGCTCCGAGGGCCTCAAGGAGCTCAAGCCTGGGCAGATCGCGTTCTGCGTGTTTTCCCGCTGCTCCTCCAACGAGCCCCACCGTCTGATCGCCGCCTCCATCGGCTGCGCCATCCCGGCCGATCCCAACGCCTACGGGTACCTCTCGGAGTACCACGCCTACGGGGAGAACGAAAAGCAGGCGGGGGACAAGGCCGAGGACCTGGCGGCGTCCATGCTCGCCTCCACCTTAGGCATCGAGTTCGACGACGAGCTTGTTTGGGACGAGAAGAAGGAGATCTGGAAGATTAGCGGGAAGATCGTGCGCACCATGAACATCACCCAGTCGGCCATCGTGGACAACAAGGGCTACACCACGGTCATCGCCGCCGCGGTGTTCCTGTTCTAGGGGGCGACCATGGCCAGAAAAGAGGACTACCTGCGCGAGCCGGTCCGGCACATCGACCCCAAGAGCTTCAACGCCGTGCCCATCCTGGAGGCCATGGCCTCCATGTCCTACCAAGCGCGGAACCTTGCGCGCGCCGCGCAGATCTACGAGCGCATGCTGGGCGACCCCGATTGCACCATCATCCTTTGCCTGGCGGGCTCCCTCATCAACGCCGGGCTCAAGCTGTGCTTTGTGGACCTTTTGCGTCACAACATGGTGGACGTGGTGGTGGCCACCGGCGCGAACATCGTGGACCAGGACTTCCTGGAGGCCCTGGGGTTCAAGCACTACATCGGCAGCCCCGAGGTGGACGACAACGAGCTCCGCGCGCTCCGCATCGACCGCATCTACGACACCTTCTTGGACGAGGACGACCTGCGGGTGTGCGACCACACCGTGGCCGAGATCGCGGACCGGCTCCCGCCGGGCGTGTACTCCTCCCGGGAGTTCGTGCGGGAGATGGGGCGGTACCTGGTGGAGCGGGGGTTGGGCCAGGACTCCCTTGTGCGTGTGGCCTACGAGAAGGCCATCCCCATCTTCATCCCCGCCTTCTCCGATTGCAGCGCGGGCTTCGGGCTGGTCCTCCACCAGTGGCGGAACCCCGAGCGCCACGTGGCCATCGACTCCGTGAAGGACTTCCGGGAGCTCACGCGCATCAAGATCGCTGCGAAAGAGACGGGCCTAGTGATGGTGGGCGGGGGCGTGCCCAAGAACTTCGCCCAGGACGTGACGGTGGCCGCGGACGTCTTGGGCTTCCCCGTGCCCATGCACAAGTACGCGATCCAGATCACCACCGCCGATGTGCGGGACGGCGGCCTTTCCGGCTCCACCCTCAAGGAGGCCAGCTCCTGGGGGAAGGTGGCCCAGGGCTTTTCCGAGATGGTATGGGCCGAGGCCACCTTGGTCCTCCCGCTCCTTGTGAGCTACGTGTACCACAAGGGCACGTGGAGGGCGCGGGCCGAGAAGCGGCTTTCGGAGTGGCTGGACGCCCCGGCCCCGCTGCCCACGCCGTAGGGCCTCCCGGGTAGTCGCCCTCCCCCTCCTCCCGTAGAATTCGCCCGTGACCCGAACCCCCTCGGGTGGTCAGACCCGTTTGGGCAAAAACCCAAATGGGTTCATTTTTTGGCCCATCCGTGCCCGGAAAGGAGGTGAACAATGCGGGAGCTCGGGAGGCACCTGGTGGTGGAGCTGTGGGGTTGCCAGGCGAACCTCAACCACCCGGAGGAGATCCGGAAGGCCTTGGTGGAGGCGGTGCGCCGGGCCGGTGCCACCCTCATCGATGTCCACGTCCACACCTTCAACCCCCATGGGGTGTCCGGCGTGGCCGTCATCGCCGAATCCCACATCTCCTTGCACACCTGGCCGGAGCACGGGTACGTGGCCCTGGACGTGTTCACCTGCGGGGAGAAGGTGGTTCCGGAGGCGGCCTTCCAGGTCTTCCGGGAGCTCTTCCGCCCCCAGCGCACCCACCTCATCGAGATCAAACGCGGGATTCAGCTATGACCGGCGGCCGACGACCGGGAGAGGATTGGCTATGTGAGGAGCAGGCGCCGGGCGTCTGGTTCTGCCTGGGCGTGCGGAGGTGGCTCGTCCGCCGGAGAACGCCGTACCAGCGGCTGGACCTGGCGGAGACGGAGGCCCATGGCCGGGTCCTGGCCCTGGACGGGCGGTTTATGCTCTCCGAGCGCGACGAGTTCTTTTATCACGAGATGTTGGTGCATCCCGCGCTCCTCGCCCACCCCTTTCCGCGGGAGGTGCTCATCGTGGGCGGCGGCGACGGCGGCGCCCTCCGCGAGGCCCTCCGCCACCCCGTGGAACGGGTGACCCTGGTGGAGATCGACCCCGCGGTGGTGGAGGTGGCCAAGGAGTGGCTTCCTTCCGTGCACCAGGGCGCATTTTCCGATCCGCGGGTCCGCGTGGAGATCGCCCCGGGCGAGCGGTTCCTCCCCGCCCATCCCCGCGCGTTCGACGTCGTCCTCGTGGACTCCACGGACCCCGTCGGGCCGGGGGCCGCCTTGTTCCAGCACGACTTCTTCCGGGCGTGCCGCGCGGCGCTGCGCCCCGGCGGCGCCCTCGCCCTCCAGGCCGGAAGCCCCTGGCTCCACCCCGAGGAGCTCCGCACGGTGGTGTGCGCCCTAAGGGACCTCTTCCCCGCGGTGGTCCCCTACCTTGGGTTCGTGCCCCTCTACCCCAGCGGGCTTTGGGCCTACGTGCTGGCCCTGGAGGCGCTCCCCACGCCCGAGGAGTTGGCCGCGCGGTTCGCCGAGCGGCGGCTGTCCACGCGCTACTTCAGCCCCGCCGTGTTCCAAGCGGCCACCGTCCTCCCGCCCTTCGTGGCCGCCCTCCTTTCCCCATGCCCCAGCGCCTGAGCTTCCTCGGCACGAGCCTGCCCTATCCGGAGGCCCGGGTGGTGATCCTGGGTGTGCCCCTGGAGCGCACCACCAGCTGGCGGGGCGGCCAAGCCCAGGGGCCCAACGCCCTCCGCGCCGCCTCCGACTCCGTGGAGTTCTTCTCCCACCACTTCCGCAGGGACGTGCGGGACGCCCGGATCGCCGACCTCGGGGACCTCGATCCCTACCGCTCCGTGGAGGAGATCCTGGCGGAGGAGGAGGCCGAGGTCGAGCGGATCCTGCGGGACGGGAAGATCCCAGTGGTCCTGGGCGGGGAGCACACCGTGGTGATCCCGGCCGTGCGCGCGGCCTGCAAGTTCGGCCCCCTCCAGGTCCTGGCCTTGGACGCCCACTCCGACCTGCGGGACGAGTACTTGGGCCTTAAGGTCTGCCACGCCACGGCCCTGCGCCGCGCCCGCGAGCTCGTGGAGAACCTCGTGGTTGTGGGCGCCCGCTCCTTTTTTGGCCCGGACCTGGAGGAACCCTGTTTCGCCGGCCCCAAGGACTTCGCCCAAAAGCTTCGCCCGGACCTCCCCGTTTGGCTCAGCGTGGACCTCGACTTCCTGGACCCCAGCCTCTGCCCAGGGGTGACGAACCCCGAGCCGGGCGGCCTCTTTTGGCCCGATTTCCTGGGGATCCTGCGGGAGTTGCGGCGTTTCCGGGTCCTGGGGATGGACCTGGTGGAGCTCGCGCCCATTTGGGACCCCTCGGGCGTCTCCGCCGTGTGCGCGGCGAAGGCCCTCCTTGAGGCCATCGCCGCCCTCTGGGCTTAACTTCTGCCCGCCGTTTCTTCCCATCCTAGGCCAGTTCGAAGACGGTCAGGGGCGCGTGTTGGCTAAAGGGGGGCGTTCCCCCCGGGCACGCGGGGGAAGAGGCGCACCTCCGCCACGTGGGAAAAGCCGCAGAGGAAACGCACCAGCCGCTCCACCCCGATGCCGAACCCCGCCGAGGGGAAAAGCCCGTCCTCGGCCAGGTCCAGAAGCGGCCGATACGCCTCCAAGGGGAGCCCCTGCCGGAGGATGCGGTCCTTGATCCGCTCCGGTTGGTACTCCCGTTCCCCGCCGGAGAGGGCCTCCCCAAAGCCCTCGGGGTAGAGGAGGTCCATGTCCCGTAGGATCCCGGGGCGCGCGGGGTCCTCGCGGTCGTAGAACTCCCGCTGGTCGATGGGGAAGTCCACGAGCCACACGGGCGTTGGGCTCCGGCGCGAAAGCTCGGTTTCGAGATCCGCCCCGAACTCCCGGTGGGCCTCGTGCCAGGGGATGCGGGGGAAGGGCCGGGCGTATTCGGGGAGCTCACGGCCCCAAGATTTCAGGGCCTTTCCGCATTCCCGCCGCACCTCCGAAAGCACGTGGAGGAGGAGCCGTTCGCCGAGGTCCATCACCTCCTCCCGCGTGGCCCCCCGCACCTCCAGATCCAGCTGCACGAACTCGAAGAGGTGGCGGCCGGTTTGGGCCCGCTCCGGCGGCTCCAGCCGCACGTTGGGGGAGAAGCAGAAGATCTTGGGGTGCACGCGCACCGCCGCCTGCTTATGGAAGATCATGCTGCGGGTGAGGTACCAGGTGCGGCCGTAGGCGACGAGCGTGGCCCACTCCGGGGTGGTGCGCAGAGGGTCGGTGACCGGGGCCAGGATCACGGGCAGAAGCTCCACGAAGCCCTCCTTGGCCAGGAACTCCCGGCACGCCCCAAGCACGACGCTCGTGACCTCCAACGCCAAGGCCTCACGTCGCATGCTCCCCTCCCTTTGGGGGTTCAGAAAGCAACGGAAGAAAGGCGGAAAACCACGGAACGCTGAGGACGCGCGATGGGGTTAGATGGGGTCACGCCCCGGCCGGGGCGTTGGCCGGACCAAGGGGGCGGCCTACGAACGGGAGCACGAGTTGGAAATACAACTTTTCCCGGCCCCTGTCAAGGGGGTCAGCGGGCGAGCTGGGCGAGGAGGGCCTGCACCTCGGCCAGGGTGGGCAGGCTGGGGAGGACCCCGTGCTTGCGGGTGGCCAGGGCGGCCGCGGCGTTGGCGAACCCGATGGCCTCGTACAGCCCCCGCCCCTGCCCCAGCTTCACCGCCAGGCCCGCGCAGAACGCCTCGCCCGCGCCCGCCGGGTCCACCGCCGCCACCCGCACCGCGGGGAAGTGGGTCACCCCCTCCGGCTCCACCAGGTAGGCCCCGTCCTCCCCCGCGGTCACCACGAGGGCCTTCACCCCTTGGGCCAGGAACCGCTGCCCCGCCCGCGCCAGCTCCTCCGGGCTTCCGGACCAGCCCGCGAGGGCCTTGAACTCCTGGGCGTTGGGCACGAGCACGTCCACCCGGGCCAGGGGCAAGGGGCCGAGGTCCTGGGGCGGGGCCGGGTTGAGCACCACCACCGGCCGCTCCCTGGGAAGGCGCCGCAGGGCGAAGGCCAAGGAGGGGAGGGGGATCTCCAGCTGAAGGAGGAGGACGTCGGCCCGGCCGAGGTGGGGCAGGATGCGGTCGATGTAGGCTTCGTCCACCAGGGCGTTGGCTCCCGGGGCGTAGGCGCTCAGGCTTTCCCCCCGGGGATCCCGCAGGAGGAGGAAGGCGCCCGTGCTTTGCGGGGCGACCTCCACCCCGCTTACGTCCACCCCGTGGGCGCGGGCCGCGGCCAGGAGCTCTTGCCCGAACTCGTCGTGGCCCACCTTGCCGAAGAGGGCGACCTCGGCGCCCAGGCGGGCGGCGGCCACGGCCTGCACCAGCCCCCGGCCCCCGGGCGCGCGGGCCAAGCTCCGCCCCACCGCCGTCTCCCCCGGCTGGGGCAGCCGCTCCACCTCGGCCACGAGGGTCAGGCTGAGGCTCCCCAGGACCGCGACCCTCACAGCTCGACCGTCTCGTGCCAGGCGGGGATGTGCACGGAGTAGCCGAGGCTGGCCAGGCGGGAGGCCAGGGCGCCCAGGGCCTGGGGTTCCCCGTGCACGAGGAAGGTCTGGGTGGGGTCGGCGCGCAGGGCCCAGTCCAGGAGGATTTCCTGGTCGGCGTGGGCGGAGAGGCCCTCGATGCGCCACACCGCCGCCCGCACCGGGACCCAACTCCCCAGGATCTCCACTTCCGCGGCGCCGTCCAGGATGGCCCGGCCCAGGGTCCCCTCCGCCTGGTACCCCACGAACACGATGGAGGACTCCGGCCGGGGCAGGTTGGCCTTGAGGTGGTAGAGGATGCGGCCGCCCGTGCACATCCCCGAGCCGGCGATGATGATCACCCCGTTCTCCTCGGCGATCTTCTTGGAGGCGGCCTTGGTCAGGGTGTACTCCAAAAGCTCGAAGTCGAAGGGGTCCTCCTTCCTGCGGAAGAGCCTGCGGGCCGGCTCAGGAAAACGCTCCGTGTAGCGCTCAAAGATCTTGGTGGCCTGGGTGGCCAGGGGCGAATCCAAAAAGATCTTGGTGCGGGGGATGCGCCGCTCCTTCCACAGCCGAAAGAGGATGTACAGCACCTCCTGGGTGCGCTCCAGGGCGAAGGAGGGGATGACCACGTTCCCTCCGGCTTGCAGGGTGTCCACGATCACCCGGCGCAGCTCCTCGATGGACTCCTCGATGGGGGGGTGCCGCCGGTCGCCGTAGGTGGACTCCAAAACGAGCACGTCGGCCTTGGGCGGATAGGAGGGGTCCTCCACCAAGGGCTTCCCCCGGTTCCCCAGGTCGCCGGAGAAGACCAGGGTCTTCCCCTCCGCCTGGACCTCCACGAAGGCCGCGCCCAGGATGTGCCCGGCGTCGTGGAACCGCACCCGCACGCCCTTCCCCAGCTCCACCTCCTCCCCGTACTCCACCGTGACGTGCAGGCGGTCCAGGGCCTCCAGGGCGTCCTCCGCGGTGTAGAGCGCCCCGTCCTCTTCCTCCTCTTGGATGCGGGCGGCGTCCATGAGCATCACCTGGGCGATGTCGCGGGTGGGGACGGTGCAGATGCCCCGGCCCTGGAAGCCCTCGCGCACGAGGCGGGGCACGAGGCCCAGGTGGTCCAGGTGCCCGTGAGTAAGGAGGAGCCAGTCCACCTCCGCGGGGTCGAAGGGGAAGGGCTCGGCGTTGCGGGCCTCCAGCTCCGGAAGCCCTTGGAACATCCCGCAGTCCACCAGGAGCTTTACGCCTTTAGCCTCCACGAAGAAGCAGGAGCCGGTGACGGTGCCGGCGGCGCCGGCGAAGGTGATCCTCATGGGCCCTCCCTTCGGCAGGAGGGACAGGGTGCGCCCCGGGCGTGGCCCAGGAATTCCGGGCGGAACTTCTCAAGGGCGGAGCGCACAGGTAGCGCCAGGGACTGCCCCAGGGGGCAGAGGGAGGCCTGGCGCATGACCTCCGTGATCTCGACCATGCGGTCCAACGCCTCCTCCTGGGCCTGCCCCCGCCGGATTCCCTCCCAAAGCCGCACCAAAAGGTCCGTTCCGGCCCGGCAGGGCGCGCACTGGCCGCAGGACTCGTGGCGGAAGAAGCGGAGGATGCTGCCGAGCATGTCTACGATGCAGGCCGTGTCGTCCATGACGAGGACCGCGCCCGAGCCGAGCACGGCGGCCTTCCCGGCCAGGGAGTCGAAGTCCAGCCGGACGTCGAGGTCCTCGGCGGTGAGGAAGGCGCCGGCGGCGCCGCCGATGAGCACGGCCTTGAGGGCGCGGCCGTCCCGCAGCCCACCCCCCAGCTCGTAGATCAGGGCGCGCAGGGGGGTCCCCATCTCCACCTCCACCAGGCCGGGGAAGCGCACATGCCCCAGGATCGTGTACACCTTGGTGCCCGGGCAGGTGGGCGTGCCCAGGCTGCGGAACCAGGCGGCCCCCCGCAGGAGGATGTCCGGCACGTTGGCTAGGGTCTCCACGTTGTTGACCACCGTGGGCTTGCCCCAAAGCCCGCGGGTGACGGGATAGGGCGGGCGGATGCGGGGCCAGCCCCGCTTCCCCTCCAGGGACTCTAGGAGGGCCGTCTCCTCCCCGCACACATAGGCCCCTGCTCCCGGGCGCACCTCGATGTCGAAGGAAAAACCGCTCTCCAGGATGTTCTCCCCCAGGAGCCCGTAGGCCCGGGCCTGGGCCAGGGCGCGCTCCAGGCGCCGGAGGGAGAGGGTGTACTCCCCGCGCACGTAGATGATGCCGCGTTGCGCGCCCACGGCGTAGCCGGCGATGGCCATGGCTTCCAGGATCCGATGGGGGTCGCCCTCGAGGAGGAGCCGGTCCTTGAAGGTGCCGGGCTCGCCCTCGTCGGCGTTGCAGACCACGTACTTTTCGGGCCCGGGGGCCTGGCGCACCGCCGCCCACTTCACGCCCGTGGGGAAGCCCGCCCCGCCCCGCCCCCGCAGCCCCGCCCGCCGCACCTCCTCGATGACCTCCTCCGGCTTCATCTCCAGGAGGGCCTTGGCCAGGGCCTCGTACCCGCCCTGGGCCAGGTACTCCTCGATGTTCTCGGGGTCGATCACCCCCACGTTGCGCAGGACCACGCGGGTTTGCCGGCCCAGGATCTCCCCGGGCCGGGCCACCGGCGCCGCCGTGGGCAGCCGCAGCCGCGCCACCGGCCGCCCCTTGAGGAGGTGCACCTCCACGATCTCCCGCACGTCCTGGGGTTGGACCCGCCCGTAGAAGACGCCGTCGGGGTAGACCGCGAGGACCACGCCCTGCCCGGAGGGGCCCAGGGTGCCGGTCTCGATCACCTGCACCTCCTCGGCCAGGCCGTAATCCCGCAGGGCCTCGCGCAGGGCCGCCAGCACCCGCTCCACGCCCGCCTGGCGGGCCTCCTCGTCCACGGCCACCAGCACCTGGGCCCGCGCCGGCCTCATCCGCCCCCCCTCAGCTCCCCCAGGATCCGCCGCACCTTCTCCGGGGTGAGGTTCCCGAACACCTCGTCGTCCACCATCATCACCGGCGCCACGCCGCAGGCGCCCAGGCAGCTGGTGAGCTCCAGGGTGAAAAGGCCGTCGGGCGTGGTCTCGCCCACCCCGACCCCCAGGAGCCGCTGCAGCTCCTCCACCACGGACCAGGCCCCAAAGAGGTGGCAGTTGGGGGAGTCGCACACCCGGATCACGTGCTTTCCCCGAGGCTTGAGGCTGAACATGGTGTAGAAGGTGGCGGCGTCGCGCACGCGGGCGAGGGGGAGCCCGAGGTGCGCCGCGGCCAGGGCCAGGTCCTCGGGGGTCAGGCAGTTCTGGGGGTTGGCCCGCTGGAGCTCGTGGAGCAGGGCCAAAAGCACGTCCGGCGCGCGCGGGTACTTCTGAAGGATGGCCTTTTTCTCCACGGTCACCCCTTTCGGCCGGGGCGCTTCACCACCGCCCCAAAGGGGCAGGCGTCCAGGCAGGCCCCGCAGCGGATGCACAGTTCCTGCACGATGCGGTAGGGCGGGTGGCGGGGCGTGCCCTGGACCGCGCCCGTGGGGCAGGCCCGCCGGCAGAGGTCGCAGGCCCGGCAGGCCTCGGCCAGGATGTCGTAGTGGAGGAGGTCCGGGCAGACCCCGGCCGGGCAGGCCTTGTCGCGGATGTGCGCCCAATACTCCTCCCGGAAGTAGCGCAGGGTGGAGAGGACGGGGTTGGGCGCGGTCTGCCCCAGCCCGCATAGGGAGGCCTCCCGCACGAGCTGGGCCAGGCGCTCCAGCTCCAGAAGGTCCTCCTCCCGCCCCTCGCCCCGCACGATCCGCTCCAGGATCCCCAGCATGAGGCGCGTGCCCACCCGGCAGGGCACGCACTTGCCGCAGGACTCGTCGGCGGTGAACTCCAGGAAGAACTTGGCCACGTTCACCATGCAGGAGGAGTCGTCGAGGACGATCACGCCGCCGGAGCCCATGATGGCGCCGTACTCCTTGAGGGACTCGTAGTCGATGGGCACATCCAGGAGGGTTTCGGGGAGGCAGCCGCCGGAGGGGCCGCCGATCTGCACGGCCTTGAAGCGGCGGCCCTCGGGCACCCCGCCGCCGATGTCGAAGATCAGCTCCCGCAGGGTGATCCCCATGGGCACCTCCACCAGCCCGGTGTTGCGCACCTGGCCCGCCAGGGCGAACACCTTCGTCCCTTTGCTTGTGGCCGTGCCCATCTGGGCGAACCACGCCCCGCCGTTCAGGATGATGTGGCGGATGTTGGCGAACGTCTCCACGTTGTTGATGAGGGTGGGTTGGCCGAAGAGGCCGACCTGGGCGGGGTAGGGCGGCCGGGGGCGGGGCTCGCCCCGCCGCCCCTCGATGGAGGCGATGAGGGCCGTCTCCTCCCCGCACACGAAGGCGCCCGCGCCGATGCGCAGCTCCACGTCAAAAGAGAAGTCGGTGTCGAAGATGCGGGGGCCCAAAAGCCCGTACTTGCGGGCCTGGGCGAGGGCCACCTCCAGCCGCTTCACGGCCAGGGGGTACTCCGCGCGCACATAGATGTAGCCTTTCTCCGCGCCCACGGCGTAGGCGGCGATGGCCATGCCCTCGAGGACGCTGTGGGGGTCCCCCTCGAGGATGGCGCGGTCCATGAAGGCCCCGGGATCGCCCTCGTCGCCGTTGCAGATCACGTACTTGGGCTTGCCCGGGGCCTCGCGCACCGCCTGCCATTTCCGGCCTGTAGGGAAGCCCGCCCCGCCCCGCCCCCGCAGCCCCGAGCGCGTCACCTCCGCGATGACCTCCTCCGGGGTCATCCGGGTGAGGGCCTTGGCCAGGGCCTCGTACCCCCCCACCGCGATGTACTCCTCGATCCTTTCCGGGTCGATCTGGCCGCAGTTGGCCAGGACCACCTTCTTCTGCCGGGCGAAGAAGGGGATGGTCCGGGGCTCGGGCGTGGGTCCCGTCCACAGAAGCCGCCGCACCAACCGCCCTTTAAGGAAGTGCTCCTGGGCGATCTCCCGGGCGTCCTTGGGCTTCACCCGCACGTAGTAGGCGCCCTCGGGGTAGACGAGGAGGATGGGGCCCAGCTCGCACGGGCCCATGCACCCTGTTTCCACGATCTGGACCTCGTCGGTGAGGCCCAGCTCCGTGAGGGCCTCCACCAAGGCCTTCTTCACTTCCAGGGCTCCGGCGGATTGGCAGGCCGAGCCCGAACACAAGAGGACCTGGAGGCGCCTCATTCCTCACCTCCCAGGTAGGCCCGCAGGCGCCGCAGGAGGGCCTCGGCGGCCCGGCGCGTGCGCCGCGAGAGGCCCTCGCCCAGGGAGAAGTCGCGGGCGGGCACGGTGACGAGCCAGGCCTCGGGGGCGGCGCCGAACAGCCGGGCCGTCCAGGACAGGAGGCCCTGGGGGGTCAGGGTGTGGGAGAGGGGCGGGGTGGGGCCGGGTCGGAGGGGTTCCCAGCGCACGGGTCCGGCCCCCCGCCGGGCGTCCACGAAGATGACGAGGTCCGCGGCCGCCACCTGCGGGATCAGTTCAGGCGTGAGCTCCTGCGCCCCCAGCACCTTGACCCCCGCCCGCTCCTCCAGGTTCTGGGCGATCCACAGGCCCACACCGTCGTCCCGGCGCAAGGGGTGCCCCAAGCCGATGACGAGGATCATGCGCCGCGCGTCCTTTCCGCCAGGACCTCCCCGTGGGGGCCGAGGAGCACCACCCGCAGGGGCATCTGGCCCACGGCGTGCACGGAACAGGAAAGGCAGGGGTCGTAGGCACGGATCCCGCCCTCCAGGCGGTTGAGGAGCCCCTCGGTGATCTCCCGTCCCGTCAGCCAGCGCTGGGCGATCTGGGCCACCGTGCGGTTCATGGCCAGGTTGTTGTGCCCAGTGGAGATGATGAGGTTCACCCTGCGGACGAGGCCCGTCTCGTCCACCCAGTAGTGGTGGAAGAGGGTGCCCCGGGGCGCCTCGTGCACGCCCACCCCCTCCAGCTCGTTGATCCCCGCCTCCGCCCGCACCCTGGGGGAGAGGATCTCCGGGTCGGAGAGGAGCTCCTGGACCTTCTCCAGGGCGCCGAGGATCTCGATGAGGCGGGCGTAGTGGTAGTGGAAGGAGGCGGTGACGGCCTGGCCGGGGGCCAGGGCGCGGAAGCGGGCCAGGGCCTCGTCGGCGAGCTTCGTGCCGAAGCGGTCGCACGTGTTCAGGCGGGCCAGGGGGCCCACCCGGTACATCCCCTCGGGGTACCCGTAGGGCTTGTAGTAGGGGAACTTCAAGTAGGACCAGGACTCCACCGCCTCGCCAAGGTACTCCGGGTACCGGGCGGGGTCGAGGCCGTCGGCCACGATGCGGCGCTGGGCGTCCACGAGGCGGAGGTGGCCGCCGTAGTGCTCCCAGGAGCCGTCCGGCGCCACCAAGGACAGGAACAGGCTGGGGAACTTCCCGAAGTGCTCGATTTCCTCGGCCCAGGCGCCCATGTGCTCCTCGTAGTAGGCCAGGGCATCCTGGGCGATGCGCAGGGCCTCGGGGAGCTTGGCGGCCAGGCGGTCCCGCCCCGCCTCCGTGAGGGGCTGGTTCACCCCGCCCGGCACGGCCCAGGCCGGATGGATCCGCTTCCCCCCAAGGACCTCGATGATCTCCTGCCCGAAGGCCCGCAGGCGGATCCCATCCAGCGCGAGCTTGCGGTTGAAGGCGGCCACGCCGAAGAGGTTGCGCTGCCTGGGGTCGGCATCCCAGCCCAAAAGGAGGTCGGGGGAGGAGAGGTGGAAGAAGGAGAGGGCGTGGGATTGCACGATCTGCCCGAGGTTCATGAGGCGGCGCAGCTTCTCCGCAGGGCGGGGGATGCGTACGGCCAGGATGGCGTCGCAGGCCTTGGCCGAGCAGAGGAGGTGGGAGACCGGGCAGATGCCGCAGATGCGGGCGGTGAGGGCCGGCATCTCCCAGAGGGTGCGGCCCACGCAGAACCGCTCAAAGCCGCGCACCTCGGTCACGTGGAAGCGGGCCTCCCGCACGCGGCCTTCCTCGTCCAGCTGCACGGTGATGAGGCCGTGCCCCTCGATCCGCGTCACGGGGATGCGCAGGTGGCGCACGCCTTCCCTCCTTCACCCGAACTTCCGCTCCGACGCGGGGAGGGCGGGCGTCTGCCCGTGGAGCAGGGGTCGGAGGAACGCCCAGATGCGGTCCGCCGAGGGCGGGCAGCCCGGCAAGAACAGGTCCACCGGCACCACCGCGTGCAGGGGCAGGGCCTGGGGCAGGAGTTTGGGCACCTCCCCCTCCTCCAGGCCGGGCGGGTCCTCCGGGCCGTAGACGGCCTGCAGCACCTCCTCCCGGGGGATGGGGTTGCGCAGGCTGGGGACGTTGCCGGTGACCGCGCAGTCCCCGAAGGCCACGAGGACCTTGGCCTTCTTGCGGATCTCCAGGAGCGTATGGAGGTGCTCGGTGTTGCCCACCGCGCCCTCGATGAGGACCACGTCCACGTCGTCCGGGAACTCCTTGGGGTCCACGAGGGGGGAGAACACGAGCTCCGCGCGCTCGGCGAACTCCAGCAGCCGCTCGTCCAGGTCCAAGAAGGACATGTGGCAGCCGGAGCACCCCGAGAACCACACCGTGGCCACCCGGAGCCTAGGCACGGGGCCTCCTTTCCGTGATCTCCAGGAGGATCGCGGGCCGCTTCACCTGCTCGCTTGTGGCCTTGCCCTTTTCGAAGAGGGCGCCGGTGGGGCAGGCCTGCACGCACTTCCCGCAGCCGGTGCAGGTCTTGGACTGGCCCCAGGGCTCGCCCAGGTCCGCCTCCACCAGGGTGAAGATCCCCCGTCCGGAGAACCCCCAGGTGGCGGCGCCCTCCACCTCCGCGCAGGCCCGCACGCACCGGCCGCACAGCACGCAGCGGTTGTGGTCGATCCCGTACTTGGCGTGGCTCAGGTCCACGGAGAACGGGAGCCAGCGGTAGGGGTAGCGCACGTGGTCCATGCCCAACTCCGCGGCGAGGTCCTGCAGCTCGCAGTGGCCGTTGGAGACGCAGAAGGCGCAGATGTGGTTGCGCTCGGCGAAGAGCATCTCGAGGATGGCGCGGCGCAGCTCCCGCAGGCGCTCGGAGTTGGCCACCACCTCCATCCCCTCCTGGACGGGGGTGGCGCAGGCCGGCACCAGCCGGCCGCCCCAGGTGCGCACCTCCACCAGGCACAGGCGGCAGGCCCCCCTGGGGGAGAGCCCCTCCAGGTAGCACAGGGTGGGGATGCGGATTCCCGCCCGTTTGGCGGCCTGGAGGATCGTCTCCCCCTCCTGGGCCTGGACCCGGACGCCGTCGAGGGTCAGGGTGATCACGCGGACACCTCCCGCAGCTCCACGAGGTGGTCCTCGAGGATCCGTCCGTTCACCACGTGCTCGGCCACGATGCGCCGGGCCGTGGCCTCGTCCACCTCCCCGTAGATGGTGATCCGGCCGGGCTCATGGACCTCCACCAGGGGCTCCTTGGCGGCGAGCCCCTTCTCCCCCGTCTGGGTGACGAGGACGTCGCGGAGGTTGCGGCGGGCCACCTCGTCGAGGATGGCGCGGAGGACCTGGCGGGCGCCGGCGGCGATGCCCGAGGTCCCCATGCCCACCACGATCCTCACCCGGGCCTGGCCCGTCCGCAGCCGGATCTCCTCCGCGGCCCGCTCCCGGATTTTCCGGAGCTCCTCCAGCTTCATTCCTCCTCCTTCCACCCCAGGGCCGCCAGGGCCGCGCGCATCTCCCGTTCCAAAAAAGAAAGCACCTCAGGCTCCGTCAGCGGCACCGGTCCCAAGGCCTTTTTCAGTTCCTGTGTATCCAGCCGCCACTCCTGCCGATGATCCCGGAAGATCAGGCGAAATTCAACGGGGCTGGTGGCCACCAGGGGGAGGAGGGTGCCGGGGAGGTCGCCCAGGGGCGGGCGGTCGGGATGGGCCCAGGGGAGGCGGGCCTCCACGCAGGTGCCCTGCCCGGGCGCGGATCGGACGCAAAAGGAGCCGCCCAGGTCCTCCGCGGTCTGGCGGAGGAAGGCCAGCCCCAGGCCGATCCGCCGGCCGGGCTTGGTGGTGAAGAAGGGGTCGCCCGCCCGCCGCACCTCCTCGGGCCCCATGCCCGCCCCGTCGTCGCGCACCGCCAGGGCCAGCTCGCCCCCCTCCCGGGCCAGCTCGATCTCCACCCGCTTGGCCCCCGCGCGCACCGCGTTCGCCACCAAGTCCGCCAGGTGAAAGGCCAGGTCCTCCACCATCAGGGGAAGTCCCTCACGATCTGCCGCGCCTTCTTGGGGTCGAGCTTTCCGTACACCTCCTCGTCGATCATCATCACGGGGGCCAGGCCGCAGCAGCCCAGGCAGCGCGCGGCCTCCAGGGTGAACTTCCCGTCGGCCGTGGTGCCCCCCAGCTCCACCCCCAGCTCCTCCCTAAGCCCGGAAAGGACGCGCTCGGCCCCGCGCACGTGGCAGGCCGTGCCCAGGCACACCCGGATGGTGTGGCGCCCGGCGGGCTTGGTGCGGAAGAAGTGGTAGAAGGTGACCACGCCCCGCACCTGGGAGGGCGGCACGCCCAGCACCTCGGCCACCACGCTCTGGGCCTCCTTGGGCAGGTAGCCCAGGGCGCTCTGCACCCTATGCAGGGCTTGGATGAGCTCCGAGGGCTTGCCCGCGTAGGGGCGGACGAGCTCCCGCACCCGTTCCGCGACCGGGTTCATCCTCCCTCCTTCCAGGGCGGGCCGGGGCGGACCTCCCGGCCTCCCCAGCCGGCCAGGGCGCGCTCCAGCTCCCCAAAGCTCGGCCGGCGAAGCCGCAGCTCCGTCCAGGCCCGGCCGATCTCCTCCGGGTAGTGGGCATCCGAGGAGCGAAGGATACGTCGGCCCCGAAGCTCCGGCCAGCGGGCCAGGACCTCCTCCAGCCGGGCCCAGGGCGAGACCTCCACCGCCGGCCACTCGCCCGGCGGCAGGAGCCCCAGCACCCCCAGAAGCCCGCCCGGCACCCGCTCCACATGGGCGGGGATCACCACCCCCTCGTGGCGGCGCACCCGCGCCGCCACCTCCTCCAGGGAGAGGGGCACCGGCGAAAGGAGGAGCTTGTCCACCTGGCGCACGATCTCGTCCGCCTCGTCCACCACAAGCTGGTCCCCGAAGAGCTCGGGGTCGTTGGGGATGGGGGGGAGGAGGGCGTAGAGCTCCTCCTGGAGGGCCAAGCATGGCTCCGCTTCCGGGAAGAGGGCGAGGACCTCCACCTCCTCGGCGGTTTGGATCTCCATGCCCATGAGGACGTGGGGGGCGCGGGGGGCGAGCTTGCGCGCGTAGGGGCCGTTTGCGCCGGCGTTGTGGTCGCAGATGGCGATGAGGTCGAGGCGGGCGCGGCGCGCCTCCGCCACGATGCGCCGGGGGGACATGGCCAACGAGGCGCAGGGGGAGAGCACGGAGTGGATGTGGAGGTCGGCCCGGTACCACCTCATGGGGCGAGGAGGCGGTGGAGCCTCCCCGCGGTGTCGAAGGCGTCCGCGGGGGAGGTGAGGAGGTTGACCCCCTCTTGCTGGGCGCGTTGGAGGGTTTCCGGTCCGGGGCGGAGGCCGCGGGCGAGCACCACCCCCGCCACGCCCCGCAGCTTCGCCACGGCCACCACGTTGAGGTGGCGCTGGTGGGTGATCCAGAGGTCCCCGGCCTCCGCGTGGGCCAGGACGTCGGAGAGGAGGTCGGAGACGTAGCCGCCCCGCACCTCCGCCTCCGGGTCCGCCGCCACCAGGAACTCAAGCCCCAGCCGCTCCGCCACTTCCCGCAGCTTCATCCCGCCTCCGGAAGAACGTGGCCCGGATCACCGTGCCCTCGCCCAGGCGCGAGCGGATCTCCAGGCGATCGGAGTTGGCCTCCATGTTGGGGAGGCCCATGCCCGAGCCGAAGCCCAGCTCCCGGGCCCAGTCCGGGGCCGTGGAGTAGCCGGGCTGGCGGGCGAGCTCGATGTCGGGGATCCCCGGCCCCTGGTCGGAGAAGATGAGTTCCACCCGGTCGTCGTACACCAGGAGGATGATGCGCCCCCCGGGGGTGTAGAGGACGATGTTCATCTCGCCCTCGAAGCACACGATGCCCGCCCGGCGCACCACCTCCGCCTCCACCCCCAGCCGCCGCAGCACCCGCTGGACCTCCGTGGACACCTGGCCGGCGTGCTCCAGATCCAGTCCCACCACGGGGAAGATCTCCTTATGGCGGAGGGGGGCCGGGCTGGTCATGCTCGAAGGGCAGGGGCTTGCGTTTGGCGCCGGGCAGGCCATGGGTGTAGAGGAGGCCGCAGGTCTCGTACATGAGGCGGGGGGTGGTGAGGAGGGGGATGCCCGAGGCGGCCGCATACTCCACGGTGGACTTGGCCGGGATCTTGCCGCGCACGAACAGGACCCCCGCCAGGTTCATGACCTCCGCCACCCGCACCACCTGGGCCGTGACCGTGCCGGTGATGAGGAGCACCCCCTCCTCCCGCACCATGGCTAGCACGTCGGAGAGGAGGTCCGCGGCGAAGGCCGCGCTCACCTCCCGGTCTGCCAGCTCCTCCCCGGCGAGGAACCGCGCCCCCACCAGCTCCGCCACTTCCCGCAGCCTCATCCTAGGCCCCGAACTTGCCGCCGAAATCGCAGTAGCCCAAAAGCTGGGGGAGGAGCCTTCCGGAGAAGCGGCCCAGTCCGCCCTCCCCGGCGGCCCGCTCCCCGAAGGTGCGGGTGCGGTCCGGCCGCACCGCCGGCCCGAAGAACAACGCGGGCACGGGGTCCGCGGTGTGCTCCCGCACCGCCGGCGGGGTGGTGTGGTCCCCGGAAACGCAGAGGTGCAGGTCCCGGGGGAGGTGGGGGAGGAGCTCCCCGAAGAACTCGCGGTCCACGCGCTCGATGAAGGCCCGCTTGGCCTCGGCGTCGCCGTCGTGGCCGGCGTTGTCCGTGCCCTTGATGTGCACGAACACGAGGTCGAAGGCGCGCAGGGCCTCCAGGGCCGCGCGGGCCTTGGCCCTAAGGTCGGTCTTGAGGTCGCCCGTGGCCCCGGGCACGGGGAGCACCTCCATCCCCGCCAGGCGCGCCACGCCCTTGTAGAGCGCGCCGCCGGCGATGCAGGCCGCGCGGATCCCGTAGGTCTCGGTGACCGGGACGAGGCGGGGCATGACCGCCGCCCCCCGCAGGAGGAGGGCGTTCCCGGGGAGCTTCCCCTCCGCCGCGCGCCTCTTGTTCACGGGGTGGTCGCGCAGGGCCTCGTAGGCCCGGCGGGTGAAGGCGTTGAGGATCGCCGCGGTGCGGCGGGCCGCGGCGCTCTCCTCAAGGGGCTTGGCCTCGGCCACGGGAACCCCAACCTCGTGGGGGTCGGTGTCGGAGACCGCGGCGGACAGGTTCTCCCCCCGCAGGACGAGGGCGCCCCGGTGCTCGGTGGAGGCGCGGAAGAGGAACTCCACCCCGAAATCCCGCAGGGACACGGAGTTCACCGCCTCCTCCAGGAGCCGGCCCTCCTCCAGGCGGCCGGCGCGGCGGTCCACCACAAAAAGCTTCCCCTCCCGCTCCTCCACGGTGGCGAAGTTGGCGCGGAAGCAGATGTCGCCGCCCCGCACCTCCAGGCCGATCCCGAGGACCTCGAAGGCGCCGCGGCCGGTGTAGACCTGGAAGGGGTCGTACCCGAAGATGGAAAGGTGGGCCGTGTCCGAGCCGGGGCGGATGCCCGGGGCGATGGGGTCCATGAGGCCCAGGGCGCCCGCGGTCGCAAGCTCATCCAGGTGGGGATGGGCGGCGCGCTCCAGGCACGTGGCGCCCCCAAAGTCCGTGGGCCGCCCGCCCAGCCCGTCCAGGATCACCAGCAGGGCCCGCATCCCTCACCCCTTCCCCTGGAGCTCCGCGAGGAGGGCCGCGGCCTTCACCTGGCAGAAGCTGTTCATGAGGGGGTAGGGTTGGATGGGCGCGGCGAGGATCTCCTGGAGCACGGCCCGGGCCTCGGCCCAAAGCTCCTTGGGGATCAGGTAGTACTGCACGTAAAAGAGGCGGTTCTCCAGGTAGTCGCCGTGGGCTCGGATGGCCTCTAGGAGGAGTTCCCGGGCCCGCTCGTAGTCCTTGCTGAAGGGGTGCTTGGCGAAGTAGGCCGCGTAGGCGCGCAGGGGCCCCCCGGCCAGGTAGAAGCGGTCGAGCTCCAGGCAGCGGCTCATGAGGGCGCTGAGCTTTTTGTCGTCGCCGCGCAGGGCCGCGGCCAGGATCCCCAGGGCCCCGCCCAGCTCCACCTTGCGCGCCCAGTTCGCGTACGTCCAATAGAGGGCGGCCACGTCCGTGCTCGTCTTCACCGCCTCCACAAAGCCCCGTTCCCGCTCCACGGCCACGAACTCCGCCTGGGCCCGCAGCGACCGCTCCCCATAAACTTGGCCCTTCTCGTGGAACTCCCCCTTCTCCCGCTCGGGGAGGAAGATGTCGGCCAGGGTGTAGTAGGCGCGGGCCAGCATGTTGAGGATGTGCGGGTTTTGGGGGTCCAGGGTCAAGGCCCGCGTGTACAGGTCGATGGCGCGCTCCAGCTTGGCCCGCAGCGCGGGGGCGTCGGTGGGGGTGTAGGCGGAAAGCCAGACCTCTTGGAAGAGGGCATCGGCTTGGCTCACCCACTCGGCCACCTGGGCGGGGCCGAACGCGCCCAGACCCAGGAGGGCAACGCACACCGCTAGACTTTTCCTCATGCGTTCACCTCCAGGATGGGGAACTATAGCCGTTTGGGAGAGCGGGGGCCAGTGTGGACCGGGCCTGGCGGGCCGGGTATAGTTCTCCACGCCTTTGGAAAAGGAGGTGCCATGGCGCTCAAAGTGGATCTGGACCTGTGCACGGGCTGTGGGCTTTGTGCCCAAATTTGCCCGGAAGTGTTCGAGATGGGCGACGACGGGTATTCCCACGTGATTTCCGGGGCGGATGAGGGCCTGCCCTGCGTGGACGAGGCCATCGACCAGTGCCCGGTGGGCGCGATCAGCCGCTAGCCCCGCGGCCTTAGCCTGAGTCCTGTGCGGCCGGACAGTCCCCTGGGCTGTCCGTTTTTTCTTGCATAGGGGGAAACGGGCAGCGTTCCTGGTGTTCCTCGGGGTGGGGGTCGTGGCCCTCTCCTGGGCGGCCCCGCTCATCCGCCTCACCCGGGGTCCGGCGGTGGTCGTGGCCGCCTGGCGCCTCCTCCTCGCTGGGGCCCTGCTGAGCCCCTGGGGGGTGCGGGGGTGGCGGGGCCTTTCCTGGCGCTTCCCCCTTGCGGCCGGCCTCTGCCTCGCTACGCACTTCGCCCTCTGGATCCAGTCCCTGCGCCTCACCTCCGTGGCCAGCTCCGTGGCCCTGGTCACCACCAACCCCCTCTTCGTGGGCCTCTTTTCCCTGGCCTTGGGCGAGCGGCCGGGCGCGGCCCTGTGGGCGGGGATCCTCCTCTCCGTGGGCGGTAGCTTCCTCATCGCTTGGGGAGACGTGGGCCGGGGCGGCTCCGCCCTCCTGGGGGACCTCTTGGCCCTCCTGGGCGCGGTGGCGGCCTCCGCCTACCTCCTGGTGGGGCGCCGGGCCCGCGCCCGCACGGAGCTCCTCCCCTACGTGTCCTTGGCCTACTTCGTGGCCGGCGGCCTCCTTGGGGTGGTGGCCGCGGGCCTGGGGCACCCCCTCCCCCCGGCGGAGGATTGGCCCTGGCTCGTCCTTTTGGCCCTCGTTCCCCAGGCCTTGGGCCACACCGCCGTGAACTGGGCCCTGCGCCACCTTCCCCCGGCCGCGGTGGCCGTGGCCATCCTGGGCGAGCCCGTGGGCGCCGCCCTCTGGGCCTTCCTCCTCTTTGGGGAGGGGCTCGGCCCTTGGCAGGGCGTGGGGATGGCCCTGGTGTTGGGCGGGATCGCGTGGGCCCTGCGTGGCGTGCGGCTCTAGGATAACCTTTTGGCGCCATGGACGAGCTGCGTGCGCGCGGCTGGGAGAAGATCCGCTGGGTGCGGGACCACATGCCGGTCCTGGCCCTCCTGGAGGAGCGCTACGCTCCCGAAAAGCCCCTCGCGGGGAAGCGCGTGGCCATGGCCATCCACCTGGAGGCCAAGACCGCCCGCCTCGCCCTGGCCCTCAAGGCCCTGGGAGCCGAGGTGGCCGTGACCAGCTCCAACCCCCTCTCCGCCAAGGACGACGTGGCCCAGGCCCTTTCTGAGGAAATGGCCGTCTACGCCCGGGGCGAGGCCACCGAGGAGGAGTACCGGGAGTTCCTCCTGCGGGTCCTTTCCCTCCGGCCCCATCTTGTATTGGACGACGGCGGGGACCTCACCGCCCTCCTCCATGGCGCGGCCTGGGACCTGGGGCGGGAGACCCTGGGGGTGTGCGAGGAGACCACCACGGGGGTGATCCGCCTGCGCCAGCTCGAGCGGGAGGGGCGGCTGCGGTTCCCGGCGGTGGCGGTGAACGACGCCCAGATGAAGTCCCTTTTCGACAACCGCCACGGCACGGGGCAGTCCGTGTGGGACGCGATCATGCGGGCCACCAACCTCCTCGTGGCCGGCAAGACCGTGCTCGTGGTGGGGTACGGCTGGTGCGGGAAGGGGATCGCCCAGCGGGCGCGGGGCCTGGGCGCGGAGGTGATCGTGGCCGAGGTGGACCCGGTCCGGGCCGCGGAGGCCCTCCTGGAGGGCTTCCGGGTCCTGCCCGTGCGGGAGGCCCTGCCCCTGGCGGACTTCGTGGTCACCGCCACGGGGTGCATCTCCGCTGTGACCTACGCGGACCTCCTTTGCGCCAAGGACGGGTGCCTCCTGGCCAACGCCGGCCACTTCGACGTGGAGATCGAGGTGAAGGAGCTTTACGCGCGGGGCCAGGTGCGCCGGGTGCGGGAACACGTGGAGGAGATCCTCCTCCCCAACGGGAAGCGCGTGTACCTCCTGGCGAAGGGGCGGCTGGTGAACCTCGTGGCCGGGGACGGCCATCCCGCGGAGATCATGGACCTCTCCTTTTCCCTCCAGCTCCTTTCCCTCCTTTGGCTGGCCCAGGAGGGGCGGGCCCTCCGGCCCCAGGTCTACCCCGTGCCCCGGGAGGTGGACCTGGAGGTGGCCCGGCTGTTCCTGCAAAGCCGGGGGGTGCGCCTCGACGAGCTCACCCCGGCCCAGCGGGCCTATCTGGGACTGGCCTGACCTCGCCGGGGAGGAGGGGCCGGCACTTCTCCAGGATCAGGTAGACCGCGATCCCAAAGGCCACGGCCACGTTCAGCGACTCCTTCTCCCCGAACTGGGGGATCTCCACCACGAGGTCCGCCTCGGCCAGCACGGCCTCGTCCACGCCGGTCACCTCGTTCCCCACCACCAGGGCCAGGGGGAAGCGGTGGGGCGGGATGAGTTGGACGGGCACGCTGTTTTCTGTGATCTCCAGCGCCGCCACCGTCCACCCCCTCCCCTTGAGGTCGCGCACGGCCTCCAGGGTGTGGGGCACGTGCCGCCAGGGGATCATGGCGGTGGCGCCGAGGGCCGTCTTCTCCACCTCCTTGTGGGGGGGACGGGCGGTGATCCCGCAGAGGATCACCTCGGCGAGGTGGGCGCAGGCGGCGGTGCGGAAGATGGAGCCCACGTTGTAGGCGCTGCGCAGGTTGTCGAGGACCGCGGCCAGCGGGAAACGCTGCGGCGGCCGGTAGCTCCGCCAACGCGCCCGCTTCTCCTCGTGGGTCAGCTTCCTCATCCCGGCGGGATGGGCACGAGGATATAGCCGGAGCGCCGGTCCCCAAAGCGGCGGTAGCCGCGCGGGCCCCAGTACCAAAGGTGGAGGGCGATGTACGCGCAGAACAGGGCGTCCAGGAGGTCCTCCAGGCGCTTGAGGGCCTGGCCCCGCAGGCCCTGGGGCCGGGCCTGCCCTAGCAGGGCCGCCGCGTGCAGGGCCGGCCTCCGGCCGGCCAGCCCCGCCAAAAGCTCCCGAAAGCGCTCGAGCTCCGCCCAGCGCGCGGCGTAGCTCCGCCCAGGCCGGGCCTTGTACCGCAGAATGCGCGGAAGCCCAAAGAGCTCCACCGCCGCGGGATGGGGAAAGACCTCCACCACCTGGCGCACCTCCCCTTGCGCGGGCACCTCGGGGTCGTGGCGGAAGCCCAGGCCCTCCAAGAGTCGAACGAGCTCTTCCCCCCGCACCCTGGGGCCCAGGCGGCGCCGGTTGGCGGGATAGGCCTGGGCTTGGGCCCAGCGGTAGAACCGGGAAAGCTCCCGGTCGCAGGGGCGCGTCCCCTCCTCGTTGGGCACAAGGAGCGGGGCGTCCACGGCGATCAGGGCGGACCCCTCCCCCACCCCTTGGCGCACGAAGTCGACGATCTCCTCGTCCGCGCCCAGCCGGTCGTGCCAAGCCTCCAGCACGCCCCCTTCCCCCTCTTTCCGCAGGAGCACGGCCGCGGAGGGGTTGGCCGCGGACCAGGCCAGATCGATCCCCACGAACTTCACAGGGGCTTCGGCTTCGCCGGCAAAAGGGAGACCTTATAAGGGCCGGAGCCGGAGCGGTGCACGATGCGCAGGAAGAACCCGCAGCGCGGCCCGGTAAAGCACTCCGTGAGCCCGTCGGGGAGGGTCACGCACTGCAGGCCCTCGGCGCACGGGACCTCGATCGTTGTGGGACCGGAAACGCTGAGGCACACGGCGAGGTCCGTGCCGCACGGATCGTGGACGAGGTAGAGGTCCACCACAAGATCGCCCTCCGGCACGAAGGCCAAAACGAGGGCCTCCCCTTTGGCCACGGAGAAGCGGTACCAGTCCTGCCAGTCGCCCTCGGCCATGGTCCCCTGGTAGTGGCCGGGCGCGAGGGCCGCCGCATCCCCCGGCCCCGCGGTTTCGGGGAGCTCGGCGCGGACGGCCAGGTCGAGGTCCAGCCCCGGGGCCCGGCACCCCTCCGGGGGCAGCCCGGGGCGGCAAGCCCAAAGGGGACCGACCTCGCAGAGCCGGGCCGCCGGCGGGGGCGGTGGGGGCGGAGGCGGAGGGGGCGGGGCTGGGACCTCAGGGGGAGGCGGGGGCGCCGCCGGCGCGGGCTCCGGGGCCCAAAGCCAGGCGGACCGGGGGCCGAAGCTCACCCAGGGGTCGCAGAGCACGAAGCGCCGCACGGTGATCCACAGCTCGCCGCCCGGCACAAGCAGGGGGAGCTCCCCTCGCACCCGGTACCCCGCCGCGCACGGCGCGGGGGGCACGCTGGCCAGCGTCACGAACCGCCAGTTCCAAGCCTCCCCGGGCGCGCTGCGCCAGAACACTTGGACCAGGACGTCCCTGGCGGGGACGCACTCCGCGCAGGGGTCGAAGGCCAGGCCCTCCAGGACCAGCGTCCAAAGGCCCGAGGGGACCCCGGTGAAGTGCCAGCTGGCCGTGGCGTAGCGGTGGGGATCGGCAAGCCGGCAAAGGTCGCCCTCCCATGTGCCGGTGCAGGAAAAGCTTTTTGGGAAAAGTTCCGCCGCCAGGACCTCTAGGCCCACCAGGAGCACCAGCCCAAGACGCTTCATGTCGCCCCCTTTGGGCCATTCTACGGAGCCCCGCTGCGTAGGGCCAAATCGCGGCCCAGCGCTTCCCAAAGGGCGGAATAATCCGCGCGCGGGTTCCAAAAGAGGTGGCCTCGGCCCCCCCCTCCTCGGCGGCGCGGATCGGCGCCCGGATGTACGTCGGCAGGTCCACACCGCCCCCGGGCCTCCCCCGCAAGCAGGGTGCGCTTGACCGCCCCGTAGGGATCGGCTTGGAGCTCCGCCTCCACGAAGTGGGTACTGCCCGATGGGGTCGATTGTCCTGGCGCTCCAGGGCCCCAGCCCCCGGCCAAGACGCCCACGGAGAGGGGGAGGGGGCGCAGGGCGGCCGCCGGGCGTTCGCGGACGGGCTGGGCGCAAACCCCGAGAGGGCTCCAAGGAGCGCGAACGCGGCCGTCGTGGGGGAAAGGATGAGCGGGCTTAGGAGGGGACCTGGGGACTCCGGGCTTCCCGGGGGCGGCCCCTCTGTCCGTGGCGCCCCTATCGTCGCTTGTGGCGCCGCGGGGACGCGCGTAGGATCGCAGCCTGTGTCCGTGAGGTTTCGCGCCGGGGACAAGGAATTCCGGGCCTCCGTGTTCCTCTTCGACAAGGACGGGACGCTCATCACCTTCGACCACTGGTTCCGGGTGATGGAGGAGCGGGCCCGGCGGCTGGTGCGGAGGCTGGGGCTTACGGCCGGCGAGGCCGCGGCCCTGGCGGATTTCCTGGGCGTGGACCGCGGCCAGCGCAGGCACTGGGGCATCATCCCCCTCCCCCGGCCGGAGGCGGAGGCGGCCACGGCCCAATTCCTGAGCGAGCTCACCGGGCTCAGCCTGCCGGCTCTAGCGGGCCTGGTTCGGGAGGTCTTCGCCGAGGTGGACGCGGATTTCCCCTTCGCGCGCCACCTCCGGCCCGTGCCGGGGGCCGAGGCGCTGTTGCGTGCGGTGCGCCGGGCGGGGGGCAAAGTGGCCGTGGTCACGCACGACCTGGCCTCTGCGGCCCGCCAGCACCTGCGGGCCCTGGGCTGGGAAGAGCTGGTGGACGGGGTGGTGGGCCTGGACGTGTGCCCCCTGAAGAAGCCTGCGCCGGACCCGCTGCTTTGCGCGTGCGCCCTGGTGGGGCGGCGGCCAGAGGAGGCGGTGATGGTGGGCGATATGCCTTGGGATCTGCAGGCGGGCCGGGCCGCGGGCTGCCGGGGGACCGTGGGGGTGCTCACCGGCTTGGGCCGGGCCGAGGAGCTGGCCCCTTGGGCGGACGTGGTCCTGGCGGACCTGCGGGAGGCCCGCATCGAAAAATAAAAAGTGGGCCCGCCTGGAGTCGAACCAGGGACCTCACGCTTATCAGGCGTGCGCTCTAACCACCTGAGCTACGGACCCAAGCTCCCCGGGGAGGACTCGAACCTCCGACCCGCCGGTTAACAGCCGGCCGCTCTGCCAACTGAGCTAC
The DNA here is from genome assembly GCA_025060415.1 of Candidatus Bipolaricaulota bacterium. Lineage (GTDB taxonomy): Bacteria > Bipolaricaulota > Bipolaricaulia > Bipolaricaulales > Bipolaricaulaceae > DTER01. The sequence goes on from JANXBT010000001.1 coordinate 257,107, forward strand.
CGGGGAACGCGTGTAATCCTACCGAGAAAACGCGACTCCCGTCAACCGCCCGGCCCCACCACCACGAGGTCCAGGCTATCCCAGGCGCACAGGGCCACGGAGCGGAACGCTGCCACCACCTCCAGCCGCAGCGCGCCCGTGGGCAGGCCCGCCGTCTCCGCGGGGGTCAAGGTGAGCTGGAAGCCGCGGGGCCCCGGCGGCACCTGGCCCGCGCGCAACAGCTCCCCTTGGGGCCCGAAGAGGAGGTACTTCACAAAAAGGACGTCCTCCGGCGGCGCGGGCTCCTCCCCGTAGCCCACCTCCACGAGGAAGGCGGCGGCGGAACCGGGGGCGAGGCGCGCCGGGCCGCTCACCCGGGCCCAGGGGATGCGGGGCTGGGCGTACCCGGCCCAACGCCCGGGGTCCGGGGGGAGCTCCTTCCCCTGCCGCAGGACAAGGATCTTCTCCACGGGCTTCACCAGGTCCACGAAGTAGGGGCCGTTGCCCACCCAGAAGTGCCCCTTGGCCGCGGCCCAGCGGGCCAGGGCGGCGTAGCGCGCCCGCACCTCCTGCGGGGGTACAAAGCGGCCCAGCAGGCCAGGGTAGGGGAGGAAGGCCTCCTCCGCGCAGCGGACGAGGGTCTCCTGGAGCACCGCCAGGCTGGGGCCGGAAAGGAGGCTGGCCCACTCCGTCTTCCGGGCCTGGGCCTTGGCGTTGGACATGCTCAGCTTTCCTTGGGCCTCCGCTCGGATCAGGAGGGCCAGCACGTGCCAGGGGCCCGGCCCGTATTCGTGCGCGGGGTGGAAGAGCTTGGCCGCTTCCGCCGCGATCCATTCCGCATCCAACGCGAGGAAATCCGTGTAGACCTCCACGACCAAGGGGTCCCAGCTCCGCACCAGGAGCCCCCGGAAGTGCTGGCGGAGGGCCTCCGCCCCGGGCACCGCGCTCGCGTCGTAAAGGGGGCTGCTGGGGTGCGCCCGATCCCAAAGGAGGACGAACCGCAGGAGGAAGTCGCCGGGGCTCAGCCGGCTCCCGTCGTGCCAGGTCTTCTCCCACAGGTCCGGCCGGTAGCGGAGGGTGACCCGGGCCTGGGCGGCGAGGCCCTGGGGGAAGAGCTCGCCGACGGTCCAGAACCGTTCCCTTTCGGGGTCCCAGGCGAGCCAGGCCTCCGGGGGCACGGGGATCTCCGGCGCGGTGCGCAGGGCCAACCAGGCGGAGGTGGCCTGGACCGGTCGGCCCTCCCGCACCACGACCTCCGCCCACTCCACGTCCACGGGGATGTAGAGGCCGTTGTAGGGGTCGGGGAGGAAGGCGGGGTCCACCGTGGCCCGGATCACGGTCTGGTCGTAGGCGGTGAACGAGCCGGCCACGGGGTTCAGCGGCGCCGCAAGCAGCGTGGGAAGGGCCAGGCGCACCGTGTCCTTTCCGGAGAGGGAGCGGAGGGTACGGGCCCAGACCCCGGTGCTGAGCCCGGCGGCCAGGTCCACGGCCAGCTCCAGGTCTCGGCTGCGGGGGTAGCAGGCCAGGCGCACGGCCAGCCAGATTTGGGAGGAGTCGCGCATGGCCTCCGCCAAGGCCTCCACCATGAGGGCCGTGCGCTCCTCCAGGGTGGCGTAGGCCCGCTGGGCCAGCTTCTGGGCCAGCTCTGCCAAGCGCGGGGAGGGCCGCAGGTCCCGCCAGGGCGCGTGGGGGAAAACCGGCGTGTAGTTTAGGGCGAACGTCCCCGCCTCGTCCCGCTCGATCGCCCCCACCACAAGGCCGTTGGTGTACACGTGCCAAAGCCCCTCCTCCGGGTGGGCGGAGAGGAGGCGCATGGCCTCGGCGTAGCCCGCGTAGGTGCGGGTCACGCGGAAGCCGGCCTCCTCCAGCACGCGGGCCACGTAATCGCCCACGGGACGGCGGGCATCGGTGCGGATGAGCACCCGCACCTCCACCGGGTTCCCCTGGAAGTGCCACTGGCCCTCCCGGAGCTCGCAGCCCAGCTCCTGCAGGGCGCGGGCCAGGGCCCCCTTGGCCCGCGGGGGATCCCAGGCGTAGCGGAGCTCCAGGGGCCGCGCGTGCTCCGCAAGCCGCGCGTAGTCCAGGAACACGGGGCGGAGGGGCAGGTACTGGGGGAGGCCCGCGCCGGCCATGACCTCTTGAACGAGGTACTCCCGATGGATGAGCCAGTTGAGGGCCTCCCGGACGGCGGGGAGGGCGAAGGGGTTGAGCCTTCCGTCGCGGAGGAGGGGGCCGGCGGGGTTCAGGCTCAAGAACCACACGGCGGTGTACGCAGGGGAGCAGGCGAGTTCTGCGCGGACTTTGCGGAGGAGCTCGGGGTCGGTGACGCCGGCGCCGTAGAGGTCCAGGGCGCCGGTGCGGATCATGTCCACCGCTTTGGCGGCCGAGGGCTCCTCCACGATCACAAGCGTTTCCACGCCGCACGCGGCGGCCCCAAACGCCCAGAGGCCAAGCCCCAGGAGGAAGGCCCGCACGCCTTTCATCCCCTTACCCTCCTACGTACACGTAGACCACACGGTCCTTGGGGCCGTCGAACTCGTAGAAGTAGATGCGCTGGTCCTCCCCAAGGACCATCTGCCCGTCCACCACCACGCCCACTTCGGTGGGGGCCACGAGCGCGGCCTTGGTGTACTCCGGAGCGATGCGGTCGGGGTTCACCGCCTCCAGCATGGCGTCGAGCTTGGGGGCCTCGGCCTCGGCCAGGGTGCGGTGGATGCTGACGGCGGCCGCGTCGTGCGGCACGTAGATGATGACGAAGCCCTCGCGCACGCCGGATTCCCGGATGACCCGTTGCACCTCCGCGGTGATGTCGACGGCCTCCTCGCGTTTGGTCGTGCGCACGGGGATCTTGGCCACCATGGCTTCCTCCTTTCCGCGGGATCTTAGCGGGGGCGGCGAAGCCAAACCAGGTTGCACAGGATCCCGTAAGGGGTAATATTGAAGTTTTGGAAGTAGCTCAGCCGCCAAGCAGGGCCTCTCTTGGAAAACCTGCCTGAGCTTCTTCGGTGAAAGCCATGAGAGTGCGGGCAGCTGTGCTCGTGGATGTGCAAAACATTCAGGAGACGTTCGAGCGCCAGGGGTATGAGGTGCGCTACGACGCCCTCAGGGACTACCTGCTCACCCAGTTTGGGCTCGATGAGCGGGAGGTGAAGTTCTTGGCGTTCGCACCCTACCGGCGCGAGGACGAGCGCCGGATCCGCCTCATCGATGCCCTTTCCTTCATGGGGTTCCGGGTGATCGCGAAGCCTGTGCGGGAGCACCCCGACGGCGGCTTCAAGGCCAACATGGACACGGAGCTCGTCCTGGAGGCGGTGAACCTCGCCCCCCACGTGGAGGAGTTCATCCTCGTCACGGGCGACTCGGACTTCGTGCCCCTTGTGGACTACTTGAGCCGGCAGGGCAAGCGGGTGACCCTGCTGGGGCCGGGGCGGGGTTCCACCTCCGTGGAGCTCATCCGCGCCTCCGACCACTTTCAGAACATCGATGAGATCCCCGGGGTCATCCTCCCGCGCCACCTGCCGGAGGGCGCCGGCGCCCCGGGCCGCTAGGCCAGGGCCACGTCCAACACGAGCATCGCCACCGCCCCGGCCAGGAAGCCCCAGGTGGCCAGGCGCTCGCGCCCCTGGCGGTGCGTCTCGGGGATGATCTCATCGAAGATCACGTAGAGCATGGCCCCGGCAGCAAACCCCATGGCGTAGGGCAGGAGGGAGCGGGCCACGCCCACGGCCACGGCCCCTAAAAGGGTCAAGGGGATTTCCACCAGCCCCGAACGGATCCCCACCACCCCGGCGTAGAACGTGCTGCCCATGCCGGCCGCCAGGGCGCTGGCGGCCACGGCCAGCCCCTCCGGGATGTTCTGCAGGCCGATGGCCAGGGTGAGCTGAAGGCCCCGCACGAGCTCGCCCGAGCCCAGCCCCACCCCGACCGCCAACCCCTCGGGCATGTTGTGGAGGGTGATGGCCAGGATGAAGAGCCATACCGCGCGGATCCGCTCCCCATGGATCCCCTCCCGGCCGCGCTCTAGGTGCAGGTGGGGCACTACCCGGTCCACCAGGGTGAGGAAGAGGGCGCCCAGGGCGAGGCCCGCGATGACGGGCAGAAGCCCCCCGTGCGCGATCCCCGGCAGAAGAAGGCTGGTGAAGCTGGCGACGAGCATCACCCCGGCGGCGAAGCCGAGCATGGCGTTCACCGCCCGGGCCGGCGGCCGCGGCCACACCCACACCAACAGGGCCCCCACGGCGTTGAGGGCGGTGATGGCCAAGCCCCCCAAAAGCCCCAAGGCCCAGGTAGGCAGGCTCTCCGCCCAGGCCACCCCTTCCTCCTTTTAGAGGCCCGTAGTTTACCGGGCCCCCGGGGCCCGGGAAAAAGGGCGGCGTGAGCTTCTTGTCCCCTTCCCCTTTAGGCCCCTTGGGGATCGCCTCGCCTTTTGGCCGACCCAGGCTCAGGCGCCCTCGCGGCCCAGGAGCTCAAGAAGGGCCTCCCACTCCTCTTTCGGGATCTTGTAGGTGTGCTCTGGGCCGGGGAACTTCCCCTCCTTCACCTCGCGCACGTAGTCCGAGAAGGCCTGGTGCATGACGGCCGCCACGTCCGCGTAGCGCTTCACGAACTTGGGGGTGAAGGCCTCAAAGAGGCCGAGGATGTCGTGCACGATGAGGAGTTGTCCGTGGCAAGCAGGGCCGGAGCCGATCCCCAAGATGGGGATCTTCGCGCGCTTCACGATGAGTTCCGCCACCCGGGCCGGGATGGCCTCCAGAAGGATGGCGAAGGCCCCGGCCTCCTCCAGGACCTTGGCGTCCTCGATCAGCTGCTTGGCGGTCTGGGCGCTCCTCCCCTGGGCCTTGAGGCCGCCGATGAGGCTCGCCGCCTGGGGCGTGAGGCCGATGTGGCCCATCACCGGGATCCCTGCCCGGACGATGGCCTCCACCCGCTCGGCCATGCGCGCCCCGCCCTCCAGCTTCACCGCGTCCGCCCCGCCCTCGGCGATGAACCGCCCCGCGTTCCTGATGGCTACCTCGTTGGAGGGCTGGTAGGACATGTAGGGCATGTCGCCCACCACGAACGCCCGGGTCACGGCCCGGGAGACGGCGGCCGTGATCGTGATCATGAAGTCCATGGTGGCCGGGAGGGTGGTCTTGTGGCCCAACATGCACATGGCGGCGGAATCGCCCACCAGGATCATGTCCACGCCGGCCCGGTCCTCCAGCAGGGCCGTGGGGTAGTCGTAGGCCGTAAGGAACGCGATCTTCTCCCCCCGGGCCACCATGTCCAAAAGGTCCGGAATGGTCAGCTTCCTCCGTTCCTCCATGGGGCCTCCTTTTCCCGATGGTACCCGGTTCGGTTGCGCTAACCCCAATCCCCCTTAAACTCGAAGGCTGACCCCGCGAGGAGGTGGCGAGCCATGGCCGACATCCAAAACTGGGACAAGGTTTTGACCCGAGAGGGTTACGAGCGGCTCAAGAGGGAGCTGGACTACCTCATCCGCGTGAAGCGGCCGGAGATCGCGGAGAAGATCCGGCGGGCCCGGGAGTACGGCGACCTCTCGGAGAACGCCGAGTACCACGCGGCCAAAGAGGAGCAGGCCCTGGTGGAGGGCCGGATCGCCGAGCTGGAGCGCCTCCTGCGGGGGGCCCGCATCATCGATTGACGCGGAACACAGGCGGACTCGTTCCTTCCCTTCCCGCAAGCGGGGTCGCCGCCAAAAGCGCGGAATAGATGGCCTCCTGCGTGGCCTCCGCCGCGGCCCGATAGAGCCCGCCCAGGAGGCGCGAGCGGTCCGGAATGAGCTCGGTCGAAACCCGCTCCGCGTCCCGGGGGAAGCGGAGGGCGGTGGAGAAGGCGAGGAAGAAGTCGCCGCTCCCGGTGTCGGCCGGGGCGCCGGTGCGGGCCGCGCCCAGCGCCGCCCGCCGGCATAGCCGCCCAAGCTGCCCCGGCAGAAGCGGCGCATCCGTGGCCAACACCACGATCAGCGAGCCCCCTCCCTCCGACGAGGGGGAGGGCGCCGCAACCCCTGTCCCCACCCCTTGCGGGGGCGCGGGGGAGGGGGGCACGAAGTCCTCGGGCCGGCCCATGTTGGGCAGGGCTAGGACCCCAAGCGTGAAGGGCCCCACCACGCGGGAGGCCGTGCCGATCCCGGATTTGTAGCCGAACGCGATCATCCCCGTGCCCGCGCCCACACACCCCTCCGCCACCTCTTCCCCTGCCGCCTCCAAGGCGCGAAGCGCGTGTTCCAGGCGCACGGGGCGGAGCTCGATGGCGGAAAGCCGGCCGTCGTTGCACTCCAGGACCACTGGGTTGATGGACCGGGCCTTGGGATGGCGCGTCAGGGTCCAGGTGAGCAGGGCCTCGGCGCACACGTACACGGCCAGGGTATTGGTGAGGAGGATAGGGGTTTCCAGCTCGCCCACGTCTTGGACCTGCCAGAGCCCCACGGCCTTTCCGTGGCCGTGGAGGACGAAGACCCCGGCCGCGCAGGGCGCCGCGTAGGGATCACCGGGCGGGACGATGGCGGTGATCCCGGTGCGGATGGCCCGTTCCCCCTCGCCTTCGCAGAGGGTGCAATGGCCCACGCGCACACCGGGGACGTCGGTGATCGCGCCCCGAGGCCCTGCGGGGATGCGACCCAAGGTCAGGCCTGCGCGGCGGAAGGCGTTCATGCGTACAGCCGGAACTCGTAGGGGTGGGGCCGCGCCGCCACCTCATCCGCCTCCTTTTCCTTTTCCCGTAGCCAGAGCTCGAGGAGTTCCTCGGGGAAGACCCCGCCCACGGTAAGGAACTCGTGGTCCCGCCGCAGGGCCTCCAGGGCCTCCTCGAGCGAGCGCGGAAGGAGGGGGACGCGCTTTTTCCGCCCCGGCCCCCAACCCCGGGCCACGGGGTCCAGGCCTTGGCGGATCCCGTCGATCCCGGACATGAGGCAGGCCGCCAGGGCCAGATAGGGATTGCAGGTGGGATCAGGGGGTCGGTACTCCACCCGCATCTTCTCCGGCCGGAGGTAGCCGGGGATGCGCACGGCGGCCGTGCGGTCCGCAGGGCCGAAGAAGAGCTCCACCGGTGCCTCGAATCCGGGCCGCAGCCGCCGGTAGGAGTTGGTCGAGGGCGAGACCAGGGCGGAAAGGGCGCGGCCGTGGGCCAAAAGCCCGCCCACGTAGGCGAGCCCTACCTCCGAAAGCCCCTCCTCCCCGGCGAAGAGGTTTCCGCGCGGCCCTACCAAATATTGATGCAAGTGCAGCCCACTCCCCGGCTGGTTGTAAAGGGGCTTAGGAAGGAAACAGGCCACGAGGCCCTCCTCGGCGGCCACGCGCGCCACGAGGTCCTTGGCCAGCACGGTCCAATCCGCCACGGCCTTGAGGCTTCCCAGCCCGAGCTCAATCTCCATTTGGCCCAGGCCTCCGGCCTCGTGGTGGTGGTAGCGCACGGGGATGCCCCAGCGGGTGAGGACGCTCACGACGCGGTCGCGTACCGCTTTGCCCGCGTCCCCCACCCCCGCGGCGTGGTAGGCGGAACAAGCGCGGGGAAGCGCGTTGCCCCACAGGTCCACTTGGCCCTCGATGGGCAGGACCTCCACGCCCTGGGCCAGAGGGCCATCGGCCACGTGGAGCTCCTCAAAGAGGTAGAACTCCAGCTCCACGGAAAAGCGGGCCTCTTGGGCGATGCCTGCGTCGCGCACGAAGCGCTCGGCTGCTGCGGCCACCGTGCGCGGCGCCAACGGGCTTGGCCCCTCCCCCGGCTTCCCGAGGTCACACAGGATCAAAACCGTTGGGGGTTCCACCAAAGGGTCGAGGTAGACCGCGTTCAGATCGGGAAGGAGGACCCAGTCGCTCTCCTCTGCGCGGGCCAGGCCGTAGTGGGCGCCGTCCGCGCCCACCCCCTCCCGCACCGCCTCCTCCGTGAGGGCCTCCGCAGGGATGGTCAGCCCCCGCAGCCTTCCCAAGAGGTCCACGGCCCGCAGCTCTACGGAGCGAACCCCCTCCTCCTGGATAAGGGCCACGAGTTCGGCAAAGGTCATGGCTTCTCCTTTCTAGGGCTTCGGGACGGCCAAATCCGTGGGGCCCCAGCCCGAAAGAACCGCTTCCGGGAAGGTTGCGGACACCAACTCTCGGATGATCTCCGCGTGCTTGACCTTCTCGCGCCCCCAATCGGCCAGGGTTTTTCCGGGCACCCAGGGCTTGTAGAGGGCGCCGGGTCCCACCACGCAGGCCGGCCCGGGCTCGAGTTTGAAATAACACGGCGCGCAGACCCGCGCCATCTCCGGCGCGTCGTAGAGGCGGTGGAAACCGCCGAAGGAATCCGTGAGGGTCACGTGGAGGTCCAGGGGAATCCTTACAGCCTGGCGGATGGCGGCGAGCTCGGGGAGGTCCAGATCGGCCACGGGGTTGAAAGTGTTTGCCCCCAGCATTTCCAGAACCTTTGCGCCCGCGGGGTTCCCGTGCCCTGCGAAAATGGAGACCTTGAACACCGTGTCCTTGGGAAGGTCGCCCTTTTCGCGCATCTGGGCCAGGAGCCAAAGGAGTCCCTCGTCGAGCACTAGAAAGCCCCGGAACCCGAGCTCCACCGCGCGCAGGATGTCCGCCACCACGTGGCGGATCTGATCGGCTCCGCGGAAGCGTAAGCCAGACAGGGATCCTTCAGGGGTGAGGAGCTGCCTTCCCGTGTCCCATCCGGAGCGAGGGCCCGGGGTGAGGATCACCTCCACCTTCGCCTCGGCAGCGATTTGCGCGAAGTGCTTGAGTTCGCTGCGGGTGAGGAGGGTCGCGCCCATGACCACGGAGATCACCCGATGCACGGGCACGCGGCGCTTTTGGGCTTCATCGACCACGGCCTCGAGGACTTCGGGCCGTTCCACCCCAGAGATCTCGATGCGATAGTGGGCGCCGTCGGGGAAGCGTAAGGGGCTATCGGGAAGATCGTAGGCGTCACGTCCGGGAATCCCATATCGCTCCAAGAGCTTCTGGACTTTCCGCTGGTCCATGGCCGCCTCCTTTTCCCACCAACACCGCAGGCGCATGGTACCACAAGGCGTGGGACGTGGAGAAAAGGATCAGCGGCGAACCATGCGCCGGGCCAAAAAGGCCGCGGCACCCAAGCCCAGAATCACGTCGCCCGGGCTGAACGCCGAGCTTAAGAGCATCCATGCGGGTAGGTAGAGCCAATCGCCCAGAAAATTGAGGCGCGTGTTCTCGGTCATGAGAACCGTGTTTCCCGAGCGGCTTCCTGCTTCCAAAGCTTGGGCCACTGATTCCAGGCCCGCCCGGCGCAGGGCCTCCGCCGAGGCCGGCATGTAGCCGCCATTGGCGACGATGGCCAAAAAGTTAAAAATGAGACCTGTACCCATCACGAGGAGCTCAGGAATCCGCCAGTTCCTCGCTAAAAAAGCAAGAAGGAAAAGGTAGGAGAGGATATGCCAATAAGGGGTACCCCAAGGGATCACCGGCTCGCGACCTCCCAAGGGGAAAATTAGGAGCTGCAGGATCAAAGATGGCAAAAGAAGCCAAGCCCAGCGAAGCTGCAAGGCGGCGAGATTTCTAAGCCGTCCGCCCCGCAGATACCCCAAGACCAGACCTACAAGGACCGCCCAGAGGAGGGGCATCACTCTACGATTTTGAGGAAAAGTTCCACAAGCTTGGGATCCAGCACTTTTCCTGCCATATCTTGCATGATCTTTCGCGCCTCCCCTTTGGTGTAGGCCCGGCGGTAGGGCCGCTCGGAGAGAAGGGCATGCCAGACATCGGCCACGGCGATGATCCGGGCGCCCAAGGGGATTTCTTCGCCCTTGAGGCCATCGGGGTAACCGCTTCCGTCCCAGTGCTCATGTTCGTGGCGAATGAGGTCGACGCAGTTCTTGTAAATCTCCAGGCCTTCTAGGATCTCCGCGCTCACTACAGGATGCTTCTTCATGATCTCCCATTCTTTCTCGTCGAGCGGGCCGGGTTTAAGAAGGATGGCGTCAGGGACAGCGATCTTTCCCAGGTCATGGACGCGGGCTGCAGCCTCGATTTTTTCGATCTCTTCCTGCGACAATTTAAGGGCTTGTGCGAGTTTCACTGCGAGGTCTGCTACCTCCTCCGAATGTACGCCGATGTAAGGGTCGCGAGCGCTCACAATTTTGGCGATCTTTTCGAAGGCTTGGCGGGCCTGCTGCCGCAACTTCATGTGTTCGCGCAAGGAAAGTTGGGCGACGAAAAGCGGGCTTAGCATGAGGATGGCGTACCATGGCGAAACGGAGTATAGGATGGTTATTAGAACGGCAAGAACGCCGAGGGAAAAAACATGGACATAGCGTGTGCGGAGAATAGCCCAAAGATGCTGCCAGTAATTCACGCCTCGACTAAAATGCACTACTCCAGCTACGATTGCAGCGTTTGTAGCAACATAAACGAGAAAAAGCATACCAGCACGTAAAAAGTCAAGGATTTCCTTATATGGAGGCACAACATTTTCAAAGACTGGTTTACCTCCCAAACCTCGAAACACCAATCCCGCTATAACAACTGAAATAGCTAGTTGAGTTACATTAAATAAAACTACCGTTGTATATTTTAAAAAATCTTTTTTCATAAATGTGCGCCGCAAAAATGCTTCAGCAAAAAGGGAACTTGTAAGTATTACAGACAAGGCGAGTTTTGGGCCGCCTATCAAAATTGCTGCAACTCCAACAGCGATAGCAGCTGAAGTTCGATGTCCGAAAAGTAATTCAACTTCATAAACTTCACACAAAAAATCTAGACAAGCAAGAATTATCCATGCCAATATAAAAGCTGATGAAAGTTGAAGTCCCTGCAGTTGCCACGCCGTTAACGAAAACCCAAGAGTAACGATTCCAAAAACGTAAAGCCAAACTTTCCTTGTAAAATTAGCCACAGAAAATTAAAATAAACAAAAGAACAACGGGCTACTAGGCCCGTTGTTCTCAAACTCTCTTACCTTTGTCCTACTGGTTACCCTGCCCACTTATCATGGGCTCCAGCCAGTAGGAGAAGAGCAACCAAAGTTAAAAGTACATGAATACCCCGCACACCCAAAACCTTCAACGCCTTCCGGTTCGCCTTCTCCACCACAGGAACCCACTTCATCCTCATCCCCTCCTTTTTAGGCAAATTTTCCCTTCGCCACAAAGTGGCTCGCCCTTAACTCCCTTCTAGGCGTTACTTAAAATATACACCCCTGGGCACAGGGTGTCAACAGGGGAAAAGGGGACATTTTTCCCCTTTCTGGGGCAAACCAAGGGTTTCTGGTTCAGACGGTGTTCCGGCCCTGCAGCCGCGATCTAAGCCGCCCCACAATGCACCACCTAGAAGGCGTTTCGCAACCCTGAGCTCGATGGCTAGGCTGAAGACATCGCGAGAAGACCTATTACCCAACTTTGACACTTAACCCCCGCTTTTAGGCCGAACACGCCTCGAAGTTGCCCTGGGATCGCACCATAGTTCGGCACCCTGCCAATTTGTAGTGCCTATGCTGTGGAAGATTGGCTTAACTTCCCTAAGGTTTGGCGACATAATGTCTGTGCTATGTACATCGTGAAGCGGTTCGCCAATAAGGACGGGTCCGTGCGGGAGTACTTGTACATCGTCAAGGCCGTACGGGAAGGCGAAAAAGTCCGGCAGAAGGTCGTGGCCTACTTGGGCCGCGTGGATGAGCTGCAACAAGAAGGCACGGTGGATGCCCTCGTGGAGGGGCTTGTCCGCTACGCCCAAGCCAAAGAGGTCATTGATGCTGCACAAGATTTGTTCTGCGAAAACGCCAAGGAATATGGCCCCCTCCTGGTGTTCCGGAAGCTCTGGCGCGATGTGGGCTTGGAGCCGTTCCTCACCCGGTACGTGGCGGAGCGAGGCTACGAATTCCCCGTGGTGGAGGCGATCTTCGCCATGGTGGTGAACCGCCTTCTTGCGCCCTGCTCGAAGCTTTCGGTGTCCCATTGGATCGAGGAGGTGGAGGAGCCGGCGTTCCGGGACCTCTCCCTCCATCACTTCTATCGGGCCATGGATGTGCTGTACGCAAACAAGGAGCGGTTGGAGGAGGACTTGTTCCGAAGGAACCGGGATCTCTTCGCCCAAGAGGTGGACCTAGCGTTCTTCGACACGACCACGGTGAGCTTCCAGGGGGAGGGACCGGAGGGGTTGGCGGAATACGGGTACTCCCGGGCCCGACGTCCGGACCTGCGGCAGAGCGTGGTGGCGGTGGTGATGACCCAAGGGGGGTTCCCCATCGCCCACGAGATCTTCCCTGGATCTACTTCGGATCTGCGGGCGTTTCCCGCGGTGATCCGGAGGGTGAAGGAGCGGTTCCGGCTGGGAAGAGTGATCGTGGTCTCCGACCGGGGCACGGTGTCCGAGGAAAACCTTGGCCTCCTGGAGGAGCTTGGGCTTCCCTACATCGTGGGGGTGAGGATGCGGAAGGCCAAGGAGGTGGCGGAGGAGGTGCTCTCCTGGCCTGGCCGGTACCAAGAGGTGGCCAGGAACTTGAAGGTCAAGGAAGTTCGCCTGGAAGACAAACGGTACATCGTGTGTTTGAACGAGGAGGAGGCGGAGCGGGACAAGAAAGCCCGGGAGGAGACGGTGGCGCTCCTTGAGGAGAAGCTTGCCCGGGAAGGGATCAAGGGCCTCGTGGGGAACAAGGGTTACCGGCGGTTCCTCAAAATCACGGGAGCTAAGGCCGAGATCAACGAGGAGAAGCTCCAGGAGGAAGCCCGCTACGACGGGAAGTACGTGCTCCTCACGAACACCGAGCTTCCGGCCACGGAAGTGGCCCTGGCCTACAAGGGGCTGTGGCAGGTGGAGCAAGCGTTCCGGGAGCTCAAGGACCAACTGGAAGTGGAGCCCGTTTACCACTGGACGGAGCCTAGGGTTCGTGCTCACGTGGCCATCTGCTTCCTTGCCTTCGTGCTGGAGGTGGAGCTCAGAAAGAGGCTGGAGAAGTTGGGAATCGAGGGGGGTTTTCGGGAAGTGTTACGGGATCTTCGCCGGGTGAAGGCCGGGGAGCTTAGGGTGAAGGAGCGGGTGCACCGGGTGCGCACGGAGCTTCAGGGTCAGGCGTACCAGGCGTTTCAGGCCGCAGGGATCGCCCCACCCAAGCGGGTGGTGCCCCTCTCCGTAGTGGCTACGTCTGCCTTGGATGGCCGACCATTCTGTTCTAAACAGCTTTCTTCTCCCCACCACTGTCAAACTTGGGTCTAACAAAAGCAGAGAAAGGCTGTTCCACACAGGGATCGCGGGGAAGGCAAACATCCAACGAGCCGAACCAGTCCGAGCCAACCCAATAAGCTGAGAAGGACCCGCAGCACATAGCATACCGCCCCTTTCGGTCATGAGTAAGGCCAGGTGTGCGCCAATCTGATATCTTGTGAGCGAGGTTATTCCTATGCTGAGTGTCCATCCTCTCTCTCAAGATGAGCAGCAGCAACTCTACCACCTGCTCGATCACCCCAATCCCCGGGTCTGCAAACGAGCCAAGGCCGTCTTGCTCTCCGCTTAGGGTTTGAGTGCTAACGAGATGGTTCCCGTCCTTAACCTCACCGCCAAGTCGATCTGCAAGTGGCTGCGTCGCTTCAACGAGGAAGGAGTTGCGGGCTTGACCCGCGAGCGCAAATCCCCAGGCCCGTCCCCTACCTTCACCCCCCCAGCAGCGGCAGCGTGTCCAGGAGCTGGCCCTCACACCTCCACAGCAGCTGGACAAGCCCCCTCATCCTTGACAGCACCGGCATTTCCCATCGAGGTAAGACCCAGGAGCTGGGATGGATGCGGGGCAGATTTCCCCCGGCATGTCCGGGGCCATGCTTAGGCTATGGTTGGACATCCATTACCTCCAAAGACCTCACCTTCTGTGCTCGTAGGGATGAATGTGAGCAAGGGATATGCCCCGGATCCCGTCCTGGGGGCCGAGGCTCTTCGTGGGCCAACTCGGCTGGCGTCCTCCTTGCCGATGCCAGTTTCGATGCTGCCCAGATCTTTCAGGCGGGAGCCCCGGGGAGGTTTTTCCCCATAATCCGCCTCAGCAAAGGAAGGATACAAAAAGGCGTTCGTGAAGGAGTTCTATCAGTTGCGGCCCACAGGGGAGGGAAGTCTTCGGGGCCATCAAAACTAGGTTCAATGGAAATCTTAGGAACCTCTACCTCGCCCTTACGCAGAAGGAGGCTATGCTCTTGGTGGTGTGCTATGTGCTGCAAGTCCTCCCCCAATTTATGGTGTTGGCTCGCGCTTGTTGAGCTAGTTGTATGCCTGACCTCTCCGCGATTCTCATGTGGAATAGTCTTCCTTAGCTTTTGTAGGGCAAGCCCAGCACCACCTTGCCTGGGGAGGCTCGGAAGGTCTATTCTTGCTCCGTGGCCATTCTCATTCACGAACGCACAAGGGTTTTGGTGCAGGGCATCACCGGGACGGAGGGCTCCTTCCACACCCGGCAGATGGTGGCCTACGGAACGAAGGTGGTGGCGGGCGTCACCCCCGGCAAGGGCGGGCAAAGCCTCGACGGCATCCCCGTCTACGACACGGTGGCCGAGGCCTGCGCCCATCATCCCATCGATGCCTCCGTGATCTTCGTGCCCGCGGCGTTCGCGCCAGAAGCGATCCTCGAGGCTGCGGACGCCGGCATCCCCCTCATCGTGTGCATCACCGAAGGTATTCCCTTGCACGCCATGCTCCGCACCTACCACCTCCTTCGGGCCTATCCGGTGCGGTTGATCGGCCCCAACTGCCCTGGCCTTATTGCTCCCGGAAAGGCTAAGCTCGGGGTGATCCCCCACGCGCCCTTCACGCCCGGCCCGGTGGGGATCGTGTCCCGCTCCGGCACGCTCACTTACGAGATCGCGGCCCACCTCTCCCAGCGGGGGTTAGGGCAGTCCACGGTGGTGGGCATCGGCGGGGATCCCATCGTGGGCACGACCTTTGTGGAGCTCCTCCCCCTGTTTGAGGAGGACCCAGAGACCGCCGCGGTGGTGATGGTGGGCGAGATTGGGGGCACGGCGGAGGAGGAGGCCGCGGCCTACGCCCGGCGGCACATGAAAAAGCCGCTGGTCGCCTATATCGCGGGCTTTTCCGCGCCGCCGGGGAAGCGGATGGGCCATGCCGGGGCCATCGTCACCGGGGGCGAGGACACGGCCCAGGCCAAGGCCCAGCGCCTGGAGAAGCTCGGGGTGCCCGTGGCCCGCACGCCTGCGGAGGTGGCGCGCCTCGTGGAGGAGGTCCTTCAGTGAGCCGGACCTTCGGCCTGGTGGGGCTTCCCAATGCCGGGAAGTCCACGATCTTCAACGCCCTCACCGCGGCCGGGGCCAGGGTCGAGCCCTACCCCTTCTCCACCCTGCAGGCCCAAAAGGGGGTGGCGCCCGTCCCCGACCCCCGCTTGGATCGCCTCCACGCCCTCTTCCCCGAGAAAAAGAAGGTCCCCACCACCATCGAGGTGGTCGACATCGCGGGCCTGGTGGAGGGCGCCTCCCGCGGGGAGGGCTTGGGGAACCAGTTCCTCGCGGACATCCGCAACGTGGAGGCCATCCTCCACGTGGTGCGCTGCTTTGAGGACCCGGACATCGCGCACCCCATGGGCGCGGTGGACGTGCGCCGGGACGTTGAGGTCGTGGAAACCGAGCTCCTCCTCAAGGACCTGGAGACCCTGGAGGGCCGGCGGGAGCGGATCGCCAAGGCCGCGCGGATCGGGGACAAGGAGGCGCGGGAAGAGCTGGCCCTTTTGGAGCGCCTCCTCGAGGCCCTGAAAAAGGGGATCCCGATCCGCCAGGTGCCCCTCTCCCCCGAGGAGCGGGAGCGCCTGAAGGGCCTGGCCCCCCTCACCCTAAAGCCCGTGCTCTTTGTGGCCAACGTGGGCGACGCCGGGGAGAACGAGCATTCCCGGAGGGTGGCGGAGCTGGCCCGGGAGCGGGGCGCCGGGTGGGTGGTCATCCGCGGCCGCCTGGAGATGGAGCTGGCGGAGCTTCCGGAGGCAGAGCGCCGGGAGTTCCTCCGAGAGTATGGGCTTCAGGAGCTCGCGGTGGAGCGGCTGGTGCGCGAGGCCTACCGGCTCCTCTCCGTGATCACGTTCTACACGTTTGTGGGACCGGAGGTGCGGGCCTGGACCGTCCCCATGGGCACCAAGGCCCCCGACGCCGGGGCCGTCATCCACACCGATTTCCGGGACCGCTTCGTCCTTGCAGAGGTCATGCGGCTGGAGGACCTTGAGCACTACCGCTCCGAAAGGGCCCTGCGCGAGGCCGGGAGGATCGTGCGGGCCGGCCGGGATTACGTGGTCCAGGACGGGGACGTGATCCACTTCGTCGTCGCCTGATGGCCGCCCTCGCCCTCCTCCTCATCACCGCCGTTTGGGGCTGGACCTTCGTGCCGGTGAAGGAGGCCGTGGCCGAGGTCGGCCCCTTTTGGTTTTTAGCCCTGCGCTTTTCCCTGGCCTTCCTCTGCACCCTGCCCCTCTGGCGCCGGGGCGCTCCGCCCTGGCGGGAGGCCCTGCTTTTGGGCCTTTTTCTTTTCGGGGGCTACTTCTTCCAGACCTGGGGCCTGCGCTACACCACCGCCCAAAAATCCGGGCTCATCACCGGCCTCTCCGTGGTCCTCGTCCCCGTGGTCGCCCACTTCCTGGGCGAACGGATCTCCGCCCGTTTGGGGCTGGGGGTGGCCTTGGCGACCCTGGGCGTGGTCCTCCTGGCCCTTGGCGGGGAAGGGGATCTCGCGGGAAGCCTTTTTGGCGACGTGCTCACGGCGATTTGTGCCCTCGCTTTTGCTGCGTACATCGCCCTTTTGGCCCGCTACGCCAAGGCCAAGCCCGTGGGCCCGCTCCTTCCGCTCCAGCTCCTCACGGTGGCCGGGCTCTCGGGGATTGGGGCAGTGGCGGCGGGCGAGGTGCGGTGGCCCCTCTCCCCCCGGGTCTGGGCGGCCCTGGGGGTCACCGGCGTTTTGGCCTCGGCCGTGGCGTACTATGTGCTGGCCTGGGCGGAGAGCCGGGCCACGGCCACTCAGACCGCGGTCATCCTGGCCATGGAGCCCGTGTTCGCCGCCTTCTTTGGCTGGGCCCTGCTGGGGGAGAAGCTGGGCGGCCTGCAGCTTGTGGGCGCGGGGCTGGTGCTCGCGGGGATCCTCGCGGTGAGCACCGTTGACCCCGCGCGGGGCCGCCCGCATAATCGCTGAGCCGGGAGGGATGTCCGAACGGCAAGGAGCCGGTCTCGAAAACCGGTAGGGCCTTTTGGCCTTCGGGGTTCGAGTCCCCGTCCCTCCGCCAGCGCCCGTAGCTCAGCGGATAGAGTGCCGGCCTGCGGAGCCGGAGGCCGCAGGTTCAAATCCTGCCGGGCGCATTTATTTTTTGCGCGGCTGGATCACCTCGTCCACGATCCCGTAGGCTCTAGCCTCCTCCGCGCTCATCCAGAAGTTCCGGTCCGTGTCCCGCTCGACCTTCTCCTTGGGCTGGCCCGTGTGGTGGGCGAGGATCTCGTTCACCCGGTTGCGCAGCTTGATGATCTCGTCGGCCTCGATCTTGATGTCCACCGCTTGGCCGCCCACCACGCCCCAGGGCTGGTGGATCATGATGCGGGAGTTGGGGAGGGCGTAGCGTTTGCCCTTGGCCCCGCCGGCGAGGATGAGGGCTGCGGCGGAGGCGGCGATCCCCACGCAGATCGTGCGCACCGGGCAGCGCACGTACTGCATGGCGTCGTAGATGGCCAGCGCCGCCTGCAGGTCCCCGCCCGGGCTGTTGATGTAAAGCTGGATGTCCTTTTCCGGGTCCTCGGCCTCAAGACAAAGGAGCTGGGCGATGATGTTGTCCGCCGCGCCCGAATAGATCCCGCCCCCGGCGCTGGCCACGATCTCCCCGGAAAGGAAGATGATGCGGTCCTTAAAAAGGCGGGCGAACGCCCGCTCCCAGTAGCGCATCATGCGCAGTTCCTCTTCCTCAAAGTACTGGAACCTCACTTCGGCCTCCTCAGGTTTTCCAAGATCCAGTCGGCCACGCGTTCGAAGGAGAGCCGCGCGTGGAGGGCTTCCTCGTTTTCCCCTTCCTCTTGAGCCAGGCGCCGCACCTCCTCCGGCGAGGGCGCCAGGCCTTTCTCCTCGCTTAGGCGGTGGACGAGGATTTCCCGGCGCAGGCGGCGGGCCACCACCCGCTCCACCTCCGCCCGCACCCCTTCCTTTTTGGGGAGGCGCGCCAGCTCCTCCTCCACGGCGCTGGCCAGGAGGCCCGGCGGGACGGGGATGTTCAGGGCCTCCGCCAGGGCGTCCAGGGCCCGGCGGCGCAGCTCGTCCCGGCGCTGGGCCTCCGCCCGGCGCAAAAGCTCCCGCCGCACCTCCTCCCGCAGCTCCTCCCAGGAGGCCTTGCCGTAATGGCGGGCGGTCTCCTCCTCGCTGGGGAGGCTCAGGGTGTACACGCCCACCACCTCGAACTCCTCGGCGTGGCCCTCCTCGTCGGTGAGGACCACCCGAGTGCCCGCCCGGGTGCCCAGGAGCTGGCGGCCGATGGGGCGCTGGGCGGAGGCCGTGCCCTCCCAGATGCGCTCGCCCCGCTTGATGTGCACGATGTCGCCCTCCGCCGCCGGCCCGTCCTTGGGGAGGAGGGAGCCCGCCTCCCGCCGCAGGTCCGCCAGCACCGCCGCCACCTCCTCCTCCCGCACCTCCGCCGGCGGGGGCTCCTCCACCGCGAGCGTCAGGCCCTCCGGGATGGTGAACTCCGGGAGGACCTCGAACTCCGCGCGGAAGCGCAGGGACTCGCCCCGCACGAACTCCACCGTCTCCACCTTGGGCGCGGTCACCGGGTGCAGGGCCAGGTCGCGGATGGCCCGCTCCAGCCAGTCCTGGATGAGGTCCTCCCGCACCTCCTTCCAGAAGGCCTCCTCGCCGAAGCGGCGGAGGAGGAGGTGCCGGGGGGCCTTGCCCGGCCGGAACCCGGGGATGCGCAGCTCCTGGCTCAGCGCCCGCAGGAACTGCTCCTCCTTGGCGCGGATGGCCTCCTTGGGCACGGCCACCTCCAGCCGCACCCGCGTCCCGTCGCGCTCCACGTGGATGTTCTCGTCGCTCACGGCCTTACCGGCATTATACCGGCTCACCACCAGAGGCCGGAAAGCAGGGCCCAATCGCGTCCGATGAGGTGGACCGCGAGGGCCTCCGCCCCCCGTACCACCACCTCCAGCGCGCCCAAAAGCAGGAGCGCCGCCACGATGAGGATCCCAAACTGCTCCAAGCGGAGAAGCTGCAGGCGCCAGCGCAGGGGGAGGAAATACCCAAGGAGGCGGGAGCCGTCGAGGGGCGGCACGGGAAGGAGGTTGAACAGGGCGATCACCAGGGAGATGAGGACGAGGAGGGCCAGGAACAGGAAGAGGTAGCGGTGGCGCAGGCCCAAAAGGAGGAGGAGGCGGCCCACAAGGGCGGTGAGCCCGGCGAGGAGGAAGTTCGTGGCCGGCCCGGCCAGCCCCACCCACACCATCCCCCGCCAGGGGTCGCGGAAGTAGTAGGGGTTGATGGGCACGGGCTTGGCCCAGCCGAACACCACCAGGGGGAGGCCGGTGAACCGGCGGAGCAGAAGGAGGGCCAGGGGCAGGAGCACCGAGCCGATGGGGTCCAGGTGCCGCAGGGGGTTCAGGGAGAGCCGGCCCGCGCGTTTGGCCGTGGGGTCGCCCAGCCGGAAGGCCACAAGGCCGTGGGCCACCTCGTGGGGGACTACGCAAACGAGGAGGGCCGCGACGGCGAAGATCGCTTGGAGGACCGTTTCGCTCAGGGGGATCACGGGCCACGCTCCCCGGAAACCACGATCACTTCCTCTTTGAGGAGCACCACCGCGCCCGGCGGGCTCCCCTTGGGCTTGCGCACATAGCGGGCCTCAGTGTAGCTCACGGCCACTTTGCGTTCACCTCGGGCCTGGGAGAACCAGGCGGCGAGCTCCGCGGCCCGCCGCAGCACCTCCTCGGGCACCCGCCGCCCCCCGTTCTTGATGAGCACGTGGGCCCCCGGCACCCCCCGGGCGTGGAGCCAAAGGTCGTTGGGGCTGGCCCGCCGCACGAGGAGGTCGTTTTCTTGCGCGGAGCGGCCCACAAGGACAGTGAACTCCCCCACCCGGAACTGCCGGGGCTGGCGGGGCTCCTCCCGTTCCCCCGCGGGCTCCGCCTCAGGCACGAGGTAGGGCGCGAGGTCCGGCCGGCGGCGCAGGAGGGCGATCTCCTCCAAGAGCCTGGCCACCTCGGCCTCCAATTGGGCGCGCCGCGCCGGGATCTCCTGGGCCCGCCGCCGCAGCTTCCCCGCCCGCCGGTACAGCTCCTGCGCGAACCGCGCCGGGGGCAGGGCGGGGTCCAGCTCCAGCTCCACGGGGGTCCCGTCGAACCCCTCCACGGTCACCCGGGCTGCGCCCCGGGGGATCTCGGAGAGGCGGGCCAGGATGAGGTCGGCCTGGGCCTGGAGGGCCGGCCACCCCTGGGCCTCCTTTTCGGCGGCCTCGAGCAGGGCCAAGGCCCGGCGGCACCGCGCCAGCGCCCGCTCCAGCTCGGCGATGCGCCCCGCTGCCAGCTCCCCAAACACCCGCCCCTCGAGGACCCGGTCCAGGGCCTGCCAGTACGCGGGAAGGACCGCCTGGGGCTCCCCCCAATCCGGGCGGGGGAAGAACGAGGCCCGCAGGCCCTGGGGGGTGGCGTAGAGGAGGCCCTGGGCGGGTTGGGCCCAGAGTTCCTCGGCCCAGGCCCGCAGCTCCTCCGGGGCCGGGGGGCGCCCCAGCCGGGCCGCAAGCGCCCGGCGCAGCTCCGGGCCCAGGCCCTCCCTAGGATCCCCCGGGCCGAACGCGGCCCCCTGGAAGAGGCCCTCGTGCAGGGCGGCGGTGCGGCCGTCGCGGAAGGCCACAAAGAGATTCCCGCGCCGGGGGCGCAGGTCCAGGAGGAGCTCCCCCCCAGGGAAGCGAAGGCGCACCACGCGGTCGAACCCGGCCTGCTCCAGGTCCAGGAGGGGTTGCCCCTCGAACGCGCGCAGAAGCTGGCAGAACGCGGGCGGCCTGGGGGGCGTGGGCGGCCGCAGCTCCGTGCGGTGGAAGGCCTTCCCTTTTGGGTCCAAGGCCAACGCCCCAGGAGGATCGAAAAAGCGCAGGAAGAACACCTCGCCCACCTGGTGGACCTTGCTCAGCTTGGCGCCCACCAGTTCCCGCGCCTCCCCCAAGGCCTTGGCCAATTCCAATCCCTCCATGGCCGCTCAACCTTACCCCAAGGCGGCCCCGCCTCGGCAGCCCCGGGGCGGATATCCTTGTCGCTGTTCCCACAGGAGGTGGGCCGATGGTCCGCATGCTGGTCGTGTTGGGGATAGGGGTGGGGTTGGGGGTAGCAGCCCAGCCCACGGCGGAGGCCCTCCTGACCTGGGCCCAGCGGCACTGGGAGAAGGTGGGCTTGGGCGCGGTGGAGGCCCTCCTTGCGGACTTCGCGCCCGGGGGCGGGGTGGCGTTCCTCGGCGGGCCCGCCGACGGGCTCTACGCGGGCCCGGCGCTCGCGACGGGATGGGAGCGGTTCCTGCACGCCGTCGCCCCCCAGGGGCTGCGGATCCTCCCGGAGCCGCGCGCCTTCCCGGAAAGCGGGCTCGTGCACGGTCTTTTGGAGCTCGCGGGCCCGGAGGGCCCCGTGACCCTGGAGGCCTACCTGCGGTTTTCCCCGGAGGGGCAGCTTCTGGGGGCGGACTACGTCGTGGTGGAGGGCCTCCTTCCCCGGGGTCCCCAAGCGGATGGGGAGATCGGCGCGGGGGAGTACCCGCAGGGGGTGGAGGACCCGCGCAGCCGGGTGAGCCTGTTTTGGCGCAACGGCTGGGTGGTGTTCCTGGGGGCCCTGCGGAGCCCGGGCACGGGCTGGGTGGCCGTGGGGTTCGATCCTGTGAACCGCATGCAGGGCGCCAACTACCTCATCGCCGCCGTCACCGGCGCCGGCCTCCTGGTGGAGGACCACTACGGGACCGGCCCCACCACGCACCGCCGCGACCGCCGTGAGGACCTCCTCCGCGCCGCGGGGCGGATCGCCGGCGGGGCCACGGTCGTGGAGTTCGTGATCCCCTTGGACAGCGGGGACCCCGAGGACAAGCCCCTGCGGCCGGGGCGGACCTACACCGTGCTCTTGGCCTACCATCGCTCCTCCCCCTCCTTTGCCGTCCAGCACACGGCGCGCGGTGCGGTCCAGATCGCCTTGGAGGGGTGAGCCGTGGAGGCCTTGCGGACGATCGCCTACTTCCCCCTCGGGCCCTTCCCCCTGGTCTTCTACTTGGGCCTGGTGAGCTACGCCCTGCTTTTGGCCACGGGGGCGTCCATGGCCCTTCCGGCGCGGCGGAAGCGGCGGCGGCCGCTCCGCGTGCACCACGGGCTGGCCTACGCCACCGCCCTTGTGGCCACCCTGCACGCGCTTTTGGGGGTGGTGGCGCGGCTTTGAGCGCGCGGCCCTTGCGAAGGTGGAGGAGGACAGTAAGCTTCGCAGGGCGCCGGCGTAGCTCAGCGGCAGAGCAGCCGCTTCGTAAGCGGCGGGTCGGAGGTTCGAGTCCTCTCGCCGGCTCCAGGGCTCGGCCCGCGGAGGTGGGGAAGGATGCAGAAGGGCACCTACCGAGTGAAGACGGGGTTTGCGGAGATGTTCAAGGGCGGGGTCATCATGGACGTGACCACGCCCGAGCAGGCCCAGATCGCCGAGGAGGCGGGCGCGGTGGCGGTGATGGCCCTGGAGCGGGTGCCCGCGGACATCCGGGCCCAGGGCGGCGTGGCGCGCATGGCCGACCCCAAGCGGATCAAGGAGATCATGCGCGCCGTGTCCATCCCGGTGATGGCCAAGTGCCGCATTGGCCATACCGCCGAGGCCCGCATCCTGGAGGCCCTGGGGGTGGACTTCATCGACGAGTCCGAGGTGCTCACCCCGGCGGACCCCTTCCACCACATCGACAAGTGGCAGTTCCGGGTGCCGTTTGTGTGCGGCTGCCGCGATCTGGGCGAGGCCTGCCGGCGGTTGGCCGAGGGGGCGGCCATGCTCCGCACCAAGGGCGAGGCCGGCACCGGCAACGTGGTGGAGGCCGTGCGCCACATGCGCCTCCTCAACGACCAGATCCGCCGCCTCAAGGACATGTCCCGCGCGGAGCTCGTGACCTACGCGAAGGAGCTGGGCGCGCCCGTGGAGATCCTGGAGATGATCCAGGAGCTGGGCCGGCTGCCGGTGGTGAACTTCGCCGCGGGCGGGATCGCCACCCCCGCGGACGCCGCCCTCCTCCGGATGCTGGGGGCCGACGGCGTCTTCGTGGGCAGCGGGATCTTCAAGAGCGAAAACCCCGAGAAGCGCGCCCGCGCCATCGTCCTGGCCTGCACCTACTACGACGATCCGGAGCTTTTGGCGAAGGTGTCCGAGGACCTGGGCGAGGCCATGCCCGGGCTTGAGATCGAGAAGATCCCCGAGCACGCCCTCCTCCAGTACCGATGAAGATCGGGGTCCTGGCGGTGCAAGGCGCGGCCCGGGAGCACCTGGTGGCCTTCGGCCGGTTGGGGGTGGCCGCGGTGCCGGTGCTGCGGCCGGCGGACCTCGCGGGCCTGGATGGGATCGTCCTCCCCGGGGGGGAGTCCACGGCCCAATGGCGCCTCCTTTCCCGGGCCGGGCTGGGGGAGCCCCTGCGGGCGGCCCTCCTGGAGGGGCTTCCGGCCTTCGGAACCTGCGCCGGCCTCATCCTCCTGGCCCGGGAAATCACGAACTGGCCCGAACGCTACTTCGGCGTCCTCGATGTGGCCGTGGAGCGCAACGCCACGGGCCGGCAGGTGGACTCCTTCGAGGCGCGGGTGCGGGTAGACGGGCTGGGCGAGGTCCCCGCCGTGTTCATTCGGGCCCCGGCCATCCGGCGGGTGGGGCCGGGGGTGGAGGTCCTCGGGACCCACGCGGGCGAACCCGTGCTGGTCCGCCAAGGCTCCCTGCTCGGCGCAACCTTCCACCCCGAGCTCACCGAGGACCTGCGGGTGCACGAGCTCTTCCTGGGGATGTGCCGAAAGGGGTGAAGCATGGTGCGCATCGCCATCAACGGTTTTGGGCGCATCGGGAGGGTGACGCTGCGCGTGCTGGCCAAGCGCGGCTGGCCCCTGGAGCTTGTGGCCATCAACGACCCCTTCCTCTCCCCCCAGACCGCCGCCCACCTGCTGAAGTACGACACCGTCTACGGCCGGGCGCCGTTCCCCGTGGCCGCCACGGAAAAGGCCCTCCTCGTGGACGGCCGGGAGATCCGGTTCTTCGGGGATAAAGACGGCTACAAGGATCCGGCCGCGCTGCCCTGGCGGGATCTGGGGATCGAGGTGGTGATCGAGTCGAGCGGTGCGTTCACCGACCCGGCCCTGGCGGGCGGCCACCTCAAGGCCGGGGCCAAGCGCGTCCTCATCTCTGCCCCGCCCCGCGGCGAGGAGTCCGCCGACGTCCCCCAGATCCTCTGGCGCATCAACGAGCACCACTTCGATCCCGCCAAGCACCCCATCGTGTCCGCCGCCTCCTGCACCACCAACTCCCTGGGGCCGGTGGTGAAGGTCCTCCACGAGGCCTTCGGCCTTGAGCACGGCTTTTTGACCACGGTGCACGCCTACACGGCGGACCAGAGGCTGGTGGACGCGCCGCACCGGGACCTGGCGCGGGCGCGGGCTGCGGCGGCCAACATCGTCCCCACCTCCACCGGAGCGGCCCGCTCCATCCCCATCATCTTCCCCGAGCTCAAGGGGAAGATGGACGGGATCGCCATGCGCGTCCCGGTGCCCTCGGGCTCCGTCTCCGACTTCGTCGCCAAGCTCAAGCGGCCCGCGGGCGCCACCCCCAAAGAGGCCATTGAGAACGTGAACCGGGCGTTCGAAGAAGCCGCCAAGGGCCCCCTGGGCGAGGTCATGGCCGTGACCCGCGACCCCATCGTCTCCTCCGATGTGCTGGGCGACGACCACTCCGCGGTGGTGGCCCTGGCCTACACCATGGTCCTCTCCGCCGCGCTGGACGTGGTGAAGGTCCTGTCCTTTTACGACAACGAGTGGGGCTACTGCTGCCGGCTGGTGGATGTGGCCCAGTACATCGCCGGCCGCTAGGGGGCTGGCGGGGTGGGTTGGGCTCCTTTTCCCGCCCCATTGCCTGATTTGCGGACAGGAGGTGGACGGGCTTTCCGCGGTCTGCGCGGACTGCTTTGGTGACATCCCCCGCTGGGCGGCGGTCTGCGGGATCTGCGGGGTCGGAGTCGCGCCGGGCCTGGACCTCTGTGAAGCCTGTGCGGTAGAGGCCCGGCCCTACCTTTGGGCCCGGTCCCTCGGGCCCTACGAGGGGGTGCTGCGGGCGCTCGTCCTCCTGGTGAAGTACGGGGGCGAGCGGGCGGTGGCCCGCCTCCTGGGGCGGGCGATGGCGGAGCTGGTGGTGGGGGAGGTGGCCGTGGTGGCGTGGGTGCCGCCGGATCCCGTGCGGCTCAAGCGGCGCGGCTTCCACGGGGCGGAGCTTTTGGGGCGGGAGGTGGCCCGGGCCCTGGGGCTTCCCGCGCGCGCCCTCCTCCGCAAGGTGCGGCCCTCGCCGGAGCAGGTGGGGCGGCCGCGGGAGGAGCGGGTCCGCGCCATGCACGGCCTGTTCGTGGCCACCCGCAAGGGGCATGGGGAGACCGTGCTCCTTGTGGACGACGTGCTGACCACGGGGGCCACGGCGGCCGAGGGGGTGCGGGCCCTTCAGGAAGGGGGCTTCGGCGCGGTGGCTGTGCTCACCTGCGCCCGCACGGTGGGGCAGGACTGATGGAGATCAAGAAGTTCGTGGTGGGCCCCCTGTTCACCAACGCCTACCTCCTCGTGGCCGGGGGGGAGGCCGCCCTCATCGACCCGGGCGGCACCTCCGTCCCCCTGGAGCGGGCCCTCGCCTCGGTGAAGCTGCGCTACATCCTCCTCACCCACGGCCACTTCGATCACGCCGACTATGCCGAGCTCTTCCGGGCCCGCACCGGCGCGCCCATCCTCTACCACCCCGAGGAGAGGACCACGTTTTGGGCCATGGGCCGCACCCCGCCCCCGTTGGACCGGGCCCTCCAGGACGGGGATCGCCTGCCCCTGGGGGAGGAGGAGCTTTTGGTCTGGCACCTGCCGGGCCACTCCCCCGGCTCCCTGGCCTTCCTGTGGGAGCGGCAGAAGACGGCGTTTGTGGGGGACGTGCTCTTTGCGGGCTCGGTGGGCCGCACCGACCTCCCCGGCGGCTCCTGGGAAGAGCTTTCCCGGTCCCTGGCCCGTCTCCTTGCCTTGGGCGAGGGGTGGCGGATCCTCCCCGGCCACGGCCCGGCCACGGAGCTGGCCCACGAGCGGGCCCACAACCCCTTCCTGCGGGAGCTTGCCCATGGGCGCGCTTGAGGAGATCAAGGCGCGGGTCAACCTCGTGGACCTGATCGGCCGGTACGTGGTGCTCAAGCCGGCCGGCAAGAACTACAAGGCCCGCTGCCCCTTCCACCCCGACGACACGCCCTCCCTCATGGTCTCCCCGGAGAAGGGGCTGTGGCACTGCTTCGGCTGCGGGGCCGGCGGCGACGCCATCGGCTTCCTCATGCGCATCGAGCGCCTCTCCTTCGCGGAGGCCCTGGCCAAGCTGGCCCAGGAGCTGGGGGTGGAGGTGCGCGGCGGGGAGGGCCGCTCCCGCCTCCTTCAGGTGAACCAGGAGGCCCTGCGCTACTTCCAGCGCGGCCTCCTGGGGCCCGAGGGGGAGAAGGCCCGGGCCTACCTCCTTTCCCGGGGCCTGGGCGAGCGCCTGTGGGAGCGGTGGGGCCTGGGCTACGCCCCGCCGGCCTGGGACGGGCTCCTGCGGGCCCTGAGCCGCTTTGGGGTGCAAACCCTCCTGGAGTTGGGCCTGGCCGTGGCCGGCGAGCGCGGCCCCTACGACCGCTTCCGGGACCGCGTGATGTTCGCCATCCGCGACGAAGGGGGGCGGGTGGTGGCCTTCGCCGGAAGGGCCTTCGAGGGCGAGCCCAAGTACCTGAACACCCCCAACACCCCCCTGTTCACCAAGGGCACGGTCCTCTACGGGCTGGATCTGGCCAAGGAGGCCATACGCCGGCGGGGCCAGGCCGTGGTCGTGGAGGGCTACACCGACGTGATCAGCCTGCACGCCGCCGGGATCGAGGAGGCCGTGGCCTCCATGGGCACCTCCCTCACCCCCGATCAGGCCCGCCTCCTTTCCCGCTACGCCGAGGAGGTGGTGATCGCCTACGACCGGGACGCGGCCGGGGAGGCCTCGGCCCTGCGGGGGATGCTCATCCTGCGCCAGGCCGGGCTGCGGGTGCGGGTGGCCTCCCTCCCCCCCGGGGAGGACCCCGACTCCTTCGTGCGCCAGGCCGGGGGAGAGGCCATGCGGGCCGTGCTCGGCCAGGCCCAGCCCTTCCAGAAGTTCTTCCTCGCGGCCCTGGCCTCCCGTCACGACCTTTCCCGCACGGAGGGGAAGGAGGCGGCCCTGCGCGAGGCCCAGGCCCTGTGGCCGGAGATCACCAGCCCCGCCCTGCGCCTGGAGCTCCTCACCGGGCTCGCCTCCCTTCTTTCCCTGCCGCCGGAGGAGGTGCAGGAGGCCCTGCGGGGGGTGCGCCGGCCCGTGCCCGCCCCGGAGCGCGAGCCCGCGGAACCCCTCCTCACCCCCGAGGACCTCGTGGTGCGCTTCCTTCTTGAGGGGAAGCTGCCCGATCCCGTGGTCTCCGAGCTTTTGGCGGAGGAAGAGCGGTTTTGCCCGGCGTATCGGGAGGTGGTGCGGCGGTGGGCGGAGGCCCGCGCGGCTGGGGAGCGCCCGGCCCCGGCGGACCTCCTGACGGGGGTATCCCCCGAGGCCGCGGCCCGCACGGCCCGCGCCCTCCTCACGGAGCTCCGCGTCCCCGACGAGGCGCGGGTCCTGGAGGAGGCGCTCGCGCGCTTCCTGTATCTCCCGCGCCTCACCCGCCGGATGGAGGAGGTGCGGGCGGCCCTCCGGGAGGCGGAGGCCCGGGCGGACGGGGAGGCCGTGCGCCGGCTGAGCTTGGAGTTCCAGCACCTGTGCCGGCAGCGCCTGGAGCTTTTAAGGAAGCGATGAGCCAGCCCGCGGATTTCCGGGAGAAACGGGAGGAGTGGGAGGGCGAGGAGGACCTCCTCAGCCTCCTTCCGTTCCTCGTGGAGATGATGGAGGCCGAGCCCGAGGAGCCGGAGGAGCGCGTTCAAGACCCCATCCGCACTTACCTCCGGGAGATCGGCCGCGTCCCCCTCCTCACCAAGGAGGAGGAGGTGGAGCTGGCTCAGAAGATCGAGGCCGGGCGGGAGGCCGCCCGCCGCCTGAGCACGGAGAAGAACCTCTCCCCCGAGGAGCGGGCCCGCCTGGAGGAGCGGGTGCGGGAGGGCCAGGCCGCGCGGGAGCGCATGGCCACGGCCAACCTCAGGCTGGTGGTCTCCATCGCCAAGCGCTACATGCACCGCGGCCTCTCCTTTTTGGACCTCATCCAGGAGGGCAACATCGGCCTCATGCGGGCCATCGAGAAGTTCGACTGGCGCAAGGGCTTCAAGTTCTCCACCTACGCCACCTGGTGGATCCGGCAGGCCATCACCCGGGCCATCGCGGACCAAGCCCGCACCATCCGCGTGCCCACCCACACCATGGAAGCCGTGCAGGAGCTGCACCGCCTGCGCCAGGAGTTCGTGCGGGAGCACGGGGTGCCCCCCACCTACGAGGAGCTCGCCGAGCTTCTGGGGACGAGCGTGGAGCGCGTGAAAAAGCTGGAGCAGGCCCTCATGTCCACCACCTCCCTGGAGCGGCCCCTGTCCGAGGACGAGGAGGAGACCCTGGGCGACTTCATCCCCGACGAGAGCGCGCCCTCCCCGGTCCGGGAGGCCCTGCGGGCCAAGCTCCGGGAGGACCTCCTCCGGGCGCTGCAGGAGCTGGAGCCGCGGGAGCGGGAGATCCTGGAGCTGCGCTACGGCCTCAAGGACGGGCACCCCCGCACCCTAAAGGAGGTGGCCAGCCAGTTCGACATCACGCGGGAGCGCGTGCGCCAGCTGGAGCTCAAGGCCCTGGAGAAGCTGAAGTACCCGGCACGGCAGCGCTCCCTGCGCTACCTCTATAGCCTCCTCCTCTCCGAGGAATGACGGTCCTCCTCATCCTCGGCCCCACGGCGGTGGGGAAGACCCGGGTGGCCGCGTACGTGGCGGAGCGGGTGGGGGCCGAGGTGATTTCCGCCGATGCCCGCACGATCTTCCGGGACCTTGTGGTGGGCGCGGACCGGCCGCCCCCGGAGATCCTGGCCCGCGTCCCCCACCACCTCGTGGGCGTGCTCCCCCCGGAGGCCCGCTACGACGCCGCCCGGTTCCGGGCGGACTGCGAGCGCCTCCTTCCGGAGATCCTCGGGCGGGGGAGGCGCGCCGTCATCGTGGGCGGGAGCACCCTGTACATTCGGGCCCTCACCCGCGGCCTCTTCCCCGGCCCGGCCGCGGACCCCCAGCTCCGGGCCGAGCTCTCCCGCTGGCCCACGGAGGCCCTGCGGGCCGAGCTCCTGCGCGTGGACCCCCAAAGCGCCCACCGGATCCACCCCAGGGACCGGGTGCGCCTGATCCGGGCCCTGGAGGTGTTCCGCCTCACCGGCAAGCCCCTCTCCGCCCAGTGGGGGAGCGAGCGGCCCTTCCCCTGGCCCCTGGTGAAGGTGGGGCTCACCTGCGCCCGGGCGGAGCTGTACCGGCGCATCGAGGCCCGGGTGGAGCGCATGTTCCAGGAGGGCCTGGTGGAGGAGGCCCGCCGCCTC
This sequence comes from Candidatus Bipolaricaulota bacterium, assembly GCA_025060415.1. Classification (GTDB taxonomy): domain Bacteria; phylum Bipolaricaulota; class Bipolaricaulia; order Bipolaricaulales; family Bipolaricaulaceae; genus DTER01. The sequence goes on from JANXBT010000001.1 coordinate 286,749, forward strand.
TGGGAAAAGAACCTTCCCGCGGACGCCCCCATCCTCCGCACCATCGGCTACCGCGAGCTCTTCGGCTTTTTCCGGGGCGAATACGACCTAGCGCGCGCGAAAAAGCTCATCGTGCGCCACACCAAGGACTACGCGCGGAGGCAGTTGGCCTTCTTTCGGGCCGAAAAGGACGTGCACTGGCTGGACGTGACGGGGCGGACGCCCGAAGAGGTGGGCGAAGAGGTGCTGGCCCTTTGGCGGGCGCGCGACCCCAGCCTACAATGAGGGCCATGCTTCCCGTCCTTTCCGCGGAGGCCGTACGGGAACTGGATCGGCGCGCGGAGGAACTGGGGGTTCCCGCCCTCCTCCTCATGGAGTCCGCGGGCCGTGGTGCGGCCGAGGAGATCCGCCGCTGGCTTTTGGACCTCAAGGGCCGGCGCATCCTGGCGGTGGCCGGCCGGGGCGGGAACGGCGGCGATGCCCTCTGTGCCCTGCGCTTCCTGGGCCTGTGGGGGGCGGAGGTGCGGGCCGTGGTCCTGGGCGAGCCCGCGGGCCCCGCGGCCACCGAGCTCCAAGCCCTCTCCGCCTCCTTCCCCGGCCGGGTGCAGGTGGTCCGCACGGAGGCGGAGCTTCAGGCGCTGGAGGAGGGGCTCTCCTGGGCGGAGGCGGTGCTGGACGGGATCCTGGGGGTGGGGGTTCAGGGCCCGGCTCAGGGGCTGGCCCGGGCGGCCATCGAGCTCCTCCAAGGCTTTTCCGGCCTGGTCGTGGCCATCGACCTCCCCTCCGGGCTCCTGGCCGATAGCGGCCGCATCCCCGGCCCCGCGGTGCGCGCCCACCTCACCCTGGCCATGGGCGCCCTCAAGCCCTGCCACCTCCTTCCGCCCGCGGCCGAGCGGTGCGGGGAGGTACGGGTGGTGGAGGTGGCCTATCCCCCGGCCGCATGGGCGTCCGTCTCCCCCGTGGCCCACGTGCTCACCCCGGAGCACTGCGCCTCCCTTCTTCCAGGGCGGCCGCGGTTTGGGCACAAGGGCACGTTCGGCCGGGTGCTGGTGGTGGGCGGCGCGGTGGGGATGGCGGGGGCCGTGGCCCTGTGCGCCGAGGGGGCCTTGCGCGCCGGGGCCGGCCTCGTCCACGCCCTTGTGCCGGAGCCCATCTTCCCCGTCGTGGCCGGGCTCGTGCCCGAGGCCCTGGTCCACCCCGGGCCGGCGGATCCGAAGGGCACCTTCGCCCCGGAGGCCGCGGAGGAGGCCCTGCGCCTGAGCGCGGAGATGGATGTGGTCGTGGCCGGTCCGGGCCTGGGCCGCGCGCCCGGCCCGGCCGAGGTCGTGCGCGCCCTCCTCGCGGAAAAGGTCCCCAAGCTCGTCCTCGACGCCGACGCCCTCTTCGCCCTGGCCCAGGACCCCAAGCTCCTGACCCGGGCGCACGGGGAGCTCGTGCTCACGCCCCATCCGGGCGAGTTCTCCCGGCTGGTGGGGGCCCGTCCGGAGGAGGTCGTGCCCGAGAAGATCCGCTGGGCGCGGGACAAGGCGCGGGAGTGGCGGGCCGTGGTGGTGCTGAAGGGGCCGCCCACGGCCATCGCCGATCCCCAAGGGAAGGTCTTCCTCAACACCACGGGGAACACGGCCCTGGCCCACGGCGGCTCCGGCGACGTTCTGGCGGGCCTCATCGCCGGCCTCTGGGCGGGCGGGATCGCCCCCGTGGAGGCCGCGGCCCTGGGGGTGTTCGTGCACGGCCGGGCCGCGGAGGTCCTCACCCTCGACCACTCCGCCCGCGCCGTCCTCCCCAGCGACCTCTTCTCCGCCCTGGCCCAAGTCTTCCTAAGCCTTGAGCGCCAATAACCCGCGGCTCTTCGATACCCACGCCCACTTGGATTTCCCCCAGTTCGCGGGGGACCGGAACCTCCTCCTCTCCGCCATGCGGGACCAGGGGGTCTGCGCCCTCAACGTGGGCGTGGACCTCCCCAGCTCCCGGGCCTCCCTGGCGTTGGCCCGGGAGCATCCCCACGTGTTCGCGGCCTGCGGGATCCATCCCCACGAGGCGAAGACCGCGGACGCGGCCGCGTTAGCCGAGCTGCGGGAGCTCCTCAAGGGGGGTGCGGTGGCGGTAGGGGAGTGCGGCCTGGATTTCTACCGGGACCTTTCCCCCCGCCCTAAACAGATCGAGGTGTTTCGCGCCCAACTCCGGCTCGCCCGGGAACTGGACCTGCCTGTGGTCCTGCACGAGCGGGCAGCCTGGCCGGAGTTCGTGCAGGTGTTGCGCGAGGAGGGGCCGGTGCGCGGCGTCCTCCACGCCTTCGCGGGGGATCTGGCCCGGGCCCAGGAGGCCCTGGCCCTGGGGCTGTATTTGGGGATCGGTGGCCCCGTGACCTACCCCAAAAACGCGGCCCTGCGGGAGGCCCTGCGCCGGGTCCCGCCCGCCCGCGTCCTCTTGGAGACGGACTGCCCCTATCTCCCCCCGCAGCCCTTCCGCGGCCAGCGCAACGACCCCCTTAAAGTCCGCTACGTGGCCAAGGCCCTGGCCCGCCTCTGGGGCCGCCCTTTGGAGGAGGTGGCGGAGCTCACCGCCGCCAACGCCCGGAAATTCCTGGGGGTGACGCCGTGACCGAAGTCCATGTGGCGTTCCTTTGGCACATGCATCAGCCGTGGTACCTCCTGCCGGAGGCGCGGGAGGCCGTGCTCCCTTGGGTGCGGCTGCGCGCCGCCAAGGACTACTACGACATGGCCCAGCACCTGCGCCGCACGGGTTTTCCCTGCACCGTGAACTTCACGCCTTGCCTTACGGAACAACTTCGGCTTCTCGCCGCCGGGGAGATCCGCGATCCCTTTGTGCCGGACGGCTCAAGGGAGGCGGAGGAGCTCGTGCGGGCAGGGCATATCCCTCTTCCCCTGGCCCGCCGCGGGCTCCCGGAAGCGCCTAACCTGGCGCGGCCTGAGGACCTTTGGGCCTGGTTCTTCTTGGCCTGGACGGCGCAAACCGCGCTCGAGGAGGATCCCCGCGCGGCGCGGTTCCGCGCGCCCTTCTCCGCCACGGAGGGGGACGTGGAGGCCCTGCAAAGTTGGCAGGGGGAGCTGGTCCGCGCGGTGCTCCCCCTCTACCGCGCGCTGGGCGATTCCGGACAGATCGAGCTCACCACCACGCCCTTCTACCACCCCATCCTGCCCCTCCTTTTGGACACGGAGGTGGCCCGGCGCGCCCGTCCCATGGACTCCGTCCCCGCGTTTCGTGCGCCGGAGGACGCCCGGGCTCAAGCGGAGCGGGCGCTTGGCCACCACGCCGAGGTCTTCGGAGCAAGGCCCCAAGGGATGTGGCCGGCGGAGGGCGCGGTGAGCCCCGAGGCCCTCGCGCTTCTGGCCGATTTGGGCGTGGCCTGGGTGGCCACGGACGGGGAGATCCTCGCCCGGACCCTGGGCCGGCCGCCCGCGCCCGAGGAGCTCTACCAGCCTTGGCGCCTGCGCCTCGCGGGCCAGGAGATCCTCGTGGTCTTCCGCGACCCCGTGCTTTCCAACCTCCTCAGCTTCACCTACGGCGCGTGGCCGGTGGAGGCGGCGGTGGAGGACTTCCTTTCCCGGGTGGCGGCGGTGGCCCGGAATTGGCGGGGCTCGGCGCCGCCCCTCGTGCTCATCGCCATGGACGGGGAGAACGCCTGGGATCACTACGCCCAGAACGGCCGGCCCTTCCTCCTTCGGCTCTACCAGGAGGTGCAGCGGCGCTTCCGCCCCACCTCCGTGGGGGACTACCTCGCGCGGTTTGGCCCGCAGCGGGAGCTTCCCGGCCTCTGGTCGGGCTCCTGGATCGACGCGGACTTCCGCACCTGGATCGGCGAGCCCCTGCAGAACCGGGCCTGGCAGGCCCTGGCCGAGGCCCGCGCGGCCGTCCAGGAGTGTCCGGATCCCGAGGGGCGAGCTCGGGCCTTGGCGCACGTGCACGTGGCGGAGGGGAGCGACTGGTTTTGGTGGCGCAGCTCCCGAAACCCCACGCCCCTTGCGCCCCATTTCGCCCGAATCTTTCGGGAGCACGTGGCCGCGGCCTGGCGGGTCCTGGGGCGCACGCCCCCGGAACACCTCGCAACCCTGTGAGGGAAGCGTAAGATTCCTGTGTTTAAGGAGGGGAAGGATGCCATTCCTTGGGGGGAAGGAGTTGGCTCAGGTCTATGCCAAGGCCAAGCGCGAAGGCTTCGCCCTCTTGGCCAACAACTTTGCGGAGCCCAACGTCCTTTTGGGTCTATTGGCCGCCCACGCCGCGAAGCGCAGCGATCTCCTCTTGCAGATCTCCCAAGGGGCGGCGAAGTTCGCGGGCGGCGGCCACGCCCTGGCGGGCCTGCGCGCCCTTGTGGCCTACGTGCGCAGCCTCGCCGCGGACTACAAGATCGGGGTGTTCATCAACCTCGACCACGTGACCCCGGACGCCATCGATTCCTTCATCGTGCCCGCTCTAAAGGAGGGCCTCTGCTCCTCCGTGATGATCGACGCCTCGGACCGCCCGTTTGAGGAGAACGTGGCCATCACCCGGAGGGTGGTGGAGCTGGCCCGCCCCTATGGGGTGCTGGTGGAGGGGGAGCTGGGCCGCATCAAGGGCGCGGAGGAGCACGTCGTCTCCGACGAGGCCTTCTACACCGACCCCGACGAGGCGGTGGAGTACGTTTCGCGCACGGGCGTGGACCTTTTGGCCATTTCCGTGGGCACCCAGCACGGGGTCTCCGCCGGGCGGGAGCTCAAGCTGCGCGTGGACTTGGCCCAAAGGATCGACGAGAAGCTGAAGAGGGCGGGGCTGGAGCGGCCGCTTGTGCTCCACGGGGCCTCCGGCCTCACCGCGGAGCAGGTGCGGGCCCTGGTGGCCGCGGGCGTGTGCAAGTTCAATAAGGACACGACTTACCAGTACGTGTACGCCCGCACCGCCGCCACCTTCTACATCGCCCAGCGCGCGGAGATCCTCCCCCCCGACGGCGTCCTCTTTGACCCCATCACCTTCGAGGCCCAGGGCGCTAAGTGGTCCCCCAACAAGAAGCTCTTCGATCCCCGCGTGTTGGGGAAGGAGGTCCAGGCGGCCATCCAGCGGGTGGCCGAGGAGATGATCGACCAGGTGGGATCGGGAGGGAGGTCGCTGTATGCCTGAGCTCAAGAGGATTGGGATCCTCACGGGCGGCGGGGATTCCGCCGGCATCAACGCGTGCCTGCGGGCCATCGTCCGCCGCGCCCACAAGGAAGGGATCGAGGTCCTGGGCTTCCGCGACGGCTGGCGCGGCCCCATCGAGGACGACGCCGTCCCCCTGACCCCGGACAGCGTCTCCGGAATCCTCCCCCAGGGCGGCACGATCCTGGGCACCTCCCGCACCAACCCCTTCCGCAAGGTGCAAAAGGACGGGGGGACGGTGTGGGAGCCCACGGAGCGCGTGGACCGCATCCTCCAGAACCTGAACAAGCGGGGGATTGACGCCCTCATCCCCATCGGCGGAGACGACACCCTGGGCGTGGCCTGGCGGCTTTACGAGAACTACGGGGTGAAGGTGGTGGGCATCCCGCAGACGATCGACAACGACGTGGCGGGAACGGACTACTGCCTGGGCTTTCACTCGGCGCTGGCGGTGGTCACCGAGGCCCTGGACCGCCTGCACACCACGGCCCAGTCCCACCACCGCGTGTTCGTGGTGGAGGTCATGGGCCGCGACTCCGGGTGGATCGCCCTCCTTGGGGGCATTGCCGGCGGCGGCGACGTCATCCTCGTGCCCGAGGAGCCCTTCTCCGTGGACGAGGTGGTAAAGGGGATCCAGGCGCGCCTGGCCCGGGGCCGCACCTTCTCCATCATCGTGGTGGCCGAGGGCGCCCGGCCCGTGGAGCTGGGGGGGAAGCAGGTGGCCCAGGCGGGGAAGGTGGACGCGTTCGGCCACGTCCAGCTGGGCGGGATCGGCTACTGGCTGGCGGACCGGCTCGCCGAGCGGGGGATGGAGTGCCGGGTGGTGGTGCTGGGCCACCTCCAGCGCGGCGGGATCGCCACCCCCTTCGACCGCCTGCTGGCCACGCGCTTTGGGGTCGCCGCGGTGGAGTTCGCGCTAGCGGGGCGGTTCGGGGTGATGGTGGGCCTGCACGGGCACGAGATCGTGGCCATCCCCCTCCGGGAGGCCCTTCCCCAAAGCCCAAAGCCGGTGGACCCGGTCTTCCTAGAACTTGCCCGGGCCATCGGGGTGAGATAAATGCGCAAAACCTTGGCGTTGCTAGTGCTTTTGGGCGTGGTGAGTTTCGGCGCGGGCCAAACCGCGGCCCTCTTCCAGCCCCTGGACCAGGTCTACGAAGCCATCCGCAGCTACTTCCTCTGGGCCGACCAGGTGACGGACACCCAGCTCCTCTACGGGGCCCTCAAGGGCATGGTCCAGAGCTTGGGCGACCCCCACTCCGTGTTCTACACGCCCGAGGAGTACGAGAAATGGGAGCGGTCCCTGGCCGGCGAGTACACCGGGGTGGGGATGGAGATCACCATCCGCAAGGGCTGGGTCACCGTAGTCACGCCCCTGCCGGGGACGCCCGCGGAGGCCGCGGGGATTCGCCCCGGCGACGTGATCCTCGAGGTGGACGGCGAGTCCACCGAGGGCTGGACCTTGGAGCAGGCCTCCATGCGCATCCGCGGCCCGGAGGGCACCCCCGTCACCCTTAAAGTGCGCCACCCCGACGGGAAAATCGAGGTCCTCACCTTAATCCGCGCCCGCATCCGCGTGGAGTCCGTGCGCTCCCGCTACCTGGCGGAGGAGCGGGTGGGCTACGTGCGGGTGTTGCGCCTGGACGCGGAGACCGGCCGCCTCCTCGGCCAGGCCCTCAGCGCCTTCCCCTTGGGAGAACTGCGCGGGCTTGTTCTGGACCTACGCAACAACCCCGGGGGCTACCTCTCCGCCGCCGTGGAGGTGGCCAGCTTCTTCGTGGACCGGGGCGTGATCGTGCGCACCCGCGGCCCCTCCTTCGGGGAACGCCTCTACCACTCCCGCGGCAACAACCTCCCCAACCTGCCCCTCGCGGTGCTGGTGAACGAGGGCACGGCCTCCGGCGCGGAGATCGTGGCCGGCGCCATCCAGGATCACGGGGTGGGCGTCCTCGTGGGCCGCAAGACCTTCGGCAAGGGCCTCATCCAGCAGGAGTTCGTGCCCCGGCTCCCCGAGGGCGGGGTGCTGAAGCTCACCACCGGGGAGTACCTGACCCCGCAGGGCCGCAAGGTGCATGAAGTGGGGCTGACCCCGGACATCGAGGTGAAGCGGGTGGAGGAGGCCGAAGAGGACCTGGACCTGAAGGCGGCGCTGGAGTGGATCGCGGCCCGGACCCCGGCGGGGGTGAAGCCGTGAAGGACCAGGTTTGGCAGGAGATCGACCGGCGGGCGGAGGAGCTTTGGGATCTGGCCCTACGGATCCACGCCAACCCGGAGCTGGGTTTTGCGGAGCACAAGGCCGCGGCCTGGCTCACGGAGATCCTCGAAGGGACCGGCTTTCGGGTGGAGCGGGGTGTGGGCGGGCTGCCCACGGCCTTCCGGGCCGTGCACCCCGCGGAGCGGCCCGGGCCACGGATCGCCATCCTCGCCGAGTACGACGCGCTTCCTGAGCTGGGGCACGCCTGCGGCCACAACCTCATCGCCGCCATCGCCGTGGGCGCGGCCCTGGGCCTGGCGCCCTTCAAGGCGCAGCTCCCCGGCGCCCTTCTCGTGCTGGGGACCCCGGCTGAGGAGGGCGGCGGGGGGAAGATCAAGCTCATCCAGGCCGGCCTCTTCCGCGACGTGGACGCCGCCCTCATGGTCCACCCCTCCGACCAGACCCTGGTGGACCGCGGCTCGCTGGCCATCACCGAGGTCAAAATCGAGTTCCACGGGAAGGCCGCCCACGCCTCTTCCGAGCCGGAAAAGGGGATCAACGCCCTGGACGCGGTGATCCAGACCTTCGTGGCTCTCAACGCCCTGCGCCAGCACATCAGGGACGGCTCCCGCATCCACGGGATCATCACCCACGGGGGCGTGAAGCCCAACATCGTCCCTGAATACGCTGCGGCCCTCTTCTACGTGCGGGCCCCCGACAACGCCTACCGCGACGAGCTCGTGGAGAAGCTCCGGAAGTGCGCGGAGGGCGCGGCCCTGGCCACCGGGGCCCGGCTCACCTTCACCAAGGTCGGCCACGAGTACAAGGCGATCCGCCCCAACCGGACCATGGCCCAGGTCTTCGCCCGCTACCTTGAGGAGCTGGGCTATCCCGTGGAGGAGCCCAAGGGCGGCCTGGGCTCCACGGACATGGGCGACGTGTCCTGGGAAGTGCCGGCGATCCACCCTTACATCCGCATCGGGCCGGGCGAGATCCCCGGACACTCCCGGGAGTTCGCGGAGGCCGCGCGGAGCGAGGGCGCGCGGAGGGCGATGCTGGCGGCGGCCAAGGCCGTGGCCGCCACCTGCCTGGAGCTCTGGACCGATCCCGAGCTCTTCCGGAGGGTGCGGGAGGAGTTCCGTCAGGGCACGGGATCGTAGCCGCCGGGGTGCCAGGGGCCGCAGCGCAACAGGCGCCGCAGCGCCAGCCACCCGCCCCGAAGGAGGCCGTGTTTGAGGAGGGCCTGGGCGGCGTACTCCGAACAGCTGGGGTAGAACCGGCAGCGCCGGGGCAACAGGGGCGAAAGCAGGCGCTGGTAGGCGCGGATGGGCCAGACCCAAAGGCGCCTCACCACAGCCGCCACCCCGCGGCGATGAGGAGGTCCTGGGTCCAGCTGGGGGCCTCCGCCACCTTGGAGAACCCCACCTGCAGGGTCACGCTGGCCCCGCCGATCCGGAAGACGAGCTGGAACGTGGCGTTCTGGGTCCCGGCGGGGAGCTGCCCCCGCGGCTTCACCTGGCGCAGGGCGTACTGGGCGAGGAACGTGGCCAGCTCGTTCAGGCGGAAGCTGTAGCTCGCGTTCAGGTTCCACGTGTACTCCTCGAACACCTGGTACGGCCCGGAAATCTCGGACTTGAAGAGGATTTGGGAGCGGGGATCCGGGGCCACGGCCCCCTGCAGGGCCAGGTGGAACGTGAGCTCCGCCCCCGCTTGGGGGCGGAGGAGGGCGTAGCCCAAGCCGAACTGCACCACCCAACCGCAGTACCGCTCGAGGTCGGCTTCGGCCAGGACCTCCTCGATGAGGAAGAGGCTTTTGGGATCCAGGGTCACGCGGGCCTCGGCCTCCAGGAGGCGGGCCAAGGCCGTGGCCAGCTCGGCCCGCGAGGGGTAAAGCCGTTCCCTTCCGATCTCCTGGGCCAGGCGCAGGAGGGCGCTTTCCCGCAGGGAGGCGAGGAGCACCCCCCGCTGGAGGAGCTTCTCCTCCAGGCGCAGGGCCCGCACCATGGGCGTCACGTCGGTGAACCGTCCGTAGCCCACCCCCGCCCGCACCTCCAGCCCCGGCCGGGGCAGGCGCGTGTCCAGAAAGCCCTCCACGCCCCCGAACACGAAGTACGCGATCTGGGGGAAGGGGTACTGGCGGAAGGTGCCCGAGGCCTGGGCGGCGGCGGTGGCCAGGGCCAGTTGGTGCAGGGCGAACTCCCCGCCGAAGGTGAGGCCCACCCCCCGCGCGGGGGAGTCCACCAGCCACTCCCCGCCGAGGGCCAACCGCCCCGTGCTCATGTCCGGACCGGCCGTCAGCGGGTCGTCGTAGTAGCGGTAGTTGAAGGTCGCCTCGCCCCGCAGGAGGTTCGTGGTGGGCGCCTGATACTGACAGATGGGGAGGGCCCAGCCCAGCGCGCCCCCGATAAGGAGAAGGACGGCAACGTGTTTCACATCCCTAAGCGTACCGGATTGCCCCCGCTTCAGCCAGGGCAGGGGAAGCCCAGCGCCTGGGGCCCGTGCTTCTGGCGGACCTCTCCGATCACCTGCCCCAGCCGCTCTTCAGCGAAGAGGGGCAGGGCACGGAACCGGGCGGGAACGAGGTTCGCCACGCCCACCCCCAACAGCCTCACCCCCTGGCCCTCGGGGAAGGCCACGCGGGAAAGGAGCCCCACGGCCTCCCCCGCGAGGAGGCACGGGTGATCGGTGGGCTCGGGAAGGCGCGTCTGGCGGGTGACCGTGGTGAAGTCGGAGAAGCGCACCTTGATCTGCACGGTTTGGGCGAGCAGCCCCTCGGCCCGGAGCCGGTCCACCACGAGGAGGCCCAGGCGCCGGAGCTCCGCCTTGATCCGCTCGGGATCAAAAAGGTCCTCCGGGTAGGTGGTCTCGTGGGAGAGGGATTTGGCTGGGCGCACCGGGACCACGGGGTCGTCGTCCAGGCCCCGGCACCAGCGCCACAGGAATTCCCCGCCCTTGGGGCCAAACCAGGATTGCAAAAGTTGAAGATCCACGGCCCGGAGCTCGGCCACTGTATGGATGCCCTTTTCGTGGAGGCGGGCCGCGGTCCTCGGCCCCACCCCCCACAGCTCCTCCACGGGAAGCGGGGCTAGGAAATCTAGGACCTCCTCGGGGCGCACGATCCGCAGGCCCCCGGGCTTGGCGGAGTCGGAGGCGAGCTTGGCCACAAGCTTGTTGGGCCCCAGGCCCACGGAGCAAGAAAGCCCTGTTTCCTCCGGGATCCGGCGGTGGACCTCCTGGGCCACCCGCTCGGGCGGGCCGTGGAGGAGCTCGGTCCCCGTGAGGTCCACGAAGGCCTCGTCCAGGGAGATCGGCTCCACAAGGGGGCTGAAGCTCCGCAGGATCGCCCGCACCTTTTCCGCCATCTCCTCGTAGCGGTCGAAGCGGGGCGGGAGGAAGATCCCTTGAGGGCAGAGGCGGCGGGCCTGGGCTGTAGGCATGGCCGAGCGGACGCCGAAAGCCCGGGCCTCGTAGGAGGCGGTGGCCACCACGCCGCGGGGACCTAGCCCAGCCACGATCACCGGCTTCCCTCGCAGCTCCGGCCGGTCGAGCTGCTCCACGGCCGCATAAAAGGCGTCCATGTCCACATGGAGGATCCAGCGGCCCATCGCTTCTATCCTAAGGTTTTCGTGAAGAGACGCAACGCGAAGGGATGATGGATTGCCCCGCCGGGCCTTGCTCAGCGCCGACAAGCTCCCTAAGCACCCAATGGGAGGGCCTGGGTCTTCGCCCTAAAGACGCGTCAAGGGTCCCCTCGGCACCGTTTTGGCGGGCCAACTATAATGTTTTAGCGCTTTAGCCCGGGAGGCGAGCTATGAAGAGCCTATTTATCCTTCTGGTCCTCGGGTGGATGACGTGCGGGTGGGGGGCAGAAGGACTTCCTGCCGCCCCTTTGGATACCGTTCAAATCCTTCCCATTACCTGCTATTCCATGGTCCGGTTTGTCGATGACCGCCGCTTGGCCTTCGTCAACGCCTTTATCGGGGTAGCGGCGGGAATGTACGACATCGAAACGGGAACGAAGCTCTACGAAACGAAGTTTCGCGGTCTTACCTTTCACGGATTGGCCCTGAGCCCGGATCGCGAGCGGCTGGCCACCCTCATCGATGGCCGCGGAATCGTCGTGTGGGAAGCGAGGACCGGCTCCCTGGTCGTGGAGATCCCCTTCCCCGCCGCTGCAGGCGATGTGGCCTTCTCCCCGGACGGCAAGCTTCTTGTGGGCACAAGCCTTTCGGATCGGATGCTCAAGGTCTGGTGCACCCAAACCTGGGAGGAACGGGCCACGGTGGCGCTGCCGGCAAATCCGGACGCTGTGGCGTTCAGCCCCGATGGCAAGCTTATCGCTACGGGTGTCTGGGACGCGTTCATGATCGTGGACGCCGAAAGATGGGACGTTGTGCGCGTGGTAACCCTGCCTGCACGGGACCAGTGGATCGCGCCGCTCGTGTTCAGCCCGGATGCGGAAGCCCTGCTAGTGGGATGCGCGGATGGTGCCGTCCGCGTCTATCGATGGCGGGAGAACATCCTCGACGTTCTAGCCGTAGGACATAAAAGCCAGGTCCTATGTTTGGCCTTCAGCCCGGACGGAAGGTTCCTCGCTTCCGGAGGGGCCGACGCTACGGTTTTGATTTGGGAATGGCCCATGGGCACGCCGCTTTATCGCCTCGATCTTTGGGACGTTTTCGAGTTGGAAAGGCGGATTCCGGAAGAGCAAAAGCCCTTCGCACGTTTCGCCGCCCGAGTTTATTGGATCAACTTCTCCCCTAGCGGCCTGCGGCTGGCCGCCGTTGGGGTCAACGTGCCCGACCGAGGCTGCGTCCACATCTGGCAGCTTCCTTCCTTGCTAAAAGGGCACGGCTCTCCCTGAAGTTGCGGGCTACATCGGGTAAAGGGGACGCCAAAACCTGGGTGGGGTTGTGAGTTAGCCTTTGCCGATAGCATGGCAATGCCCATCCTTTGTCCAAAAGCCAGGGGGTCTCATGTAGATCTGCAAGGTCGCAACTGCTTCCGGTGAGGTTAGCTGGATCCGGCCTCGATCGCCGGTTTTCCCCGCAGCTCCGGCCGGTCGGGCTGCTCCACGGCCGCGTAAAAGGCGTCCATGTCCACATGGAGGATCCAGCGGCCCATCGCGCGATCCTAAGGTTTTCATGGGGCGGCGCAACGCCGGGATTGCCTTGGCCGGGCCGGACCGTTAGAATGGCGCGGCAAACCTTGACCAAAACCAAGGAGGCCAGCATGCAGATCCTCAAGGTCGCAGCCACGTCCAATCCCAAAGCGGTAGCGGGGGCCATCGCCGGGGCGTTGGAGGAGGACGGCATCGTCGAGGCCCACGCCATCGGGGCCGGCGCCGTGAACCAGGCCGTGAAGGCCATCGCCATTGCCCGCCGGCTCGTGGAGCGGGAAGGCGAGGCGGAGATCAAGGTCACCCCCGGCTTCATCGACGTGGAGATCGGGGGCGAGATCAAAACCGGCATCCGCTTCGTCATCGAAAAGTAAATGCGCCTGGAGGCCCTGGTCCAGGAGTCCATCAAGGAGGCCCTGGACCGCCTGGGCCTGGCCCCCCCGGCCGAGATCCCCGTGGAGCGCCCCCCTCGGCCGGAGCTGGGGGACTTCACGTCGCGGGTGGCCTTCCTGCTCGCCAAGGAGACGGGAAGGTCCCCTCAGGACTTGGCCCAGGCCCTGGCCCAAGCCCTGCGCCCCTTCCCCGCCTTTCGCGCGGTCCACGCGGTCCAAGGGTTCCTGAACTTCTCCCTGCGCCCGGAGACCCTGCACGGGGTCCTGCGGGCCATCCTGGCCGAGGGCCTCGCCTACGGGAAGAGCGGGGAAGGCCGGGGCCGCCGCCTCCAGGTGGAGTTCGTCTCCTCCAACCCCACCGGCCCCCTCACCATCGGCCACGGCCGCCAAGCCGCCCTGGGCGACGTGTTGGCCAACCTCTTTGCGGATCTGGGCTTCCAGGTCATCCGCGAGTACTACCTCAACGACGAGGGCCGCCAGATCGAGCTCCTGGCGCAATCCCTCTGGGCCCGCTACCGCCAGGCCCTAGGCGACCCCCAGCCCATCCCGGAGGGCGGCTACCACGGGGACTACCTCGTGCCCATCGGCCAAGAGCTCGCCGAAAAGTTCGGCAACGCCTACCCCTGCTGGGATGCCCAGGCCAAAAGGGTTTTCCGGGACGAGGTCGTGCCCCGCATGCTCCGCCTCATCGAGGAGGACCTCGAGGCCATCGGCGTGCGCTTTGACGTCTGGACGCGGGAGGGGGAGATCATCCGCCGGGGCCTGGTGGACGAGGTCCTGCGCCTGTTGCGCGCGCGGGGGGCCCTCTACGAGAAGGACGGGGCGGTTTGGCTCTCCGCCAAGGCCCATGGGCTCGGCCGCGATCCCGTGCTCATCCGCTCCGACGGCACCCCCACCTACCTCATGGTGGACATCGCCTACCACCTGGACAAGTTCCGGCGGGGCTTCGACTGGGTGGTGGACGTCCAGGGCGCGGACCACGTCGAGGAGCAGCAGCAGGTGAAGCTGGCCCTCCGGCTTTTGGGCCTCCCCGAGGGCTTCCTCAGCTACTGCCTCCACCAGTTCGTGACCCTAAAGGGGGCGGAGGGGATCGAGAAGATGTCCACGCGGGCCGGCCGCTTCCTGCGCCTCAAGGACCTCGTGGACGAGGTAGGCCGCGACGCCACCCGCTACTTCATGGTCATGCGCAAGCCCGAAAGCCACCTCGTGTTCGACTTCGAGCTCGCCAAAAGGCAGAGCCTGGAGAACCCCGTCTACTACGTGCAGTACGCCCACACCCGCATCGCCTCCGTGTTCCGGGAGGCGGAGGGCCGCGGGGAGATGCCCGCGGACCTCCTCGCCGTGGACCTCGCTCCCCTCACCCAGCCCGAGGAGCTCCTCCTCATCCGCGAGCTCGACCGGTTCCCCGACGTGCTCAAGAAGGCCGCCTACGACTTCGCCCCCCACCTCCTCTGCGAATACCTGGAGGGCTTGGCCGGGATCTTCCACCCCTACTACGCGCGGGTGCGCGTCCTCGGGCAGGGGCCGGCCACGCCCGCGCGCCTGGCCCTCCTTGCGGGGGTGAAGCTTGTGCTCTTCCGGGGCCTCTCCCTCCTTGGGGTGCGCGCGCCCGAGCAGATGTGACGGAGCGAAGCTTTTGGGAGAAGCTGAGGGCCGGGTTGGCCCGCACGCGGGAGGGGCTCCTGGGTCCCTTGCGCGCGGCCTTCCGCGGGGAAAAGGACGAGGCGCTCCTCCTGCGCCTGGAGGAGGTCCTCCTGGCGGCGGACGTGGGGCCGGAGGAGACGGCCCGCGTGGTGGCGGCCGTGGCCGAAAAGCTCCCCGGCCGCTGCGCCTGGGAGGAACTCCTCGCCTTGGTGGAGGCCGTGCTTCTGGAGGACCTGCGGGGGGCGGAGCGGGAGCTCGCCCTGCCTCCTGGGCTTTCCGTCCTCCTTTTTGTGGGCGTGAACGGCTCCGGGAAGACCACCACCGTGGCCAAGGTGGGGCGCTGGCTGCGGGCGGAGGGGCGGCGGCCCCTCCTGGTGGCGGCGGATACCTTCCGGGCCGCGGCCATCGAGCAGCTAAAGGAGCTGGGGGAGGCCGCGGGCCTGCCCGTGCTGGCCCACCGGCCTGGGGCGGACCCCGGCGCGGTGGTGCACGACGCGCTGGAGCACGCCCAAGCCTCCGGCTATGATGCCGTTTTGGTTGACACCGCCGGGCGGCTTCAGACGAAAAAACCGCTCATGGAGGAGCTGGGCAAGATCCGGAGGGTGGTGGAGAAGATGACGGGCCGGGCGCCCGCGGAGCGGATCCTCGTGGTGGACGCCACCGTGGGCCAGAACGCCATCTCCCAGGCCCAGCTCTTCCACGAAGCCGTGGGGCTCACCGGCCTTGCCCTCACCAAATTGGACGGGACGGCCCGGGGCGGCGCGGTCCTCCCGGTGGTGCGGGCCTTGCGCCTCCCCATCCTCTGGGTGGGCACGGGCAAGGACCTTGAGGACCTGGCCCCGTTCCGTGCCGCCGAGTTCGTCCGGGCCCTCCTTAGGGGGTGAAAATGGCCAAATACGTGTACCTCTTTGGCGCAGGAAGGACGGAAGGGAACGCAAAGATGAAGGACCTCCTTGGGGGGAAGGGGGCGAACCTCGCGGAGATGGCGGCCCTGGGCATCCCCGTGCCCCCGGGCTTCACCATCACCACCGAGGTCTGCCGCTACTACTACAAAAACGGCGGTCGGTACCCGGAGGGCCTGGCCGAGCAGGTTCGCCAGGGCCTGCAGTTCCTGGAGGCCGTGACCGGCCGCCGGTTCGGCGACCCCGAAAACCCGCTTCTGGTCTCCGTGCGCTCCGGAGCCCCGGTCTCCATGCCCGGCATGATGGACACCATTCTCAACCTGGGCCTCACCGACCGGGCCGTGGCGGGCCTGGCCGCCCGCACCTCCCCCCGCTTCGCCTACGACGCGTACCGCCGGCTCCTCTCCATGTACGGCTCGGTGGTCCTGGGCATCAGGGACGAAGTGGACCCCTTCGGCGCGGCCATGGAGGAGCTCAAGCGCGAGCGGGGCGCCTCCTCGGACCTGGACCTCACCGCCGAGGACCTGCGGGAGCTCGTGGAGCGCTACAAGGCCATCATCCGCCGGGCGGGGAAGGAGTTCCCCCAGGACCCCTGGGAGCAGCTTTGGGGGGCCATCGAGGCGGTGGTGCGCTCCTGGATGAACGAGCGGGCCCGCGTCTACCGCCGCATGTACCGCATCCCCGAGGACATGGGCACGGCGGTGAACGTGCAGGCCATGGTGTTCGGGAACCTGGGCAACCGCTCGGGCACGGGGGTCTGCTTCACCCGCGACCCCGCCACCGGCGAAAACCGCCTCTACGGCGAGTTCCTCCTCAACGCCCAGGGCGAGGACGTGGTGGCCGGGATCCGCACCCCCAACCCCATCGCGAAGAGCGCCAAAACCGACCCCACCCAGCTCTCCCTCGAGGAGGCCATGCCCGAGGTCTACCAGGAGCTCCTGCGCATCCGGGAGGTCCTGGAGCGCCACTACCGCGACATGCAGGACGTGGAGTTCACCATCGAGGAGGGGAAGCTCTACATCCTGCAGACCCGGGCGGGGAAGCGCACGGGCTTTGCCGCCGTCCGCATCGCTGTGGAGATGGCCGAGGAGGGCCTGATCACCGAGGAGGAGGCCCTGCTGCGCATCGATCCGGCGGAGCAGCTCTCCCAGCTCCTGCAGCCCATTTTCGATCCCAAGGCCAAGGCCCGGGCCAAGGTGTTGGCCAAGGGGCTGGCCGCCGGGCCCGGCGCGGCCTCCGGCCGCATCGCCCTCTCCGCCCAGAAGGCCGAGGAGATGGCCCGGGAGGGCCCGGTGATCCTCGTGCGCCACGAGACCTCGCCTGACGACATCCGGGGCATGGCCGCGGCCCAGGGCATCCTCACCGCCCGGGGCGGCCTCACCTCCCACGCCGCGGTGGTGGCCCGCCAGATCGGCAAGGTGGCGGTGGTGGGCTGCGAGGCCCTGCAGCTTGACTACCAGAAGCGCGAAGTCCGCGTGGCCGGGGAGGTCCTGCGCGAGGGCGATTGGCTCTCCATCGACGGCACCACGGGCGAGGTGCTTCTGGGGCGGATCCCGACCCAGCCGAGCGAGGTGGTGCAGGTCCTCCTCACCCGGACCCTGCGGCCCGAGGAGGCCCCCGTTTACCGGCTCTTTGCGAAGCTCATGCGCTGGGCCGACGCGCGCCGGAAGCTTGGGGTGCGGGCCAACGCGGACCAGCCGGATCAGGCCGCGATCGCCCTCGCCTTCGGCGCCGAGGGGATCGGCCTCTGCCGCACCGAGCACATGTTCTTCGCCGAGGACCGCATCCCCTACATGCAGGAGGCCCTGGTGGCCCCCAGCCCCGAGGCCCGCAAGCGCGCCCTCGCCGCCCTCCAACGCATGCAGACCCAGGACTTCGAGGGCATCCTGCGCGTCATGGACGGGAAGCCCGTGATCATCCGGCTTTTGGACCCGCCCATGCACGAGTTCCTCCCCCGGGAGGAGAAGGACATCCGGGCCCTGGCGGAGCGGCTGGGGATGCGGTTCGAGGAGCTCAAGGGCTACATCGACTCCCTGCAGGAGTTCAACCCCATGCTGGGGCACCGCGGGGTGCGGTTGGGCATCACCCACCCCGACATCTACGACATGCAGGTGGAGGCCATCTTCCGCGCCGCGGCCAAGCTCAAGAAGGAAGGCCTAAACCCCAAGCCCGAGGTCATGATCCCCTTGGTGGGCCACGTGAACGAGATGCGGGTCATGCGCGAGCGGGTCGTGGCGATCGCCAAGCGGGTGATGGCCGAGGAGGGGGTGGACCTCCCCTTCAAGGTGGGCACGATGGTGGAGGTGCCCCGCGCGGCCCTCACCGCCGACGAGATCGCCAAGGAGGCGGAGTTCTTCTCCTTTGGCACCAACGACCTCACCCAGATGACGTTCGGCTTCTCCCGGGACGACGCGGGCAAGTTCATCCGGGAGTACCTGGAGCGGCGGATCCTCCCCGAGGACCCCTTCGAGACCCTGGACCGGAACGGGGTGGGCGAGCTCATGCGCATGGCCGTGGAGAAGGGGCGGCGGGTCCGACCGGACCTCTCCGTGGGGATCTGCGGCGAGCACGGGGGCGAGTCCCGCTCCGTGCACCTCTGCCACGAGCTGGGGCTTGATTACGTGTCCGCCTCGCCCTGGCGGATCCCCGTGGCCCGGCTCGCCGCGGCCCAGGCCGCCATCCGCCAGAGCCTGAAGGTGGAGGTGGGTGGGGACTAGCGCCCCTTCCGCGTGCTGCGGTTCCTTCTGATCCGCACGGCGGCCATGGTCGCCACGGGGCTCGTGGTGGCCATGGCCGCCTTCATTGGGCTCACCGTGATCCCGGGCGATGCCGCCCGGCTCATGGTCGGGCCGGAGGCCACGCCCGAGCGCTACGAGGCGGCCCGCCGCGCCCTCGGCCTGGATCGGCCCTGGCACGCCCGCCTGGCGGACTGGCTCGGCCGGGCCCTGCGCGGCGACCTCGGCACCTCCTGGCGCTACCCGGGCTGGCCGGTGGCCGCCCTCCTGGGGCAGGGCCTCCAGGTCACGTTCCCCCTCGCCCTCCTGGCCACCCTCCTCGCCTTCCTTTTGGGCGGGCTGCTGGGGGTGGCGAGCGCGGCCCGCCTGGGCCAGCCCCAGGACCTCCTCCTTTCGGGCCTGGCCCAGCTCGGGCTCGCCCTCCCCGAGTTCTGGCTGGGGATCCTTTTCCTCCTCGTTTTCTCCGTGCGGCTCCAGCTCCTGCCCGCCACGGGCTTCCCCGGCTGGGAGGCGGAGCGGGCCTGGGCCCACCTCCTCCTCCCCGGCCTGACCCTCGCCCTCCCCCGCGTGGCCTACTTCGCCCGCCTGACCCGGGCCGTCCTCGCGGACCTCCTCGCCCTGGAGTTCGTGCGCACCGCCCGCGCCAAGGGCCTCCCCGAGGGGCGGGTGCTCTTTTGGCATGCCCTGCGCAACGCCCTCCTCCCCCTCACCGCGGCCCTGGGCCTCACCTTCGGCCGGCTTTTGGGCGGCGCCCTCGTGGTGGAGCGCGTCTTTTCCCTGCCGGGGCTGGGGAAGTACGCCCTCGAGGCGGCCCTGGGCCGGGACCTCCCCCTCCTCTTGGGGGTGGCCGTGCTGGTGGCCGCGGCCGTGACCGCGGTCAGCACGGCCGCGGAGATCCTCTACGGGTTCCTGGACCCGCGGATCCGCGCCCCATGAGCCGGCTCGTTTTGGGGCTGGGCCTCACGGGCCTGGGCCTGCTCCTGGTGGTCCTCGGGGCCTTCTGGCTCCCCCACGAGGCGGAGGCCCTTTCCGGGCCTCCCCTGGCCCCGCCCTCCTGGGCCCACCCCTTCGGCACGGACTGGTTCGGCCGGGACGTCCTGTCCCGGGTCATGGCGGGCGGCCGGGCCAGCTGGGCCGTGGCCACCCTGGCCCTCGCCGCCGGCGGCACCCTGGGCACCCTCCTCGGCCTGGTCGCCGGCTACTTCCCAGGCCTCGGCGCCTCTCTCCTCCTCCGCGCGGCCGACGCCCTCCTCGCCTTTCCCCCCGTCCTCCTGGCCCTCCTTCTCGCCGTGCTCCTCGGCCCGGGCGTGCCCGGTGTGGCCGTGGCCCTCGCCCTCTTCAACCTCCCCTATTTCGCCCGGCTGGCCCACGCGGGAACCCTGGAGCTGCGCACGCGGGAGTTCGTCCTGGCCGCGCGCTCCCTGGGCGCCGGGCCCGGGCACATCCTCCTCCGCCACGCCCTGCCCAACCTCGCCTCGCCCCTCCTCGTCCAGGCCACCTTCTCCCTGGCCACCTCCCTCCTGGCGGAGGCCGCCCTTTCCTACCTGGGCCTGGGCGTGCCGCCGCCCCACCCCACGTGGGGGCGGATGCTGGGGGAGGCCCAAACCCACCTCTTTCGCTCGCCCTGGCCCGCCGTCTTCCCCGGGCTTGTGCTCACCGGCTCCGTGCTGGGCCTGAACCTGCTGGGCGATTTCCTGCGGGACCGGTTGGATCCGCGGCTGCGCCGGCTCCCCTAGTTTTGCGCGGCGCCGGAAGCCCGGCTATAGTCTTTTTCGGGTGAACCCCTCTTTGGACGTTGTGGTCCTGGCGGCGGGCCGAGGAACGCGCATGCGTTCCGCCCGCCCCAAGGTGTTGCATCCCCTTTGCGGCCTGCCCCTCCTGGCCTACCCCCTGCGGGCGGCCCGGGCCCTGGCCCCCCGCCAGATCCTCGTGGTGGTCGCGCACGGCAAGGACGAGGTCCAAGCGGCGTTCTCCGCCTGGCCGGTGCGGTTCGTGGACCAGGGCGAACCCTTGGGCACGGGCCACGCCGTGCGTCAGGTTCAGGCGTACCTCGCGGCCCCGCGCTTCCTCGTCCTCCCCGGCGACGCCCCCCTGGTCCCGCCCGAGGCCCTGCAGGCCCTGGTGGAGCACCACTGCCGTGCTGGGGCCCTTGCCTCCTTCCTCACCTTCGCGCCCGCCGACCCCGGGCCCTACGGCCGGGTGGTGCGGGACGAGTCCGGCCGCCCGAAACGGATCGTGGAGGCCCGCGAGGCCTCGCCCGCGGAGCTCGCCCTGCGCGAGGTCAACGGCGGGGTGTGGTGCCTGGAGAACGTCCCCGCCCTCTGGGAGGCCCTGGCCCGGATCACCCCGGACAACGCCCAGGGCGAGTACTACCTCACGGACCTCGTGGCCCTCCTCTACCCCCGGGTCGCCGCCCTCCTCTGGCCCCATCCCGAGGACCTCCTGGGCGTGAACGACCGCCGGGACCTGGCCCGCCTGGAGGGGGTCCTGCGCGCCCGCATCCTCGAGGCCTGGATGCGGGAGGGGGTGAGCGTGCCCGACCCCAGCGCGGTGTACCCCGGGCCGGACGCGCGCGTGGCCCCCGACGCCCTCCTCCTGCCTGGCACCTTCCTGTACGGGGAGACGGAGGTCGGCCCCAACTGCGTGATCGGCCCGCAGGCCTACCTGGTGGACGCCAAGGTGGCGGAGGGGGCGCGCATCTGGTACTCCGTGGTGGAGGGGGCCTGGGTGGGGGCGGGCGCCCAAATCGGGCCCTTCGCCCACCTGCGGGCGGGGGCGCGCATCGGGGCCCGGGCCCGCATCGGTAACTTCGTGGAGGTCAAGGCCTCCCAAATCGGGGAGGGCACGAAGGCCCTGCACCTGGCGTACATCGGGGATGCGGAGGTGGGGCCGGGCGCGAACATCGGGGCCGGCGCCATCACCTGCAACTTCCAACCGGGCAAACCCGAGAAGTTCCGCACGGAGATCGGCGCGGGCGCGTTCATCGGCAGCAACGCCTGCCTCATCGCGCCCCTCCGCATCGGGGAGGGCGCGGTGGTGGGCGCGGGCTCCGTCATCACCGAGGACGTGCCGCCCTACGCCCTGGCCCTAGCGCGCAGCCCCCAGGTGGTGAAGCCCGATTGGGCCCGGCGCTTGGAGGAACGATGAGCCTGTCCACGAACCTGCGGATCCTCGCGGGAAGCGCCAGCCTCCCCCTGGCCCAGGCCATCGCCCTGGAGCTTGGGGTGGAGCTGTGCGAGGCGGATCTTCCGGACCCCAAAAGCGGGGAGCGGCGGTACACCCCGGGCCGGTTCCCCGACGGGGAGATCCGCGTGCAGATCCAGCAGAGCGTGCGGGGAAAGGACGTGTTCGTCATCCAGTCCACCTGCCCTCCGGTGAACGACCACCTCATGGAGCTCCTGCTCCTTGTGGACGCCCTCAAGCGCGCGTCCGCCCGCATGGTGTGCGCGGTGATCCCCTACTTCGGGTACGCCCGGCAGGACCGGAAGAAGACGGGCCGGGTGCCCATCTCCGCCCGCCTGGTGGCCAACCTCCTGGAGACCGCGGGCGTGGACCGCGTGGTGACCCTGGAGCTCCACGCCGGCCAGATCCAGGGCTTTTTCAACGTGCCCGTGGATCACCTGCGCATCGACCCCCTCCTCCATCGGCACATCCTCGCCCACCACCCCGAGTGGACGGAGGACCTGGTGGTGGCCGCGCCCGACCTGGGCGGGGTCTGGCGGGCCCGCCGGCTGGGGAAGCTCTTCGACCGCCCGCTGGCGGTGGTGGTCACCTACCGCAGCGAGCGGGGGGAGAAGGCCCGGCTCCCCGCGGGCGAGATCCGCCAGCAGGTGATCGGCGACGTGCGCGGGAAGCGCGTCCTCCTTGTGGACGACATCCTGGCCACGGGCGGCACCCTGGCGGAGGCGGCCCAGGCCTTGGTGGAGGCGGGCGCGCGGGAGGTCTACGCGGCCTGCGCCCACGGGCTGTTCGTGGGCGAGGCCCTGAGCACCCTGGAGCGCGCGCCCTTGCGCCAGGTTTTGGTCACCGATAGCATCGCCCTCCGTGACGAGGTGCGGCGGCACCCCAAGGTGGAAGTGGTGTCCATCGTGCGGTTCCTCGCGGACGCCATCCGCCGCATCTACCAGCACGAGTCCATAACGGAGTTTCTCGCCTACGGTCCCTGAGGAGGGAGCGATGATCACGGTGCAGGCCAGACCCCGGTCCCGGAAGGAGAAGGCCCGCGCCCTGCGGCGGCAGGGCCTCATCCCCGCCGTGCTCTACGGGGCCCACCTCGATCCCGTGCACGTGGCCCTGCGGGAAAAGGACGTGCAGGCCCTCTTTAGCCGCATCACCCGCTCCACCATGGTGGAGCTCCAGGTGGATGGCCAGGTCTACCGCGTGTTCGTGAAGGACGTGCAGGTGGACCCCATCACCCTGAAGTTCCTGCACCTGGATTTCTACGTGCCCGAGCCGGGCCGGCCCCTGGAGATCGCCATCCCCGTGCGGCTGGAGGGCGAGGCCCCGGGCGTCAAGGCCGGCGGCGTCCTGGAGCTGGTGCACACGGAGATCCCCGTGGAGGCCCCGCCGGAAAAGATCCCGCCCTACCTCACGGTGGACGTCTCCAAGCTTGGCCTGGACGAGGCCATCCTGGTGCGGGACATCCCCTGGCCCGAGGGCGTGCGGCCGCTCCTGCCGCCCGAGGACGCGGTGGTCGTCGTGGTGCCGCCGAAGGTGGAGGCGGCCGCGGCGCCGGCGGAGGCCGCTCCGGCCGCCCCGGCCGCGCCCACGCCGCCCCCGACCCCCGCCAAGCCGGAGGCCAAGCCCGAGCCCAAGCCCAAGCCGGAGAAGAAGGGTTGAGGGCGGTCGTCGGCCTCGGCAACCCCGGCCCGGAGTACGCGGCCACCCGCCACAACCTCGGCTTTTGGGTCCTCAACCGGCTCCTCGCCCAGGGGCGGTGGCGGGTCCAGCGCTTCCCCTGGGGCGAGGTGTTCCGCCAAGGCGAGGCCGCCCTCCTGCGGCCCCTCACGTTCATGAACCTGTCCGGCCAGGCCGTGGCCGCGCTCCTGCAACGCTTCCCCCTCGCCCCGGGGGACCTCCTTGTGGTGTACGACGATGTGGACCTGCCCCTGGGCGAGGTGCGGCTGCGCCCCCGGGGCGGGCCGGGCAGCCACCGCGGGATGCAGTCGGTTCTGGCGGCCCTGGGCACGGAGGAGGTGCCGCGGTTGCGGATCGGCATCGGCCCGGCCCCGCCCGGGCAGGACCTCGCGGCCTTCGTCCTTGCGCCCCCTCCGCCCGAGGAGGTCCCCG
Organism: Candidatus Bipolaricaulota bacterium; assembly: GCA_025060415.1. Lineage (GTDB taxonomy): Bacteria > Bipolaricaulota > Bipolaricaulia > Bipolaricaulales > Bipolaricaulaceae > DTER01. The sequence goes on from JANXBT010000001.1 coordinate 310,130, forward strand.
TGCTGGAGCGGGCCTGCGACCGGGCGGCGGAGCTCGCCCGCCTTTTCCTCTTCCAGGGGCTTCGCGCCGCCCTGGACGCCTACTCCCGGAACCCCGCGGCCCCCCCGGTATAATCGCCCGCAAGGAGCGCCCTCCATGTACGAGAAGTTCTCGAAGGAATCCATGAAGCTTCTGGCCCTGGCCCAGGAGGAGGCCGCGGAGTGGCGCCACCGCTACGTGGGCACCGAGCACCTCCTTTTGGCCGCCCTGCGCAGCGAGGGCACGCGCATCGCCCGCTTCCTCATCAGCAAGGGCCTCACCTACGATCGGGTGGCCCGGTACGTGGAGCGCCAGAAGGGCCGGGGCCGCATCTACGTCCCGCCCGACGAGCTGGAGCCCACCCAGCGGCTCAAGCGGGTGATGAAGCTGGCCTACGAGGAGGCCCGGCGGGACGGCTCGGAGACCATCGAGCCCGAGCACCTGTTCTTGGCCGTGCTGCGGGAGGGCGAGTGCACGGCCGCGGAGATCCTGCGGGCCCACGGCATCGACCTGCGCACCGTGCGGGAGTACTTCGCGCCCCGCCGGGGCACCCCCAGGGTGCGCACCGCCACCGCCCGCCTGCCCGGGGAACTGGGGGAGTTCGGCCGCAACCTCGTGGAGGAGGCCGCGGCCGGGCTCCTCGACCCCGTGATCGGCCGGGAGCGGGAGCTGGAGCGCGTCATCGAGATCCTCTGCCGGCGCAAGAAGAACAACCCCGTCCTGGTGGGCGAGGCGGGGGTGGGGAAGACCGCCATCGTGGAGGGGCTGGCCCAGCGCATCGCCCGCGGGGAGGTCCCCTCCCTCCTGGCCGACAAGGAGATCGTGGAGCTCGATCTGGCGGCCATCGTGGCCGGCACCAAGTACCGCGGGGAGTTCGAGCAGCGCCTTAAGGCCATCCTCAACCAGGTCATGTCCGCGGGGAACATCATCCTCTTCATCGACGAGCTGCACACCGTGGTGGGCGCGGGCGGGGCGGAGGGCGCCATCGACGCCTCCGCCATCCTGAAACCGCCCTTGGCCTCCGGGGCCATCCAGTGCATCGGCACCTCCACGCCCGACGACTACCGCAAGACCATCGAGAAGGACCCGGCCCTGAAGCGCCGGTTCAAGGTGGTGTACGTGGAGGAGCCCTCGGTGGAGGAGACGTTCCGCATCCTGCAGGGCCTGCGGCCCCGCTACGAGGAGCACCACGGGGTGCGCATCACCGACGAGGCCCTCTGGCAGGCCGCGCGCCTGGCCGACCGCTACATCACCGACCACTACCTCCCCGACAAGGCCATCGACCTCATCGACGAGACGGCGGCCCGCATCCGCCTGGAGGCCACCGAGCTCCCCAAGGAGGCCCGGGAGCTGTTGGCGGAGATCTCGCGCCTGGAGGAGGAGGAAGAGGCCGCGGTGGCCGAGCAGAACTACGAGCTGGCGGCGCGCCTGCGCGACGAGCGCGAAAAGCTCGTGGAGGAGCTGAAGAAGTTCGAGGAGGCCCAGGTGGAGCCGGTGATCCCGGTGGTGACCGCGGAGCATGTGGCCCAGACCGTCTCCGCCTGGACGGGCATCCCCGTGCACCACCTGCAGGAGGAGGACACGGCCCGCCTCCTCAAGATGGAGGAGAAGATCCACGAGCGCCTGGTGGGCCAGGACGAGGCGGTGAGGGCCGTGGCCCGGGCCATCCGCCGGGCGTACGCGGGCATCAAGGACCCCCGCCGGCCCATCGGCTGCTTCCTCTTCCTGGGCCCCACCGGGGTGGGGAAGACCGAGCTCGCCCGGGCCCTGGCGGAGTTCCTCTTCGGGGACGAGGACGCCCTCATCCGCATCGACATGTCCGAGTACATGGAGCGCTTCACCGTGTCCCGCCTCATCGGGGCGCCCCCGGGCTACGTGGGCTACGAGGAGGCCGGCGAGCTCACGGAGGCCGTGCGCCGCCGCCCCTACTCCGTGGTCCTCTTCGACGAGATCGAAAAGGCCCACCCCGACGTGTTCAACATCCTGCTGCAGGTCATGGACGACGGGGTGCTCACGGACTCCCAGGGCCGCAAGGTGGACTTCCGCAACACCGTCATCATCCTCACCTCCAACATTGGCAGCAAGCTCATCACCGACAAGACCTCCCTGGGCTTCGCCACCGCGGACGCCGTGTCCGAGGAGGCCTACCAGGACATGAAGGCCCGGGTGATGGGCGAGGTGCGCAAGGTGTTCAAGCCCGAGTTCCTCAACCGCCTGGACGACATCATCGTGTTCCACGCGCTCACCAAGGAGCAGGTGAAGGCCATCGCCGAGCTCATGATCGGGCGGCTGCGCAAGCGGCTGTGGGAGGAGCACCGCATCGAGCTGGAGGTGGCGCCCTCGGCCCTGGAGGTGCTCATCAGCCGGGGGTACGACGAGAAGTACGGGGCCCGGCCCATGCGCCGCGCCATCGAGCGCCTCCTTGAGGACCCCATCGCCGAGAAGATCCTGTCCCACGAGTTCCCCGACGGCTGCAAGGTGATCGCCGAGGCCCAAAACGGGGAGATCCTGGTCCGGAAGGCCGAATGAGCTTCCGGTGCCAGGCGTGCGGCTACCGCTCCCCCAAATGGCTGGGCCGCTGCCCCCAGTGCGGGAACTACGGGACCCTCGTGGAGGAGCGGGAGGAGGCCGCGCGCCTCCCCGCGGAGATCGCCGCCCCCGAGCCCCCTAAACCCCTCCCTGAGGTCCCCGCTCCTCCGGCGGAGCGCCTGTCCACGGGGATGCCCGAGGTGGACCGGGTCCTCGGGGGGCTGGTGCCCGGCGCGGTGGTCCTCTTTGGGGGCGAACCGGGGATCGGCAAATCCACCCTCCTTCTGCAGATCGCCGCCCACCTGGCCGAACGCCACGGGAGGGTCCTGTACGTCTCCGGGGAGGAGGCGCCGAGCCAGATCAAACTGCGCGCCAACCGCTTGGGCCTCAACCCCCCCGACCTCTTCCTCCTCTCCACCCAGGACCTTTTGGCCATTCTGAACGCGATCGCCCGCCTCACCCCGCAGGCCCTGGTGGTGGACTCGCTCCAGACGGTGCTGGCCAACCCCGAGGGCGGCGAGGTGGGGAGCCTGGCCCAGGTGCGGGAGGCCGCGGCCCAGCTCGCCCGGGTGGCCAAGGCCGGCGGCATCGTGACCTTCCTCGTCTCCCACATCACCAAGGAAGGAGGGTTTGCCGGCCCCAAGACCGTGGAGCACCTCGTGGACGTGGCCGTGTACCTGGAGGGCGTGCGCGAGGGGGATTTGCGCCTCCTCCGCTGCGTGAAGAACCGCTACGGTTCCACCGCGGAGGTCGCCGTCCTGGAAATGGGCCCCAAGGGCCTGGTGGAGGTGCCCAACCCCTCGCTTTTCTTCGTGTCCAAGGAGGCCGTGCCCCGGGCGGGCGTGGCCATCGTGCCCGTCTTAGAGGGGACCCGCACCCTCCTTGTGGAGGTGCAGGCCCTGGTGACGCCGGCTGGGGGGTACGGTCCGCCCCAGCGCCGCATGGCCGGGCTCGACCTCAACCGCACCTTGGTCCTCCTTGCGGTCATCGAGAAGCACCTGGGCGTGCACGTGCGGGCGCTGGACGTGTACCTGGCGGTGGCCGGAGGGCTGGAGGTGACCGAGCCCGCCGCGGATCTAGGGATTTGCGCGGCGACCCTCTCCAGCCTCCGGGACCGCCCCATCCCCCCCAGCACCGTGGTGCTGGGCGAGGTGGGCCTGGGCGGGGAGCTGCGGCCGGTGCGCAAGGGCCCGGAGCGCCTCCAGGAGGTGGCCAAGCTCGGGTTCGGCCGGGCCGTGGTCCCCTACCAACCCCTCCCCAAGAAGTTGGCGCTGGAAGTGATCCGGGCGCGCACCCTGCGCGAGGCCATGGAATCCCTGGAACTCCTGTGAGCGGAGGTCCACGATGGAGTACCTGTCCAGGCTGAAGGAGGCGGCGCAGGCCATCCGGGAGCTCGGCTCGCCCAAGATCGCCGTGGTGTTGGGCTCGGGGCTTTCCCACATCCTCCCCCTGGCCCGGGAGCGCACGCGGCGGTTTGCGGAGATCCCGGGCTTCCCCGTGCCCACGGTGGAGGGGCATGCGGGCGAGGTGGCCGTGGGCACCCTCGGGGACCGGGAGGTCCTGGTCCAGCGCGGCCGCATCCACTACTACGAGGGGTACGACCCGGCGGAGGTGGTCTTCCCCGTGCGGGCCTATGCCCTCGCGGGGGTGAAGATCCTGATCCTCACCAACGCCGCCGGCGGCATCCGCTTCGGCTTCTTCCCAGGCGACCTCGTGCTGATCTCCGATCACATCAACTTCTCGGGCGTGAACCCCTTGCGGGGCCCCAACCTCGCCGAGCTCGGCCCGCGCTTTCCCGATCTGTCGGCGGCCTACGACCCGGAGCTGCGGCGGCTGGCGCGGCAGGTGGGCGCCGAGTTGGGCATCGCCCTCAAAGAGGGGGTCTACCTCATGGCCTCCGGCCCGTCCTACGAGACGCCCGCGGAGATCCGGGCCTTCCGGGCCTGGGGCGCGGACCTCGTGGGCATGTCCACGGTGCCCGAAGTCCTCGCCGCCCGCCACGCGGGGATGCGGGTCTTGGGGATTTCCGTGGTCACGAACTTCGCTGCGGGGGTTGCCCCCCACCCCCTCTCCCACGAGGAGGTCCTGGCGGTCACCCAGGCCAAGGCCGCCGAGCTGAGAAGGCTCCTTTCCGCCCTCATCCCCCGCCTGCCCGCTTGAGGGGCGCTCCTTTGGTTTGCGCGTCCGGGGCGAAAGCTCGTGGGTTAGGCCGTCCCGCGGGGCGCTGCGCGCCGAGCCTGTCCCCAAGGGAAGGCCGCGGCGGCCTCCTCCGGGCGAACGGGGCGGGGGCAGCTCGGGGGCCTTGAGCCTGGAACCTTCTCATGGTCGAGGTTTTGGGCGCGGCGGGCGTGATCCTCGTCCTGATCGGGCTGGGTTACTTTGCCCGCCGGCAGGGCCTCCTGCGCCCCGGGGACGAGCGCGTCCTCAACGCCGTGGTGTACTACTTCGCCCTGCCCGCCCTGCTCCTTTTGGAGCTCGCCCAAGCCGCGTACACAGGGGACACCCTCCGGTTTTTGGCCGCCGGGGGCTTCCCCCTCCTCCTCCTCCTCGTGCTGGGGCTGGCCCTCCTACGCCTTGCGGGGCTTCCCCGAGAGGTGTTTTACCGGCTTTCCGTGAGCTCCGTCTTTGGAAGCTTGGCCTTTTTCGGCATCCCGTTCGTCGAGTACGGGGTGGGGGGCGCGGAGGCGGTGCGGCTGGCCGCCTTGGCCGTGGGCCTTCTGGGGCCCTTCGGGGTGGGCTTTGTGCTCACCCTTCTTGAGCTCCACGGGAATCGGGGCCAGCCCCTTCCGCGGGCGCTGGCGCGCACCCTCGGGCGGTTGGCCCGCAACCCCTTGATCGGGGCCATCCTCATGGGCCTGACGCTTGGACTTATCGGGGTGCGGCTTCCCCGGTTCTTCGCCCAGGTCCTTCGCTATTTGGGCTCGGCCACGGCCCCGCTGGCCCTCCTGGCCCTGGGGGCCTTCCTGTACGGCCGACCTCGCCGGGCCCTCGGCTCGGCCCTGGGCCTGAGCCTCCTCCGGCTGGCCGTCCTCCCCGCCCTCACCCTCCTTTTCGCCCGTCTCTTGGGCCTTCCCCCCTTGGAAACAACCGTTCTCGTCCTCATGAACGGGACGCCCTTGGCGGTGAACATGCTCGTCCTCTCCCAGCGCTACGGGTTTTACGTGGAGGAGATGGCCTCCTTGACCCTCGTTTCCTCCTTGGGCGCCCTGGTTTCCCTGAGCCTTTGGCGTTTCGTGCTCGGAGCGCGGCTCTAGGGCGCGGTCACCACGACGTTGTCGAACGCCTGGCCCCTGCGGCACGGCTTTTCTCGGGCGGGTCGGGTGCGAGGCAGCGTTTCCGGTGGGCAAACGGAAAGGAAGGGCCGGGGAGGGGCCCCGGCCCTCTTCCGCTTTTTGGTTCCCCTATTGCACGGCCCGGTAGGCGTTGACGCGTCGGATGGCGGTGGTGAAGCCCGTGGTGGGGTCGCCCGTGGCGAGGAGCCTCTGGGCGATCTGGGCGTTGGTCAGGGCGGGATAGCGGGCCTTGATGAGCGCGGCCACGCCGGCCACGTGGGGCGCAGCCATAGACGTCCCGCTCAGGTAGCCGTAGTTCCGGACCCCGGTGCGGTTGGTGTGGTTGGGGAGGGTCGAGTAGATGCTCACCCCCGGCGCGGCGATGTCCACCCACGCGCCGTAGTTGGAGAAGCTCGCCTTGGCGTCGTTTTGGTCCGTGGCGGCTACGGCGATGCACTCGGGGTAGTAGGCCGGGTAGCTGGGGCTGCTGGTGTTCTCGTTGCCGGCCGCGGCCACCAGCACCACGCCCCGGCTATAGGCGTACCGCACCGCGGCCTCCAGGGTGCTGGAGGTGGCGGGCCCGCCGAGGCTCATGTTGATCACGTGGGCCCCGTTGTCCGCCGCCCAGACGATGCCGTTGGCGATCCAGCTGTATTGACCGCTCCCGTTGTCGTCCAAGACCTTCACGTTCATGAGGACGGCGTTGAACCCCACGCCGGCCACGCCCCGGGCGTTGTTGGTGACGGCCGCGGCGATCCCCGCCACGTGCGTTCCGTGGCCCTGGCGGTCGTCCACGGTGGGGCTCGTGGTGAAGTTCCGGTTGGCCACAATCTTCGCGCGCAAATCCTCGTGGTCCTGATCAATCCCCGTGTCCAAAATGGCGATGCGGATGGCGGAGGAGCCCGTGGTCAAATCCCAAGCCTGGGGGGCCTGGATCTTGGGGAGCGCCCACTGGTAGGCGTAGCCGGGGTCGTTGGGAACGAGGTAGGCCACGGCCACGTAATCGGGCTCAGCGAACTCCACGAGCTCCTCGAGCAAGTAAGCCCGGACCATCTCGGGAACACGGCCCTGGGGGATCCGCACCACGTGGACCTCGATCCCGGGGATGACGTGGATCACCTGGCCGCCTCGGCGAGCGTGCACCGCCGCGGCCCGCTCGGGAAGCACGCCGGGCTTGAACTTCACCAGGATTTGATCGGGGGCGTGGGCCGCTCCAGGCACACCGGGCGGCGGAGCGAAGGCCTCCAGGGAGCCCGTGGGCGCCTCGAGGGTTGCGAACCGCGTGCACCCCGCAAGGAGCGCGCTCACCAAAGCCAGCACTAACACCGTCCAGATCCTCTTGCCCATCACACCTCCTTAGGTGCGCCATTTTATGGAGGAGGGGGGCGGGGCGGCCAATCGCGCGGGGGCACGCCCCGGAAAAGGCGGGCCAAGCGCTCGTCCAGGCTCCGCCGGCCCGCAAGGATCGGGGAAAAGCCGGAGGGGATCGCGCGCGGGTGGGTCGCCTGGTGGAGGGCATCGAGGGCGGAAAGGAGCGCGCGGAGGGCTTCCTCCAGGCGCGGGAGCGCAGGCTCCACGGGCTCGCCCACGAGGAGGAAGGCCTCGGGATGTTCGTAGCCCCGCAGCCAAACGCGGCTGCCCGCGGGGAGGAGGGGCACGCGGGCTTTCTGGGCGAGCCACACGGCGCCGGGCTGAAGCGCGCCCAGGGGGCCGGCGGGGCGCAGCTCCCCCTCCGGAAAGATGGCCACGGCCTCCCCCGCCTCCAGGCGCCGCAGGGCCTCGCGCAGCCGCCGCGTCGAAAGCGCGCCCGCCGCCGCGAGCACGGGAAAGGCCCGCAGGTTCTCCTCGGAGATGAGCAGGCTTCCGCGGACCTCGGCATGGCGAAAGAGTAGCCACACGAGGTGCCCGTCGAAGAAGCTGTGGTGGTTCATGGCGAGCACGAAGGGCGGTGGGATGAGCTCGCCCTTAAGATAAACCCCGCGCAGGCTCCGCTTGAGGCTGCGGAGGAGCACCCGCTCCACGTGCGGCCGCAGGGCACGCCCCAGGAGGCTATCCCGTTCGAAGTTCCAGCGCACGCGCTTGAGCCTCCGCTTGGGGCCCCACGGGCTAGGCGGTGGAGAGGGCCCGGTGCAAGGCCTGGGCCGCCCGGGCCAGGGGTACGGGCCCGAAGTCGAAGGGCAGCCCGGCGGTGGCGAACAACACAGGAAGAGGCTTGGAACCGCCCAGCGCCAGGGCCCGCACATACCCCTCCAGGGCCTGGGCGCGGTCCTCCTGGCTCTTCTGCCATAGGGTCAGGGCCCCAAGTTGGGCGATCCCGTACTCAATGTAGTAAAAGGGCGCGAGGAAAAGGTGGAGCTGGCGATGCCACTCGTGCTCCAAGACCTCCTCGTAGCCGCTCCAATCCTCCAGGCCTCCGAACCTCCGGAAGAGCTCGACCCAGGCCTTGTGGCGCTCGGCGCGGCTGTGTCCCGGATGGGTGTACAGCCAGTGCTGGAAGGCGTCGATCGTGGCCACCCAGCACACGAGCCGCACGATCCCATAGAGATGTTCCGCCAGCGAGCGTTTCCGGTCCTCCTCCTTTGGGTAGAAGACGTCGAGGAAGGGGGAGGCCAGGAGTTCCATGCCCATGGAGGCCACCTCAGCGAACTCCGTAGGCGGGTCCCGGTACATATGCAAGGGCTCATCCCGAGAAAGCAGGGTGTGGAAGGCGTGGCCGGCCTCGTGGAGGAGGGTCCAGAGGTCTTGGTCCCGGCCCACCGCGTTCATGAAGATGAAGGGGAGCCGGCGCTCCGTGAGGGTGGACTGGTACCCGCCCGGGGCCTTGCCCGGCCGGTTGGCCACGTCCAGGAGCCCCAGCTCCGCCATCCGCTGGAAGAGTTGGCCCAGCCGGGGGTCCAGCCGGCGGAAGATCTCCCCGGCGCCCTGGACCAGGTCCTCCGGCGCCGCGAAGGGCCGGAGGGGCGGCCGGCCCTCCGGGTCCACCAGAAGGTCCCAGGGCCGCAACCGCTTGAGGCCCAGCCGCTTGGCCCGCTCCCTATGGAGGAGCCGAAGCAGGGGCACAAAGGATTCCTCGACGCCCTTATGGAACTCCTCGCACTCCCGGGGGCCGTAGTCAAAGCGCTCCCGCTCCCGGAACGCGTAGTCCCGAAAATTTTCAAAGCCCGCGTTTTTCGCCCGCCGCTCCCTTAGGGAAAGAAGCTCCTCGAAGATGCCCTCGATTTCGTCCTTGTCGCGCAAACGCCGCTCGGCGATGAGCTCCCAAGCCCGCTCCCGAAGGAGGCGGTCGGGCTCCTCCAGATACTTGGCCATCTGCGGAAGGGTTTGGGAGCGGCCTTCGAACTCCACGGTCATGGCTCCAAAGATCTTTTGGTAGCGCTGGCCGAGCTTCTCCTCCTCCACCTTAAGGGGGATGTTCTCCTCGCGGAAGATCCGCACGGCGTTTTCCCATTTGCGCTTGAGGACCTCGTAGCGCGCGGACGGGAGGTCCGGCCAGGCCGGGCTATGGGTGAAGCGCACCCGCAGGCGATGTAGAGCTTCCTCCACCCTGGGCACTACGCCCTCCAGGAACTCCAGGTAAGCCCGTTCGTACGCGGGGTCGGTGGTGTCGCAGGTCATGCGGATGTAGCGGAGCGCGCCCTCTTCCTCCACGGCGGCCAGGAGTTCGGAGAGGTCCAGCAGGGCCTGTTCCAGGTCCTTGCGGGAGGCGAGGGGGCGTTTTTGCAGGTCTTCAAAGAGCGGGCTAAGAGCCGACCATTCGCCCGCAGGCAGGTCCGGGGGCAAGTACCGGCGCGGGTACTCGCGGGGAAGCTCCGCGGGGTCCAAAAATTCCCTGGCCATTTACTTCATTTTACCTATGGACCAAGTGGCTGAGCAAAACGCGCGTTCCTATGGCTATAATGGCCCACATCTTTGGAAGGAGGAAGGATGCAGAAGTGGGAGTGCACGGTGTGCGGTTGGATCTACGACCCGGCGAAGGGTGATCCCTCCCAGGGGATCAAGCCGGGAACGGCGTTTGAGGACCTCCCCGACACCTGGGTCTGTCCGGAGTGCGGGGCGCCGAAGGACATGTTCCAACCCCTATGAGGTACGTGGTCGTGGGCGGCGGGGTGGCGGGGGTCACGGCGGCCCAACGGCTTCGTGCCCTGGATCCCGCCGCCTCCGTGGTCCTGGTGGAGGCCGAGGCCGTGCCCTACTACCTCCGGCCGGGCCTCATCGACGTCCTCGCCGGGGCCAAGGGGCTGGGGGAGATCACGCCCTATCCCAGGGAATGGTTCGCGAAGCGGGGGATTGACTACAGGCTGGGCGAGGCGGCCATCGCTTTGGATCTTCCCCGCAAGGAGGTCGTCCTCTCCTCGGGGAAACGCCTTCCTTTCGACCGTCTGCTCCTTGCCACGGGGGCGGAGCCCGTGCGTCCTTCTGTGCCCGGGGCCGCGTTGCCGGGGGTGTTCACCCTGCGCACGGCGGCGGATGCGGAGCGCATCCGCACCTGGGCCGAGGGCCGGAGGCGGGCGGTGGTGGTGGGGGGAGGTTGGCTGGGCCTCGAGGCCGCTTATGCCCTGCGCGGCCTTCTGGAGCGCGTGGTGGTCGTGGAGCGCGGTCCTTGGCCCCTGAGCCGCCATTTGGATCGCGAGGCCGGCCAGATCCTGGCGGATATCCTTTCGGAAAAAGGGGTGGAGGTGTTGCCCCGAACGGAGGCCGCGGCGATCCGCGGGGGGGCGGCGGTGAGCGAGGTCCTTCTGGAGGGAGGCCAGATCCTGCCTGCGGATTTGGTCTTGTTTTGCTTGGGGATACGGCCGCGTACGGCCCTGGCCCAAGACGCGGGGATCGGCGTGAACCGCGGCGTCGTGGTGAACGACTTCTTGGAGACCTCCGTGCCTGGGGTTTACGCGGCCGGCGACGCGGCGGAGTGGCGGACACAGATTTTTGGGACGGTTCTCGCCGCCCGGGAGCAGGCCGAGGTGGCGGCGCAGAACCTGGTGGATCCGGGGAGCGCTCGTTACTTAGGCACAAGGCCAACCTACAAGTTAAAAGTGGCGGGGATCGAACTTTTCGTTTTCGGGGCATCGCGGCCTGCGGGCGAATTCCATTCCGAGGAACGGCTTCAAAGCCAAAGTTGCTACGCAAAACTTATGCTAGATAAGGAGCGAAAGCTCGTGGGGGCCGTTCTTCTGGGATGTCCTGAGCTCGCGAGCCGCGTCGAAGAGCTTTTCCAATCCGGGCTCCCGGTTCCCAGAGGGCTGGTGTGAGCCCACCGGTCAGGATCGGAGGACGAGAGGCAGATCCTGGGGAATAAATGCCATTTTAGCTCAACGTCAAAAAGACGCGATTTCCTGAGAAGATGATATACGCTCATTTTTTCTGCCCACTGGCAATGCCTGTCCTTTTTCCGACGAAGGAGAAAAGCCCCGCGCGGCTGGGGGAGCGCGTCTTCACAGTGCGCACCCTGAGACCTAAGCCAGCGCACGTATCTTGACGGTGCGTTCACCTTTACGTTGGCAGCTTTTTGGAGGTAGGGGCTGTGCGGCGTGGTTCTGCCCTTGAGAGGGTTTTCGGTGCGGTGCGTCCGGTTCGTGGACCACAGCCCAAGGGCCTGCGGGGAGCAAGCGCCGCCTTGACGCCGGGCAGGGGAAGATTAAAATGAAAGTGATTATTATGAGCAGGCAGGAGAGGGGCAAACGCGACCGTGTCCTCCAGGAGCTCCTGAGCCGCACCGACCACCCCACCGCGGAAGAGCTCTACCTCGCCCTGCGGGAAAAAGGGGAGGACATCAGCTTGGCCACAGTGTACCGGGCCCTGCGTTCCCTGGCGGAAGAGGGCCTTGTGGCTACCTTGCCCCTCGCTCCAGCCGATCGGTTCGACCCCTTAACCCACCCCCATTACCACTTCCATTGTCATCGGTGCAACCAGGTGCTCGATCTCGACCTCCCCTACAAACCCGAGCTGGACCAAGCCATTGAAGACCTCGGGTTTTCCGTGCACCACCACACCCTCGTCTTCCACGGCCTTTGCCCCGCCTGCCAACCAAAGGAGGAACTATGGCGAAAGTAGCGCGGGAAATGGTGGAACGGGCAGGAGTGAACGTGGACCAGCTCCTGGAGCTGTTGGTGAAGAACGCCGCGGCGGAACTCAACACCTATTACTACTATACAATCCTTCGAGCCAACCTCATCGGACTGGACGGAGAGACGATCAAAGAGATCGCGGAGGTGGCACGCATCGAGGATCGCAACCATTTTGAGGCTCTCGTCCCTCGCATCTACGAGCTCGGCGGGAAATTGCCCGAGGACATGGTGGAGTTCCACAACCTTTCTGCTTGTCGTCCGGCGAAACTTCCGGCGAATCCTCGGGATATCCGAGCGATGCTTACGGTGCTGGTGGAAGCCGAGCGTTGCGCAGTACGCGGCTACACCCAAATCTGCAACATGACCGCTGGTAAGGACCACCGCACCTATGATCTTGCGCTATCCATTCTCCACGAGGAAGTGGAACACGAGTCCTGGTTTTCCGAGTTCCTGGGCGAGGGGCCTTCGGGTCACTTCATGCGCCGCGGGGAGACCTCCCCGTTTGTCGGAAAGTTCCTGAAGTGAGGATGCGCAGGTTCACCGAGGAGGAACTTTTGTACTACGACGGTCGGAGCGGCCGCCCCGCCTATATGGCCTTTGCGGGAAAGGTGTACGACGTTACCGGAAGCTTTCTTTGGCGAGGCGGCCGCCACCAGGCCTTACACACCGCCGGCGCGGACCTCACGGAGGCCATAAAAGCTGCACCCCATGGCCCCGAGCTCCTCGCGAAGTTTCCAGTCGTAGGTGTGCTCCAAGGGAAGGAGAAACCATGCGAAAAATGACGGAGGAAAACCTCAAGGCGGCGTTTGCTGGACAGGCCCAGGCGCACCTGCGCTACCTCATCTTCGCCGAGGTAGCGGAGCGGGAAGGGAAGCCCAACTTGGCCCGGCTTTTTCGCGCCATTGCCTACGCCGAACAGGTCCACGCCACCAACCACTACCGCGAGCTGGGCATGGTCCGAGCCTCTCCGGAAAACCTCGACGTGGCCATCGCGGGAGAGACCTACGAGGTGGAGGAGATGTACCCGGCCTTTATTGCCGTGGCTGAGCTCCAAAAGGAGAGCGGCGCCAAGCGGGCGTTCCATTTCGCCCTCGAGGCGGAAAAGATCCATGCCGAGATGTACCGAAGGGCCAAGGCCGCGGCGGAAAAAGGCGAAGACATACGCATCGGTACCATCTACATCTGTTCGGTTTGCGGGCACACCGTGGAGGGCACCCCTCCCGAGCGCTGCCCCATCTGCGGGGCGCCACGGGAGAAGTACAAGGCGTTCTGAAAGGAGGGACCATGCAGGAGCGGAGGCTTCCGTTGATCGGTGAACCGGCGCCGGAGTTCCGGGCCCAGACCACCCACGGCCCCCTGGACTTCCCGAAAGACCTCAAGGGCAAATGGGTCGTGTTCTTCTCGCACCCGGCCGACTTCACCCCCGTGTGCACTACGGAGTTCGTGGCCTTCGCCAAGCGCTACCACGAGTTCAAGGCCCTCAACGCGGAGCTTGTCGGCCTTTCCGTGGACCACGTCTACTCCCATATCAAGTGGGTGGAGTGGATCACGGAGAAGCTTGGGGTAGAGATCCCCTTCCCCATCGTGGCCGACACCACCGGCAAGATCGCCGAGCTCTACGGGATGATCCATCCGGGGGCCTCGGAGTCGGCCACGGTGCGGGCCGTGTTCATCCTCTGCCCCCAGGGGATCATTCGCGCCATTCTTTATTACCCCCTCAACATCGGCCGCAACATTTCCGAAATTTTGCGCATCCTCAAGGCCTTCCAGACCGCGATGAAGGAGGGGGTGGCCATCCCCGCGGATTGGCCGAACAACGATCTCATCAAGGACAACGTGATCGTCCCTCCGCCTGCGGACATCTCCAGCGCCCAGAAGCGTCTCCAGGAGGCTAAAGAGGGCAAGGTGCAGTGTTACGACTGGTGGTTCTGCCATAGGAAGCTGTGAACGGGAAAATGGGGGCGGGGTTCCGCCCCGCCCCCTCCGGAGGAAGGAGGGCGAATGATCGGGAAGACCATGGAAAAGGCCTTGAACGAGCAGATTCGGGAGGAGCTGGGCTCGGCCTACCTCTACCTGGCCATGGCCGCCTACTTTCATGACCAAAACCTCCCGGGCATGGCCCGCTGGATGGAGATCCAAGTGGAAGAGGAGTTCCAGCATGCCTTGAGGATCTTTCGGCACCTGGTGGAGCGGGGTGGTCGGGTGAAGCTTGAGGCCCTGCCGGAGCCCAAATTCGAGTGGCCGTCGCCCGCGGAGGCCTGGAAGGCGGCCTACGAGCACGAGCGCTACATCTCCAGCCGCATCCATAAGCTCATGGAGCTCGCCCGTCAGGAGCGCGATTACCCGGCGGAGGTCATGCTTCAGTGGTTCGTCTCCGAGCAGGTGGAGGAGGAGGACCAGACGCGGCGGATCGTGGAGATGCTGGAGCGGATTGGGGAGTCCGGCCGCGGGCTCCTCTGGCTGGACAAGGAGCTGGGCAAGCGGGGGAGGGAAGAGGGAAAGGAGGAGGAATGAGGATCTGCGAGAAGATCCAGGAGGCGGATTGGCAAAAGGAGAAGCACGTCCCGGTGATCGAGTGTCCCGACCGGGTGAAGCCCGACGAGTGGGTACAGGTGCGGATTTCCTTGGGCAAGGCCATCGCCCACCCCAACACCACGGAGCACCACATCCGCTGGATCGCGGCCTACTTCTCCCCGGACGGGGACAAGTACACCTACGACCTGGGGAAGTTCGAGTTCAACGCGCATGGGGAAGCCGTGGCGGGTCCCAACCAGGGCCCGGTGTACACCCATCACGAGGTGACCTTCGCGTTCAAGACGAATAAGCCGGGCACCCTCCACGCCCTGGCCTACTGCAACATCCACGGCCTTTGGGAGTCGCAGAAGCGGATTGAGCTCGGGTGAGAAGGCGGGGCGGCCCGCGGGCCGCCCCGCTACGTTTGCGGGGTAGGTCCTGGACTTCTTTCTCCAGCACGAGTGGTCCCTCGCCGGTTTCCTCCTCGCCCTCTTGGGCGTGGCCTTCCTTAACCTTTGGGGGCTTCCCACCCTGCGCCCGCGCCGCCCCCTTCGGGCCCCCAAGGTCTCGGTCCTCATCCCTGTGCGCGATGAAGAGGACAACATTCAGGAGTGCCTAGCCGCTGCGCTCGCCCAGGACTACCCGGATTTCGAAGTCCTGGTGTATGAGGAGGGCTCACGGGATCGGACGCGCGCCCTTTTGGGGGAGATCAGGGATCCGCGACTTCGCGTGTTCCTGGGCGAGGGCCCGCCGCCGGGGTGGCTCGGCAAGCCCTGGGCCTGCGCGGAGCTCGCGCGCCGAGCCTCTGGCGAGCTCCTCCTCTTTTTGGACGCCGATGTGCGCCTCTCCCCCCTTGCCCTCGCCTCGGCCGTGGCGGCGCTGGAGCGCGAAAACCTCGATCTCCTTTCCCTTCTCCCCCGCCAGGAAATGAGGACGCTGGGCGAGGCCGTGCACGTGGCGCTCCTTCCCTGGAGCCTGAGCGCGTTCTTTCCCCTGTTCCTTCCCGGCCTGCGGCGGGTGGCCGTGGGCCAGTTCATCCTCGTGCGGCGGGAGGCGTACGCGCGCAGCGGGGGCCATGCGGCCGTGCGCGCGGAGGTCCTAGAGGACCTGGCCCTGGCCTCCCTAGCGGCCCGCGCGGGGCTACGGATCAAGCTCTTCTTCGCCGGGGATCTGGCGCGCTGCCGCATGTATCGGGGCTTCCGGGAGGCCAACGCCGGCTTGGCCAAGAACCTCTTCCCGCTTTTCAAAAGGAGGATCCTCCCCTTCGCCTTCGTGTGGACTTGGCTCCTCTACGTGGCTTGGCAGCCGCTGCTCGTTCTTCCCCTGGCCCTCAGGGGCCTTTTGCCCTCGGCTCTGGCCCTCCCCGCGGCCTGGGCCGTGGGCCTGGCCTGGGCCCTCTGGACCCTCGCCGTGGTCCGCTTCCGCCTCCCGGCCTGGCTTTCGGTGGGCTACCCTTGGGTGCATCTCGTGGCGTGGTTCACGGCGGCCCGGTCGCTCCTTTGGCACCTCACCCGCCGGGGCAAGTGGAAGGGCCGCTCCATCCACGTGGAAGGAGGCAACGCGTGAACCCCTTTCTTTTTGCGCTCGTGCTTTGGTTCCTGTTGCCTGGGCCGGCGAGCGCCCACGAGCCCCCCGATCTGACGGGCTCCTGGGCGCTGCTGCAGGTGATCGCGGAGCACTGGGAGGCCCCGCTTTTGGGCGAGCGCTTGCGCCGCGTCACCCAAATCGCCCGCATCCGCATCGACCATAAGGGCCAAGAGCTCCTCCTCTGGTCGGAGGAGGTGTGCTCCATGGTGTTCGACCTCGGCACCGCGCTGTTCCATATTTCCGTGGCCCCGGAGTTCCTGAGGGATGTGCGGGTGGGGCCGCTGCCGGCGTGGGTGGAGCGCGCCCCCGAGGGCTTCGTCCTGGTCGTGCCGCCCCACCTCATCCTCAACGGGGTGAGGCTTGCCCATCCGGACGACCCCCTGCCCACGGAGGCCAGCGATCCCCGCGTGCTCGACCCCGACGGTGACGGGAAGCCGGGGTTCACCGTGCGCATCCGCGTGCTGGGCCTCCTTTCCGGCGAGGCTTACGTGGTCCAGCGGCTGCGCCAGGAGTACCGAGGCCGGATCGTCAGCGCGGACCAGGTACGGGGCACGATCCTGTGGCAGGATGAACAGGTGACCCTCGGCGCCTCCTCCCCGTTCTTCTTGATCTCCGGGCGGGGACGCCCGGCCCCGGAGCGGGCCTTCTTCGTGATGCGGCGCATCCGCGGGACCGAATCCTGCGCGGAGTTGGTCCAACTCTTTGCGGAAGACCTCGGGCCATGAGCGCGTTTCCTCGTCCGAGGATCGTGGTAAGTCGGTGCCTGGGCTTCGCGGCCTGCCGCTACGATGGGGGGATCATCCACGATCCTGTGGTTTCCGCGCTGAGGCCCCACGTGGAGTTCATCCCGGTGTGCCCGGAGGTGGAGAGCGGGCTGGGGGTGCCCCGGCCGCCCGTGCGCCTCGTGCGCGACCCCGAGCTTCGCCTCGTCCAGCCCGACACCGGCCGGGACTGGACCGCGGCCATGCAGGCCTTCATCGCCCAGTTCTTTTCGGAGCTGGGGGAGGTGGATGGCTTCATCCTCAAAAATCGTTCGCCCAGCTGTGCCCTGCGGGATGCCAAGGTCTACGCCTCCGCCGCCAAGGGTCCGGCCGTGGGCCAGGGGCCGGGCCTCTTCGGTGGGGCCGTGCGCGCCCGCTTCCCCGATCTCCCCGCGGAGGACGAGGGCCGCCTCACCAACAAGGCCCTGCGCGAGCACTTCTTCACCGCCATCTTCGCCCTCGCGGCCTTCCGGGAGGCGGCGCGGGCGGGGGAGGTGGGCGAGCTCGTGCGCTTTCACACGCGCTACAAGTTCCTCCTCATGGCCCAAAGCCAGGCCAAGCTCAAGGAGCTGGGCCGCCTGGTGGCCCAGGCCGCGCGCGGGCCCGCGGCGGAGGCGTTCGCCCGCTACGGGGCGCTCTTCCGCGCCGCTTGGCTTCGGCCGCCGCGCCGCCCCTCGGTGATCAACGCCCTCGAACACGCCTTCGGCTACGTCAGCGAGGGCCTGCGGCCCGAGGAGCGCCGCTACTTTTTGGACCTCCTGCGGGATTACCGCGCGGGCCGCGTCCCCTCAAGCGTCCCCAGGGAGATCCTGCGCTCCTGGGCCCTCCGCTTCGGCGCGGAATACCTTGCGGAGCAGGCCTTCTTCCAGCCCTTCCCGCCCGAGCTCCTCCTTCCCCTCGATTCCGGAAAGGGGGAGGGTTGAGGATCGGCTACCCTTGCATCAACCTGAGCCTCCCTTGCCGGCCCAGCCGCACGTTCCGCCTGGCCAACCTCACCTGGGAGCGCCTGAGGGAGACCTTGGCCGGGAACCTCGCCTGCCTCGAGGCCATCGTGCGTTGGAACGCCCAACATGGCCTCCTCTTCCTGCGCATCACCTCGGACCTTGTGCCCCTGGCCTCCCATCCCCAAAACCGCTTCCCCTGGGATGAGGCGTTCGCCGAAAGGTTTGGGGAAATCGGTGCGCTCATCCGCTCGCTTGGGATGCGGATTTCCATGCACCCCGGGCAGTACACGCTGCTCAACTCGCCGCGGAAGGAGGTGGTGGCCGCGGCGGTCCGGGACCTGGCCTACCACGCGCGCGTTTTAGACCTCTTGGGCTTGGACCGCACGGCCAAGATCCAAATCCACGTGGGCGGGGTGTACGGGGACAAGGCGCGGGCCGTGGAAAGGTTCGTGCGGGCGGTGGAGGCCCTCCCCCCGGGGATCCGGGAGCGGTTGGCCGTGGAGAACGACGAGAAGTTCTACACCGTCTCCGAGGTGCTCCGCCTATGCAGGATCACCGGCCTGCCCGCGGTGTTCGACGTCTTCCACCACGAGCTCAATCCCGACGGGACGAGCGTGGCCGAGGCCTTGGTGGCCCAGCGGGAGACCTGGGGCCCAGAAGACGGCCTTCCCATCGTGGACTACTCCTCACCCCTTCCCGGCGGCCGTCCCGGAAGCCACGCCTATGAGCTCAACGAGGCCCACTTCCTTCGATTCCTGGAAGCGAGCCGGCCCCACGACTTCGATCTAATGCTGGAGGTGAAGGACAAGGAGCGCAGCGCCCTGCGGGCTTTGGCCTTGGCCGCAGACGACCCCCGGATTGTGCCGAAAGCGCGCGGGCTTTCCGCGCAGACCCGCGCGCCGGGGGCCGACGGCCCTTAGATTCTTCCGCCCCGCCCTGCACACGGCCGCTTTTTAGACTCGCAGGTTCCGTCAGCCCCCTTGTCCCTGATGTCCCTCGGCCATTCCTGCGGCGCTGCGGCGGAACCCCGCTCCGCGTTTTCTTGGACGATGGGGCACGGCGGCTGCCCCCCGCGTCCGATCCTAAAAGGGTTGTGCCGTTGCGTGCCGAGTTCCTGAACGCTTGGACGCCGAGGGGGAAGCCCCCGAGCCCCAAGCCGGCTTGCCTTTTACGGCTTCCGGCCATCTTTTAGGCCTCCCGTACAATCGCCCGCCGGGGCGACATGGTTTTGCGGTTCAACCCGAGCCCTCCTTCGAGCGGGGGCCTCTGGCACGGTGTGGAGAGGGAGCGTGTGGCGGTCCTTCGCCGGGCTCCGATCCGCGGGCACGGTTTTGTTCTCTACTGGATGGAGGCCGCCCAACGCGCCTTCGGCAACCCCGCCCTGGAGTTCGCCCTGGCGCTGGCCCGCGCCCGCAAGCGGCCCGTCGCGGTGGTCTTCGCCTTGGACCCCTCGGGATCCACGGGGACCCTGCGGCAGCACGCCTTCCTCCTGGCCGGCTTGGCGCACGTCGCCCGGGGATTGGCCGAGCGGGGGGTGCGCTTCTCCCTCCGCCTGGGTTCTCCCCCGGAAATCGTCCTGGGGTTGGCGCAGGGGGCGGCAGCGGTGGTCACCGACCGCGGCTATTTGCGGCACCAGCGCGCCTGGCGGGCGGAGGTGGCCCGCCGGGCCCCCTGCGCGGTGTTCCAGGTGGAGACGGAGGCGGTGGTGCCCGTGGAGCTGGCTTACCCCAAGGAGGCCGTCAACGCCGCCGCCCTGCGCCGCCGGATCCAGCCGCTTCTCCCGCGGTTCCTGCGCCCCCTTCCCGAGCAGGACCCGCCGGTGCCCTCCGCCAACCTCCCCCTTCCCGGCCCCGAGGAGCCCGTCTCCCTGGAGGTCCTAGGGAAAATGGAGCTCGACCGCTCCGTCCCCCCGCTGGATCTTCCCGCTGGGACGGAGGCCGCGCGCCGGCGGTTGGCCCAATTCCTTGAGGGGAAATTGGAGCGCTACCACCTGGATCGGAACGACCCCACAAGGGACGGGACGTCTGGTCTCAGCCCGTACCTGCATTTTGGACAGATCTCGCCTGTGGAGGTGGCGCGCAGGGTGGCGGAGGCGGGCGGGCCGGGGGCGGCGGCGTTCCTGGAGGAGCTCGTGGTGCGCCGCGAACTCGCCTTCAACTTCGTCTTTTACAACCCCCAGTACGACGCGTTCGCCGGTCTGCCCCGCTGGGCCCAGGAGACCCTGCGCCGGCACGCGCAGGACCCCCGCTCCGCCCTGTACACTTTGGAGGAGCTCGAGGAGGGCCGCACCCACGACCCGCTATGGAACGCGGCGCAGGCCGAGCTGCGCACCGCCGGCAAGATCCATGGCTACCTGCGCATGTATTGGGGCAAGCAGTTCCTCTTGTGGACCTCTGATCCCGAGGACGCCTTTCGGTGGGCCCTTTACCTCAACAACAAGTACGCGCTGGATGGGAACGACCCGGCGAGCTACGCGGGGGTGGGGTGGTGCTTTGGCCTGCACGACCGCCCTTTTCCGGAGCGGCCCCTTTGGGGCAAGGTGCGGCCGATGACCGGGGCGGGGCTGCGCGGAAAATGCGATCCTCGCGTGTACATCGCGCGTTGGGCCCAAGGAGGTTCGCGGTGAAACCTTTCCTGTGGGGATTGGCCTTGGGGTTGGCCCTGATGGGGACGGCGCCGGCCGTGGCCTCCCCCCTTGCGGAAGCGGTCCTCGTCCTGGAGGACCGGGCGCGGGACCGCCGGGTGGAGGTCCTGCTTATCTACCCCATTGGGGGCGAGGAGATCCCGCTCGTTGTGTTCAGTCCGGGCTTCCTTTTCTCGGGGCCCGCCTACCGCTCCTGGGCCGAGCTCTTCGCCGCCCACGGGATGGCCACAGCCCTGCTTTCCTACGCCTACAGCCTCTTCAACCCCGACCACCGCGTGCTCGTGCAGGACCTCCTCTTTGCATTGGAAAGCCTCCCCAAAGAGGCCGCGCGGCGCGGCGTCCCCCTGGACGGGAAGCGGGTGGCCCTGGTGGGGCACTCCCTGGGCGGAAAGCTTTCCGTGCTCGGGGCGGCGGAACGGGGGGTCGTGGCGGTGGTGGGGCTGGACCCGGTGGACGGGGGCGCACCGGGGGTGGTGGACCCCGTGCGCTTCCCCTCCGCCGTGGCCGCCCTGGGGGCCGTGAGGGCCCCTCTCCTCCTCATCGGCGCGGAGTACGGGGAGCGCACGCGCTTTGGGATGCCCTGCGCTCCCCCGGAGACCAACTTCCGGAGGTTCTTCGCCGCCGCCCAGGGCCCGGCCCTGGAAATCACCCAGCTCGGGGCCGGGCATCTGGACTATCTGGACAACCCCGAGTGCGGCTTTCTCTGCAGCCTGTGCTGGCCGGGATCCCGTCCGGACGCGGCCCGGGCCTGGGCCCAGACCTACGCCCTCCTCTTCCTCCGGTGCCATCTCCGCGGGGAGGGCCAGGCCTACTCCGAGCTCCTGGCCCTCCTGGCCCGCCAAGAGGCGGAGGGGTTGGTGCGCTTCCGGAAAAAGCCCGAAAATCCTGGCCCGTAAAAGGCGAGGAAAGGAGGCGTGGGCGAGGATGATGGGGCAAGTCTTAGGCTTTGGAGCCCTGTTTTTGGTCAGCGCGGCGCTTGTGATCCGCAGCGGCATCACCCTCTCCCGAAGCGGGGACGTCCTTGCGGAGAAGACGGGCTTGGGAAGGTTGTGGGTGGGCACGATCTTTTTGGCGATCGCCACCTCCCTTCCGGAGCTGGTGACCAACATTTCGGCCGTGCGGCTGGACGCCCCCAAGCTCGCGGCGGGCAACATCCTGGGGGCGAACATGGTGAACGTGGTGGTGCTGGCCGGGCTCACCCTGTTGTTCCCGCGGGCGGCGATGCGGCCCCTGGGCCGGGACCAGCGCATTCTGGGCGGGGCGGCCCTCCTCCTCACCGCGGCAGTGGCCCTCTTCACCTTCTTCCCCTTGGGGCTTGGGCCCATAAGCGCGGGCAGCCTCCTCATCCTCGCGGGCTACGCGGGGGCGATGGCCTGGGTCTATCGGTCCCGCGAGCCCGCCTCCGATCCCGCGGAGCCGGCCGGGGACATGCCCCTTCGGCGGGCCTGGGCCCTGTTCGGTCTGGGAGCGCTGGGGATCCTCCTGGGCGCCCCGCTCCTCTCCTACAGCGCCGATGCCCTCAGCGAGCTCCTTGGGGTCTCGGGCACGTTCATCGGGGTGCTGGCTGTGGCCCTGGTCACCACCATGCCCGAGACGAGCGTGACCTATGGCTCCCTAAGGCTTGGGGCTCACGAGATGGCCATGGGCAACGTCTACGGGAGCTGCGCCTTCAACGTGGCCATCCTGGGGATCGCCGACCTTTTCTATGGGAGACCGCTTTTCGCTAGCCTGGACCGCTCCCACCTCGTGGCCGTGGCCGGGGCCGTGGCGCTTATGGCCCTTGGGTTGGGCTTTCTTAAGCTGCGCGCTCAGGGGCGGTGGGGGGCGGCGCGGATCCTGGCCGCTCTTATCCTGGCCGGCTGGGTGGGCACCCTCTACCTCGTGTTCGCGCAGGGCGGCCGCGCTTAGATGGCGCAGGCGGCCGAAACGCCGCGGCTTCCCTTGCCGCCCACGGCGCCGCCTTCCGGGGCGCGCTAGAATGAGGGCTTGAAGGAGGCATGGGAATGGGAAACCGGGAGTTCCTCGTGCGGTTTTTGTCCACCATCAGTCCATCGGGATTTGAAGAGGAAGCCGCTCGCGTTTGGGTGGAGGAAGCGCGGCAGTTTTCCGAGCGGACCTGGCGGGACCTTCACGGCAACGCCTTCGCGGTGGTGAACGAGGGCGGGACCCCTAGGGTCATGCTCGCCGGCCACATGGACGAGATCGGCCTTATGGTGGCCCACGTCACGGACCAGGGCTACCTCTACGTGCGGGCCATCGGCGGATGGGATCCCCAGATCCTCCCGGGGCAGCGCGTTTGGATCCGCACCAAAAACGGCCGCGTCCTCGGCGTGGTGGGCCGCAAACCCATCCACCTCCTTGAGGACGAGGAACGCAAGAAGGCCGTGCGGGTGGAGGACGTTTGGGTGGACATCGGGGCCAAGAACAAAGAGGAGGCCCTGAAAAGGGTGGCCATCGGCGACCCCGTGGTCCTGGCCTGGGATCCCGCGTTTTTAAACGAGGATCTCCTCGTGGCCCGGGGCATCGATGACCGCATCGGCGCCTATGTGGTACTGGAGGCCTTGCGGATCGTGAAGGATCTGAGGCCCAAGGCCGCGGTGTTCGCCGTGGCCACGGTGCAGGAGGAGCTGGGCCTGCGGGGCGCCCGCACCAGCGCCTACGGCCTCGATCCCAAGGTGGGGATCGCGGTGGACGTCACCCACGCCACGGATCACCCGGGCACGGAGGGCGACAAGAAAAAGCTTGGGGACATCAAGGTGGGCGGGGGTCCGGTGCTCGCCCGGGGCGCGAACATCAACCCCCGGCTTTTCGAGCTCCTGGTCAGGGTCGCGGAAGAGGAGAAGATCCCCTATCAGGTCGAGCCGGCGCCGGCGGCAACCGGGACGGACGCCAACGCCATCCAGATCACGCGGGCGGGCGTGGCCACCGCGCTCATTTCCATCCCCAACCGCTACATGCACTCCCCTTGCGAGATCGTGTCCCTTTCCGACCTCCAAAACGCTGCCAAACTGATAGCGCACGCGGTTGCACGCCTCACGGACGACACGGACCTGATCCCCTAAAGGAGCCGGCGGAGCTCGCGGATCTTGTCGCGGTAGGCCGCGGCCAGCTCGAACTCCAACCGCTCCGCCGCCGCCCGCATCTCCCGCTCCAGCTTCTTGATGAGCTCCAGGACTTCTTCCTTGGGCAATTTCTCCGGTTGTTTCGGAATGGAAACGGGCTCAGCCCGCACGCCGGTGAGGTCGCCCACGATGTCCTTGACCTCCTTCTTCACCGTTTCGGGCGTGATCCCGTGCTTCAGGTTGTACTCGATCTGGATCCTGCGGCGGCGGTTGGTCTCGTCCACGGCCTCCCGGATGGCGTCGGTGATCTCGTCGGCATAAAGGATCACCTTCCCCCGCACGTTGCGGGCCGCCCGGCCGATGGTCTGGATGAGGGACGTGGCCGAGCGCAGGAACCCCTCCTTGTCGGCGTCGAGGATGGCCACCAGCGAGACCTCCGGGAGGTCCAAGCCCTCGCGGAGGAGGTTCACGCCCACCAGGACGTCGAATTTCCCCAGGCGCAGATCGCGGAGGATCTCCACCCGATCAAGGGTTTCGATCTCGGAGTGGAGGTAGCGGGCGCGGAAGCCCAGTTCCACAAGGTAATCCGTGAGGTCCTCGGCCATCCTCTTCGTGAGGGTGGTGACCAGGGCCCGCTCGCCCCGTTCCGTGACCCTGCGCAGCTCGGCCACCAGGTGGTCGATTTGGCCGCGCACGGGGTGGATCTCCACCTCGGGATCCACAAGCCCCGTGGGCCGCACGATCTGCTCCACGATCTTTTGGGAGACGGCCCGCTCGTAGGGGCCGGGCGTGGCGGACATGAAGATCACCTGCTTCACCCGCGCCTCGAACTCCTCGAAGGTCAGGGGCCGGTTGTCCAGCGCCGAGGGCAGGCGGAAACCGTACTCCACAAGGGTCTCCTTGCGGGAACGGTCCCCGTGGTACATCCCGCGGAGCTGGGGCACGGTTTGGTGGGACTCGTCGATCACCACGAGGAAATCGGGCGGGAAGTAGTCGAGCAGGGTCCAGGGGGGCTCCCCGGGCCTCCGGCCGTCGAGGTGGCGGGAATAGTTTTCGATCCCGGGGCAGTACCCCATCTCCCGCAGCATCTCGAGGTCGAAACGGGTCCGCTGCTCCAAGCGTTGGGCCTCCAGAAGCTTCCCTTGCGCGCGCAGCTCCTTCAGGCGTTCCTCCAGCTCCTGTTCGATGCTCTCGATGGCCCGGCGCAGGCGCTCCTCCGGGGTGACGTAGTGGGTGGCCGGGGGGATCGTCACCTTCTTGCGCTCGGCCAACGCATCGCCCGTGAGGGGGTCGATTACCGCGATCCTCTCCACGGTGTCCCCAAACCACTCGATGCGGTAGCCCACCTCCTCCGAGGCGGGGATGATCTCCAGGACGTCCCCGCGCAAGCGGAACGTGGCCCGCTCGAAGGCGAGCTCGTTGCGCCGGTACTGGAGGAGCACGAGTTGGCGCAAAACCTGGTCCAGGTCGTACTCGCGCCCGGCCTCCAAGGTCAGGGATAGGGCGTAGTAGTCCTGCGGCGAACCGAGGCCGTAGATGCAAGACACGGAGGCCACGATGATCACATCGCGGCGCTCCAGGAGGCTTGCGGTGGCGGCGTGGCGCAAGCGGTCGATCTCCTCGTTGATCTCCGCGTCCTTCTCGATGTAGGTGTCGGTCTCGGGGATGTACGCCTCGGGCTGGTAGTAGTCGTAGTAGGAGACGAAGTAGTGCACGGCGTTGTCGGGGAAAAGCTCGCGAAACTCGCCGTAGAGCTGGGCGGTAAGGGTCTTGTTGTGAGCGATGACGAGGGTGGGTTTCTGCACGTTCTGGATGACGTGGGCGATGGTGAAGGTTTTCCCGGTCCCCGTGGCCCCAAGGAGGGTCTGGTAGCGCAGCCCCTCCAGAACCCCTTCGGTCAGCTCCTTGATGGCCTTGGGCTGATCCCCCCGGGGCTTGAGCTTGGTTTTGATCTGAAAGCGCTCGCCGACAGCCACCCGCGCCATGCTTCCTCCACCCCCAAGGAGCTATACCATAGCCTGGGGGTGGACCATGGTGCAACGCCTGGGGTGGCTAGGACTAGGGATGCTGGTGGGGATCGCGGGGGTGGGTTGGGCCTCCTCCGTGCAGATCGAGCTGGAGCCCCGCTGGCCCGACTACCTCGATACCCTCGTCCTTTACATCTCCGGCACCTGGGACACCCTCTGCACCCCCCGGGATCCCCAGGTCTCGTTTGAGGGGCTTACCATCCGGGTTCGGCTCTCCGTGCCCAGCGGGCCCTGCCCGAAGGCCGCGATCCCCTGGCGGCTGCGTGTTCCCCTTGGGCGCCTCGCCCGCGGCCACTACGAGGTCCAAGTGGTGCTCGTGGAACCCACCGGAGCCACTCGGGCCCTCGGGGATCTGGAGTTCGTCGTCGTCCAGCCGAACTGGCTCTACTGGATGTCTCAGCGGCCACTCACCTGGGAGGACTTCTTGGGGCCGGTTCCCCGTCGCCCGGGCCAGGCCGTGGCCCAAGTGTGCCTGGACCTCACCTACGAGTACAGCGCCGTGGCCCGCTCCGAAGGCGCCGGGTTCCTCGTGCGCCTCCAGGAGGTCCGTGTCGACAACCGGGTGGACCGCCACCGCTCCTGGGTCCTACCGGAGCACAAGCGCCCGGAGGTCTTGGAGCACGAACAGATCCACTTCGACATCAACGAGGTGTACCGCCGGCTCCTTCAGGAGGAGATGAACCGGCTGGCCCTGCGCCTGGAGCTCCGCGCGTTCGATCTTGAGGACGCCCGCCGCAAACTGCGGGACGAGGTGGACAAGGTCTACCAGCGCTTCTGGCAGAAGTGCCAGGAGGTGCATGACCTTTTCGATGAGGCGGTGGAGAAGGGCGGGCTTGCGGCACAGCGGGAGTGGCGGGAGAAGGTGAGCCGTTGGCTGCGCAACCCGCGGGAGGCGCCCCAGCCCTGAAGGAGTACCGGATCGGCTGTTCGGGTTGGATCTACCCCCACTGGGAGGGCCTCTTCTATCCGGAGGGGCTTGCGGAGCGGGATTGGTTCGATTTCTACGCGCGGGTCTTCGACACCGTTGAGGTGAACGCCACGTTTTATCGTTTCCCCACGGCAAGGATGGTGGAGGCTTGGTCTCGCAAGGGCCCTCCGGGCTTCCTCTTCACCCTTAAGGCCTTCCGGGGGATCACGCACCTGCGCAAGTTCCGGGGGACGGAGGCGCTGGTGCGCCGCTTCTATGCCTTGGGCGAGGCCCTGGGGGAAAAGCTCGGGGGGTTCCTGTTTCAGCTCCCGCCGAGCCTCAAATACGATCGGGATCTCCTTTTGCGCATTCTGGACCAGCTGGACCCCCGTTTTGCGAACACCCTGGAGTTTCGGCATCCCAGTTGGTTTCAAGAGGAAACCGCGGCGCTTTTGCGGGAAAGAGGCGTGGCCATGTGCATTGTGAGCGCTCCCGGGCTTCCCGAATACCCTGTGGCCACGGCGACGCACGCGTTCGTGCGGTTCCATGGGAAGGGGGTGTGGTACGCGTACCGCTATTCCCTGAGGGAGCTGCGGGCCTGGGCGGAGCGGATCCGGGCGCTTCCTGTGGCCCGCGTGTTCGTCTACTTTAACAACGACTGGAACGCCTGGGCCCCGGAGAACGCCTTGCAGCTTGCAGAGCTCTTGCGGGCATAGGGCTTGACTTCTGGGCGCGACTTGGCCTATCGAGGTCGTTTGCCTCCGAAGCTCCGGAGGACCTCGCCGCCGCTTTCCGCATGGATGGGTTCCGCAACCGCTGGTTCCTCGGTCCCCTCCTCCGCGGCCCCTATCCCGCGGATGTGTGGGCTTGGTACGGGAAACTCGTTCCGGAGATGAAGCCGGGGGACATGGCCCAAATCAGCTGGCGTCTGGACTTTCTTGGGGTGAACTACTACACCCGAATCGTTGTGCGGCAGGATCCCCACGACCCCCTCTTACACCTCCGACCGGTCAAGCCGGAAGGCGCCGCGTATACGGAAATGGTGTGGGAAATCCACCCCCAAGGCCTTTATGAGATCCTTGTGCGCCTGCATCGAGAATATCGGGTGCCGGCCCTTTTCGTGACGGAAAACGGGGCGGCCTTCGACGATGCGCTCGCCCCGGATGGGCGCATCCACGATCGAGAACGCATTCAGTACTTGCGCGATCACCTCGCGCAAGCGCATCGCGCTTTGCACGAGGGGGTCCCGCTCAAAGGGCATT
Organism: Candidatus Bipolaricaulota bacterium; assembly: GCA_025060415.1. Lineage (GTDB taxonomy): Bacteria > Bipolaricaulota > Bipolaricaulia > Bipolaricaulales > Bipolaricaulaceae > DTER01. Next base: position 337,719 of record JANXBT010000001.1, read on the forward strand.
TCGTCTGGTCCCTGCTGGATAACTTTGAGTGGGTCCACGGCTACACCAAAAGGTTCGGCTTGGTTTATGTGGATTTTAAAACCCTCCGGCGCATCCCCAAGGACAGCGCCTTTTGGTATGCGGAAGTCATCGCCTCTAACAGCTTTGAGCTGGGATGAGTTTTTCCCCGTGGAGCAGCTCGAGAAGACGAAAGGCCAACGTGTCCGCAGCGTGTTCAAAAGGCCGTGCCAGCGCATGCTTCTGAGCCTCTTCGCCCATAAGCCTAAGCCGTTCGGGTTCCGCAAGGAGTTCCCTTAGGCCTCGGTACAGGGCGGCGGGGCGAGGATCGACGACCCTGCCGAACTCCGGCCGCACGAGGTCCTGGGCGGAGCGGTGGCGGGTGGTGAGGACGGGAAGCCCAGCGGCCATGGCCTCCATGAGGGTGAGGCCGTAGCTTTCGTGCCGCGAGGGGAAAACGTAAAGATCCGCAAGCCGGAAGAACGCGTGCTTCACGGCGCCCCCTACGTGCCCGGGGAAGACCACCTGGGTGCGCCTAAGCCGCGTGGCCAAGCGGTGCAGCTTTCGTAAGTAACTCGCTCCGTGCATGTAGGCCGCCTCCCCGCAAATGAAAAGAAGCAGGTCTTGGCGTTGACGCTTATCCCAAATCCGCAGCGCGCGGAGGAGGAGGTCCTGCCCCTTTTCCGGAGAAATGCGGGAGAGGGTGAGGAGCACCGGTCGGCCCGCCGGGTCGTAGCGGCGGCGCAATTCCGCCACGGCCTCCTCCACGCCCGCCGGTGCTCCCTCGACCAGGGCCCCCCAGGGGATCACCGCCACGTCCTCCGCGGTGCGCCAAGGGTAAGAAGCGCGCAGGATTTCGGCCATCGCGGAGGAGGGCACCACCAGCCGCTGGCAAAACCGCGCGCAAAGCTCCTGCTTTTCGAAGATCAGCTTCACGACCTCGGGGGTCAGTCGGGTCACCCGCAGCCGTGCCAACCCCCGCCAGAGGCGGGCCAAAGCGGGAGCGGTGGCCCACCCCCGCAGGTAGATTTGCGCGGTGTAGTCCACGACGTCCACGTGGAAGAGGGCCACCTGTCGGAATCCCATGCGGGCGATGGCCCGGAAATCCCCGGCCTCAGCGATGTCGTTGTGCACCACCACGGTGTGGGCGGGGTTCACCTCCTTGGCGAGACGGGCCAAAAAGCGCGTCACCCCGCGCTCGAATTCCCGGCACATGCGGGCGTACCGCCGCACGGAGAAGTTCGTGAGGAGGCCCTCCTCCGCCACCGCGAGGCGGTGGTAGCTCACTTGGGGGTGAGGGGGGAGCGGGCCGGTGCCCAGGACCACGAGGTCGAACGGCCAGGTTTGGGCCCAGCGGCGGACCAGGGCCTGCCCCACGGTGGCCCCACCGCCAATGGGCACCTTCTGGGGGTCATAGCCCAGATGAGCTCCGGTAAAGATTACGAGGGCCACAGTTTCAGACTAGAACCAGTGGAAGCGCAAAGCTATCGGGGTTTTGCAGGAATTCTTGAGGGATTAACCAGAGCCTTTAAACCAGGACCCGCCGAGATCTCTCTTCGGGAAATAAAAATGCACAGGAGCTAAGATAGATACGCGTTGCATACGTGCTGCGCTTTTAAAAAATTGTTCCTCTTTTCTCAGGGCTCTTCGGTTGCTTCCGGTGCAACTCATCGGCCAAACCGCGGGTCCAACGCTCACATGTTTTGGAGCACCTTTTGAGGCAAAGAAAAAAGGGCGGTTTTTCACCGCCCTTTGCCGATTTTCCGTTTGGTTTGGCGTTTCATGAGGGCGGGCGTTGCCAGTAAGGAAAGGTAGTTCGTCGCTCAAACTCGACACAGCCTCCTACAAGCTACAAGAATGGCTGCGTCACTCGGGGTACCTTCAGGGGGATATTCTTCCAATGGAAGTCGAGTCCAGCTTTGCGGTATCAGCTCACACACGATTTTTTGATCGGTCTCCTTATCGTGGCGACTTCCGCGGTCCACGCGGCTGTAAACCACCTTGTCCCCTTCTCGCCAAATAACGTATCCGCGCTGGTATGGTCCTCCCAACGGACTTTCCTTGTATAGCAAGTTTGCCAAATCTCTTATGCGTATTGGATCAGGCTGCTCCATAAAGATAACCGCGGCAACTTGGTGCTTGATCCATCGTTTCTCATTTTTGTACGTCCTTAAGGTAGCCTCGTACAAAATCTCTTCTGCTTCCCTAAGCCATTCTGAACAGCGTGTCGCATTAAAGTGAGGCGTGTCGTGGATTCGCACGGCTGCAAAATTAACGCGTTCCTCATATTTCCCGGTGTGGTCATTTCGCACAGTGACGTTCTGTTTAAGTAAAACTGTTGGCGTTCCATCCTCTTCTTTGATGTACAAGCCCAAAGGTACCCATGCCTCTCTGGGCTTCCATCCAGGCTTTTCGTGCTGGAGGCGGACGGCTGAGTTAAGATATAATATTGTTTGCAATGCAGTGTACATTCTCTTCTTGAATTCCTCCATATCTCCTAGAGGATCTAGTTCTTTTCCGGCGTGATGCATAAGAGCGATCAACATTGCAAGGTATACTTTCTTTGTCTTCTCGACGCTAAAGAATTCCGAAACTATTGAGTTAAAAGCCGAAACTGTTCCGGCTGGAAGAACACCACCATAATCGATATAAGTACCAAGATGACTTTCAAATCGCTGCCGCTCAAGCAGTGCAACGGCATAAAATTCATAGTTTTGTAAAAGTTCGAACACAATCACGTCGTCAAAGGGTTCTTGTACAAAGAGCGAAACCACGTATTTATCAAATACTTTTTCAATCGCGTAATTTATGATAATCTCCACGATAAGTTTTCCTAACCATTTCACATCCCCAACAATCGCTGGCGGGAAAACTTGGGGTTCTAGGCCCTGAGGCTTCAGCTCGCGGATAATGCGGGCATACTCCAGCGCGGCAGCCCTGATGAACTCCCGAGCTCGAGATTCCTTAGCTTCTGGGGACAGTAGGGACACTTCAATTGATAGATGAGCGGGGAAGTAATCGGGGCTTTTGAAGAGAAGTGCGCGGAGTCTTGCTAATTTCGTATGTGCTACAGCCGCATATTCCTCGGCAAACCTTCCCTGGCGCTCCGCCTCTGCAAGCCTCAAGAAGATAAGCCCCACTTCCTCCAGCGAAAGACCAAGCACATCTTCCATGAGCTTTTGCAGTATTTCGAAGGTAACCGAGGGCGGGCCAAACAGGTTTATTTTCTGCTGCACCGTATAGACCTCGGTTGGGGTGAGCTCGTTATATCCGGCAAGGAGAAGCAGAGATGAGTTACCATCCGCAACTCCTACGTCCCCATAATCTGCGGATTTCATGACCCTGTTGTAAAGCACGAGCGTTAGCTCGAGATCTGTTTTAAACCGAAGGAGGATGTTGTCCTCCGGATAATCCATAAGTTCCCAACAAAAGATGGTTAAGTTCGTGTACGGCAAAGGTTCCGTGCTCATATGGGACATGGGTTCCGAACGAGCAAGCTCAACGGGATAAATCATTTCAACCCAGCCGAAGCTTCGGAGGCCGCTCCAGGCGCTCGGCCTCCGCCCTCCCGTGAGGACCGCGACGCGGCAGGCCTCCGTCAAGCCCGCTTCCGAAGGCCTTCGCTTCTCCTCAGCATCCGCCTTAAGCGCGTGGGGAAAAAGCCACAGGCTTTCAGGATCGATCATGAGCTCAGGCGTGAGGCTCTGCACCTTTGCCAGCATCAAGTACGTGGCCCCCTCAACCAAATGGTAGGAAGAGGGCGGGGGATAAACCGCGGGCCCGTAAAGGGAAGAGGCGGTGGAAAGGCTTGAGGCCCGCCCATGGGCGAAAATGTACGCCGTGTGGGTGGCCTGATCTACAAAAGCTGGGCCACAAGTGACTTGTTCCACGCGCTGCTTTAGGTCCGCCTCGAACCTCCGGAAGCGCTCGTTTTTCCTGAGCTGCTCAAGCAGCCTATCCCCAGTGACCAAAAGGAAGCGTTTCTCCCCGTCAGGATAGAGGTTGAGATACACGTTTTTGTCCTCCTGCAGCACGGCGAACGCCTCCTCCCCTTGGGGCAGGGCAGCGTAAACTAGGAACGCAAGAGGGGAGGGCTCAGGGTCGCGTTTCGGTTGCCTTTTCACATCCCTTTCAAGTTTAGGAGGCTCCCTTTTTGCCGCCTCTTTGGATTCAGGAGGGGGTGGGAAGTCCCGCTGGGCCCCCGGGGTGAAGCGCAAAATGAGAATCTGGCCGCGCTCGAAGGCCAAGGCCTGCTCGGCACCAGACTTCCTCTGCAAACCCCGTGCCTCCAACTTTTGGATCAGAGCTTGTACCGAGGCTGAGCCGAGAGCTCTTTCCAGAAGGGCATTTTGACCGGCCTGGGACAGGAGAGAAAGGGCTCCTTGGGACTCGGAACCCGAAGGCCCTACGAGCTGCGCGTCACTGCTGGGGGCGAAGAGCAAGCAGCCAGAAAGGAGAAAAAAGAGGGCCCAAAGGCGACCTACGCCCATCCAGCGGTACCGATTTGATAGCACGTTAAACCACCTCTTTTTTCTAATTTTGCCCACCCATGTCCGCCAAAAGAAGGACATTTGTCCCAACATCCTGGATGCAACAAGAATCGGGTGATCGCCGTGCAGTGTGCTCCTTTCAAAAGGGAGGGCTTTCGTGGCCGTCAAGACTTGCAAAATTGGGATTCAGAGAGAAAAACAAGGGAGCGTAAGAAGAACCTAAATCGCGGGGTTTGCGATCAAAGGCTGCTAGGGGTCCGCCATCTTGAAGGACCCGAGGCTTTCGGTTTAGACTCCTGCGCCTTTCATCCGTGCCAGAAGGAAGAGGTACGACACAGGCTGTCCACATCCGTCAGGGAACGTTGGAAGACCTCCCGGCCCTGGTGGAGCTCCTCATGCAGGCCTATCGGGGGCTGGAGGAGTACGGGGAGGAGAGCCCCGAGGAGGCCCGCCATTACCTCAAGTGGCTGCGGCGCACGTGTAAAGAGGGGTTCCTTGTGGCGGAGGCCGAGGGCCAGGTGGTGGGGCTCATCGCGGCCTGCCCGGATTGGAAGGACTGGGAGCTCGGCCGCGTGCTGGAGATTCACGAAATCGCCGTGGCCCCCGCCTGGCAGGGGAAGGGGGTGGGCCGGGCCTTGCTCGAGGAGGCCTACGCCCTGGGCCGGGCGTGCGGCATGCGCCTGGCCGCCCTTTGGGTGGGCGAGCGGAACCTCCGCGCGCGGGCGTGGTACCAGAAGCTGGGGTTCCGCGCGATCGGCCAGTGGGGCGAGTGGGTCCGCATGGTCGCCCCTATACCCTCGGCCAAAGACGAATGAGGGCGGCGAGGACCCGGGCCAGGAGCTCCAGCTCCGCCAGGCTCACGGCCTCATGCCAGGTGTGGGCGATGGCCAGATCCCCCGCGCCGAACACCACGGTGGGCACGCCCTTGCGCACCAGGTTGGCCGCGTCGGTCCAGGAGGGCATGCCGGTGAAGGCCGCCGGGCCTCCCAGAACCTCCTCGTAGGCCCGCCGCAGGGCCCGCACCACCTTGGCGTCCTCCGCCGTTTCCCAGGGCTCCCAGGCATCGGTGACGAAGATGCGCTCGGCCTCGGCCATGGCCTCCTCGGTTTGGCGGAGGACCTCGCGGGCGGAGAGCCCGGGCGCGAAGCCCAAATCCATCTCCATGCGGCAATGCGGGGGGACGACCATGGTGTCGTAGCCGCCCTCCACGCGGCCCAGGTTCACCCAAGCCCCCTTGGGGAAAAGGGGGTGGCGGTGGGCCATGAACGGCGCGGAAAGGAGCCGCTGGTAGAGGGCGAAGGCCCGCTCCACCGCGGATTCCCCGGCCCAGGGGGTTGTGCCATGCGCGGGTTTTCCCCGCACGAGCACCTCCAGGCCCACGGAGCCCGCTTCGGCGATGGCGATCCGGAGGTTGGTGGGCTCCAACACCACCGCGCCCTCCACCCCGGGCGGGACCTCCAACGCCTCGGAGCCGCGGCCCAGCTCCTCCTCGTCCACCACGAGGGCCACCTGGACGGGCTCCTCCGTGGCCTGGAGGGCCCAAAGCAGGGCGGCGATTTGCCCCTTGGCGTCCACCGCGCCCCGCCCCACCAGGGCCCCGTCCTCCAGCCGGGGCCGGAACGGGTCCGGATGCTCAAAGGGGGGGTAGACGTCGAGGTGGGTGACCAACCAGGGCCCGCCCTCGCCCCGCGCGGCCAGGAGGTTGGCCCCGGCCCCCAACACCGGCTGCGCGGAAACGGTCATCCCCAACTTCTCCAGCTCCTCGGCGAGGTAGGCGGCGCAGAGCTCCTCCCGCCCCGTGACGGTGGGAAACCGCAAAAGGTCCAAGGCCCAGCGCACGATCCTTTCCCGCATGGCCCCGCATTGTACAAGCTCCCCTCCCGCGGGCGCGCGCCGGGGCGGGCCTGGGCTATGATTGCCCACGGAAGAGGGGAGCCCATGCGGACCTACCCGGAGTGCATCCCCTGCATCCTGCAGGCTTCGCTGAACGCGGGGCGCCTGGCGGGGGCGGACGAGGAGCAGCTCTGGCAGGCCCTGACCGCGGCCGCGGCCGAGGCCGCCCGCTGGCCACGGGAGCGGCCGCCCATCGCCCTCGGTGCCGCCGTAGCCGCCCGCGTGCGGGAGAAGCTGGGCACGGGCGACCCCTTCCACAGGGCCAAGCGCGAGGGCAACGCCAAGCTCCTGCAGCTCTACCCCGCGCTGCGGGCGCGGGTCCGTTCCGCTCCCGATCCCCTGGACGCCGCGCTCCACCTGGCCGCGGCGGCCAACGCCCTGGACCTCGGGGTCTATGGGGAGATCGACTTCGTCTCCATGCTGGAGCGGGCCTGGGCCAGCCCCCGCGGGCGCTGGGACCTCCCCCGCTTTCGGGAGCACCTGGCCAAGGCCCGGACCGTGCTGTACCTGGCGGACAACGCCGGGGAGATCGTGGCCGACCGCATCCTGATCGAGGAGCTCCTGGCACAGGGGAAGGCGGTAACCCTGGCCGTGCGGGGCGGCCCCATCCTCAACGACGTGACCCTGGAGGACCTCGCGGACGTCGGCCTGCCCAAGGAGGTGGAGGTCATCACCACCGGCTCCGATCTTCCGGGGGTCTTCCTGCCCCTGTGCGCGCCGGAGTTCCGCGCGCGGTTCGCGCGGGCGGAGCTGGTGGTGAGCAAGGGGATGGGCAACTTCGAGGGGCTTGCGCGCGAGCCCGGGCCCATTTTCTTCGTGTTCCAGGCGAAGTGCGGGCCGGTGGCCTGGGAGGCGGGGGTGGGGCTGCGGGAGCTGGTGCTCCTGGGCCCGGGCGCCGCGGGGCTCCCCAAGGACGCGCGCCATGGAAGCTGATCCGCGCGAGGTCTTTGTGAGCTTCTTGCGGCGGGAGGGCCTCCATGTCACGCGCGCCCGCCTGGCGGTCCTCCAGGGCCTGGCCCAGCTCCCCAAGCACTTCGAGGCCGCCGAGCTGTGGGGGGCCCTGCGCCCCCGGGTCTCCGCGGCCACCGTGTACCGCACCCTGGAGCTCCTGGAGCGGGCGGGCCTGGTGCGCAAGGTGGAGTTCGGCGAGGCCCATGCCCACTACGAGCGGGTTTTCGGTCGGGAGGACCACGGACACCTCGTGTGCCGCCGCTGCGGCCGGGTGGGGGAGTTCGCGGTGGGCGCGGCCCGCCGCGCAGTGGAGCAGGCCGCCCAGGCGCTGGGCTTCGCCCTGGGCGAGGTGGTGATCCAGGGCTACGGCTTGTGCCCGCAGTGCCGGGCCCAAGAGGAACCGCGGGTATAATCGCGCGAGGGCCGAGGTGGCGGAACAGGCAGACGCGCGGGACTCAAAATCCCGTGCCCCGGAAGGGGCGTGTGGGTTCGACTCCCACCCTCGGCACTGATGGCCCCCCTGGATTTCCTGCGCGTCCTTGCCCACCTCCTCCGCGGGCGCCTGCGCCTCTACCAGTGCTACACCAACGTGACCTGGCGGACCTGCGAGGGCTGCCTCTCCTGGCACGGGCGCATCGTCGCCAACCCCAAGGCGTTCGCGGTCCCCGATGCGTGCCCCCACGAGGTCCTCCCCTTCCCGGTGTGGCGGCTTCCGGAGTACCGGGCCAAGGGGGCGCGCATGCGAGCCCGGGCGGAGGAGGAGCTGCGCCGCCGGGCCTGGTGGCGGGAGGGGCTGGAGCTCCTGCCGGCGCGTCCGGAGGAGGCCCTGGCGCGGCTCGCCCAGGCCGCGGCGGTGGACGTGTACCTCCCCGAGCTGGAGGCGTTGGTCCTGCGCCACGGGGCTTGGCTGCGGGAGCGGCCGGAGATCCGGGGCGCCCTGCGCGAGCTCTTCGTGGCCGCCTGGAAGGCCAAGTTCGCCAAGGAGCGGTATGAGCGCCAGCCCGAGCCGGCCCGCCGGGCCCAGGAGAAGTGGGGCCTGGCCCGGATCCAGGAGCTCCTGGCCTAGGGTTCCCCCGCGCTTTTGGGCCGCCTTCCTCCTCCTGCTGGCCGCGCTCGTGTACGCCGGGCTGCGCTGGATCCCGCCCCGCCCCCGTCCCCCCGCGGCCGAGCAGCCCCTCGAGGTCCCGGCCGTGGTCTTGCCGGTGGGGTTCGTGGAGGCCGGCCCCCTGGACCTGAACCGCGCCACGGCCGCGGAGCTGGAGCGGCTCCCGGGGATCGGGCCGGTGCTCGCCCGCCGGATCGTGGAATGGCGGGAGACCTACGGCCCGTTCCGGAGTGTGCAGGACCTCCTCAAGGTGCCGGGGATCGGCCCCAAGACCCTGGAGGGTCTCCTGGACAAGGTCACCGTGGGATCCCCGCCATGAGCAGGGCGAGGTCGCCCGCGGCGTCCTCCACCTGGTCCACGGTGTCCCCCAAAAGGAGCACGAGCTGCACGAGGTGGTAGCGGTCGAACGCCGGCAGGTCCTCCCTCCCGTACACCTGGGCCACGATCTCCCGCTCCAGGAGGTCGGATTCGTGCTCGAGGCGGTTCACGAGGTCGATCTGGCGCGCGATCTCCTCGGCCTGGCGCCCCAGCGTCTCCTGCACGAAGGCCTCCTCGAAGGCGGAGATGGCCAGGGTGTAGGTGTGGACGGCCTTGCTCAGCCCCTCCGCTAGGGAGCGGAAGGCGTCCTCCATCTCCAGGCCCAGCTCCGGCCGGCGCAGGGCCATGAGGAGGGCCGCGTCCTGGCACAGGTCCGCGATCTCGTCCTGATGCCAAAGGAGCTCCAACAGCCGGTCCTTGGGCAGAGGGAGGCGGCGCATCTTGGCCAGGGCCACCCGGATCTCCCGCTTGATCGCGTCCGCCCGGTGCTCCCGTTCGCTGACCCCCTCCGCCCGCACGGCCTCCCGGCGCAGCCAGGCCCGCACCTGCTTGCCCAGCTCCTCCGCCGTCTCCTCCACGGCCCGGGCGTGCTCCGCGAACCGCAGCGTCCTCGGACGCGCTCGGAACATCCCCCACCCCCTAGAACGTCAGGGACACGGCCACCGCCACGGTGAGGAGGTCGCTCACGTCCTCCATGGCGTTGGCGCAGGCCTCGAGCTTGTCCACGAAGTCCCGGGCTTGGATCTTCTCCGCCAAGGGGAGGTCCGTGCCGAAAAGGCGCAGCGTCATGCGCTTGTGGATCTCGTCGAGATGGCTCTCCTGGTGGTCGACCTCCTCGCACAGGCGCACGGTCTCCTGGGCCTGGCCGGCGAGGAAGCTCTGGGTGGCCGCCCGCAGGGTCCCCCACTCCTCCACGAGGCCCTGGAGGAAGTCACGGAGGAGGGGGTGCAGCAGGGCGGGGACGGAAACCCGCTGGTAGACGAGGAAGTCCACCACGGCCTCGGCGCTGTTGGCCACGAGGTCCAGGGAGGCCAACACATCGAGGAGGTTCCGGCGCATCCCCACCAGGAGCGCCCCCCGCACGAGCTGGACCTCCGCGTTCTTGCGGGCGTCGTCCGCCCGGCTCTCCTGGCGATGCACGTGGACGGCCCGCTCCTCGAGCTTTTCCCAGCTCTCCCCCGCCAGGTAGGCCTCCACCGCCTCCCGCATGGCCAAAAGCGTGGCCTCCACCCAGCGCAGGTGCTCCTCCACCAGGGCCTGCACCCGGTGCCCTGTTCTCCCGTGCCTGCGAAGGATCCCCACTTTGTCCGCCCTCCGACCCTAGGATATACTGGCTGCAACGTGTTGCGGCAACTGTCGAGGTGATCCCGATGGCAAAGGCCTACAGCTTTTGTTTGGTTGGCCACTCCGGATCGGGGAAGACCGCGCTGGCCGAGGCCCTGCTCCGGGCGGCCAAGGCCCCGGAGGCCCTGTTCGACCGCAGCCCCGAGGAGAAAAACCGCCGCATCTCCATCGATCTTGCCGTCGCCTCCTGCACGTGGCGCGAGCGGAAGGTCACGGTCCTCGTGACCCCCGGCCTGCTGGAGTTCGTGGAGGAGATCTACAAGGGGCTGGACGCCGCGGACCTCGCGGTGCTCGTGGTCAACGCGGAAAAGCCTGTGGAGGTGGTCACGGAGCAGGCCTGGGAGGTCGTGCGCCGGGTGTACCGCCGGCCCGCCCTGGTCTTCGCCAACATGATGGACAAGCCCCTTGCCGATCCGGAGAAGGTCCTCCAGGAGCTTCGCAACGCGTTGCCCGGGCGGTTCGTGCCCCTGGTCTTCCCCCTGCGGGAGGGGGCGGCCTTGAAGGGCCTGGTGGACCTCCTGGCGGACGGGGGCCCCCTGCCGGCCGCGGCCCAGGGCTGGCGCTCCGCCCTCCTGGAGGAGGTGGCCACCTACAACGACGCCCTTCTGGAGAAGGTGCTGGCGGAGGAGCCGGTGAGCAAGGGGGAGGTGGTCGAAGCCCTGCGGATCGGGATCACCTCGGGGGAGATCGTGCCCGTTTTGTTCGGCTCCGCGACCGCCGGGGTGGGCCTGGCCGAGCTCCTGGATTGGACGGGCCTCCTGGCCCCGGCGCTCCCCGAGCCCCCGGGCACCCGGCTCCGGTGCTTCGCCTTAAGCCTCGACCCCTACCTGGGTCGGCTCACGTTCGTGCGCGTTCTTTCCGGGGAGATCAAGGAGGGCGACACCCTTTTTGACCTCTCCACCAAGAACAAGGTGCAGCTCCGCGACGTCTACGGGTTCCTGGGGACGAAGATGGAGAAGGTGGGGCGGGCCGAGGCCGGGGAGATCGTGGCCCTGGGGAAGCTGGAGGGGATCGAGCTGGGCGCCACCCTGAGCGCAAGCCCGGAGGCCGAGCCCGTGCCCCCCATCCCCTTCCCGAAGCCCGTGTTCATCCGCGCCGTGGCCCCCAAATCCCAGGCGGACGAGGAGAAGATGAGCACGGTCCTCCGGGAGTACGTGAGCACCAAGGCCACCCTTACCTACGCCCGCGACCCCGTGACCAAGGAGGGCCTCGTCTCCGGGATGGGCGACATCCACCTCGACGTCCTCGCGGAGCGCTTGCGGAACCGGTACGGGGTGGAGGTGACGTACCGGGTGCCCAAGGTGCCCTATCGGGAGACGATCCGGAAGACGGCCATCGCTAGCTACCGCCATAAGAAGCAGACGGGCGGGCGCGGCCAGTTCGGGGAGGTGCACCTCCGCATCGAGCCCCTCCCCCGGGGCGCGGGCTTCGAGTTCGCCGATGAGACCAAAGGCGGGGTCATCCCCCAGGAGTTCATCCCCGGGGTGGAGAAGGGCGTGCGGGACGCCATGGAGGAGGGGATCCTCGCGGGCTTCCCCATGGTGGACATCAAGGCCGTGGTGTTCTACGGGATGTACCACGAGGTGGACTCCTCGGAGCTCTCCTTCCGCATCGCCGCCCGCCAGGCCTTCAAGCTCGCCGCGGAAAAGGCCGAGCCCGCGCTGCTGGAGCCCATCATGCTCCTTACGGTCACCACCCCCGAGGCCTTTACCGGGGACATCATCTCCGACCTGAACGGCCGGCGGGGGCGCATCCTGGGCATGGAGTCGGAAGGGGGGCGCACCCGGATCCGCGCGGAGGTGCCCCTGGCCGAGCTCCTCTCCTACGCCCTGGACCTCAAGTCCATGACGCAGGGCCGGGCCACCTTCCAGATGGAGTTCCTCCGCTACGACTTCGTGCCCGGGCCGCTCCAGGAGCGGGTGTTGGCCCAGCTGCGCGCCGCCGCCGATGCTGGTTAGGGAGTGGATGACCCCCGCCCCCCACGTGCCCGCCACGGCCTCCGTGGGCGAGGCCCGGGAGCGCGCAGAGGCCGGGAACCTCGCGGTCCTGTTCGTGGTGGACGAGCAGGGGCGGCTCAAGGGCTTCCTGACCCGGCGGGCCCTCGCCGCCGCGCCCTCGCCCGAGCTCCCCGTGGAGAAGGTCCTCACCCCGCCCCAGGACGTCCTCACCCCCGAGGACCCCATCGAGCGCGCCGCCGTCCTCCTCGGGCACTACCTCGTCCTGCCCGTGGTGGACGGCGAGCGGCACCTCGTGGGCGTGCTCTCCAAGGACCGCCTGCTCCAGGCCCTGGCCCACCTGGCGGCCCTGGGGGAGGAGGGGCTGCGCATCCGCCTCCGCCCCCGCGGGCCCGAGGAGGTCTACCGGGCCCTCGCGGTCCTGGCCGCGGAACGGGCCACGCTCGTGGCCGTGCTGCGTGGGTGCGAGGGCGAGGTCATCCTCCACGTGCAGGGGGTGCGCGACCCCCAGGCGCTGCGCCAGAAGCTGGAGGAGGCCCTGCGGTGAAGCGAGTGGAGATCCCCCTCACCACGCGGGCCAAAGAGGAGGTCCTGGACATCACCCCGGAGGTGGCGGCGGCCGTGCGCTCCCTGGGGGTGCAGGAGGGCTTCGTCCTCCTTTTCTGTCCCCACACCACAGCGGCCCTCACCGTGAACGAGACCGCGGACCCCGAGGTGCGGGCGGACTTCGGGCGTGCCTTCGCCCAGATGGTCCCCTCCCTCCCCTTTCGGCACGGGGAGGGCAACGCCCCGGCCCACGTGCGGGCGGCCCTGTTGGGCCCTTCTTTGGTCCTGCCCGTGGAGGGCGGCCGCCTCCGCCTGGGGACGTGGCAGGGCGTCTACTTCTGCGAGTTCGACGGGCCGCGGCGCCGCACGGTGTGGGTCTACGCCCTGGTTGAGGAGAAGAGCGGTTCCAGCTAGAATGGGCGGGCCTGGCCAGTGTAGCTCAAGGGGTAGAGCATCCGCCTTGTAAGCGGAAGGTTGCCCGTTCGAGTCGGGCCACTGGCTCCCTAGCCCCGGGCGAGGGCCCTGCGGAAAGGCGCGGGGCCCTGGGGGCCTAGCGGAGGGGTAGCGAAGCGGCCAAACGCACCAGGCTGTAAACCTGGCGGCCTCAGGCCTTCGGGGGTTCGAATCCCTCCCCCTCCAGTACTTGCGGGCGTCCGCGGCGTTCGGGTAGACTAGCGCCCTGGGCCCGTGTAGCTCAGTCGGCAGAGCGTCCCGCTGGTAATGGGAAGGTCGCCGGTTCGATTCCGGCCGCGGGCTCCAGCGGAGGGAAAACCCAAGGCGAGGAGGTAAAGGATGGCGACGAAGGAGCAGTTTGTTCGAACCAAACCCCATGTGAACGTGGGGACCATCGGCCATATCGACCACGGGAAGACCACGCTCACCGCGGCCATCACCAAGGTCCTTTCTTGGAAGGGCCTGGCCCGGTTCCGCTCCTACGACGAGGTGGCCAAGGCCGACGCCAAGCTCTTCCGCCGCGACGAGACGAAGATCCTCACGGTGAACGTGGCCCACGTGGAGTACGAGACGGAGAAGCGCCACTACGCCCACATCGACTGCCCTGGACACCACGACTACATCAAGAACATGATCGTCGGCGCCGCCCAAATGGACGGGGCGATCCTCGTGGTCTCCGCCGTGGACGGCCCCATGCCCCAGACCCGCGAGCACGTCCTCCTGGCCCGCCAGGTGAACGTCCCGGCCATCGTGGTCTTCCTGAACAAGGTGGACCTCGTGGACGACCCCGAGCTCTTGGACCTCGTGGAGATGGAGATCCGCGACCTCCTCTCCAAGTACGAGTTCCCGGGCGACGAGGTCCCCGTGATCCGCGGCTCCGCCCTCAAGGCCCTGCAGGCCAACTCCCTGGACGACCCGGCGGTGAAGCCCATCCTGGAGCTCCTCGACGCCATCGACAACTACATCCCGCTCCCCAAGCGCGAGGAGGATAAGCCCTTCCTCATGCCCATCGAGGACATCTTCTCCATCAAGGGGCGTGGGACGGTGGTGACGGGCCGGGTGGAGCGCGGCCGCCTCCGCCCCGGCGACGAGGTGGAGATCGTGGGCCTCACGGACGAGATCAAGAAGACCGTGGCCACCTCCATCGAGATGTTCAACAAGGTCCTGGACGAGGCCGTGGCCGGCGACAACGTGGGGGTCCTCCTGCGGGGCATCGAGAAGGACGAGGTGGAGCGCGGCCAGGTCCTGGCGGCCCCGGGCTCCATCACCCCCCACACGGAGTTCCTGGCCCAGGTGTACGTCCTCTCCAAGGAGGAGGGCGGCCGCCATACCCCCTTCTTCACCGGCTACAAGCCCCAGTTCTACTTCCGCACCACGGACGTGACCGGCGAGATCGTCCTCCCCGAGGGCGTGGAGATGGTCATGCCCGGCGACAACGTGAACAACCTGCGCTGCCGGCTCATCAAGCACGTGGCCCTGGAGGAGGGGCAGCGGTTCGCCATCCGCGAGGGCGGTAAGACCGTGGGCGCGGGCGTGGTCACGAAGATCCTGAAGTAGCCATGGCCAAGAAGGAGAACGTGCTCGTCGTGGCCCTTGCCTGCTCCCAGTGCGGGCGGCAAAATTACTACACCCGCAAGAACCGGCAAAACACGCGGCAAAAGCTTTCCCTCCGCAAGTACTGCCGGTGGTGCCGCCGGCACACCGAGCATAAGGAGGCGTAGGCCCCCAAGGGGTATCCTTGGGGCAGGACAGGCCCGTAGCTCAAGTGGCAGAGCGGCGGACTCCAAATCCGCAGGTTGGGGGTTCGAGTCCTCCCGGGCCTGCCAAGGAGGGGGGATGAAGTTCCTGGCGAGGATCAAGGAGTACTTCCTGTCCGTGCGGGCCGAGGTGGGGCGGGTGAGCTGGCCCTCCCGCCGGGAGGTCGTGGGGTTCACCGTGCTGGTGATCCTCATGACCGTGGTGCTGGGCGTGTACCTCGGCCTGGCGGACTGGGTGCTCCAGCAGCTCCTGCGCCTGCTCCTCGCGAAGTAAGCCGGCGATGCAGCGCAAGCGGTGGTACGCCATCCAAACCCACACCGGCTCCGAGCTGCGCCTGAAGGAAGAACTTGAAGAGCGCGTGCGCAAGCTCGGCTGGGAGAAGTATTTCGAGCCCATCAAGGTGGGCGAGCGGGAGGAGCTGTTCTTTGTGCCCGTGGAGGAGGTGGTGACGGCGCGGTCCGCGCGCGGCCGCACCACCGACTACCGCATCCCCTACGAGTACGACCTCCTGGTGAGCAACAACTCCCGCATCCAGCGGGGGGAGCTCCTCGCCCGCAAGCCCCCCCGCCACCTCCCCGAGGACGCCGAGGTCCTCGGCCTCGAGCCCTACTGGCGCATTGTGGTGGAAACCCCCGCCCACACGGAGAAGGAGTACCTGGTCCCCCAGACCAAGATCCTGCGCAAGGACGTGCGCGTGGGCGGCCGCACCCGCGTGGGCCTCCCCATCACCATCGACGCCGACGAGCGCTACACCTTCGACGTGCAGGGGGAGATCGTGGCCCGGGAGCGGGTGAAGAAGGTGGCCCTGCGCTACGCCTCCGGGAAGACCGAGGAGCTCATCGTCCCTGAGAACCTCCTGCCGCCGCGGGTGAAGGAGGGGGCGAAGCTGCCGGCGGGCGCGGTGATCGAGGAGGAGCACAAGATCTACGCGGGGGCCTCCGGCCTGGTGAAGGTCAAGGAGTACAAGAACAAGCGGGTGGTGACCATCCAGCGCATCGAGAAGCGCCGGCTCATCCCCGGGTACGTGTTCGCCAAGATGGGCTTGGACGAGGACCAGATGCGGGAGCTCGTGCGGGGCCTGGAGCGGGCCGCGCGGTTTGTGGGCAGCCGCTCCACGCCCGTGCCCATCGACGGTCCGGAGGCCACGGTGCTGGGCCGCCTCACGGGCGCCGTGGCCGCGCCCGCCCCCGAGGGCAAGCCCAAGGTGGAGGTGGGCTTCGAGGTGGGCGAGGTCGTGCAGATCGTGGAGGGGCCCTTCGCCGACTTCACGGGCGAGATCAAAGAGATCGACAAGGAGGCCGAGGAGGCCGTGGTGATGGTGCGGATCTTCGGGCGGGAGACCCCGGTCCGCATCAGCCTCAGCGGGATCGAGAAGGTCTGAGGAGGGCAGGATGCCCAAACAGGTGGTGGCCAAGATCAAGCTCCAGATCCCTGCGGGGCAGGCCAACCCCGCGCCGCCGGTGGGGCCGGCCCTGGGCGCCCACAAGGTCAACATCATGGAGTTCTGTAAGCGCTTCAACGAGGCCACGAAGAACGAGGAGCCGGGCACCCTCATCCCCGTGGAGATCACGGTGTACGACGACCGCACCTTCGAGTTCGTCCTCAAGCAGCCCCCGGTGTCCGTGCTCCTGAAGCGGGCCGCGGGGATTGAAAAGGGCTCGTCCCAGCCCAACAAGATCAAGGTGGGGAAGGTGACCATGGAGCAGATCCGCCGCATCGCGGAGAAGAAGATGCCCGACCTCAACACGGACGACCTCGAGGCCGCCATCCGCATGGTGCTGGGCACGGCCCGGAACATGGGGATCGAGGTGGTGCCATGAAGCGCAGCAAACGCTACCTCCAGACGGTGGCCCTGGTGGAGAGGGAGCGGGTCTACCCGGTGCGGGAGGCCATCGCCCTCCTCAAGCGCACGGCCACCGCCAAGTTCCCGGAGACCGCGGAGGCCGCGTTCAAGCTGGGCATCAACCCCAGCCAGGCCCAGGTGCGCGGGACCTGCGTCCTCCCCCACGGCACGGGGAAGACCGTGCGGGTCCTGGTGTTCGCCAAGGGCGAGAAGATCCGGGAGGCGGAGGCCGCGGGCGCGGACTACGTGGGCGGGGAGGAGCTCGCGGAGAAGATCCTCAAGGAGGGGTGGCTGGAGTTCGATCGGGTGGTGGCCACCCCGGACATGATGCCCTTGGTGGGGAAGCTCGGGAAGATCCTGGGGCCGCGGGGCCTCATGCCCTCGCCCAAAACCGGCACGGTCACCATGGACGTGGCCGCGGTGGTGCGGGAGCTCAAGGCCGGCATGATCGAGTTCCGGGCCGATCGCTACGGCATCGTCCACGCCGTGTTTGGCAAGACCGCCTTCACCGAAGACCAGCTGTACGAGAACCTGCTCGCCCTCACCAAGGCCATCCTGGAGCGGAAGCCCGAGGGCGTGCGGGGGCGCTACGTCCAGCGGGTGTCCATCTCCTCCACCATGGGGCCGGGGATCCGCGTGGACGAGCGGGAGCTTTTGGCCGCGGCCGCGCAGCTGCGGTGAGGAGGGGGCCATGGTCCGACCCGAAAAGGCGCAGGCGGTGGCCGAGCTGCGGGCGAAGCTCTCCCGTTCCCGCACGGCGGTGGTGCTGGGCTTCCAGGGCATCCCGGGCGAGGAGATGACGGCCCTCCGCCGGCTGGTGAAGGCGCGGGGGGCGGAGCTCAAGGTGGTGAAGAACACCCTGGCCCGGCGGGCCGCCCAGGAGGCGGGGATCCCGGGGCTTGGGGAGTTCTTGCGCGGCCCGAACCTCGTGATCATCGGGAGGGACGACCCCACCGTCCCGTTCAAGGTGGCCACCGAGGTCGTCCAGAAGTACCCGAACTACTTCCAGGTGCGCGGCGGGGTGTTCGCGGGCGAAGTGGTCCCCGCCGACCAGGTCCAGTGGTATGCCACCCTGCCCTCCCGGGAGGAGCTCCTGGGCCGCCTGGCCGGGGCCATGCTGGGCCCCGTGCGCGGCCTGGCCTTCGTCCTCTCCGGGGTCCTCCGGAAGCTGGTGGTGGCGCTTTCCGAGGTGCAGAAACTCAAGGAAAAAGAGGGGTGAACGATGACGAAAGAGGAGATCATCCAGGCCATCGAGCAGATGACGGTGAAGGATCTGGCGGAGCTGGTGAAGGCTCTGGAGGAGCGGTTCGGCGTGTCGGCCCAGGTGGCGGCGCCGGTGGCGGTGGCCGTGGCCCCGCAGCCGGGCGCGCCGGCCGCCGCCGCGGCCCCGGAGAAGACCACCTTCGACGTGGTCATCACCAACGCCGGCCAGCAGAAGATCCAGCTCATCAAGGTGGTGAAGGACATCACTGGGAAGGGCCTCAAGGAGTGCAAGGACCTCGTGGACAACGTGCCGGCGGTGGTGAAGTCCGGGGTCTCCAAGGAGGAGGCCGAGGAGCTCAAAAAGAAGCTGGAAGCCGCGGGCGCGGAGGTCCAGATTAAGTGATGGCCCCCAGGCGCTCCTACGGACGGGTCCTGCCCCGCCTGGAACCGCCGGACTTCATCGCCCACCAACTCCAGTCCTACGAGCGGTTCCTGCGGGAGGGCATCCCCCAGGTGTTCGCGGAGGTGAGCCCCATCCGCGCACCCGGGCGGGACGACCTCTACCTGGAGCTCTTGGACCCCAGCCTCGGCGAGCCCCGCTACGACGAGTGGGAGTGTCGGGATCGGGACCTCACCTACGCCGCGCCCCTTAGGGCCACGGGGCGGTTGTGGGTGGAGGGGAAGTTCCGCCAGGAGGCCGAGCTCTACCTTGCGGACATCCCCCTCATGACGCCCCGGGGCACCTTCATCATCAACGGCACGGAAAACGTGATCGTCAGCGAGCTGGTGCGCTCGCCGGGCCTCTACCTCACCCAGGACGAGCCCCACCTGTTCCGCGCCCACTTCCTCCCCGAGCAGGGGGCCTGGCTGGAGATCGAGCTCGACGTCAAGCGCTGGAGCCTGAAGGTGCGGCTGGACCGGCGGGCCACCGTGCCCGCCACCACCTACCTGCGGGCCCTGGGCCTGGACACCCCGGAGATCCTCCGCCGCTACTCCCGCCCGGTGCCCGTGGAGACCCTGGAGGAGCTCCTCCCCCGCTGGAAGGCTGTGCTCCTTGCGGAGCCCATTGCCGCCGGCGATGAGGTCTGGCAGCTGGGCGAGGAGCTGACCCCCGAGCGCGTCAAGGTCCTCCACCGCTTGGGCCGCACCAGCGTGCGCGTGGCCCACCCGGCCATCGCCCGCTCCCTGCTCGAGGAGAAGGTGGCCTCCCGCGAGGAGGCCATCCGCCTCATCTACTCCAAGTTCCGCTCGGGCGAGCGCGTGCCCCTCTCCCAGGCCGAGGAGTACCTCGCGCGCTTCTACTTCCGGCCGGACACCTACCACCTGACCAAGGTGGGGCGGTTCAAGATCAACCGCAAGCTCGGGCACAGCCGGGAGGAGACGTACCTCGTCCCGGAGGACGTGTTCGCCGCGCTGGACCTCCTGTTGCGCGCGCCGGAGGAGCCGGAGCTCCTGGACGAGCCGGACCACTTGGCGAACAAGCGCGTGCGGCTCGCGGGCGAGCAGGCCCAGGCCGCGCTGCGCGAGGGCCTGGTGCGCATGGCCCGCGTGGCTGAGGACAAGCTCATCCACCTGGAGCTCGAGGAGAAGGACCTCATCCGCCGGATCGTCTCCACCCGCACCATCCAGGCGGCCATCAACAGCCTCTTTTACACGGGGCGCCTCTCCCAGTTCCTGGAGCAGACGAACCCGCTTTCCGAGCTCACCCACAAGCGCCGCCTTTCCGCCATCGGCAGCCCCGCGGCCCGCCGGGCCAAGGTGGAGATCCGCGACGTCCACCCCTCCCACTACGCCCGCATCTGCCCCATCGAGACGCCCGAGGGCCAGAACGTGGGCCTCATCACCTCCATGGCCGTGTACGTGCGCGTCAACGAGTTCGGGTTCCTGGAGGCCCCCTACGTGGTGGTGAGGAACGGCCGGCTCACCAAGGAGATCCGCTACCTCATGGCCGACGAGGAGGAGCGCTACAAGATCGCCCCGGCCACGGTCAAGGTGGACAAGGACGGCCGGATCGTGGAGCCCCAGGTCTTGGTGCGCACGGGGCGCGAGGAGTTCCGCTACGTCCCCCCCGAAGAGGTGGACTTCGTGGAGGTCGCCCCCAACATGATCCTGGGCGTGTCCGCCGCCCTCATCCCCTTCCTGGAGCACGACGACGCCAACCGGGCCCTCATGGGCGCGAACATGCAGCGCCAGGCCGTGGCCCTCCTGCGGCCCCAGGCCCCCATCGTGGGC
The DNA here is from genome assembly GCA_025060415.1 of Candidatus Bipolaricaulota bacterium. Taxonomy (GTDB): domain Bacteria; phylum Bipolaricaulota; class Bipolaricaulia; order Bipolaricaulales; family Bipolaricaulaceae; genus DTER01. The sequence goes on from JANXBT010000001.1 coordinate 357,807, forward strand.
ACGGGCATGGAGGCCAAGGCCGCCCGGGACTCCGGGGCCGTGGTGGTGGCCGAAGAGGACGGAACCGTCACCTACGTGGACGCCCAAAGGATCGTGGTCCGGGGCAAGAAGGGCGAGAGGACCTACCGCCTGCGGGTCTTCGAGCGCTCCAACCAGGACACCCTCATCCACCAGCGGCCGCTGGTGCGCAAGGGCGACAAGGTCAAAAAGGGCCAGGTCCTCGCGGACTCCCAGTTCACCGAGGGCGGGGAGCTCGCCCTCGGGGCCAACCTCCTCGTGGCCTTCCTGCCCTTTGAGGGCTACAACTACGAGGACGCCATCGTGGTCTCCGAGCGCCTGGTGCGCGAGAACCTCTTGGACTCCATCCACATCCAGGAGTTCGAGGTGCGGGCGGAGGACACCAAGCTCGGCCCGGAGGAGATCACCGCGGACATCCCCAACCTCCCCCGCTCCGCCATGCGCAACCTCGACGAGCACGGGATCGTGCGCGTGGGCACGGAGGTGCGCACCGGGGACATCCTCGTGGGCAAGATCACGCCCAAGGGGGAGAGCGAGCCCACGCCGGAGGAGCGCATCTTCCTCTCCATCTTCGGCGAGCGCATGCGGAACTTCAAGAACACGTCGCTGCGCATGCCGCCCATCACCGGCACGGCCACGGTCATCCGGGTGAAGCGCCTGTCCCGAGCCGCGGGCGACGAGCTCGAGGCCGGGGTGAACGAGCTCGTGAAGGTGTACGTGGCCCAGCGCCGCCGGATCGCGGTCGGGGACAAGCTCGCCGGCCGCCACGGCAACAAGGGCGTCATCGCCGCCATCCTCCCCGTGGAGGACATGCCCTTCCTGCCCGACGGAACCCCCGTGGACGTGATCCTCAACCCCTTGGGCGTCCCCTCGCGCATGAACCTCGGCCAGATCTTCGAGACCAACCTGGGGTGGCTGGCGGCCCTGCGGGGGGAGAAGGTGGCCTCCCCGCCCTTCGACGGGGCCAAGGAGGAGGAGGTCCTCCGCGAGCTCACCGCGGAGCTCCAAAAGCGCGGCCTTTCCGACGGCTCGCGGGCGGACGGGAAGGTCATCCTTCGCGACGGCCGCACCGGCGAGCCCTTCCAATCCCCGGTGACGGTGGGCGTCATGTACCTTCTCAAGCTGGAGCACATCGCGGCCGACAAGATCCACGCCCGCTCCACCGGGCCGTACGCCCTCATCACCCAGCAGCCCCTGGGCGGCCGGGCCCACTTCGGCGGCCAGCGCCTGGGCGAGATGGAGGTGTGGGCCCTGGAGGCCTACGGCGCCGCCTCCCTCCTCCAGGAGATGCTCACCCTCAAAAGCGACGACGTGCGGGGCCGGGTGGCCCTGTACAAGGCCATCCTGCGGGGCGAGGACTTCCCCCGGCCGGGCATCCCCGAGTCCTTCAAGGTGCTGTGGCAGGAGCTCCGCTGCCTGGGCCTGTCCCTCAAGGCCTACGACAAAAGCGGCCGGGAGTTGGACATCGTGTGAGCGATGGAGGAGCGAGCCGCGGGGCTGATCTTGTTTCGGGAGAACTGCGGGCGGCGCGAGTACCTCCTCATCAAGAACCGGCGCGGGGGGCACTGGGGCTTCCCCAAGGGGCACGTGGAGCCCGGGGAGGACGACTTCCAGGCCGCCCTGCGGGAGGCGGCCGAGGAGGTCCACATCCGCCGGATCCAGCTGATCCCGGGCTTCCGCACCGTGGTCCGCTACGCCTTCCCCCGCCAGAGCGCCCTCGTGAGGAAGGAGGTCGTGCTCTTCCTGGCGCGCACGGACGAGGAGGGCCAGCCCTTTCGCGAGGAAGTGGAGGACATGGCCTGGCTCCCCTTTCCGGAGGCCCTCCAACGCATCACGTTCGCCGAACAGCGCGAGGCCCTGCGCCAGGCGGAGGACTGGCTCAGCGCCGGATAAACCGGCTCCCCCATGAGCGGCGCGGCCCTCGCCGCGGCGGGCGTCTTCGCCCTCACCTACGCCCTCATCCTCTCGGGCAAGCTCTCCCCCACCCTGGGTGCCCTTCTGGGCGCCGTGGCCATGGTCCTCGCGGGCGTGGCCTTCGGCTTCTACTCCCCCCACGCGGTGGTCGAGGTCATCGACGTGGACACGATTTGGCTCCTTTCCGGGATGATGATCATCGTGGGGCTCCTCCAACGCACCGGCTTCTTCCAATACGTGGCCATCAAGGCCGCCAAGTGGTCGCGGGGGAACCTCGTGGCCCTCTTCCTGGCCCTGGCCCTGGCCAGCGCCGTGGTCTCCATGTTCCTCGACAACGTCACCACCATGCTCACCTTCGTCCCCGTGACCCTGTCCATTGCCGAGGTGATGGGGATCTCCTCCGCGCCCCTGCTCTTAGGGGAGGCCATCGCCGCCGACCTCGGGGGGGTGTTCACCCTCATCGGCGATCCGCCCAACGTGATCATCGGCTCCGCGGGCCGCCTCACGTTCAACGATTTCCTCACCCACACGGCCCCCGTGGCCCTGGTGGCCCTGCTTGCTGCGCTCGCCTTCTTGCTCCTCCGCTACCGCAAGGTCCTGCGCGCCTCGTCCGTCCCCGCGGAGATCCTCCAGGAGCTGGACGAGCGCAAGGTCCTCACCGACCCCAAGGCCATGACCCGCCTCCTCCTCATCTTCGCGGGGGTCATCCTCCTTTTTGTGGTCCACGCTTGGCTCCGCTTGACCCCGGGGTTGGCCGCCCTGTGCGGGGCCGCCCTGGCCATCGCCGTCCTCCGCCCCTCCGCGGAGACGGTGCTCGGAAGCATCGATTGGGAGCTCTTGGTCTTCCTGCTATCCCTTTTCGTGGTGGTGGGCGGGCTCAACCGCAGCGGCGCCCTGCCCTTCCTCGCCCGGCAGCTGGGCCTCCTGGGCCAGGGCTCGCTGATCGGGCTGGCTCTCCTCTTCTTCTGGGGGGCAGGGATCCTCTCCCTCTTCCTCAGCTCGGTCCCGGCCACGGTGGCCTTCGTGCCCCTGGTGCAGGAGCTCCGTGCCCTGGGGGTCCCGGCGAACCCCCTGTGGTGGGCGCTGGCCCTGGGGATCGGGTTCGCGGGCCCTGCCACGCCCTTCGCCACCCCCGCCAACCTCGCCGTGGTCAACCTCACCAAACACGGCCCCGAACCCCTCCATCCCCGCGCCTGGGTGGCGGTCGGGTTGCCCGTCTACCTCCTCATCGGGATCCTCGGCAGCGTGCTCCTTTGGTTGGCCATCCGGATCGGGTGGTTCCTGTGAGGAGGGTGGGATGAACCCCGTGCGCGAGGTTTTGCCCGGGCTTTTCCTTGTGGACATCGGCCACTTTGGGGAGCCGGAGCTCGGCGGCGCCTACATCCTCGCCGCCGACGCCGAGGCGGCCCTGGTGGACAGCGGCACCTCTCTGGCCAAGGAGCGCCTCCTCCAGGCCCTGGCGGACCTGGGCTTGGCCCGGGACCAGGTGCGCTGGATCTTCCTCACCCACGTGCACCTGGACCACGCGGGCGGGGCCGGCGCCCTGCTCCCCGAGCTCCCCCAGGCCCGGGTGGTCGTGCATCCCCGAGGGGCCAAGCACCTGGTGGACCCCACGAAGCTCGTGGCCTCCACCCAGAGCGCGACCGGGCCGCGCTTCCGCTTCTACGGCCAGGCCTTCCCCATCCCCGAGGAGCGGGTGCATCCCGCGCAGGACGGGGAAACGTTCGCCCTGGGGGCCCTGCGCGTGCAGGCCGTGGACGCGCCCGGCCATGCCCCCCACCACCTCTGCTTCTTTGTGCCGGAGCGGGGCCTCCTTTTCACCGGCGATGCGGCCGGCCTGTACCTCAAAGGCCGCCTCCTGCCCACCACCGTGCCCCCCAGCTTCGACCTCGAGGCGTGGCTGGGCACCCTGGCCCGGCTCGAGGCCCTGGCCCCCAAGGTCCTCCTCTTCACCCACTTCGGGCCGGGCGAGCCCCGCCTCCTGGGCCAGTACCGCGAGCTCCTCCTGTCCTGGGTGGAGCGGGTGCGGCGCCACAAGGACCTTCCTGACGAGGAAGCGGTGGCCGCGATCCTTGAGGAGCTGAAGGCGGAGGGCTGGCCCGTGGGGCCCGGGGTCTCCGGCGATTGGTCCATGTCCGTGCGCGGCGTCCTGCAATACCTTCGGCGCAAGGAGGCCGGCGGGTGATCGCCCTCGTGCTCCTCCCTGTCCCCGGCACCGCCGGCTTCGACTACCGCGTGCCGGAGGGGATGGCCGTCCAGCCCGGCTCCTGGGTGGAGGTCCCGTTTCGTAAGCGCACGCTTTTGGGGATCGTGCGGGAGCTGCGGGAGGCCCCGGAGTACCCTGGGGAACTCCAGGCCATCCGCCGGGTGCTGGGGGAGGGACTCCCGCCCCGGTTCTTCCCGCTCCTCGCCCGCCTGAGCGAGGAGGCGTGCACCTCCCTCGGCATGACCTTGGCCCACGTGGTGCCCAAGCCGGCGAAAAGAGGGCCCCGCGCGCCCCGCCTCCCGTTCGCCTACCGCGAGCCGGAAAAGCGGGTGGCCCTGACCCCCGAGCAGGAGGCGGCGGCGGAGGCCATAGGGGAGGGGATCGGCCGCGGCCGGAAGTTCCTGCTTTTCGGCCCGCCGGCCTCCGGGAAGACCGAGGTGTACCTGGCCTGCGCCCGCCAGGCCCAGGCGCAGGGCTACGCCGCCCTCCTCTTGGAGCCGGAGATCTCCCTTCTTCCCCAGCTCTGGGCCCGGGCCGCGCGGGCCCTGGGGGCGCCTCCCGCCGTGTACCACGGGGAGCTCCCGCCGGGGGCGCGCTGGCAGGTGTGGCAGGAGGCCCGGCGGGGGGGCATCCCAGCGGCCGTCGGCACCCGCTCCGCGGTCTTCCTGCCCTTCCCCCGTCTGGGCTTGATCGTGCTCGACGAGGAGGGCGAGCCGGCCTACAAGGAGGAGATGGCGCCGCACCAGCATGCCCGGGCGGTGGCGGAGGCCCGGGCGGAGGCGGAGGGGGCGGCGGCGGTGCTGGGCGCGGCCGCGCCCGCTGTGGAGAGCTTCTTCCGCGCGGAGCAGGGCGAGCTCACCCTTCTGCGCCTGAGCCGCCGCGCCGTGGGGCAACCGCCGGAGGTGCGGGCCGTGGCCAAGGGGGAGGAGGTGGTGGGGCCGGAGCTGCGGGAGGCCATGGCCCGCCACCTGCGGCGCGGGGGCCAGGTTCTCCTCTTTTTGAACCGCATCGGCTTTTTCACCGGCGCCTCCTGCCGGCGCTGCGGCGAGATCCTGCGCTGCCCGGCCTGCGAAGTGGCCCTCGTCTTCCACTTGGCCGAGCGAACGTTCCGTTGCCATGCCTGCGGCCAGGCCTTTCCTGACCCCGCCTGCCCGAGGTGCGGGGGGGTGCGCTTCCGCCTCTTCGGCGCGGGGACGGAGCGGGTCGAACACGAGGCCCGCCGGCTTTTCCCCGAGGTGGGCGTGGCCCGCCTGGACCAGGAGACCGCGCGGGAGCGGGACCGCATCCTCTCTGATTTCGCGGCCGGCAAGGTCCAAATCCTCGTGGGGGCCCAAATGGTGGGGAAGGGCCTGGACTTCCCGGGGGTGACCCTGGTGGGGATCGTGGACGCCGACCAACTCCTTGCGGCCCCCACGTTCTACGCGGCGGAGCGGGCCTTTCAGCTCCTTCTTTCCGCGGGCGGCCGGGCGGGCCGCGGCCCCTGGCCCGGGGAGGTCCTCGTGCAGACCAACATGCCCGAGCACTACGCCATCGCCGCGGCCCTGCGCGGCGATTACGCCGCGTTTTACGCGGAGGAGATCAAGTTCCGCCGGGCCCTGCGGTACCCGCCCTTCGCCCGCCTGGTGCGCCTCCTCGCCACGGGGAAGCGGGCGGAGGCGCGGGCGCAAAAACTGGCGGACGCCCTTAAGGAGGCCGGCTTCGAGGTCCTTGGGCCGGCGCGACTCCACCCCCTCCGGGGCGAGCCCCGCTTTCAGCTCCTCGTGCGCGGGGACAGGGACCTGCCCCTGCGGGTCCGGGCTGCCCTCCCCAAGCTCCCGACCGAGGTGCGGGTGGAGCCCGATCCCCTGTGGTTTGGCTAATCCAAGGGCCAGAAGGAGCGCTCGTACCAGATCCTTTTCCGCAGCTCCTCGTCCAGGGCCATGAGCAGCTCCAGGTGGGTCTGCTCCCAGCGGGCCAGGCCCTGGTAGATTTGGGCGAGCTCGGGCGGGGCCTGCTTGGCTTTTTCCGTGTAAAAGGCAATGGCTTTCTCCTCGAGGGCCATGCCCGCGTAGATGGCGGCCGCCTCAAACCCCGCGGTCTCGACGGCTTTCCGCACCTCGTCGGTGAGCACGGCCGCGCTCACTTCCAGCGGCGTCCCGCTTCCAGGCCGGATCTGCCCCGTGCGCAGGTAGTCCCCCAGGAGCCGGGCTAAGTATTGCTTGTGCTTTTCCTCTTCCTCGGCGAGGAGCGCGAAGACCTCCCGAACCCCGGGCGATTTCGCTTCCCCCGCGGCGTGCGTGTAGAACGCGCGTCCCCGCTCCTCGAGGAGGATGGCACCCTTGAGCACATCCTCCACGCTCTCCATGGGCCCTCCTTTCGGCCATTTTAGCCGGGTTTTCCTTGCAGAAGCTTGGCCTCGTGGGCCAGGACCACGAGGAGCTCCTGGCGGCGGGCGCGGGGAATCTGGCTGCGGAGCGCGCGCCCCCGCACCTCGCCGCAGCCCACCACCTCGCCCTCCAGGCACAGGGCCACATAGCCCTCGGGAAGGCCCTCCTTGGCGAGGGCCCGGCCCAGGAGGAGCTCGCGCAGCTCTTCCCGGCTCAATTCCACGCGCCTCCGCGTGATCCTCGGGCCCAAGAGCATGAGGCCAAAGCTTGTGGGCTTAAGCCCGTGCTTCTGTTGGCGGAGGAGGCGCACGCCCGTGGCGTGGACCCGCACGCCTTCCGGCCAGTCCGGCGCCGTCGTGAGCCACACCGATTCGCCCCGCACCTCCAGCCGGCCGGGGACTTCCTCCACGCCGAACTCCCGAAGCAGGGCCTTGGCCTCCTCAAGCCGGTCTTCGTAGGACGGCAACGAACCCTCCTTCGGAGTCGAAGTGGTGGGGGTAGAAGCGCACCGTCTTTTTGAGCTCCGGGCCGAACTCCAGGGCGCCGAAGCGCGTCAGCCCCCGGGCGTGGGGCACCGGCGGCTCGTAGGGCACTAGCTCCGCAAGCCCCCTCTCCAGGACATAGGCCACCACGCCCTCGTTCTCTTCGGGGGCCAGGGTGCAGGTGGAGTACACCACGGTTCCGCCCGGGCGCACCAACTCCAGGGCCCGTACCAAAAGCCTCTTTTGCAGCGCCGCCAGGCGCTGGATCGTCCCCAGCGCGGCGCCCTTCCGGAGGTGGGGGTAGCGGCGGGCCACCCCCTCCGCGGAGCAGGGCGCGTCCACGAGCACCCGATCGAACCGGGCCTCCCCGGGGAACGCCTCCCCCGGGCACTCCGTGACCACCACGCAGCGCGTCCCCAGCCGGTACACGTTGGCCAAAAGGGCCTGGATGCGCTTGGGCGAGGCATCGTTGGCCACCACCAGCCCCTCGTCCCCTATAACCTGGGCGATCTGCGTGGCCTTTCCCCCCGGGGCCGCGCAAAGGTCGAGGATGCGCTCGCCCGGCTGGGGGTTCAGCGCCTTCACCGGGAAAAGCTGGGTCGCCTCCTGCACGTAGAAGTAGCCGAGCCAGTGCTCTAAAGTGTTGCCGACGGGGATCGCTCCGTGGACCTGGAAGCAGGTGGCCTCCCAAGGGAGCGGGCGGAGGTCAAAGCCCTTGCTTTCCAGACGCTTGCGCAGGGCGTCCGGGTCCAGGCGCAGGGTGTTCATGCGGATCACGGTGGGAAGAGGGCGTTCGAGCGCCGCCCAGAAGGCCTCCCAGTCGTCGATGATTTCCCGATAGCGATCCACAAAAGATCGTAGCCCCGACGCGCCTTCGATGCAGCCCGGTTGTGGGGCTCGCCCCACCGGCTAGACTTCGGGGTCCATGCGCGGGCGCCGCATCCCCCGCAACGTTTGGGCGGTGAGCCTCACCAGCTTCCTTATGGACATCGCCTCGGAGATGGTTCTCCATTTAGTGCCCCTTTTTCTGGCCAACGTCCTTCGGGTGGGGGGCACGGCGATCGGGGCCATCGAGGGCGTGGCGGAGTCGTTGGCGTCCCTTCTGCGCGTTTTCTCAGGGTACCTTTCGGATCGTTGGCAGCGCCGCAAAGGGCTCGCCGTTTTGGGCTACGGGATCTCGGCCTTGGCCAAGCCCTTCTTTTTCCTTGCGGGGAGCTGGTGGCACGTGGCGTTGGCCCGCTGGGCCGATCGGGTGGGGAAGGGGATCCGCACCGCGCCGCGGGACGCCTTGGTCGCGGACTCCATCGACCCCAAGGACCGGGGGTTCGCCTTCGGCCTGCACCGCGCGGCCGACACCGCCGGCGCGTTTTTGGGCATCCTCGGCGCCCTTGCGGCCGTGCACCTCACCCAGGGCGCTTCCCCCACCCTGCAGGCCGGGACCTTCCGCACCCTCGTCCTTGTGAGCCTCGTCCCGGCGGTCTTGGCCGTGCTCTCGCTCGCGCTCTTGGCTCGGGAACCCACGCCCAAGAGCTCTGGTTCCGCCCCGCGCGTGCGCTTCTCCGGCCTGGGTCGCCCCTTCCTTCTGTTCCTTGGTCTTGTTGGGCTTTTTGAGCTTGGGGACTCTGCGGACGCTTTTTTGGCCCTGCGTGCCCAGACCTTGGGCGCCAACGTCCTGGCGATCCTCGGGATGCTGGCTGTGTTCAACCTCGTTTATTCCCTTGTGTCCACGCCCGCCGGTGCCCTCTCCGACCGCATCCCGCGCAAGACTTTGCTTATCGTCGGCTGGCTTTTTTACGCCCTCGTATACCTGGGAGTCGGGCTGGCGCGGGAAAGCTGGCACATGTGGGCGCTCTACGGCGCTTATGGCGTCTACTACGGGGTGGCCTACGGCACAGCTAGGGCCCTCATCGCCGACCTCGTCCCCCTGGAGCTTCGGGGCACAGCCTATGGGGCTTACGCCACGGTGGTGGGGGCCATGGCCTTTCCCGCCTCCCTCCTTGCGGGGATCCTCTGGGATGGGTTCGGCCCCTCTGCGCCCTTCTTCTTCGGCGGAGCCTTGGCCTCCGTGGCTGCCATCGGCCTCCTTTTCTGGCGGCCCACCGCCCGCTCTTGAACCCTAGGGCCCTCTGACCTTGGCTCTTTCTCCGCGCAGAGCGTCCCCCCAAGGTTGGCTGGGTTACTGACCCACGTCTGTCGCCTTGCCCGCGGGGTTCTGGCGGGTCGAGGTTGGTTGCCCACGCCGCTTCCAGGTCAAAGCGGCACAGTTTCTCTAGCATGCGTGCGAAGTTTGTAGGGTTGTGCGTCGTCGTGGTTTTTGGTTTTTGGACTTGGGCCAACCAACCGCCACGGGCCCAAACGGCCGTGCTCTTTGCCGAGTCCTCTAGACCTGTGGCTGTGGTGCTCTCCGCTGATGATCCCGATGGCGACCCCCTCTCCTTTGAACTTTTTGAATGGTTCGGAAAAGGGCAACTTTCGGGGGCGCCCCCCTGGCTCACCTACACCCCGCCCGCGAACTTTGTGGGAACGGAACGTTTCTCCTTCCGCGTGGTCGACCCCTACGGCGCCTTCGACATCGGATTCGTGGAGATTCGCATAGGTCCTGCCCTCTCCGCCCTGCGCGTGCTGCCTCAACTTCCCCAGGAGCCAGGGCTTTTGGGCTTTGTGGATTTTCTGGTCGCACAAGGAATAAGGACCTTATACGTGTCCCACCTGGAACCCAAAGCCTTTGCGCCCGGGATCTTGCCCTTCTTCTTCGTTCACTCTGGCACGGAGGCGGAGGTGTTTGTGGTTGGCCCTGGAGGGACCGGCGAGCTGCGGAGGCTAGGGGCACTGCGGGATCACTGCCTCCTCGTAGACATGCGCCAAGCTCCGCCGGGAACGTACTTTTTCCTCGTCCTCAGCGGCTCCCAGGCCTTCGCTTACCCCTTCCGCCTCATCCGCCTCGGAAAGGACCGCGAATTCGCTTACGCGGGGTGAAACACGATTGTACTTGCGCATCGTGCGGGAAGGGGTCACGAAATTTGTCCGGCAATGGACAAGGGATGGAGGTGATGGGATGTGGCTTCGTAAGGTGGTACCCGTTATTGGGCTGGCCGGGTTAGCCACTTTAGGCCTGGCCCTTGAGGTCTTGCCCCTCCAGGTGGTTTTCGTGAAGCCGGGTACGCCCACCCCGGTCCTTCTCGCGCTGGGCACGCCGGCGGAGTTGGCCATGCTGCAGTTTGCCATCGTCGAACCTCCCAAGCACGGGGTGCTCCTGGGCATTCCTCCGGAACTCGTCTATGTGCCCAACCCAGGTTTTTGGGGAACGGACTGGGTCTCCTTCCTTATCTATGCCGCGGACAGCCAATCGCTGGATTTCGGCACGGTTCAGCTCCGCGTGGTTGGCCCTGCGGCGCCGATAGCTCCCGGGCTCCGCTCCGAAGGATCGCTCACCTTCTCCGGCCCCCTTTTCACCTTGGACGCCTATAGCTTTGTATTCGGCCTCTACGCTCGTTTTCAGTACCTGGATGTCCAAGCCACGGCCTCGTGGAATCAGACGGGCTTTACGAGCTTCCAAACCGTGGGACGCATCGAGCTGGAGGGAACATGGCCGGCGCCTTGGCGCCTCCCTATCGCTTCCACCCTCACGTTCAATCCCGCCGCGCTCGCCCTCGCTTCCTGGACGGTGGACGCCCGCATCCTGATCCTGGGCTGGAACCTGGCGTATTACTTCTACTTCGATGGCGCTAACCCTCAAACGGGGTCGTACGCCGTGTTCACCGCTCAAGGGACCTTTAATGGCTTGTCCCTCACAAGCCGCACGAAGTTGGCCACCCTCCAGCCCACGTTTGACGAGCAAGTGTTGACCCTGCGCGGTCCCTGGCTCTGCCTCGATTGCCCCACACGCTGGACGTTGGAATACGGCCATAAGAAAACGGGGTTCGATCGCCTCAGTTTCACCCTCCATGACATCCCTGTGCCCTGCAGCATCTGCGGCCCTCTTAAGCTCTCCGCCGATCTTCAAGTTTCCTTTACCGTGGAGAGCAAACGCCTCCTTCCCACGCTGCGGTTGGAAAGCATGGTGGTGGCGTGCCTTCGGCCCATCGTGAGCCTGCTTACCCCTCAGGGGGGGCTGGGTCTTGAGGGGGTACGCATCGAGGGGGTGGAGATCCGGTGCGATCTGCCTACGGGGCTGAAGGCGCGTTTCGTTACCGCCTTCGACCCCGCCGACGCTTGCAAGGTCACCGGCGATTGCCGCTTCTTTGAGCTCATCCAGCTCGAAGGCCCGGTGGTCCCCTGCTGCGGCTCCCCGGGCTGGTGGCAAACCTCTTGCTACTTCACCCACGAGCCCGGGCGTCTCTTTGGGCTGGCAATGCTCGACATCAACGTGTTCTTCCCGCTCTCCCGCGAGACCCTAGTAAACGTGCGGCTCAAGGCGGGAGAGGTCGATCCCCTCGATCCGGCCAAGAGGTGGATCCTGACCTTGGGTTGGAAAGCCCTCTTCTAGGGCAAGAAAAAGGGGGCGGCTTTTGAATCGCCGCCCCCTTTCTTTTTTCAGCGCACGCGCAGGCGCGCCACGAGGTAGCGGTTCCCATCCAGCACGACCACAAGGTGGTACGTGGCTGCCTCGAGGCCCGCGGTGTTCAAAAGCACGGTCAAAAGCCCACGGGCTTCGTCCCAGCGGAGCTCGAGGCACCCGCTTTCCACTTTGAAGAGGTTTCCGTTGGCGTCGCTGCGAAGAAGGGCGGCGCGCGCCATTGTGCCCAGACCAACCGGCATAAGGCGGGTTAGGACCACCTTTTCCCCGGCTTCCACCTCCAGCGCGTCCCCCTGAAGGAGAAGCACCTCGGGCTCGTTCAGGGCGCGAGCCGTGCCCAAGAGCTCTTGATTCTCGCGGTCTTGCCCATGCGTAACAAGACCGAGGTTGGTCCACCAGTGCTCGGCAAGGTCCGGCAGAAGGGGCGAGCGCCGCTCCATGGTGGCCTTGGTGCGGAGGTCGCCCGCGGCCCAGCCGCGCCACCGCGGGTCAGCATTCGCCGTGTCCACCACGCGGCCCTCGGCATCCAGGAGCTGGAGGACGTCGCCTTCGGGAGAGAAGAGGAGTGGAATCGTCTGATTGCCCACGTACATCGTTGGGGGATACACGAGATCCGCGGGGAGATCGCGCACCACCTCGTCGTGGCCGCGCTCAAGAAGGAAGAACCTTTGGGCCGAGATGACCCCCCGCAGCCGGATTTCACGCCAGACCAAGTCCGTTTCGGTCTTGGGCTCTTTCTTACGCCAGCGCAGGACCCAGCCCGTGAGATCCACGGGTTCGGAGGACACGTTCATGAGCTCGATCCACTGGTCCTCGGCACTGGCGGCGGTGCCCGCCCAAGCCACCTCATGGATCACCACGGGGCCGAGGAGCGCTTCGCCCGCTGCGCCCGCAGGACGACGGCCGCAAGCGTCCACTTCCACCTGTACGGAGATGTAGGCCGTTACTCCGAAGAGGTCCGAAACTTTTACCACAAATGTGTCGTTGCCCACGAGGTTGGGATCAGGGATGTAGACTGCGCGCAGCGTGGCCCGCCCAGCCCAGTACACCACGTTCGTCCAATTCGCGCTGAGGGTGCCCTGCTCCGGCCCGTGGATCACCTCGAACGTCAGTGGATGCTCCTGGAACCCATCCGCAAGGATGTCCGTGTCGTAGGCGATCAACTCAATACCAATCGCTTCGTCCATGCAGGTGTGCACGCCTATGTCCTCACCCCTCACGGGATCGTTGAGGGGCAGGACCTCCAAGAGGACCTGAGCGGTGTCGCAATCTCCATCGCAATCGCAGATTTCGTACACAAAGCGATCTTGTCCGTAGAAGTTGGGCTTGGGGGTATAGGTGAACGCCCCGTCCGTGTTCAGGCGAAGCGTCCCATGGGTAGGGCCTTCGACAAGCCTCAGAGAGCAAAGCCCATCAGGATAGCGGTCGTTAGCGAGGATCCCTGGGGCGCTTATCCACAGGGCGCTATCCTCCATCAATTCATAGACGTCGTCTTCCGCTGTAACCCAAGTATTAATGTCGGTGACCACCGTGACCTCGTTGTTCTCGGGTTCTGGGTCCGGCGTATCCGCGCTGACCACCGCGGTGTTCTGGATCGTCCCCGACAGAGCCGCGTCCACCGTCCCGGTGACGGTGATGGTCACGGTGGCGTTGGGAGCCAGGGTCGCGAACGTCCAGCGGTTCGTGGTGCCCGCGTCGGGCGCGGGGTCGGCCTCAAGGAACGTGAACCCAGACGGGTAGGTCTCCGTCACCACCACGTTCCGGGCCACGCTCGGACCCAGGTTCGTCACCACCAGGGTGTAGGTGAGCGTCGTCCCCGCAAGGACCGGATCGGGGCTATCGCTCTTCTGGATCCTGAGGTCCGCCTGGGCTTGGACCACCGTGTCCTCGCTTACGGTGTTGTTCCCACCGTTCGGGTCGGTCGTGTCCGAGGCCACGGCCGCGGTGTTGCGGATCGTGCCCAGGACCTCGGGGGCCACCGTCCCGGTGACGGTGATGGTCACGGTGGCGTTGGGGGCCAAGTTGCCCAACGCCCACACGTTGTTGCCCGAGGTGGGGGCGGGACTAGCGCTCACGAACGTGAACCCAGACGGGTAGGTCTCCGTCACCACCACGTTCCGGGCCACGCTCGGACCCAGGTTCGTCACCACCAGGGTGTAGGTGAGCGTCGTCCCCGCAAGGACCGGATCGGGGCTGTCGCTCTTTTGGATCCTGAGGTCGGCCTGGGCCTGGANNNNCACCACGTTCCGGGCCACGCTCGGACCCAGGTTCGTCACCACCAGGGTGTAGGTGAGCGTCGTCCCGGCCACCACCGGATCGGGGCTATCAACCTTTCGGACCTCGACATCGGCTTGCTCTTTTTGGTAGACCACGAGGGTTACCACCGCTTGGTCGCACGCTCCCTCGGGATCACAGGCCCTATACCCGAAAGTGTCGGTGCCGTAGAACCAGGGGTGGGGGGTGTAGGTGAAGCCGCCTCCCGGACGCAGACTGAACGCGGCCGCATGGGCCGGAGGAATGAGAAGTTCCGCGGTCAGCTCGTCTCCGTCCGGATCCAGATCGTTGCACAGAACGCTACCGATTCCCAAGCCTTCGAATTGCCAACAGCTAAGCGAGCCGGGCTGCCCGTCGTGGGTGTTGAGAGTGGTTCCCTGCTCGAGGGTGTACTCATCGTCTCCGGCCACGGGCGGTTCATTCTCGGGGATGCAAGGGATATTGATGGTCACGACGGAGGTCGAAGAATAAGCTCCGCTTGTATCAACCGCGCGATAGAGGAATGAATCAGTGCCTACGAAGAACGTGGGAGGGCGATAGACAAAGGAGCCATCCGGATAAAGGGTCAGCGTGCCTCTGGGCGGCAAGAGGAGCTGCGCGTTGAGCTGCTCCGGCTGGGGGTCAGGGTCCCAGTCATTTCCCAGGACACCGGGGGCGAGAACCCTAAGCTCAGGGACGGGGCCTCTCCCCATATAAGCTTGGCAGCAGTAGCTATCTTCCTGAGCCACGGGAGCGCGGTTTTGAACACTGATGATCACCGTGGCTTCCGAAAAGGCGCCGCTGGGATCCACTGCTCGGTAGCGGAAACTATCCTGCCCGGCGAAGTTCGCGGCAGGGCGATAGATGAAGGATCCATCAGGATTGAAAAACTCAAGGAGGCCATGGGTTGGTCCCTGAACGAGGTGAGCTGTGAGAGGATCCCCATCGGGATCGGAGTCGTTGGCCAGGACCCCGGGTGCGCTCACGGTAAGCGCGGTATTTTTAAAGGTTGAGTATCCGTCGTTTAGAGCTGAGGGGGGACGGTTTTGGCCGGTGATGGTGATGGTTACCCGGGCTACGTTCGACTCCGCCCCGACCTCGTCCACCGCCTTGTAGAAGAACTGCGTTGTGCCCGTCCATCCCCGCGGCGGGATGTAGGTGAAGCCGCCGTCGAACCACGGAGCGGGGCCGTGGACTTCAAGCGTACCGATGGGTGGGGGTTCGACAAGGTAAGCGAACCAATCCCATGGGCCGCTGTACACGTCGTTTTCAAGCACACCGGGCGCGGGGATGACGAGGGGCTGGTTCATCTCGCCTTGGTACGCGTCATCGAAGGCGTGAAAGCCCACAAGAGCCATAACGCGGATGATCACACGGGCCTCCGAAAACGCTCCGCTGGTGTCCATCGCCCGGTAAGTGAACGTGTCTGTGCCCTCGAAATTCCTCGGCGGTCGATACTTGAAGGACCCGTCGGAGTTGAAGTATTCCAGCGTACCGTGCTCTGGGCCTGCGACCAGCTGGGCTACAAGGAACTCCGGGCTCAGGTCGGGATCGGTGTCGTTTCCCAGAACCCCCGGAGCCGCAACGGTGAGTGGCACGTTGCGGGATGTTCCGTAGAAATCGTTTCGAGCCGCGGGAGCACGGTTCTGCACGGTGATCGTCACCGTGGCCGTATTCGAGTTCGCCCCATCCCCGTCCCGGGCTTGGTAGGTGAACGTCGTCGTCCCGGCCCAGTTGGCCGGCGGGGTGTAGGTGAACGACCCGTTTGGGTTGAGGGTCAACGTTCCCTGGGTCGGTCCGGACACGAGCTCTGCGGTGAGGGCATCCCCATCAGGGTCGGAGTCGTTGGCGAGCACCCCGGGCGCGCCCACGCTAAGCGGCGTGTTCTTGTACGTCGTGTAGCTGTCGTTCTGGGCCGTGGGGGGGCGATTATAGGTCACCTCAAACCGGAATCCAACGCCCACGTAAGTTGGCTGATCGTGCGGACTGTTCTGGCATGTCACCCGCAAAAAGTAGCGACCTCCCGCTTGGAGATGACCCTTTACGTCAACATCCAGGGTGTAGGCACAGGACCAGCAGCAATCGGATCGTCCATATCCGCAGGGGCATTGCCCATCTGAGCGCGATCCCAGCGAAATTTCCTGGTAGCTTGGGGAAGTGCGTACAAGATACGCACTTCCGAAGTTGTCCCAGTTGCAGCGGACGCGAGCCGCCGTAACGGTAGCGTCCGCGGGGATGTCGATCCCGGCGCTATATACAGTAAACACGCAGTTAGAAACCGTGTCACGGGTCGGGGCAACCCAGGAACTGGTGTAGTCTTTACACCACCCGGGAACGGTGAAATACGTGGGGATGTAGGACCCACACGAGGTGTCGGAGATGCTCACATTCGAGCTGCTGTCCACGTAGACCGTCGTACCACCAAGCCCGGTTGGGCCCCAGAAAACCGTTGCCAAAAGGACGGTTATGCTGACGAGATATCCTTTTAGCGTTCGCATCACCATAACCCCTTTCTCCCTCTCTTGGGACCGTGTAAACAAACTATTCATTGTATAGGCGTAGCAAGAAGGCTGTCAAGAAGGAAAGTCCGTCCGCACACAGTGTGCAGCAGGCTTGCTTCCGAAAAGGGCCTGCAAGAAGCAGGCGCATTTTCCAAGCCAAACCCGCCCAGCCTCATGCACATGGCCGCCTCTTGCCCCGGGGCGAGCCGAAGTTCCTTAAAGCTCCCTTTTCAGCCTGGCTCGATCGTCCCAAAGGTTTCCTCGCCAGCCCGCAGACGCCGAGCCTCGGCTCTAGCACCTTTTTCGCCTCTCGCCTCACTTCGCTCGCTCTGCCCTTGCGGCGGTTTTTGGGGTGACTCCAGGAGGCCGGGTCGCGAGCTCGCGCGGTGACGCATCGCTTATCCGGACACGTCTCGGCATCGCTCGAGGAAGCCGCTTGTGCAGCTCCCGCAGGTTCCGAGTCCTGTCCCATTTAAGAAGGGGCGCAACCCCCTTCCCCCGGTAACGAGGCGCTTAAGTGCCAAAACGGCCGCCGCCCTCCCGACAATACCCGTTGAGGAAATCCCTCCCAGACAAGACCCGACCGCCCGCGGGCTGAAGCTCCAGCACCTCGAGGCCCCCCTGGCCCGCGGCCACAAGGAGCCGATCCCGCCGGGAAAGGATTGAGCCCGGCGCCCCCAGGCTTTCCCCCTCCGCAACAACGCGGGTGCGCAAGACCCTCACCAACTCGCCCTGCCAGGTCGTGTAAGCGCCCGGCTTTGGGGAGAGGCCGCGCACCAGATTGTGGATGCGCCGCGCCTCCCACTCCCAGCGAATTTTTCCGTCCTCCTTATGGAGCTTGGGGGCCGGAGGGCCGTTGGGCGGTTGGGGTCTGGGCTCGATCTCCCCCCGCCAAAGCTTCTCCACCGTCTCCACCGCGAGCTCCGCCCCAAGCTGGGCCAACCTTCTTTCCAGCTCACCGGCTGTCTCCTCCGGGCCGATCGCCACCCGGCGCTGAAGGAGGATGGGCCCGGTATCCATCCCCTCGTCCATGAGAAAGGTGGTGACCCCGGTCTCCTCCTCCCCGCGGATGAGGGCCCAGTGGATGGGCGCGGCTCCGCGGTACTTGGGGAGGAGCGAGGCGTGGACGTTCACGCAGCCCAAACGGGGGATGCGGAGCACGGTCGGCCGCAGGAGCTGGCCGAACGCGGCGGTCACCAGGATGTCGAGGTCCAAAGAGCGTAGGAGCGCCACGCTTTCTGGGCTATTGATGGACTTGGGCTGCAGGATGGGGAGGCCCAGTTCCTGGGCGACGAGCTTCACCGGGGGCGGGGTGAGCTTCAGGCCCCGCCCCGCGGGCTTATCCGGCTGGGTGATCACCAACAGGACGCCGAAGCGCTCCGCCAACGCCCGCAGGGCGGGCACGGCGAAGGCGCTTGTCCCCGCGAAGGCTAGGCGCGGACCTGAGCGGTCGAAGGCACCCCCTCCTTACGGGCCTGGAGCTCGCGGAAGACCCGCAGGACCCGCTGGCGCTCCGCGGGCGGCAGGTGGTCGATGAACAGGACCCCATCCAAGTGGTCCAGCTCGTGGAGGAGCAACCGGGCTTTCAGGCCCTCGGCCTCGATGATGTGGCGGCCGCCCTCGTGGTCCTGGTACTCCACCTTCACCGCCCGAGGCCGGGGCACCTCGGCCCATACCCCGGGGAGGGAAAGGCACCCCTCTTCGTCCACCTCCAACTCCTCGGCGCGCCAGAGCACGCGCGGGTTGAGGAGCACGAGGGGATCGCGGTTTTCCTCCAGGCGCACCACGGCGGCGCGGAGGGGAAAGCCGATCTGGTTGGCCGCCAGCCCCATCCCCTCCACACGGGCGAAGGCCTCCAGAAGGGCCTCGCTGATGGCGTGGGCCTCCGCGCTACCGGGGCGTACCGGCCGGGTGGGCTTCCGCAGGATGGGATCAGGGTAAATCCGTACCAACTTGGCCTCCTCTTCGAGGGGCTTATTATAAGGCCGCACGCGATGCGCGGCGGGGAGTTGGGGGAGCGCCTGGCCTTGTTGCGCAGGGTGATCGCGCTGGAGCGCGAGAAGGGCTTCACCGACCGGGCGGTGGTGGGCGGCCTGGAGGCCCTGGTGCGACGTCAGTTCCCCGCGGCCGCCCGCGCCGTGGCCGGCTACGCCCAGATGAGCCCCGCGGAGCGGGCGCAAGCCCTGCAGCGCTTGGAGCGCCTCCTTTCCCAGGACCTCCTGCGCCTAGATAGCCCGATCCGCCTCGCGCCCGGGGTGGGCGAGAAGCGGGAGGCCCTGTTCCAGAAATTGGGCATCCGCACCGTGGAGGACCTCCTCACTTTCCTGCCCCGCAGGCTGGAGGACCGCACCCAGCGCCGCGCCATCAAGGATCTGCGCGATGGGGAAAGCGCCCTCGTGGAGGGGGTGTTGCGGGCCAAGTCCAAGGTGAAGGTGCGGCCCAACTTGGAGCTCATCAAGGCGGCCCTGGACGACGGCACCGGCCTTCTCTTCGGCGTTTGGTTCAACCAGCCCTGGGTCTGGGACTCCCTGGTGCAGGGCGAGCGCTACGCCTTTTTCGGAAAGGTCCAGATCCGGTTCGGGGAGGTCCAGATGGAGAACCCCGTGTGGGAGAAGGCGGGGGCGAAGGGCCAGACGGGCCGCTTCGTGCCCATCTACCCCAGCACGGAAGGCCTCTCCCAAAACGTCTTGCAGGGCGTGATCCGCCGCACCCTGCGGCGCGCCAAGCCCGCCATCCCCGAAATCGTCCCGGCCGAGGTGCGCCAACGCCTGGGCCTCTTCTCCCGTGCCCAGGCCCTGGAGAAGATCCACTTCCCCGCAAGCCCCGAGGAGTTTGCGAAGGCCCGGGAAACCCTGGCCTTTGAGGAGCTCTTCCTCCTCCAGGTGGGCCTGGCCCTGCGCAAGAAGAGGGCGGTCGCGGGGCGGCAGATCCAGCCCGATCCCTCCTGGCTGGCGCGCTTCGTGCAAAGCCTCCCCTTCGCCCTGACCCCCTCGCAGCGGCGGGCGATCGCCAGCATCGAGGCGGACCTGCGCGCGCCCCACCCCATGCTCCGGCTTCTCCAGGGCGACGTGGGCTCCGGCAAGACGGTGGTGGCCGCCGCGGCCTGCGCCATGGTGGCCTCCGCGGGCGCCCAGGCCGCGGTCATGGCCCCCACCGAGATCCTGGCCGAGCAGCACTTCTTCGTGTTCCAGGAGCTCCTCAAGCCCCTGCCCATCCGCGTGGCCCTCCTCAGCGGCGGCCTCCCCCGCCGGGAGCGGGAAAGGCTCCTTGGGGCGATCGCGTCCGGGGAGGTGGCCGTGGCGGTGGGCACCCACGCCCTCCTCGAGGAGGACGTGGCGTTCCGGGACCTCGCGCTGGTCGTCATCGACGAGCAGCACCGGTTCGGGGTGGTCCAGCGGGCGGCCCTGGAGAAAAAGGGGCAGGGCACGAACGTCCTCGTCATGTCCGCTACGCCCATCCCCCGCACCGTGGTCCTCACCGTGTACGGCGAGTTCGAGCTCTCCGTCCTGACGGAGCTCCCCAGCGCCCGGAGAAACGTGCGGACGGTTTGGCTTTCCCAAAGCCGGCGGGAGGAGGTGTACCAGGAGGTGGGGCGGCTTTTGGCCCAGGGCGCCAAGGGCTACGTGGTGTACCCCCTTGTGGAGGAGTCGGAGGAGCTGGACCTGCGGGCGGCCACCGTGGCCTACGAGGAGCTCCGGGCCCGCTTCGGCGGGGTCGTGGGGCTCCTCCATGGCCGCATGCCCCCGGAGGAGAAGCGCGCGGCCATGGGCGCCTTTCGCGAGGGGAAGATCCGGCTCCTGGTGGCCACCACCGTGGTGGAGCTCGGGCTGGACGTGCCCGATGCTTCGTTCATGGTCATCGAGCACGGGGAGCGGTTCGGCTTGGCCCAACTGCATCAGCTCCGGGGCCGGATCGGCCGGCAGGGGCAGGAGGCGATCTGTTGGGTTCTGGCCGATCCCACCACGGAGGAGGCGCGGGCGCGGCTCGCCGCCTTCCGCGACCTCACCGACGGGTTTAAGATCGCCGAGGCGGACCTGCGGATTCGGGGCCCGGGCGACCTTTTGGGTACGGCCCAGCACGGGTTCGTCTCCAAGTTCAAGGCCGCGGATCTGGTGCGGGACTTGCCGCTTCTGGAGCGCGCGCGGGCCGAGGCCCGCAGGCTCGTGGAAAAGGGCGTCCCTCCCGAGCTCGCCGCGGAGGTGGAGCGCCGGTTCGGGGCAGACCTGGAGCTCTTGGGGGTGTGAATGATCGACGAGGCGGTGATGGCCAAGGTGGAGGCGTTGGCGGGGCTGCGGCTCTCCCCCGAGGAGCGCGAAAGGCTGCGCGCGGATTTGGCCAAAATCCTCGCGTACTTCCGGAAGCTGCAGGAGGTGGACACCGAGGGGGTGCCGCCCTTCTCCCCCCTTCCGGGGCAGACGAACGTGCTGCGGGAGGACGAGCCCGCGCCCTCCCTGCCCCGCGAGGCGGCGTTGCGCCACGCGCCCGACCCGGCGGACGGCTACTTCCGGGTGCCCCCGCTCTTCCCCTCATGAGGGAAAACCCCGTGCGCGTCGGGGCCCATTGGGTCCTCCGGCGCAGCCGCTTCGTGCGCCTGGATCGCGACGCCCTGGCGGCCTGGGCGGCGGAGCTCCTCCCCTGGCCCGAGCCCCGCTGGGTGGCCCGCTACCACTTCCGGGGCGAGCCGGAGCTCACCCTGCGGTACCTCCTCCTCCTGGACGCCCTCAACTTCTGTTTCTGGCCGCCCGCGGGCTTCCCCCGCGTCCCCGGGGAGGCGCGCAAATGGGGCGTAAGCGGCCCCGACGGGGAGAGGTTGACCGGCTACTACGCCCTAAGCTACGCGCTGCGGCGCGTGGCCGAGGAGGAGCCGGGGTTCTTTGCCGCCGAGCGCCTGGCCCGCCTCTCCGCCGCGGACCTGCAAGCGGTGCTGGGGGATATCCCGCTTCTCCCCTGGCGGGCGGCCGCGGCCCGGGAGGTGGGCCTCCTGCTCCTGCGCTTCCGCGGCGCCGCGCGCTTCTTCGCCCTCGCCCGGGGCTCCGCCCCGCGGCTTGTGGAGCTTTTGACCGCGCACCTCCCCATGTTCCGGGATGGGGCCCTCTACGGGGGGCGATGGGTCCCCTTTCACAAGCGGGCCCAGATCCTCGTGGCCGATGTGTGGGGCACGTTCGGCGGCCAGGGACCGGGGGCCTTTGCGGATATGGCGTGGCTCACGGCCTTCGCGGACTACAAGCTCCCCCAAATCCTTTGGGCCCGCGGGGTCCTGAGGATCCACCCCGCTTTGGCGGAGCGGATCCGCCGCGGGGAGCTCCTCCCTTGGGGGAGCGCCGAGGAGGTGGAGCTCCGGGCGGCCACGGTCGTGGCCGTCGAGGAACTCGCCCTTTGGCTGCGCCAGCAAGGGCGGGAGCTTTTGCCCTTCCAGGTGGATTGGCTCCTTTGGAACGCGGCCCAAACGGCGTTGCCCGTGCCCCACCACCGCACCCTCACCTGGGCCTACTAGCCATGCCCTTTGAGGTCGTGAGGGAAGTGCCAGGGAGCGAGGCCCGCCTGGGGTGCCTCCGCACCGCCCATGGGGCCGTGGAGACCCCGACGTTCGTGGCCGTGGCCACGCGCGGCGCCGTGCGCGCCGTGGCCATGGAGGACCTCGAGGCCCTGGGCGTGCAGATCCTCATCGCCAACACCTACCATCTTGCGGTGCGGCCGGGGCCGGAGCTCGTGGCCGAGCTTGGGGGCCTCCACGGGTTCACGGGCTGGCGCGGCCCCTGGATGACCGACTCCGGCGGCTTCCAGGTCTTCTCCCTGGGCGCGGGCAAGGTCCACGGGGTGGGGAAGATCGCGTCCATCTTCCCGGGCGAGGACCGTCCCCGACGGGACCCTGCGGGGGTGTCCCTGGTGGAGCTCACGGAGGAAGGCGTCTGGATCCGCTCCGTCCTCGACGGCCGCAGGCTCTTCTTCTCGCCCGAGGAGGTGATCCGCATCGAGCGGCTTTTGGGGGCGGACATCGTCCTGCCCCTGGACGAGTGCACCTCCCCCTTTCACGACGAGGCCTACACCCGAAGGGCCATGGAGCGCACGCATCGCTGGGCCGAGCGGGCCCTTTCCGCGTTTGAGGGCACCCGGGGCTTGGGCCCCAACCCCCATCAGGAGCTTTGGGGGATCGTGCAGGGCGGGGCCTACGAGGAGCTCCGGCGCGCCTCCGCGCGCACCATCGCCGGCTTGGGCTTCCCCGGCTTCGCCATCGGCGGCTCCCTTGGGAGATCGAAGGAGGACATGTACCGGGTGCTGGAGTGGACGGTGCCTGAACTTCCCAGGGATAAACCGCGCCACCTTTTGGGGATCGGGACGCTGGAGGACATCGTGGAGGCGGTGCGGCGGGGGATGGACCTGTTCGACTGCGCGGCGCCCACGCGGCTGGCCCGCAACGGCGCCCTCCTGGCCCTCTCCGAGCCCGGGTTCCGGCTGAACATCGACAACGCCCGCTTCCGGCGGGACGAGCGCCCGGTGGACGAGGCCTGCGATTGCCCCACGTGCCGGCGCTACTCCCGGGCCTTTCTGCACCACCTCCTGCGGGCGGGCGAGCTCGCGTACTTCCGGCTGGCGACCGTACATAATCTGCGGTTCATGGTGCGGTTCATGGGGTGGATCCGCGCGGAGCTTGCGGCCGGGCGCCTGCCGGAGCTCCCCCGATGAAGCGGGTTTTGGTGTACACGGACGGGGCGTGTTGGGGCAACCCCGGTCCTGGGGGCTGGGCGGCCATCCTCCTTTGGGGCCCCCATCGCAAGGAGATCTCCGGCTGGGAGGAGCACACCACGAACAACCGCATGGAGCTGCGGGCAGCCATCGAGGCCCTCAAGGCCCTCAAGGAGCCGGTGGAGGTGGAGATCTTCACGGACTCGGCCTACCTCAAGCGCGGCGTCACCGAGTGGCTCCCCCGCTGGAAGGCCCAGGGCTGGAAGCGGAGGGAGGGCAGGGTCTGGAAGCCCGTGGCCAACGCGGACCTTTGGCAGGAGCTGGACGCCCTTTTAGAAAAGCACCGGGTGCGGTTCCACTGGGTGGAGGGGCACAGCGGGAACCCGGAGAACGCCCGGGCCAACCGGCTGGCGCGGGAGGCCATGCGGGCGGCGCAGGAGGCTAGGCGCGGCGAACCCGGCTCTGGATGAGGAGGGCCCGCTCGACGTCCTGGGGGCGGACCCAGCCCTTCTCCACGAGGATCTCGCCGATGAGGCGGCGGCGGCCCTCGGCCTCCTGCTCCTGCAGGGCCTGCTGGACCCGCGACCGATCCACGACCCCGAGGTCCACGAGGATCTCGCCCAGGCGCTTGTCCCGCTCGAAGTACTCCTCGAGGATGGACATGATCACCGCCGAGCGGGACTTGCGCTGCTGTTGGGCCAATTTATCCACGAGGTCCAGGAGGTACTTGTCCTCGTCGCTGCAGTACAGGGTGACCTGCATCCCTTTCCCCCTCACCTATCCCAGGTTTTCGTAACATTTTCTAATTTAGCCGGGCGGGCGGGGGCCGGCAAGTTGCAGGCGGCCGCCACCGCCGCCGCCGCGTCCACCAGGCCCCGGCCGAAGCCGGGCCGCTCCTGGGGCCAGGCCTCGCAGGTGCGGAGGAGCACCTCCCCCGCCGCCGGGCCGGAAAGCCCGGGGTTAGCGGAGAGCACAAGGGCTAGGGTTCCGCTC
Source organism: Candidatus Bipolaricaulota bacterium (assembly GCA_025060415.1). Taxonomy (GTDB): domain Bacteria; phylum Bipolaricaulota; class Bipolaricaulia; order Bipolaricaulales; family Bipolaricaulaceae; genus DTER01. The sequence continues at coordinate 381,740 of JANXBT010000001.1, forward strand.
ACGTGGGGGGCGGCGAAGGACGTCCCCGAGAGGGTGCCCACGGCGCCCTGGGGGAGGAGGGCGGGGATCTCCGCGCCCGGGGCGCTCAGGTCCACCTCCGGCCCGCGGTTGGAAAACCGGGCCGGGCGGTCGTCCCGATCCGTGGCGGCCACAGCCAACACAAACGGATACCGCGCCAAGGGGTTCACGCCCTCGCGGCCCGCGTTCCCGGCGATGGCCACCACGAGCACCCCTTGGGCCCCGGCCCGGGCCAGGGCCTCCTCCACCTCCCTGGGCGGCGGGGCCATGGCCACGAGGCTCAGGTTGATGATGTGGGCCCCGTTTTGCACGGCGTAGTCGATGGCGCGGGCCAAATTCCTCCAATCCCGTTCGTAAAAGAGGCCGCGGGAGTCGAGGAAGCGCAGGTCCATGAGGCGGATCTGGGGGGCGACGCCCACCAGGTCCCGGGCCCGGGCGGCGAGCACGGAGGCCACAGCCGTGCCGTGGTAATGAAGGGGGGTGCGGCGCCGGTGTGCGGGGACGTGGTCCCGGAAATCCCAGCCGTAAAGGTCGTCCACGTAGCCGTTTTCGTCGTCGTCCCGGCCGTTTGGGGCCTCGCGGGGGTTAGTCCAGCGCACCCCCGCCAGCTCCGGGAGGGAGAAGTCGATGCCGGAGTCGATCACGGCCACGACGATCTCGGGGGAGCCCTGGGTGATGGCCCAGGCTTGGGGGGCTTTGATGCGGGCGATGTTCCAGGGGGCGGCCGGGGCCGGGTGGAGGTCCGTGTGCCCCGCGGAGCCCGCGGGCTGGCGGGGGAGGGTGGCACCCAGGAGGAGGCCCAATCCGGCCAGGACCGGCCAGCGGACCTTTTCCATCATAAAGTAATGGTATAAAGTTGTTTAAACTACATCAAGGGGACGGATGTCCGGACCTGCGACCCCCGCCCCTGGGCTACACTCCCCCGTGGCCCCCATCCTGCGCGTGCGAAACCTGCGCAAATCCTACGGCCCCGTGCGGGCCGTGGACGGCATCTCCTTCGCCGTGGAGGCGGGCACGGTCTTTTCCCTCCTCGGCCCAAACGGCGCCGGGAAAACCACCACCGTGGAGATCCTCGAGGGCTTGCGGGTCCCCGACGCCGGGGAGATCGAGCTCTTTGGGGAGAGGGTGGCGCGGGTGGGCCCCGCCCAAAAGGCCCGCCTGGGCGTCCTCCTCCAGGAAGCGGCCTTCGAGCCTTATCTGCGGGTGCGCGAGGTCCTCGTCCTCTTCGCCGCCTTCTACCCCCGCCACCGCCCGCCCGAGGAGCTCTTGGACCGCGTGGGCCTTCGGGAAAAGGCGCGGGCCTTGGTGCGCACCCTCTCCGGCGGGCAAAAGCGGAGGCTGGCCCTGGCCGTGGCCCTCCTCAACGACCCGGAGCTCCTCTTCCTCGACGAGCCCACCACCGGGCTCGACCCCCAGGCCCGCCGCCACACCTGGGACCTCCTCTTGGAACTGCGGCGGGAGGGGAAAACGGTGTTCCTCACCACCCACTACATGGAGGAGGCCGAGGCCCTCTCCGACTGGGTGTGCATCATGGACCACGGGCGCATCCTGGCCGAGGGCTCCCCCCGGGACCTCGTGGGCCGCTTCGGCCCCACCACGTTCGTGGAATTCGACCTCCCTCCCGCCTCCTTCCCCGCCCTGGCTGCGCGCTTCCCTGGCCAGGCCCGGCAGGACGGGGAACGTGGCCTCCTCCAGGTGCAAGACCTCGCGCGGGATCTAGCGCGCCTGCTTTCCTGGGCCGAGGAGGAGGGCCTCGCCCTGCGTAACCTCCTTGTGCGCCAGCCCAACCTCGAGGACGTCTTCCTCGCTCTCACGGGAAGGAGGCTGCGCGAATGAGAGCGATCGGAGCCCTGGCCCTGGCCTTCGCCCGCACCACCCTGCGCGAGGGCAACACCCTCTTTTGGTTCTGGCTTTTCCCCCTCCTCCTCTTCGGCCTTCTGGGCGGGATCTTCGGCCGCGTGGAGCGCGGAAGGCTCGACCTCACCGTGGTCGTGGTGAACCTCGATCGGGGGCCGCTGGGCTGGGAACTCCTGCGGGCCCTGGAGGAGGCGGGGCTCGCCCTGCGTTCCTTGGTGCCCCCCTTGGGGACCAGCGCAGCGCCCCTCCTGGACGAGGCGCGGAGGGAGGTGGCGGAGGGGAGGGCCCACGCGGCCCTGATCGTCCCCGAGGCCTTTTCGGACCGGCTCCTGGGCGGAGGGGAGAAGGAAAGCCTGCCCGTGGAAATCTTCTACCGCCGGGGGGAGGCGGGCTCGAGCACCGCGGCCTCCCTCCTGGCGGAGGTCCTCGAGGAATTCGGCTGCGCCCTTCTGGCCCAAGCCGGGCTTGTGCGCGCGCCCGTGGGCCTCGGGGTCCAACGGGTGGGGGGCGGCGCCCAAACCGTGGGCTACGCGGAGTTCCTCCTCCCCGGGGTCCTCCTCATGGCCCTTTTTGTCCTCGGGCTGTTCGGCGTTCCGGACGTCGTCCTCCTGGCGAGGGAAACCGGGGTTCTTCGGCGCTACTTCGCCGCCCCCCTTTCCGGCGGGCGCTACCTCCTGGGGGTTGGCCTGGGCCTAGCGCTTGTGGCCGCGGCCCAGACCGCCGCGGTTTGGGCCCTGGGCCGGATGGCCTTCGGCGTGCGCCTCCCCCTCGGGCGGCCGGCGAGCTTGGCCTTCCTCCTCCTGGCCTTCGCCACCGCCCTCGCCCTCGGGTTCCTCATCGCTGCGCTGGCGCGGAACTCCGCCAACGCCCTGGCCCTGGCCAACCTCCTGAACCTCCCCCTCCAGTTCCTGGGCGGCCTCTACTTCCCCCTCACCGGGCTTCCCGCCGCCCTCCGGCCCCTTGTGGCGGCCAACCCCCTCACCCACCTCGCAGAGGGCTGGCGGATGGCCCTGGGCTTGGGCACCCCCACGTTCCCCCTTTGGCTCAACCTCCTCGTGCCCTTGCTCTGGATCGTGGGGAGCGGAGCGTTGGCGGCCGCGCGCCTCACCTTCTTGGAGGACCGATGAGGGGCTTCGCCGCCGTCTTCCTCGCCCAGCTCCGCATCTTCCTCCGGAACCCGGTGGACCTTTTGGTGACCGCAGTGCTCCCCTTGGCCCTGGTCCTCCTCTTTGGCTTCATTTGGGGCCGTGGGGAGCGGCCCACGCGGGTAGGGGTGGTGCTCCTGGCGGATGGGGAGCTCCTCCAATCCGTGCTCGCGGAATTCCCCGAGCTCGCGCCGCAGACCTATCCCGAGGCTTGGGCGCTGGAGCAGGCGGTGGCCCGGCGGGCGGTGGACTTCGGCCTCATTTGGGATGGCCGGGAACTGACGGTCCTTCTGGCGCACGGCCGGGTGCAGGAGAACCCGGGTTTTGCGGCCTGGGCCCGCCGGGTGGCCCGCGCCCTGGAGCGCCGCCGGGCCGGGGTGCCCCCGCCCGTGCGGCCCGTGAAGGTCCACGTGGGCAAGCTCTCCGCCGCCACCTGGTACGACCACATCGTGCCTGGGCTCATGGCGGTGGCCCTCCTCCAGGCGGGGGTGTTCGCCGTGGCCGGGCGGTTGGCGGCGATGCGGGAGCGCGGGATCCTCCGGCGGCTGCAGGCCAGCCCCGTTCCCGGCTGGGCCGTGCTCGCGGGGGTGGGCCTCCTGCGCTTGGGGGTGGGCTTCGCCACCGCGGGCCTGAACCTGGCCCTCGCCCAAGCCCTCTTCGGCACCGCCTTTTCCCCCCACGTCGGCCGCCTGCTCTTCTACGGGTTGGCCGCTGGCCTCGGCGGGATGGGGTTTGGGGCGGCGTTGACGGCCCTGGCCCGGCGGCCGGGTAGCGCGGCCACCCTGGGGTCCGTCCTCGTGCAGGCGATGGTTTTCCTCTCGGGGATCTACATCCCCTTCGAGTTCCTTCCCCCTGGGCTGCGGGCGGTGGGCCAGATCCTGCCCGCGTACCACCTGGCCCAGGGGATGCGGGCCGCCCTGGGCGTGGTGGAGCCCGCCCCTTCCGCCTTCCTGGCCGGCCTGGGGTTCGCCCTGTTCGGGATCCTGGCCTTTTGGGGGTTCGGACGGCGGGCCCTCCGGCCGGAATCGCGGGCTTAAAGTGGAGGCCCCCGCCGACGGACATCGCCTCGGGGGAGGAAGGAGGCTGGGATGCTTAAAGGTTCCCGCAGGACGCACGATGCTCGGCACCTGAACCTCACGTGTGCGGACTGCGGGGCGCGGATCGCGGGGCTGCCGTTTGCGCCCAGGACCGATCGCCCCGTGTACTGCCAAAAGAGCGCCCGGAACCGCCGGCGCCAGAACCCGCAGATGTGGAGGTGAAAAAAACGGGGGCGGTCTTGCGACCGCCCCCTACGCTCATTCCTCGCGCAGACGCCGGAGCTTTTCCTCTACCGCTTGGGCCTCCTTTCTCAGCGCCTCTAGATAGGCCTCAAGTTCGGCGATCCTCTCCTCTTTCGTGCGGAACCGGCGCACGAACCCCAAGGGCGCCGGGGGAGGGCATTCGCCGCAGCCGCAACAGCAGCAGCACCCGCAGCAACAGCAGGGGCCCCAGACGCGGGGCGCCAGGTACCGGGGGGCGGGAGGCCAAGGGGCTCCGCAGCACTCAGGCCCGTACATCTGGCTCACCTCCTTTCAGGGTCGCGTAGATGCCGAGGAAGCGGTCGAGTTCTTCCCGCAAGCGGCGGAGGAACACGGCCCAGGCCCGGAGGTAGTCCCAGCCGGCATCGGTGAGGGCGTAGACCCGGCGGGCCGGCCCGCTCCCCGAGGTGTCCCAAAAGGAGCGGATGAGGCCCTCCTCCTCCATGGACCGCAGGGCCCGGTACAGGGCCCAGGGATCCAGCTCCTGCTCGGAGAGGCGGGCCACCCGTGGGCGGGGCCCTGGGCGAGGGAGAGGAGGATCCAGGGCTGGGCCAGCCCCCGCACCCGTCCGGGCGGGCCACAGGGTTGGCGGGGTTCCCGATCCATGTGTAAGGCCGTTATATGCATAAAGCAGATTAAAGGCAAGTCACAGGGCCACCCGGAGCACCGCGGCGCCCCGGATCTCCGCCCGCTTCAGCCGCAGGAGCGCCGCGTTGGCCTCCTCAAACGGAAAAACCTGGACCTCCGGACGAATCCCCGCCTCCTGGGCCAGGCGCAGGAACTCTTCCCCGTCCCGTCGGGTGGCGTTGGCCACGCTGCGCACCGCCCGCTCCCCCCAAAGGAGGCGGTAGGGCATCTCCGGGATCGGGCTCATGTGGATGCCCGCCAGGACCACGGTGCCGCCGGGCCGCGTGCTCTGCAGGGCCTCGGGCACGATCCAGCCCGCGGGCGCGAACACGAGGGCCGCGTCCAGGGGCTCCGGCGGCCGCTCCCCCGGCCCGCCCACCCACTCCGCCCCCAGCTCCCGGGCCTGCTCCCGATGCTCCGAAGAACGGGTGAACACGTACACCCGCATCCCCAGGAAGCGGGCGGCTTGGATCACCAGGTGGGCGGAGGCCCCAAACCCATAGAGGCCGAGGAGGTCGCCCTTTTGCGCGCCCGAGAGCTTCAGGGCACGGAAGCCCACCACGCCCGCGCAGAGAAGGGGGGCCTGCTCCACGGCCGGCACCCCTTCGGGCAAGGGGAAGGCGAAATCCGCGAAGACCCGCGCGTACTCGGCGAAGCCCCCGTCCACGGTGTACCCCGTGAACCGGGCCTGGGGGCAGAGGTTTTCCTGCCCGCGCCGGCAAAAGGGGCACTGGCCGCAGGCCCAGGCCAGCCAGAAGAACCCCACCCGTTGTCCCGGGCGGAACCGGGCGACGCCCGGGCCGAGGGCGGCCACCTCGCCCACCCCCTGGTGGCCCAGCACCACCGGGCTTTTCCGTAAGGGGAGATCGCCCTCGGCGATGTGGAGGTCGGTGTGGCAGACGCCGCAGGCCCGGACCCGCACGAGGATTTGGCCAGGCCCGGGCTCGGGAACGGGAAGCTCCGCGAAAACGAGCGGGCCCTCCTCCGCGGGCTTTGGCTCCCTAAGAAGAAGGGCCCGCATCCTCATCCCTCGAACTCCACCACCCAAAGCTCGTCGGCTTCCAGCAGGTAGTACTCGGCCTTGCGCACCTCCACGTAGAGGAGCACGTAGTCCGGGTCCTCCGGCCCCTCCCAGTACTCCTCCCACTCCTCGTCCCAGAACTCCTCCTTGGCCTCTTTGTCCTCCACGATCTGGGCCGTGCCGAAAAGCTGGGCGTAGGCACCGCCCTCCAGGTCCAAAAAGCACACGGTCACCTGTGGGTTTTTTCCGATCTCCTCCACTTTGCGGGAGGACTTGCTCGTGGCGAACCACACCCCGCCCTCCTCCTCGTAGGCCAGCAGGGTCATGGGCCGCACCCGCGGATAGCCCTCGGCCTGGGTGATGAGCAGGGCGATCTCGCTCTCCTCCACGATCTCCCACAGCTTCTCCTCTGCTTCCGCCATCCTACCCCCTTTGGTTGGGCCCAGGATAACGCAAACCCCGCGGCGCGCCACTCGCCGGGGACCCGGGTTCGCGCCGGCGCAGGGCGGGCTAGGGTGGGGGGAGCGGGGCCCCCGCGACGGGGACGAGGAGCGCCCCTTCCCCGAACCAGGCGGCCACCGCGGCCACCAACGCGGGGCGCACCGTGAGGACGAGAAAGGCTTGGGAGGAGAGGCAGGCCTGCAGGCCGGGGAGGAAGCCCCCGCCCTGGAGCTCCAGGGGGCCCACCTCATCGACCACCACGATCGCCGCCTCCTTGGCCGCGCGCGCTAGGACGGCGTTGGCGAAGGCCAGGGCCTCGGGCCGGAAGAAGAAGCGGCCGTAGGGCAAGCCCGGCGGCTCGGTGGAGCACAAAAGCCTCTCCTCCCCGGTGCGCAGGTGGCGCACCCAATAGCCTACGGTCTGGCCGTCCCGGAGGAGGCGGGGCGAAGCCACGCCGTCGAACGCCGCGCCCCTTGCGGAGAGCGCGGCGCTCAGGGCCAACACCGCGGAGGTCTTCCCGCTCCCGCGGGGGCCGTGGAGGAGGAGGGCGCGCTTCCCCGCCCTTTGGGCCTGCCAGAGGAGCTCGGGGTTCACGGGGCGAGGGCGGCGTGGGCCGGGCCCAGCCGGCCGTGGTGGAAGGCCAGGAGCTCGGCCAGGATGGAGACGGCCACCGCGCCCGGGTCCTTCCCGCCCAAAGGAAGGCCCACCGGGCAGCGGAGCGCCGCCGCCCGCTCCGGGCTCACCCCCTCGGCCTGCAGGCGCTGCCGGATTTCCGCGGCCTTCGCCCGAGAGCCGAGCATGCCCACGTACGCGGGCGCCGGCTCTCCCCCGAGCAGGCTCCGCACCACCCGGTAATCGGTCTCGTGGCTTTCCGTGGCCACCACGGCGTAGACCGTTCCCGAAAGGGGCGGGAGCGGGCGGTAGTCCGGGGCGAGGTGGCCCGCCACCCCCGGGGGGAGGTCCGCCAGGTGCGCGGGCCGGTCGTCCACAAGGAGGATGCGCCAGGGCGTGGCCGCGCGGGCCAGGCGGGCCAGCAGGGCGCCCACGTGGCCGGCGCCGAAGATGGCCAGGGTGGGCGGGGCCCGCAGCACCTCATAAAACAGGGTGGTGCGGCCGCCGCAGAGCATCCCCAGATCCCGCAGGTCGTAGGTCTCCAAGAGGGTGCGGGGCCCCTCCCGCAGGAGCGCCAGGGCCCGGGCGATGGCCCGGTGTTCCAGGGCGCCCCCGCCCACGGTCCCCTCCACGCGGCCCTCGGGGAGGACGAGCATGCGCGCGCCCGGCTCGCGCGGGGCCGCGCCCTCCACCTCCACCACCGTGACGAGCACCGCGGCGGCCCCCTGCTCGAGGGCCTCCGCCACCCGCCGCAGGAACTGCGGATCCATACTTCCGCCAATTTACCCCCTCCTTGGGCGCTTGCCCACCCCTTTGCTCCCCACCCCCTCCTCCGCTAGGTTTTCCGCGAGGTGGGCCATGGCGAAAAACCGTTTCGCGTTTTTCCGCGGGGCCATCCGGCCGATCGAGGAGGCCAAGATCTCCGTGATGACCTCCGGGTTCAACTACGGGACCGGGGTCTTCGAGGGGATCCGCGCCTTCTGGAACGCCGAGGAGCAGGAGCTTTTCGTGTTCCGCATGCGCGAGCACTACCTTCGGCTTTTGCGCAGCGCCCGCGTGCTCCTCATGGACCTCCCCTATAGCGCCGACGACCTAGGTCAGATCACGTTGGAGCTCCTGCGGCGGGAGGGCTACCGCGAGGATGTGTACATCCGGCCCATCGCCTACAAGTCCAGCGAGGAGATCGGCGTCCGCCTCCATAACCTGGAGTGCGACCTCGCCATCTTTGCCGTGCCCTTCCAGGCGTACCTGCCCGAGGGGGGGATCCGGGCCATGGTCTCCTCCTGGCGCCGGGTGGAGGACAACGCCATCCCGGCGCGGGCCAAGATCACCGGGGCCTACGTGAACTCCGCCCTGGCCAAGACCGAGGCCTACTTGGCGGGCTTCGACGAGGCCATCGTCCTCAACGAGGACGGCCAGGTGGCCGAGGGCAGCGCGGAGAACCTCTTCCTCGTGCGGGAGGGCACCCTCATCACCCCGCCCATCACCGCCAACATCCTAGAGGGGATCACCCGGGACACGGTGATCGCCCTGGCCCGGGACCTGGGGATCCCGGTGGTGGAGCGGCCGGTGGACCGCACCGAGCTCTACTTGGCGGAGGAGGTGTTCCTCACGGGGACCGCGGCCGGCCTGGCCCCGGTGGTGGAGATCGACCGCCGGCGGATCGGCGCCGGAAAGCCCGGCCCCATCTTCACCCGGCTCCGGGACCTCTACGAGCGCCTGGTGCGGGGGAAGGAGCCGCGGTACCGGGCCTGGTGCACCCCCGTGTACTCAGCCCCAGCCCGCTAGCCGGTTGAACTCCACGATGAGCTCGTCGATGGCGTCCACCTGGCGGTGGATGCGGTCCCAGTAGTCCGGCCACTCGTACCACTGGGCGAGGAGCTCCTCGGCGCTCTTGCCCATCTGCTCCACCCAGGTGAAGTACTTGAGGTTGTGGATGCGGCGCCGATCCCAATAGGAAAGCTCGAGCATCCAGTCCGTGGACAGGCCGCGTAGGAAGCGGTGGTGGTCCACGGCGGCCTGCCGTTCCGTGTAGGGGCCCTGCGCCTCCCGGAGCTCCTGCAGCCGGCTCCCGTAGAGCTCCATGGAGTCGGTGAGGACGGTCACCACCCAGTCGCGGGAGGTGAGCTCAAAATACCGGGCGAACTTCACGGCGGCGACGAGGTTGGCTGCGCCGGAGATCCCCACGAGGTCGAGCCGGTCCAGGAGGTCCGGGGGGACCCCTTCCTTGCGGAGGTATTCGCGGCCGGCGGGCTCGTTGAAGAGGCGGATGAGGGCCAAGGGGGCCGCGTCGTCCACGGCGATGACCATGTCGGTGTTGCGCACGTTGTGGATCCAGGGCACGTGCTTGTCCCCGATGCCCTCGATGCGGTGGGAGCCGAAGCCGTTCTGGAGGAGGGTGGGGCACTGGAGGGACTCGCCCACGGCGAGCTTGGCCCCGGGGAACCGCTCCTTGAGGTAGTCCGCGCAGCCCAGGGTCCCGGCGGAGCCGGAGGTGAGGACGACGCCCTGGAAGCGCGCGCCGGGCCCCATCGCCTCCCGGAGGACCTCCTCCATGGCCGGGCCGGTCACGGCGTAGTGCCAAAGGTGGTTCCCGAACTCGTCGAACTGGTTGAAGATCATGACCTCCGGGCGCGTCCGCTCGAGCTCCTTGCACTTCATGAAGATCTCCCACACGTTGGCCTCGCTGCCGGGGGTGGCGATGACCTCGCTGGCGATCTTCCGTAGCCAGTCGAACCGTTCGCGGGACATGCCCTCGGGGAGGATGGCGATGGAGGCGCAGCCGAGGAGGTGGGCCACGTAGGCGCCGCCGCGGCAGAAGTTGCCGGTGGAGGGCCAGGCGGCCTTGTGCCGGGTGGGGTCGAACTGGCCGGTGACCAGGCGGGGCACCAGGCAGCCGAAGGTGGCCCCCACCTTGTGGGCGCCGGTGGGGAACCACTTGCCCACCAGGGCCACGATCTTGGCCGGGACGCCCGTGAGCTCCTCGGGGAAGAGGAGGTAGTTGACCCGGCCGAACCCGCCGCCCTGGGGGACGGGCTCGTTTTTCCAGGTGATGCGGAAGAGGTTGCGGGGGTGGAGGTCCCAAAGCCCGACCCCCCGGAGCTCCCGCTGGATCGCCTCGGGGATGAGGCGGGGGTCGCGCAGCTGGCGGAAGGTGGGGATGAGGACGTTTTTGGCCCGGGCCAGCTGGGCGTTCCGCCGCCGCTGTTCCTCGTGCACGGTGAGGTCGATCATCGCCGCTCCTTTCCGGTTGACGGGATCTGGCGACAATGCTACCATGTTGTCTGACAGGTAGACAACCCCATGGAGTTCCACAAGGTCCGGCCCACCAAGGCCTCCACGGCGGTGGCCCAGCAGCTCCTGCGGGCCATCAAGGAGGGGGTGTTCCCCGTGGACTCCAAGCTCCCCTCCGAGGCGGAGCTCGCCCAGATGATGGGGGTGAGCCGGCCCACCGTGCGCGAGGCCCTCTCCGCCCTCGCCGCCGTGGGCCTCATCGAGGCCCGCCCCGGCATCGGCAACTTCGTGAAAAACCCCACGGAATCCATGGCCTTCGAGGCCCTCTTCCTCCTCGAAAGCGAGGCGAGCTGTCTGGAGATCATGGAGGCCCGCACGGTCCTCGAGCCGGCGGTGGCCGAACTCGCCGCAAAAAAGCGCACGCCCGAGCAGGCGGAGCTCCTCTTCGCCATCTGCGAGGAACTGGAGGGGCTCGCTACCCCCGCGCGCTTCGACGAGTACTTCACCGCGGACAAGCGCTTCCACCTGGCCCTGGTGCAGGCCACCGGGAACTCCCTTCTCGCCGCAGCCCTAACCCCCCTCATCAACACCATGGACCAAAGGATCTATCGGGAGTTCACCCGCGAGTACTACATGAAGGACGTGGAGAGCATCACCGAGGTGGCCTCCCTCCACCGCCGGGTGGCGGAGGCCGTGGCCCAAAAGGACGGAGCCGGGGCGCGCCAAGCCATGCACGCCCACTGGCTGCGCATGTGGCGCCTGGTCCAAGGCGAGGAAACCCCCGCCTAGCTGAGGAGGTCGAACGTATGAAGAAGACGGTCGTCGTGGCTTTGGGCGGCAACGCCCTCCTGCAGGTCGGGCAGAAGGGCACGTTCGAGGAGCAGATGCAGAACGTGTACAACGCCGCGGAGCAGCTTGCTGGCCTTGTCCTCTCCGGGAAGTGGCGCCTGGTGGTCACCCACGGCAACGGCCCCCAGGTGGGCAACATCCTCCTCCAGAACGAGGCGGGCAAGCACCTCGTCCCGCCCATGCCCATGGACGTCTGCGGGGCAGAGTCCCAGGGGATGATCGGGTACATGATCCAGCAAGCCCTCCACAACGTCCTGGCCCGCCACGGCCGGCCCGACATCCCCGTGGTGACCCTCGTCACCCAGGTCCTCGTGGACAAGGACGACCCGGCCTTCCAGAACCCCACGAAGCCCGTGGGCCCCTTCTACACGCGGGAGGAGGCCCTGCGTCTAAAGGAGGAAAAGGGGTGGCAGGTGGTGGAGGACGCGGGGCGCGGCTGGCGCCGGGTCGTGCCCTCGCCGGACCCCAAGGCCATCGTGGAGAGGGAGGCCATCCGCATCCTTGTGGAGAACGGGGCCATCGTCATCGCCTCCGGCGGGGGCGGGATCCCCGTGGTCAAGGAGGACGGGGCCTACCGCGGCGTGGAGGCGGTGATCGACAAGGACCTGGCCGGCGAGCGGCTGGCCGAGGACGTGGGAGCCCAGGTCTTCCTCATCCTCACCGACGTGGACCGGGTGCGCCTGAACTTCCGCAAGCCCAACGAGGTGGCGCTGGAGCGGATGACCGTGGCCGAGGCCAAGCGCTACTTGGCCGAGGGCCACTTCGCCAAGGGCTCCATGGAGCCCAAGGTCAAGGCCTGCGTGCGGTTCGTGGAGGCGGGGGGTGAGCGGGCCATCATCGCCTCCCTGAACCAGGCCGCGGCGGCCCTCGACGGCCGCGCCGGTACGCAAATCGTGCGGGGCTAACCCGCAAAAAATCCAAAGGAGGTTGGGTATGGCCGCGACGGATCTTCGGGGACGGGACTTCATCACCATCATGGACTTCGACCGGGAGGAGCTCGAGACCATCCTGGAGACGGCGTTCGACCTCAAGCGCAAGTTCATCCGGGGGGAGCCCCACGAGCTCCTCAAGGGGAAGACCCTGTTCATGTTCTTCTACAACCGGTCGCTGCGCACCCGCAACTCCTTCGAGGCCGGGATGACCCAGCTTGGGGGGCACGCCCACTACCTGGAGCCGGAGGCCGTGTACACGCCGGCCCTGCCCGGCGAGGAGAAGGCCTACGCCACGGAGAGGATCGCCGACGTGGCCCGGGTCCTCGCGGAGATGGGCCACGGCATCGCCATTCGCATCTACGGGAAGCCCACGGGTTGGCTCTATGGGAAGGGTCGGCTGGTCATCCAGGAGTTCGCGCGCTGGGCGCGCATCCCCGTGATCAACATGGAGGACGACGTGGACCACCCCTGCCAGGCCCTGGCCGACATCATGACCATCATGGAGAAGTTCGGCACAGACCTGCGGGGCAAGAAGTTCGTCATGAGTTGGGCCTACTCAGGCTCGGTGGAGAAGCCCCTGGCCGTGCCCCAGGGCGCGATCATGATCGCCTCCTACTTCGGCCTCGACATCACCCTGGCCCACCCCAAGGGCTTCGACCTCGACCCCAACATCCTCAACTTCGTGAAGAAGAACGTGAAGAAGTACGGGGGCTCCTTCCGAATCGTGCACGACATGGACGAGGCCTTCAAGGACGCGGACATCGTGTACCCCAAGTCCTGGACCTGCCAGCCCACGGATGGGAAGACCCCCTTGGACGTGGAGAAGGCCAAGGCCCTGTTCGAGGCCAACCGCCACTGGATCACCACCGTGGAGAAGATGCGGCTCACCAACGACGCGATCTACATGCACTGCCTCCCCGCGGACCGGGGCATGGAGGTCACCGACGAGGTCATCGACGGGCCCAACTCCGTGATCATCGAGCAGGCGGGGAACCGCCTCCACGCCCAAAAGGGGCTCATGGCCCTGATCATGTGAGGGGGGGAGCGATGAGCTGGTACAACCTGGCCGGGAAGGACCTGATCAGCACGAAGGACTGGACGAAGGAGGAGCTGGAGATCGTCCTTAAGGTCACGGACGAGCTCAAGGCCCTCTACTACGCGGGGGTGCCCCACCACACCCTCAAGGACAAGACCTTCCTCATGCTCTTTTTCAACCCCTCCACGCGCACGCGCCTCTCCTTCGAGACGGCCATGACCCAGCTTGGGGGGCATGCCCAGTACATCACGGGCGCGGACCTGCGTCTTTCCTTAGAGGACAAGCCCGGCGCGGGCGAAACCATCAAGGACACGGCCAAGGTCATGAGCCGCTACGCCCACGGCATCGGGATCCGCCTCCTGGAGGACAAGGTCTCCCGCTGGGGCGAGGACACGGAGATCCTCTACAAGTTCGCGGAGCACGCGGACATCCCCGTGATCAACATGGCCTCGAACTCCTGGCATCCCTGCCAGGGCCTCACGGACATCTACACCATCCGGGAGAAGCTGGGCTCCGACCTCAAGGGCGTGCGGTACACCATCATGTGGGCCTACTCCCCTTGGGCCCGCTCCCTGGGCTCGGTGCAGGAGGAGATGATCGTGGCCGCTCGGTTCGGGATGGAAGTGGTGGTGGCGCACCCCAAGGGGTACGAGCTCGAGCCCGAGGCCGTGGAGCTGGCCAAGAAGTACGCGGCCCAAAGCGGGGGGAAGTTCGAGGTGACCCACGACCTCGACGACGCCCTCAAAGGGGCAACCATCGTGTTCCCGCGGGGCTGGATGAGCCTACGCCGCTACGAGATCGGCAAGGAGGCGGAGATCAAGAACGCCGAGAAGTTCAAGGACTGGAAGTACACGCGCAAGCGCCAAAAGGAGCTGGCGAAGCCCGGCTACCTCATGCACGTGATGCCCATCGACCGCGGGCACGAGGCGGACCCCGAGATCTGCGACGATCCCGAGCTCTCCTGGATGTACGACCAGGCCGAGAACCGCTTGCACGTGCAGAAGGCCATCCTTTCCCTGGTGATGGGCGGCCGCCCCTCCTGAGCGAGGGGCTGGGCTGGGTGGCGCAGGGCCGGCCTCGCCCGGCCCTGCTTTTTTGGGTTATCCTCCCCACCCCCATGGAGGCCCTGGGCCTGCGCGGCGGCCGCCTGGTCCTCCCGGACGCGGTGGTCCCCGGCGATCTCCTCGTTCAGGACGGGAGGATCGCCGCCGTGGGGGAGGGCGTGGCCCGGCGGGCTCCCCGCGCGCTCGATGTGTCCTCCTTTTATGTGGCCCCGGGCTTCCTCGACCTCCAGGCGAACGGCGCCTTGGGGCAAACCTTCCTGACCGCCCCGGCCGAGGGGATACAGGCCATCCTCGATTTCTTCGCGCGGCACGGGACCACGGGCCTTTTGGCCACCCTGACCTCTGCCCCTTGGGCGGAGCTGCGGGCGGCCCTGGCGCGGTTGCGCGGGATCGCCCATCCCGTGTTGTTGGGGGTGCACCTGGAGGGGCCGTTTTTGGCGGAGGGCCGGCGGGGCGCCCACCCCCAGGCCCACCTCCGCCCCCCTTCCGCGGCCGCCGCGCGCGACCTCCTTGGGGAGTTCGGCCCCCTGATCAGGCTGTGGACCCTGGCCCCCGAGCTCCCCGGCGCCCTCGAGGTCCTCCGCATCCTGCGGGAAGAGGGGGTGGTGGGGGCGGCCGGCCACTCGGAGGCCTCGTACGACGAGGCCTGCCAGGCCTTCGCCACTGGGGTGGCCCTGGTCACCCACCTCTTCAACGGCATGCGGCCCCTCCACCACCGCGAGCCCGGGCTTGTGGGCGCCGCCCTGGAGCGGGAGGTGTTCGTGAGCCTTATTTGCGACGGGATCCACGTGCATCCCGCGGTTCTGCGCCTCGTGGCCAAATGGAAGGGGTTCGATCGCCTCATCCTCGTCACGGATGCGGTGGCCCCCACCGGGCTCCCCGACGGCGATTACGAGCTCTTCGGCCACCGCGTGCGCGTGGAGGGCGGGGCCCCTCGCCTCCCCGACGGCACCCTGGCCGGAAGCACCCTCACCCTGGACCGCGCGATCCGGAACTTCCGGGAGTTCACGGGCTGTTCCCTGTCCGAGGCCGTGCGCTGCGCCACCCTGAACCCCGCCCGGCTCCTGGGGATCGACGACCGCAAGGGCAGCCTCGCCCCCGGGAAGGACGCCGACCTCGTGGTCTTCGACGAGGACCTCACGGTGCACTACACGATCGTGGGGGGCAGGATCGTGTACCAGCGGGGGTAGGCATGCGCCTCCTTGTGGCCGCGGACTACGCGGGGCTTTCGCGGGAGGCCGCCCGCTGGGTGGCCCGCCGGATCCTGGAAAAGCCGGACCTTGTGCTGGCCCTGCCCACCGGGGAGACCCCGCTCGGCCTGTACCGTGAGCTCGTCCGGCTCCACCAAGAGGGCCTTCTCGACTTCGCGGGGGTCACGGCGTTCAACCTCGACGAGTACCTGGGGCTTCCCCCCGGGCATCCCGCCTCCTTCCGCGCCTATATGGAGCGGAACTTCTGGGGGCACGTGAACCTCCGGCCAGAGGCCCGCCACATCCCCAACAGTCTCCCCGAGGACGCGGAAGCGGAGTGCCGGCGCTACGAGGCGCGGATCCAAGAGGCGGGCGGCCTGGACCTCGCGATTCTGGGCCTGGGGAAGAACGGGCACATCGCCTTCAACGAGCCGGGGACCCCGTGGGAGAGCCGCACCCATGTGGCCGAGCTTTCGGAGGAGACGCGGCGGGAGGAGGCCTCCCGGTTCGGCGGCCTGGCGCACGTGCCGAAGCGGGCGATCACCATGGGCATCCGCACCCTCATGAACGCCCGAGAAATCCTGCTTTTGGTCTCCGGGGAGGAGAAGGCCCCCGTGTTGGCGCGGGCCTTGGAGGGCCCGGTGACGCCGGCGGTCCCGGCCTCGGTTTTGCAGCTCCATCCCAACCTCAGGGTGATGGTGGACCGCGCGGCGGCCCGCGGGCTAGGGGCCTAGCCCGTTACAATCGCGCAGGAAAGGAGCGCGATGCCGGAGGTCTTGGTCCAGGAGAGGACCCAGGTGGTGGGGCGGGGCGTGCCCCGCCTGGACGCCGAGGCCAAGGTGCGGGGGCAGGCTCGCTACGCCGACGACCTCGCCTTCCCCGGGATGCTCTACGGCAAGGCCATCCGCTCCGCGCGGCCCCACGCTCGGATCCGCAAGCTCGACCTCTCCCGCGTTTTGGCCCACCCCAAAGTGGTCTGTGTGGCCACCGCCGCGGACATCCCCGGGAAAAACTGCGTCCCCATCATCTACGAGGACATGCCCCTCCTTGCGGAGGAGGTCGTGCGCTACGTGGGCGAGCCGATCGCCCTTCTGGCCGCGGAGACCCGGGAGGACGCGGAGGAGGCCGCCCAGCTGGCCGAGGTGGAGTACGAGGACCTCCCCGCGGTGTTCGATCCCCTGGAGGCCGTGCGGCCGGGGGCGCCCCAGGTGGCCGTGCCCAGCGCCGCCGAGCGCGGCAACATCTTCAACCACATGGTCATCCGCAAGGGCGACGTGGCCAAGGGCTTCGCCGAGGCCGAGGTGATCGTGGAGGGCGAGTACCGCGTGGGCTACCAGGAGCACGCCTACCTGGAGACCCAGGGGATGATCGCCGTCCCCGAGGACAACGGGATGGCGGTGTACGGGAGCCTCCAGTGCCCGTTCTACGTGCAGCGGGCGGTGGCCACCGTGTTGGGCCTCCCCCTCGCGCGGGTGCGGGTGGTCCAGACGGCCACGGGCGGGGGGTTCGGCGGGAAGGAGGACGTGCCCTCGCAGGTGGCGGCCATGGCCGCGGTCTTGGCCTGGAAGTCCGGCCGCCCGGTGAAGGTCGTGTTCGACCGGGAGGAGGACATCCTCACCACCTCCAAGCGGCACCCGGCGGTCGTCCGCTACAGGACCGGCGCCAAAAGGGATGGGACGCTTACGGCCGTGGAGGTGGAGTTTTACTACAACGCCGGCGCGTACCAAACCCTGTCCTCGGCGGTGCTCTGGCGCGGCCTGATCCACGCCGCCGGCCCCTACCGCATCCCCCACGTTAAAGTCGACGGCTACTCCGTGGCCACGAACACCGTGCCTTGCGGGGCCTTCCGCGGTTTTGGTTCGCCCCAGGTCATCTTCGCCCACGAGTCCCAGATGGACGAGCTGGCCCGCCGGCTGGGCCTGGACCCCTTGGAGCTGCGCCGCAAAAACGCCCTGCGGGAAGGGGACGAGACGGCCACGGCCCAGGTCCTCACGGAGTCCGTGGGGCTTCTTTCCTGCATCGATAGGGCCAAAGAGCTTTCCCGCTGGGAGGAGCGCCAGCGCGCGGTGGCGGAGTTCAACGCCCGGGAGCGGTTCAAGCGGCGGGGCCTGGGGGTGTCCACGGTGATGTACGGGGTGGGGCTGGGCGCGAAGGCCCCCCTCCTGGACAAGGCCGGGGCCTACCTGAAACTGGAGGCCGACGGCTCCATCACCCTGGCCGTGGGGAACACGGAGATGGGCCAGGGGGCAGTGACCGTCCTCGCCCAGATCGCCGCGGAGGCCCTGGAGGTCCCGCTGTCCGCGATCCAGGTGGCGCCGGTGGACACCGCCCGGGTCCCGGACTCCGGGCCCACCGTGGCTTCCCGCACCACCACCGTGCAGGGGATGGCCGTCCTGGATGCCGCCCGCAAGCTCAAGGCTAAGATCGACCGCGCCGTGCAGGAGATCCTGGGTTGCCCCAAGTTCGTGGTGGAGGGCCGGGCGTTCTGTGATCCACGGGACCCCCGGCGGCGCGTGACCCTGGCCGAGGTGGCCCGCTGGATGTGGGTGCACAACTGGGACATGGGCGCCACCGGCTGGGCCGAGGCCGCGCCCGTGGACTGGGATCCCCAAACCGGCCTCGGCCACGCCTACTTCGTCTACTCCTTCGCCTGCCACATCGCCGAGGTGGAGGTGGACGTCCTCACCGGGGAGACCCGGGTGTGCGGTTTTTGGGCCGTGCACGACTCCGGAAAGATCGTGAACCCCAAGACGGCCTGGGGTCAGGTGGCCGGCGGCATCGCCCAGGGCATCGGGTACGCCCTCCTTGAGGAGCTCCCCACGAACGAGGGCCGCATCCTTTACCCCTCCTTCACCGCCTACCACATCCCCACGGCCCAGGACATGCCCGAGGAGCTCGTGATCGATTTCGTGGAGGCGCCCTACTCCGGCGGCCCTTATGGGGCCAAGGGCCTGGGGGAGGTCCCCCTCATGGCCTCCCACGCTGCGGTGGCCAATGCCATCTCCCACGCCACGGGCGGCCGCCTCCGCGAGTACCCGGCCACCCCGGAACGCGTCCTCTCCCTCCTGGAGGGCCAGGGGTCGTGAGCCCGCACCCGGAGAAGAAGCGGGTCTGGCCCGTGGCCCTGGCCCACGGCCTGAACGACGGCTACGGGGCCTTCCTCTCCGCCCTCCTCCCCCTCCTCATCGAGCGGCTGGGGATCTCCTTGACCCTGGCGGGGCTTCTGACCTCCGTGCGTTCGAGCCTGGCCTCGTTCGGCCAGTGGCCCTTGGGGCTGGCCGTGGACCGCTTCGGCCCGCGGGCCTTCGCCCTCCTTGGGCCGGCCCTCACCGCGACGGCCATGGGCCTTTTGGGCGTGGCCCCCTCCTACACCGCCGCGGCCCTGCTCCTTGTCCTTGCGGGCTTGGGCACGGCCGCGTTCCACCCCGCGGGCGCCTGCCTCGTGCCCGAGGGCGGCTCCCGGGGCCTGCGCATGGCCCTGTTCGCCGCGGGCGGGACCCTGGGCGTGGCCCTGGGCCCCCTCCTCGTCACCCAGACCGTGAGCCGCTTCGGCCTCCCCCGCGTTCCGCTCCTCCTCGTGCCGGCCGCACTTCTCCTTGGGCTCATTGCCTTTGCCCTCCCCCGGGGCGCGCGTCCCAACCGCCAAGCGGTGGGCTTTGCGCGCCACCCCCAGCGCCATCAGGTCCTGCGGCTTTGGGGGATGGGCGTGTTCCGGGATGTGGTGGGGACCGCGGTCATGGGTTTTTTGGCGGTGGTGTGGGCCCGCCGGGGGGCCTCCCTCACCCTGGCTGGCTTCTCCCTCACCGTGTACGCCCTCGCCGGAGCGCTGGGAGATCTTGTGGGCGGGCGCCTCTCCGACCGCTTCGGCCGCCGGGAGGTCCTCGCCGGCGCCCTCCTCCTCGCCATCCCCTGCCTCTACGCCTTCCTCTTCACCCGGGGCGCGGTGTCCCTAGCCTTTCTGGCGCTCTTCGGCCTCGCCTCCGCCGCCTCGGTTCCCGTCGCCGTGGTCTACGGGCAGGAGCTCATGCCCGAAAGCCGCGGCCTCGTGTCGGGGCTCCTTTTGGGCCTGGCCTGGGGCGTGGGCTCGCTTTTGGTGACCGGGGTGGGGGCTCTCGCCGATCGCATCGGCTTGGAGCCGGCCTTGGGCCTCGTGGGCCTGGCCTTGCTCCCCGCGGCCGCCCTGGCCCTCTCCCTGCCCCAGCGCTAGCGGCGATCCCGATACACCACGCGCTCCGCGGCCCGGAAGAAGCGGCCCCAAAGGTCCAAGTGCAAAGCGATGGCGTCGTAGCGGCAGGCCTCGTGGCAGCACATGCAGCGGATGCATTTTTTCCTGTCGATCCAGGCCTTCTTCCCGCGCAGCTGGGCCGCGCCTGTGGGGCAGGCGCGCACGCACGCGCCGCAGCCCACGCAGCGCGCGGGCACCACCACGGGCTGGGCTTGGAGGTGGCGGGTGGCCCAGCGCGTGAGGGGAGCGGGAACCCGCCCCATCATCTCCCCTGCCGCGGGCGGCAGGCGAAAATCGCGCACGCGCAGGCCCTCCAGGCTCTCCCCAAGGACCTCGATTTCCCGCAGATCCCCCACGCCCAGGCCCCGGCGGTGCGCGTGGTAGGTGGTCCAAACCCGGAGGGGATCGAGGCCGATCGCGCTTTGGGCCACGGCGTCCACGGCCACGGCGTCGGGGCTGGCGAGGATGAGCCCCAGGGGGCGCGGGGTGCCGTTGGCCGGGCCGGCGCCCTCCATGGCCACGATCCCATCCATGACGGTCAGGGCCGGCCGCGCCGCGGCAAAGATGTCCACAAGGACCTGCGCGAACTCCTGGGGCGCCGGGTGCTCCCCGTGCAGGGCCGTGCGCAACCCCGCGGGGATCACGCCGTAGAGGTTCTTGATGGCCCCGGTGAAGGTGGTGAGGGCGTGGGTCTTGAGCTTGGGGAGGTTCACGAGGACCTCGGCCTCGCGCACCGCCCGCGCGATGTAGACCTTCTTGAGCACGCCCCCGTCGAGGGCCATCTCCACAAAACCGCGCTCCCGGAGGTTGAGGAGCTCCACGCCCAGGCGGCGGCACATCTCCCGGTAGCCGCCGAGCTCGAAGCTCCGGGCCTCGTGCACGTCGTCGCCCACCACGATGTGGGGGGTGAGCTCTTTAAGGAGGGCGAGCACCGCTTCCGCGAAGGCGGGGTGGGTGATGATGCCGCGCTCGGGCGGGGAGGGCGGGGGGAGGAGGTTCACCTTCACGAACACCTTGGCCCCGCGGGGCACGACCCCCTCCAGCCCGCCCAGAAGGGCCAGGGCCCGTTCCAGCGCCCGCCGCACCCCGGCGGGCTCGTAGTCCTGGGCGCGCACCAATGCGACCCGCGCCTTGGGCTGAGGGGCCATGCGCGCCTCCGGCGGCTAGGGCAGCACCCACACGCCCAGGAGGAACTCCCGCTCCTCGGGCAGGAGGCAGTAGGTGGCCGTGCAGAGTTGGAAGCGCAGGCGGGCCGGGAGGAGCCGGAGGCCGGGGGCCGCCCCCTCGGCGATGCGCAGCACCACCACGATGGCCGTCGTCCCCGTGTACACCGCTAAGGCCCGCTTGGCGAAGGCCAGGTACTTTTCCTGGGCCTCGGGATAGCGGATTTCCTCCACCTGCACGTCGGCAGCGGGTTCCACCGCCAGGACGGTGGGGATGAGGTGAGGCAGGGAGGGTTGGTGGGCCTGAAGGGCCCAGCCCTCCGGGATCTCCAGGGCCACCACGAGGGCCACGGCGCTGCCGGGCCGGCCTGCAGCCCAGGCCCGGATCGCTACCCCTTCCTCCCCTGGCTGGGCCTGGGCCAGGAACGCCGCCACCCCTAAGGCCAACCCTAAAAGCCACCTCATGGGCTCACCCCCTCAAGGATCCTCTGGATTTCCCGATAGAGCACGGTTACCCCGCCGTAGCCGCGGATGCGGCCCAGCTCCTTCCCTCCCGGCCCCAAAAAGAGCAACGTGGGCAAGGCCTTGGCCTTGTAAAGGTCGGCGATCCTTTGGCTTGGCGTGTCCCGCGGATCGCTGAGGTCCACCTTGAAGCGGGGCAGGGGCGCCAGGAGCTCCACGATGGCCGGGGCGCGGAAGGCCTCCTCCTCCATGGCCAAGCAAGGGGTGCACCAATCCGCGCCGAAATAGAGGACCACCACGGGGCTGGTGCGCAGGGCCTCCTCGAGCTTGCCGGGGGAGAAGGGCTCCCAGGTGAGGGGCGGAGCCGTGGGCGCAAGCTTCTCCTTGGGGAGCTCAGGCCCCTCCTCCAAGGGGAGCGCAAGGGGACGGCGGGCGGGGACATCCTTTGGCACGGCGAAGAGTTCGGGATCAAGCTCCACATTTTCCTGGTACTCCAGGACGCGCACGGTGGTGACCCTCCATTCCCACTTCTGAAGATCTCGCCCTTCGGGCACAAGCATGGGCCGGGTGTATTGGACGACCAGGAGGGTTTCCTGATCGATCCACCACTGGGCTGGGGGGGCTTCGAGGGCCTCGAACGGCCGGCCGGGGCCCCGCCCCCCCGGCCTTCCCCCTAAGGTTTCGACGGCAATCTCCACGATGGGGGAAAGATTCAAGCCCTCGAAGGCCCTGGCGCAGACGAAGGCCATGGGCCACTCCCCCTTCAGCCATTGGAGCCCCACCTCAACGGGAATCTCCTCCTTCTCCCACCGGTCCTCCTCGGGGTCGTAGGTATAGGCCACCCCCTCACGCAGGTCAAAAAGCTCCGCCAGGAGGAGCTCCGAGCCGAACCAAGGGGAGGGCGGGGTGCGCAGCTCCACCCTCAAGTACGGGGGCTGCCAATAAATCCATTCCTCGAGGGAGCCCATGGCTACCTTTTCCTGTTTGCGCACGAAAAAGGATTTCACCTCCCCGTAGCGCTTCACCACCCTCTCCACGAGGGCCATGCCCTCTAGGGAGAGTTTGAAGATGCGGGCGATTTCCTCGGGCTTGGGCGGCTGGAAAAGGGCTTCCGCCACCTCCGCTTGGGGCAAGAACTTCACCAGGGTGTACTCCTGGCGCAAGGGGCCCACCTGATGGCGAACCGCCCAAATGTAGAGGGTTTCGGGATCGATCCAGAGGGTGAGCTCGCCCTTGGGCGGAAGGGAGGCGCGTAACGCCCAAAACGGCTTTCCCTCCCGCACCTCCTCCTCCACGCTTTCGGGCTGAAGCCCGGCCAGGAACGCCAGCCCCAGCGCGGCCCAGCTCCAAGGCTCCCTCGCTTCCAGCAGCTCCTCCTGCACCCAGCGGCCGGGCCCAGCCGCGTACCAGCGCACCCGCTTTTCGTAGTCCCAGACCTCCAAGGGAATCATAAGGGGTTCGAATTCTTCCAGGAGCTCCCGCTCGATGCGCGCTAACGGCGCACGGTACCACACCCGATACGTGATCACGATTGCGTGGCCCTGGACGGCCCAGGCCTCCTGGACCTCGGCGTAGAACGCGGGGATCTCCTGGTAAAGGGCGCGGAGTTGGGCGAAGAGGGCGTGGGGGTCGGGCTGCGCCGGACCAGGGATTCCCAACAAAAGAATAGCCGCCGCGGCAAGAAGAAACGCGCGCATCGCAACCCCCTTTGCGGGGATTATAGGGCGGCTTCAGAGCCGGGGCGGCGGGGCGGCGGGGGCTGGGGAAGCCTTTCCGTGAAGGCCTGCAAGAGCCGGCGCTCCTCCCGCCCCAGCCTCTTTGGGATCACCACGCGCAGCCGCACCTTGAGGTCGCCGCGGCCCTGGGGGCCCGGAAGCCCGCGGTCCCGCAGCACCAGCACCCCATCTGGCTCCGTGCCCTCCGGGACCTCCAGCTCCGCCTCGCCCTCCAGGGTGGGCACGCGGATCCTCCCCCCAAGGACGAGGGTGGCGTAGTGCACGGGGACCTCCACCCAGAGGTCCCGCCCCTGGCGGGCGAACAGGGGATGGGGTTGGATTTCCACGACCACGTGGAGGTCCCCGGGCGGCCCGCCGGCCACGCCGGCGTTGCCCTGCCCGGGGAAGACAAGGCGCGCCCCGTCCTCCACGCCTGCGGGGATGGCGAGGGTGACCTCCGCCCGTTCCCGGGTGCGGCCGCTCCCCTTGCAGCCCGGGCAGGGGGACTCCGGGACCTCCCCCACGCCCCCGCACTCCGGGCAGGTGCGCACGTTCACGAACGTGCCGAACATGGAGAACTGGCGGTACTCGATGCGGCCGGTGCCGCGGCAGGTGGGACAGGCCTGTTTGATCTCCTCTCTCCCGTTTTGGACACCCGAAAAATACCGTTTTTCCCGGCGCCGTGGCCAGAGAGACCAGCTTTGCGGCGATGGACAATATTAAAAGAAGATTGGGATGCCCATGTCGAGGGGCTTTTTAGTCTTATTGGACAGAATTGTAGACATAACGAGGTGTGCGATGTCGTTTGTTTGTTCAGCATGTAACCAAATGCAGTTGGTTGTCATCGAGAGCAGGGCATCTCTGACGAGTTTTAGATCTCCCGTTTATGCTTGGCTAAGAACAACGCTCCCGTCTTTCAACTCAGCAGCATTCGGGCAAAGGATTTGTCTTGAAAAAAAGATCTTTGGCGAAGACATTCAAAGAAAAGGGATTCTTCGGCGGAGTTGAAAAGAGCCTAAAATAGAATTAGCCTAACCCTCACCTCGATTACCGTGTTTCTAACCTCCAATCTCAAAAATTCCACCGCGTTCAAAAGATTGCGTGTGCGGTCTCCCTTTCCAGTTGCGCCCTCTTTTTTTTATGAAGCAAGGAATAGTTCCTAAAAGTTAAGGGCCGCCAAGTAAGTGTACTTGGCGGCCCTTCTTTTCATCGTTCTTATCAGTAGCTCAGTCCAAAGCCATAGTCAAACATGGGGTTTTCAAGATCAAAGGGAACGTCTTCCTTCTGAGCCAAGACGGACTCCATACTTGAGGGGATTTGGAACGGCAATTTACCAACGGGCTTGAAGCGACCAAAGATCACGTCGAGAAGCGCATTATCTTGGATATCAAAGGTGGCGATAAGTGCATTCACACTTTTAACAAGTTCGGGTTTAACTACAGTCGGAGCTCGATCAAAATTCAGCACAAGAATTATTGGGATGCCCGCGGAACGGGCTACGTCGATTGGTTTTAGTCTCTCAGGAGGAATTTCGATTCCACCAACATCGATCTCAATGATTGCAAAATCGGCCTCGTTTGGATTATCTACTACTGTTGCATATTGGCTCAAGACAGCGGGGTCTACGCCCATAAGGTATGAAATAGTGACGCCAAATCTGGTTACCGTTAGGATGCTTGAAGGTGCATAAACTTTTGGCCTGCGGGCTACAACTTTATTAGGTGAAATCTCGAGCACTGCTTCAGGCAAAGGCAAGATTCCATCGTTTTTGAGGAGCACTACAGATTCTAGCTGTGCTTGGTATCCAAGCGCTTTGAACTCCGCCGAGCCTACAATTGCTTGAGCCCTAATTGGATCGACATACGGATCTTCAAAGAGTCCAAGCTGGAATTTGAGTCTAAGAATTTTGCGTACGGATTGATTTATGCGTTCTTCGGAAACTTTTCCTTCCTTTACAAGCGCGATCAGCGGCTCAGGATCTCTTTCGCCGCCAAACATATCTACACCGGCTTCGAGAGCCAAGAGATAACGACCCTTAATGTCAAGTGCTGCGAGATCTTCCCGTAGAGGCCCTACTCGAGAAATCACTCCCCAATCCGTACACATAATGATGTCTGAGAAGCCGAGCTCTACTCGAAGAAGATGGTCAAGATATTTGGAGTAGCAAACGGCACATTTATCCGCAAAGGGGATTCCACTGTAATAACACATGGTTGCAGGAGCACCTGCTTTGAACGCTGCGATGAAGGGTTTTAAATGATATTCGAAATTGTTTCCGGGATAGGCAAACCAACGCCCAGCACCGCCCGCATGAGGTCCAGAACCAGGCCAGTGCTTGGGCATCGTAACAATGCTGTTCGGGCCTAAAGTCTCTCCTTGAGCCCCTTTAATAAAGGCGGCAGCCATTGCAGCCGTCAACTCTGCGTCTTCGCCAAATGTTTCACCATTGCGTCCCCACCGCGGTTCCGTCATTACGTCAACGATAGGACCGAGGAACATATGGAGGCCAACTGCACGATACTCTATAGCCATAACTTCACCAAAACGTTTAGCAAGTTCGAGATTACGTGTTGCAGCAATGCCCAACATACCCTCACGCTTTGGCCAGGCGGAGAAATATTGAGTCCCTGTTACATGTCCTATTAGAAGTGCCCCGTGACGAGGATCACTGCTAAAGATTATTGGTATCCCTAAACGGCTTGATTCAGCGACTTCCTGCATGGCGTTAGTCCATGTTGCGAACATTTGCGGCGGCGATACAGCGTTGGTGAGAATGCATCCCAAACCGACATCTAAAATCCAACGCTTAGCATTAGCTTTAACCCACTCTAAGGTATGAGGAGCACCTAAGTTAGGGTGCAGCAATTGTCCGATCTTTTCCTCAAGCGTCATTTGGGCCAAAAGGTTTTCCACCCTTTCGTCTACGGAAAGACGCCAATCCTCGTATGGGTCAAGGACTCCATTTTTATTGAGGTCTTTGAATTTGAAGCCGCCAATTTCAAGAATAGGCACAACTCGAGCCTCAATTTCCGGTTGTTTTACCGATCCCAACCCATTGACCGCATACAGACCAAAAACAACAAGCACTCCAAACAAGATCTTCTTTAACATTTTTCCTCCTTCTTTAAGTTCGAGACCTGCTTTACGGCCAGACGACCAGCTCCTTCCACATTTTCTGTAAGATCGCGCGACCACCTCCTTCCTTCTCTTAAGCAATAATACCGACCCAACGTCCGCCTGTCAAGTCCCCCCGGTACACCGCGGGAAAACTGTCGGAAATGTAACTCTCTTGGAGCCTTGCGCACAATCCTTGAAGTGCGCAACCTTGACAAGGGGCCAAAATCCAAGTATACTTTATTCGGAATGAGAACAAAGTCACAGAGGTTGGTGCTAAACCCAAAGGCCATGGGTGATCATCACCGTTCTCTTCTCCTCCGCTATTTGCGCCTTAATGGGCCGACCTCTCGTGCTAACCTAGCTAGATCCTTAGGGTTGGCCCCATCGGTCGTGTCCCGGTTGGCGCGAGAGTTGCTTGCCGAGGGGTGTTTAGTAGAACGAGAGTGCATAAAAACGTCAGTCGGACGCAAACCTACACTTCTAGCTTTTAATCCTAATTATCGCACAGTGATCGGCGCTCATATTCAAACCGATAAATTGGAATGTGCACTTCTCAATCTAGGTGGTTATGTGCTTGCCCGCTGGGAATCCATCATCGAAAGAGAGCCCATGCCGGAACAAGTTTTAGAACTCCTCTTCAAAGCCGTGAACGCCCTTCGGCAGGAGAATACGTTAGGGATAGGGGTAGCTATTTCTGGTCTCATTGATGCGAAAACGGGAAAAATCGTGTTCTCTCCCGTCTTGCAGTGGGAGGGAATTAACATTCGTGAGGTCTTGGAAAAAGGCTGCACTCTTCCGGTGTATGTGGAGAATGACGCGAATGCTTTGGCCGCCGCCGAACTTCTCCATGGCGCAGGCCGCAATTATAAAGACTTCCTGTGCGTAATGATAAGCGATGGTTTAGGGTGCGGCGTGGTTCTAGGAGGACGTCTATATCGAGGAACGCTGGGAGGGGCTGGAGAGCTGGGGCACACCACAATTGATCTTGGTGACGACGCCCCTATTTGTCGCTGTGGCGAACAAGGTTGTCTTGAAGAATTTTGTTCCAAGCGGGCCCTGAACAGAGAAGCTCAGCGCCTTGGGCTAAAGGATTGGCGGGTACTAGGAGAAATGGCACGTATGGGTGACCCCTATGCTCAGAAAGCTTTCCTTCGTTTTGGCTACTACCTAGGGGTGGGCTTGAAAAACGCGGTGAATCTCCTAAACCCAGAAGCAGTGATCATCGGCGGTGATCTGACGGAGTTCGCAGACCTCTTTTTAAACACCGTGAAAGAAGTGGTACGCAAACATTGTTTTCCTGGCGGACGGACTGCTCCGGAGATCATGCTTTGGCAAGTGGGTAAGGAAGGTTTCCTGATAGGTGCAGGCGGCTTAGTCGTCGAGGAGTTTTTGAGCTCGCCCATACGGACGTAATATGGAAGGAGGTCAGAATGCGGGCGCTAAAGTGGTTGGTTGGTTTGCTGGCTATTTGGGTCTCTGCTGGACAAGCACTGGAGGCCATAGCTTGGCGTGCTCCCGGTCCAGTCGTAATCGACGGAGCGCTGAACGAATGGATTACCTCCGATCCCATTATTATAAAAGACGCAAAACAAGCAATCGTTGCCCCTTATCTTTGGGGAGGCTCCCTGGATTGCAGTGTCACTGTATACGTGATGTGGGATGAGGAAAATCTTTACATTGCTGCGGAGATATTCGATGACGTTCCCTTTACAGCTCGCGCAGGCTTTCGTCCGGATGAGGCCGACAGCCTTGGTGTTTACTTGAGCACAAATCCCCAGGCCAATCCTGTTCGTAAGCACTATGAAGCTACCGATTTTCGAATTTTGCTGATGATCGACGGTTATGAATTTAACACTGCTATTGATCGTGATATGCTTACTGATCCCAAAGGAATTGAAACGGCAGGGATGTATGGGGATGAACAAGTTTTGTCTGGTTATGAGGCCGCTGCTGTACCCACTAAACGGGGATGTATCTTTGAGGCCAAGATTCCATTCAAAGCTTTATCTAATGAGCAAATCCCTGTGTTTGTGCCAAGGGACGGTGTTAAAGTTGGCTTTAACATCGAAATCAATGATATCGATATGCCATGCCCGGGCATCGGTGCCAAAACTTTAGCCTGGACTGGTACAGAGGCTATCCGGCAGAATCCTAGTGAATGGGGCGTCCTCATCTTTAGGATAAAAAGATAGGAAGTAAGAGGAGGAAGCCATGGCTATGCGAATCTTCATGGTGTGGGTGGTTGTAAGTTCGCTCGTTTACTCTCTAGGTGTAGCTCAGGATATCGCTGCCATTGTCGGCAATGCCAAGGCAACCGGAGTGTTGAATGTGTATCACTGGTGGACCGCTGGTGGAGAGAAAGAGGCAATCGAGGCTGCATTGGAGATTTTCCGCGCTCGTTATCCTCGGGTTCAGGTACTATCCAACGCTATCCCTGGCGGGGCTGGCGGCGCCATGGTGATGAAAGTGAAAATTCTCATGGTGACAGGCAATGCTCCGGAGACTTTCCAGGCCCATCCCGGTTTTGAAATACAACCCTATACCGATGCCAACCTGCTCCTTCCTTTGGATGGGCTTTGGGCTTACGGCAACATTGCGGAGCGGCTTATCCCTGGAATTGCTGAGTTGTGCCGAGTTAATGGCACATACTATGCTGTTCCCATCGGGATTCACAAGTGCAACGTGATCTGGTATAACAAACGCTTGTTTGATGAATGCGGAGTTCAGCCCCCCGGGGAACCCGTAACCTGGGAGGAGTTCTGGGCGCTTTGCGAGGAGCTGGCGCGGAAGCTACCCCCCGGGAAATATGTGTTGGACCTCGGCGATCGGCAGGGTTGGACGGCCACGCACGCGTTTGAAGCCCTCATGATGGGGGTGAGCCCACACATTTACGAAAATTTCATCAACGGAGTGGCCACAGAGGAAGAGATCGCCAAAGTTCTGGACGTGTACAAGAAGTTTTTGCGTTACGTAGCCCCCGATCATACAGCCAGGCTGTGGTACGAAACAGCCGGTGAGGTCTACGCCGGTAATATCGCCATGTACCTTATGGGCGACTGGATGAAGGCTTACTTTGCTTCCCGAGGTTGGAAATATGGGAGGGATTACGGGGCCTTTTCTGTGCCCGGAACTTCCGACAAGTTTGGGGTTTGCATCGATACCTTTGTTGTACCGCGGGGTTCCGCTAACCGCGAGAACGGGTTAAGGTGGGCTTATCTTTGCGCAGACCCTGAACTTCAATTGCTTTTTACGCAACGCAAAGGTTCTATCTCCCCTTATCGAGATTTCCCCGTTGATCTTTACGATGAGCTGACCCTCGGTTTCTATCGTCAGCTCATGTCCCCGGAGACCCTCGTTTATCCGAGCTTTGCTCATGGTACCGCCCTCCCTTGGGAGGTCCTCATGGATCTCCATAGCCGCATTACCGATTTCACCACCAGCGCTGATCCTGATGTACACCGGTTTGCTCGGCTCATTGCCCAGTCGCTCAAGGAGGCAGGCGTGCAACCGCGGTGGGACATCGTGCGCTAGGAGGTCTATATGTGCCTTGCCAACGTGTTTGTCCTGTGTTTCTGTTTGGTGGCCTTTGCTCTAGCCGCTGAGCCACCCGTTGTGCAGACACGCTACAAGCCGCTCTTGTGCGTGGACGGCTACCTTTTTCGCGATCTAAACGCTAATGGCCAGCTCGATGTTTACGAAGATTGGCGACGTTCTGTGGATGAGCGTGTAGAAGATTTGCTCGCTCGAATGACCTTAGCCGAAAAAGTGGCGCAGATGATGCATCCCACTTTCATCCCCCGTCCAGATGGGTCGCCTCCACCATTCATGGAAAAGTGGTGCCGCGACTTGCAAATCGGGTTTGTATTGGTTCGGGACCTTCCTAGTGCCCGAGCTGCTGCGGAGTGTATGAATCGGCTCCAAGAGTGGTGCGAGCAATCGCGCTTGGGCATTCCTATAGTGGTAAGCATGGACTCCATTCATGGCTTAAGTTATGTAAATGGCGGTATCGTTTATCCTCATAACCTAGGGCTCGCGGCCATAGGGGATCTCAATTTAGTGAGAGCTTTAGTAGAAGCCGCCCGAAAAGAGCATCTTGCAGTGGGTGTGCGCATGACGCTTTCACCCAATGCCGATCTAGCTACCGAACCTCGGTGGGGGCGCGTGTACGAGTGTCCGGGTGAGGACGCCAACTTTGCTGCTGAATTCGTGCGCGTATATGTAGAAGCTTACCAAAATGGAACCGCGTTGAACAGGGACTCTATAATTTGTTGTGTTAAACACTTTCCTGGCGCTGGTCCGCAAATGGAAGGGGTGGACATGGCTCCCATCGTCTCGACTCCTGAAACCCTGCCACTTCATCTTCTGCCGTTTAAGGCGGCTATTGAAGTAGGTGTAGCGAGCGTTATGCCTTATTACAGTATTCCCTTGGCCCTGGATACCATGGCCGCGCTGGGTTCTAGAAAAACTTTACAGGACTTGTTGCGCCAAAACCTTGGTTTTACTGGCTTCATTAACACTGACTGGGGGATGCAGTTTGGCATCCGCCAAGCAGGGATGTTTTGGGGGCGGGAGATCTCCAACGATGAAGCGCTTATCATTGGTATCGAACAGGCTGAGGTAGATGTCGTAGGTGGGGCTTCGCCTCGGGATATAAGCGATGTCGTGCGCTTGGTGGAGATTGGGAAAATCCGTGTTGAGCGAATTAATGAATCTGTACGTCGCATTCTTCGCGTCAAGTTTATGCTTGGAATTTTCGAGAACCCCTATGTCGACCCCTCTCATGCTGAAAAAATCGTCGGTTGCCCCGCGCATCAAGCGCTCTCTTTAGAGGCCGCCCGGCGTTCCCTCACGCTTATAAAAAACACCGGGATTCTGCCCCTGCGAAACGTGAATTCCATTCTGGTAGCAGGTTTGCGTGCTGGGGACGTGGATAGTCTGACCGGAGGGTGGACATCGAAGCAAACCGGGCTCACGATCGTCGAAGCCATACGGGCTTTAGCGGGCGAGGGGGTTCGTGTGCACTACGTCGCGGAAAACGTGGAGGAGGCCAGGGTTCGGGCCGCTGGTAGCGATGTTGCCATCGTGGTGGTGGGTGAACCGGCGTACGTGCATAACCCTCCTTGGGGAGCGAGCACCTTGGAGCTTACTTCATCGCAACAAAAGCTCCTGGAAGCTGTCCATGAAACGGGAACCCCTCTTGTTGTTGTGGTGTTGTTGGCGCGCCCTTATATTTTGACGTGGTGCGCGGAAAAAGCTGATGCCATAATCATCGCCTACTTGCCGGGTACGCAAGGTGCCCAAGCCATCGCAGAGGTTTTGTTTGGTCGCGTAAACCCTCAAGGTCGGCTTCCTATCCAGTTGCCTCGCAACATGGAGCAAGTGCGCAACCAGCGTAGCGATCTCCCCGCGGACCTTACCGACCCGCTTTACGAACGCGGGTTTGGCCTCAGCTACAGTGGGTGAAAAGGGGAGGGTGGTGGGATGAGCCAGAATTTTCGCCGCAAGGGGATAGGTCATTGGCTCTCTCGCCACCCTTTCATAATCTTAGCTCTCCCCCTTGGCCTTGTAGGATACTTTGTATACGGTGGGATGTTTTGGAATGCTTGGGTTTCCTTTACGAATTGGCGAGGATTAACCCCCACTTATGCTTTTTATGGATTTCAAAATTATTCGCGGTTGTTTGGGAGCGCTGTCTTCGCCGTCGCCTTAAAGAACACGCTTTTGCTTTTCTTGACTATTCCCGTTTGCATTGTCGTAGGGTTCATTTTGGCTGTTCTATTGGACCAAAACATTCGAGGTACGGGGATTTTCAGAAATCTCTTGCTTCTTCCTTATGCACTTTCGTTTGTGGTAACAGGCACGATCTGGGCTTGGATGTACAACCCGTCTAAAGGAATTTTAAACGCCCTGTTGCGACAGATCGGTTTGGCCCGTTGGCAGGGGATGTGGCATACCAGTCAAGAAACTGTAATGTACGCGATTGTTCTAGCTTTGGTGTGGCAATTTTCTGGTTATGCCGCGCTTGTCCTGTTGGCAGGCATCCGTTCCGTACCAGAAGTGCAAATCAAAGCGGCTTTGCTAGAAGGTGCCACGCGGTTTCGTATTTACCGAAAAATCATCGTTCCTCAGCTGAAAGGGGCGGTCATGACGGTGGTGATAGTTATCATGATGTATGCTTTGCGCGCGTTTGATTTTATTTGGGTTCTCACTGGTGGAGGTCCAGGCTATGCCTCTCATACGCTTTCTATTATGATGTATAAGGAAGCCTTCCAGGCCACACGTTTCGCCTATGCCGCGGCTATTGCAAACGTCTTGTTAGGGCTTACTTTAATCCTTGTCCTTCCCTATCTTTATTGGATGCACAGGAGAGCCGGGCAATGAGCACTCTAGTGGGACGCGGTCTCGTAGTTACGGTGCTTGTTGTGGTAACGCTGCTCTACCTTCTCCCCCTATGGGGAGCATTTACCACCTCTTTAAAAACCGACGAGGAAATAGACCTTACTTCGCCGATCGCTTGGCCCCAACGTCCCACCGCTTCTGGATATATTGGTGCTTTTAACCACCTAAAGCGCGCACTATTGAATAGTGTCCTGATAACCGTCGGGGGAACATTTGGATCGGTCGGGTTAGGAGCCATTTGCGGCTATGTGCTGGCCTTGCATAGTTTTCCTGGGGCCAACCTTGTCTTTTTGCTGCTCGCTGCGGGCATCTTTTTGCCCTTCCAGGCTATCTTAATCCCGCTTTTCCAAACTGTCCGCGCATTGAGGTTGTACGATACCATCGGGGGGATTGTCTTGGCACATACGGCTTATGGGATACCCATGTGCGCGGTGATGTTTAAAACCTTTTATTCTGAAGTGCCAAAGGCGCTGGTTCGCCAAGCTTTAACTGATGGAAGCAGTCCATGGAGGTTTTATTGGAGAGTTGTGCTTCCAAGTACTAAATTGGCCACGGTGACTATACTAATTTTCCAATTCACCTCTATTTGGAACGAGCTCCTATTTGGTTTGGTGCTGGGTGGCCCCCGTTCGATGCCCGCCACCGTGGCGCTTAATAACCTAGTAGGAACCTTAGCGGCTCAATGGAATATCCAAATGGCAGGCTCGCTTCTTCTCGCCGTCCCAGTGCTCATTGTATACGCTTTCCTTGGTCGCTACCTCGTACGAGGTTATATGGCGGGAGCGGTAACGGCCGTTTGAAGAAAGGAGGAGACGATGGCTTCCGTCACCGTAAAAAATCTCTTCGTCTCTTACCATCGCGGCAGGACTATAGCTGTGGATCATGTTTCTTTCGCTGTAGAAGATGGGAAATTTTGTGTACTTTTGGGACCATCTGGGTGCGGGAAAACCACCATCCTTCATTGCATCGCTGGACTGATTCGTCCTACATCCGGGGAGATCATCATTGGTGAACGTGTTGTCACTTCTACGGAGAAAAACATCTTTGTACGTCCTCAAGAGCGGAACGTAGCTATGGTTTTCCAGGAATACGCTCTCTATCCAAACTTGACGGTGCGTGAAAACCTAGCGTTTCCTCTAGAGTGCCAAAGGCTGCCTAAAAAGGAGATCGCGGCTCGGGTGCAGTCTGTTGCTGAATTGCTAGGGATTACTGATCTCCTCCATCGCAGACCGGCCCAGCTTTCTGGTGGGCAACGCCAGCGTGTCGCCTTGGGGCGGGCTTTAGTGCGGCAGCCCACTGTTTTTCTCCTTGATGAGCCCTTGGGAAACCTTGATGCCCAGCTTCGAGTACAAGTCAGATATGAACTCAAGCGTATTCAGCGCCAGCTACGCGCCACCATGATTTATGTAACGCATGATCAAACCGAGGCTTTGACCCTTGCCGATAAAATTGTGCTTTTGAGGAGCGGAAAGATCGAGCAAGAGGGCAGTCCTCAAGAAATGTACGAGAAACCTGCCAACCTTTTTGTGGCTGGATTTATTGGTTCCCCGCCCATGAATTTTATCGAGGGCCAGGTCTTAACCTGTGAGGGCATGCTTCTGATCGATGCTGGAATTTTTAAAGTGCGTGCAGAAGCTTTGGGCATTGCCAAAAATCTTGCACCCGGAACCAAAGTCATGTTAGGGGTTCGCCCGGCGGACATTAATGCTCGACCTTCCTCCCCCCAGGATCTTCTCCTCCCTGCTATTGTGGACCTGCTTGAACCCTTGGGCGATAGCGCTGTTGTTCATGTTCTAAGTGGAAACTTTAAGTTTACCGCCAAATGGGAAGGAGGGTCTCTAAAACCTGGGGGTTTAGTTTCTTTGTTTTTAAACCCGCGAAAAATTCACGTTTTTACTTTGCCCGATGGGATGAGGGTATCTAAAATTGAGGACGGTGCGGCGGGCCGGGCGGAGGAAGCCTTTCCGTGAAGGCCTGCAAGAGCCGGCGCTCCTCCCGCCCCAGCCTCTTGGGGATCACCACGCGCAGCCGCACCTTGAGGTCGCCGCGGCCCTGGGGGCCCGGAAGCCCGCGGCCCCGCAGCACCAGCACCCCGTCCGGCTCCGTGCCCTCCGGGACCTCCAGCTCCGCCTCGCCCTCCAGGGTGGGCACGCGGATCCTCCCCCCGAGGACGAGGGTGGCGTAGTGCACGGGGACCTCCACCCAGAGGTCCCGCCCCTGCCGGGCGAACAGGGGATGGGGTTGGATTTCCACGACCACGTGGAGGTCCCCGGGCGGCCCGCCGGCCACGCCGGCGTTGCCCTGCCCGGGGAAGACAAGGCGCGCCCCGTCCTCCACGCCTGCGGGGATGGCGAGGGTAACCTCCGCCCGTTCCCGGGTGCGGCCGCTCCCCTTGCAGCCCGGGCAGGGGGACTCCGGGACCTCCCCCACGCCCCCGCACTCCGGGCAGGTGCGCACGTTCACGAACGTGCCGAACATGGAGAACTGGCGGTACTCGATGCGGCCGGTGCCGCGGCAGGTAGGGCAGGTCCGCAGACCCGTGCCCGGCGTCAGGCCGCTCCCCCCGCAGCGGGAACAGGCCGCGTAGCGGGGGAGGGAAGCGCGCAGGGTCGTGCCGAAGGCAGCGTCCTCCAGGGTGAGGCGCACGCGGTACTCCAGGTCCTCCCCGCGCTGGGCCCGGCTGGCGGGGCGGGCCCGCCGGCCCTCCCCAAAGAAGAGGTTGAAGATCTCCTCGAACGCGGAGGGGCCGAAGAACTCCTCGAAGGCCTCGCGGGTGCGGCGGAATCCTTCAGGCCCGAAGTCCACGCTCTGCTCCGGCCCCACGTGCCCAAAGCGGTCGTACTGGGCTCGCTTCACCGGGTCCGAAAGCACCTCGTAGGCCTCGGCGATCTTGCGGAACTTCCGCTCCGCCTCCTTTTTGTCGCCTTTATAGACGTCGGGGTGGTACTGCTTGGCGAGCCGGCGGAAGGCCCGCTTGATCTCCTCTTGGGTGGCGTTGCGGGGAACGCTCAGGATCTCGTAGTAGTCCTCCGCAGGGGGCATGGGGATCACCCGGACACGCTCTCCCCGGCGCGGCGGTACAGGTCCGTGGCCACCTCGCCCGCGACCTTCTTCAGCTCCTCCATGGCCGCGCGGATCGCGCCCGCGTGGTTCCCGGCCATCGCCTCCCGCAGGTTCTTGATGGCCTCCTCCACCCTGCGGCGCTGCTCGGGCGGGATCTTATCCCCCAGCTCCCCCAGGGACTTCTCCACCGCGTAGATGAGGCTGTCGGCCTGGTTGCGGGTCTCCGCCAGCTCCAGCCGCCGCCGGTCCTCCTCCGCGTACTGTTCCGCCTCCTTGCGCATGCGCTCGATCTCCTCCGGGGAGAGGCGCGAGGTGTCCTTGATGGTGATGGAGGCGGACTTCCCGGTGGCGCGGTCGCGGGCGGTCACGTGGAGGATGCCGTCGGCGTCGATGCGGAAGGTCACGTCGATCTGGGGGACGCCGCGGGGGGCCGGCGGGATCCCCGAGAGCACAAAGCGCCCCAGGGACTTGTTGTCCGCGGCCATCTTGCGCTCCCCTTGGACGATGTGGATCTCCACCGAGGTCTGGAAGTCCTCGGCCGTGGTGAAGGTTTTCGTGCGTTCCACGGGGATGGTGGTGTTGCGCTCGATGATGGGGGTGGCAATCCCGCCCAAGGTCTCGATGGAGAGGGTGAGGGGGGTCACATCGAGGAGCACCACCTCCTTCATCTCGCCGGCGAGGATGGCGGCTTGGATGGCGGCGCCCACGGCCACGACCTCGTCGGGGTTGATGTCCTTGTTGATCTTGGCCCGCCCGAACTTCTCGGCCAGGAGCTCCTGCACGCGGGGGATGCGGGTGGAGCCGCCCACCAGCACCACCTGGTCGATGTCCTTGGGCTTGAGCTTGGCCGCGGCCAGGGCCTGGTCCACGATCTGCATCGTGCGCAGAAGCAGGTCGTCCACCAGGGCGAGGAATTGGGCCCGGGTGAGGGTGCGCTCGAGGTGCTTGGGGCCGCGGGCGTCCACGGCGATGTAGGGGAGGGAAATCCGCGTCTCCAGGCGCGTGGAGAGCTCCTTTTTGGCCTGCTCGGCGGCGTCCCGGAGGCGCTGCAGGGCCTGGGGGTCGCCCCGGAGGTCGATGCCCGTCTCCTTTTTGAACTCCTCGATGAGCCAGTCCATGATGCGGCGGTCCAGGTCGTCGCCGCCCAGCTGGGTGTCCCCGTCGGTGGCGATGACCTCGAACACGCCCTCGCCGATATCGAGGATGGAGACGTCCAGGGTCCCCCCGCCGAAGTCGTAGACGAGGACCTTCTGCTCGCCCTCCTTGTCCAGGCCGTAGGCCAGGGCCGCGGCGGTGGGCTCGTTGAAGACGCGCAGGACCTCGAACCCCGCGATGACCCCCGCGTCCTTGGTGGCCTGGCGCTGGAGGTTGTTGAAGTAGGCGGGGCAGGTGATCACCGCCTTCTGGATCTTGGTGCCCAGGAGCTCCTCCGCGTCCCGCTTGAGCTTCTGCAGGATGAACGCGGAGATCTGCTCCGGGGTGAACTCCTTCACCTGGCCCCCGATCTCCACCCGGAAGCGCCAGTCCGTGCCCATCCGCCGCTTCACGGAGAGGACGGTGCGGGTGGGGTTGAGGATGGCCTGGCGCTTGGCCAGTTGCCCCACCAGGATCTCCCCCGTCTCGGTGAAGGCCACGGCGGAGGGGGTGATGCGCTCGCCCTCGGCGTTGAGGAGCACCTCGGGCCGGCCACCCCGCACGATGGCGATGCAGGAGTTGGTGGTGCCAAGGTCGATGCCGACGACCTTCTCCTTCTCGCTCATCCGGGCTCACCTCCCTTGGGGCCGAGGCTGACCTTGACCTTAGCCGGCCGGAGGACCCGCCCCTGGCGGGTCCAGCCGCGCTCGAACTCGGCGAGGACCGTGTTTTTGGGCTCCGCCGAGGCCTCCGCGGCCACGGCCTCGTGGTAGAGGGGGTCGAAGGCCTCCCCCACGGCCGGGATGGGCTGGCAGCCCAGGCGCGCCAGGATCTCCGTGAACAGCCGGTGCACCGCCCGCAGGCCCTCCTGCAGCTGCGCGGGGTCCTGGTCGGCGGCGAGGGCCCGCTCCAGGGCCTCATAAACGTGGAGGAACAGAAGCACGGCCTCGTCCAGGGCCCGCTCCCGCCACAGCTCCCGCTCCCGGGCCACCGCCTTCTTGTAGTTGTCGAACTCGGCGGCCAGGCGCAGGAGCTCCTCCTTCAGGCGCCCCTCTTGGGTCAGGGCCTCCTCGTTCATGGCGCACCCCCGCACTGGAGGAGGAGGGACTGGAGGCGGCTGGCGAGGTAGCGCACGGCGGAGAAGGCGCGGGCGTAGTCGAGCCAGAGGGGGCCGGCCACGCCCAGCACCCCCTGGCCGGGGAAGTAGGGGGCGGTGACGAGGGTGAGCTCCCGCAGTTCCGGGACGAGGTCCTCCCCCACGTGGGCCAGGACCCCTTCCCGGCCGGCCCGCAGCTCCGCGATCAGCGCGGCGAACCCGCGCTCATCCTCCATGAGCCGCAGGAGGTCGCGCACCCGGGCCAGGGCCCACTCCGGGGAGTGGGCGCCGAGCTCGGAGAGAAGCTGGGGCCAGCCCTCCGCGAAGAGGGGGAGGGCGGGCGCGTCCGCGGTGAGCTCCTGGAGGAGGCGGTAGGCGGTGTGCACGGCGCGGCCCTGCCAGGGCTCGGGCGGGGGGGTCGGGGCCGGGGCCCGCAGCCGGGCTGCCAGCCAGGCCTCGGCCTCCCGCTCCTCCTCCGGGCTCAGGTCGGCGGGGACGGAGACCAGGCGGGCCTCCAGGACGCCGAAGGCGGAGAAGGTGGCGGCCAAGGCCCTTCCGGGCTCCACCGCCCGCAGGACCACCCCCCGGCAGGGGAGGGCCTCCCCCTTGGGGGGGAT
This sequence comes from Candidatus Bipolaricaulota bacterium, assembly GCA_025060415.1. Lineage (GTDB taxonomy): Bacteria > Bipolaricaulota > Bipolaricaulia > Bipolaricaulales > Bipolaricaulaceae > DTER01. The sequence continues at coordinate 420,055 of JANXBT010000001.1, forward strand.
GACGAACCCCAGCTGTCCGGTCATGGCGGAGAGGAGGAGGGCGGTGCGGCGCAGGAGCTCGGCCAGGGGGGGCAGGCCGGGCCGGGGGTGGGGCTCCGCGGGCAGGCGCTCGGCCTTGGCGTCCAGTTCGGCCACGGCCAGGAGCCACTGGGCGAAGAACCGGAACCCCTGCACCGTGGGGACCCGGCCGGCGGAGACGTGGGGCTTGTAGAGGTAGCCCTCCTCCTCCAGGGCGTGGAGCTCGTTGCGGATGGTGGCGGGGCTCAGGCGGTGGCGGTAGACCCGCACGATCTCCTGGGAGGAGACGGGACGGCGGGTGTGGATGTAGCGGTCCACCACCTCCGCCAGGATGCGCGCCCTCCGGCCCTTCATTAGCAATCACCCCCTGGAAGTGCTAAAGATATGATAGGCCGCAGGGCCCCAAAGTCAAGCCCGCTCAGGCTTGGCACGCTCCCCACCCCAGGGGAAGCCGAACCTCACGCGTTTTTCCCGCAGCAGTGCTTGTACTTCCTCCCGGAGCCGCAGGGGCAGGGGTCGTTCCGCCCCACCCGGTCCGGCGGGGCGGGCCGGCGCGCAGGGGCAGGGGGGTGCGTGGCGACCGCAGTTGGGGCTGGCGGCCCCTCCACCCGCACCATGAGCCGCGGGGAAAGGAGCACCCGCATCACCTGCTCCTCGCTGCGCACCAGCATCTCCTCGAACATGCGGTGCGCCTCGCGCTTGAACTCCACCAGGGGGTCGGTCCCCCCGTAGGCCCGAAGCCCGATCCCCTCCCGCAGGTCGTCGAGCTCCAGGAGGTGCAGGCGCCAGTTCTCGTCCACCGTGCGCAGCACCACCAGCCGCGCCACCACCGGGAAGTAGGGGGCGAGGCGCGCCCACTGGCGGTCGAGCTGCTCCCGGAGCGCCTCCTGCACGCGCCGCAGGAGCTCCTCCCACCGCCGGGCCGGCAGCTCCGGAACGGGCTCGCACACCTGGGCCAGCTCCCGCCGGAGCCCCTCCAGGTCGCCCGCCTCCGGGGGCTTGCCCCGCGGCACGTGGCGCTCCACCAGGATCTCCGCGAACTCCTCGGCCATGCCCCGCAGGTGTTCCCGGAGCTCCTCGTCGTTGGGGGTCTCCCCGGGCGCGGGGAGGAGGAAGCGCTCGCGCAGGGCGTAGATGGCGTCCCGCTGTTTGGCCATGATCTCGTCGTACTCCAAAAGGCGCTTGCGGATCTCGAAGTTCCGCTCCTCCACGCGCTTTTGCGCCCGGCGGATGGCGCGGGTGAGGAGGTCGTGGGTGATGGCCTCGCCCTCCTTCACGCCCAGGCGTTCCATGAGGGCGGCGAGGCGCTCGCCCCCAAAGAGGCGCAGGAGGTCGTCCTCCAGGGAGAGGAAGAACTGGGCCTCGCCGGGGTCGCCCTGGCGGCCGGCCCGGCCCGCCAATTGGTCGTCGATGCGGCGGGCCTCGTGGCGCTGGCAGCCGATCACGAAAAGCCCGCCCTGGTAGATCTCCCGCCACTCCTCGGGCCGGAACTCCCTCCCCGTCTCGCGGCACCACTTCCTGATCTGCTCCAGGACCCAGCGGCCGTAGGGCGAGCGGGGGTCCGCGGGCCGCACGATCTTCCGGCGCTCCTCCTCCGCCTCCTTTCGGTAGCGCGCCAGCAGCTCCTGGTACTTCTCCGGCTCCGTGCGGGGGTCGGCCTCCTGGCGGGCGCGGTACTCCGGGTTGCCCCCAAGGAGGATGTCCGTGCCCCGGCCGGCCATGTTGGTGGCGATGGTGATGGCCCCGTAACGCCCGGCCTGGGCCACGATCATGGCCTCCTTCTCGTGGTACTTGGCGTTCAGCACTTGGTGGGGGAGGCCCCGCCGGGTCAGGAGCTGGGAGAGGTACTCGGAGTCCTCGATGGAGGTGGTGCCGATGAGGACCGGCCTTCCCTGGCGGTGGAGCTCGGCCACCTTTTCCGCCACCGCCTCGAACTTGGCCTTCCGCGTGCGGAAGATCACGTCGGGGTGGTGGTAGCGGATCATGGGCCGGTTGGTGGGGATCTGCACGACGTCCAGCCCGTAGATCCGCTTGAACTCCTCCTCCTCCGTCTTGGCCGTGCCCGTCATCCCCGCCAGGCCCTTGTAGAGCCGGAAGTAGTGCTGGAGGGTGATCTGGGCGAGGGTTTGGTGCTCGCGCTGGATGGGCAGGCCTTCCTTGGCCTCGATGGCCTGGTGGAGGCCGCCGGAGTAGCGGCGGTCGGGCATGAGCCGGCCCGTGAACTCGTCCACGATGATGACCCGGCCGTCCTTCACGATGTAGTCGCGGTCGCGCTTGTAGAACACAAGGGCCTTGAGGGCCGTCTCTAAGTGGTAGCGGGCGGTGGCCGCCCGGGGGTCGGCGATGTTGTCGAACTTCAAGAGCTTTTCGGCCTTCTCCCAGCCCTTCTCCGTGAGGGAGAGGCGGCGGTGGGCCTCGTCCACCTCGAAGTCCTCGCCGGGCTTGAACAGGCGGGCCAGGCGCGCGAACTCCCGGTACAGGCGGGCCGTCTCCTCCGTGGGCCCGGAGATGATGAGGGGGGTGCGGGCCTCGTCGATGAGGATGTAGTCGATCTCGTCGATGATGGCGTAGTCCAGGGGCCCCTGGACCTTCTGGTCCCGGGAGAGGACCATGTGGTCCCGCAGGTAATCGAAGCCGAACTGGGCGTTCGTGCCGTAGACGACGTCGCATTGGTAGGCGCGCTTGCGCTCGGCCGGCGGGGTGTCCTCCTGCAGCAGGCCCACGCTGAGGCCCAAAAACTCGTAGACCGGGCCCATCCAGTGGCGGTCGCGCTTGGCCAGGTAATCGTTCACCGTCACGATGTGGACCTTGCCCACCAGGGCGTTGAGGTAGGCGGGCATGGTGGCCACCAGGGTCTTCCCCTCCCCGGTTTTCATCTCCGCGATGCGCCGCTGGTGCAGGACGATCCCGCCCAGGACCTGCACGTCGAAGGGGTAGAGGCCGATGGTCCGGCGCGCGGCCTCCCGTACCACCGCAAACGCCTCGGGCAGGAGCTGGTCCGGGGTTTCCCCGGCGCGCAGGCGGCGCCGGAACTCCGCGGTCTTGGCTTGCAGCTCCTCGTCCGAAAGGTCCTTCATCTTGGCGGACCAGTGGTTCACCGCCGCCAGGATGGGGAGGAGGCGGCGCAGCTTGCGCTCGTTGGAGTCGCGCACCCGGCGCAAGAGCCTAAGGAGGGGCATGGCCCGGAAACTATACGGGCTTAGGGCCGCCCTTCCAGGGCCTGGAGGACGCGCCGGCGCATCTCCCGTAGAGCGGAAAGCTGCCCCTGCAGCTCCCCGCGCTTAAGGGGGACGGCCCCGCGGGGCTGCGCGGCGCGCGCCGACCCCCGCCGCGTCGCGCTCGGGCACGGCCTAGCCCAGCGCCTCCTCCAAAGCCAGAGCCGCCGCCAAGAGCTTGGGCTCAGAAAGGCGTGGCCCGATGAGCTGCAACCCGAAGGGGAGCCCGTCCACCTTCCCGGCGGGGATGGAGATGGCCGGCAGGCCGGCCAGGGCGGAGGGAATGGTGAAGAGGTCCGAAAGGTACATGCTGAGGGGATCCGCCTTCTCGCCCAACCGGAAGGCGGGGGTGGGCGAGGTGGGGCCGAAGATCAGGTCCACCTTAGCGAAGGCCTCGTCGAACTCCCGGGCGATGAGGGTGCGCACGCGCTGGGCCTTCCCGTAGTACTGGTCGTAGTAGCCGGCGGAGAGGGCGAACGTGCCCAGGGCGATCCGCCGCTTGACCTCCGGCCCGAACCCTAGGGCCCGGGACTGGGCGATCATCTCCCGCACCCCCTGCGCGGGAACGCGCAGGGTGTAGCGCACCCCGTCGTAGCGGGCGAGGTTGGCCGAGGCCTCGGCCGAGGCGATGAGGTAGTAGGCGGGAAGGGCGTACTCCGTCAGGGGGAGGGAGAGGGGGACCACCTCACCGCCCAGCCCTTCGATCGCCGCGCACCAGCGGTCCACAAGGCTTAGCGCCTCCGGCCCCAGCTCCCTGGGGGTGTACTCGCGGGGGAGCCCCAGCCGGAAGCCGGCCAGAGCGGGGCGCAGATCGGCGCAGTAATCCTGGGGCGGCACGGGGAGGCTTGTGGAATCCTTGGGGTCGTGGCCGGCCATGAGGGAGAGGAGGAGGGCCGCGTCGCGCACGGTCCGGGTGATGGGGCCGATCGTGTCCAGGGAGGAGGCGAAGGCCACGAGGCCGTAGCGGGACACGAGGCCGTAGGTGGGGCGGAGGCCCACCACCCCGCACAGGGCGGCGGGCTGGCGCACGGAGCCCCCGGTGTCCGAGCCCAGCGCGGCCAGGGCCTCCCCGGCGGCCACCGCCGCCGCCGACCCGCCCGAGGACCCGCCGGGCACGCGCGTCGGGTCCCAGGGGTTGCGGGTGGGCCCGAACGCGGAGTTCTCCGTGGACGACCCCATGGCGAACTCGTCCAAGTTCGTCTTGCCCTGGACCACCAGCCCGGCGGCCTTGAGCCGGGCCACCGCCGTGGCCTCGAAGGGCGACCGGTAGCCCTCCAGCAGCCGGGAGGCACAGGTGGTGGGGAACTCCAGGGTGCAGATGTTGTCCTTGACGGCGAGGGGCAGCCCCCGGAGGGGCTTGTCCCGCGCGGCGTGGGCCCAGGCCTTCAACTCCTCCTTGTCGGCCAGGGCCAGGAACGCCCGCACCACAGGCTCGCGTTCGGCGATCGCGCGGAAAAGCGCGTCCACCACCTCGGCCGGGCTGAGCGCTTCCGCGCGGATCAGGCGCAGGGCCTCCGTGAGGTTGCGGGGGAGCAAGGGCGAGTGCCGGGGGTGGGACTTGAACCCACACGGGGGGTGGTTACCCCACTGGATCCTGAGTCCAGCGCGTCTGCCAATTCCGCCACCCCGGCGCTCCGGCGCGCATTCTACGGGCTGGGCGGGCCCTGTCAAGATTTGACGGAATGGCCGGCCCCACGGTAGACTCCCGGCCAGGGTGAGGGGAATGGTCGAACTCAAGGATTTCCGGGTGTTCCGGGATCTCAAGCCCGAAGAGCTCCAGAAACTGGCCGGCCTTGTGCGAAAAATCGAATACGGCGAGGAAGAGCTCATCTTCATGGAGGGCGCCCCCGCCTTCGGCTTCTACCTGGTGTTCAAGGGCGCGGTGAAGCTGGTCAAGCGCAGCGCCAAGGGGAAATCCCAGATCCTCAAGATCGTGGGGCCCGGGGGCCTTCTGGGCGAGACCACCCTCTTCGATAAGGGCGTACACAACGCGTACGCCAAAACCCTCATCCCCTCCACGGTGGGCTTCATCGAGCGCGGCGACTTCTTCTTTTTTCTCGAGCACCACCCCAAGGTGATCTTCCGCTTCTTCGAGTACCTCTCCCTCGAGCTCAAGGCCTTCCAGAACAAGCTGGCCGAGCGCTCCTACGCCTCCAGCAAGGAACGCCTGGCCCGCCTCATCCTCGCCCTGGACCGGTTGGGCCTGGAGCTTTCGCGGGCGGAGCTGGCGGAGATGGCCGGCGTGTCCTCGAAAACCGCCATCCGCACCCTGAGCGAGCTGGAGTCCCGGGGCATCATCAGCGTGGACAACCGCCGGATCAACGTGCTGAAGGAGGAGTACCTGCGGCGGCTGGCCGAACCCTTCGCCCTCGAGGTGGATAAAGCCCTCATCATCTAGCTTTTGGACCTCTGTCCTTGGCGGGGCGGGCGGGCCCGCAGTAAAACCGAGCACCATGCGCCGCAGGCGTGGGCCGCTGGGATTGGCGTTGGGGGTTTCCTTTCTCTTCTGGGCCCTGCTGGTCTGGGCCCTGGGCTGGGCCGATGACCCCCTGCGGTTCCTCGTCCTGAGCGGGGCCTGGACGGGGATCGCGGCGGCCCTCTTGGGCTGGCCCAAGGGGATGCTCGCCCCCCTGGCGAGCCTGGCCGTGGCCGCCCCGGCCCTCGCCCGCCAACCCCTCCTCGTCTTCGCCTCCCAAGCCCTCTTCCTCCTGGGCCTGGCTCTCGTGGGCAGCGGGCTGGGCTTCGCCCTGCGCAAGGGCAGCTCCCGCCGCCAGCTCCACCGCCAGCTGGAGCGGTCCTACGGGGAGGAGGTGTTCGAGAACTCCCTCAACATCCTCCACGTGATCGACCGGGAGGGGAACGTGGTGCGCCGCAACCGCCGCTCCCTGGAGCTTTTGGGCTGGCCCCACCGCCGCAGCCTGCACGTCACGGAGTACGTGCACCCCCAGCACCTCGACGAGTTTCGCCTGGAGCTGGAGCGGCTGTTTGAGCGGGGGGAGCTGCGCGACCTGCGGGTGCGGTTCCTCACGGAAAGCAAGCACAGCCTCCCCGTGGAGGTGCAGGCCCGCCGGGTCACCGGGAGGTTCGCGGTGCTGGAGGCGCGGGACCTTTCGGACCTACAAAAGCTCGAGTACGAGCTCCACCAGATGCAGGCCCGCTACCGCTGCGTGATCGAGGCGGGCCTGGATACCCTGGACCTTGGGCTGATCCTCGTGGACGCCAAGGGCGAGGTGCTGTGGGCCAACCTCGCGGTGAGCCGCTTTTTCGGGCTGGACCGGGACCAGTGGTTTGGGCACCACGCCCTCCAGCTCATGGAGCGGATCAGCATGGTCCTGGAGGAGGGCGAGGCCTTCTACCGGCGGGTGCGGGAGATCTACCAGGCCGGCCTGAGCGAGGAGGGGCTGGTGGTGCAGGTGCGGCCGGGGAAGGGCCGGGAGGAGCGGGTGCTCCAGTACCGCTCCCTGCCCCTGGCCACGCGGGACTACAAGGGCGGGCGGGTGGACTACTTTGCGGACATCACGCCCCTCAAGCGCCTGGAGGCCGAGCTGCGGGAGCAGAAGCGCCTCTTGGAGGAGGCGAACGAGCGGCTCAAGGCCTTCAACGCCGCCCTCTCCCACCAGCTGCGCAACCCCGCCCGGTCCGCCCTCGGCCGGCTCCACCTCGTCCTTTCCCAGGCCGATGGGGCCCTTCCCCCCCAGGCCCGCGAGGACCTGGAGAACGCTAAACGCTGCCTGGAGCGCATGGACCGGATGATCGAGGACCTCAACCGCTACGCCAAGATGCGCCTGGACCCCTCGCAGTTCGAGCCGGTGGACTTGAACCGGCTTTTGGCGGAGGTCCGGGAGGACCTGGGCCCGGCCCTGGCCCGGGCGGAGCTGCGGGTGGCCGCGGACCTCCCCGTGGTGTTCGGGCGGCCGCGCCTGCTGGCCGAGCTCTTCGCCAACCTCCTCCACAACGCCGTGAAGTTCAACGACAAGGACACGCCGGTGGTGGAGGTGGGATGGAGGCCCCACCGGGCGGACGCCTACCTCTTCTGGGTGCGGGACAACGGTCCTGGGATCCCCGGGGAGTACCTGGAGAAGATCTTCCAGCTCTTCGAGCGGCTGGACACCACGAAGGAGGGGACCGGTGCGGGCTTGGCCATCTGCCGCCGCATCGTGGAGGAGCACGGGGGCCGGATCTGGGCGGAGTCCCAGCCCGGGCAGGGCGCCACGTTCTACTTCACCCTGCCCCGGCAGCCCGTAAGAAGAGGGGTGGAGAACGATGCCCGTTGAACGCCGGATGACGATCCTGGTGGTGGAGGATGACCCGCTCCACTACGAGCTCATCGAGCGGTCCGTGCGCAGCCTGGAGCGGGCCAACGTCCGCTACGACCTCTATTGGGCCAAGGACGGGGAGGAGGCCCTGGACTTCCTGTTCCGCCGCAAGAACTACGTGCAGGCCCCCCGCCCCAACCTCGTCCTCCTGGACCTCTACCTCCCCAAAAAGCACGGCCTGGACGTGCTCAACGAGATCAAGAAGGACGAAAAGCTGCGCAAGATCCCGGTGATCGTGTTCACCGTCTCCACCGACGAGGAGGAGATGGTGCGGGCCTACGACTCCGGGGCCGCAGGGTTCCTGCAGAAGCCCGCCTCCCCGGAGGAGTTCGAGCGGCTGCTCGCCACGGTCTGGGAGTACTGGCGGATCGCCAAGCTGCCGGACTAGCGTCCGCGGCCCAGGCCGCGAAGGTCCCCTCCCCGCGCGACGCCTGTCGTTCCCCCTCCGGCCGGCCCGGGCCTAAGGTGGGGTTGGGCCTGGGCGTGTGAGGCGTGGTGCCGGCCCGACGGGGTTTCCCGCCCCTCCTGCTGGGCCTCCAGCGGGTGGGCTGCCGTTCGAATCGGCAAAACACGCCCCATGACCCCCTCCTGGCCTCCTTCCTCCTCGCCGGGGAGGGGCCCCCCGCCCCTCCCCGCCCTTGCCTTCCGGCCCCGCCTCCGGGTAGCATGGCCCAACCTCAGGTTTTAGGAAAGGGGGTTGGCATGGCACTCAGGCGCATTGCCTTTGTGGTCTTGGCGCTGGCATTTCTGGGGCTGCCCGGGTGGGCCGGCCGAGTGGCCCTCATCCTCGACGTGGGCGGCCGCGGCGACCTCTCCTTCAACGACATGGGCTACAAAGGCACGGAGGAGGCCTGCGCCGCGTTCGGCTGGGAGTTCGTGGACATCCAGTCCGCCACCTCCGCGGACTACCTCCCCAACATCCGCAACGCCGCCCGCTCCCGCCGGTTCGACCTCATCATCTGCGTGGGCTTCCTCCTTGCGGACGCGCTGAACGCGGTGGCCCCGGAGTTCCCCGACCAGAAGTTCGCCATCATTGACGCGGTCGTGCCCCATCCCAACGTGCTTTCCATCGTGTTCGAGGAGCAGGAGGGCTCGGCCCTGGTGGGGGCCCTGGCCGGCATGCTCGCCGCCCACTACGGCTACCCCTATGTGGGCGTGGTGTTGGGCATCGAGATCCCTGTCCTCTACCACTTCGAGGGCGGCTACCGCTTCGGTATCGACTGGGGGCTCCAGAAGTACGCCCAGGTGACGGGCAAGAAGGCGGACGTGGGCCTCCTTTGGGTCTACACCGGGACCTTCTCGGACATCGCCAAGGGCAAGGCCGCGGCGGAGGCCCAGCTGGAGCAGGGTGCGGTGGCCGTGTACAACGTGGCCGGCCCGCTGGGCATCGGCATCCTGGAGGCCGTCTCCGCTAAGCTGGCCAAGGAGGGCCGCGAGGCCGGTCCCCCCTTCATGATCGGCGTGGACGCCAACCAGGACTGGATGGGCGACGGCAACAAGGTCGTGGCCTCCATGATGAAGCGCGTGGACGTGGGCTGCTACACGGCCATCCAGATGGTCCACGAGAAGACGTTCCGGGGCGGCGTGCTCTCCCTGGGCCTGCGGAACAAGGGCGTGGCCATCAGCCGGTACCCGGACCTCCTGGAGTTCATCGATTTCGGCATCAAGGCCGGGGTCATCACCGAGGCCGACCGCGGCCGCATCATCGAGAACTGGAAGGCCATGCGCGCCGCCATCCCCCAGTGGATCTGGGACGCGGTGGACGAGCTGGAGGCCAAGATCCTCTCCGGCGAGGTCGTGGTGCCCAAGCCCACGACGCGGGAGGAGATGTTGGCCGTGCGCGCCCGGTATCCGCTGGTGCGTTGAAGCCGGGGGCGGGGCCCGGGCCGCGGCCCGGGCCCCCTCCGCCCGCCCATGGCCCCGTTCCTCCTCCGTGCGGAGCGCCTGACCAAGGTCTACCCCGACGGCACGGTGGCCCTCCACGGGGTGGACCTCGAGGTCCGGCCGGGCGAGGTCCTCGGGCTCCTTGGGGAAAACGGCGCCGGGAAGACCACCCTCACCAAGATCCTCTCCGGCCTGCTCCCGCCCACCTCCGGCCGCCTCCTCACCCCCGCCGGCCCCGTGCGCTTCCACTCCCCTAAGGACGCGCTGCGCCTGGGCATCGGCATGGTCCACCAGCACTTCGCCCTCGTCGGCACCTTCACCGCCCTGGAGAACGTGGCCCTGGGCCTAGGGGGGATGAGCCTCCCGGCCCTGCGGGAGCGGCTTGAGGCCCTCATCGCCGAGACGGGCCTGCACGTCCCCCTCGATGTGCCCGTGGAGCAGCTGGCCGTGGGCGAGCGCCAGCGCGTGGAGATCCTCAAGGTCCTCGCGCGCAACGTGAACTTGCTCATCCTGGACGAGCCCACGAGCGTCCTCACCCCGGTGGAGACGGCCGAGCTTTTCAAGTTCCTGCGGGCCCTTAGGGAGAAGGGCAAGGCCGTGGTGTTCATCACCCATAAACTCAAGGAGGCCCTGGCCATCACCGACCGCATCGTGGTGCTCCGGCGGGGCCGGGTGGCGGGCGAGGTGGAGACGGCGCGCACTTCCGCGGCGGAGCTGGCCCGGCTCATGGTGGGCGCGGAGGCGGGCGGCCGCGGAAGCAGCGTGGAGCTGGCCACCGAGACCCCGGCCGTGGCCCGCGAGGCGCGGGCCGCCGCAGAGCCCGCCCTCGTGGTGGAGGACCTGCGCGTCCGCGCGGACACCGGGGAGCTGGCGGTGCGCGGGCTCTCCTTCGCCCTCTATCCTGGTGAGATCCTGGGGATCGCGGGGGTGGAGGGGAACGGCCAGACCGAGCTGGTGGAGGCGCTGTGCGGCCTCCGGCCCATCGAGTCCGGGCGGGTGCTCCTGTTGGGGCGGCCCGTGGCCGGCCGCTCGCCCCTCGAGCTCTACCGCCTGGGCCTAGCCCACATCCCCGAGGACCGCTGGAAGCACGGCCTGATCCTCTCCTTCACGGTCATGGAGAACGCGATCTTCGGCCTGCAGCGGGAGCGGGCCTTCCGGGGGCCGGGGGGCCTCCTGCGCCGCCGCGCGGCCCTCGCCCACGCCGCGCGCCTGGTGCGGGACTTCCAGATCCAGGCCGCGGGGCTGCACGCGCCCGCCCGGAGCCTCTCCGGCGGAAACCAGCAGAAGCTCATCGTGGGGCGGGAGCTGGCCAAAGACCCCAAGGTGATCGTGGCGGCCCAACCCACGCGGGGCCTGGACATCGGGGCCGCCCAGTTCATCCGCGAGCTCCTCCTCAAGCTGCGGGAGGAGGGCCGGGCCATCCTCCTTGTTTCCGCGGACCTGGACGAGGTGCTGGCCCTGGCGGACCGCGTGGCCTTCATGTACGAGGGGGCGTTCGTGGGGGTGGCGCGGCCGGCGGAGCTCACCCCCGAGGCCATCGGTCTCCTTATGGGCGGGGTCAAGGCGGGGGCGCGGTGAGCCGGCTGGGGCAGGGGCTGCGGCCGCTGGTGGAATCGCTGATCGCCGGCCTCATCGGGCTTGGGGTTGGCGCCCTCATCATGTGGGCCTGGGGCTACAACCCCTGGCCGGCCTACCGCGTGCTCTTCCAGGAGAGCTTTGGAAGCACCTACGGCCTGGCCGGCGCCCTGGCCAACGCCACGCCCCTGATCCTCACGGCCCTGGCCTTCGCCATCGGCGCCCGGGCCGGCCTCTTCATCATCGGCGCGGAGGGGATGATGTACATGGGCGCCCTGGCCGCCGTGGCCGCCAGCCTCCCCCGCCTCCCCGCCGGGCTCCACCCCCTGGTGAGCCTGGCCCTGGCCGCCCTCGCGGGCCTCCTTTGGGGCCTGATCCCCGCCCTCCTCCGCGCCTTCCGCGGCGTGCACGAGGTCATCTCCACCATCATGTTCAACTGGCTGGCCCACTTCCTCGCCTTTTACCTTGTGGCCAACGTGCTGGTGGACCCCGTGCGCGCGGAGAAGACGATCTCGGTGGCGCGCACCGCCCGCCTGCCCCTCCTCCTGCGCGGCACGGACCTCTCCCTGGGGATCGGGGTGGCCGTGGGGTGCGCCCTCCTTGCGTACCTTTGGCTTTGGCACACGGTGAGCGGGTACGAGGTGCGGGCCGCGGGGGCCAACCCGGAGGCGGCCCGCTACGCGGGCGTGGCGCCCCGGGCCACGGTGCTGGGGGTGTTCGCGGTGGCGGGGGCCCTGGCGGGGCTGGCGGGCGCGGTGGAGGCCATGGGCCGGCCGCCCACCTACGCCGTCTACAGCGGGCTCACGAACCTTGCGGGCTTCGGTTTCGACGGGATCGGGGTGGCCATGATCGGCCGCAACCACCCCCTCGGCATCCTCCCGGCGGCCGTGTTCTACGGGGGGCTTCAGGCCGGGGCCCGCCTCATGCAGATGTGGGCCAAGGTCCCCTTCGAGGTGGTGCGGGCCGTGCAGGGGGTGATCGTGCTGGCCCTGGCCCTCCCCGAGCTCCTTCGGATCCTCCGCCGGTTGGGCCTGCTCCGGCGGGTGCGGAGGCACGCATGACCTGGGCGTACTTCTGGAGCCTCCTTTCCATCTCCCTCCACGCCATGGTCCCCATCACCTTGGCCGCCGTGGGCGAGGTGATCGGGGAGTCCGCGGGGCTTTTCAACATCGGCCTGGAGGGGATCCTCCTCCTTTCCGCGTTCACGGGGACCCTGGGGGCCAAGGCGGGCGGGCCCCTGGCCGGGCTCCTGGCGGGCGTGGCCACCGGGCTGGCCGTGGGGTTCGTCTTCGGCCTCATCTGCGCCTTCGGGAAGGGGAACCAGCTCATCGCCGGGGTGGGCCTCAACCTGTTCGCCCTGGGGTTCGTGGCCTTCGGCCTGCAGGTGTTGGGGTCCCCGGGGTTCCACAAGGTCCCCGACGGGAGCCAGCTCCCGCCGATCCGCACCCCGGTGGGCGCCTTCTCCCCCCTGATCCCCTTGGCCCTCGCCCTGCCCTTCTTCGTGCACTGGCTTTTGGGGCGGACCCGGGTGGGCCTGCGCCTCAAGGCCGTGGGCGAGAACCCCGAGGCGGCGGACGTGGCGGGGATCCCCGTGGAGTGGGTGCAGCTTTTGAGCACCATGGCGGGGGCGGCCTTGGCCGGCCTGGCCGGCGCCTACATGTCCGTGTCCTGGCTGGGCTCCGTGACCAAGGAGATCTCCGCCGGGCGGGGCTTCATCGCCCTGGCCACCGTGGTGTTCTCGGGGCTGCGCCCCCTGCTCGCCCTTGCTGGGGGCCTCCTGTTCGGCTTCTTCGAGTCGCTGGCCACCTGGATCCAGTCCCTGCCCGGCGTGAAGGAGGTGGTGCCCTGGCAGTTCATCGCCATGACCCCCTACGTGGCCACCCTGCTGGTCGTGGCCGGGGTCATCGGCCGGGTGCGGTTCCCCAAGGCCCTGGGCGTGCCCTACCGGCGGGAGTAGGGGTATAATGGCTGCACGGGAGGTGATTTTCGGATGAGGCGCATTGCCCTGGTGCTCGTGGGTTTGGCCGCGCTCGGGCTGGGGGGGCTGGCCCAGGCCCTGGGGACCCCGGAGCGGCCCATCATCATGCTCTTCGTCCCCTCGGTGAAGGTGGACGTGATCATGGAGGTGGGGCCGAAGATCGCGGAGGCCCTCTCCCAGATGACGGGGTTGGTGATCAAGCCCGTGGTGGCCGCGGATTACGCCGCCTTCATCGAGGCGTTCATCGCCGCCCGGGGCGACACGTTCGGCGTTCCCACCACGGACCAGTACGTGCGCATCGTGGAGGCCAACCCCGGCGTGCACGCCCGCCTGGCCGCCGTGCGCGCCGGCTACCCCTACTACTTCGCCACCATCTACGCCCTGCGGGCGAAGGGCTACAAGTCCGTGTACGACCTGCAGGGGAAGGTGTGGGGTTTCGCCCATACCCGCTCCACCTCCGGGTACGTCATCCCCAAGATGTACTTCGATCAGCTGGGCCTGACGTTCGCGGAGGAGAAGGCGTTGGGCTCCCACGTGAAGGCCATGATCGCGCTCCTGGAGGGCGACGTGGACTTCTGCACGGGGTACGGCTCGCCGCCGCTTCCGCCGGACACCATCGCGGAGGCCCTGAAGGCCGCGGGCTGGCGCTGGGAGTTCGGCATGGACCCGGAGCTCTGGCTGTGGGACCGCTGGAACAACGACCTCTACCCGGAGGGCATCCGCGGGCATTGCCGGGACCTGCGCTGGGCCATCGCCACGGAGGTGAAGGTCTACGGCGACATCTGGGAGCTGGTGCGGAAGGTGGGGATCGTGGACGTGGTGGGGCCGATGCCCAACGACTGCATTGCCTTCAGCGCCGGCTTCCCCAAGGACCTGGAGGACCGGATCGTGGAGGCCATCAAGGCCCACATCCGCTCGCCCGAGGGGAACAAGCTCTGGTCGCGGCCGGGCTTCTACGAGTGGTACGACGTGGCGGAGATCGACGACTCCTTCTATGACTCGTACCGCAAGCTCGTGGGGCTGCCCATTCCGAAGCGCTGAGCGGGGGTGAGGGACCGGGGGGAGCCCGGCGGCTCCCCCCTTTTTTGCTATGGCCCACGTGGTGGTGGAAAACCTCAGCAAGATCTACGAGCGCGGGAAGGTCCGGGCCCTCTGGAACGTGAACTTTTCCGTGGAGAAGGGGGAGTTCCTCGTGCTCATCGGCCTTTCCGGCTCGGGGAAGTCCACCCTCCTGCGCTGCATCAACCGCCTGGTGGAGCCCACGTCCGGGCGGGTGTTCCTCAACGGCCTGGAGCTCACGCGGCTTTCCCCGCGGGCCATGCGCCGGGTGCGGCGGCGCATCGGCATGATCTTCCAGCAGTTCAACCTGGTGAAGCGCGCCACGGTCCTCCAGAACGTCCTCGCCGGGCGGCTTGGCTACACGAGCACCCTGCCCTCCCTGCTGGGCTGGTTCCCCAAGCGGGACATTCAACGGGCCAAGGAGTGCCTGGAGCGCGTGGGCCTTTTGGACAAGATGTACGTGCGGGCCGACCAGCTCTCCGGGGGCCAGCAGCAGCGGGTGGGCATCGCCCGAGCCCTCATGCAGGAGCCCGAGCTGCTCCTTGCGGATGAGCCCGTCTCCGCCCTGGACCCCGCCACCTCCCACTCCGTGATGCAATACATCGAACAGATCAACAAGGAGGACGGGGTGACGGTCATCGCCAGCCTGCACTTCCTCTCCCTGGCCCGGCGGTACGGGCAGCGGATCCTCGCCCTGCGCGCGGGCGAGGTGGTGTTCGACGGCCCACCCGAGGCCATCGACGACCGGAAGTTCAAGGAAATCTACGGGGAAGAGGCCGAGGAAGTGGAGATCCGGTGAAGCTCCTACGCGCCCGCGCCCTCGCGTTCCTCCTGGACCTCCTGGTTTGGGCCTACCTCCTCTACAGCGGGTTCACCCTCTACTACCTGTCCGCCCTGTGGAGCCCCTGGCGGCCCGAGGAGAAGCTGGTGTGGCCGGCGCTCTCCCCCTGGGCGTGGGCCGTGGTCCTTGTAGGCCTTGGGGAGGCGGTCCTCCTCACCCAGGCCTTCGGCCCCAGCCTGGGGCAGCGCTTGATGGGCGTGCACCTCGTGGCCGAGGACGGCGCGCCCCCCAAGCTCGCCGCGCGCCTGGCCTACTTCGGCTTTTCCCACCTGGCCCTGGCCACGTTGGGCCTGGGCAGCGTGCTGCACCCCCAGCGCCCCTGGCACGAGCGCTGGGCGGGCGTGCGCCTGGAGCCCTTGCCGCCCCCCAGCAGTGCCGTCCGGCGCCCCCCGTGGTACCGCACCGCGTACGGCCTCACCGCCCTGCTTGTGGCCCTGGCCACGCTGGCCGTGGGGTGGCGGCTGACGGAGGTGGACCTGCGCCGGCTGGTGTACGACGCCTCCAAGTCCCTGCGCATCTGGTACGGCCTGATCGGCCCGGACTTTCGCTACCTCCTGGCCCCGGACCCGCGCATCAAGCTCTCCCTGGTGGATGGGTTGGTCCAATCCCTGTACATGGCGCTCCTGGCCACGGTGGCCGGGACCGTGGCCGCCTTCCCCCTGAGCTTCCTTGGGGCGCGGAACGTCGCGGCGCGCCACCCCGTGGGCTGGGCGATCTACGCCCTCACCCGCGGCTTTTTCAACGTGGTGCGCTCGGTGGAGACGGTGTTCTGGGCGGCGATCTTTGCCATTTGGCTGGGCTGGGGTCCCTTCGCCGGGGCCACCGCCCTGTTCGTGCACACCGTGGCCGCGCTGGGCAAGCTCTTCTCGGAGCAGGTGGAGCACATCGACCCCGGCCCGGTGGAGGCCGTCACGGCCACGGGCGCCAACCTCCTGCAGGTGGTGCGCTACGCCGTGGTCCCCCAGGTCCTCCCCCAGTACCTGGCCTTCGCCATCTACCGCTGGGACATCAACCTGCGCATGGCGGTGGTGGTGGCGCTGGTGGGCGGGGGTGGCATCGGCCGCCACCTCTTCGAGTACAAGGACGACCTGCGCTGGAGCCTGGTGGGCGCCGTCATCCTCCTGTTCATGCTCACCGTGTGGGTGATGGATTACCTGTCCGGGTGGATTCGGGAGAAGATCGTCTGAGATGAAGCGCTTTTGGGCCAAGATCCGCGCCGGGGTGTGGGCGGGTGCTGCGGCCCTCCGCCGGAGGGCGACGGCGCTCTGGGAGGCCGGGCGGGGGTTCCTCCGGGCCTATGGGTGGCCCCCGCTCCGGCGGGCGGCGGAGTTCCTGCTGGCCTGGCTCAAGGCCCTGCGGATCCGCGTCCTCCCCCCGCTTCTGGACCTGGTGTTCTTGGGCTATCTATGGCTGGCCACCAGCATCGCCGTGAGCTTTGCCGCCACCGGGCGCGTGGCTTACACCCTCCTCTCCTGGGAGTGGTTCGTGCTCGTGGTGGGGGTGACCGGGGCCCTCTGGTCCGCCTGGGACCAGACCCTGGGCCTGAAGGTGGTGCGGCATCGCCTGTCCCCCGCTTCCCCGGGGATGCGCCTCCTTTACGCCCTGTTTTGGCCCCTCTTCCCCCTCACCCTGGTCACCGCCCTAGTGGATCGGGAGGGCCGTTCGCCCGCGGAGTGGTTCACGGACCTGCGGCTGGTGGAGGCGGGGGAGGCCCGTCCTCGCCGCTGGTACCGCTCGCCCACGGGCTGGCTGGCCGTGCTGGGCCTGGGGGTCAGCCTGGCGGCGGCGGTGGCCGTCACGCGCGTGGACCTGCGCGCCTTTGTGACGCGGTTCGAGAAGACCCTGAAGTTCTGGCGGGCGATCTTCTCCCCCGCGTGGGACCAGGCGGGCCTGGGGCTGAAGCTTTTGGTGGAAACCCTGTTCATGGCCGTGGTGGCCACGGCCTTCGCCGTCCCCGTGGCGGCGGCCCTCTCCTTTTTGGCCGCGCGCAACCTCATGCGCGGCCCCCTCCCCCGCCTCCTCTACACCGTCCTGCGGGTCACGGGGAGCTTCACCCGCTCCATCGACGCCATCATCTGGGCCATCATCTTCGCGGTGTGGGTGGGCACGGGCTCCTTCGCCGGGGTCCTCGCCCTGTTCGTGCACTCCGTGGTGGACCTCATGAAGCTCTATGCGGAGCAGATCGAGGCCATCGACCCCGGCCCGGTGGAGGCCATCACCGCCACCGGGGCCAACCGCCTCCAGGTCCTCCGCTACGGCGTCATCCCCCAGATCATCAACCCCTTCATCTCCTTCACCCTGTACCGGTGGGACATCAACGTGCGCATGGCCACGGTGGTGGGCCTGGTGGGCGGAGGGGGGATCGGGTTCCGCCTCGCTTGGTACCTGGGCGCCTACGCCTTCTCCGAGGCCACCATGCTCACCCTGCTCATCGTGCTCATGGTGTGGTCCATCGACTGGCTCTCCGCGCGGATCCGGGAGAAGCTCGCCTAATGTTCGCGTTGGTGCTGGGCGGGGGCGGGGCCCGGGGGCTGGCGCACCTTGGGTTCCTTTTGGAGCTGGAGGAGCACGGGTTGCGCCCCCAGCTTGTGGCCGGGACCTCCATGGGCGCCATCGTCGGGGGCTTCTACTGCGCCGGCCAAGACCTCGCCAAAACCTGCCGCGTCCTCGCCCACCTCGACCTCTTCTCGTTTTTTGGCCTTCCCCGCAGCTACCGCGCGGTGGTGGAGCAGGCCGCGGTTGCCAGCCTCCTGGAGAAGCTCCGGGGCCGGCCGTGGTGGGAGCTCACCGCCCAGCGGAACGCGCGGTTCCTCGCGTTCCTGCGGCTGTTCACCAAGGGGCAACGCTTCGAGGAGCTTTCCCCGCCCCTTGTGGCCGTGGCCTGCGATCTCCACCGCGGGGAGGAGGTGCGCTTGAGCGTGGGCCCCGCCTATTTGGGGATCGGGGCCAGCGCCGCCCTGCCCGGGCTTTTGGGGCCCATCCGCTGGCGCGACCGCTGGCTCATCGACGGCGGCGTGGTCAACAACCTCCCCATCGAGGCGGTGGCCGACCGGGCGGAGCGCGTCGTGGCGGTGGACGTGGCCGCCCCCTTGGGCCCCCCGCCCACCACCCTCGTGGAGGTGGTCCTGCGCGCCTACGACATCACCTCCCGTGCCCTGCAGGAGCACCAAATCGCCCGGGCCCGGGAGCGCTTGGGCGAGCGGCTCCTCCTGGTGCGACCGGAGCTCCCCTCCCTTGGCCTTTTGGACTTCCACCGCCTGCCCGAGGCGGTGGAGGCGGGGCGCGCGGCCGCGCAAGCTGTCCTTTCCGAGCTACGGGCTTAGGCCCAGCTCCGCCCAGGGCAGGGGGCGGTCCTCGCCCGCCCGGGGCACCACGTGCAGGAAGAACTCTCGGTTGCCCTCCGGCCCCAAGAGGGGGCTGGCCAGCGCGTTCACCACGGACCAGCCCAGCTCCTTGCGGACGAAGCGCGCGAGCTCCTCTAGGACCCTGCGATGGACCTGGGGATCGCGCACCACGCCCCGCCGCACCTGCGCCCGGCCGGCCTCAAACTGGGGCTTCACCAGGGGCACCACGTCGCCCTCCGCCCGCACGAGCCCCCGCAGCCGCGGGAGGATGAGGCGGAGGGAGATGAACGACACGTCCAGGGTGGCGAGGTCCACGGGTTCGCCGACGTCCTCGAAGCGCAGGAAGCGGGCGTTGAGGCCCTCCTTGACCACCACCCGGGGGTCCTGGCGGAGCTTCCAGTGCAGCTGGCCCCGCCCTACGTCCACGGCGTAGACCCGGGCCGCGCCGTGCTGGAGGAGGCAGTCCGTGAACCCGCCCGTGGAGGCCCCGATGTCCAGGCAAACCTTGCCCCGGGGGTCGAGGCGGAAGGCTTGCAGGGCGGCCTCCAGCTTCTCCCCGCCCCGGGACACGTACTTGGGCGGGGCCAGGACCTCCAGGTGGGCGGTGCGGTCGACGAGCGCGCCGGGCTTGCCCGCGGGGGCGCCGTTCACCCGCACCCGGCCGGCCAGGATCAGGGCCTGGGCCTTGGCCCGGGAGGGGGCCAACCCCCGTTCCACAAGGAGGAGGTCCAGGCGCGCCTTCCCCGCCCTCATCGCCGGGCCAGGGCGGCGGTGTAGAGGGCGAGCCCGTCCGCGAGGATGGCGCAGGCCCGGCGCAGGTCCTCCACGTTGAGCACGTACGCGCCGCGCACCTCGTCGTGGCCCCGGCCCGGGGTGGCATAAAAGCCCGCCCCCGGCGCGAACATCACCGTCTCCTGCCCCGGGTACTCCGTGAGCATCCAGCGGATGAAGTCCTCGCTGTCCTGGACCGGGAGCCCGAACATCACGTAGAAGGCGCCCTCGGGCTTGCGGAAGGTGACCCCGGGGATGCGCCGCAGCTCCTCGCAGAACACCTCCCGGCGGATCCGGTACTCCTCGATCATCTGGGCCACGACCGCGTGGCGTTGGGGGTCCCTCATGAAGGCCACGAACCCCAGCTGCTCGAAGGTGGGGGCGGAAAGGCGGATGGTGGCGCACTTGTAGGCTGCGGCCATCACCTCCCGGTTGCGCGATATGAGCATCCCGATGCGCGCCCCGCAGGCGGAGAGCCGCTTGGAGATGGAGTCCACGAGGATCACCCGGTCCGCGGCCTCCGGATAGGAAAGGAGGCTTTTGTGCCGGCCCTCGTACACGAACTCCCGGTACACCTCGTCGGCGATGAGGAAGAGGTCGTATTTCAGGGCCAAGTCCACCAGCATATCCAGCTCCCGCTCGGTGTACACCACGCCCGTGGGGTTGGCCGGGTTGGAAAAGAGGATGGCCTTGGTGCCGCGGGTGAGGCGGGCCTCGATCTCCTGGCGCGGCGGGAGGTGGAACCCCTCCTCGCGGAAGGTGGTGAGGGGCAGGATTTCCACGTTGGTGAGCCGCGCGTACCCCAGGTAGTTGGGGTAGAAGGGCTCGGGGACGAGGACCTGGTCCCCAGGGTCGCAGGTGACGGTGAGGGCGAAGGTGATGGCCTCGGAGCCGCCGATGGTGATGAGGATGTTTTCGGAGGACAAGGGGAAGCCCAGCTCGGCGTAGTAGGCCCGCGCGGCCTCGAGGGCCTCGGGGATCCCCGGGGAGGGCGCGTAGTCCAGCACCGCGATCTTGGCCTCGCGGATGCCGCGCATGAACGCCTCCGGGGTAGGGATGTCGGGCTGGCCGATGTTGAGGTGGTAAACCTTTTTGCCCTTGCGCTTGGCCTCCACGGCCAACGGATAAAGGCGCCGGATGGGCGAAGCCGGGGCCGCTTGGCTGCGCGCCGATATGCTAGGCATAGGAAAGGATCCACACCTCCTTCGCCTTGGGAAGGTTGGCCGCGGTGACCTCCGCCTCCCCCTTGAACTCCCGCACCGTGAGGTCCACGGCCTCCAGGAACTCCTGCACGGGGCGGATGGGCCAGTCCTTCACGGCCTCCGTGCGGTAGTGCATGGGGATGACCACCCGCACGTTGGGCAGGGCTTGGACGACCTCCTTGGCCTCCTTGGGGCCCACGGTGTAGAACCCCCCGACGGGCAGAAGCGCCACCTGCACGTCCTCCAAGGGCTTCAGCTGCTCGGCGGTGAGGGGGTGGCCGAGGTCCCCGAAGTGGGCGAGCACCACCCGGTCCACCACCAGCTTGAAGATCACGTTCCTGCCGCGCTCCTTGCCGCCCTTGGGGTCGTGGTAGGCGGCGATGCCCCGGATCTGCACCCCCCGGATCGTCCACTCGCCCACCCCCCGCAGGACCTCCGGGCTCCCCTTCACCCGGTCCACCGCGTTGTGGTCGAAGTGGTCGTGGGAGACGGTGACGATGTGGGCCGGGCCCTCCGGGGCCTTGTAGGGCACGCTGGCGTCGTAGGGATCGGTGACGATGACCGTGCCGTCGGCGGAGGTGATGCGGAAGCACGCATGCCCATACCACAGGATTTTCACCGGCAACCACCTCCTGGCCGCTCAGGCCGGTTGTACTCTACCCGATTGGGCGCGCGCGGGGCAAGCGGGCGAGGGCGCGCCGCACCAGGAAATCCACGAGGTCGTCGTACCCCAGGCCGGCGGCCTGCGCCGCCCGGGGGAAAAGGGAAAGCTCCGTCATCCCCGGCAGGGTGTTCACCTCCAAAAGGAAGGGCACGCCCTCGGGCGAGAGGCGGAAGTCCAGGCGGGCCAGGTCCCGGCAGCCCAAGAGGAGGAAGGCCTCCCGGGCCGCCTCCTCCACCCGCTGGGCCTCCGCGGCGGAAAGGGGCGCCGGGCACAGGACCTCGCAGGCCCCCGGCGTGTACTTGGCCGTCCAGTCGAACAGCTCCCCGTGCTTGGGGCGGAGCTCCACCAAGGGGAGGACCCGCAGGCCCTCGTCCCCCTCCAGCACGGCCGCCGTCACCTCCCGCCCCGGGATGTAGGTTTCCACCAGGAACTCCCCATAGGCCTTGGCCATCCCCTCAAGGGCGGGCCGGAGTTCTTCTTCGGTGCGCACGAGGCGCACGCCCACGCTGGACCCCTCCCGCCGGGGCTTCACCACCACGGGGAGCCCTAGCTCCCTTTGCACGCGCTCCGCGAAGGCGGGGAGCTCGCCCCCGGCGAAGAGGAGCCAGGGCGGGGTGGCCAAACCCTTCCCTTGGAAGGCCCGCTTCGCCTCCGCTTTGTCCATGGCCAGGGCGGAGGCCAGGGGCCCGGAGCCCACATAGGGCTTGCCCATGAGGTCCAAAAGGAGCTGGACGGTGCCGTCCTCGCCGGGGCCCCCGTGGAGGACGTTGAACACCACCGTGTAGGGCGCGAGGAGCCGGGGGAGGCCATCGAAGGAATCGATGGCCAGGAGGTCCGCCTCCCACCCCTTCCTCCGCAGGGCGGCGTGGACGCCCTGGCCCGAGCGCAGGGAGATCTCCCGTTCCGCCGAGGTCCCTCCGCAGAGCACCGCGACCTTCACCGCCATGGGCGGATCGTTTCCGTTTTCCGGCGCCGGGGCAAGGCCGGGCGTCCGCGCCGGCGGCGGGGCGGTACCATTGGGCCTGTGCTCGAGCGGTACCGCGGGTTCCTCTTGGACATCGACGGGGTGCTCGTGCGGGGAGGGCAGGCCCTGCCCGGCGCGGCCGAGGCCCTGGACCTGTTGCGGGCCCGGGGGCGCGTTCTCCTTCTCACCAACAACTCCACGAGGTCGCGGGCGGGCACGGCCGAGCGGCTGCGGCGGGCGGGGATCCCCGCCGCGCCCGAGGAGGTCCTGCCCAGCTCCTACGTGGCCGCCCAGTTCCTGCGCGGCCGCTACGGGCCCGTGCGCTATTGGTGCCTTGGGGAGGAGGGGATCCGCGAGGAGATGGGCGCGGCCGGCCATGTCCTCGTCCCCCCCGAGGAGGCGGAGTGGATCGTGGTGGGCATGGACCGCGAGCTCACCTACGCGAAGCTGGCCCAGGCCCTGCGCGCCCTTCTTAGGGGGGCCCGGCTTTTGGCCACCAACGAGGACCCCACCTTCCCCACGCCCGAGGGCCTTGTGCCCGGCGCGGGGGCCATCGTGGGCGCCCTGCGCGGCATGGGCTTCCCCCCGGAGGTGGTGGTGGGCAAGCCCTCGCCCATCGCCTTCCAGGTGGCCCTGGAGCTTTTGGGCCTGCCCCCGCAGGCAGTCCTCATGATCGGCGACCGGCTGGACACGGACATCGCCGGTGCCCAGGCCCTCGGCCTGGACACCGCCCTCGTCCTTTCGGGCGTGACCCGCCCCGCGGACCTGGAGCGGGCGGGGATCCGGCCCACCTACGTGGCCCAGGACCTCCGCTGCCTCGCACAGGAGGGCCTCCTTGGGCCGCTAGAATCGGGGGCCATGGAGGTCCTCATCCGTTCGCCCCGGATGGGCGAGGTGCGCGCGGTTTTGGAGGAGGGGCGCGCGCCCAAGACCGTGGCCGCCCTGCGCCGGGCCCTTCCCCTCAAGGCCGTCGCCCGCCGCTGGGGCCAGGAGGTCTACTTCGCCACGCCGGTGGCGGTGGAGCTGGAGGGCGGAGCGGAGGTGGTGGAGAAGGGGGCCATCGGGTACTGGCCGCCGGGCCGGGCTCTGTGCCTCTTTTTCGGGCCGACCCCGGCCTCCCGTAATCCCCAGGAGATCCGGCCGGCCAGCCCCGTCACCGTGGTGGGCCGCGTCCTCGGCGACCCCGCGGCCCTGGACCGCATCCAAGATGGAGACCCCATCGAAGTTCTTCCCGCGTAAGCTGCGCGATCCCGAGGGGCTCACCCTTCTGGGCCTGGGGGCGAACGCCGGCCTTTTCGGCCTGAAGGTGGGCCTGGGCTTGGCCCTGGGCTCCACCGCCCTTTTCGCCGACGGCATCCATACCCTGAGCGACCTGGCCACGGACCTCCTCACCCTGGCGGGCCTGCGCGTGGCCCGCCGCCCCCCCGACGAGAGCCATGCCTACGGGCACGGGAAGTTCGAGACCCTGGCGGGCGCGGTCGTGGCCCTGGCCCTGCTGGGGGTGGGGGGCTTCATCGTGGGAGAGGCTGTGGGGGTCCTCCGCCGGGGGGCGGGGGTCCGCGCGGGCTGGGCCGTGGCCGTCGTGGCCGCCCTCTCCGTGGCCCTCAAGGAGGGGCTTTATCGCCTCACCATGGGGCTGGGCCGGCGGCTTCGCAGCACCGCGCTCCAGGCCAACGCCTGGCACCACCGCAGCGACGCCTTCTCCTCCGTGCCCGTCCTGATCGGCGGCCTTTTCGCCCACTTCGGCCTGCCCCAGGTGGACGGGGTGGCCGCGCTCCTCGTGGCCCTCCTCATCGGCGGGGCGGCCCTGGGCCTCCTCCGCCGCACCGCCCACGAGCTCGCGGAAGGGGCGTTCCCCAAAACGGAGCGGGAGCGGGTGATCGCGGCCATCGAGGGCGTGGCCGGGGTCCAGGGCTGGCACAAGCTGCGCACCCGCTACGCCGGTCAGGACGCCTTCGTGGACGTGCACATCCAGGTGGACCCCCACTTGTCCGTGGCCGATTCCCACGCCATCGCCTCCCAGGTGGAGGAGGCGGTGAGGAGAGCCTTGGGCGGCCGGGCCTCCGTGGTCGTCCACGTGGAGCCCGCGGCGGACGCGGACGAGCGCGCCTAGAGGACCTTGGGGAACTGGAACCCCCGGGCGAACACGCGGAGGCAAGCCTCGACCACCTTGGGATCGTAGAGCTTTCCCGCCTTCTCCCGGATTTCTGCGAGGGCGGCCTCCACGCCCAGGGCCGGCCGGTAGGGCCGGTGCGAGCTCATGGCCTCCACCACGTCGGCCACAGCCAGGATCCGCGCCTCCAGGAGGATCGCCTCGCCCTTAAGCCCCCGCGGGTAGCCCGAGCCGTCCAGGCGCTCGTGGTGCTGGTGCACGATCTCCGCCACCGGCCAGGGGAACTCCACCCGCCGCAGGATCTCGTAGCCGGCCCTGGGGTGCTCCCGGATGAGGGCCATCTCCAGGTCTGTGAGCTTGCCGGGTTTGCTCAGGATCTCGATGGGCACGAACAAGGCCTTGCCCACGTCGTGGAGGAGGGCGGCCACGCGCAGGCCCTGGATGCGCTCTGCGGAAAGGCCCAGCTCCTGGGCGATGGCGCAGGCCAGCTCGGCCACGCGGCGCTGGTGCCCGGCGGTGTAGGGCTCGCGCAGATCCATGGCTGCGGAGAAGGCCTCCACCACCTCCTGGAAGGCCCGCTCCACCCGCCGGGCGAAGGCCAGCCGCTCCTCCTCGGCCCGCTTCAGGGGGGTGATGTCCAGCAGGATCCCGTGGGCGAAGCGGGCGGTCCCCTCGGGTCCGCGGATCACGTTCACCAAGTTCCGGATCCACAGGGTCCGCCCGTCGCGGGTGACGATGCGGTAGGTCAGGTCGTAGGGCTGGTACTCCCTGTTTAAGACCCGGGCCGTTTCCAGCACGCGCGCCCGGTCCTCGGGATGGATCTGGCGGATCCAAAGCTCGGGGTCCGTAAGCCACTCCTCGGGGCTAAAGCCGAAGAGGGTCTGCACCTGCGGGCTTATGTACACGGTCTTTTTTGGGAAAGGCCGCTCCAGATCCAAGAGGTAGACGACGCCCGGGATCTGTTCCACGAGGGAGCGGTACCGTTCCTCGGCCTCGCGGAGCCGTTCCTCCGCGATCTTGCGGGCGGTGACATCCCGTTGCGTTCCCCAGATGGCTCGGAGCTTGCCGTTGGTGTAGAACCCCACGGCGGTGTAGGCGATCCAGCGGGTGCTTCCGTCGGGCAAGCGCACGGGCATCTCGCGGTTGGCGAGCCGGCCCCCGTTCCGGAGGAACTCCCGGAACACCTGGAGGAGGCCTGGGTCCACGCTTCCTGGGAAGAGCTCGCGGAAGGAGCGGCCCACGAGCTCCGCACCCCGGGCAAAGCCGTAGTGGCGGGCGAAGGCGTCGTTGGCGTCCACCAGGACCGCCGAGCCCAGGACCGGCTCGAGGTCCGCCTCGGCCAGCTCCGGGTCCAGGGGGGTGGGGAACTCCACCCGATAAAAGCCCTCCTCCGTCTGCTCCGCGAAGTGCCGGTAGCGGGCCTCGAACTCCTTGAGGAGGGTGACGTCGGTGAAGGCCACCAAGCTGCCCTGGAACTTTCCGTCCCGGAAGAGGGGGCGGGCATGAACGAGGGCCGGGAAGGTGGAGCCGTCCTTGCGCACGATTTCAATCTCGTACGTGCCCTCTTGGCCCTGGGCGCGCCGGCGCAGCTCCTCCTCCACAAGGCCCCAAAATGGGGGGGCGACGAAATCCCGCCAGTGTCGGCCCAGGACCTCGGGGAGCTCGTAGCCACCCAGGCGGGCCGCGGCCGGGTTGGCGAAGGCAATTCGGCCTTCGGCGTCCACCACGACCACCCCCTCCGCCAAAGTCTTCACGATCTCCTCATGGAAGCGGCGCAATTCCTCGATTTCATTGAACAAGCGGGCGTTCTCCAGGGCCACCGCGGCCACATCGGCGAGGGTGGTGAGGATCCGCTCCTCCTCCGGGCCGAACGCGGCAGGCCGCTCGCTTTCCACGTTCAAAACACCCACCACCCGCCCCGCCACTTTCAGGGGTAGGGCAAGCTCCGAGCGGTTCTGGGGGTAGGCGCGGATGTAGGCGGGCTCTTGGGACACGTCCGCGATGTTTTGTACCTCGCCTGTGCGGGCGGCCCGCACCACCACCCCCTTTTCGGAGCTCAGGGGCAGGCGCCGCGGCCCGTGGGGCTCGCCCAAGGAATGCGCCAGGAGCACGAGTTCGTGGGCCCGCTCGTCCAGGAGGTAGAGGCTCACGTCGGTGAAGCCCACGAGGGCGCAAGCCCCCTCCACCACGGCGCGGGCCACTGCCTCCGGAGACCGGGAGGTCACGAGCTTCCGCCCCAGCTCGCCCACCGCGTTCAGGCGCTCGCTGAGCTGGCGCTCCTCGGTGATGTCCAGGAAGCTGGCGAGGATGGCGGGCC
Source organism: Candidatus Bipolaricaulota bacterium (assembly GCA_025060415.1). Lineage (GTDB taxonomy): Bacteria > Bipolaricaulota > Bipolaricaulia > Bipolaricaulales > Bipolaricaulaceae > DTER01. Next base: position 446,316 of record JANXBT010000001.1, read on the forward strand.
GGCCGGCGAACTCGATCCGCCGGGCCAGCATGCGCACCCAGCGCGTGCCTCCGTCCTTGCGCAGGAGGCGAAATTCCGAAAGAGGGGGTAGGGGCTCGCCCGCCAGCCTCCGCTGCATCCGCTCCGCCACGCAGGCCCGGTCCTCGGGATGCACCAGGCCGAGGACCTCCTCCGGGCTCAGGGCCATGAGCTCCGCCAGGGTTCGGTCGCAGAGCTGCTCTAGAGCGGGGTTTCCGAACACGATCCGGCCGTCCTGGAGCACGGCGAGGGCCTGCAAGGAGTTCTCCACCACCGTGAAGTAGGCCTCGCGGGCCTCCACCGCCTCGGTGATGTCCTCCACCGTGCCCTCGTAGTAGAGGACGCGCCCGAACTCGTCGCGCACGACGCGCGCGTTCTCCCGGGTCCAGAAACGCCTCCCGTCGGGCCTCACCCAGGCGCACTCGAACCCCTGGATCTGGCCCTCCCTCTCCAGGAGTTCCCGGAACCGGGCGCGGGGGTAGCCCATCCGCTGCGCCAGCTCCTCCAGGTTGTGCTGGGCCAGCTCCGCCGGGGAGGCGAACCCCAGCAGGCGGGCCAGGGCCGGGTTGGCGTAGAGAAGGCGGCCGTCGGGGGTGGTGCGGTAAAAGCCGATGGGGCTCTCCTCCACGAGGGCGTGGAACCGGCCTGCGGTCTCGGCGCGGATGCGCAGCCACGTGCGCACCCGCACGGAAAGGAGCGGCTTCACGATGGGCAAGGGGAGGACGTCGTCGAACCCCGCGGCGAGCCAGGGGGCCGCGGCCTCGGAATAGGGGTGGGCCACGAGGACGGGCAGGAAGGAGAAGGCCGCGCCGAACCGGTTCTTGAGGTTGAGGAGCTCGTTCTGGAACTTGCGGGCCAGCTCGGCCTCCACCAGGATCAAATCCACGCCGGCGAGGTCGGCCCCAGCCCACCCGCCCGGCTCGGGGGCGAACACCTCATAGCCCTCCCCCTGAAGGAACTCGCGGAGGAGGCGGCGGTCCGCGGGGGAGGCGAATAGGACCCCGACGCGCGGCGGCCTACCGCTCATCGGGCCTCCAGGGACGAACATGGCCGGTCAGGAGCCCCGTGACCCCCGTTAAGGGCTCGCTCACCCAGATGCCCTTTTCGCCGAACCGGATCTCCCGCAACTCCGCTTGGAACGGACCCAACCTCTTTTTGAGGCAGCCGATGAGGCGCACCACCTGCACCCCCATCTCCGCGTAGCGCATGAGGAGGGCGTTGTCAAACAGGTAGCTTATGCCGAGCTCCGTGAGGCGGAGGTCGCCGGTGATGTACTCCACCTCGTTGATCCAAAAGGAAGTCACCTCGCGGCTCTGCAGGAAGGCCACGAGGTTTTGGGTGTGGGCGGCAAGGTCGCCAAACCCTTCCATGGCCAGGGTGTAGCCGCGCACGCTGTCGATCAGGACCACCGAACATCCGGTTTCCTCCACGTCCTGGCGGACCAGGCCCAGGAACTCGTCGGGGTAGAGGGTGAGGGGGTTTACGTAGCGGAAGAGGAGTTTTTCGCCGCGCAGGTGGCGCTCGGTGAGGACCCCCAGGGCCTTGGCCCGGGCGACCATGGACTCCGGGGCCTCCTCGAAGGTGTAGACCGCGGCCCGGCGGCCCTGGGCCACCGCCGTGGCCAAAAAGCATAAACCCACCGTGGTTTTTCCTGCACCCGTGGGCCCGGAGATCACTGTGGCCGTGCCCACTTCGATCCCCCCACCCAAAAGTTGGTCCAAACCCGGCACGCCGGAGGAGAGAAGCCCGCGACCGGGCTTGGCCTCCTGCAGGGCGTAGACCACGTGGGGGAAGACCACGATCCCTTCGCTCGTGATGCGGAAGGGATGGAGGCCCGAGAGGTAATCAGATCCGCGCAGCTTCTCCACAGCGAGATAACGCAGCTCCAGCACCCGACTCTGCCCGATTTCCCGCCGCAGGCGGATCACCCCATCCACGGCCAGGGCCAGCGCCGTTTCCTCTTCCACATCGTGGGGCTCGGCCAGAAGCAGGGCCGTGCAGTTCATCCGGTTGAGCATGCCTACAAGGGCTAGCACGTTCCTGCGGAATTGGTAAGGGTCATGGGACATGGCCCGCAGGAGGCTCACGGAGTCCAGCACCAGCCGCGGGGGCTTTCGCTCCGCAAGGGCTTGGCTGATCCTTTGCCAAACTGGGATCGCCTCCACCTCCGCGGGCGGGAACACCGTGTACTCCTCAAAGGGTCTGGGGAAGCTTGCGCTCAGCGGGGAGAGGTCGAGCACCTCGATCCCCTTCAGGCTCCAGCCGAAGGGCGCGATGTTCCGTTCCACCTCCGCGGCGGGCTCGGCCAGGGTGATGAAAAGGCCCCGCTCCCCCTGCTTGGCCCCGTTGAGGAGCCACTGAAGGGCGAGGAGGGTCTTCCCCGTTCCGGCGGGGCCAAGCACGAGGATCGTGCGGCCCTTGGGAAACCCGCCCCGCAGAACGGGGTCCAAGCCCGGCACCCCCGAGGGAACGCGCTCCACCATACCCCGACCCTGGGCATTCTACCCCGGAGCGCTGCCACGATGCCAATCGCATGGGAATAGACCTCTCAACGCGCAAACGGAGGGGAGCAGGTTGTTTTTTGGGTCCCAGGCCGCGGACGCGCTAAACTTCGCAGGAGGAGGGGAAATGCAGGGACTGAAGTTTTTCTTTGCCTTATCCGCTCTGGTTTGGACTGGATTGGCCCAGCCGGTGCTCCTCCAAATGGGGGAGAAGTCCTTGGCCCTCACCTTCCCCAGCGAGCTTTGGCCGGAGTGGCAGGGCGTGCTCGCCTGGGAGGGCCGGGAGCTGCGGGCGCAGGGCCTGCCCCTGGAGCCCATGGTGCGGGCCCTGGGCGGGATGGCCGCCGCCGACCACCTGTTCGCCTTCGCCCGCGCGGACGAGCCCGGGGTGGCCCTGAGCCCGGAGGAGGTCCGGTCCGCGGTTCTCCTCTTCCGCGTGGACGGGGAGGGCTCCCCGCCCACGCCGCTCCTCTTCCTTGGGGACCAAGGGAGGGTTTTGGTCGCCCCCGTGCGGTGGCTGGTCCTTCACGGGCCGCGGGAGGGGCTCCCGGAGGTCGGGGTGTGGCCGGAGGCGGCGACGGTGACCCTGGTCACGCCCGCCGGCGCCCGCACCCTCAGCCTGGCCGACCTGGAAACCACCTTCGTCAGCCTCACCTACCCGGGCTCCTACGTGCGCAGCTCCGGGGAGAGGGTGACGGCCCTTTGGACGGGGATCCCCCTCCCCGACCTCCTTGGGAACTGGCCGGCGGAAACGGAGATCGAGGTCGTGGCCGCCGACGGCTACCGCATGCGCTACCGCTACGGCGCCCTTCGGGACGCCGAGGGGGTGTGGCTGCTCGCCTTCAAGCAGGATGGGAAGTACCTCCCCTTCAACCCCGGCTACTTCCGCCTCGTGAAGGCCGGGCCGGGGAACCCCACCTTCCCCAGCGGGGCCTCCGCCCGCATGGTCGTACGCCTGGAGGTCCGGGGCGAATACCGGCCGTACACCCTCCGGCTCTCCGGGGCCCGCACGCACGAGTTCTCCCGCTGGGACTTGGAGCTCGGGGTGGCGTGCCCCTGCCGCGCCCGCACCGTGACGGCCACCCATAAGGGGGAGACCCGCACCTACACGGGGATCCCGCTCTGGCGGCTTTTGGCCTACGTGGACGACGCGGTGGCGCCCGCGGGCCCGGGGCTCAAGTACGAGGACGCCGCGTTCAACTGGGCGTTGGCCCAGGGCGAGTACCTTGTGGAGATCCGCGCCGCGGACGGCTTCTCCCAGGTCATCCCCAGCTCCTACCTCGCCGGGGAGGACCGGTTCCTCCTGGCCCTCAAGGTGGACGGCCGCTTCCTTGGGGAGGCGGAGGGCGGCCCCCTCCTCTTCGTGTGGGACGACGGCGTTCCCGCGCCCGCCGGGCTGAAACGGGTGAAGTGGGTCACGGAGATCGTGCTCCGGCCCAAGGACCCCCGATGAGCGCGCCGGATCGGCCGCGGCTGGGCTTTTACGTGCGCGAGCCCTTCGCCAGCGCCATCGTGGCCGGGGCGAGGACCCAGGAGGTCCCTCGGCCCCTTCCCGGCGGAGGAGCTCACCCCGCCGGGGGAAGCGCCCGGCCTACGGGCCTCCGCGCGGGGGCGGCCGCTTTACGTGGGGGCTCTGGCGGAACCCGAGCGGTTCGCCGCGCCCATCTGGTGCCGCGACGTGGTGGTGCTGCTCTAGCTCCACGATGGCCTCGTGGTCCGACTCCGGCCCGGCCTCCCGAGCCTCCACCCGGTAGCAATAAAGCACCTCCCCGCGGAGGGGGTGGGGGCGCTCCCGCTGGAACGCGGCCCGGTAAGGAGGGGTCCACCGGCCGCCAGAGCTCGTAGCCCTCGCACGTGAGGTTCGGGGGTCGGCCCCGGGCAGGAGCTCCCAGGGCACCTCCTCGCCTGGCCGGAACCTTTGGGCCACCGTGCCCGTCATGGGGGCGCCAGGAGCTGGCCCTCCCCCTCGATCACCAGGGCCCCGCACCCGCGGCAGCGGAAGGGGTCCACTTGGACGCTGTGGACGCGGGCCGGGCGGGCACGGGCGAGGGGCATCAGCCCTCAACGACCAGGGCCACGGAATTGGCGGCGCACAGGGTTTGGCTCACCACGCAGCGGCCCACGAAGGCCTCGGCCTTTTCCCGCTTCTCGGGCGGAAGCCCCGCGATGCGCACGCGGACGCGGAAGTCGCGCACGACCATGGGGGAGTCCACGAGCTCGGCCTCGGCCTGGACCTCCACCGGGCCGGGGAGGCCCTCCCGCTGGGCGAACATCTGGGCGAAGATGGCCGAGCAGGCCGCCAGCGCGGCCAGGAGGAGCTCCGGCGGGGTGGGCCCCGCGTCCCTCCCCCCCTTGTCCGGGGTCAGATCCGCCACCACCTTGTGGCCCCGGACCCCCACTTCCACCTGAACCCCTTGGCGGACCCTGGCTTGTACGCTCAGCTTGGCCACCCTTCCTCCTTTCCCGGCGACCTTACCGGGAGGGCCAGCGCCTTGGCAACGGGCCGCGTTCCCTTGTGGGGGAGGACCCAAAATCCTCGGCGTCCCCTTGGGCGCCCGCGGCCCCCCTCGCCCCTCAGAACGCGTGAACTTTTTTGCCGGCTAGCGGGCCAGGCGCGGGTTCTCCCACCACACCACGGCCAGGTAGCTCTCCAGGCGGTTGAACTCCTCCACGTTGCCCACAAGGTCCAGGTCCCCGTCCCCGTCCACATCCAGGGGGATGAGGCGGTCCCACTTCTCGCCGTTGAAGGGGCCCAACCCCAGGAAGCCCGAGCCCCACTTGATCACGTGGGGGACCCACCCCTCCGCCGTCTGGGCCAACCCCCACACCGCGGCCACCTCCTTGGGCAGGAGGCCGTCGCGGTGGATGGAGGCGCCCACGAGGTCGAGCCTTTCGTCGCCGTTGAGGTCGGCCAGGGCGATGGGCCGCGCCCGCCACCGCAGGCTGGGGGGCTTCCCCACGCGCACGTGGGCGAAGCGCAGGGGCCCGCCCGGCGGCGTGCGGTTGTAAAAGAGATGCACCTCGAGCTCGGCTTGGGCGGCGAGGTCGGGGCGCCCATCCCCGTCCAGGTCCCCCGCCGCCACCTGCTCCTTGCCGTAGAACTCCGGGCTCCGGTAGAGGACGAAGCGGGGCCAGCCCTCCCCCCCGCTTCGGCCGGGGTTCCGGTACACCAGGATCGCCTCCTCTTCCTCCGGGGTGTCCCAGTCCGCGTTGTTGAGGGCGAGGTCCAGGAACCCGTCCCCGTCGAAGTCGCACAGCACGAAGCCGTGGCCGCTGGGAACGGCGGGGTCGATGGGGAAGCTCGTCCATTGGGCGAGGTCCCGGGGGTTCCCCCCGCGGCCTTTGGGGTTGCGGAAGGCGCGGAGGCCGGCGTAGCGCAGCCCGCGCAGGGCCTGGGGGTCCTTGGGGCCGCCGGCGGGGCGGTTGGCCCGGCCGCCGGCCACGATGTCCGGAAAACCATCTCCGTCGAGGTCGGCGACCTGGACCTCCAAAAAGTGCCAGCCGCCCCGGCTCTCCGGAAGGGTCCCGCCGCGGGCCCAACGCAGCCCGCCCTCCCCCCACAGCACGGAGATCCCCGGCTCCTCCCAGGTCCACTCCAGCCCGTGGGCGACCACGATGTCCACGTGCCCATCCCCGTCCAGGTCCCCGAAGGCGGCGTTCTCCGCGTTGGGGAACCGCCCGGCGTCCACGGCCGGCCAGTAGGCCCAGCGGGAGAGGTTCGGCCCGGGGTGCAGCACCACCCGGATCCGCCCGCGGAACTCGTAGTTCACCAGGAGGTCCGGGTACCCGTCGCCGTTCACGTCCGCAAGGTCGAGCCCGTTGGGGAGCCAGTCGCCGGGGTTGTCCACCGGCCACATGGGCCAGGGCTTCCCCAGCTGGGGGTCCTCCCGCCGGTCGCCGGGGTAGGGCGGCCAAACCCCGCTGAACACGTCCCGCAGGTAGAAAAGCGAGGCGACGAGGAAGGGCAGGACCAGGAGGACGGAGGCCATTTCAGCGGCGGATCGTGATCCGGCGGCGGCCCTCCCCCGCGTGCTCCAGGAACACCCAGATCGCGCCCCGGGGGATGAGGTGGGGGAAGCGGTCCGCCCACTCCACGGCCGTCACCCCGGCCTCCGGCGGCAACAGCGCGTCCAACCCCACCTCCGCCAGCTCCCTGGGGCTCCGCACGCGGTAGAGGTCCAAGTGGTGCAGGTCCTTGAGGCCCCGGTACGTGCGGGCCAGGAGGAAGCTGGGGGAGAGCACCTCCTCGGGGATGAGGAGGCCGCGGGCCAAGCCCTTCACGAAGGTGGTCTTGCCCGTGCCCAGCGGGCCCACCAGGGCCACCACATCGCCGTCCCTCAGGCGCCGGGCCAGCTCCGCGGCCAGGGCCATGGTCTCCTCCGCGCTCGCCGTGATCACGATGCGCTCCATTACGTGCGCAGGCGCACCCCCAGCTCCGCCAAGGCGGAGAGGATCCGCCCCACCGCCCCCTCCACCTCCTCCGCCGAAAGGGTGCGCTGCGGGTCCCGGAAGGAAAGCTCGTAGGTCAGGCTCACCTGGCCCGCGGGGATCCCCGGCCCCTGATAGCGGTCGTACAAGAAAGCGCTCTCCACCAAGGGCTCGGCCAGGATCCGGGCTCGGATTTCCTCCTCCGGCAGCGTTTCCGGCGCCAGGAGGGAAAGGTCGCGCTTGGAGGCGGGGAAGCGGGGCAGGGGCCGGTAGGCGGCGGGCCGGGCGTGGGCCTGGAGCACGGGCAGGCGCAGCTCCGCAAAGAGGACCCGGCGCGCGCCCGGCAGATCCAGCAGCTCAGGGTTCACCTCGCCCAGGAGGCCGGCGGGTTGCCCCTGCACGAGGAGGGCGGCGCGGCGGAAGGGATGGAGGCGGGGGTCCGCGCAGGGACCTAGACACCACCCCTCCACCCGCAGGGCGGCCAACAGCGCCTCCACCACGCCCTTGAGCTCCGCCGGCCCGTAGGCGGCCTTGCCGCAAAGGGGGAGGTCCGTGCGGCCAAAGAGCACAAGCCCGACCCGGTACTCCTCCCGGGGGACCCCGTCCTCGAGGAGGAACACCTTCCCCACCTCAAAGAGGGCTCCGCCGGGCGCTTGGGCGCTGAGGTTCTCCCGCACGGCGGCCAGCAGTCCAGGGAAGAGGCTGTCCCGCAGGCCCTCTTGGCCCTGGGCCATGGGGTTTTTGAGGAGCACCTGGGCCTCCCCGGCGGAAACCAGGGGGAAGGTGTAGGCCTCCAGGAGGCCCAGGCCGGCGAGGATGCGGCGCACCCGGTCCGCGAACTCCTCCTCCGGGGCTTTCCCGCCCACCCGCGCGGGCTGGGCCGGGGCCAGCTCCGGAATCCGGTCGTAGCCGTAAAGGCGGGCGATCTCCTCCAGGAGGTCCTCCTCGCGGGCGAGGTCGCCCCGGTGGGGCGGGATCTCCGCCTCCCAGCCGGACTCGGTGGGGCGCAGGGCCACCCCCAGCCGGGTCAGGCCGTCCACGACCTCGGCGTCGGGCACGTGAATGCCCAAAAAGCCGGGGATGCGGGCCCGCCGAAGGGGCACCGCCCGCCGGGCGGGGCGCTTGAGGTACACGTCCACGGCGCCCCGGGCCACCGTGCCGCCCCCTTCGCGCACCCACAGGGCGCAGAACCGGCGGGAGGCGAGGTCCACGTTCTCCGGGGAGAGGCCGCGCTCGAAGCGCAGGGAGGCCTCGGTGCGCAGGCCCAGGAGGCGCGCGCCCCGCCGGATGCGCGCCGGCGCAAACGCCGCGGCCTCCAGGAGCACCTCCCGCGTGTCCGGCTCCACCTCGCTCCCCTCCCCGCCCATGATCCCCGCCAGGGCCACCGGTTGTTCCGCGTCCGCGATCACCAGGATCTCTGGGGCCAGCGCGCGCTCCACGCCGTCCAGAGTGCGGAGGGCCTCGCCGGGCCGGGCCCGGCGCACCACGATCCGCCCCCCGCGCAGCCGCGCGCGGTCGAAGGCGTGCAGGGGGTGGCCCACCTCGAGCATCACGTAGTTCGTGAGGTCCACCGCGAGGGCGATGGGGCGCAGGCCAGCCTTGAGGAGGCGGGCTTGGAGCCGCAGGGGCGCGGGCCGCCAGGCAACCCCCTGGATCACGCGGGCCACGTAGCGGGGGCAGTCCTCGCCCGACTCCACCTGGACGTCCGCCAACTCTGCGGCGGACCGCTCCCCCTCGGGGAAGTCCAGGGCGAGCTCTCGCAGCCGGGTGCGGAACAGGGCGGAGAACTCCCGCGCCAGGCCGTACATCCCCAGGAGGTCGGGCCGGTTGGAGGTGATCTTGAGGTCCAGGAGGAGGTCGGGGAGCTCGAGGAGCTCCGCCAAGTCGGCGCCCGGCGGGGTGCCCGGGGGGAGCTCCCAGATCCCCGTGGACTTCTCCTCCAGGCCCAGCTCCTCGCGGGAGAGGATCATGCCCGCGCTCCGCACCCCGCGGACCGTGGTCTCCCCCACGGGGCCCCGGGGGAGGCGGGCGCCGGGGAGGGCGAAGGGCACGAGGAGGCCGGGGGCCACGTTGGGCGCCCCGCACACCGTGCGGTACTCCTCGTTCCCCACTTGCACCAGGCAAACCCGGAGGTCGTCCGCGTGGGGGTGGGGCTCCACCGCGAGGACCCGCCCCACCCGCACCCCCTCGGCGGAGAGCTCTCGCAGGCCCTCCACCTCGAGGCCGGCTAGGGTGAGGCGCTCCGCCAGGGCCTCCGGGGAGGCCTCCGGCAGCTCGGTGTACTCCGCAAGCCAGCGCAGGGAGACCCGCATGGGCGCCCTTTCAGCCGGCGAGGCCGAAGTATAAGAGGGCCGGGCCCTGCAGGGGCCAGGCCAGCCCCACCACCCACCGCAGGGCGAGGAAGCCACCCAGGGCCTCCACCGTGACCCAAAGCTCCCCGCCCACCTCAAGGAAGGGGGTGCGCTCCTCGGGGTCGTCCCAGAGCTGCCCGGCAGCGAGGAACAGGCGCGGCCGCACCTCGCTCACCAGGGCCGCCTGGGCCAGGGAGTAGGCGGGGAAGAAGGGGGGGAGCCAGAGCGCCAGGACGGCGGCGGCCTTGTGGCGGGCCTGGGGGGCGCCCTCCGCCCGCAGGGCCAGGGAGCGCAGCTCGGAAAGGGCCGGCCAGAAGCGTTGGGGAAGCGCGGGGCTGGCGAAGCCGAGGGCGAGGGTGAGGGTGGGGTAGAGGTGGGGCCCCAGCCCGAACAGCTCGGTGTGGCTTAAGTGGAGGCCGTGGCCGCCGCCGGCGAGGAGGAGCCCGGCGGACCCGGCCGCGGCGCGGGCCACCGTCATGGACCAGGAAAGATCCAGGGCCGCGGCCCACTCCGGAAGGCGGGCCAGGCTCAGGGCGAGGGTCCCCACCGGCTCCCAATAGGTGGCGGCGAACCCGGTCTTGGGCGTGGCCCACAGGTACTTGGTGAGGGTGAGGTTCCCCACGAGGCTCTCCTGGACCTGGGCCCAGCCGGAGAGGAGGCCCTCCCGGCCCAACCGCACCCAGCCCAGCGCCGCCCTCTCCTGGGGGTACACGGCGAAGCCGAAACGGTTCAGGTACCGCAGGGAGAAGGCCCCGCTGGGGCTGGTCTCCACCACGTACGCATCGAGGGGCCACTCGTTGCGCAGGGCCCACACGTAGCGCCGCGGCCACCGGTTGTTAAGCCGGTTCGCGTCGAGCACGCGGTGCTCGGGGTCCACGACCGCCTCCCGCACGGGGAAGGGCACGGGGAGGCGGAGCGTTTCCGTGGCCTCGCCCTTGGGCTCCCAGACGATCCTCTTGACCTGCTCCTCGGGGCCGCGCAGCTCCACGGGCACGGGAAGGACCCCGGTCCCCGCGTAGGTGAGGAGGAGCTCCACTTCCTGGCCCTGTTCCGCCGGGCGCTGGCGGAACCCGGCCACGCCGTAGTCGGCCCAGGCCGCGCCCCAAACCCAGTCCGCAAAAAACCTCCCCAGGTCGCGCCCGCTCTCCTCCTCCAGGACCCGGCGGAACGCGGCCACCGAAAGCTCCTTCCCCCGGAACTCCTGGGCCGCCCGGCGCAGGGCCCGCTGGAAGACCGCCTCCCCCACGGTGTGGGCCAGGGCCCGCAGGACGAGGTAGCCCTTGTGGTAGATCCGATCCGCGCTCACCTGGTCGTAGCGCACCTCCCGCGTGGGCTTCACCACCGCCTCGTCGAAGCCCAGGAACACGAGGTCCAAATAGGGGAGCTCGGTGAGGTGCTCCCGCAGGTTCAGGAAGCCCAGGTAATAGCTCACGAGCTCCTCGCCCAAGCCCTTTTTGTCGAACACGAAGAGGTTCCCGCCCTCGCTGCCGAAGCGCTCCTCGAACCAGGCGAGGGAGAGGTATTGGGAAAGGCCCTCGGAGAGCCAGTTTTCCGCGTCGAAGTCCACGCCCACCCCGATCCCCCACCAGAGGTGGGCGAGCTCGTGGGCCAGGATGAACACGCCCAGGCGGGTGAGGGTCCCTGCGGCCGTGAGGTGTTCGCGGGCGAAGAACCAGCGGGGGAAAAACACGATCCCCTCAGCGGTCATGGCCACGCCTAGGTCCGTGGGGTGCTCCACGAGGAGGAGGCGGGCGTGGGGGTAGGGACCGAGGCGTTCCTCGTACCAGGCGAGGATCTCAGGGGCCCAGGTGAGGAGGGCGCGCAGGCCGGCCTCGTCCCCGGGCAGGGCCACGCCCTCCCACCGGCGGCCGCCCACCTCCAGGGCGAAGGGGCGGAACCGTTCGGCCGGCCCAAAGTAGAGGGCCACGGAGTTCACTGGCACGGAAAACTTCGTGCGGAACCGGTTCCCCTGGCGCTCCGCCTGGCCGGGGAGGAAGGCCTGCCAGCCCTCCGGGAGGACGAGCTCCACCTCGTAGGCGTGGAAGGGGAGGCGGAGGGGGAGGGCCTCGCCCGGGGCGGCGGGGAGGAGGATGGGGTGCCAACCGAACCGCCAGGTGTAGATGTCCCCAAGCCGCCCAGGCTCCGCCCGCACGTGGGGGAAGCGCGTGCGGAAGGAAAGGCGCAGGGTTCCCGCCTCGCGGGGGAGGCGCACCCGCAGCAGCACGTCCTTCAGGGAGTAGGTCTGGTAGGTGGTGGGGGCGGGGAGGAGCTCGTAGGCCAGGGCGCGGCCCGTGCGCTCCCACACCACCCCCTCCACCTCCGTCCAGGAGGGGTCAAACCCCCAAACGTAGGTGGCGTCGAGGACGAGCGGGGAAACGTAGGGGTTCTTCTCCCGGCCCAGGTTCGCCAGGAGCACGAACCACGCCTCCTCCCTGGGCTCGGCGAACTCCACCCACTGGGTTCCGCGGAGCTCGTGGGTCTTGGGGTCGAACTCCACGGCGAGGCGCACGGGAGCGGCCAGGGAGGCCAAAGCGAACACCCAAAGGCAAAAGAAAAGCCGGCGCACGTGCCACCCTCCTTCAGTTCTCGGGCTTGCGCTCCGTGGGCGCGGGGAGAATGATAACCCGGACCGTCTGGATCTCCCGCTCCGTGGCCTCCTCCACCAGCAGGTCCACGGAGCCCAGGCGGACCTTGGTGCCGGGCTCGGGGATGTCGCCCAGGGCCTCCAGGATCAGGCCGGCCACGGTCACCGCCTCCTCCTCGGGGAGGTTCAGGCCCAGGGTGCGGTTCAGGCGCCGCACCTCCGTGTCCCCGTCCACCAGGGCTTCGCTGGGCGAGAGCCGGCGGATGAGGGTCCGCTCGCGTTTACGGTCGTACTCGTCCTCGATCTCGCCCACGATCTCCTCCAGCACGTCCTCCAGGGTGACGATGCCCGCCACCCCGCCGTACTCGTCCACCACCACGGCCATGTGGGCCCGCTCCTGCTGGAACTCCCGGAGGAGGGCGCTCACGGGCTTGGTGGTGGGCACGAAGAGCACCGGCCGGAGGAGGGAGGCCAGGGACACGTTGGGGGTGCCCGCGCGGGCGTGGGCCAAAAGGTCCTTGGCGTGGAGGACGCCGATCACCTGGTCCAACCTCTCGCGGTACACGGGGTAGCGGGAGTGCCCGTCCCGGACGACGAACTGGATGACCTCCGGGAGGGGGGTGTTGACCTCGATGGCCTTGACCTCGGTGCGGGGGACCATGACCTCGTCGGCGGTGGTCTGGTCCAGGGCGAGGATGCGGCGCATCATGTCCGCGAACTGGGCGGTGATGGCGCCCCGTTCCTCCGCCACCTCGATGAGGGAGAGGAACTGGTCGCGGGTGATGGGCGGCCCCTCCCGCGCCAGGAGATCGGCGCCGAAGGGCCGCACCAGGCCGGTGGAGGTGGCCCGCAGCGCCCGCACCAGGGGGAACAGGGCCCGGGTGAGGTACCACACGGGCACCACCACCCGCAGCCCGATGGCCTCCGGCCGGTTCTTGGCCAGGGTCTTGGGCGTGACCTCCCCGATGAGGAGGAGGGCGGCGGTCATGACCGCCGTGGACACCAACCCCGTGACGTAGGGGGGGAGCTCCGGGGGCAGGAGGCGCAAAAAGAGGAGGGTGGCCAGGGCCGAGGCCCCCACGTTCACGAGGTTGTTGCACAAAATGAGGGTGGTGAGGAGGTCGTTGGGCTCCCGCAGGAGGTGCTCCAGGGCCTTGGCCCGGCGGCCCCGGCTCGTTTTAAGAAGGTGGCGGATGCGGAGCTCAAACAGGGAGCTCAGCGCCGTCTCCGCGGCCGAGAAGAAGGCGGAAAGGAGGAGGAGCAAAACGAGGAGGAAGCCTTGCGATCCTGGGCTCACCGTTCCCATCACCCCGGTTCGGTATTATAGGGCTAACGCACGGGGACGGGGTCCGCAGCGAGGAGGCGGTATGGAACTGGAGGAGTTGCGGAAGCTGTGCGCGCTCATGCGGGAGGAAGGTCTGGTGGAGCTGACGCTGGAGGAGGGCGGGCGGCGGGTGACCCTGCGCCGCGCCCCCCACGCGCCCGCGCCCGCCGCGCCCCCGCCGCCCGTGGCCGGGATCGTGGTGCGCTCGCCCGTGGTGGGCACGTTCTGGCTCCGCCCCGCGCCCGGGGAACCCCCGTTCGTGAAGGTCGGGGACCTCGTCCAGCCCGGCCAAGTCCTGTGCATCGTGGAGGCCATGAAGGTCATGAACGAGATCCGGGCGGAGACCGCGGGCGTGGTGGAGGAGATCCTGGTGGCGGAGGGCGATCCCGTGGAGTACGGGCAGCCCCTGTTCCGCCTGCGCCCGGCGTAGATGGAGAAGGTCCTCATCGCCAACCGCGGGGAGATCGCGCTGCGCATCCTGGAGGCCTGTCGGGAGGAGGGCCTGTTCGCGGTGGCCGTGTACTCCGAGGCCGAGCGGGAGGCCTTGCACGTGCGGGAGGCGCCGGAGGCCGTGTGCATCGGTCCGGCCGACCCCCGCCGCTCCTACCTCTCCATCCCCGCCCTGATCGCGGCCTGCGAGATCACCGGCGCGGACGCCCTCCACCCCGGCTACGGGTTCCTCTCGGAGAACCCGGACCTGGCGGAGATCTGCGAGGCCCATGGGATCACGTTCATCGGGCCCTCGGCCCGGGTACTGCGCCTGTGCGGGGACAAGGTGGCGGCCAAGGAGGCCGCGCGGGCCGCGGGCCTGCCGGTCCTCCCCGGAAGCCCGCCCCTCCGCAGCGAGGAGGAGGCCCAGCGGTGGGCGGAGGAGCTGGGCTTTCCCGTGCTGCTCAAGGCCGCCGCGGGCGGCGGCGGCCGGGGCATCCGCCTCCTCCGCTCCCCCGCGGAGCTGCGGGCCGCGTTCCGCCAGGCCCAAAAGGAGGCGGAGCTCGCGTTCGCCGACGGCCGGGTGTACCTGGAGCGCTACGTGCCCCGGCCCCGCCACGTGGAGGTTCAGATCCTGGCCGACAAGTTCGGGCACGTGGTCCACTGGGGCACGCGGGACTGCACGGTGCAGCGCCGGCACCAAAAGCTGGTGGAGGAGGCGCCCGCGCCCGCCCTCCCCCCCAAGCTGCGGGAGCGCATCGCCCAGGCCGCGGTGCGGCTGGCGGAACACATCGGCTACGTGGGCGCGGGCACCGTGGAATTCCTCGTGGAGGGCGAGGATTTCTACTTCATCGAGATCAACGCCCGCATCCAGGTGGAGCACCCCGTCTCCGAGATGCTCGTGGGCCGGAACCTCGTGCGCGAGCAGCTGCGCGTGGCCCAGGGGAAGCCCCTCGGCTACACCCAGGACCAGATCGAGCTCTACGGCCACGCCATCGAGTGCCGCATCAACGCCGAGGACCCGGACCGGGATTTCCTGCCCTCCACGGGGCGGGTGTGGATCCACGCCCTCCCCGGCGGGATGGGGGTGCGCGTGGACACCCACCTCTATCAGGGGATGCCCGTGCTGCCCTACTACGACCCCCTCCTGGCCAAGGTCATCGCCCACGGCGAGGACCGGGAGGAGGCCCGCACCCGCCTCTACTCCGCCCTGCGCCGCTTCCAGATCAGCGGGGTCAAGACCAACCGGGACTTCCTCCTCGCCGTCATCTCCCACCCCCAGTTCGCCCGGGTCGCCTTGGGCACCGATTTCCTTGAGCGCGTCCGCTCCCAGGAGTAGACTGGCCCCGTGTTCGAGTCCCTAAGCGAGCGCCTGGGCCAGATCTTCCAGAGGCTGCGGGGCAAGGGCCTGCTCACCCCGGCCGACGTGGACCAGGGCCTCAAGGAGATCCGCGCCGCCCTCCTGGCCGCCGACGTGCACGTGGAGGTGGTCAAGGAGCTGTTGGCGCGGGTGCGGGAGCGGGCGGTGGGGGAGCGCCTGGTGGAGTCCCTCTCCCCGGCCCAGCAGCTCCTGCTCATCGTGCGCCAGGAGATGGCGCGGGTCATGGGGGGGGAGGCCCAGAAGCTTCGACTTTCCGGGCGGCCGGCGGTGGTGGTCCTGGTGGGCCCAGCCGGCTCCGGCAAGACCACCACTGCGGCCAAGCTCGGCCGGCACCTGGCGCGGAAGGGGCGGCGGCCCCTCCTGGTCTCCGCGGACCCCGAGCGGCCCGCGGCCGCCGAGCAGCTGGCCGCCTTGGCCCAGCGCCTGGGCCTGCCCTGGGCCTCCGCGGATCAGGACCCCCTGGCCCAAGTGCCCCAGGTCCTGGCGCGGGCCCGGAGGGAGGTGCAGGACGTGGTGATCCTGGACACGCCGGGGGTCCCGCCGGGCTCCCCCCCGCCGCCCTTCCTTGTGGAGCTCCTCCCCCGCCTCCAGGCCAGCGACGTGCTGCTCGTGTTGGACGCGCTGGTGGGCCAGGAGGCCCTGCGCGTGGCCGAGGCCTTCCGGCCCCTGGGGCTCACGGGGATCGTGCTCACCAAGCTGGACGGCGACGCGCGGGGCGGCGCGGCCCTCTCCCTCCCCTCGCGCCTGGGGCAGCCCATCCTCTTTGTGGGGGTGGGCGAGCGGCCCGAGGACCTCGAGCCCTTCCATCCCGAGCGCATGGCCGACCGCATCCTCGGGCTGGGCGACCTCTCCGGCCTTGTGGAGAAGCTGCAGGAGGCGGGGGCGGCGGAGCGGGCCGCCAAGGCCCTCAAGGGGGAGGAGTTCACCCTGGAGGACTTCCTGGCCCAGCTGGAGGCCGTGCGGCGGGCCGGTCCCCTGGGCCAGCTCTTGGCCCGCCTGCCCGGCCTGGCCCGCCCCGCGGAGGACGAGCTCGAGCGGGAGTTCAAGAAGATGAAGGCCATCATCCAATCCATGACCGTTGAGGAGCGGCGCAACCCCCATATAATCGGGGCCAGCCGCAAACGGCGGATCGCGCGCGGCTCAGGCACCACGGTCCAGGACGTGAACCGCCTCCTGGCCGAGTACGAGCAGGCCAAAAAGCTCCTGCGGGAGCTGGGCCGGCGGAGGTTCCCCGGCGGAAAACTGCCGTTCCCGAGGTGATGCTATGGCGTTGAAGATCAGGCTCATGCGCGTGGGGAAAAAGAAGCAGCCCCACTACCGCCTTGTGGTGGTGGAGGAGGCCTCCAAGCGCGACGGCGCGGTGGTGGAGGTGATCGGCCACTACCACCCCCTGCAGGAGGTGGACGACCTCACGGTGGATGTGGAGCGGGCCCTGGCCTGGCTGGCCCAGGGCGCCCAACCCACGGAGGCCGCGCGCCGCCTCCTCTCCCGGGCGGGCGTCCTACGGCTGTGGCACGAGCGCCGGTTTGGGCCCAAAGGTGCTCCTGGAGCTGAGCCGGTATCTTCTTAGGGCCGTCGTCTCCCGCCCCACGGAGATCCGGGTGGACCACATCCACGCCGGTGGGGTGGATTTCCTGTTCCTTGCGGTGGCCAAGCCCGACCAGAAGGCCCTCAACGCGCGGGACAAGGAGGCCCTCGTCCTGGTGCTCGAGCGCATCGGGAAGAAGCTGGGCCGGGAGGTCATCGCGGACTGGAAATGAGGTTCGACATCGTCACCCTCTTCCCCGAGATGCTCCGCCCCTTCTTCGCCCAGGGCATCCTCCTTGGGGCCCAGGAGAAGGGGCTGATCGAGATCCACCTCCATGACCTGCGCGCCTTCGCCCCGGATCCCCGGGGGATCGTGGACGACCGGCCCTTCGGGGGCGGGGCGGGTATGGTCATGCGGCCCGAGCCCTTCGCCCGCGCCGTGGAGGCCCTCGCCCAGGAGATCCGAACGAAGCCCTTTGTGGTCCTCCTTTCCGCCCAAGGGGTCCTCTTTACCCAGGCCTGGGCCAAGCGGTTCGCCCGGGAGCGGGCGCTCGTGCTCCTGTGCGGCCGCTACGAGGGCGTGGACGAGCGCGTCCTCTCCTTCTGCGACCTGGAGCTCTCCATTGGGGATTATGTGCTCGCGGGCGGGGAGCTGGCCGCGGCCATCGTGGTGGAGGCCACGGCCCGCATGGTCCCGGGCGTGGTGGGCCGCTACGACTCCGTGGCCACCGACTCCTTCTTCTCCGGGCCGCGCCTGGGCTTCCCCCAGTACACCCGGCCCCGCCTCTTCCGCGGCCTCCCCGTGCCCGATGTGCTTCTCTCCGGCGACCACGCGCGCATCCGGCGCTTCCGGGAAAAGGAGGCCTGGAAGAAGACCCTGCGCCACCGCCCCGACCTCCTGGGCCTCCGCCTCCCCCCGGCCGGGGAGCCCTAGGCTCAGGGCGCCTGAAGCCAGCGCACCCAGGCGGCCAGCTTGGGGTAGTGCGTGCCCGGCCAAAAGAGCCCGCCGCAGGAGGGGCACTCCAGGTACGCCGTGCACCAGGCGGCCACCCGCGGCGGGGCCCGGCGCTTCCCCTCCTCCGGAGGAAGGGGGCGCAGGACCCCGTTGCACCGCAGGCAGCGGGTGAAGGGCGCGATCCTCCCCGCGAGGTCGAAGCGGCGCACCACCTCCCGCGCCTGCTCCAGGGGCACCGTGGACCGCACCCAGTAGCCGTGGGTCACCGCCCCGTGCTTCAAAAGCTCGCGGTCGCGGGTGAGGAGGATCCGGCCCTCCCGGGCCAAGGCCACGAGCTCCTCGTCGGAAATGTTGGGGGAGTGCACGGTGTCGAAGCCCAGAAGGCGGAGGAGGCGCGCGAGCTTTCCCAGGTGGGCGTCGGCGGCGAAGGCGAGGCGCCGGAGGGGCTCCGGCCGCACCTTCAGGATCGGGCTCACATCCAGGCTCTCGAACACCGGGTACACGGCCACTCGGTCCCCGTCCCGCAGGCGATAGCTGAAGTCCACGGATTCCCCGTCCACCACGATGAGCTCCACCTCCACGTGGGGGACGCCCAGGGCCTCGATGGCCTCCTTCACCGTAGGCTCGCCCTGGAAGGCGTACGTGAGGGTGCGGCCGCGCGCCTCGGGCGGCAAAAAGTCGTTGAGCTCCGCGTAGAACCGGAAGAACGCCTGCTTCACGTCAGGCGGAAGATGGCCTTGGCCCGGGCCAGGTCATCCACGGTGAATACAAGCACGTTTTTCTCCACGGCGAAATAGCAGGAAAGGACGTTGATGCCGTCGCGGGCCAGCCGATCTAGGACGCTGGCCAACTGCCCGGGCTGGTGGGGGAGGCTTAGGCTCAACGCCTCCCGTTCCTCGTAGTCCACGCCTAGCCTCTTCAGGACCTTGCGGGTCCGGTCCGGGGCATCCGTGATCATGGACACCACGGCTTCGTCCAGCACGGTGAGGGCGGCGATGGCCTCGATGTTCACCCGCTCCTCGGCCAGGGCCGCGGCCACCTCCAAAAGCGCGCCGGGCTTGTTCCCCAAAAAGAAAGTGAACTCCTGCATGCCCATCACCCCCGAGAATTATCGTACCCGTTCCAACCAAGCTTGAAGGATGAGGACGGCGGAGAGGGCGTCCGCTTTGCCCTTCCGTTTGCGCCAAGGGAGGCCGGCCTCGCGCAGAACCCGCACCGCCTCCTCCGTGGTCCAGCGCTCGTCCACGAAGTGGAGGGGGAGCTGCGCCTCCTTGGCCAGGGCCTCCGCAAACGCCCGCACCCTCCGGGCCTGCTCCCCCTCGGTCCCGTCCATGTTCAGGGGTAGCCCCACGACCAGGGCCTCGGCGCCCAGCTGGCGGGCGAGCTCCGCCAGCGCGCGCACGTCCTTTTCCCAGTCCGTGCGCACGTAGACCCCGTGGGGGACGGCCAGGGTGCCGGTCGCGTCGGTGCGGGCCAGGCCCACCCGCCGCTCGCCCACGTCCAGGGCCAACGCGCGCCTCATGATCCGGCGAGGAGGGCCAGGGCCCGCCGGAGCATCTCCTCCACCGGGGCCTCCGGGCACTCCTGCCGCACGAGCTCCAGGGCCCTGCGGGCCTCCTCGGGCCTAAAGCCCAGCGCCTTGGAGGTGAGGGCCTGGAGGACGATTTTTTCCTTTTCCGTTTCGGGCGGGGCGGCCGGGGGCGCCCAGCGCTGGGCCCGCTCGGAGAGCTCCAGCAGCACGCGCTGGGCCGTACGGCGGCCGATCCCCTTCACCGCGTCCAGCGCGGAGAGGTCGCCCCGGCGGATGGCGGCCACCAGCTCCGCCGGCGGCAGGGCCGCAACGAGCTTGAAGGCCAACCGCGGCCCCACCTGCGGCACGGAGAGCAGGGCCACGAACATCTCCCGCTCCTCGGGCGTGGCGAACCCGTAGAGGGAG
This sequence comes from Candidatus Bipolaricaulota bacterium, assembly GCA_025060415.1. Classification (GTDB taxonomy): domain Bacteria; phylum Bipolaricaulota; class Bipolaricaulia; order Bipolaricaulales; family Bipolaricaulaceae; genus DTER01. The sequence goes on from JANXBT010000001.1 coordinate 465,750, forward strand.
AACTCGTCCTCCTGGAACAGGAGGTGGGTGTGGAGGCGCAGTTCCTGGCCGGGTTTTAGACCCTCCAGGGTGCGCGGCGGGACGAAGAGGCGAAAACCGAGCCCGCCCACGGCGAGGACCACCGTCTCCTTGTCCTTTTCCACGACCCGACCCGTCAGGAAGTCGATCACGGCTCCCCCACGTCCAGCGGGGGCTCGCTCCGGCCCAGCGCGGCGATCTCGGAGAACGCGCGCTCCACGGCGTCCCTGGGGCCGGAAAGGAGGAGGACCACGGCCCCCCTACCCCGGCCCACCCCGCCCCCGCCGATGTGCTCCGCCCGCACCCCATACAGGAGGGACACGGCTTCCGTCTCCGTGACCACCGTGCCGAGGAGGGGGATCACCCCGATTTTGGGGCCCGCGCAGCACACTAGCCGCCCCGCGCCCAGCCGTTGGGCGAGGGCCACGACCGAGGTGTGCACGGCCTTGCTGCGGGAAATGGGGATCACCACCTCCACGCCCCTGGCCAGCGCCGGGGCCAGGAACTTGCCCACCGTGCCGCCGTCCCCTCCCGCCACGTACACCCCCACGACCCCCTGGGGGTCGAGGAGGTTGCCGCCCTTGATCACCACGTCGCCCGGCCCGAGGCGGGCCAGGACCTCCGGCCAGGCCAGCTCCCGCGGCTCGCCCCGCTCCAGCACCACCATGGGCTCCCGCGCCGCGGGGGGCAGCACCCCCAACTCCGCGGCGAGGTACCCCGCCACGTACCGCCCTTTAGGGATGGGGCGGCCCAAAAGCTCCTCCAGCACGTAGGCGTTGGTGGTGCCCCAGCCCACCACGAGGAGGCCGTCCCGCTGGGCCCGCTGGACCTGGGGGAGGCGGGCCACCGCCCGACCGATCAGGCGTTTCCCGGCCTCCGCCGGCACGACCACCACCCCTTGGGCCTCTGCTTCTGGCATTCCCGGGATGTCCATGCTATAACCCTAGCGGCAAAACCCCCCGAAGACAAAGGAGGGCCGATGCCGTTCACGCGGGAGCAGTACGAGCGGGAGCGCAGGGAATTCCGGTGGGACATCCCCGAGAACTACAACATCGCGGCGGTGGTGGACGCCCACGCCCAAAGGAAGGGCGATCAGCCGTGCATCCTTTGGGAGTCGGAGACGGGCGAGCGCCGCACCCTCACCTGGCGGCAGCTTTCCCAGCTGTCCGCGCGGTTCGCCGCCGTGCTCATGCGCCTGGGCGTGCGGAAGGGCGACCCCGTGCTGCACATCTTTCCCCGGCTTCCCGAGGCCTTCATCGCCCAGATCGGCACGTTCAAGGCTGGGGCGGTGGCCGTGCCCTGTGTGGACATGCTGCGGGCCAAGGACATCATCTACCGGGCCGAGGTGTCCGGGGCCCGGGTGGTGGTGGCCCACGTGTCCGTGGCGGAGGAGGTGGACGCCGCCCGCGGCCAATGCCCCTTAGAGCACTTCCTCCTCATCGGCGGCCGGCGCCCCGGTTGGCTCTCCTTCGAGGAGGAGATCGAAAAGGCCCCGGAGGTCCCGCCGGTCCCCCTCACCGCGCACGACCCCATCACCATCAACTTCACCTCCGGCACCACCGGGAACCCTAAGCCCGTGATGCACCGCCACCGCTGGCTCTACGGGCACCTGCGCGTCACCGCCCGCTACTGGTGGGACCTCTCCCCGGACGACCTCATGTGGGCCACCACCGCGCCCGGCTGGGCCAAGTGGTACTGGTCGCCCATCGGCGTGGGCCTCAACGTGGGCGTCACCCAGTTCATCTACTACGGCCGGTTCGAGGCCGAAAAATACCTGGAGCTCCTCGCGCGCTACCCCATCACCAAGCTCTGCGCCACGCCCACGGAGTACCGCATGATGATCCAGGTGCCCGATCTGGGCCGCTATAAGCTCCGGCTGCGGGACGCCCTCTCCGCGGGTGAGCCCCTCAACGTTGAGCCCATCGAGGTGTTCCGGGAGGTGTTCGGCGTGACCATCCGGGACGGCTACGGGCAGACGGAGTCCGTCTGTTTGGTGTGCAACCCGCCGGGCCTGCCCGTGAAGCCGGGCTCCATGGGCCTTCCCACCCCCGGCCCCAACGCCACCCCCATCGACGAGGAGGGGAACCCCGTGGGCCCCGGGGAGGTGGGCGAGATCGCCGTTCCGGTGGGCAACCCCGCCATCTTCGACGGCTACTGGAAGGACCCCGCGCTCACCCAGCAGGTCTTCTCCGGGAAGTGGTACCGCACCGGCGACCTCGTGCGCGTGGACGAGGACGGCTACTTCTTCTTCGAGGGGCGGGCGGACGACGTGATCAAGGCCTCCGGGTACCGCATCGGTCCGTTCGAGGTGGAGGACGCCCTCGTGTCCCATCCCGCGGTGGTGGAGGCCGCGGTGATCGGCAAGCCCCATCCCGTGCGGGGCCAGATCGTCAAGGCCTTCGTGGTCCTGGCGAAGGGGTACGCGCCCTCGGAGGAGCTGGTGAAGGAGCTCCAGGAGCACGTGAAGCGGGTCACGGCCCCCTACAAGTACCCGCGGGAGATCGAGTTCGTGACGGAGCTTCCCAAGACGCCGAGCGGGAAGATCAAGCGGGCCGAGCTGCGCCGGCGGGAGCTGGAGAAGCTCCAGGCCGAAGGGCAGGCGCCCTAGGGCGCCCATGCGCGTGGAGCTCCTTTTTATCACCCCGGAGGCGGAGCGCCACATTGCGCGCTGCGCGCGGGTGAGCCATCGCAGCGCCGGCCGGGGCCTCGAGGATGACCGCCGCCTGATCCGCAAGCTCATCGCCTTGGGCCATGAGTCCGTGCTGGAGCACGCTTGCGCCACGTTCGAGGTCGCCGGGATCTCCCGGGCCTGCGCCAACCAGCTCACCCGCCACCGCCTGGCCAGCTTCGTGCGGGAGTCCCAGCGCCACGTCGACGCCCAAGGACACGCGCTCGTGCGCCCGCCCACCTTCTCCGAGGAGGATTGGGCGAGGGCCTGCGCGCTTTTCCACGCGGCCATGGGAACTGTATCGGCATCTCGTGGCCAAAGGCGTGCCCAAAGAGGACGCGCGGTTCGTGCTCCCCTTGGGGATCGAAACCCGTCTGGTTTGGACCGCCAACTTCCGGGAGCTCCGCCACATCTTGCGGTTAGGCCCCGACGCGCAATGGGAGATCCGGGAGGTGGCTCGCCGCATGTGGGAACACCTTTATGCCCATGCCCCCAGTTGCTTTGAGGATCTGCGTCCCTTAGCCGAGGGCCGCGCGGCCTAAGGAGGGCCCTATGGATCGGGTCCCGGAGGCGCTCGCGGGCTTTTCCCTCCTTTCGGATCGGGAGATCCTGGCCCTCTGCCAGGGCGAGCGGCCGATGATCACCCCCTTCGTGCCCCGCCAGGAGGGCAAGCCCTCCTACGGCCTTTCCTCCTTCGGCTACGACATCCGCTTGGGCCGGAGGTTCCTGGTCCCCCTGGGCGGGGTCAACGCCGTTTTGGATCCGGTGAACTTCCCGCGGGAGCTGTTCCGCGAGCTTGTCGCAGAGGACGTGTTCGAGCTGGCGCCCCACTCCCAGGTCCTCGCGGAGTCGGTGGAGACGTTTTGGATGCCGGACGACGTGCTGGGCGTGTGCTGGGGGAAGTCCAGCTACGCGCGCTGCGGCCTCCTTGTGAACGTGACGCCCCTGGAGCCGCGCTGGCGGGGCCGGCTTACCCTGGAATTGGCCAACCTCTCCCCCTTGCCCATCCGCCTCCATGTGGGCCAGGGGATTGCGCAGGTCGTGTTCTTCCGGGGGAGGCGGCCGGCCCGCGGCTACGACGAGAAGGAGGCCGGCGGCCTCTACCAGGACCAGCCCGGCGCCACCCTCCCCAGGTGAGCCATGTTCCCTGGCGTCTCCGAAGCGGAGCTCGTGCGGAGGGCCGTGGAGGCCCGCGCCCGGGCCTACGCCCCCTATTCGGGCTTCGCCGTGGGCGCGGCCCTTCTGGCCAAGGACGGCCGGGTCTTCACCGGCTGCAACGTGGAGAACGCCTCCTACGGGCTCACGGTGTGCGCGGAGCGCGTGGCCCTTTTCAAGGCGGTCTCCGAGGGCGCGCGGGAGTTCGTGGCCTTGGCCGTGGCCTGCGGGGCGGGGCCCTGCGCGCCCTGCGGGGCCTGCCGCCAAGCCCTCTACGAGTTCGCCCCCGACCTCCTCCTGATCCTGGCCGATGGGGAGGGCCGCGCCTGGCGCACCGCCCGCCTCGCGGAGCTCCTGCCCCACGGCTTCGGCCCCAAGGACCTGGCGCGATGAGGCTCCTTGGGCTTTTGGTTTTGGTGGCCTGGGCCGGCTGGGCCGCTGAAGTTCGCCTTCAGGAAAGCCCCTTTGGGTTGAGCCTCGCGTGGGAGGGGCGCGAGCTCGTGCGCCTGGGGCAGGGCGGGCGCCCCGCCTTTTACGTGCAAAGCTGGCCGGGGCGCGTGGAGCTCCGCCGCCTCTTGTCCGTCCGGGAGGAGCTCACGGGGAGGACCCTGGTCTTTCGCACCTCCGACGGGCGGCGGGCCGAGGTGGCCCTGAGCCACGCCCAAGAGGGCACGGTCCGGCTCACGTTCCGCGTGGAGGGGAAGGCCCGCTGGGAGCGGTTGGGCGTGGTCCTGGAGGTCACCCCCGACGAGGGCTTTTACGGGCTTTTGGAGTGCCCAACGCAGGGGCTTTTCCACGAGTTCTTCCCGCCCCGGGGCGGGGACCTCGACCTGCGCGGGCAGACGGTCTGGCTCTACACCCTGCCCACGCACGCCCTCTACGCCCCGTTCTTCGTGTCCTCCCGCGGCTGGGGCCTCTGGGTGGAGAGCTCCTGGCCCGGGATCTTCCGCTTTGGCACGCGCAAACCCACGGAGGTCACCCTCGAGTACGAGGGCCCCGCGCTCACGCTGCGCCTGATCCCCGGCCCCACGCCCCTGGAAGCGGTCGCCCGTTACGCCCGCCTCACCGGCACCACGGTCCTGCCGCCCCGCTGGGCGTTGGGGATCTGGCGCTGGCGCGACGAGGTCTTCGCCCATCCCACGCTCGCCGATGGCACGCCCAACCCCCTCCCCTTCAACTCCATGGTGGTGGAGGACGTGCTGTGGATGGAGGCCTTAGGGGTCAAGCCGGCGGTGTACGTGCTGGACCGGCCCTGGGCGGAGGGCACCCTGGGCTACGGCAACCTGCAGTTCGACCCCCAGCGCTTTCCCCACGCGGGGGCCATGGTCCGCTGGCTCCGGGAAAAGGGCATCATGCCCGTGCTTTGGGTCGGCCCGTGGCTCCTGGACGGGCTCCGGCGGGAGGCGGAGGCCCGGGGGTTCACGGTTCGCCGCGTCGTCCCCTTCCCGCCCGGGGCCGCCCTCCTGGATTTCACCCACCCCCAAGCCGTGGCGTGGTGGCAGGAAAAGCTCCGGCCGCTGGTGGAATTGGGGATCGCCGGATTCAAACTGGATCGGGGGGAGGAGAGCACCCCGGACGGCCTCCTCTTGCGGGGGAGCTACCACGATGGCACGGATTACCGGGCGGGCCACAACCTTTATCCCCTGTGGTTCGCCCAGGCGGCCCGCGGGGTCTTCGCCCGCGCGGGGGTTGCGGAGTTCGTGCTCTACTACCGGGCGGGCTGGACGGGGAGCGCGGCCGTGACGTTGGTCTGGGGCGGCGATCACCACGCGAGCTTTTGGGGGCTTAGGGAGTCGATCCTCGCTCTTCAGCGCGCGGCCGCCCTCAACTTCCCCCTTTGGGGCTCCAACACCGGCGGCTACGTGGGCCGGCCCACCCGGGAGCTCTTCGCCCGCTGGCTTGCCTTCTCCTGCTTCTCCCCCCTCATGGACCTCGGCCCCTTGGGGAACCTCGCGCCCTGGGCGTGGGCTCCGGACGGCGCCCCTGCGCCCGTGGGCCCGGAGGGCTACGGCTTCCGTCCCTATTGGGATGAGGAACTCGTGGCCCTCCTGGCCTTCTACGGCCGTTTGCGCCAAGACCTCGTGGATTACCTCTACGCCCTGGCCGAGGAGGCGCACCGCACGGGCCTCCCCCTGGTGCGGCCCATGGCCCTGGCCTACCCGGAGGAGGGGGAGTTGCGGCGGCGGTGGGACCAGTACCTTTTGGGTCCGGACCTCCTTGTGCGCCCCGTCTGGGAGGCAGGGGCCAAGCGGGTGCGCCTTCGCCTTCCGCCGGGGCGCTGGTACGACCCTTGGACGGGGCGGACCCATACGGGCCCGGCGGAGCTGGAGGTGGACGTGCCGCTCCACCGAATCCCCCTGTGGGTTCGGGAGGGCTCGCCCCTGGGGGCGGCGTTGGGGGACTTGGAGGGGCGCTGGGCCCGGGTGTGCCAGGAGGTGCGGGGGCTCAGGCCGAAATAAAAAATCCAGGCGGCGACCTACTCTCCCGGGGCCCGAAGGCCCCAGTACCATCGGCGCTGGCGGGCTTAACTGCCGGGTTCGGGATGGGACCGGGTGTTTCCCCGCCGCTATCTGCCGCCTGGAATCGCCCGCGGTCCAGAGAAGTGAATAGGGCGTCCGCTGCGCAAGCCGCTCGGGCGATTAGTACCGCTCGGCTCCACCCGTTGCCGGGCTTCCACCTGCGGCCTATCCACCAGGTAGTCTCCCTGGGCCCTGATGGGGAGGCCTCATCTTGGGGTCGGCTTCGAGCTTAGATGCCTTCAGCTCTTATCCGGTCCGAGCTTTAGCTACCCAGCGGTGCCCCGGGCGGGACAGCTGGTACGCCAGCGGCTCGGCCGTCCCGGTCCTCTCGTACTAGGGACGGACCCCCTCAAGCCTCCTGCGCCCGCGGTAGATAGGGACCGACCTGTCTCACGACGGTCTGAACCCAGCTCATGAACCCCTTTAACGGGCGAACAGACCGACCCTTGGGACCTGATGCAGCCCCAGGATGGGGTGAGCCGACATCGAGGTGCCGATCCTCCCCGTCGATGTGAACTCTCGGGGGAGACTAGCCTGTTATCCCCGGGGTAGCTTTTATCCGTTGATCACCGGCCCTCCCACGAGGAACCGGTGGGTCACTAGGCCCGGCTTTCGCCCCTGCTCGGCTTGTAGGCCTCGCAGTCAAGCCCCCTTCTGCCCTTGCACTCACCGGCGGATCGCTAACCCGCCTGAGGGGACCTTTGGGCGCCTCCGTTACCCTTTAGGAGGCTGCCGCCCCAGCAAAACTGCCCGCCTAGCGCTGTCCCGGAACCGCTCGTCACGGCCCCTGGTTAGGGCCCCAACAGCCACAGGGTGGTATTCCACCGGCGGCTCCACCCGAGCTGGCGCCCGGGCTTCTCAGCCTCCCACCTATCCTCTACAGTGGATGTCAGGACCCAACGCCAAGCTGCAGTAAAGCTCCACGGGGTCTTTCTGTCCCACCGCGGGTCACGGGCATCTTCACCCGTGCTTCGAGTTCACCGAGCCCCCGGTCAAGACAGCGCGGGAGTCGTTGTTCCTTTCATGCGCGTCGGAACTTACCCGACAAGGAATTGCGCTACCTTAGGACCGTTATAGTTACGGCCGGCCTTCACCGGGGCTTCAGTTCGGGGCTTGCACCCCTCCCCTTAACCTACCGGCAGTGGCCAGGTTTCAGCCCCTATACTTCCCCTTACGGGTTTGCAGGGACCTGTGTTTTTGGTAAACAGTCGCCCCCGCCGATTCTCTGCGGCCCCCAAGGCCACCGGGTTGTCCCCGGCAACCCCAAGGGCACCCCTTCTCCCGAAGTTACGGGGCCATTTTGCCGAGTTCCTTGACCGGGGTTAGCTCGCCCACCTTGGGGTACTCCCCCTGCCCACCTGTGTCGGTTTGCGGTACGGGCTCCGGGCCAGCTGGCTAGAGGCTTTTCTCGGCCGCTGAACCGTTCCCCCTTCGCCCCTTGCGGGGCTCGCCGTCACGCCTCGCCTCTTCGCCCCGCCCCGCCCTCATCGGGCGGGACAGAGCGGTTTCGAGGGGACGGATTTGCCTATCCCCTCTGGCTTGACGCTTGGACGGGCGTAGCCGTAAGCCCGCGGGGAAGGTCCAACGGCGTCCCCCCTTCGCTCGTAGCGCGGGCCCGGAGGGGCCGGAATGTTGACCGGCTGCCCATCACCTACGCCTTTCGGCTTCGGCTTAGGTCCCGCCTAACCCTGGGCGGATCAGCCTTCCCCAGGAAACCTTGGGCATTCGGTGGGCGGGATTCTCACCCGCCTCGCGCTACTCAAGCCGGCAGTCTCTCTTCCGCCTCGTCCACCGGGCCTCACGACCCGGCTTCGCCCTAGCGCGGAATGCTCCCCTACCGCGCGGCCCGGGCGGGCCGCACCCACAGCTTCGGCACCGGGCTTAGCCCCGTTGAGTTTTCGGCGCGCGGCCGCTAGACGGGTGAGCTGTTACGCACTCTTTAAAGGATGGCTGCTTCTAAGCCAACCTCCCCGCTGTCTGGGCGGCCACACCGCCTTCCCCACTGAGCCCGGATTTAGGGGCCTTAGCTGGTGGTCCGGGTTGTTTCCCTCTTGTCCATGGAGGTTATCCCCCACAGACTCACTCCCACGGACCGACGGCCGGTATTCGGAGTTTGATTGGGGTCGGGAGTTGCCCCCCTTCCCCAGCCAGTGCTCTACCCCCGGCCGCCTGCACGTGAGGCTGACCCAAAAGCCATTTCGGGGAGAGCCAGATATCCCCAGGCGCGATTGGCCTTTCACCCCTACCCGCAGGTCATCCGATGACTTTGCACGGTCAACCGGTTCGGGCCTCCATGCGCTGTTACGCGCACTTCACCCTGCCCACGGGTAGATCGCCTGGCTTCGGGTCTGTGCCCGGTGACTGGTCGCCCTGTTCGGACTCGGTTTCCCTACGGCTCCGCGGAAGAACCGCTTAGCCTCGCCACCGAGCACAACTCGCCGGCTCATACTGCAAAAGGCACGCGGCCACCGTTCCCCGCCCCCTTGCGGAGGCGGTTCCCGGCTACCACTGCACTGTGAGCGGACGGTTTCACGTTCTATTTCACTCCCCTCCCGGGGTTCTTTTCACCTTTCCCTCACGGTACTGGTGCGCTATCGGTCAGCCGGGAGTATTTAGCCTTGGAGGGTGGTCCCCCCAGATTCGCGCCGGATTCCCCGTGTCCGACGCTACTTGGGAACGGCAACCCAGGAGAGCCTCCCCTTTCGCCTACGGGACTATCACCCTCTCCGGTCGCCCTTTCCAGTGACTTTGCCGGCTGTTCGGCTAGAGGAGGCTTTGGTAACTCCCTGGGAGGTCCGCAGCCCTCCCCGTTGCCGCCCCGCTACCCCCCACGGGCAACGCCTGCGGGCTTGGCACCCGTGAGGTTTGGGCTGTTCCCCGTTCGCTCGCCGCTACTAGGGGAATCTCGGTTGATTTCTTTTCCTCCCGCTACTGAGATGTTTCACTTCGCGGGGTTCGCCTCCAGGGCTTACTTGGGATTTCGGCCCTGGATACCGTGCCTCCACGGCACGGTGGGTTTCCCCATTCGGGAATCCCCGGATCATAGCCTGCTCAGCGGCTCCCCGGGGCTTATCGCAGCTGGCCACGCCCTTCCTCGCCTCCGGCTGCCGAGGGATCCACCGTCCGCCCTTACCATACTTGCACAGCGGACGCCCTATTCACTTGTCAAGGACCGCGAACGGCACCCCCATTATACGTCCGGGCCTCGTCCGGACAAGGGGGCGAGGCCCTATTATACGGGGCCGCCCTCCCCCGTCCAGCCCTCCACCACCTTCTCCGGCCAGATGCCCTCCAGGTCGTAGAAGCTCCGCACCTCCCGGGGGAAGAGGTGGACCACGAAGTCCCCGTAGTCCAGGAGGACCCAGCGCCCGTCGGCCAGGCCCTCGGTGTGCCGGGGCGCCACGGGCAGCTTCTCCATGAGGTGCGCGGCGATGGCCCGCACGTGGAGGGGGTTTTCGCCCTCGGCGATGAGGAAGAAGTCCGTGGGAATGGAGGTGTCCCGCAGGTCCAGGAGGACCAACCGGTCGCCCTTCTTGTCGGCGATGAGGGCCGCGGCCCGCCGCAGGAGCTCGCCCTCAGGACCCCACATCGAACCCCACCCCCAGGAGGAGCACCACGTCCGCGCCCTCGGGCCAGCCGCCCAGCCGCTCCAGGCCGAACGCCTCCGCGGCGAGCACGGCCACCTCCCTGGGGAGCACGGCCCGCACCAGCTCGGCCCGCTCCTCCGCGCCCCGCCGCACCAGGAGGAGGCTTCGGGCGTAGTCCGGGCGGTCCGCCGGCCCCACCCCCACCACCGTGAACCCCCGCGCCGCGAGCCAGGCCGCGGCGCGCGTGGCCAAAAACCGCTCCCGCGTGCCGTTCAGGAGGAACACGCGCACCTCCTCCCGCGTGAGGGGGGCGCGGCCGGAGACCCAAGCCGCCCGCAGCTTGCGGATGCGCACCACGTCCGGCATGAGCCGCCCATCCTCCCGGGCCACGGGTACCACCTCCACCCGGGCCGGGGCCCGGGCCAGGCCCTCCCAGAAATCCCGGGCCGTCCAAGCGGAGAACTGGGGCGGGGTGAGGAAGCGGCGGAGGAGGGCAGGGGCGTTCTGGGCCCGGGCCACGAAATCCTCCACGAAGGCGCGCACCCCCGCCAGGTCGGGCTCCCCCCGGTAGCGCAGGAGGTAGGCCAGGAACTGGCGGGATCGGGGGCCGTCCAGGAGCTGTTCCCCGGCGGGGAGGTCGATGGACACCCGCCGGAGGGGGTCTTGGAAGAGCAGGCGCTCCTCGGGCCGGGCGAGCACCCCGCCCAACTCCCGCACCAGGGCGTCCCAGGTGGCCGGCAGGACCTCCGCCACCCCCGCGAGGGGGAGCTCGAGGAGCGCGGCGAGGGCGGAAACGGCCTTCTCCCCCCCTTCCGCGAGGGGGCGCCAGCCGCCCTCCCCGGGCAGGTGGAGGCCTCCCGGCACCACCACCCAGGCCCCCTGGCCCTGGGGGAGGAGGGTCACGAGGAGGGCGAGGTCCGGGCCGGGCGCGTCGGGGGGGATCCCCGTGCGGACCAGGAGGAGGAGGGAGAACGGCTCCCCCTGGGCCAGGGCCCGCCGCACCTCCGTGCGGGTGAAGGCGAAGAACAGGGCCGCGCCCAGCCCCAGGAGGACGAGCCCCAAAAGGACCGGAAGGCGCCGCATCGGGGAAAAGTTAGCCCCCCGTTCCCCGGTTCGTCAAACCGCGGGTTGCGCGGGGCGGCGGAGCGAGTAGGCTCTTTTTCCGTGCGCGTCCGCGATCCCTACGTGGAGTTGGCTCGGCGGGCCATCGAGGCCTGGGTGCGGGAGGGCCGGCGCCTGGCCCCGCCCCCGGACCTCCCCCCGGAGCTCCTTTCCCGGCGGGCGGGCGCCTTCGTGTCCCTCAAAAAGCACGGGGTGCTGCGGGGCTGCATCGGCACCTATCAGCCCACGGAGGAGAACCTCGCCCAGGAGATCATCGAGAACGCCATCCGCGCGGCCACCGAGGACCCCCGCTTCCCGCCCGTGCGGCCCGAGGAGCTGCCCGAGCTCGCCATCACCGTGGACGTGCTCTCCCCCCCGGAGCCCTGCACCGAGGCGGACCTGGATCCCAAGCGGTACGGGGTGATCGTGGAGAGGGGCTGGCGCCGGGGCCTCCTTCTGCCCGACCTCCCCGGCGTGGACACGGCGGCGGAGCAGCTGCGCATCGCCAAGCTGAAGGCCGGCCTCGCCCCCGACGAGCCCTGCCGGCTCTATCGGTTCACGGTGGAGCGCCACGGGGAAAAATGAGGGTGTTCGTGCACGCCCTGGGCTGCCGCGTCAACCAGTACGAGGCCCAGTACCTCCGGGAGCGCCTGGAGGCCCTCCCCGGCGAGGGCGAGGTCCATGTGGTGAACACCTGCACCGTCACGGCCCTGGCGGATCGCAAGTCCCGCAAGCTCGTGGCCCAGCTCAAGAGGGAGCGCCCGGGGGCGCTGGTGGTGGCGGTGGGCTGCGGGGCGGATGGGGCGCGGGCCGGGCTTTTGCGGGCCGGGGCGGACCTCGTGGTGGGCAACCGGGACAAGGCCCGCCTCCCCCAGATCCTCCAGGCCTATCTGCAGGGGATCCCTTTGGCGGCGGAGGGCTGGCCGGAGCTCCAGGAGGAGCGGGTGCGCGGGCCGTTCCCGCGGACGCGGGCCCTCCTCAAGGTCCAGGACGGCTGTACGCAGGCGTGCACCTTTTGCCGCACCTGGCAGGTGCGGGGCCCCCTCCGCAGCAAGCCCCCCCAGGCGGCGCGCGCGGAGGCCCAGGCCCTGGCCGAGGCCGGCCACAGGGAGATCGTGGTCACGGGCGTGAACCTGGCCCAGTACGGCTTGGACCTCCCCGAGCGCCCCGCCTTGGCGGACCTGCTTGAGGAGCTTTTGCGCGTCCCGGGGGTGCGCTACCGCCTGACCTCCTTGAACCCGGAGGGCCTCACGCCCGCGCTCCTGCGCCTCTTCGCCGCGGAGCCCCGGCTCTGCCCCTACCTCCACATGCCCCTCCAGTCCGGGGACGACCGGGTCCTGGCGGCCATGGGCCGGGCCTACACCGCCGCGGAGTACAAGGAGAAGGCCTTGTCGTTCTTGAGCGCCGTGCCCAAGGCCACCCTGGGGGCGGACGTGCTGGTGGGCTTCCCCGGGGAGGACGCGGCGGCCTTCGCCCGGACCGTGGAGCTCCTGGAGGCCCTCCAGCCCCTGAACCTCCACATCTTTCGGTACTCCCCGCGTCCGGGCACGCCCGCGGCGGCCCTCCCCGGCCGGGTCCCCAAGGAGGAGGCGGCGCGGCGCAGCGCCGAGCTTTCCGTTCTAGCTCGGCGTTGGTCCCTCGCCGTCCGCCGGCGCTTCCTCGGCACCGCCCTGGCGCTCCTCGTGGAGGAGGCGGAGGGGCCGTGGTGGGTGGGGCACACCGAGAACTACCTCCGCGTGGGGGTGGCGAAATCCGCGCCCCTCGCGCGTGGTACAATCGTGCCGGTGGAGATCGTGCGCGTGGAGGAACACTTCAGCGAGGGGGTGGTGCTCGATCGGCCGCAAGACCGCGGAGATCGCCCTTCCTAGCCCGGACGTGGCGCTGGGCGTCCTCGGCCAGTACAACCGCAATCTGCGCCTGATCTCCCAAGTCTACGGCCGGGCCAAGATCGTGGCCCGGGGGGACCGCATCCTCATCGAGGGCGAGGCCGAGGACGTGGAGAAGCTGGAGCGGATCTTCGGGAAGCTCGTGGAGGTGGCCCGCACCAACCGCGTGCCCTCGGTGGAGGAGGTGCGCTACCTCATCGCCCAGGTGGAGGAGGGGGGCGACCTCACCGGCGTCCTCACCGATGTGATCCAGATCACCCACTGGGGGGAGCCCATCCGGCCCAAGACCGCGGGGCAGCGGCGGTACATCGAGGCCATCAAGGAGAACGACGTCGTGTTCGCCATCGGGCCGGCCGGCACGGGGAAGACGTACCTGGCGGTGGCCATGGCCCTGAACTACCTCCAGCAGGGGAAGGTCAAGCGCATCGTCCTCACCCGGCCGGCGGTGGAGGCCGGGGAGCAGCTGGGGTTCCTGCCCGGCGACATCTTCCAGAAGGTCAACCCCTACCTGCGCCCCCTCTACGACGCCCTCTACGACATGATCCCGGCCGCGGAGCTGGAGAAGTACATGCAGACGGGGCGGGTGGAGATCGCGCCCCTGGCGTTCATGCGCGGGCGGACCCTCAACAACGCCTTCATCATCCTGGACGAGGCCCAGAACACCACCCACACCCAAATGAAGATGTTCCTCACCCGCCTGGGATTCGGGTCCAAGGCGGTGGTGACGGGCGACATCACCCAGATCGACCTGGTGGGCGTACCCTCGGGCCTAGTGGAGGTGCCCCGGATCCTCGCGGGGATCCCGGGGATCGCCATCGTCTACCTGGACCGGGCCGACGTGGTCCGGCACCCCTTGGTCAAGGCCATCATCGAGGCCTACGAGCGCGCGGAGCGCGAGGCCAGAGGGGAGGTGAGCGGCGGTGAGCGCCCCCAGAGAGGTGCGGGAGTGGGTGGAGAAGCTGCGTGAGGAGATCCGGCGCTACGACTACTACTACTACGTGCTCAACCAGCCCCTCATCTCCGATGCCGAATACGACCGGCTCTTCCGCGAGCTGCAGGAGCTGGAGGCGCGCTACCCCGAGCTCGTGACCCCGGATTCGCCCACCCAGCGCGTGGGCGCCCCGCCGGCCGAGGAGTTCGCCCCGGTTGAGCACGCCATCCCCATGCTCTCCCTCCAGAACTGCTTCAACGACGAGGAGCTGGAGGAGTGGGACGAGCGGGTGCGCCGCCTGCTCGGGGGGGAGCCCGTGGAGTACGTGTGCGAGCCCAAGCTGGACGGGCTCTCCGTGGAGCTCGTGTACGTGGACGGGGTGTTCACCGTGGGCTCCACCCGGGGGGACGGCCGGGTGGGCGAGGACGTGACCCGCAACCTCCGCACGATCAAGCAGGTGCCCCTGCGCCTTTTCCCCATCGAGGGGCGGGTCCCCCGGCTCCTGGAGGCCCGGGGCGAGGTGTACATGGAAAAGGAGGCGTTTCGACGGCTCAACGCGGAGCGGGAGCGCGCGGGGGAGCCCCTCTTCGCCAACCCCCGCAACGCCGCCGCGGGGAGCCTGCGGCAGCTCGATCCCAACGTCACCGCCTCCCGCCCCCTCAAGATCTTCTTCTACGCCCTGGGCCGGGCCGAGGGGATCGAAATCCGCAACCAGGTGGAGCTCCTCACCACCCTCCCCAAGCTCGGCCTCCCCGTGAACCCGCTTTGGAAGCTCTGCAAAACCCTGGACGAGGTGAAGGCCTTCTATCGGGAGCTTTTGGCCATGCGCCACGCGCTCCCCTACGAGGCGGACGGGATGGTGGTCAAGGTCAACGACTTCGCCCAGCGCGAGGTCCTGGGGGAGGTGTCGCGGGCCCCGCGCTGGGCCATCGCCTACAAGTTCCCGGCGGAGGAGGCCACGACCCGGGTGCTGGACATCGTGGTGCAAGTGGGGCGCACCGGCGCCCTCACGCCCGTGGCCATCCTCGAGCCCGTGGAGGTCTCCGGGGCCACCGTGTCCCGCGCCACCCTCCACAACGAGGACGAGATCCGCCGCAAGGACATCCGCATCGGGGACTGGGTGGTGGTGCGGCGGGCCGGCGAGGTCATCCCGGAGGTGGTGAAGTCCATCCCGGAGCGGCGGACCGGGCAGGAGCGGGAGTTCCAGATGCCCACGCGCTGCCCGGCCTGCGGCGGCCCCGTGGTCCGCCCCCCCGGGGAGGTGGCCTACCGCTGCGAAAACCTGTCCTGCCCCGCGCGCCTCAAGGAGTCCCTCCGGCACTTCGCCTCCCGGCGGGCCATGGACATCGAGGGCCTGGGGGAAAAGCTCGTGGACAAGCTCGTGGAGTCGGGCCTGGTCCGGAAGCTCTCGGACATCTACCGGCTCACGAAGGAGGACCTGGTCCGCCTGGAGCGTATGGGCGAGAAGTCCGCCCAAAACCTCTTGGAGCAGATCGAGCGCTCCAAGGGCGCGGGGCTGGCCCGCCTCATCTTCGCCCTGGGCATCCGCTACGTGGGTGAGCACCTGGCGGAGGTCTTGGCCGAGCACTTCCCCTCCCTGGAGGCCCTGAGCCGGGCGGGCTATGACGAGCTCATCCAGATCCCGGAGATCGGGCCGCGCATCGCCCAAAGCCTTGTGAACTTCTTCCAAAACGAGGAGAACCACCGGCTCATCCAGGAGCTCAAGGAGCTCGGGGTCAGGACGGAGGCGGAGCGGCCGAGGGCGGGGCCGCTTTCCGGGAAGACCTTCGTGTTCACGGGGGCGCTTACGGCGTTCACCCGGGAGGAGGCGCGCCGGCTCGTGGAGGCGTTGGGCGGCCGGGTGGCCTCCGGGGTGTCCCGCAAGGTGGACTACGTGGTGGTGGGCGCGGACCCCGGGGAGAAGCTGCGCAAGGCCCAGGAGCTGGGGATCCCGATCCTCACGGAGGAGGAGTTCCGGAGGCTTGTGGGCCGCTAGGCCGTGGCGATGAGGCGGCGGTAGAACTCCAGGGCCTTCTCGCCCCAGGCCTCCTTGAGCTTCTTGAGGGCCCGCTCCTCGATCTGGCGCACGCGCTCCCGGGAGATCCCGAGTTTTTCGCCCACCTCGGCGAGGCTGAGGGGGCGGGGGCCCTCCAGGCCGTAGCGCCAGCGCAGGACCTGGGCCTCCCGGGCCGGCAGCTTCCCCACCATCTCCAGGAGCTCCTCGCGGAAGAGCTCGATGAGGGCTGCCCGCTCCGGCGTGGGGATGTCCTCGTCCGCCACCATCTCCTCCAGGGTTTCCGCCTCCTCCTCCTCGCTCAGGGGCGTGTCCAGGGAGATCACGTTCCCCACGGTCTCGCGGATGCGCAGGAGGCGCTCGGCGGTGAGGCCGGGGGCCACGAGGATGTCCTCGCCCTCCTCGATCCCCTCCGCGCCGAAGCGGGCCTTGAGGCGCTGGAAGCGCACGATGGCCCGGAAGAGGTACGCGGGGATGCGGATCATCTGGGACTGCTTCTCGATGGCCTGGCCGATGGCCTGGCGGATCCACCAGCGGGCGTAGGTGGCCAGGCGCACCCCCCGCGCGGGGTCGAACCGGTCCACAGCCTCGATGAGCCCGAGGTTCCCCTCCTGGATGAGGTCGAGGAGGTCCAGCCCCGTGTCCCCGTACTCCCTGGCCATGGCCACCACCAGGCGGAGGTGGGCGACGATGAGGCGCTCGCGGGCGGCGCGGTCCCCCTGCCGCATGCGCCGCACGAGCTCCTTCTCCTCGGCCTCGGAGAGGATGGGGGTGCGGGCGACCTCCGCCAGGTAGAGGCGCAGGACGTCCACGTCCTCCTCGGCCTCAAGGACCTCTTCCAGCTCCTCCCGTGGCTCTTCCATCCCGCGAAAAGTGTAGCGCTCCCACCTGGGGCGACAAGACTTGCGCGTCGCCCCCGATCGCGTACACTGGCCCTCGCCGGACCGCACGAAGTGCAGCACCGAAGTGGCTGTTGGGGGTTTCCCCCAGCCAGCTGTAGGGCGCATGGAGTCGGTCGAGCTTCAAAGGAAAGGGGGGAACTCCCAATGGCCAGAGGCAAAGTGAAGTGGTTCGACGAGGCCAAGGGCTACGGCTTCATCGCCCAGGAGAACGGGCCGGACGTGTTCGTGCACTTTTCGGCCATCGACATGCCGGGCTTCAAGACCTTGCGCGAGGGTCAGATCGTGGAGTTTGACATCGAGCAGGGTCCGAAGGGCCCGCAGGCCAAGAACGTGAAGCCGCGCTGAGCGGGTTTCCGCGCGGGAAGACGAGGGGGCCGGTGCGGCCCCCTCTTTTTTTACCCCCCCAGCACCCGGCGGTAGATCGCCTCCACGTGGGCCAGGGCCCGTTCGGGGCAGAAGATCGCCGCGAGGTCGGGGACCAGGGCCCGCACCCGCGCCTCCTCCTGGGCCACCGCGGCCAGGGGGCGGCCTTCGGCCGCGGCGCGGCGGCTCAGCTCCGCCACCAGCCCATGGGCCTCCTTCCGCCCCATCCCGGCCCGCACCAGCGCCAAAAGCAGCCCCTCCGAGAACGGGAAGCCCCGGGCCTCCTCCACGTTCCGCCGCATGCGCTCGGGGAAAACCACGAGCTCACGCAGAAGCTTGGCGGCCCGGCTCAGCATGTAGTCCACAAGAACGAAGCTTTGGGGGAACAGCACGCGCTCCACCGAGGAGTGGGACATGTCCCGTTCGTGCCAGAGGGCGTTGTTCTCCAGGGCGGGCCCGAGCGCGGCCCGCACGAGGCGGGCCAGGCCGCACAGGCGCTCGGAGAGGATGGGGTTGCGCTTGTGGGGCATGGCCGAGGACCCCTCCGGCCGGCCTTCCGCCACCTCCCCCACCTCCGCGCGGGAAAGGAGGCGGATCTCCAGGGCGATCTTTTCCACCAGGGAGGCCGCGGAGGCCAGGGCGAAGAACACCTCCGCGTAGCGGTCGCGGCTGATCACCTGGCTGGCGACGGGGCAGGGGGCCAGCCCCAGCCTTCGCAAGGCCCGCTCCTCCGCCTCCGGAGGGAAGAACCCGTAGGTCCCCACGGCGCCCGAGAGCTTCCCCACGGAGACCGCCTCCTTTGCGCGCACCAGCCTCTCCTCCACCCGCCGGAGCTCGTCGTACCAAAGGAGGAATTTGAGCCCGAACGTGGTGAGCTCGGCCCACTGGCCATGGGTCCGGCCCAGCATCACCGTGTTCTTGTGCTCCCGGGCCCGCAAGACCAGCACCTCCCCCAGCTCCCTGGCCTTCGCGGCGAGGATCTCCAGGGCCTCGCGCAGGAGGAGGGCCAGGGCGGTGTCCTTCACGTCCGAGGAGGTGAGGCCGAAGTGGAGCCAGCGGCCTTCCGGCCCCACTTCCTCCTCCAACACCCAAAGGAAGGCGATGAGGTCGTGGCCGACTTCGCGCTCGGCGGCGAGGATCTTGGCCACATCGAGGCGGGCCCGGGCGCGCACAAGCTGGGCCGTGCCCGGGGGCACCTGCCCCAGCTCCTCCAGCGCCTCCAGCGCGGCGAGCTCCACCGCCAGCCACCGCTGGTACTGGGCCTCCAGGGTCCACAGCTCCTTCATGGGCGAGAGGGCGTAGCGCTCAAGCATGGCGCAAGAAGGATAGGGCCTTTTTGGGGAAAGGGCCAGG
The DNA here is from genome assembly GCA_025060415.1 of Candidatus Bipolaricaulota bacterium. Classification (GTDB taxonomy): domain Bacteria; phylum Bipolaricaulota; class Bipolaricaulia; order Bipolaricaulales; family Bipolaricaulaceae; genus DTER01. The sequence goes on from JANXBT010000001.1 coordinate 484,247, forward strand.
TATAATCGCCGCGTTTGCCGAAGGAGGGGGGATGGGCACGGCCGAGCTGGATCGGCTTTGCGTGAACGCCCTGCGGTTTTTGGCGGTGGACATGATCGAGCGGGCCAAATCGGGGCATCCCGGGCTGCCCCTGGGCGCGGCGCCCATGGCCTACGTGCTGTGGAGCCGGCACCTCCGCCACAGCCCCCAGGACCCCGACTGGCCCGACCGCGACCGCTTCGTCCTCTCCGCCGGCCACGGCTCCGCCCTCCTCTACGCCCTCCTGCACCTTTTCGGCTACCTCCCCTTGGAGGAGCTTCAAAACTTCCGGCAGTGGGGGAGCCGGACGCCGGGGCATCCGGAGGCCGGGCTCACGCCGGGGGTGGAGGTGACCACGGGTCCCCTGGGCCAGGGCTTCGCCAACGCCGTGGGCATGGCCATGGCCGAGGCGCACCTCGCCGCCCTCTTCAACCGCCCGGGATTCCCCATCGTGGACCACCGCACCTACGTCCTCGCCTCGGACGGCGACCTCATGGAGGGCGTGGTGGCGGAGGCCGCCTCCCTCGCCGGCCACCTCAAGCTCGGCAAGCTCATCGTCCTTTACGACCAAAACTTCGTGTCCCTGGCGGGCTCCACCGCCCTGGCCTTCACGGAGGACGTGCGCCGGCGCTTTGAGGCCTGCGGTTGGCAGGTCCTCGAGGTCCCCGACGGGAACGACCTTGAGGCCATCGACGCCGCCCTTCAGGAGGCCAAGGCCGAGCGGGAAAGGCCCTCCCTCATTTGCGTGCGCACGGTGATCGGGTACGGGGCGCCCACCAAAGCCGGCACGTTCCACGCGCATGGGGCGCCCCTGGGGCCGGAGGAAGCGCGGGCCGCCAAGCGCAACCTGGGCTGGCCGGAGGAGCCGCCCTTCTACGTCCCCGAGGAAGTGCGGGCGCACTTCGCGGAGCTCCGCGCCCGGGCGGAGGCGGGCGCGGCCGCCTGGCACAGGCTCTTTTCCGAGTACGAAAAGGCTTATCCGGAGCTGGCGCGGGAGTTCCGCCGGCGGATGCGAGGCGAGCTCCCGGCCGGGTGGGAGGAGGGCCTGCCCGTGTTCGCGCCGGGGACGAAGGTCTCCACGCGCAAGGCCTCGGAGGCCGTGCTTCAGGCCCTGGGGGAGCGGATCCCGGAGCTCGTGGGCGGCTCGGCGGACCTGAACCCCTCCTGTTTCACTTGGCTCAAGGGGAAGGGCGATTTCCAGGCCCCGCCGGATCCGGGCCCGGTGCAGGGCGCGGTGGGCGGCGGCTGGGGTTATTTCGGTCGGAACCTCCACTTCGGCGTACGGGAGCACGCCATGGGCGCCATCGCCCTGGGGATGGCCCGCCACGGCGGGGTGCTCCCCTTCTGCGGCACCTTCCTGGTTTTTTCCGACTACATGCGGCCGCCCATCCGCCTGGCGGCCATGAGCCACACCCGCGTGGTGTTCGTGTTCACCCACGACTCCGTGGCCGTGGGCGAGGACGGCCCCACCCACCAGCCCGTGGAGCAGCTCATGAACCTCCGCTGCGTGCCGAACCTCGTGGTGATCCGGCCCGCGGACGCCAACGAGGTGCGGGAGGCGTGGGTGGCGGCCCTGCGGCGCCGCGAGGGCCCCACGGCCCTCGTCCTCACCCGCCAGGACGTGCCCGTGCTGGACAGGACGGGCCTGGCCGGGCCGGAGAACCTCCACCGCGGCGGGTACGTCCTCTGGCAGGCCCGGGAGGGGGAACCCGACGTGATCCTCATCGGAACGGGCTCGGAGGTGGCCCTCGCCCTGGAGGCGGGGAGGAAACTGGCCGAAGAGGGGGTGAACGCCCGCGTGGTGGCCCTGCCCAGCTTCGAGCTCTTCCTGGCTCAGCCGGAGGAGTATCGGGAGGCGGTGCTGCCCAAGGGGGTGCGGGCGCGGGTGGCCGTGGAGGCGGGCTGCCCCTTGGGCTGGGAGCGGTTCGTGGGCCTGGACGGAGCGGTGGTGGGCCTTTCCCGTTTCGGCGCCAGCGCCCCCGGCCCTGTGGCTCTGGAAAAGCTGGGGATCACGGTGGAAGCCGTGGTGCGCGCCGCGCGGCGCGTTCTGGCCGCGGCGCCCTAGAATCGCCCGCCATGCGGAAATGGGGAGCTTTCGCGGCCTTTTTGGGGCTCCTGGCGGCGCTCCTTGGCGGATGCCGCCCGCAGTTCCCCGGCCCCCTGCCCGCCCGGGATCCGCCCTTCCGCATCGAGCTTTTGGCGGAGCGGGTCCAGGGCCGACGGGGCGAGGTGGCGGGGTTGCCCCTGCGCGTCGTCCCCTTGGTCCAACCTGGCCCGGACGTCCCCATCGGCTTTTGGTTCACCCTCGCGGACGGCTCCGACGCCTCCTTCCTTCTTGCCAACGCTGGGCTTTCGTTTGGGTCCTATTCCGGAACCCAGCCCACGGAATACGCGCATCCCTTGGCCATATCCGCGCAAGCGCCCGCGGGCACCTGGCGCCTTCTCCTCCACGCCAAAAACGACTCCAGCTACCAACGCCTGCCCTTCACGTTGCTCGTGGCCCCTTAGAGGGGCGAGGGGCCTTGGGGAGAGGGGCCCTATGAGGGCAAACCTTTTAGGCAGTGTGGTGGAGCGCCTCTATAGGGCCTGGGAAAGCTTCGATTCCGTAAAAATCGAGTTTTTCTGGACCGTGGAGAGGCCCGAGCTCCCTAAAGGGACGCCCTTGCACCTAAGGGTTCCTTTTTGGAGGCGTTTTCTGCACCGCGGGCTAGGGGCGGCTCCGGGCCCCGGGCCGGAGACGAAATGCACGTGGTGGGAGCGGATTTACGCCGCGCGGCCCACGCGCTGGCGGCAGGAGACCCCCAACGCCGTTTTCGTTATCCACGGGACTTCCTGGTGGAGCCTTTCCTCCGACAGGAAGCTCCGCACCAACGCGCTTCCTCCTGGCTTTTCCGGGCCGGTGCGCCGAATCCCCGTAGGTCTCGGGAATCCTCACACGTGGGCTAAAGCCGTGACGGATCACCCGTGCCTGGACCCCTCGTTCCTCCTTTGTTTCTTTTCCTTGACGCCCGAGGAGGAAACCCTTTGGGCGGGGCGCGCGGCCCTGCGGGTCCGGGCGCGCCCCAAGGGCGGGCGGCCTCCCTTCCCCTCCCGGTTCTTCGATGCTGACGAGGTCGTGCTTTGGATGGGCCAAGAGCGGGGGGGTGGTCTTGCGCTACGAGCTGTGGGCCCAAGGCCGGCTTTTCCAAGTAATCGAGGCCCGGGCGGTGGAGTTCGACCTCCCCCTCCCTGAGGAGCTTTTCGCCTTCCCACCCGATGTGAAAGGCCCGGTGCTCCTTCTGGGCGAGCCCGCAGAGGGAAAGGACCGGTAAAGCGGGGGGCCCTCAGGGGCCGAAGGCCTGGCGGAGGCCCTCCTCGTAGGCGCGCACGAACTCCGCCACGAAGGCGTCCGCGGGATGGTCGCGGATCTCCTTGGGCGTGCCCACCTGCACGAACCTCCCCTCCCGCATCACCGCCACCCGGTCGCCCAAGAGGAAGGCCTCGGCGAGGTCGTGGGTCACGTAGACCGTGGTGGCCCCGAGCTCCGCGTGGAGGCGGCGGAGCTCCGCGCGGGCCTGGGCCCGGCTGGGCGGATCCAGATGAGCCAAGGGCTCATCGAGGAGGAAGACCTTGGGGGTGAGGACGGTGGCCCGGCCCAGGGCCACCCGCTGCTTTTGCCCCTCGGAGAGCTCGTGGGGCCGGCGGGCAAACCACGAGGCGGGGATGCCCAGCCGCCGCACCACCCGCTCCACCCGCGCCTGGATCCCCTCTGGCCGCTCCCGCCGAAGCTTGAGGGGGAACGAGAGGTTGGACCACCGCCGGGGATGGTAAACCTCCAGGTGCGGGTAGAGCGCGTAGTCCTGGCCCTGGAAGACCATGCGCACCCCGCGTGCCTGGGGCGGAACGTCGTTCATGAGGACGCCGTCGAAGTAGATCTGGCCCTGATCGGGTCGGATCAACCCCGCCAAAAGCCGGAGGAGCGTGGTCTTGCCGCAGGCGGTGGGCCCCACCACCACGAAGAACTCCCGGTCGCGGATGCGGGCGGTGAGGTTGTCCACGGCTATGACCGAGCCAAACCTTTTTGTGACCCCTTGGAGGACGATCTCCGGCATCCTCACCTCCGCCAGAAGAGGAAGCGGCGTTTGGGACGGGGCGGAGGGGTTTGGATCTCCCCGGCCTCGCGGGCCGCGCGCACCGCCTCCTCCCAGGTGCCGCGGGCGCGGGCCTTGCTCTCCCAGAGGGCGGCGAAGCGCTGCAGGGCTTCTTCGGCGTCCCGTTTGGTCACGCCCCGGCCGCCCCGGGCCAGCGAGCGCAGCACCTCGTCCAACGCGGTCGTGTCCGGACGGATGTGCACCTCCTCCCCCTCTTGCACCAACACGTACCGCGTGGCCTCGGCCAGGAGCCCGAACACGGAGGAATCCACCCGCCCCAGGGGCAGCACCTCCGTCACGAACTCCCGATCCGCCTCGAAGAACTCCCGCCGCAGGACCTCACGCCAGCCCATCCTCGCCCTCCAAAAGACGCCGCAGTTCCGCCAGGGCCTCGCGGAGGAAGCCCTCCTCCACCGGACCGGCCGGGGTGGGCGCCTCCAAGGCCCGCTTGGGGATGGGTAGCTCCTCGAGCCGGAAGCCCTCCCGCGTTTTGAACGCGTATTTGCGGCGGAGGATCCGGACGCCCAGGGCCTCCAGCTCCTCCGGGCTGCGGGGGACGCCTAAGGTCCCCAGGGCCGCGCTGCAGGTGGGAAGGTCATAGATCCCGCGGGCGAAAAAGCACACCACGAGGGAGGAGAGGACCTGGCGCCGGGCCTCCTCCTGAAACAGGCGCTGGGCCAGTTCCGCCGGGGTGAGTTTCTCCCCGCGCGCCAGGGCCTCCTGGTCCAGGGCGTAGCCCGCGGAATCGAGGTGGGAGTGGCGCGATCCGGAAAGGTAGGTGAGGAGGGCGCCGGGGCCCGTGTGGTAGCCGGGCATCTCGTTGCCGCCGAAGTGAAGGGCGAACTCCTCCCCGCCGTAGCGTTCGGCCGCGGCCCGCACCCCCCGCCCCAAAACCGCGTAGAACTCGCCCTCCCGCTGGGCGATGCGCCGGATCATCTCCAAGTACACCTCCGCCCGGCCCCACTCCGGCTTGAGCCCGCCCGTTTCCCGCTCGGTGACGAGCCCGCGCAGGAAGGCCTCCGTGGCCCAGGCCAGTACCACCCCCGTGGTGATGGCGTCCATCCCAAAAACCTCCACCGCGTCGATGAGCTTGAGCACATCCTCCGCCCGTTCCATCCCCAGCAGGCTCCCCAGGGCGTAGAGGGGCTCGTGGTCGTAGGACACGAACGTGGTCTTGTAGAAGTAGGGCTCCTGAGGGTGGGGTTCGCGCAGGATCGCAAGGTGGATGCAGGCTACAGGGCAGGCGGAGCAGGCCAGCCTCCGCCCGAGGAACTCCTCGGCCAGCCTCTCCCCGGTGAACCGGGGCTCCGCCGGGTAGCGGGTCGCCAGGAGGTTGCGCACGGGGAGCGCCCCGAGCTGGTGGAGGGGCCGGATGTTTTGGGCCGTGCCCAGGTCGTGGTACTTGCGCATGAGCTCCGAGCGCGTGGCCCTCTCCCAGAGCTCGCGGTAGAGCTTTTGGTAGCGGGGCGGGTCGGGGATGGGCACGGTGCCCATCCCGGAGATGACCAGGGCCTTCAGGTTTTTGCTGCCGAACACGGCGCCCAGGCCCAGGCGGCCGAAGTGCCGGTAAGTTTCGGCCACCACCGTGGCGTAGGTGACCAAGCGCTCGCCGGCGCGGCCGATGCGGAGGATGGTGCGGGCACCCGCGCCGGGCTCGATCTCCCGCAGCACCCGGCCCACGGTGAGGGAGGAGGAGAGGCCCCAGAGGGCGCGGGCGTCCCGGAAGTTCACCCGGCCCCGATGGATGGAGAGGTACACGGGGACCTCGCTGCGCCCCTGGATCACCAGGGCGCCAAATCCCGCCAGGCGCAGGGCCAGGGCCACCCGCCCCCCGCAATGGGACTCCCCCAGGTTCCCGGTGTGGGGCGATTTGAACATGGCCACCGCCTTCGAGGCCAGGGGGAAAAGGGGGTTCAGGGGCCCCACGGCCAACACGATGGGGTTCTCCGGCCCCAAGGGGTCCGCGTCCTTGGGGCAGAGCTCATGCAAAAGCTCGATGGCCACGCCCGCGCCGCCTAGGCCCTTCTCGAAGAGGTCCGGCCGCTCCTCCACCCAAGAGCGCTTCCTGGTGAGGTCCACGCGCAGAACGCGGGCCAGGAGCCTATCCACCGCCCACCTCCTCCAAGGCGATCACGCCATGGGGACAGAAAGAGGCGCAGAGCCCGCAATGGACGCAGATCACCGGTTTATTGTTCTCCTCGTCCCAGTGAACGGCCCCAAAAGGGCAGGAGAGGACGCAGGTGCGACAGCCAATACAGCGGTCCGGGAGGACGCGCACGCCCACCGTGGCCTTGGTGATGGCGCCGACAGGGCAGGAGGCGGCGCAGGGCGGGTCCGGGCAGGCCCGACACACGATGACCACGAACCCGTTCTCCACCCCGCCCACGGAGCGCACGGCGATGGCCGAGCGCGCCAGCCCCCCTTCCCCAAACCGGCGCGAACAGGCCAGGGCACAAAGGAGGCAGTCCACGCACCGGCCGGAGTCCACTACGGCCAAACGCTTAGGCACGGAAACCCTCCTGGACCGCCGCGGTTTTCACCCGCGCGGCCACGGTCCGGCCGAGCTCCCGCCCCTGGCGGAGCTCCTCCGGGGTGGGCGCGCCCCCGAACTCCACGGTGCCCACTAGCTCCCAGCCCAGCGCGCGCACCTTCTCCGCAAGCTTAGCCGTGGCCCCGCCCCGCCAGCCGTAGGAGCCGAAAATCCCCACCACCCGGTTCCGCAGCCGTTTCCGCTCGAGGAGCCGGAGGAGGTGCTCCACCGGCGGGAAGACGTCGGTGTCGTAGGTGGGGCTGCCCAAAAGGAGGCCTTGGAAGCGCCAGGCTTCCTGAATGAGGAAGCTCACGTGGGTGCGGCTGGCGTCGAGGACGCGCACGGGAAGGCCGGCCTCCCGCACGCCCTGGGCCACGGCCTCCGCCATCTTGCGCGTCTCCCCGTACATGGAACCGAAAACCAGGGCCACGCCGGGCTCGCCCTCGTGCCGCGCCCAGCGGGCGTAGAGCTCCACGATCCTCTGCGGCTCCCTCCGCCAGACGAGCCCATGAGAGGGGGCGATCACCTCGATCGGGAGCCCCTTGAGCTTCTCGATGGCCCGCAGCACCGCCTGGCTCTGCATGCCCACGATGTTGGAAAAGTAGCGCAGGACCTCGTCCTCGTAGAGGGCGAAGTCCACCTCGTCGGCGAAGAGCGCGCCCTCCAGGGCCCGGAAGCCCCCAAAGGCGTCGCAGGGGAAGAGGACCCTTTCCGTGGCCTCGTAGGTGGCCATGGTTTCGGGCCAGTGCACGAAGGGAATGTGGTAGAAGGAGAGGGTTTTGCCGCCGAGGTCCAGGGTTTCCCCGTCCTGGACGGCCCGCACGCCTTCCCTGAGGCCGTAGAAGTCGGCGAGCATGGGCAGGGCGGGCGGGGCGGCGAGGACCTCGGCGTTTGGGGCCACCCGGCGCAACAGGGGCAAAGCCCCGGAGTGGTCGGGCTCCATGTGGTTCACCACTAGGTAATCCAGGCGCGCGGGATCCACCACCTGGGCGATCTTCTGCAGGAGCTCCTCCGCGTAATGGTTTTTCACCGAGTCGATGAGCGCAACGCGTTTTCCCACCACCAAGTAGGCGTTGTAGCTCACCCCGCTGGGGAGGGGCCAGAGGCCCTCGAAGAGGTCGGTGGTGCGGTCGTTTACGCCCACCCAAAAAATCCCCGGCCGGATCTCGATCGGTCCCATGCGCACCTCGCTTTCGGGGCATGGTAGTCGTTTCCGCTTCCGTCGGCAATGGGGGCGCTTCTGACGGAGGTCAGGGCGGCCATTGACGGGGATCATGGAAGGGCAAGGGGCGGGACGGCTAGGCTACCGTTGTGCGGGCGGAGCTCAGGATCGCCGGGTTCGGCGGGCAAGGGGTGATCTCCGCGGGCCGGATCGCCGGCCAAGCCGCGGTCCTCTACGACGGGAAACAGGCCACCTTCACCCAGTCCTACGGCCCGGAGGCCCGCGGCGGCGCCTGCGCCGCGGAGGTGGTGATCTCCGACACCCCCGTGGCCTACCCCCTCCTCACCATCCCCGACGTGGCCATCCTCATGTCCCAGGAGGCCTACGAGAAGTACGCCCACGAGGTGAAGCCGGGCGGGCTCCTCATCGTGGACCCGGATCTTGTCCGCCACGAGGCGCGCGCGGACGTGCGCCTCCTGCGGGTGCCGGCCACGCGCATCGCGGAGTCCCTGGGCCGGAAGATCGTGGCCAACGTGGTGATGCTGGGGGCCCTGGCCGCCGCCTGGCCGGTGGTGTCCAAGGAGGCCCTCCTCCAGGCCGTTTTGGCCTCGGTGCCCGCCCACACGCGGGACCTCAACCAGCGGGCGTTCGAGGCCGGCTACAACTACGTGAAGGAGCGCTACGGTGCCGGAAACTAGGCCCCGCCTCGGCGTTTTCGTCTGCCACTGCGGCAAAAACATCGCGGGCACCGTGGACGTGGCCAAAGTGGCGGAGATCGCCTCCCGTTTCCCCGGGGTGGTCTACGCCACCCACCACGAGTACATGTGTTCCGATCCGGGGCAGGCCCTCCTGAAGCGTGCCATCAAGGAGCACCGCCTGACGGGCGTCGTGGTGGCCGCCTGCTCCCCCACCATGCACGAGGAGACCTTCCGGAGGGCCGCCGAGGAGGCTGGCCTCAACCCCTACCTCCTGGAGATCGCCAACATCCGGGAGCAGGTCTCTTGGGTCCACAGCGGGCCGGCGGCCACGGAGAAGGCCGTCCGCGTGGTCCGCGCCATCGCGGAGAAGGTGCGGGGGAACCGGCCCCTGCGGCCGGCGGAGGTCGGCGTGACCCGGCGGGCCCTGGTGGTGGGCGGCGGGATCGCTGGGATCCAGGCTGCCCTGGACATCGCCAACGCCGGCTTCGAGGTGATCCTCGTGGAGAGAAGCCCCTCCATCGGGGGCCACATGGCCCAGCTTTCGGAGACCTTCCCCACCCTGGACTGCTCCCAGTGCATCCTCACCCCCAAGATGGTGGAGGTCGCCCGCCACCCCCGCATCCGCATCCTCGCCTACTCCGAGGTGGAGGAGGTCTCCGGGTTCGTCGGGAACTACCGCGTGCGCATCCGCAAAAAGCCCACCTACGTGGACCCCGCCAAGTGCAACCTGTGCGGGGAGTGCGCCAAGGTCTGCCCGGTGCGGGTGCCCAACGAGTTCGACCGCGGCCTGTCCCTGCGGGCCGCCATCTACATCCCCTTCCCCCAGGCCGTGCCCTCCACCTATACCCTGGACGCCCGGAACTGCCTTGGGCTCCTGCCCCTCTGCTGCGGGAAGTGCGCGGAGGTCTGCGAGGCCAAGGCCATCGACTTCGATATGCACGAGGAGATCCTGGAGGAGGAGGTGGGGGCCATCGTCCTGGCCACGGGCTACGAGCTCTACCCCAAGGAGGCCATGGCCGAGTACGGCTACGGGACGGTTCCCGATGTGATCGATGGGCTGGAGTTCGAGCGGCTCCTTTCCGCGTCCGGCCCCACCCGCGGCGAGATCCGCCGGCCCTCCGACGGGAAGATCCCCAAGGAGGTCGTGTTCATCCAGTGCTCCGGCTCGCGCGACCCCGAGCACCACAAGCCCTACTGCTCCAAGATCTGCTGTATGTACACGGCCAAACACGCGCTCCTTTATCGCCACGCCGTGCCCGACGGCCAGGCTTACGTCTTCTACATCGACATCCGCGCCGGCGGAAAGGACTACGAGGAGTTCGTGAACCGCGCCATGGCGGAGGAACGCATCCTCTACATCCGGGGGAAGGTGGCCAAGGTGTTCCGGGAGGGCGAGAAGGTCGTGGTGTGGGGGGTGGACACCCTCACGGGGAGGCGGGTGGAGGTGCGGGCGGACCTGGTGGTCCTGGCCCAGGCGATGGTGCCCTCGCCGGGGACGGAGGAGCTGGCGCGGAAGCTCCGCGTGGCCTGCGGAGGCGAGGGGTTCCTCAAGGAGGCGCACCCCAAACTCCGGCCGTTGGAGGCCCTCACGGCCGGGGTGTTCCTGGCCGGCGCGGCCCAGGGGCCCAAGGACATCCCCGAGAGCGTGGCCCAGGCCTCCGGCGCCGCGGCGAAGGTGGTGGCCCTCCTTTCCCAGCCCAAGCTGGCCCACGCGCCGGAGGTGGCGGAGGTCGCGGAGGAGCTCTGCTCCGGCTGCGGGATCTGCGCCCCCCAGTGCCCTTACGGCGCGATCGCCGTGGACGAGGTGGCCCGGGTGAACGAGGTCCTGTGCGAGGGCTGCGGGACGTGCGTGGCCGCCTGCCCCTCGGGCGCCCTCACCTTCCGCAACGTGGAGGACGAGCAGGTCCTGCGCATGGTGCGGGCGGCCCTGGCGGAGGTGGAAGGTGTCGGGGTTTGAGCCGCGGATCGTGGCCTTTTTGTGCCGCTGGTGCGCCTCCGCCGGCGCGGACCTGGCGGGCACCAACCGCCTCGCCTACCCCCCGAACGCCATCCCCATCCGCGTCAACTGCTCCGGCCGGGTGGAGCCCCAATGGGTGGTGGAGGCCCTCAAGGCCGGCGCGGATGGCGTCCTCATCGGCGGCTGCCACCCCGGCGACTGCCACTACGTCGCCGGCAACTACAAGGCCCGCCGCCGCGTCTACCTCCTGCGCAAGGTGCTGGCGGAGCTGGGAATTGAGCCGGAGCGGGTGCGCTTGGAGTGGGTTTCCGCCACGGAGGGCGCGCGCTTTGCCCAAGTCATGAGCGATTTCGTGGCCGAGCTCAAGCGGCTGGGGCCGCTGCACGGGAACGGAGGGCCGAAGTGAAGCTCGCGGTGTACTGGACGGGGAGCTGCGGCGGCTGCGACGTCGCCTTCCTGGAGCTGGGGCCGGCCCTCCTCGACCTCCTCCCCAAGCTGGAGATCGTGTTCTGGCCGGCCCTGGTGGACGCCAAGCGCGCAGATTTGGAAAAGCTCCCCAAGCACGGCATCGACGTGGCCCTGGTGAACGGGGTCCTCCGCACCACGGAGAACGTGGAGATGGCGGAGCTTCTGCGGGAGAAATCCCGCTGGCTTGGGGCCTTTGGCGCTTGTGCCCATCTCGGCGGCGTCCCCGCCCTGGCCAACCCGGGGGAAGGGATCGCGGAGGTCGTGTTCGGGCCGGGCTTTCGGCCCGCACCCCCGCTGGGGGAGGCGCCGGAGGACGCCCCGCCGGAGCTCCTGCCGGAGGCCCTGCCCCTGGAAGAGGTGGTCCCCGTGGACTTCGTGGTGCCCGGCTGTCCCCCTCCGGCGGGCCTCATCGCCCGCTTCTTCGCCGTCGCGTTGGCTGAGGAAATCCAACCCGGCCAGGTCTTCGCCGCGGAGAAGGCCTTGTGCGAGGAGTGCCCGCGGACGCGGGAGGAGCGGCGCCTGGCCCGCCTGGTGCGGCCCCACGAGGCCCTGGCCGACCCCACGAAATGCCTCCTGGACCAGGGGATGGTGTGCTTGGGGCCGGTGACGCGGGGCGGCTGCGCGGCCGCCTGCCCCAAGGCGGGGATGCCCTGCACGGGGTGCTTGGGCCCCACGCCCAAGGCGGGCGACCCCGCCCTGGCCATGCTCTCCGCCCTGGCTTCTTTAGTGCGCGCCGGCGAGGAGGGCGAGCCCGCCTTCCCCGAGGAGGACCGGATCCTGGAGGGCCTCGTGGATCCCCTCGGCACCCTCTACAAGTACGCGTTCGCCAAGTACGGGCGGCCCTTGCGGCGGCTGGCCCGCCGCCGGCAGGAGGTGCGGGCATGAGGAGGATCGCGATCGACCCCCTCACGCGCCTCGAGGGCCACGGGAAGGTCCTGATCTACTTGGACGAGGAAGGAAAGCTGCGGGACGCGGTCCTGCAGGTCCCGGAGCTGCGGGGGTTTGAGGCCTTCTGCCGGGGCCGGCGGGCCGAGGAAATGCCCCAGATCACCGCCCGCATCTGCGGGGTCTGCCCCGAGGCCCACCACCTCGCGTCCGCCAAGGCCCTGGACGCCGCGTTTGGCGCGGAGGTCCCCAAGCCCGCCCGCCTCCAGCGCGAGCTTTTCTACAACGCCTACGTCTTCTCCGACCACCTCCTGCACCTGGTGTTCCTGGGCGGCCCCGACCTCCTCCTGCCTGAGGACGTGGGGAAGGCCGAGCGCAACGTTTTTGGGGTGCTGCGGCGCTTCCCCGAGCTGGGGCGGCAGGTGTTGGAGGTGCGGGCCCAGGCCCAAAGGATCGTGGAGCTCATCGGCGGGAAGGCCATCCACCCCGTGTTCGCCCTCCCGGGCGGCGTGGCCCAGCCTCTGGGGAAGGAGGCCCAGGCGGAGATCGCCGCGGCTGCCCCCCGTCTGGTGGAGCTCGCTCGGACGATGATCGCCCTCTTCCACGAGGAGATCCTGCCCCGGCCGGAGTTCCAGGCCCTCCTCCTCTCCGAAGAGGCCTGGCTTCCCACCCACTACATGGGCCTTGTGGACGAAAACCTGGCCCCCAACTTCTACGACGGGCAGGTGCGGGTCGTTTCCGCGCGGGGCGAGGAGATCTTCTGCCTCCCCGGGGACCAGGCCCTGGCGCGGATCGCCGAGCACTGGGAGCCTTGGACCTATGTGAAGTTCCCGTACCTGCGGGATTTCGGGTGGCAGGGGCTTACGGCGGGGCCGGACTCCGGGATCTACCGGGTGGGCCCCCTGGCCCGCCTCAACGTGGCCGAGCGCATGGCCACGCCCCTGGCCCAGGAGGAGTACGAGCGCTTCCTCGATTTCTTCGGGGAGAAGCCCGTGCACGCCACGTTCGCCTACCATTGGGCCCGGCTCATCGAGCTGATCCAGGCAGCGGAGAGCGTGGCCCGCCTGGCTCAGGAGCCGGAGCTCACGGGGACGAAGGTGCGCGGGAAGCTGGGGCGGCCTGGGGAGGGCGTGGGCGTGGTGGAGGCTGCCCGGGGCACCCTCTTCCACCACTACGTCCTGGATGCGCAGGGCCTGGTGGCGCAGGTGAACCTCGTTGTGGCCACCACCCACAACGCCCCGGGGATCGGGCTTTCCGTGAAGCAGATGGCCGCGGCCCTCGTGGCCCGGGGCGAGCTTGATGAAGCCCTCCTCAACCGGGTGGAGATGGCCTTCCGCGCCTACGATCCTTGCCTGGCCTGCGCCACCCATTTCCTCCCTGGGCGGATGCCGGTGGCGGTGGAGGTCTACGATGCGCGCGGGAACTTGCTGCGCCGGCTTGGCGGCTAGGGCCGTGGTGGCCCTGGGGAACCCCGATCGGGGCGACGACGGGGTGGCCCACCACGTCCTCGCCGCCCTGCCCCGCGCGGAGGGGGTGGAGTTCCTCGGGAGCCTCAAGACCGGCCTGGATCTGGCTCTTTCCCTTCTTGGGCGCCGGAGGGTTTTGGTGATCGATGCCGATCCCGCGCGAGCCCCGGGCGAGGTGGCCCTCTTCCCCCTTGCGGGGGCGGAGGGGGTCGGCTATCGGCATGGGCTCGGCCTCGCGGAGGCCTTGGAGTTCCTGCGGCGCCTGGGGGCCGACGTGCCGGAGGTGTGGGTCCTGGCCATCGGGGTCGAGCCGGACCAGCCCTTCCGGCGCGGGCTTTCCCCCGCGGCGGAAAGGGCCCTCCCCCGGGCCAAGGAGGTGGCGGAGGCATGGCTGCGGAGTTGAGGCTCTCCCGGGAGAACCTGAACGCGCCGTTCCTGCAAAAGCTGGGGGAGATCTCCGGCCAGAACGTTTTCGCCTGCTACCAGTGCGGGAAGTGCTCCGCGGGGTGCCTCTTCGCGGAGCACATGGACGTGCTGCCCAACCAGGTGATCCGGCTGTTGCAGCTTGGGGACGAGGGGGTGCTGGCGGCGCGCGCGCCCTGGGTGTGCGCGGCGTGCCTGGCCTGCAGCGTGCGCTGCCCCAAGGGCGTGGACGTGGCCCGCATCATGGAGGCGCTGCGCCAGCTGGCGCTGCGGCGGGGGATCATGCCCGTGCAGCTCAAGCTCGACCGGGAGTTCCCCCAGATCGCCCTGGTGGGCGCCCTGCGGAAAGTAACCCCGTGATGGGTGAATGGGTGATGAGTGAAGGGGTCGTTCGGACTCATAAGGATCTCGCCGTATGGAAGGAAGCGATGCAGCTAGTGAAGGCAGTGTACGAGTGGACCACGGGGTTCCCCAAAGAGGAGATGTACGGGCTCACCGCGCAAATGAGGCGGGCTGCGTTGTCGATTCCCTGCAATATTGCGGAGGGCGCCGCGCGTGGGTCGCGCAAGGAATTCCTGCAGTTTTTGCACATCTCCTTGGGATCCCTCGCGGAGCTTGAGACCCAAGTTTTTCTGGCCGAGGATTTGTTTCAGCTCGAGGCTGAGCCCTTGAAAACCCAAATTGAGGGCTTGCGGCGGAAGCTTTTGGCGCTCATGAAAACCTTAAAGGCCGCGGGCGCGGCCCAAGGGAGGGAACACCGATGAACCGCACTCCAGCCCATCACCCATCACCCATCACCCATTACCCATCACGCCTTCTGTACTTCCCGGGTTGCGCGTTGAAGGACCAGGCGCGGGGGTACGAGGAGGCCACTCTGGCCGCCCTCGCCGCGCTGGGCTACGAGGTCCGGGAGCTCCCGCGCTGGAACTGCTGTGGCACGGTGTACGCCCTGGCCCAGGACGACCTCATGCGCCACGTGGGCCCCCTGCGCAACCTGATCCGCGCCCAAGAGCAGGGGGCGGAGGAGCTCCTCACCCTCTGCGCCATGTGCTACCACACCCTGAGCCGCACCGCCCGCTTCGTGCAGAACCCCGAGAACCTGCGGCGCCTCAACGCCTTCATGGACGAGGAGGAGGACTACCGGGGTAGCGTGCGCGTGCTCCATCTGGTGCAGCTTTTGGCGGGCCTGGCCGAGCGCCTGCCCCGCGCCGTCAAGGTTGACCTCGCCGGGCTGCGGGCGGGCGCCTACTACGGCTGCACCCTCCTGCGGCCGAGGGACGTGGCCGTGGACCACCCGGAGCGGCCGGAGGTCATGGAGGCGGTCCTGGCCGCGCTTGGGGCGGAGCCCGTGTGCTTCCCGGAGCGGGTGGAGTGCTGCGGGGCGTACCTCACGGTGACGGAGCCGGAGGCCGTGCGGCTGCGGGCCGGGGCGATCCTCCTTTCCGCGGCGCAAAACGGGGCGGAGGTCCTGGTCACGGCCTGCCCGCTGTGCCACTTCAACCTGCGGGAGCGCCGGCCCCTGGGCGCCCCCAAGCTCCCTGTCGTCTACCTGGGCGAGGTCCTCGCCTGGGCCCTGGGTGTAAAGCCCGTGCCTGAAGCGCTTGCGCCGCGTGTGGGGGTGAGAGGATGAATCAGGTCGGGGTGGAAACGAAGACGGAGATGGTGACGGTGTTCATCATGGGCCAGGCCTACCAAGTCCCCGCGGGCCTCACCATCCTCAAGGCCTTGGAGTACGCGGGGTTCCGCCTAACCCGTGGGGTGGGCTGCCGGGGCGGGTTCTGCGGGGCCTGTGCCACCGTGTACCGCCTGCCCGGCGACTACCGCCTCTACGCGGACCTCGCCTGCCAGACCACCGTCAAGGACGGGATGTACCTGGCCCTGCTCCCCTCCACCCCCGCGGAGCGCAAGCGCTACGACCTCAAGAGGGTCAAGCCCTCGGGGGAGACCCTCCTGGCGCTCTATCCGGAGCTCGCTCGCTGCGTGGCCTGTAATACCTGTACCAAGGCCTGCCCCCAGAAGCTGGAGGTGATGGACGCGGTGCAGGCGGCCCTGCGCGGGGACATCGCCAAGGTCGCGGAGCTCACCTTCGACTGCCTCTCCTGCGGCCTATGCACCCTGCGCTGCCCGGCGGAGATCCCCCACTACCACGTGTGGCAGCTGGCCCGCCGCCTGTATGGGGCGTACCTCGCGCCCAAAGCGGAGCACCTCCGCCGGCGCGTGGCGGAGATGGAGGCCGGGAAGTTCCGGGCGGAGCTCGACCGGCTCATGGGCCTCTCGAAAGAGGAGCTCAAGGAGCTCTACAAGGCTCGGGAGATCGAGCCCGAATAAGGAGGAGGGATGAGCGTCTATCCCGAGTACATGCAGGAGTCGATCCGGCGGGTGGAGGAGACCCGCCCGGCCCGCCTGGGCACGAACTACCCCCGGCTGCCCTTGGCCGAGCAGGAGGAACTCCTGCGCCGCTACCATCCCGACTACAAGCCCGAGGGGAAGCGGCCCTTGCGCGTGGGCGCCTCCTTTGGGGAGCTCGTGCCCCACGAGGTGGCCGATCTCCTCGAGGCCTACCCTCTAGTGGATCCCACGCGGATCGATCTTTCCCAGGTGGACTACGACGTGGACGTGTTGGTGATCGGGGGAGGGGGGGCTGGCACCGTGGCGGCCATCTGGGCCCACTACGCCGGCATCCCCGCGGACCGCATCCTCATCGTCACCAAGCTGCGCCACGGGGACTCCAACTCCATCATGGCCCAAGGCGGGATCCAAGCGGCCACCAAACCCCACGACTCCCCGGCCATCCACTTCCTGGACGTCATGGGCGGCGGGCACTTCACCAACGACCCCAAGCTCGTGCGCGCCCTTGTGGAGGACGCCCCCTTCATCATCCGGTGGCACGAGGAGCTCGGGGTCATGTACGACAAGGAGCCCGACGGCACGATGCTCACCATCCACGGCGGGGGTACCTCCAAAAAGCGCATGCACTCCTGCAAGGACTACACGGGCCTGGAGATCATGCGGGTCCTGCGGGACGAGGCCCGCAACCTGGGGATCCCCGTGTTGGAGTTCCACCCCGCGGTGGAGCTCCTCACTGACGAGCACGGCCAGGTGGCGGGCGCGGTGGTGTGGAGCCTGGAGACGGAGGAGTACAAGGTGGTGCGGGCGAAGGCCACGGTGTTGGCCACGGGCGGCTGGGGCCGCCTCCACATCCAGGGCTTCCCCACCACCAACCACTACGGTGCCACCGCCGACGGCCTGGTGCTGGCCTACCGCGTGGGGGCCAAGCTCCGCGACCTCGACGCCGTCCAGTACCACCCCACGGGCGCGGCCTTCCCCGAGCAGATCGTGGGCCTCCTCATCACGGAGAAGGTGCGGGGGCTGGGGGCCCAGCCCGTGAACGCCCTGGGCGAGCTTTTCGTGCACCCCCTGGAGCCCCGGGACGTGGAGTCCGCCGCCTTCATCCGGGAGTGCCTGCCGCCGGAGAAGGGCGGGAGGGGCCTGGGCGTGGTCACGCCCACGGGCATGATGGGCGTATGGCTGGACACGCCCATGGTGGACATGCTTCACGGGAAGGGCACGTTCCAGCGGGCCCTTTCCTCCGTCTACCGCATGTACATCCGCTTTGGGATTGACCCCACGAAAGAGCCGATCCTGGTGTACCCCACCCTGCACTACCAAAACGGCGGGGTGGTGATCGACGAGTGGGGTTGGACAGGGATTCCCGGGCTGTATGCCGCGGGCGAGGTGGAGGGCGGCGTGCACGGGAAGAACCGGCTCATGGGCAATTCCCTTTTGGACTACAACGTGTTCGGGAGGCGGGCGGGGATGGCCGCTGCAGCGTGGGCTAAAACGGCGCGGGTGGGCCGCCTCACCCTACGCCATGTGGAGCGGTTCGTGGAGGAGCTGCGCCGCGCCGGCATCCCCGAGAGCCGCCGCGCCCCCCTCCTCCTCCCCGACTACCGCGGCCAGAAAACCTTGGCGCGGGTGATCGACCTCCTATGAACGAGACCCAAGAGCGTGTGGCGAAGCGCTGGCGGGTGCCCAAGGGCTACGTCTACGTCCTCGAGGAGTTCTGCAAGGGCTGCGGCTTCTGCGTGGAGTTCTGCCCCAGGAAGGTCCTGGCCCAGGCCTCCCACTTCAACGACAAGGGCTACCACCCGCCGGAGGTGGTGGCCCCCGAGGCCTGTGTCCTGTGCGGCTTCTGCGAGCGGATCTGCCCGGATTTCGCCATCTGGGTGGAAGAGGAGGGCGGGAGCGATGCCGGCTAAGGCCATCCTCAGCGGGGTGCACTTCATGAACGGGGACGAGGCCATCGCGGAGGGGGCCATCGCCGCCGGCTGCCGGTTCTTCGCGGCCTACCCCATCACCCCCCAGTCGGAGATCGCCGAGCGGCTGGCCTGGCGGCTGCCCCAAATCGGGGGGGTGTTCATCCAGATGGAGGACGAGATCGCCGCCATCGCCGCGGTGCTGGGCGCGTCCTGGGGCGGCATGAAGGCCATGACCGCCACCTCCGGCCCCGGCTTCTCCCTCATGATGGAGAACCTGGGCCTGGGGGTGATGACGGAAACGCCGTGCGTGATCGTGGACGTGCAGCGGGCCGCGCCCTCCACGGGCCTGCCCACCCTGGTGGGCCAGGGGGACATGATGCAGGCCCGCTGGGGCTCCCACGGCCACTACGAGATCATCGCCCTCTGCCCCGCCTCCCCCCAGGAGGCCTTCGACCTCACGGTGAAGGCCTTCGCCCTCTCCGAGCGCTTCCGCGTGCCCGTGCTCATCATGACCGACGAGGTCGTGGGCCACATGTACGAACGGGTGGAGATCCCGCCGGAGGTGCCCGTGGCCCCGCGCCGCAAGCCCCGCGTCCCGCCGGAGCAGTTCCTCCCGTTCCAACCCGATCCGGACCTCGTCCCGCCCATGGCCTGCGCCGGCGAGGGCTACCGCATCCACGTCACCGGCCTCACCCACGACGAGCGGGGCTACCCCGACATGTCACCCGAGGCCCACGACCGCCTGGTGCGCCGCCTGGTGGACAAGATCCGCCTCTTCCCCCAGGAGTACACGTTCTACGAAGAGGTGCAGCTTGAGGACGCGGAGATCGCCGTGGTCTCCTATGGGATTTCCGCCCGCGTTTCCCTGGGCGGGGTGGAGCTGGCGCGGCGGGCGGGGATCCGGGCCGGGCTCTTCCGGCTTATTACGGCCTGGCCCTTCCCGGAGGAGGCCGTGTTCCGCCTGGCCCAGCGGGTGAAGGGGATCGTGGTGGTGGAGATCAACCTGGGGCAGATGAGCCGGGAGGTGGAGCGGGCCGTGCGCGGCCGGGTCCCCGTGCACGGCGTCTACCACGCGGGCGGCCGCATCCACACGCCCGAAGAGGTGTTCCAGGGCATCGAGGAGGTGTATCGGCAATGCCGGTGAAGGTGGAGAAGGCTCAGCCGGAGCTTGTTCCTGACGTGCACCATCCCCTGGAGAAGTGGTTGCGCACCGATCGGCTCCCCCACATCTGGTGCTCGGGCTGCGGCCTGGGCACCGCCCTTTCCGCCTTTCTCTACGCCCTGGAGGAGCTCGGGTGGGATCCGGACTCCGTGGCCGTGGTCTCCGGGATCGGCTGCGCCGGGCGGGTGGCCGGGTACTTGAGGCTCGACACCTACCACACCACCCACGGCCGTCCCGTGCCCTTCGCCACCGGGCTCAAGCTGGCCAAACCCGACCTCCACGTGATCGTGTTCTCGGGGGACGGCGACCTCTTCGCCATCGGGGGGAATCACTTCATCCACGCCGCCCGCCGCAACCTGGACATCGCCGTGATTTGCGTGAACAACTTCAACTACGGCATGACCGGTGGGCAGTTGGGCCCCACCACGCCCGTGGGCGGCCGCACCACCACCAGCCCCTATGGGAACTTCGAGCACCCCTTCAACCTCGTGCACTTGGCGGCCTCCGCGGGCGCCACCTACGTGGCCCGCTGCACCACCCTGGACGGCCGCCGCCTCCAGAAAACCCTCGTGGAGGCCCTTTCCCACAAGGGCTTCACGTTCGTGGAGATCCTCGCCCCTTGCCCCACGAACTACGGCCGGCGCAACCGCCTGGGCGAGGGCCTCGACGAACTCCGCTACTACCGGGAGCAGATGGTCATCCGCCACGGCGCGGACCCCAAGGAGGCCGACATCGTCCCCGGGAAGCCCTTCCTCGTGGGCAAGTTCGTGGACATCCAGAAGCCCACGTATTTGGAGCTCTACCAGGCCAAGCTGCGGGAGATCGGGGGTGGATGAATGGACTTCGTGGCGGCGCTGGCGGAGGCGTTGGGGCGGGCGGCCACGCTCCTGCCCCAGGACGTGGTGCAGGCCCTGCGGCGGGCCTGGGCGCGGGAGGAGGGGCCGGCCAAGGTGCAGCTGGAGGCCATCCTTCGGAACGTGGAGATGGCGGGGGCGGGACGGCTCCCCATCTGCCAGGACACGGGAACCCCCACGTTTTTCGTGCGCTTCGGCCTGGATTTCCCCCACCTCAAGGAGCTCGTTTCCGCCCTGCCGGAGGCCGTGCGGCGGGCCACGCAGGAGGTGCCCCTGCGCCCCAACACCGTGCACCCCTTCACGGGCAAGAACCCGGGCGACAACACCGGCCGCTACATCCCGGCCGTGACCTGGGACCCCATGCCCGGGGATTCCGCGGAGATCCACGTCCTCCCCAAAGGCGGCGGTTCGGAGAACTGCTGCCTTCTTAAGATGCTCGCCCCGGGCGTGGGCCTAAAGGGGATCAAGGAGGCGGTGGTGGAGCACGTGGTGGCCTGCGGCGGGCTGCCCTGTCCGCCCACGATCGTGGGCGTGGGGATCGGGGGCGGAGCGGACCTGGCCCTGAAGCTGGGGAAGCTCGCCCTCCTGCGGCCCCTTGGCCAGCGGCACCCCGAGCCGGAGGTGGCGGCCCTGGAGGCGGAGCTGGAGGAGCTCCTCAACGCCTCCGGGGTGGGGCCCATGGGGCTGGGCGGGAGGACCACGGTGCTGGCGGTGCATGTGGAGTACGCCCACCGGCACCCCGCCTCGCTCCCCTTGGGGATCGCTGTGCAGTGCTGGGCCCATCGGCGGGCCACGGTGCGCATCGGCCCGGACCGCTCCATCACCGTGTCCCAATGAGGGGGATGGCATGGAGAGGGTCTTGACCACGCCGATTGCGGAGGGGGAAGCGCGGGCTTTGCGGGCGGGCGATGTTTTTTACCTCACGGGGCTTCTGATCACCGCCCGGGACGAGGCCCATCGGAAGGCCCTGGAGCGGGGGGCGCCCCTCCCCCTGGAGGGGCTGGCCATCTTCCACTGCGGGCCGGTGGTGCAGAGGAAGGGCGATTCCTGGGAGGTGGTGGCCGCCGGGCCCACCACCTCCGCGCGCATGGAGCTCTTCGAGGCCGAGTTCCTGCGGCGCTTCCGGCCCCGGGTGATTGTGGGGAAGGGGGGGATGGGCGAGAAGACCCTGCAGGCCCTGGCGGAGGTGGGGGCGGTGTACGCCCACTTCACCGGCGGGGCCGGGGTCCTCGCAGCCCAGGCCATCCGGCGCGTGCGGGACGTGTTTTGGCTGGAGGAGTTGGGCATCCCTGAGGCCATCTGGGTGTTCGAAGTGGAGCGGTTCGGGCCGCTGGTGGTGGCCATGGATGCCCACGGCCGCTCCCTCTACAAGGACCTTTCCGCCCAGGTGGAGCGGAACCTGGAGGCC
The DNA here is from genome assembly GCA_025060415.1 of Candidatus Bipolaricaulota bacterium. GTDB lineage: Bacteria > Bipolaricaulota > Bipolaricaulia > Bipolaricaulales > Bipolaricaulaceae > DTER01. The sequence continues at coordinate 505,667 of JANXBT010000001.1, forward strand.
ATTCGCGCCCGCATCCGCGGGACGTGAGGAGGGGAGGATGTCCCAGGAGAAACCCAACGTGGAGGAGCTTTTGGCCCGGGCGCGGGAGCCGGCGCGCAAGGCCCCGCCCCTGCACGCCTTCTACCGCGGCAAGGTCGCCGTCACCGCCAAGTGCGCCATCCGCTCCTACGAGGACTTCGCCATCTGGTACACCCCGGGCGTGGCCCAGCCCTGCCGGGAAATCCACAAGGATCCCGAAAAGGTCTTCGAATACACGAACAAGGGGAACTTTGTGGCCGTGGTCTCCGACGGCACCCGGGTGCTGGGGTTGGGGGACATCGGGCCCCTGGCGGCCCTCCCCGTCATGGAGGGGAAGGCCCTCCTCTTCAAGTACCTGGGCGGGGTGGACGCCTTCCCCATCACCCTGGCCACGAAGGACCCCGAGGAGCTCATCCAGGCCGTGAAATGGATCGCCCCGGCCTTCGGCGGCATAAACCTGGAGGACATCGCTTCGCCCAAGTGCTTCTACGTTTTGGAGCGGCTGCGGGCGGAGCTGGACATCCCCGTATGGCATGACGACCAGCAGGGCACGGCCGCCATCACCCTGGCCGGGGTGATCAACGCCCTCAAGGTGGTGGGGAAGGATCCCCGCCGCGTGACCTACGCCGTGATCGGCGCGGGCGCCGCCAACATCGCCTTCGTCCGCGTCCTCCTCACCTACGGCGTGCCCGCAGGCCAGGTGATCCTCGTGGACTCCAAGGGGATCCTCCACCCTGGCCGGGAGGACCTCGAGGCCCAAAAGCACGAGAACCCCTACAAGTGGGAGTACGCCCTGCGCACGAACCGGGAGCGGCGCCGGGGCGGGATCGCCGAGGCCCTGGAGGGCGCGGACGTGTGCGTGGCCGCCTCCCAGCCCGGGCCGGGCGTGATCAAGCCTGAGTGGGTGGCGCGCATGGCCAAGGACGCCGTCGTCTTCGCCTGCGCCAACCCCGTGCCGGAGATCTGGCCCTGGGAGGCCAAGGAAGCGGGCGCGCGCATCGTGGGCACGGGCCGCTCGGACTTCCCCAACCAGATCAACAACTCCCTAGGCTTCCCCGGGATCTTCCGGGGGGTCTTGGACGTGTTCGCCCGCACCATCACGGACGAGATGACCATTGCCGCGGCGGAGGCCATCGCCAAGACCGCGGAGGCCAAGGGCCTGCGCGAGGACTACGTGGTGCCCACCATGGAGGAGTGGGAGGTGTACGTGAACGAGGCGGTGGCCGTGGCCAAGAAGGCCATGGAGCAAGGGGTGGCCCGCCGCATCCTCTCGGAAAGCGAGCTGGAGCGGCAGGCGGAGCGCATGATCCGCCGGGCCCGGGAGGAGGTGCAGATCCTCATGCGGGCCGGGCACATCGCCCCGCCGCCCGCGCTATAGCGCCCAATGAGCCCTGCCCTCTGGTCCCTGCTTGTGCTGGGGGCCGTGGCGGTGCTCTACGCCACGGAGCTCGTCCCCTTGGGCCTGGCCGCGGTGCTGGGCTGCGTCCTCATGGTGCTTGTGGGCGCGGCCGACTTCGCCACGGCCTTCCGCGGCTTCGCCGACCCCGTGGTGTTCCTGGTGGGCGGGATGATGGTGGTGGGCGAGGCCCTGTTCGCCACGGGCGCGGCGCGCGACATCGGCGATCGCCTGGCCAAGCTGGCCCGGGGGGATGAGCGCAAGCTCGTGCTTCTGGTGGTCCTGGCCGCCGCCGCCCTCTCCGCCTTCCTCAACAACACGGGCACCACCGCGGTGTTTTTGCCCATCGTGAGCGGCCTGGCCCTGGCCTCCCCAGGAAGGATCCGAGTTGCCAACGTCCTCATGTTCGTGGCCTTCGCCGCCAACACCGGCGGCATGCTCACCCTCGTGGGCTCCACCCCGCCCCTCCTGGCCCAGGCCGCCCTCCGGAACGCCGGCTTCCGACCCTTCGGCTTCTTCGAGTTCGCCCTCATCGGCCTCCCCATCCTCGCCGCGTACCTGGCCTACGTGACGTTCTTTGCCTACCCCCTGGCCCGGCGCCGGTTCGCCGCCCTCCCCGCGGCCCCGGCCCTTCAGGCCAACGCCGCCCACAACGCCGCCCCTCCCTTCAAGAAGTACGCGGCCTTGGGCGTCCTGCTGCTGTGCGTGGCTCTGTTCGCTGCCGAGCCCATCCCCCTGGCCCTCACCGCGATCCTCGGGGCCCTCTTGGTGCTCCTTTTGGGGTGCTGCCCCGCGCGGGAGCTCTTTTCCCGCTTCGACTGGAACACGATCTTCCTCCTGGCGGGGGCGCTGGGGATGGCCGCGGCCCTGGACAAAAGCGGGGGCGGAAAGCTCGTGGCGGATTGGGCCCTGGGCCTTCTGGGCCCGCGCCTCAGCCCTTGGACGTTTTTGGCGGTGGTGAGCGCCGTGGGCATCCTCCTCACCCAGTTCATGTCCAACACCGCCACCATGGCCATGCTCACCCCTATTGCCCTTTCCATGTGCCGAACGCTGAACGTGGCGCCCCACCCCGTGCTCATGGCCCTGGCCACCGTAACCGCCGCGGCTTACGCCACGCCCGTGGGCACCCCGCCCAACTCCCTGGTGCTCGTGGCCGGCTACCGCTTCCGCGACTACCTCCTTTTGGGCGGAATTTTCAACGTCCTTGTGTACGTGCTGGTGGTGCTCCTTGTGCCCCTGATCTGGCCGTTTTAGAGCTCCTGGATGGCCAGATCGGTGCCGGAGCGCACGCGGGCGGCGGGGGGGAGGAGGGCCACGCGGCGGGGGCCGGGCCCGTAAGCGTGGCTGGTGAACAGGGTCAGGCAGCGGCCCCCAAACAAGAAGAGGGGGGCGTCGGGCTGGTGGGCCCGCACCAAAACCCGCAGCCCCAGCCGCTCCATGACCTCAAAGAAGTAGTCCCGGCCATAGGCCGGCCGGCCCCACACCCCGGGGTCCACCTGGTAGCCTGGGCCGTCCACCCAGTCCCCCCACGTCATCTTCCGCCAGTTGGCCGAGCCCAGGGGCACGTGTTCGATCTCCTCCAGCTCGTCCACGTCGGGGAGGGCGCCGTGCACCGCCAGCACCCCGGCGGGATGGAAGGCCGCAAACGGCAACAGGGCCAGGGTCTCCGCCAGGAGCTTCTCCTCGCGGGGGGAAAGGGCCCGCCAGAAGTCCGCGGGCACGAAGGGCGCTACCGCCCAGGCCTCGTGGTTCCCCATAAGGAGGAAGATCCGCTCCGGATGGGCCACCTTGGCCCGCATGAGGAGGGCCAGGTTCCCTGGGGAGTCCGGCCCCCGATCCACGTAATCCCCCAAGAACACGAGCACGTGAGCCGCGTCGAAGTACCGGCGCAGGACCTCTTCGCTCGCTTCCCGGTCGCCGTGGGTGTCGCCCACGAACACCGCCGTGCGCTCGAGCGGAAGCCGGATGAGGCGCGGCTCCCGCGCCAGCACCTCCCGGAACTCCGCCACGAGGGCCAGGTCGAGCATATCCCGACTCTAGCGGGCCTCCCCAAGGAGGCCAAGGCGGGCCAAGGCCCAGCCGAGCCGCTCCAGCTCCGGCAGGTCCAAGGCCTCCGCGCGCACCCGCGGGTCCAGCCCTAGCTCCGCCAAAAGGGCGTCGGCCCGATCCGGAGAAAGATGGGAGGCCAGCACGCGCCGCAGGCTCTTGCGGCGGTGGGCGAAGGCCAGGGCGAGGGTCCTCTCCCAGAGGGGCTCGGGCAGGGTCACCCGGGGCGCGGGGAGCCGCTGCAGGCGGATCACGGCCCCGTCCACCTCGGGCGGGGGGAAGAACGCGCTGCGCGGGATCCGCCGCACGAGCTCCACGGAAAAGTAGGCGCGGAGGTGCACGCCCAGGCGGCTGGCCTGGGGCCCCGGCGCGGCCACCAGCTTTTCCCCCACCTCCCACTGCACGGTGAACACCGCCCGCGCCACGCTCTCCCGCTCCCGGATGAGCTTCAACAGCACGTCGCTGGTGATCCCGTAGGGCAGGTTCCCCACCAGGAGGAGGTCCCGCCCCAGCGCGGCAAGCCCCAGGTCGCGGAAGTCCGCGTGGAGGATATGCACGTGGGGGAAGGGGGCGAGGTGGGCCCGCAGGAGGGGGAGGAAGCGGGGGTCCACCTCCACAGCCCACAGCTCGGCCACGTGGGGGGCCAGGGCCACGGTGAGGGTGCCGATCCCGGCGCCCACCTCCACCGCCCTTTCCTGGGGCTCCGGGGCGATGGCCTCCAGGAGGCGCGCCAGCACGTGGGCATCGGCCAGGAAGTGCTGGCCCAGGGAGGGGCGGAGCCGGAGGCCCTGGGCCTCGAGGAGCCGGCGGAGCACCGCGGGCGAGGTCAGCCGCTCCATGGGCCTTCCCCCGCCGTTCTTGGGGGCGTGGGTGTGCCTAGGCCCGCGGTTCCGGGCGCAGGTCCTCCTCCAGCACGGTTTGGCAGCGAGCTTGGGCCGCGGGGTCGTAGGCGGGCTCCATGCACTGCAGCTTTTCGGCGAGGAGGCGCTCGCGGGCCTGGGCCGCGCTCACGGCCCGCTCGAGGGCGGCCGCCAGCTGGGGGTAGCCGGCGCTGCGCAGGCCCTCGGCCAGCTCCCGCCAAAACGCGAGGGGAAGCGCGAGCCTCTGCTGGCTTGCGGCCTCCACGGCCGAAAGCTCCCGCTCGCTGATCCTCAGGATCAGCTCCAAGGCGCTCATGACGGGAAAACCTACCCCAGCGGGTGTTCCGGCGCAAACGCGCCGGTATAATGGTTTTTGAGGTAACCGGGGGAGCTCCGAACGGGGCTGAGAGGAGGCGGGAACGCCTCGACCCCTTGAACCTGATCCGGGTAATGCCGGCGAAGGGAAGGTTACCGAAGCCCGCTCTTCTGTCCCCTTCGCTGAGCTTCCCCTTGCCATGGACGTGCGGGATGAAGAGATCAGTGCCGTTTTAGCGCGCGCGTATTTCGAGGCCCTGCTTCCGGCTCTGCAGGCGGAGGTAACGGTCGTGGGAGCTGGGCCTGCCGGGCTCATGGCGGCTCAGGTCTTGGCGCGGGCCGGCCATAAGGTGACCGTGCTGGAAGAGCGGTTGGCCCCGGGCGGGGGGATGTGGGGCGGCGGGGCCCTGTTCAACCGGATCGTGGTGGAGGAGGAGGGCCGGGCGGTGCTGGAGGGCCTGGGGGTGCGGCTGGTGCCCCGCGCCGGCTACTACCTGGCCGAGGCCTGTGAGGCCGTGGCCGCCCTGACCCTGGCGGCCCTCCGTGCGGGGGCTCAGATCCTCACGGGTTGGCGGGCGGAAGACTTAGTGGTGCGCGCGGGGAGGGTCGAGGGGGTGGTGGCCCAGTGGACGTCGGTGTGCTTGGCGGGCTGGCACGTGGATCCCCTGGCCTTCGGGGCGCGGGCCGTGCTGGACGCCACGGGCCACGGCGCCGTCCTCGTGCGGCGCTTGGTGGAGAAAACCGGGGTCCGCCTGCCCACGCCCACCGGGGGGGTGATGGGGGAGGGCCCCATGTGGGCGGCGGTGGGGGAGAAACAGGTGGTGGAGGGAACCGGCGAGGTCTACCCTGGGCTGTTTGTGGCCGGGATGGCCGCGGCGGCCGTGTTCGGCACGCCCCGCATGGGCCCCATCTTCGGGGGGATGCTCCTTTCCGGGCTTAAAGCGGGGGAACTGATCCACCGGAGGTTGACGGCATGAGGATCCCACGCTGCCTTACGATCGCCGGGAGCGACTCCGGCGGCGGAGCCGGCCTGCAAGCCGACCTCAAGACCTTCGAGGCCTTGGGCTGTTTCGGCATGAGCGCCGTCACCGCCCTCACGGCCCAGAACACCCGAGAGGTGCGCTCCGTACGGCTCCTCGACCCCCAGTTCGTGGTCGAGCAGATCGCGGCCGTGGTGGAGGACATCGGGGTGGACGCGGCCAAGACGGGGATGCTGGGGGACGCGGCGATCACGCGGGCCGTGGCCCGGGCCCTGGCGCAGCGGACGTTCCCGGTGGTGGTGGATCCGGTGATGGTGGCCAAGTCCGGCGCACGGCTCCTGGCGGAAGAGGCCGTGGCCACCCTGAAGGAGGAGCTCCTGCCCCGCGCCACCTTGATCACCCCCAACGCGCCCGAGGCCGAGGTCCTCGCGGGCCTACCCATTCGGAGCACGGAGGACCAGGTGGAGGCGGCCATGCGGTTGGCTCGGGACGGCCCGGCCGTCCTGGTGAAGGGCGGGCATCTCCCCGGGGAGGAGGCCGTGGATGTCCTCGTGGTGGGGGGCGAGGTCCACTTCTTTCGCCGGCCCAAGGTTCACCATCCCCATACCCATGGGACCGGATGCGTGCTTTCGGCCGCCATCTGCGCCTTCTTGGCCCATGGAGCGGCGCTGCCGGAGGCGGTGGCAAAGGCCGAGGCCTTTCTCACCCGGGCCTTGCTCTACGCCTTGGACCTGGGCACGGGCCACGGGCCCGTCCACCCCATGGCCCACGTGCGCAACGCCGCCGCCAAAGCGGAGGTCCTCGAGGAGTTGGAGCGCGCGGTTTCCCTTTTAGGGCCGGACTTCAGGGAGTTGGTTCCTGAGGTGGGGAGCAATTTGGCCCTGGCCACGCCCTTCGCCCTGGGGGAGGAGGACGTGGCCGGCCTGGATGGGCGCATCGTGCGGACCGTGCGGGGCGTGCGGGTGGGGGTGCCCCGTTTTGGGGCCTCCCGCCACATGGCGCGCGTGCTCCTGACGGCGCGCCGGTTCGATCCCAGCCTGCGGGCCGCCCTCAACCTCCGGTTCGGGGAGGATGTGCTTCGTGCCGCCGAACGGGCCGGGCTGTCCATGGCCGCCTTCGATCGGGCCGGGGAGCCCGCCGAGGAAGGGCAGTCCCTGCCGTGGGGGGTGAGTCGGGCGCTGGCTGCGTGCGGGCATGTCCCCGATCTCATCTACGACCGGGGCGGTCCCGGGAAAGAGCCGATGGTGCGCCTCCTGGGACGGTCGGCTGAGGACGTGGTGCGGAAGGCCCTGCGCATCCTTGCATGCCTGCGCGAAGAGCCTCACGCCAAGGAGGGTTGACCGCCCAGCTGCGGGCCCAGGCGGCCCCCCTCTGGGAGGCCCTGGTGCACCACCCCTTCGTGGTGCAGCTCTTCACCGGGCAGCTCCCCCCGGAGAAGTTCAAGTTCTACCTCCTTCAGGACTACAACTACCTGGTGGGCCTGATCCGCGCCCTGGCCCTCGTGATGGCCAAGAGCGAGTTTGGGCTTCTGCGCGAGGTTCTGGGCGTGGTGCAAGGCTTGGCCATCACGGAGCTGCGGAACTATGCGGACCTGCTGGGCGCCTTGGGGCTCAAGGTGGAAGACGCCGTCCGCACGCCGCCTTCGGCGGTGAACGCGGCCTACGTGGATTTCATGCTCGCCACCGCCGCCCTCGGTACCCCTCATGAGGGCCTCTTGGCCGTGCTCCCCTGCTTTTGGAGCTACCAGGACATCGCCGAAGCGCACCGGGAGAACCTCGCCCGAAACCCCAACCCGCTGTACGTGCGGTGGGCGGAGAGCTACTTGTCCGAGGGGTACCGGACCGTGGTGGCCCAGTTGCGCGCGGCCATCGACGCCTCCCCGCTCGACTTCCGGGCCGCTTGGCCGATCTTCGCGCGGGCCTGCCACTACGAGCGCTGGTTTTGGGACATGGCCTACCACCTTCTGGAGACCTGGCCTGGGTGCGGCTAAACTCGTTTCCGGTAACCGGGGGAGCTCCGAACGGGGCTGAGAGGAGGCGGGAACGCCTCGACCCCTTGAACCTGATCCGGGTAATGCCGGCGAAGGGAAGGTTACCGCGCTGGCCCCGCTCAGGCAGGGGCATCTAACAAAGCCCCCTCCCTTGGTTGCCGCCAAGGAGGGGTTTTCGCTTGTTGCGCACCGTGCTGATCCTTGCGGGCGGCGTGGCCTCGCCCCGCGAGGCCCAGGAGGCCGCAGTGGGCGCGGATTTCATCCTCGCCGCCGACGGCGGCCTCCTCCTCGCCCAACGGGCCGGCCTCCCCGTCCACCTTCTTTTGGGCGACCTGGACTCCCTGCCCCAGCCCCCGCCCGAGGGGCTGCCGGTGCTGCGCGTGCCCCGGGAGAAGGACGCCACGGACCTGGAGCTGGCCCTGGACCACGCCGTGGCCCTGGGCGCCGCGGAAATCCGCGTGGTGGGCGCGTTCGGCGCCCGCCTGGACCACACCCTGGCCAACGCCAACCTCCTGGAGAAGTACGACCTCCCCATCGTCCTCTTCCACGCGGATGCCCGCATCTACCTCGTGCGGGACCGCCTGGAGCTTGCGGGCTCGCCCGGGGACCTCGTGTCCCTCCTGCCCCTCACCTCCGAGGCCCGGGGTGTGACCACCTGGGGGCTGCGCTACGCCCTGGAGGAGGGGGTGCTCGTGCGGGCCTCGACGCGCGGGGTGTCCAACGAGGTGGTGGCCACGCCCTTTGGGGTGCGGGTGCGCGCAGGAAAACTCCTCCTCATCCACATCCCCCAAGGAGGTGGGCACGCATGAGGAAGCTTTGGGTGCTGGTCGTGGCGTTGGCCGTGTTGGGCACGGCCCGGGAGCTTGTGGTCTACACCTACGACTCCTTCGTGGCCTGGGGCCCGGCCCTGTTCATCAAGGAGCGGTTCGAGGCCCTGTTCCCCGGCGCGACCCTCACCTGGGTGGCCGTGGGCGACTCCTCGGAGATGCTGTCCCGCCTCATCGCCGAGCTGCAGCTGGGGATCGCCCGGGCCGACGTGTTCCTGGGCCTGGCGGACGTGGAGCTCCCGCGCGCCTTGGCCCACCGCGTCTTCCAGCCCTACGACCCTAAGCTCATCCCCAACCTGGCGGACGTGCCCGAGGCCCTCCTCTTCGACCCCACCGGCCACGTGCTCCCCTACGACCACGGCTACGTGACCTTCGTGTACGACTCCGAGCTCCTCCCCCCGGAGCTCGTGCCCCAGACCCTGGACGACCTGCTGCGGCCGGAGCTCAAGGGAAAGATCATCGTCATGGACCCGCGCACGTCCTCGCCCGGCCTCTCCTTCCTCCTTTGGACCATCGCCCACTACGGCGAGGGCTGGCGGGAGTACTGGCGCAAGCTCCTGCCCAACCTCCTCACCGTCACCAAGGGCTGGTCCGAGGCCTACGACATGTTCCTGGCCGGGGAGGCGCCCATTGTCCTCTCCTACTCCACGGACACGGCCTACTCCTACATCGAGCACGGCTCCCTTCGGTACCAGGTGATCACGCCCGGCGGGGAGGCCTTCCGCCAGGTGGAGGGGATGGGCATTGTGCGCACCAGCCGTAACCTCGATTTGGCCCACGCTTTCCTGAACCTCGTGCTTTCCGTGGAGGTACAGGAGCGCATTCCCACGACGCAGTGGATGTTCCCCGTGAACCGGCGGGCCAAGCTCCCCGCGGGGTACGTGTACGCAGTGATCCCGGAGAAGCCGGTCTCCTTGCCGCCGGAGCTCGTGGGCGCCAAGCTCGAGGAGTGGCTGAGCCAGTGGCAGCAGCTTTTGCTCGGCGGCTGAAAAGGCGGCGGGGGGCAAGCCTCTTCCTGGCCGGCTTGCCCCTCGCTTTTTTGGCCCTGGCTTTTTTCCTCCCCCTGGGCAACGTCCTCCTTTGGGGCCTGCGGGAGGAGGGCCGCTGGACCCTGGCCCGCCTGGGCCCCCTTCTCGCGGACCCCTACGTGCGCCACCTCTTCGCCTTCACCGCCCTCCAGGCCCTCCTCTCCACCCTCCTCAGCCTCGCCCTCGGCTTCCCCTTGGGCTGGTTTTTGACCCGCTACCGCTTCCCTGGGAAGGGGCTCCTGCGCGCCTTCACCCTGGCGCCCTTCGTGCTGCCGCCCATCACCGTGGCCCTGGGCTTTTTCCTGTTCTTTGGGCATGCGGGCTACCTCAACGCCGCGTTGCGCCGCGTGTTCGGCCTGGCCGAGCCGCCCCTGCGCGTCCTCTACTCCCTTTGGGGCATCGTCCTGGCCCACGCCTTCTACAACGCCCCGGTGTTCGCCCGCTTCGTGCACGCCGCCTGGAGCTCCCTGGACCCGGCCCTGGAGGAGGCCGGCGCGGTGCTCGGCGTCTCCCGGCCCCGCGCCTTCCTCACCGTGACCCTGCCCCTCCTCCTCCCCGCCCTCTTTTCCGCCGCGGCCCTCGTGTTCGTCCTGTGCTTCCTCTCCTTTGCCATCCCCCTTTCGTTGGGCGGGGCGCGCTACGCCACGGTGGAGGTAGGGATCTACCAGTACGCCCGGGTTCACCTGGACTTCCCCCGCGCCGCGGCCCTGGGCCTTCTGCAGATCCTTGTGACCCTGGCCTTGGCCTACTTCTACGTGCGGGCGGGCGGGTTTTGGGGCGGCCGGCAGGCGCGCTCCCGCCCCCTCCCCACCCAACCCTTCCCCTCCCGGCCCGCGCACCTCCTTTGGATCCTCTGGCTTTTGGGCAGCGCCGTGCTCTTTTTAGGCCCCATGGCCGCGGTGGTGGCGGACGCCTTCAGCCGCCCCTGGGCCGGCCGACCCCCCGGGCTCGCCTGGTACCGCGCCATCTTCTCCCCAGAACAGAACCCGTTCATCGGCACCTCGCCCCTGGGGAGCCTGCAGGTGAGCCTGGAGGTGGCCGGCCTCTCCACCCTGTTGGCCCTCCTTTTGGGGGTGGGGGTGAGCGCCGCCCTGCGCGTCCTCCCCTCCCGCGCCCTGGAGGTGCTCCTCATGGCCCCCATGGCCGTGTCCTCCGTGGTGCTGGGCCTGGCCCTCCTGTTGGCCTTCCGCCAGCCGCCCCTTTCCCGCCTCCCGGAAAAGTACGCCCTGGTGTTGGCCCACGCCCTGCTTTTTTATCCTTTTGTGGTGCGGATCGTGCGGCCCATCTGGGAGGGGTTGACCCCGGCGTGGGTGGAGGCCGCGCGCACCCTGGGAGCGGGGCGGTTCCGGGCCTTCCTCACCGTGGAGGCCCCCCTCCTCTCCCAGGCGCTGCTTGTGGCCGGGGCCTTCAGCCTGGCCCTTTCCTTGGGCGAGATGACCGCCGCGGCCATGCTCTCCCAGGGGGAGCTCGTGACCCTTCCCCTGGCCATTTATCGGTTCCTGTCGGCCCGGCGGTTCGGGGCGGCCTCGGCCATGGCCTCCCTCCTCATCGGGATCACCGTGGCCGCCGTGGCCCTCTGGGAGTGGCTTGGGGAACGCACCCTGCGCGCCTATGGCCAGGCTTGAGGTGGAAAACCTGAAAAAGCGGTTCGGCCCGGTGGTGGCCGTGGCGGGCGTCTCCTTCGCCGTGGAGGCCGGGGAGATCCTCGTGCTCTTGGGGCCCTCCGGCTGCGGGAAGACCACGGTCCTGCGGTGCGTGGCCGGCCTGGAGCAGCCCGAGGCCGGGGACATCCGGCTCGACGGCCGCTCCCTCCTCGGCCTGCCCCCGGAGCGGCGGGACGTGGGGATGGTGTTCCAAAACTACGCCCTGTTCCCGCACCTTTCCGTGGCGGCCAACGTGGCCTACGGCCTCCGGCACGGCCGGCGCCGCCTCCCCCGGCGGGAGCGCCAGGCCCGGGTGGCCGAGCTCCTCGCCCTCGTGGGCCTCTCCGGCTACGAGCGGCGCCGGCCCCACGAGCTCTCCGAGGGGCAGAAGCAGCGGGTGGCCCTGGCCCGGGCCCTGGCCGTGGAGCCCAAAGTGCTCCTCCTGGACGAGCCCCTCTCCGCCCTGGACGCGGCCCTGCGCCAGGAGCTGCGGCGGGAGCTCCGCCACCTCCTCAAAGGGAAGGGGATCACCGCGGTGTACGTGACCCACGACCAGGAGGAAGCCCTGGTCCTGGGCGACCGGGTGGCGGTGATGCGGGAGGGGAGGCTGGAGCAGGTGGACGTCCCGCAGGCGCTGTACGAGCGGCCGCGCACGCCCTTCGTAGCCCAATTCCTGGGCCGGGCCAACCTGTGGCCCGCCCGCGTCCTGGGACGGGAGGGCGCCGCGTTCCGGGTGGCGGTGGCCGGGACGGAGGTCGTGGCGGAGCCCGTGGCCCCGCTCGCGGAGGGCGACGAGGCTTTTCTCTTTTTCCGGCCGGAGTGGGCGGAGCTCGGCGCGGGTCCGTTCCGGGCGGAGGTGGAGGGCGCGGAGTACTTGGGCGACCGCTGGGAGGTGCGGGGCACGGTCCAGGGCCTCCCCGTGGTGTTGCACGCCCCCGCTCCGCCCCAGGGGCCGCTGGCCTTCCGCCTCCGCCGCGCGCTCCTCCTTGGCGCCTAGGCCCCGCGTTTTCACGTCTTCGGCGCCTCGAGGACAGGGAAGGAAGCCATGGCCACCTTTTCTTCCAAATCCGGCACCACGCTGCGCAGGAAGGGCTCCACGGCCGCGCACAGCTGGCGGGCCACCTCCTCTGTGGCCGTGTTCAGCCCATGCCCGATCACCGAGTTGTTGCGCGCGCTCAGCGCGTGGTCGAGATGGCCCTTGAAGTACTCGTGCCCAAGCGTGTCCCCAAGGTCCGCCAGGAGCTTATAGGCGTTGTGTGCACCGAGCTTGAGTTCCCCGCGGTCGTTGAGAAACCGTTCGTAGTACGCGCGGTTCGAGGTCGGCAGTTGCGCGAGCTCCACGCGGTTCGTGTTGATGCCATAGCGGTGGAGGAGGCGAAACTGGGCGATGAGCTCGACCAGGCGATAGAGGCGGGCCACGGCGTCAAGGAACCTCCCCTCCTGAAGGCGGCGGAGGGCATTGGCCCATAGGTCCACGAGGAGCTCTGGGCACAGCTTTTCCTTGTCCTCCGCGGAGGTCAGGCGCTCGCTCAATCGGCATACCCAGCCCTTGTTGCGCAGGAGGTTCTCGCGCACCTTCTCCGGCCACACCTGCACGGTCTTCCGGTTCACGTGACAAAAGCGCTCGCGGGCTTTCGCGTGGTCGAAGGCATCCCAGGCCTCGTAGGCTTGGGCGAGGGCGTTTAGGCAGACCAGGGTGGGAAAGAGGCCTTGGGCGTGCTCGGCCGGGAACTCCTTTAGGAAGGGGCCCAGGAGGTTCTGCACGGCCCGGAACTGCCGGAGGTTGAAGAGCTGGATCCCCCGTTGGAGGAGGAGCTCGGCGAGGAGGTGCACGGGCTTGGCCAGCCAGAGGCGTTCGGTGTTGGAGATGACCCGGCCGCTTGGGTCGCGCTCGCCGGTGATGTAGCTGATCGTGCCGCATCCTTCCAGCAGGGCGGCGTACAGGGCGCCGGCGGCCATGGGCTTGCTGCCCGAGGTGTAGTCCAGGGCGATGGCTTCCGCCGGCAGGCCACGTTGGCGGAGCTGGGCGAGGGCCTGGCGCGTCGCGCGATACGCCTGTTCCACGTCGTTTTCGTCCGCCAGCTCCACCACCGCGTGGTCCGGCAGGGCCTCCCCCTTTTTCGCCAGCACGTTGTGAATGGCTTCAAGCTTGGCCCGACTCTTGGGGGTAACCACGAACACCACGAACTCCGGCCGGCCCTGGGCGAGGGCAAAGGCGATGCCGTGCTCCACCTCCCGACCTAAGCCCACCGTGACCACCATGCCCCTGGGCATGGCCCCTCACCCCTCCTGCGCCTTTTGGGCCTCCTCGTGGACGCGGATGTGCTTCTTGATGTCCTGGATGAGCCTTTGGAAGGCGGGCGCCTCCATAGGGGGCAGGGGGCCGTAGGCCTCCTCGAACCACTGCAGGTGCCGTTCGGCCCAGGTGCGGAAGGCCTCAGGCGGACGATTCTGGCGCCGCACACAGGTCGCCAGCGGTTCCGGCAAGGGGCCCAGCCCCAGGACGAACAGCGCCCCCTGGTCCACCACCGCTTCCTCCCAACTCCCTTCGAGCTCTTCTTCCGACAAGTACAGCCGAAGCAGCAAATGCCCGAGCTCGTGGGCGATCACGGAGAGCACGGCCTCCCGACCCAGCTTCACCACCGCCTCGGCCAAGACGATCTTGGATTTGCGGGGATCGCGTATCCGGGCCAAGGTCTCCTCGTCGATTTCAGCGTCCGGCAAAAGCAGCTCCCAAGGGTCCACCCCCTCCCAATCCCCTGTGAGGAGCAACCCTTGTGGCTCCTCCCCTTCCGCCACCTCCACGGGGAACACCATGTCCATCAGCCACATCCGGCCTCCTTTTTTTCGTTCTTTCTCGCCCAGCGAAGCGGTTCTCCGCGCTTTTTGCGCATTATAATACTTGCAAGGAGGGCCAATGCAGGTTCAGGAAGTTCGGATTTCGGCCATACGGGTTTCTGCGGCCAACGTGCGCAAGGACCTCCAGGCGGGCACGGAAGACGCGACCATTGAGGACCTCGCCCAAAGCATCCGCACCCACGGGCTGCTCAGCCCGGTGCTGGTTCGGCGCCTTCCCGATGGAACCTACGAGCTCATCGCCGGGCAGCGCCGCCTGCTTGCCTGCCAGCGGCTCGGCTGGGAAACCATCCCCGCCATCGTCTGCGAGGTCGCCCACGACCTCGATGCCCTCACCCTCTCCCTCGTCGAGAACGTGCATCGTGCCGACCTGAACCCTATTGACAAGGCGCGGGCTTTTCAAAAATTGTACGAGCACTACAAGGACATCGGTCTCGTGGCCAAGATGACGGGATTTTCCTTGAGCACGGTGCGCAAATACCTGGCCCTTCTGAAGCTGGCTCCTGAATTACAGGAGCGCGTGTCCACAGCGGAGGGTCCTGTGGGCGTGGAGGTGCTGGCCAAGGTGGCCCAGACTTTTCCCCAGGACCAGCACGAAGAGGTCCTGGAAAAAATCGGCGGGTTCAAGCGCGCCATCCAGCTGGAGATCCTGAAGCGGAGCGGGGGCGACATACACGCGCTGGAGCAGCTCCGTCAGGAGGCATTAGAGGGGGCCTTCGACACCCGCCTGTGCCGCGGGCTCCACGAGTGCCCTTACCTTCCCGCGGAACTTCGCTCCAAGGTGCTTAAAGCCCTCGCCCATTACCGGGAGAGCAAAGATCTCGCGGCCCTTCAGGATCGGACATCCTTTCGGAGTCTGATACGCAGGTTGCGCGGATAGGACCTCCTTTGCGAGGGGACGCCGTCCTCCCGCCGCAACCCGGCGGGGGTTAGGCCTCCCGCGGCTTCTCACCCTCTCCCGCGCGCCCCTCTGGGTCGCCCGGCCGTCGGGGCGCACCTCACGAGACGCGAAAAGGGTGAGGGGGAAGCCCTCTTCTCACCTCTTCCTTCGAGGGGGGAGAGGGGTACGCATTCCTGTCGCGCGCCGTCAATTCCCCGCCATCGCTTTATCGGTTGTCGTCCCTCTCCGGGTGGGGGGGTAAAGGCGGGGCCCAGGGAAGCGTGAAGGGTGATGGGTGGGCCCCTCCCTCGCGAGGGAGGCGGATCCCTAGGGGGAGGGCGCATGTTTTTCTCCCGCGCCACCGATCCTCCGGCACCGCCTTTTCGGTCGCCGTCCTTTTTGGGAGAGGGCTCTTTCCCCCTCAGCCAAGGGGCCCTCATGGACGCTCTGTGTGCCGTCGCAACCCCTTTCAGGGTGGAGCGAGGGGGTGCACGTTCCTTTGCAGGGTTGGGGTTTGTTTGGAGGGGGAAACCATTTTCCCGTCACGCGTCACCGATCATCCGTCACCGCCTTTTCCGTCGCCATCCCTTTCAGGATGGAAAGGGTTCTTCCACCTGGGCCGCTGTCATCGGACAGGTCGACGAATACCAGTCGCCATCCCTTTCAGGGTGGGAAGGGTTCTTCCACCCCCCAGCTCCACGTGTGGGCGGAGTCGGTGCTCCCGTCGCAATCCCTTTCAGGGTGGGAAGGGTTCTTCCACCGTGACTAGTCCCCGCGGTCTTGATGCACTCCTACGGTCGCAATCCCTTTCAGGGTGGGAAGGGTTCTTCCACGGGTATTGTCGTCACTCACCGCCGAGTCAAGGTTACCGTGACGTCGCAATCCCTTTCAGGGTGGGAAGGGTTCTTCCACTTGTATATCGTTTTTTCTGAGCCTCTCGCTTCAAAAGTCGCAATCCCTTTCAGGGTGGGAAGGGTTCTTCCACTGTTCTCGTCGCGCGCCGCGCGGCGCGTGACCTTTAGTCGCAATCCCTTTCAGGGTGGGAAGGGTTCTTCCACAGGGGGGCGGCATAGCCGCCGTGGTTACGCCATGGAACATGTCGCAATCCCTTTCAGGGTGGGAAGGGTTCTTCCACATTAACGTTCCTGTCACGTCCAAAAACGTGAAGATCACCATGTCGCAATCCCTTTCAGGGTGGGAAGGGTTCTTCCACGCGGCAAGTCATGATAACCATAAAAAAGGTGAGTATCCCGTCGCAATCCCTTTCAGGGTGGGAAGGGTTCTTCCACTCCACATATGGTCGGAAAAGATGAGGTGCGTGAACGGGCAATGTCGCAATCCCTTTCAGGGTGGGAAGGGTTCTTCCACAATAAGTCCTGGGCCGTAAAGGAGGGGCCGTGGTATATGTGTCGCAATCCCTTTCAGGGTGGGAAGGGTTCTTCCACTAGTCGCTGGCGGGGGCATCGCTGCGGTAACTGACCCCAGTCGCAATCCCTTTCAGGGTGGGAAGGGTTCTTCCACTACATTTAGTGAGCAATTGGCGAGCAAGATCGTCATGGCGTCGCAATCCCTTTCAGGGTGGGAAGGGTTCTTCCACGTGCCTTGAATCATCGTCACGTGAAAATTGTCGCTCCATTGGTCGCAATCCCTTTCAGGGTGGGAAGGGTTCTTCCACCCCACGATCACGCTTCGAATTGAGGCTACGGCCACACAGTCGCAATCCCTTTCAGGGTGGGAAGGGTTCTTCCACATATGGGTCGCTGGTATGTACGTAGAAATAGTTGCTTAGTCGCAATCCCTTTCAGGGTGGGAAGGGTTCTTCCACTTGGTTTCTTCCGGAGGTTCTGAGGCAAGCTTTGGAGTACATGTCGCAATCCCTTTCAGGGTGGGAAGGGTTCTTCCACCTCGTTAATCCCCCTGACAACCGAATCGATGGTCGAGGGGTCGCAATCCCTTTCAGGGTGGGAAGGGTTCTTCCACCGGAAGAGCCCTTGAGCCAAGTACGGGCCCGCGGGGACGTCGCAATCCCTTTCAGGGTGGGAAGGGTTCTTCCACACATCGAAGACGACGTTTATGTACTTGCGGTGCGCGAATATAGTCGCAATCCCTTTCAGGGTGGGAAGGGTTCTTCCACAGGGGGGTGACCATGGTCTACGTGGTGTTCTCGGAAGCGTTGGCGTCGCAATCCCTTTCAGGGTGGGAAGGGTTCTTCCACACAACGTAATTAGAGGGATTGATGAGGATGTATATATACTGTCGCAATCCCTTTCAGGGTGGGAAGGGTTCTTCCACCTCCAGTCGAAATTTCCGAGGATGAGGACAAGCTTATCTTCAGTCGCAATCCCTTTCAGGGTGGGAAGGGTTCTTCCACGGGATAGCCACGGGTCTTCGCTGGGACGAGTTTCTTGGGTCGCAATCCCTTTCAGGGTGGGAAGGGTTCTTCCACGTTTTGTACGCTCCTCTAGGGGTCCCGATAAATACTAGTCGCAATCCCTTTCAGGGTGGGAAGGGTTCTTCCACGGTTGGGGGTTAGGGGTGTGACTTGTGGGGAGTTGGTTTTGTCGCAATCCCTTTCAGGGTGGGAAGGGTTCTTCCACACTAATCCCATGGCCTGCGCAAATTTGAGTGGATCGAAGTCGCAATCCCTTTCAGGGTGGGAAGGGTTCTTCCACGCAGGTTTCCGTCAAAATCTGCAGGGTAGAAATTCCAGTCGCAATCCCTTTCAGGGTGGGAAGGGTTCTTCCACCAAGACACGCCCGAAGATCCTTGGCTTGCATCTCTCAAGTCGCAATCCCTTTCAGGGTGGGAAGGGTTCTTCCACACGGAAGAGTTCCCTAATCTTGTAGCGTACGTGCCTCTTGGGTCGCAATCCCTTTCAGGGTGGGAAGGGTTCTTCCACTCGTTACATATTCGAGCTAGCCGAGCGCAACGCTTGGTAGTCGCAATCCCTTTCAGGGTGGGAAGGGTTCTTCCACGTGGAGTTGGAAGGGCGTTGGGCGGTGGTTCGGTTGTCTTGTCGCAATCCCTTTCAGGGTGGGAAGGGTTCTTCCACCGGGGTAGCGGCGGTGGTTAGTCCCCGGACACTGGACGCCACGTGTCGCAATCCCTTTCAGGGTGGGAAGGGTTCTTCCACCCGTGGCATTGATGATGATATCTACGTGCTGGCACAAAAGTCGCAATCCCTTTCAGGGTGGGAAGGGTTCTTCCACCTTGTTTTTGCCCCTCCAGAAACGAGGGGCGAAGATCCGGTCGCAATCCCTTTCAGGGTGGGAAGGGTTCTTCCACATGTATCGCGGCTTGGGGCCGTGGCAACTCATCGCGTCCGGTCGCAATCCCTTTCAGGGTGGGAAGGGTTCTTCCACTGGAGGAGTTGGGGGCGCGTTTTGGTTCTGACGTATTTGGTCGCAATCCCTTTCAGGGTGGGAAGGGTTCTTCCACCTTTGGCCCTGGCGGAGGAAAGGACCCTGGAGGACCTCGTCGCAATCCCTTTCAGGGTGGGAAGGGTTCTTCCACTCCACCCTGGGGGTGCGGACTATGTATCGGGGGCGTGGGTTTTCGTCACAATCCCTTTCAGGGTGGGAAGGGTTCTTCCACAGGGATATTGGTCACGTCGAACAGGGTGCGAATAGTCGGTCACAATCCCTTTCAGGGTGGGAAGGGTTCTTCCACGGGCATTGCCAGTCTAGTCACGCCCTACAGTCTCGATAACATAATCGTCACAATCCCTTTCAGGGTGGGAAGGGTTCTTCCACACGTGTTAGCAGTGCGTGAGTACATGGGGTATTGCATTGTCACAATCCCTTTCAGGGTGGGAAGGGTTCTTCCACCGGTGATAAAAGGTATCGGCGAAGAGGTCGTCATATTGTCACAATCCCTTTCAGGGTGGGAAGGGTTCTTCCACTCCGGCTGCGGAAGCACGCTTCCCTTGCGGCCCCCGCCGCCGGTCCCCGCGAACCCCCCAAAACCGCCGTTTTCCCTTCCAAAACTTTGGAAGAAAAAGGGCTCCCTTTCCCGACTTTTCTCGCTTCGGAACCCACTTCCGCGAACCCCCTGGGAGCCCTGCCACCGCTCCCGGTCCGCGGAACCCTCTTCACTTCTCAAAGAGCCGCCACGCCTTTTAGGCATTTTACCCAGCCCCCAAGGGAACGGGCAAATTCAGCCCACCACCACCGCGCCCTCCTCGAAGCGGGGCGGCCCCCGGCCGATCCGCTCAATCCTCCGCACGTCCGCCTCGCACAGGAAGTAAAAGGACACCACGTCCTCCTCCGCACGGATCACCTCCTCCAGGGCGTGGCGCAACCGCAGGTACTGCACCCGGTCCAGGCGGCACTCAAACACCGAGTACTGCACGCGCTCCCCATACCCCTCCAGGACCTTGGCCACCCGCTCCCGCCGCTGGTCGTCGGCGATGTCGTAAGCCACCACCACGTAGGCCTTCATCGGGTCAGGAAGGGCACGTACTCCTCGGCCTCGCCCAGGAGCACCTTGGCCAGGATGCGGGCCTGCAGCTCGGGCACACGGAAGTAGGGCACCTCCTGCTGGAGGAGGGGGTGGCGTACGAGGGTGCGACGGCGCTCCTCCCAGGCCTGGAGGAAGGTGCGCAGGGTGGCGCGGTCCATGCGGCAGGCCCCGCCCAGGCCCGTCTCAAACCCCTCGGGCGCCACCTGGTCGCGATGGATGAGGGCCAAAACCAGGGAGTCCACGAGAACGGGGCGCAGCTCCTCCATGAGGTCCAACACCAACGCCGGCCGGCCCCAGCGGTCCATGTGCAAATAGCCCACGTAGGGATCGAAGCCCACCACGTGGCAGGCGGCGAACACCAGGTTGGCCAGAAGGGTGTAGCCGAAGGAGAGCATGGCGTTGACGGGGTCGGTGGGCGGGCGGCGCACGCGGCCGGGGAAGCGGAACCCCACCCGGCGAAGGAGCTTGGGCCACTCCCGGAAGTAGCGCGCTGAGGCGGCGCCCTCCAACCCCCGCAGCTCGTCCAGGGTTTGGGCCCGCTCCACCCGCTCCGCCAAGAGCTTGAGGTCCTCGATGGCTGCGGCCAAGTCGGGCACCCCCTCCCGCGCTGCGCGCATGAGCAGCGTGCGCTGGTTCAGGATCTTGCCCTTGACCATGGCCCGCGCGAGGGCCAGGGCGGTGCGGGAGTCGGCGGCCGCGCGGAACTGGGCCCAGCGCAAGGGCACGTTCTTGCTCGTCTCCGGCACCAGCCGGCCCAGGAATTCCCCGGAGCGGGAGAAGTAGGCCAGGCCGATGCCGCGGGCCAAAAGCTCGGCCACCAGAGGCGCCGTCACCGTGGCGTTCCCCACCACCACGATCTCCTCCACCTGCTCCAGGGGCATCTTGAGGAGGACGCCGGCCTTGGCGCCCACGACCACCACCTGGGCGCCCTCCTTGCGCAGGACAGCGCCGTCCTCGAGGACGTACAGGGCGCTCAAGCCTCCTCCTTGGCGGCCCGCAGGGGGTGGGGCAAGCAGGCGGGGGCGAGGGCGCAGCCCCGGCAGCGCGGCCCCGATTGGGCCGGGGGCGGGGCTCCCTGGGCCACCAGCTCCCGGGTGGCCTGCACGGCGCGCACGGCCGCCCGCCGCAGGTCCGGCCCCAAGGGGACCTCCACGCGCCGGCGCGCGCCGAAGTAGAACAAAAAGCCCCGGGGGATCGATACACCCAGCATCTCCTCCAGACAAAGTGCCACCAAGGCCACGTGGATCTGGTCGCTCCAGGAGACCTTGGCCTGGCCCCGCTTGTATTCCACGGGGACGAAGTGGGGGCCGTACTGCTCCACCAGGTCGGCGTAGCCGTAGAGGCCCAGGCGGTGGGACCAGACGGGCACGCGGCGGAAGCGGCGGGGGCGGCCCTCCGGGCCCGCGGGCCGGTGCACCCGCCGGTGCAGCAGGGCGCCCTCCACGGTGAACGCGTTGGGCTGAAACTGGCCGGCCACGAAGGAAAGCCAAGCCGCCCGCGGGCAGAAGGCGTACTCCGCCACCAGGCTCAGGGGCAGCTCAGGCCGCATGAAGGAGGCGCACGAGGCCCAGGCCGTGGGTGGTGCGGCGGCCGGCGCCTGCGTAGGGCGCGAACGCCGCCAGCACAGCTAAGCCGCGCCGTACCTCCGCTGGCGCTTCCCGCCGGACCCCGAACTCGGCCCAGCCCACAAAACCCCAGATCCGCGCCCGGCCGTCCCAGACCGGGCGGGTCCGCAGGAAGGTCAGGGTCAGGCCCACGTGGCGCTCGAAGGCCTCGGGCTCCAGGGCCAGGGGCTGGGGGGCCGCTGCGTTCCACTTGGCCAAAAGCCCAGCGAAGAGGAGCTTGGGCACGGGCAGGGGCAGGTCCAGGTCCCCTTGGCGGAAGGTGGTAGGCGTGCAGAAGGCCAGGCGCACGCGGTGCACGGGCGCCAGGTGCGCGAACGCGGCCCAGGGCACCTGGCCGGCCCATGCCCCCCGGGTCTCCCGGGCCACGGGCGCCAGCCACTGCCGGCCCAGGCGCAACGGGAAGCCGCCGCGGCGCTCCCAGCGCTCCCAGAACCGGACGAACAGCTCCGGAGCGAGCACGCTCAGGCGCAGGCGCAGGGTGAGGCCGCCGCGGGGCCCAAGGAGGGCCAAGGTGTAGGGGCGGAGGCGGTGCCCCGGGGCGTGCAGGGTGGCGGCCAAGGCGGGATCGGCCCGGCGCACGAGGTCCAGGAACGCCGCGTGCAGGGCCTCGGGCACCGGCGGCTCCACCGGCTGGCCCGCGCGGAACCCCAGGACCACGGCGTAGGGACCCTCCATCCCTCAGAGGACCTCCTCCGCGCGGGGGAAGGCCACGGGTTGGAAGGGGCGGCCCAGGGCGGCGTGGGCCTCGCTCAGGAAGGCGAGGGCCAGGGCCCGGCTCCGCTCCCAGTCCGCCGGGCCGATAGGGGAGAGCCCGTGGGCCAAAAGGAGGCGGTTGCGCTGCCCCAAGAGGTCCTTGAGGCGGTGGGTCCAGGCGGCCTGGTAGACGCGGCCCAAGGGGTCGCCCAGGGCCGCGAGGACCCCGTAGGCCTCCACCAGGCCGACCCAGGCCCGCCCCTCCTTTTCCCGGCGGGCGGCAAGGGGGGCGGCCAGGTCCGCTGGCAGGCGGGTCAGGTCCAAGTCCTCGCTGGAAAGGCCGTGGGCGCTACGAAGGCGGAGCTGGGCCAGCAGCTCCACGGCGCGGTACAAGCGCAGGACGGCGTCCTCGTAGCGGCCCTGCTCGGCGCGGCGGAAGGCGTTGCCCACGAGGTCGGCCACGGCCCCAAAGTCCAGGGTCCCCTGGTGCCAGATCTGTGCCAAGAGTGCGCACCCCTGGGGCCAGACCTCCCCTACCGCGCGCAGGAGCTCCTGGGCCTCGGCGTAGGCGAAGCGGTCCCAGGCGGCCAGGGCCCGCAGGAACGTGCAGAGGCGGGTGAGGCGCTCCTGCTCCCGGCCGGGGAGCTCGGCCCGGCCCAGGAGGTCCTGGAGGAGGGCCGCGGCCGCGGCGAACTCGTGGCTGCGGTAGAGGGCACGGACCTGGAGGAGGACGAGCTCCTGCTGGACGGGGGCGAGGCCCACCCGGCGGGCGAGCTCGGTTCCTTTCGCCACCTTCACCGTGTCGCGGCGCGCGCCCACCACCACGCTCAAGCTCCAGCCCAAAAGGAGCGCCGCGGTGGCCAGGGCCGCGGTCATGGTCTTCGTGCCCCCGGTGTAGTCCGCCAGCCGCTCCCCAGCCGCCGGGTGCTCCCGGAGGGCCTCGTGGATGCGGCGGAAACAGTCCCCAAAATCGTCGGGGTTGGGGAGGGGGATGACCTCGTAGGCCTCCCCAGAGAGCCCGGTGCGCTTGAGGATGGACGGGCCCTTTTCCGTGTCCTCGAGGAGGAAGCGGCGGGAGCCGCCGGCGGGCTCGGTGGTCACAAAAAAGATCACGAAGTCCGGGGCGTGCTGGCGCACGGCCTGCACCACGGGGTCGGGCTCGCCGCCCACGGTGATGGCCAAAACCCGCCTCATGCGGTCTCCTTGGGCAGGACCCAGACCCAGCCCAGGGGCAGGTCCAGGGCGTTCAGGCGGGCCAGGCGGCGGGAGGCGGGGAAGCGCTCCGGCGGGGTCTGCCGGGAGCTTCTGGGGACACGGCCCAGCTTGTAGCGCCGGTGGACCTCGGGGAACCCCGGGTCCGCAAGGAGCACGGGGCCGAGGGTGGTGCCCAACCAGCCCGTGCCGAAGCCGATTTGGAGGGGGAAGCCCCGGCTTTCCCCACGTTCGGCCTGCCGCACTTGCTGGAGAAGCTGCTCCCAGGGCTCGGTTTTCACCCCGACCTTTTGGGCCCAGTCCAGGTCGAGCTCCAGCCGCCGTTGGGCCCGCTCCCGGGCCGCGGCGGCCAGCGCCTCCCAGGCCAACCAGGCCCGCTTCTCCTCCGGGAGGAAGCCGGGTTTGCGCTGGAAACCCCAGGGCCGGAAGGCCGTCTCGTCGATGTGCCCCTCCACCATGAGGACGGTCTTGGGCGCCAGGGCTTCCAGGGCGATGGGGATGCCCGCGCGCGCGGCCGGGGAGACGCACCGCACGTTGAGCAAGCGCAGGCATTCCATGGGAGCAGGCGCGGAGTCCTGCAGGCGCAAGGCCTTGAGGAGGTCCTCGTGGGGGGTGGGACCGAAAACCTCCTGCTCCAGCCGGCGGGCGGCGAAGCGAGCCTCCGGATCCAGCCGGACGCGGGAAAGGGCCAGCCTCCGCTCCTTCCACGCCCGGTCCAGAAGGAGGGTGCGCAGGGCGCCCTTTAGGGCCGAGCCGGGGAGGTAGGGGCGGTCGTACGCGTCCTTCACGCACTCCCGAATCTCCTTGGGGCCCTGGGGAACGCCGGGGAGCTCATAGCGCACGAGCTCCCTGGGGATCTCCGCGCCCAGGATTTGGTCGGGTGGCACGCCTTGGGTGAGGCGGGCGAAGGCCTCGCCCCGCTCGGCCACCCAGCGCACGAAACGCTCCTCGTGGAGGCGCAAGGTCCTCTCGCCCCGCACCACGTAGTCGAAGCCCTCCTCCAGATCCCGGCCCGTGCCGATGTGCAACGGCGTGAGGACCTGGATGGCCAGACGGAACTCCGTCTTAAGCCTCATGGGCCACCTCCCAGGGGTAGAGGAAGGCCAGGCCGTAGCGCCAGATGCGGTGCGCCCCGAAGGCGTTTGGGGTCAGGTCGGCGAGGTCGCCCTGCAGCCGGGCGGGGAGAACCGAGCCCTCCGCCACCAGGCGCACCCGCTTGCGGCGCACGTGCCCTACGGCGGTTTCCGCGAAGCCCGCCACCTCCACGAGCCGCCAGGCCCGCGCGTCCCGCAGGGCCTCCAGTTCCTGCTTCTTGGGATGGAAGCGGGAGAGGAGCACCCCGAAGCCCTGGGGATTGGGGTCGGGCCAGGTCGTCTCGGCCGCAAGCTTCCAAAGGAAGCGGCCGTAGCCCACGCCCCGGTCGCCGCCCAGGCCGGTCGTGGCCAGCTCCTCCAAGGCGAGGGCGAAGGCCTGGCGGAAGGTGTGCCGGCCGCAGGGGCGCTCCGGGTCCCGCCAGGCCACGCCGAACCAGAGGCCGCAGCCCTCCCGGAAGTGGACGCGGGCGATGTAAAAGAGGTTGCTGCGCAGGGTGACGCGGTCCAGGCTCACCCGCGGGATCTCCTCGATGGCCCAGGGCTTTTCCGCGGACGGGGGCCAGGCGGGCGGTGTTCCCGCGGGCTCGCCCCGGGCCAGGCGGAAGAACACGTCCTCCGGAAGGAACGGGACCTCCTTCCACTCCGGGGAAGGGCGCAGGTGCAGGGGCTTTGGGAACCACGGCCCCTCCCGCACCTTTTCCTGCCCGTTTTCCTTCACCTTTTCCCGGATCCAGGGGAAGGCGGAGGTGAGGAGGAAGGGCGGGTCGCCGGCGGTGAAGGGGGCGAGCCAGGCCTGGGGGTCGCCGCCCGCGCGGATCCAGGCCTGCACCAGGGCGGAAAAGAGGGTGTCCGAGGGGATCGTGGGCAGGGTTTCGTCGAGGGCCAGCTCGTGGGGCGCGAGGTGGAAGCCGGAGGGGAAGGTCAGGCGGTAGAGGCTGACCTGCACGGCGGCCCCCTAGAGGCCCAGGTGCGCCCGGATCTTGGCGAGGATCTCGTCTGTTTGGGCCAGCAGGGCCTCGACGTTGGGGACCTCGGCGATGAGCGTGGCTTTAGCGAAGTAATCCTGTCCGGCGCGGAGGGCGATTCTAATGTTTTCGAACCGGACCTTACCGGAGCCACGGGACCCCATGCCCCCAAGGTAGTCGTGCTCCAGGAGGCTCATGCCTTCGAAGACGGTGGCCAAGCGCTCCACGTCCTTGCGGGGGTCGACGAGCCCCTCTCCGGCGTAGATGGTGTACACGAATTCCCCGGGGCCGAACACAGCGCCGGCGGGCACCCGCTCCACCTGCCGCGGGTTCGCCTGCGAGGTGATACGGTCGATGGCCACTTCGGTCTTGATCTCCGTGTAGGGGCGATCCAAGGACAAACCATCCAGGGCCTTGGCGGAATCCTCGCCCAGGTGAAGGTCGCGTACGAGGAGCCGCGTGGGCGTGCTGGTGTATTTTTTCATTTCTGCGGGCACACCAAACACCGTGCACACCGGGCAGTTCCGATACTCCTCGCCCTCCTCGCACACGTGGATATAGCCCAGGTGGATGCGCCAGTTGGGGACCTTTCCGTACTGCTTTTCCAGGAGGGACCGCAGTTTGCCCTTGAGGGAGGAGCCGGGCACATAGGGGCGGTTGGTGAGGGGGTCGCGGATCACCGGGTTATCCAGGCCTCCGATGGCGATGCCGGCGGCGCTTCCCCCGATGCGCAGCCCCGTGACCGCCCGTAAGCGGTACTCCACAAACACCCGCCCGCGCACCACCAACCCGTTCCGCATCACTCACCTCCGTAGTACTTGTGGTAGGCCACGATGGCCTCAGCTAGCTCCACGAGCCGCTGGAAGCGCTCCTTTTTCGCCGCCTCAGCATCCCCCTTCACCACCTCCTGGATGGCGGCGTCCAGCACCTGGGCCAGGGGCTCGAGGGCGGGGGTGCGCTTCCGCCGGTAGGCCAGCTTGGGCCGAAGCAGGTGCAGCCGCCGGAGGGCCTGCTGGGGATCGCGCAGCCACAGGCTCTCGATTTGGCGCAGTTCGTCGAAGATGTCGCGGGCCTGGGCCATCTTGAGATCGCGGATCTTCTGGGCCAGCTCTTCGGCGCGCTTCACCAACACGTCCGCCGCCTGCGCATCCCCGATGATCTTGGGGACGTCCGCCAGGATGGGACGCAACTCGGCCTCCGAAACGCCGGGACTCCCTCTCATCGTTCACCTCCTCGGGTTTCCAGCTCGGCCCAGCGGGCCGCTAGGCTGAGCGTTTCGATGTTTTGGGCAAAGGCTTCCCATCTCAGCCTCTGCTGCAGATCCTGGTAAAGCTCCAGTGGGCGCTTTTCCCGCGCGGCTGCCAAGCGCTGGCGGGCCAGCCAGTACGCCGCCCGCCAGATCCAAGGCCCCCAGGGGCCCCGCTTTTTCCGCCCCTCTTGGTACAGCGCCTCCATCTCCCGCACCACGAAGAGCACGCGCCGCGCGGCCTCGTCCGCCTCCACCGCCCGCACCAGTCGCTCCTTCCACTCCCGCACTTCCGCGAACGCCGCCCACGGCACCACCCGCCCCAGGAAGCCGATCCGGTCCTTCTGCGGCGGGGTTAGGTCCGAGGAGCGCACCCCGGTCGCCTTGGCCTCCTCCAAGCGGGCTCCCGCCTCCTGGGCCGCCAAGTACAGCGGGTATTTCTCGTGCACAAGGAGGAAGCCCGCGGAGATCCCGAGGTCGCGGCGCCCGGTGAACCCGGCGAAGTCCTCCCGCACCTGCTGGGCCAGGGTCAACACGGCGTCCCAGGACCCCACCAGGAACAAGTCATCCCCGCCGGAGTACACGGCGTAGACCCGCTCCACCCCCTCCCCTTGGGCCAGATTCCGCACGAGCTCGCCCACGTACCCCTCAAAGAACACGGTGAGGAGGGTGCTGAGGCTGTGCTTCCGGGAGAACGTCCCGCGATCCACGTAGGCCCCGGAGTCCTCCTGGGCGAGGAAGCCGTCGCGGAAGAGCCAGCCCAGGTTGTCCATGTCCATGCGGAGGACCCCGAGGTAGGGCGCTCCCCGGGCCTGGCGGGCCAGGACCCCGAAGTGCTTGATCTCCCCGGGGTTGGCCGCGTAGGCCTTTTCGGGGCTCGGCGGCGCCTCCCCCGGCCGCCAAAGGGGCACCACGTTGACCAGGAATTTTCGGGCCACGGCCTCGTGGGCCTGGCGCGGGGAAGGGGGCGGGGCGTCCAGCCCATAGAGGAGGGCCGGCGCACGGCCCGGCGGAGGCGGATCGCGGCCCACCTCCAGCTGAACGCCAAAGCCAGCCAACACCTCCTCCCAAGTGGGCTTTTCCGGAAGGGCGCGAACGGGCCCCCACGTGAAGCGCAGGTATTTGGCGTTCCGCAAGTTACGCCCCAGCTCCCGGAAGCGCTCGCACCGCGGACACCAGCGCAGTTCCGGCTCCTCTGGGTCCTGTTCCATCTCCCCTGCGTCGGCGGGCGCGCCGCAGACGCGGCACACCTCTTTCCCCTCGGCGTAAGGCGCGAACAGTTCCTCCAGCTCTTCGCTGGGGAGTTCCAGAAACCGCCGGTCCTTTTGGCGGGCGAGCGCCCGGTTGAGGCCATCCTCGGCGGCGCGCAGGCCGCGCGGGGACCTCCAGCCGCCGTTTTCCCTTTTCACCGGCGCGGCCCCGAAGTGGGCGGGCGCAAGGGGCACCCCCGCCAGGGCCAAGTACAGGCTGCCGTGATGGGCCTTCAACAGGATTCGGTTGGCTTGAACGCGGAATTCTTCGACCCTGGTCAACTCCGCCGGCGGCACCAGGAGGCGGAAACGTCCGCCCCCGCAGTAGAGGAGGTTGGTGGGCGGAAGCCCCAGCTCCCGGAGGATCCAGCGGGCCACGGCCTCCGTGAGGACCTGGAGGTAGAAGCTGCGGGCGCGCAGGATGGCCGCCGCGCCCTTGGGGTGCCGCAGCCCATAGAGGAAGTCCTGGATCCCCGAGAGGTCGCCCTCCACCAGGCCGGCCACGGCCGGCTCCTCCGGCCACTCTTGGGGATCCCGCCCCCGCAGCTGCGCCAACAGCCCGGCCAGCTCCGCCTGGCGCTGGGAGAACGCGGCGTGTACGCACACCGCGAGGGCCGCCGTGGTCCGCAGATGGTCGTAGAGGGAAACGTCGGGCACGTCGTAGTAGAAGGCGGAGGGCACGGCCCAGGTGTAGCGCAAAAGGAGGTCCAGAAGGCCGATCAAGTAGGACTCGAGGTGGGGCTCCGCTTCGTGGAGGCGGCGCAACGCCTCGGCCCCGGCGCAAAAATCCCGCCAGAGGTCCGCGTAGGCCTGGCGCACGCGGGCCTCCTCCCAGGGGCGCGCGAGGGCGAAGAGGTGCTGGGGGCGCAGCTCCAGGGGGAGCAGGGGCAGCCAGGTGCGGGCGTGGGGCAGAGGGGCCAGCCGCGCGAAGGGGCTGACCATCTGGGCGAGGGGTTCGTCCTCCTTGCCCGCGCGCCGCTCCCGCTCCCCGGCCGACAGGCGGTCGGCCGCCATGACCACCTGCACGGGAAAGAGGGCCTGGCCGACCCGCTCGGGGTCGTGGTGGTGCCAGCCCACGGGTGCTAGGGCGTCCTGCCACGGCCGCGGCACGTATTGGCGCACGAACTTTTCGCCCACTGCGGCGTGGTCCTTGCCCTCGGCGGTGGTCTCGCCGGCACGGGCCCCCAGCTTCCCGATGTCGTGGAGCAGCCCCGCCAACGCGATTTTGCCAAGCTCCTCCTTCATTCCACCCCCTTTGCCCTTTCTAGCGCCGGCCGGCGACGGTGCATCGGCCAAATGACCTACGCGCGCAACAACGGGGCGAACACGCTGGCCACCGTGGTCCGGTCCACGGGGATGTGGGGGCCCAGCTCCGCCCGCAGCTTGCGGTACACGGAGGCCAGCTGATGCCCCACCGTGCGCGGGCTTCTGCCCAGCCGCCGGGCCAAATCGCGGTTGGTCCCGCCCTGAAGGACCAGGACCCGCACCACCTCCTGCTCCGCAGGGGTGAGCCGGCACCGGAAGAACTCCGCCCAACGCCGGCGCTCCCCCCAGCGCACCAGGGCGCGTTGCACTTGGGCGGCGGCCCATGGGTCGTGGTAGCGGCGTACCGTCTCCAAAAAGAGCGGCAGCTCCGTCCAAATGGGGACGGGAAGCTCCAGGAGCCGGAGGCGTGGGTCATCCCTGGGCTCGGCCCATCGCGCCCGCTCCACCTCCGGCGGGGAATAGAGGTACCAAAGCCGGTCCTCGGGGCCGAAGAGGAGTTGGGCCGCCAGGAAGGCCACCCAGACCAGGGGCTTCCGCCCGCCGGAAATGCAAAAGTGCACCTCAATCCCCTGGGTCTTGAGGCGCTGGATGGCCTCCCGAAGGACGCCATAGGCCTGGCGCAGGGCCGGCTCGGAGTCCAGGTCCTCCAGGGGAAGGGCCACGAGCTGGAGGGGGAGGCCGTTGGTCCAGCGGGGCCAGGCCGCCTTCAGGGAGCGCACGGCCCCTCGGATGCGCGGCTGGGGGGACCGGGTGTGGAAAACAAGGCCGAGTTGGATGGACACGCCTTTGTGCGCGAGCAGCCGAAAGGCATAGAGGACGACCTGGGGCTCCGTGCCCAGGGTGGCCACGAGCGCTGCCTTTCGCGCCACGGCCCGCAGGATACGGCGGAGGGGGGTGGGTTGGCAAAACGCCGCGCTTGCGCTCGGGGCTTGGTCCCGGCGCGGGGCCGAGCTTTCCTCCGCGCGCTACCGATCCTCCGGCACCGCCTTTTCGGTCACCATCCCTTTCAGGGTGGGGCGAGGGGGTGACGGGTGACGCGTGAGGGGTGACGGGTAGGGCCCTCCTCACGTTTCCCTCCTTTGCCCCGTCCCGCGTCACCGATCACCCGTCACCGTCTTTTCCGTCGCCATCCCTTTCAGGGTGGGGAGGGCTCTTCCACGTGACCTTGCTGGAGACGCTCCTCAAGGACCCCATCACGTCGCAATCCCTTTCAGGGTGGGGAGGGCTCTTCCACAGCTGAACGGGGCGGACCATGGATGAGATTGAACTCCTGTCGCAATCCCTTTCAGGGTGGGGAGGGCTCTTCCACCGACAAGGGTGTCATAAGTCCCTGCGGTGAACCGATTCTGTCGCAATCCCTTTCAGGGTGGGGAGGGCTCTTCCACAATCGACATCGGGTTGGAGCACTTGCCATAGCATCAAGTCGCAATCCCTTTCAGGGTGGGGAGGGCTCTTCCACCTGGCTAAACCCGTCTTGAAACACCGCCAAAGGGGCGTCGCAATCCCTTTCAGGGTGGGGAGGGCTCTTCCACGAAGGCTGCCTTTTGAGCCACCACCTGGGTCCGTTGTGTAGTCGCAATCCCTTTCAGGGTGGGGAGGGCTCTTCCACTGTATAGGTCGTTGGGTAACGTGTTGTCGGGGTTGTGTCCCTCGCAATCCCTTTCAGGGTGGGGAGGGCTCTTCCACACGTACGAGTATACGTACCCTTAGGCGTTCCCATCACAAACTCGCAATCCCTTTCAGGGTGGGGAGGGCTCTTCCACCCTTTGTATCGTGTTGCCGTTGTGGGCGCATTATGGCTCGCAATCCCTTTCAGGGTGGGGAGGGCTCTTCCACATTTGTGGGTGAAGGGGGTGAAATATGGCGCGGAGATTCACTCGCAATCCCTTTCAGGGTGGGGAGGGCTCTTCCACGGACATGCGCCCCAAAATCTACGTAACGGAACTACCTAATGGCTCGCAATCCCTTTCAGGGTGGGGAGGGCTCTTCCACCGACTGTGACCACGCCCAAGGGGTTGGATGCCCTTATCCGCTCGCAATCCCTTTCAGGGTGGGGAGGGCTCTTCCACTGGCATTGATGATGATATCTACGTACTGGCCCAAAAGTCGCAATCCCTTTCAGGGTGGGGAGGGCTCTTCCACCTGGTGGTGGGGGGTGGTGAGGTGAGGTGGGGTGGGGGGTCGCAATCCCTTTCAGGGTGGGGAGGGCTCTTCCACTGTCTACCAGCCGGGAACCACCACCAGAATCCCCATCTAGTCGCAATCCCTTTCAGGGTGGGGAGGGCTCTTCCACTGCTGCCTTGGTTCACCCTAACGTAAAAATTCTTGTACCCTTGTCGCAATCCCTTTCAGGGTGGGGAGGGCTCTTCCACCGGAGCACTAGTATGCGACAATTGCCTTGCTGGATACTTGTCGCAATCCCTTTCAGGGTGGGGAGGGCTCTTCCACAGCAAAATAGGATAGCCCGTAGTCACGCAGGCTATACGAGTCGCAATCCCTTTCAGGGTGGGGAGGGCTCTTCCACCGAATCGACATCGGGTTGGAGCACTTGTCATAGCATCAAGTCGCAATCCCTTTCAGGGTGGGGAGGGCTCTTCCACTTGAAGTGCCTGGGCTCGGGGTTAGGCCGGTACAGGTCGTCAGTCGCAATCCCTTTCAGGGTGGGGAGGGCTCTTCCACGTGGACTTTAGACGCAATTCTACGCGGCATCGGGGAGTCGCAATCCCTTTCAGGGTGGGGAGGGCTCTTCCACAGTCCCACTACAAATCGTTGAGGCGTCAAAGAACGTCAAGTCGCAATCCCTTTCAGGGTGGGGAGGGCTCTTCCACGTAATCCTTGCGACTAAAGAAACGCTAGGCTTTTGTATGTCGCAATCCCTTTCAGGGTGGGGAGGGCTCTTCCACAGGCCCCTGCGGCCCCCGCGCCGGGGCTCCCAGAGCTCACGTCGCAATCCCTTTCAGGGTGGGGAGGGCTCTTCCACTCCGGCTGCGGAAGCGCTCTTCCCTTGCGGCCCCCGCCGCCAGTTCCCGCGAACCTCCCAAAACCGCCCTTTTTTCTTCCAAGTTTTTTGAACCAAAAACGCCCCCTTTTGCGCCTTTTTCCGCTACGAGACTAACTTCCGCGAACCCCCTGGGAGCACCCCCACCACTCCCGGTCCGCGGAACCTTCTTCACTTCTTCCAAGACCGCCGCTCGCCGTGGGGCAATTATACACCGCCGTTCCCTTGTGCCGAAGGTAGGGCGCGGTTGCGCCGCCCCCACCCCATCCGCATAATGCCGGGCCCAACCTATGCCCGTGGACGTCGTCATCGTGGAGTCGCCCACCAAGGCCCGCACCCTCGCCGCCTACCTCGGGCCGCGGTTCCGCGTGCTCTCCTCCCGGGGGCACGTGCGGGACCTGCCCGAGGATGAACTTGGGGTGGACATCCACAACGGCTTCGCCCCCAAGTGGGTGATCCGTAACCGCAGGGTGGTGGCGGAGCTTCGGGAAAAAACGCGCGACGCCAAAGTGGTCTACCTGGCCACTGACCCGGACCGCGAGGGCGAAGCCATCGCCTACGACCTCATGGAGCTCCTCCAGGACGGGCATCGCTTCGCCCGCATCCTCCTTCATGAGATCACGCCGGAGAGCGTGCGGGCGGCCCTCCAGAACCCGGGCGCGATCGACCTGCGCAAGGTGGAGGCCCAGCGGGCCCGACGCATCCTGGACCGCCTTGTGGGCTACCAGGTGAGCCCGCTTCTGGCCCAGGTCCTGGCGGGGCGCCGGTTCGAGAGCCTCTCCGCCGGCCGTGTGCAATCCGTGGCCCTGCGGTTCATCTGCGACCGGGAGCTGGAGATCCAGGACTTCGTGCCCCAGCCCTATTGGGAGGTGGCCCTGCGCTTCCCCACGGAGCCCCCGTTCCTGGCCAGGCTCCCCCGCCGCGTGGAAACGGGGGAGGAGCTGGAGCGGCTGCGGGCCCTCCTGGCCGGGGGCGAGGCCGTGGTGGCCGCGGTGGAGGAGGAGCGGGTGCTGCGCCGCCCCTCCCCGCCCTTCATCACCTCCACCCTCCAGCAGGCCGCGGGCACGGAGTTCGGCTTCTCCCCGGCGCGGACCATGGCCATCGCCCAGGAGCTCTACGAGGGCGTGCCCATCGAGGGGAAGCCCGTGGGCCTCATCACCTACATGCGCACGGACTCCGTGCGGGTGGCGGAGACGGCCATCGCCCAGGCCCGGGAGTTCATCAAAAAAGCCTTCGGCAAGGAGTACCTGAGCCCGCGGCCCCGGAAGTTCAAGAACAAGACGCGGGCCCAGGACGCGCACGAGGCCATCCGGCCCACGGACGTGTTCCGCACCCCGGAGAGCGTGGCGCCCTACCTCACCCCCGACCAGTTGAAGCTCTACGACCTCATCTGGCGGCGGTTTTTGGCCACGCAGATGGCCGAAGGGGTGTGGCGGCGCCGCAAGGTGGTGGTGCGCGTGGGCGAGCTGGAGTTCGTGGCCTCCACCTCCTGGATGGAGTTCCCCGGGGTGGGCCGGATCCTGGAGCTGGAGAAGCTGCCCGACGAGGGGGCGCCCCTGCCGGACCTCGCGCCGGGGGCGCGCCTGCCCCAGCCGGAGCTCCTTGTGGAGGAAAAGCAGACGGAGCCCCCCCGGCGCTACACGGAGGCCGGCCTGGTGAAGAAGCTCGAGCAGGAGGGGATCGGCCGGCCCTCCACCTACGCCCAGATCGTGTCCGTGATCCAGGAGCGGGGCTACGTGCGCCGGGAAAACGGAAGCCTGCGGCCCACGCTCCTAGGCTTCATCGTCACGGACTTCTTGCGCCGCTACTTCCCGGAGACGGTGCGGGAGGACTTCACCGCCCAGATGGAGGCGGACCTCGACCGCATCCAGGAGGGCGAGCTCACCCGGGAGGAGCTCCTCCGCACCTTTTACGCCTGGTTCTCCCCCAAGCTGCGGACCGTGGAGGAGCTCCTTTCCCAGCGGCAGAAGCCCTTCCAGGTGCTCACGGATGTGGCGTGCCCCAAGTGCGGGGCGCCCATGGAGGTGCGGTTCTGGGAGGGCAAGCTGTACCTCGCCTGCTCCCGCTACCCTGCGTGCCGGAGCACCCGCGACCTGCCCCCGGACGTGCCCTTCCGCTACCGGGAGGGGCGGGTGGAGCTGGCGGAGGGGTTGCGGCAGGCGGAGGCGGCGCCGGAGCGGCGGTGCCCCGCGTGCCAGGTGCCCATGGAGGTGCGGCGCGGCCGCTACGGCCGCTACCTGCGCTGCCCCCGCTGCGGGGCCACCGCCCCCATCCCCACGGGGGTGCTCTGCCCCGCCTGCGGACAGGGGGAACTCGTGGAACGCTTCGGCAAAACTGGGCCGTTCTACGCCTGCTCCCGTTACCCGGAGTGCACGTTCCGCGTGCCCGGAAAGCCCCTTGGGCCCTGCCCCAACTGCGAAAAAGGGGTCCTTTTCGAGGACCCCCGTCGTCGGACTCTGCGCTGCTCGAACCCGGCCTGCGCCCCGGGCTAGTCCTCCCCCAGGATCTGCCGGAACTTCTCGAGCTTCTGGAGGACCTCGGAGCCGCGCAGCTTCTCCAGGGCCTCCTTTTGGATCTGGCGCACCCGCTCCCGGGAGATCCCGAAGATCTCGCCCACCTCGTCCAGGGTCTTGGGCGGGTTGCCGTCCAAGCCATAGCGGAGCTCGAGGACCCGGCGCTCGCGGGGGGTGAGCCGCTCCTTCAGGGCCTTGCGGATCTCCTGGATGAGGAGCTCGCGCAGGGTCTCCCGCGTGGGGGAGACGGCGTCCTCGTCGGCGATGAAGTCCCCTAAAACCGCGCCCTCCTCGTCGTAGCCAATAGGGGTGTCCAGGGAAGCCGTGTACTGGGCGGTGCGCTTGGCCTTCACGATGTTATCCACAGTGGTGTCCAGTTCCTCGGCGAGCTCCTCCAGGCTCGGCCCGGAGCCGTGTTCCTTGATGTGCTGGCGCTCGGCCTCGTGGATCTTGCGGATGAGCTCGTTGATGTGGGTGGGGACGCGGATGGTGCGGGAGCGGTTGGTGATGGCCCGCAGGATGGCCTGCCGGATCCACCAGGTGGCGTAGGTGGAGAACTTGTAGCCCTTGCGCCAGTCGAACTTCTCCACGGCCTTCATGAGGCCGAGGTTCCCCTCCTGGATGAGGTCCAGGAAGGGCAGGCCGCAGCCCCGGTACTTCTTGGCGATGGAGACGACGAGCCGGAGGTTGGCCTCGGCCAGCTTCCGCTTGGCCTCCTCGTCCCCGGCCTCGATCCGTTTGGCGAGCTCCACCTCCTCCTCTTTGGTGAGGAGGGGGACGCGGGCGATCTCGTCAAAGTAGGTGCGGATCGGGTTTTCTGGGGACCTCTTGCCCTCGTCCTCGTCCTCCAGCCACAATAGCTCCTCATCCACGAGGTCGTGCTCCTCGTGGTTGATCTCGTTGTCAAAGCGGACGCTCTCCATAAGACCTCCTGCTTGGCTCCCGCAAGGCAAAAAGAAGAAGGGCTAAGCCGTCGCGGAGCGCTGCAAGGTTTAATATATGTCGGCGGGGCGGGGGGTGGGAAGGGGGGCGGGAGGGGACATTCCTCCCCTGATTGCGGCCTTGCCAAGACCGGGTACAATGCTGCGCGCCTGAGCGCAACTTTGTATGGTCCAGAAAGGCCTGGAGGCGCCCTGATCCCCTGGGGGGTCAGGGCTTTCCTTTCCTAAGGAGGGAGCAACCCATGGCGGGGCAGACGTCGTTGGCCGCGGGCCGCTGGTCCAGGGGGTTCCGCCGGTTCCCGCGCCGCGAATCCAGCGTGATCCCCCTCCTCCAGCTCGTGCAGGAGCAGGAGGGGTACATCCCGCCCGAGGCCGTGCGGGCCATCGCCCGCTACGCCGGGGTCCCGGAGGCCCAGGTCTATGGGGTGGCCACCTTCTATGCCCAGTTCCGCTTCCAACCCCGGGGGCGGCACGTGATCCGCCTCTGCCAGGGCACGGCCTGCCACGTCCAAGGTGCGGACGCCCTCCTTGAGCACCTCAAGGAGCGGCTGGGGGTGGAGGAGGGCGGGACCACCGCGGACGGCCTCTTCACCCTGGAGGTGGTGCGCTGCCTGGGCTGCTGCAGCCTGGCGCCGGTGATGATGGTCGACGAGGCCACCTACGGCCGCCTCACGCGCCGGACGGTGGACCAGGTCCTCGCCCAGTACCGCAAGGAGGGGCGATGAGCCGGGTGGCGGAGGTGCAGGTGGGGCTGGCCTCCTGCGGGGTCGCCGCTGGGGCCGAGCCGGTCTTCCGCTTCCTTGCCGAGCGCCTGGCCTCCAAAGGGCTGCGGGTGAAGCCCGTGGGGTGCCTGGGCATGTGCTTCTGCGAGCCCCTGGTGGCCGTGGTCACCGCGGACGGGCAGCGCTTCGTGTACGGCCCGGTGGACTTGAAGCGGGCCGAGCGCATCGTGGCCGAGCACGTGCAGGGCGGCACGCCCGTGGAGGACCTCCTGGCCCCGGAGGACGGGTTTTTCCGCAAGCAAGTGCGCATCGTGCTGGAGAACTGCGGGGAGATCGACCCCACCTCCCTGGACGAGTACCTGGCCCGGGGCGGCTACCAGGCCCTGCGCCGGGCCCTGCGGGAGATGACCCCTCAGGAGGTGATCGCGGAGGTCACGAAGTCCGGGCTGCGGGGCCGGGGCGGGGCGGGCTTCCCCACGGGCACGAAGTGGGCGTTCGCCGCCCGGGAAAAGGACCCCGTGAAGTTCGTAGTCTGCAACGGCGACGAGGGCGACCCGGGCGCGTTCATGGACCGCAGCGTCCTGGAGGGCGATCCCCACCGGGTGCTCGAGGGGATGATCCTCGCCGGCTACGCCATCGGCGCCCAGGAGGGGATCGTGTACGTGCGGGCGGAATACCCCCTGGCGGTCCGGCGCGTGCGCCAGGCCATCGCCGAGGCCGAGGCCCGCGGCTTTTTGGGTCGGAACATCCTGGGCTCCTCCTTCTCCTTCCGCATCACGGTGAAGGAGGGGGCGGGCGCGTTCGTGTGCGGGGAGGAGACGGCGCTCATCGCCTCGGTGGAGGGCCGGCGGGGCATGCCCCGCCGCCGGCCGCCCTACCCCACCCAGTCCGGCCTCTGGGGCCACCCCACGGTCATCAACAACGTGGAGACCCTGGCCAACGTGCCCTGGATCCTCCGCCACGGCGGGGAGGCCTTCGCCCGCCTGGGCACGGCCACGAGCAAGGGCACCAAGGTGTTCGCCCTGGCCGGCAAGGTCCGCCACTCCGGCCTCGTGGAAATCCCCATGGGCCTCACCCTAGGGGAGCTCGTCCTGGAGGTGGGCGGGGGGATCCCGGGGGGCCGGGCCTTCAAGGCCGTGCAGATCGGCGGCCCCTCCGGAGGGTGCCTCCCCGCTTCCCTAGCCCACGTCCCCGTGGACTACGAGTCCCTCAAGGAGCACGGGGCCATCATGGGCTCCGGCGGCCTCATCGTCATGGACGAGGACACCTGCATGGTGGAGGTGGCCCGCTTCTTCCTGGACTTCACCCAGAAGGAGTCCTGCGGGAAGTGCACGTTCTGCCGGGTGGGCACCAAGCGGATGCTGGAGATCCTCACGCGCATCGTGGAGGGCAAGGGCACGCCCGCGGACCTGGACGCCCTCTGGGACCTGGGCCAGAAGGTGAAAGCCCACTCCCTCTGCGGGCTGGGTCAGACCGCGCCCAACCCCGTCCTCACCACGCTCCGCTACTTCCGGGAGGAGTACGAGGCCCACGTGCGGGAGAAGCGCTGCCCGGCCAAGGTCTGCCGCGCCCTCCTCACCTACCGCATCGTTCCGGAGCTGTGCCGGGACTGCAAGCTGTGCACGCGGGCCTGCCCCACGGGGGCCATCGTCCAGGGCGCAGGCCGGTTCCAGGTGATTCAGGAGGCGCAGTGCATCCGATGCGGCCGGTGCCGGGAGGTCTGCCCGTTCGGGGCGGTGGAGGTCCGGTGAGCATGGTGACGTTTTCCCTGGACGGAAAGAGGGTCACGGGCGAGGCGGGCGAGACGATCCTGCAGGCGGCGCGGCGCGCCGGGGTGGACATCCCCGCCCTCTGCGCGGACCCGCGCCTCCCGCCCTTCGACGCCTGCGGGGTGTGCGTGGTGGAGGTGGAGGGCAAGGGGGTGGTCAAGGCCTGCTCCACCCCCATCGCCGAGGGGATGGTGGTGCGCACCCGCACCCCGGCGGCGGAGGAGGTGCGCCGCAGCGCCCTGGAGCTCCTCCTCAGCGCCCACTGGGGGGACTGCATCGCCCCCTGCCAGCTCCACTGCCCCCAGCACACCGACTGCCAGGGCTACGTGGGGCTCACCGCCAACGGCCTGTACCTGGAGGGCCTGAAGCTCCTTTACGAGAAGCTGCCCCTTCCGGCCACCCTGGGGCGGATCTGCCCGGCGCCCTGCGAGGACGCCTGCCGGCGCCAGATCGTGGAGGAGCCCATCCAGATCCGGCGCATCAAGCGCTTCCTTGGGGAGCTGGGGCTGGACTACGTGCCGCCGGTGGGGCCGGCCACGGGGTTCCGGGTGGCCGTGGTGGGCAGCGGCCCGGCCGGGCTCTCCGCCGCGTACTTCCTGCGCCGCCAGGGCCACGCGGTGGTGGTATTCGAGGCCCGGGAGCGGCTGGGCGGCATGCTCCGCTACGGCATCCCC
Source organism: Candidatus Bipolaricaulota bacterium (assembly GCA_025060415.1). Lineage (GTDB taxonomy): Bacteria > Bipolaricaulota > Bipolaricaulia > Bipolaricaulales > Bipolaricaulaceae > DTER01. The sequence goes on from JANXBT010000001.1 coordinate 543,935, forward strand.
GTCTTCCGCCTCCCTCATGAGGTCCTGGACCGGGAGATCGAGGTCCTGCGGCGGATGGGCATCGAGTTCCGTACGGGCGTGGCCCTGGGGCGCGACCTCACTTTGGCCGACCTGGAGCGCGACTTCCATGCGGTCTTCCTCGGGCTTGGGGCCTGGAAGTCCCGCCGGCTGGGCATCCCCGGGGAGGACCACCCCGCCGTGCTCCAGGGCCTTGAGTTCCTGGCCCAAGTGAAGACGGGGCAGCCGCCGCGGCTTCCGGGCCGGGTGGCGGTGATCGGCGGCGGGAACACCGCCATGGACGCGGCCCGCACGGCCCGGCGGCTGGGCGCCGAGGTGGTGGTGATCTACCGGCGCGGCCGGGAGGAGATGCCCGCCGAGCCCGAGGAGGTCCAGGAAGCCGAAGAGGAAGGGGTCCGCTTCGAGTTCCTGGCCCAGCCCCTCGCCTTCCTCCCCGCGGGGGAGAGGCTCCAGGGGGTGCGGTGCCAGCGCATGCAGCTTTCTGAGCCCGATGCCTCGGGGCGGCGGCGGCCCGTGCCCGTCCCCGGCGCGGAGTTCGTGGTGCCCGTGGAGGCGGCCATCGTGGCCGTGGGCCAGGAGCCGGACTTCCCCTTCCTGGCGGAGATGGGCCTCGCCCTCAACAAGGACGGCACGATCCAGGCCGATCCGGAGACGGGGCAGACCAACCGGCCGAAGGTGTTCGCCGGGGGGGACGCCGTGACCGGGCCGGGCATCGCCATCGAGGCCATCGCCGCCGGCTACCGCGCCGCCCTGGCCATCGACCGTCTCTTACGCGGCCTCCCCCTGCGGGTCCCGGAGCCCTACGTGCACACGAAGGCGGAGGTCCGGCGGGAGGAGCTGGGGGAGGTGGCGGAGGCCCGGAGGGTGCAGCCCCGGCGGCGCCCGGCGGAGGAGCGCGTCCGGGACTTCCGGCCCTTCGAGGCCCGCTACACCCGGGCCCAGGCGGAGGCCGAGGCCCGCCGCTGCTTGGAGTGCGGTTGCAGCGCGGCCTTCACCTGCCTCCTGCGCGCCTACTCCGGCGCGGCCCAGGCCCGCCAGGACCGCTACCCCGGCGAGGTCCCGAAGCCCCTCCCCGACGCGCGCCACCCCTTCATCGTGCGCGACCCCGCCAAGTGCATCCTGTGCGGCCGCTGCGTGCGCGTGTGCGACGAGATCTGCGGGGTCCACGCCATCGACTTCGTGCGCCGCGGGTTCGTCGCGGAGATCCAAGCCCCGTTCAACGCGGCCTGGCAGGACTCGGACTGCGTTTCCTGCGGGGCCTGCGTGGAGACCTGCCCCACGGGCGCCCTCTACGACCGCTTGGCCCTGCGCAAGTTCGTGCCCCTGCGGGCCAAGGAGGCGGAGACCGTCTGCACCCTGTGCGGTTTGGCCTGCCCGATGGTGGTGGAGACCCTGGACGGGAAGTTCCTGCGGGCCCGGGCGGGCGGGGGCGGGGTGCTTTGCGCCAAGGGCCGCTACGGCTGGCAGGTCCTGCTCGCGCGGGCCCGCCTCACCCAGCCCTTCCTCCGCCGGAACGGGCGGCTCCGCCCCGCCCCCTGGGAGGAGGCGCTGGCCCTCCTTGCTCGCCACCTGTCCCAGAGGGGAACGGTGCTCGTCCTCGATCCCGGGCTGAGCGCGGAGGAATTCCGGTTCTGGCAGGGGTTGGCGGCGGAACTCGGGGCCGAGCTGCGCGTGGCCGGCGCGGACGCCGGCGCCTGGCCCCTGTCCCTGGCGGGGCCGGAGGCCCTGGCCACCGCGGACCTCCTCCTCCGGCCCGCCCGGCTCTCCCGCCATGAGGGCTTCGTCCTAGGCCTGCGCTTGCGGGAGGCGTCCCGGCGGGGCGCGGCGGTGGTGGCGCTGCCCCAGCGGGCGGATCCCGCGCGCCTCCCGGCGGAGCTTGTGGAGCGGGTGCGAGCGGCGCAGGCCCCGCTTTTGGTCCTCGAGGCGCCCTGGGCGGACGGGCTCCTGCGGGAGGTGGCCGCGGCCCTGCAGCGGCTCCACCCGCAGCTTCGCCTGTTCAGCCCCCAGGGCAGCCTGAACCCCGGGCTTTGGGCGGGGCTCTCCGGGGAGCCGCCGCGGGCGGCGCGGGCCCTGGTGTTCGTGGGGGCGGAGATCGCCGGCCCCTGGGCGGTGGCCGCGCGCCAGGCTCGGTTCGTGGCGGCGTTCAGCCCCTGGCCCCCGCGCGCCGCCCCCTTCCTCCACGCCCTCCTGCCCCACGGCCTGCCCCTGGAAGAAGGCGGCACCTTCGGGACGGCGGAGGGGCGGACGGTCCGGGTGGCGCCGGTGCTTCCTCCGCCCGGCGGGCGGAGCCCGGGGGAGGTGCGGGCGGCCCTGGCCCGGGCCCTGGGCTTACGGGAGCCGGCGGGCGCGGCCGTGGCGGATCCGGCCGAACCCCACGCGCTGCGGCTCCCCTGGGCCAGCTCCCTGGCCCAGGAGCTCCTGCGCCGGCGGGGGATCGCGCCGTTTCGGTGAGGCCAAAAATCGGTCGGCGCGCCGCAAGGAGGCGCGCCGGGCCTAAAAAGGAGGGTGTCCATGGCGGTTCAGGCGACGTTGAACCCTTTTGAGATCGCCCAGCGGCAGCTCGATGAGGCGGCCAAGCTCTTGGGCCTGGAGCGGGGGATGCACGAGCTTTTGCGTTGGCCCATGCGGGAGTTCCACGTGCGCATCCCCGTGCGCATGGACGACGGCTCCGTGCGGGTGTTCGAGGGGTTCCGGGTGCAGTACAACTGGGCGCGGGGCCCCTGCAAGGGCGGCATCCGCTTCCACCCCGAGGAGACCTTCGACACCGTGCGGGCCCTGGCCGCCTGGATGACCTGGAAGACGGCGGTGATGGACCTCCCCCTGGGCGGCGGCAAGGGCGGGGTGGTCTGCAACCCCAAGGAGCTTTCGGAGCGGGAGCTGGAGCGCCTCTCCCGCGGGTACATCCGGGCCATCGCCCACTACATCGGCCCGGAGATCGACGTGCCCGCGCCCGACGTGTACACCAACCCCCAGATCATGGCCTGGATGATGGACGAGTACGAGACGATCGTGGGGCGGAGCGCGCCGGGTGTGATCACGGGCAAGCCCCTTCCTCTCGGGGGTTCGGCCGGCCGGGGCGATGCCACGGCCCGCGGCGGCATGTACTGCATCCGCGAGGCCTGCAAGGTCCTGGGCCTCAACCCCAAAGGGGCCACCTGCGCCATCCAGGGCTACGGCAACGCCGGCCAGTTCGCCCACCTCTTGGGCGAGGAGCTCCTGGGCCTGAAGGTGGTGGCCGTCTCCGACTCCAAGGGCGGGATCTATAACCCCAACGGGCTCCCCGCCAAGGAGGTCATCGCCCACAAGGAGAAGACCGGCTCGGTGGTGGGCTTCCCCGGGGCCAAGGGCATCACCAATGCCGAGCTGTTGGAGCTTCCCGTGGACATCCTCATCCCCGCGGCCCTGGAGAACCAGATCACCGCGGCCAACGCCGGCCGCATCAAGGCCAAAATCGTAGCGGAGCTGGCCAACGGCCCCACCACCCCCGAGGCCGACGAGATCCTCTTCAAGAATAAGGTCTACGTGATCCCCGACTTCCTGTGCAACGCGGGCGGGGTCACCGTGTCCTACTTCGAGCAGGTGCAGAACGCCATGATGTACTACTGGCCGGCGGAGGAGGTCCACGAGAAGCTGGACCGCAAGATGACCGCCGCCTTCCACGCCGTGCACAAGACCGCCCAGGAGCATAGGGTCCACAACCGCCTGGGTGCGTACCTGGTGGCCGTGCAGCGGGTGGTGGAGGCCGTGCGCCTGCGCGGCTGGGCCTAGGGTGCCTCGGGGAAGAAGGGGCGGGCCTTCTGGCCCGCCCCTTTTTTCATGGGGCGAGGTGCGCGGCCAAGACCTCCCGGACCTCCGCCAGGGTCTGGACCTCGAGGAAGCGGGCCCCTGGGGGGAAGAAGGGGCGCATCCAGGCCCGCGGGGCCACGAGGACCACCCAGGGGATCCCGGCGGCATGGGCGGCCTGGAGGTCCAGGTGGGAGTCGCCCACCACCGCGGCGGCCTCCGGGGCGACTCCCAGCCTTCGCAGGGGGCCGAGGAACGCCTCCGGGTCGGGCTTCAGCGCCCCGTCCTCCCGGGTCCACACGAGGTCGAAGGGCAGGGGATGGACCCGCAGCACCGCCGCCGCGCTCTCCCGGGAGTTGTTGGTCACCAACCCGCAGCGCACGCCCTTTTCCCGCAGGAAGCGGAGGAGCTCCCAGGCCCCGGGCTTGAGCCGGCCCCGCCGTACCCCCTCCGCCTCCCGCTCCCGCAGGCGTGCCTCCGCCCGCTCCCGCTCCCCTGGGGGCAGCCGCGCGATGTGCCAGTAGATGGGAAGGCCATCGGGCGGGAGCCCCAGCTCCCGGCGGAGCTCGTCCCAAGGGATGGGGTTGTCCCACAGCGTCCCATCGAGGTCAAAGAGGACGGCCCGCAGCATCGCCCAATCCTAGCCGCCTATAATGGTAGGGAAAGGAGGGGATGTGGACGTGTTTGAGGCCATGCGGGCCCGGCGCTCCGTGCGCCGGTACCTTCGGGAGCCGATCCCTGAGGGGGTGGTGGAGGAGCTCCTTTCCGCGGCGGTGCTGGCCCCCAGCGCGGGCAACGCCCAGCCCTGGCGGTTCGTGGTGGTGCGGGACCCGGGGCTGCGGGAGGGGCTGGCCGCCGCGGCCTACGGGCAAAGCTTCCTCGTGGAGGCGCCGGTGGTGATCGTGGTCTGTGCGGATTTGGAGCGGGCCCGGCGGGCCTACCGGGAGCGGGGGGAAACCCTGTATTGCCTGCAGGACACGGCCGCGGCCATCCAAAACCTCCTTTTGGCCGCCACCGCCAAGGGCCTGGGCACGTGCTGGGTAGGCGCGTTCGACGAGAGCAAGGTCTCGGAGCTCTTGGGCCTTCCGAAGGCCCTGCGGCCGGTGGCCCTCATCCCGGTGGGGAAGCCGGGGGAGGCGCCGCGGGCCCGGCCCCGCCGCCCCCTTTCCGAAGTCGTAGAGTACCGCTAGCGGAGGGAGGGGGATTCGAACCCCCGAAGCCTTTCGGCTTACCGGTTTTCAAGACCGGCGGTTTCGGCCGCTCACCCATCCCTCCCGCCCCCAAATTTTCCGGAGCCGACACGCCGGAACCAACCCCACTATAATGGAGCCTCGTGGCCGGGCGGCGCCGGAAGCTGCGGCGGTGGCTTTTGGGGGTGGTCCTCGTCCCCTTCGCCCTGGGCCTCCTCCCCGGCGTGCCCCACCCCCTGCTGCACCTCTTCCCCTTGGGGGCGCCCATCCCGCCCCGCGCCGGCGTCCCCGCCCCAAACGAGGGCGGGGAGCGGGTCCTGGTCCTGGCCCCTCACCCCGACGACGAGGTGCTGGGCGCGGGCGGGGCCATCGTGGACCTCCTGGCTCAAGGGGCCCAAGTGCTCGTGGTCTTCCTCACCAACGGCGACGCCAACACCGCGGCCAAGCACTTCTTCACCTGGAACCCCCTGCACCGGGCCGAGGACTTCCAGTCCCTGGGGTACCGGCGCATGAAGGAGGCCGGCAAGGCCCTGCAGATCCTGGGCGTCCCCCCCGACCACGCCCTGTTCCTGGGCTACCCCGACCGCGGCCTCCTAAGCCTCCTCACCACCCACTGGGACGTGCCCTACCGCAGCCCCTACACCCGGCGGGACCGCCCCTTTTACCGCAACAGCTTCAACCCCGAGGCGCGGTACACGGGCGCGGACCTCCTGCGGGACCTCTGTGCGATCCTTGAGGCCTTTCGGCCCACCCTGGTCTACGGGCCCCATCCGGACGACGGGCATCCCGACCACCGCGCGGCCGCCGCCTTCCTCCGCCGGGCCCTGGCGGAAAGCGGGCTGACCCCGGAGGTGCGCTACTACCTGGTCCACGCCCCGCGGTGGCCGCTCCCCCGGCGCCTGGACCCCTCCCGGCCCCTGGCCGCCCCGGACTTCCTTCTGGAGCGCTGGGAGTGGCAGGAGCTGCCGGTCAGCGCAACGGCGGCGGAAAAGAAGCTTCAGGCCCTGCGGGCCTACGGCTCCCAGCGGCTCACCAACGGCCGGTTCCTGGCGGCCTTCGTCCGCCAAAACGAGCTCTTCGCCCGCGACAACCTCAGCGCCGCTCCAAGCAGGTGATGGCGTAGGGCCGCGTGGGGTGGGCCTCCACGTGCTCGGCCACCCGGCGGAACGCGGGGTGGCGAAGGAAGGGGCGGTGGAAGACCTTGGCCGCGGGCCAGGGGCTCACCAGCACCAGGTGCCCCCCGGGCTCGATCTTCTGGGCCAGGCGCTCCGCGAGGCGCCGCACGCGGCCGTACCCGAGGTAATAGAGGACCTCGGAGCAGAACACGAGGTCGTAGGTGCCCTCGGGCAGCCCCTCCCCGATGTCCATCTCGTGGAACTCCACGGGGAGGCCGGCGTTCCGCTCCCGGGCCCGGGCCAGGGCCCGGCGGGAGAAGTCCACGCCCACCGCCTGGGCGGCCACCCCCTCCTCCACGAGGCGCCGGGTGAACAGGCCCTCCGCGCAGCCCAGGTCCAGGGCCCGCCGGTAGGGCGGCCCCTGCCCCCCGCCCTTCCGCGGCAAAATGGCCAGCTTCAGCTCGTACTTCCTCCGCTCGTACGGGCTGTCCCGATACCCCCAGGGGTCCTCGCGCCGGAAGCGGTGGTCGAAGAGGCGCGGGAGGAGCCAGGGCCGGAGGAGGAAGCCGTAGACCAAGAGGTTTCCCAGCTCCGCCACCCCCCGCAGCAGCCCCAGCCTCTGCCGCACCCGCCGGCCCAGGCCGTACCCGCCCATGACGGCGAACCCCAGCCCCACCAAAAGCAGCTCCAGGAACCGGTAGGTGAGGGAGAAGGCCAGGGCGGCGGCCGCGGGGATGCCCAACAGGCCCAAGATCCCTACCCGGCCGCCCTCGGCCGTGCCCACGCCCGCGGGCGTCAGCCAAAGGAACAGGGAGAGGAAGGCGTTCAGGTTGAAGTACACCCCCATCTCCCGGAAGGCGAGCCAGCGGCCCTGGGCCAGGCCGAAGTAGAAAAAGGGGCGGACGTAGTGGCACAGGAAGCTCAGGAGCTGGAGGAGGAGGGCGGCGCCCAGGGCCCAGGAGCGCTGCCGCACGAGCCGGCCCATGGTGGCTTCCATCGCCTCGGCCCGTGGGGCCAGGGCGCGCAGGCGAGGCCAGGGCCGGCCCAGGGCCCCTATCAGCCGGCTCAGCCACCGCCAGCCCCGGGCGAAGCTCAGGGCGGCCAGGAGGACGACGAGGCCCAGAAAGAGGAGCCCGGCCAGGGCCCAGGGCCGCCGCCCCGGCGGGAGGAGGGGGAGGACCAGGCCGGCCCCCACGAGGGCGAACCCGAACAGGACCAGCCCGGCGATGACCCGGTCCCACACCAGCGTCCCCGCTACGGTGGCGGGGTCCGCGCCGGAGCGGCGCACCACGATCCATCCCCGCACGGGCTCCCCGCCCAGGTAGGCCACGGGCGTGAGGTAGGAGACCGCAAAACCGGCGAGGGCCGCGGCCCACGCGGTGCCGAACGGCACGCGCACCCCGGCGGCCCGCAGGAGCACCCCCCAGCTCCCCGCCCAGAAGGTCAGGCCCAGAAGCTCCAGCCCCAGCAGGGCCGCGAGGGCCCATAAGGGGAGGCGGCGGGCGGCCTGCCAGATCTCCCGCGGTCCGCTCAGGGCCACAAGGAGGGCGAAGGCCCCGAGGCCCAAAAGCAAAAGCACCAGTGTCCAGCGGTGCCGCACCGGAAAAAAGTTAGCCGGCCCCGCGCGCCCCCACAACATTGCGCCTTTGGCGATCCTGTCGTAGGATTCCCCGCCTATGTCCGAGCGGATCGAGGTGGCCTTCATCGAAGAGGAGATGGAGCAGTCGTACATCGACTACGCCATCTCCGTGATCCGGGGCCGGGCCATCCCCGACGTGCGCGACGGCCTGAAGCCCGTGCAGCGCCGCATCCTCTACGGCATGCGGGAGCTGGGGGTCTTGCCCAACCGGCCGCACCGCAAGTCCGCCCGTATCGTGGGGGAGGTGCTGGGGAAGTACCACCCCCACGGGGAGATGGCGGTGTACGAGGCCATGGTGGGCCTGGCCCAGCCCTTCGCCACCCGCTACCCCCTGCTGGAGGGGCAGGGCAACTTCGGCTCCGTGGACGGGGATGAGCCCGCGGCCATGCGCTACACCGAGGCCCGTCTGGCCCCCATCGCCCTGGAGTTCCTGGAGGAGCTGGAGGAGGAGACCGTGGACTTCCTCCCCAACTTCGACGGGACCCTCCAGGAACCGGAGGTCCTGCCCGTGCGCTTCCCCCACATCCTGGCCAACGGCGCCTGGGGGATCTCCGTGGGCATGACCACCCAGATCCCGCCCCATAACCTGCGGGAGCTGGTCCAGGCCACCCTCCACCTCCTGGAGCACCCCGAGGCCACGGTGGACGAGCTGATGCGGTTTTTGCCGGGCCCGGACTTCCCCACGGGCGGGGTCGTGGTGGGGAAGGAGGGGATCCGCCAGGCCTACGCCACGGGCGAGGGCCGGTTCGTGGTGCGCGGCCGGGCCTTCGTGGAGGACGACAAGATCGTGATCACGGAGATCCCCTACCAGGTGCGCAAGAGCGCCATCCTCGAGGCCATCGCCGCCAAGGTGAAGGAAGGGGAGCTGGAGGGGATCAGCGACCTGCGCGACGAGTCCGACCGGGAGGGCCTGCGGGTGGTGGTGGAGTTGAAGCGGGGCGCGGACCCTGAGCGCGTCCTCGCCCAGCTCTACAAGCTCACCCCCCTGGAGCGCACCTACTCCTGCCACTTCCTCGTGATCGACCAGGGGGTGCCTCGGGTCCTCTCCCTCCCCCAGATCCTGCAGGCGTTTTTGGCGTTCCGGCGGGCCACGGTGCGCCGGCGCACCGAGCACCGCCTGCGCGAAAGCCGCGAGCGCGCCCACCTCCTGGAGGGCCTCCTCCTCGCCCTGGCCCGCCTGGACGAGGTGGTGGAGATCCTCCGCCAGGCCGCCGACCCGGAGGCCGCCTCCGCCCTCCTCGTGGCCGAAATCGGCCTCACCCCCAAGCAGGCGGAGGCCGTGCTGCGCATGCGCCTGGCCCAGCTCACCCGCCTGGAGCGGAAAAAGCTCGAGGAGGAGCTCGCGGAGCTGCGCGCCAAGATCGCGGAGTACGAGGCCATCCTCGCGGACCCCCAGAGGCTCGACGGGGTGATCCGGGAGGAGCTGCTGGCCATCGCCGAGAAGTACGGGGACGCCCGGCGGACCACCCTTGTGGACCACGCGGCGCCGGCAGGCCCGCCCGCGGAGGCGCCCGCCGTGCCGGTCCTGGTGTGCGTGACCCAGCGGGGTTACGTGAACGTCACGGAGCAAGGGGCCTTCCGGGCCCAGGGCCGGGGGGGCAAGGGCGTGATCGGCATCCGCCCCCGGGAGGGCGATGCCCTCGCCCAGATCCTCCCCGCCTCGAGCCGGGCGGACCTCCTCGTGTTCACCGAGCGGGGCCGCGTGTTCAAGCTTCCGCTGGCCCGCCTGGGGGTGGGGGAGCGGGACTCCGCCGGGAAGAACCTGCGGCAGTTCCTGGACATGGCTCCCGAGGAGGGGGTGTGCGCGGCGTGCGCGGTGACGGATTACGGCCAGGGCTACGTGCTGTGGGCCACCCGCCGGGGCCTCGTCAACCGCAACCCCCTTGCGGACTACGCCAACGCCCACACCAAGGGGATCGCCGCCCATGCCCTCCCGCCGGAGGAGGAGGGCCTGGTGGACGTGGCCCTCACCGCGGGCGGGGGCGAGGTGCTCCTCGTGACCGCCCAGGGCCAAGTGATCCGCTTCCCCGAGGAGGAGGTGCGCCTCACCCGCCGGCCCTCAAAGGGGGTCATCGGGATCCGCCTGGATCCGGGGGATCGGGTGGTGGCCATGGTCTGGCGGCCCCAGGAGCCCGCGGGGCACAAGCTCCTTTTGGTGACGAGCCGGGGCTACGGGAAGCGCGTGGAGCTGGGGGACATTCCCCTCCAGGGCCGGGGCGGCAAGGGCGTGATCGGCATCAAGCTCGACGCCGACCTGGGCGAGGTGGTGGACGCGGCCCTCGTGCGGGAGGAGGACGAGGTAGCCCTCTCCACCGCCCAAGGCAAGATCATCCGCTTCGAGGCCGCCCAGGTGAGCACCTTCTCCCGCTACGCCCAGGGCGTGCGCCTGATTCTCCTTGAGGAGGGCGATCGGGTGGCCTCCGTGGTCCCCCTGCGGGGAGGGGAGGATGGACATCCGGGCTGAGGTGGAGCGGCAGCTCCAGATCCTCGAGAAGAACGCGGAGACCTTGCTCCCCCGCGAGGAGCTGGTGCGCAAGCTTGTGCGCGCCCTCACAGAGGGTCGGCCCCTGCGGGTGAAGCTCGGCATCGACCCCTCCGCGCCGGAGCTCACCCTGGGCCACGCCGTGGTCCTCCGCAAGCTCCGCCAGTTCCAGGACCTGGGGCACACGGCGGTGCTGGTGGTGGGCGACTTCACCGCCCGCATCGGCGACCCCTCCGGCCGCACCAAAACCCGCGAGCCCCTCGCGCCCGAAACCATCGCGGAGAACATGAAGACCTACCGGGAGCAGGCCTTCCGCATCCTGGACCCGGCGCGCACGGAGGTGCGCTACAACTCCGAGTGGCTGGCGGGCCTCACCTTCGCCGAGGTCCTCAAGCTGGCCAGCCACTACACCGTGGCCCGCATGCTGGAGCGGGAGGACTTCGCCAAGCGCTTTCAAGAGGGCTCGCCCATCACCCTCACGGAGTTCCTGTACCCCCTGGCCCAGGCCTACGACTCCGTGGCCGTGCGGGCCGACGTGGAGCTTGGCGGCTCCGACCAGCGCTTCAACCTCCTCGTGGGCCGGGCCATCCAGGAGGCCTACGGCCAGGAGCCCCAGGTCATCCTCACCATGCCCCTCCTTTTGGGCACGGACGGGGTGCGCAAGATGTCCAAATCCTGGGGCAACTACATCGGGATCGCCGAGCCGCCGGAGGAGCAGTTCGGCAAGCTCATGGCCATCCCGGACGCGCTCATGCCCCAGTACTTCCGGCTGCTCACGGACATCGAGTGGGAGGAGGTGGCCCACCTCCACCCCAAGGAGGCGAAGAAGCGGCTGGCCTGGACGGTGGTGGCCAGCCTGCACGGGGTGGAGGAGGCGGACCGGGCCCAGGCCCACTTCGAGCGCGTGTTCGAGGAGGAGCGGCCGCCGGAGCGCCTTCCCGAGGTGGCCGTGGGCCACCTCCTGGATGGGGAGGGCAAGGCGGACGTGGTGGCCCTCCTCCTTGCGGCGGGGCTCGTGGCCTCCAAATCGGAGGCCCGCCGCCTGTTGAGCCAGGGCGGGGTGTGGGTGGACGGGGAGAAGCTCCCTCCGGACCGGCTCCGGATCGCGGTGCGGCCGGGCATGATCCTGCGCGTGGGCCGCCGCCGCTTCGCCCGCCTCCTCCTATGACCTGCCCCTTTTGCCGCATCGCCCAGGGGGAGCTTGCGGCCCACATCCTCTATGCGGATGCCCACGTTCTGGCCTTTTTGGATGCGGCGCCCATGGCGCCCGGGCACACCCTCGTGGTCCCCCGGGCCCACGTGGAGCGGTTCACCGAGCTTCCCGAGGAGTTGGCGGGGCGGATCTTCGCCGTGGCGGTGCGGGTGGGGCGGGCCCTGAAGGAGGCCCTGGAGGCGCCGGGGTTCACCGTGGGCCTCAACGACGGCCGCGTGGCCGGCCAGGGCGTGCCCCACGTGCACGTGCACCTGGTCCCCCGCTTCGCCGGCGACGGCGGCCGCTCCCTCCACGGCCTTTTCCCCTACCGCCCCCTGCGGCCGGACCCGGAGCTGGCCGCGCGGGTGCGGGCCCTCCTCAGCCGCTCACCCTGAGGGCCAGGGCCGCGGGGCACGCCGGCCCCTTGTAGTTCCCCTCGAAAACGTTCCCCGCTCCCTGCAGGCTGCCCCAAAACCCCGGGCCGGATCCCACGCAAACCCGGTCCTGCACGGCAATCCCATAGCCGTAGTTGTTGGCGAAGAGGTTTTCGTAGAGCTCCACCTCGGCCCGGTCGCGCAAAAGCAGCCCGCCCTGCCAGCCGTTCTCCGCAAGGACGCACCGCCGCAGGACCAGGCGGCTGCGCCCCGCCACGCCGATCCCGCACACCCCGTTTTCGCGCAGGGTGGCCTCTTCCAGCTCCGCCTGGGCCTGGTCCCACAGCCACAGGCCGCCCTGGGGGTGGTGGGCGATGCGCCCCCCTTGGACGCGGAGCTGGCCGTCCTGCCAAACCCTTATGCCGGCCGCGTTGTCCCGCAGCTCGCAGGCGACCAGCTCGGCCCGGGCGCCCGCGCCCACGGCCAGGCCCTCCCCCCCGCCCTGCAGGCCCACCCCCACCAGCCGCAGCTCCCCTCCGGCCACCACGGAGATCACCGGGGCCCCCTCCTGCCCCACCAAAACGGCGCCCTCGCCCCGGATCTCCAGGGGCTTGTCCACGGTGAGGCCGCCGGGGTAGCGGCCCGGGGCCAGCTCCAAAACCCCGCCCGCCCGCAGCCCGTCCACGACCCCCTGCAGGTCCTCCTCCGGGCCCTCCAGGCGCCGCCAGGGGCGCTCGGCCACGGCCCGCGGCTGCCGCAGCTGGGGGTCCACCCGCCCCACCAGGTCCACCCCGTTCGCGGCCAGGACGTTCCCCTGCCCCTGGACGGGATGGGTGGAGAACCCGGAGACCCCGGCCACGGAAAAACCGCGGATTGTGGAATCCCAGAGCGCGACCTGCGCCGCACCGAAGGCGTTCAGGCCGGCGCCGCGCCCGCCCTCCAGCCAGGACCCTCGCACCTCCACGCGCCCGCCCTGCGCCCGCACCCCGTCCCAGCGCGAGGCCCGGATCCCGCACCGCTCCAACTGAACCAGGCCCCCTGCGACCTCCACGCCGTGCCAGTTTCCCTCCCAAAGCGCGCCGTACCCCCGCAGCTCCGCCTGGTCCGCCACGTGCACCCCGGACTCCGGGTGCTGCAGGATCTGCACGGCGGTCAGAACGGCGGTGCTCCGGTCCTGGAGGCGCACCGCGTTCGTGGCGTTCTCCCGCAGCTCGCCGGTGAACAGGCGCAGGGCCGCGGCGTCGCGGGCCCACACCCCCGGCCCCAGGTTCCCCTGGAGGCGCAGGTCCTCCCCCTCCAGCGCGGCCTCCTCCGCCAGCCAAACCCCGCCCAGCTTGTTCCCCTCCACCCGCACCCGCTCCAGCACGGCTTGGGCCCGGCCTACGAGCTCAAGCCCGTAGCGGGCGTTTCCGGAGATCACGGCGTCCCGGAGAACCACGTGGGCCTGGTCGCGGGCGAAGACCCCGGAGGCCGCGTGGTTTTGGAGGCGCACGCGCTGGAGGGTGACCCGGGCGCGGTCCTGGGCGAACGCCCCAGCGGAGGAGAGCTGGGGGTGGAGGTAGCCGCCCCGGGCCTCCTGGAGGGTCAGCCCCTCCAGGGTGACCTCGGCGTCCCCGCGGATCCAGACCAGGGGCGGGCCGGGTTGGGCGGGCCGCAGGAGGGTGGCCTCCGGCCCCGCCCCCCGCAGGGTCAGGTTCTTTTCGATGCGGAGGTTTTCGGACCAGGTGCCGCGGGTCAGGACGATCGTCTCGCCCGGGCGGGCCTGATCGATGGCGGCTTGGATGGACTGGCCGGGCCGGACCTCCCGGACCGCGGGGCCCCCGGGGCGCGGGGAGCCGCAGCTCCCAAAGAGGAGGCCCAAGCACCCCAGGAGGCCGAGGAGGAGGGCTTTGCGGGCGGGGCGCATGGGGGGCCTAGCCTCCGCCCACCGGGGGGAGCAGCACGACCTCGTCCCCCTCGGCCAGGGGGGTGGCCCAGCCCCGCCGGTACTGGATGGAGACGCCGTTCACCAGGGCCGAGATGTGCCGGTGGATCTGGCCCTGGGCGTCGTAGAAGCGGGGGCGCAGGGAGGGGTAGCGGGCCACGAGGGCGGCCACGGCCTGGGCCGCCTCCGCCCCCTCCGGGAGCTCCAGCACCAGGGGGTTCTCCGGGATCTCCTCCCGGAACGGGAAGTACAGGCTCACCTTGACCCTCATCCGCCCTCCACGAGCTTTTTGGCGATCGCCCTCTGGCGGGAAACGTAGCGGTAGAGGCGGGCGTCGACAAGTTCGCCGCCCCGCACGCGGATCTCCCCGTTGACCATGACCAGATCCGCGTACTGGGCGGCGCAGTGGAGGAGGGCCGCCACGGGGTCCGCGGCGCCCGCGAACTCCAGAGTGGAGATGTCCCACAGGGAGAGGTCCGCGCACTTCCCGGGCTCGAGGGAGCCCAGCTCCCGCTCCCAGCCCATGACCTGGGCGCCGCCCAGGGTGGCCAGGCGCAGGGCCCGCCGGGCGGGCATGGCCTCCGCCCCGTACCGCACCCGGGAAAGGAGCATGGCCTGCCGGGCCTCCCGGATCATGTTGGAGGCGTCGTTGGAGGCGGAGCCGTCCACGGCCAACCCCACCTTCATCCCCGCCGCCAGCATCTTGGGCACCGGCGCGATCCCCGAGCCCAAAAGCATGTTGGAGGAGGGGCAGTGGGCCACCCCCACCCCGGCCCGCGCCAGCTTCTCAATGTCCCGATCGCTCAGGTGCACGGCGTGGGCGATCCACACGTCCGGCCCCAGCCAGCCCACCTCCTCCAGGTACTCCACCGGCCGCTTCCCGAACCGCGCCAGGCAGAACTCCTCCTCGTCCAGGGTCTCCGCGAGGTGCGTGTGCAGGAGGACCCCATACCGGCGGGCCAGCTCCGCCGTCTCCCGCATGAGCCGGGGGGTCACGGAGAAGGGCGAGCACGGCCCGAGGGCGAGGCGCACCATGGCCCCAAAGCGCGGGTCGTGGTAGCGCAGGATGAGGCGCTCGCTGTCCTCGAGGATCTCCTCTTCCGTCTGCACCACGTCCTCGGGGGGGAGGCCGCCCTCCTGGCGCGAAAGGGACATGGAGCCGCGGTTGGGATGGAAGCGGATCCCCACCTCCTTGGCGGCCTCGATCTCCACGTCGATCAGGTGCTTTTTGCCCCGGGGGAAGAGGTAGAGGTGGTCGGTGGAGGTGGTGCAGCCGGAGAGGAGCAGCTCGCAGAGGCCCACCACGGCCGAGACGTACACGGCCTCCTCGTCGATCCCCCGCCAGCGCTCGTAGAGGAAAAGAAGCCAATCGAAGAGCTTTTTGTCCTGGGCGCCCGGCACGGCCCGGAACAGGGTCTGGTAGAGGTGGTGGTGGGTGTTGACCATCCCGGGGAGCATCACGCGGTCCCGGCCGTCGATGACCTCGTCGTAATCCCCTTTTGGCGGCTCGCCCTCCCCCAGGGCAGCGATGCGGTTCCCCTCCACCACGAGCCAGGCGTGCCGGAGCTCGCGGCCCTGGGGATCGAAGGTGGCGATCACCTCCACGTCCCGGAACAGGATGCGCCGCATCCCCGCCCCTTTCGGCGCTACAGGCGCAGGTCGGCCGTGTGGCAGCGCTCCAGGAAGGCCACGAGGAGCTGGATGGCGGCTTCGATGTCCTTTTTGTGGGCGGCCTCCACCACGGTGTGCACGTAGCGGGTGGGGACGGAGAGGGTGACCACGGCCGCGCCCTCCCGTGCGAGCTGGATGGCCCCGGCGTCGGTCCCGCCCCGGGGCAGGATCTCCAACTGGTACGGGATCTGCTGCTCCTCGGCGAGCCGCACCAAGAAGCGCACCAGACCGGGGTGGGAGATGGAGGCGGAGTCCTTGACCTTGATGGCCACGCCCTTGCCGAGCTTGGTGACCTGCTCGTGGGGCGGGACCCCGGGCATGTCGCAGGCCAGCGTCACGTCCAGGGCCACACCGATCTCCGGGGCGATCTGGAAGGCGCTGGTGCGGGCGCCCCGCAGCCCCACCTCCTCCTGCACGGTGCCCACGAAGTAGATGTCGGCCTGATGGGAACCGATCCGGCGCAGGGCCTCGATCCCCACGTACACCCCCACCCGGTCGTCCAGGGCCTTCCCGGAGACGAGCTCCCCCACCTCGGCGAACGCCTGATAGAGGGTCACGGGATCCCCCACCCGCACCCGCTCCTTCACCTCCTTCCCGGGGAGGCCCACGTCCACGAACAGGTCCTGGATGCGGATCTCCTTTTTGCGCTCCTCTTCGGTGAGGATGTGGACGGGCTTTATGCCGATGAGGCCGAGGAGGGGGCCGCGCTCGGTGTGCACCACCACGCGGGAGGCGATGAGGGTGCGGGCGTCGAAGCCGCCCACGGGCTCGATGCGCAAATACCCGGTCTCCTCGTCCACGTGGGAGACGAGGAACCCGATCTCGTCCATGTGGGCGGCCACCACCACCCTGGGCCCAGGGCCGCGCTTGTGAGCGATGATGTTCCCGAGCCGGTCCACCTCGAGCTCGTCCACGCGGCCCTGGAGGGCCTCCCGCACGAGGGCGCGGACGGCCTCCTCCCGCCCAGGGACGCCGGGGGCCTCGGAAAGCCGCTTGAGCAGTTCCACCGTTCCTCCTTCCCTTGGAAAGCCTAACCTGGAGCGCAGGGCCCGACAACTTCTCCCGCCCTTCCCCGCCGGCTACAATGCAATTGATGATTCCCCTTCGGGACTACCGCGTGAGCGGTCGGCGGCCCTGGGCCACCTACGTGCTCTTGGCCCTGAACGCCCTGGCCTTCATCTACACCCTGACCATCCCCGACGCGGGGTACGTGTTTGTGGACGGCTGCGCCTGGCGCGACGCGTTTCGGCAAAGCCCGCCGGGCTTCAACTACCGCACCTACCGCCTCTACGGCCGGGGCTGCGAGTACCCCGTGACCCCGCGGGACCGCTTCTACATCCAGTACGGCCTCGTCCCCGCGGAGTTCCTGAGCGGGAAGGACCTGGACCCCACCGTGACCTTCCCCATCTGGCTCACCCTCTTCACCTCCATGTTCCTCCACGCCGGTTGGCTCCACTTCCTGGGCAACATGTGGTACCTCTGGATCTTCGGGGACAACGTGGAGGCGGCCATGGGCTCCGCGCGCTTTTTCCTCTTTTACCTCCTGTGCGGGGTGGGGGCGGCCGGGCTGCAGATGGCCGTGAGCGGCCGCAGCACCGTGCCCATGGTGGGCGCCTCCGGCGCCATCTCCGGGGTCATGGGCGCCTACTTCCTCCTCTACCCCTGGTCCCGCATCCTCACCCTCGTGCCCATCTGGTTCTTCCTGCAGCTGGTGGAGGTCCCCGCCTTCGTCTTCCTCGGCCTTTGGTTCCTGCTGCAGTTCTTCTCGGGCCTTGTGGACCTGCAGGGCCTGGGGGGCACGGCCTGGTGGGCGCACATCGGGGGGTTCCTGGCGGGCGGCCTCCTGGTGTTCCTGTTCAAGCGGCGGGAGGTGGTGCCGGGCGCGCAGCTGTGGTGGCGCCACCGCTTCGGCCGCCGGCCCGGGTGAGCCTTGCCCCTCGTCCTGGGCTTCGACGAGGCCGGCCGCGGCGCCCTCCTGGGCCCCCTCGTCGTGGCCGGGGCCGTCCTCCCCGAGGAGGCCCTGCCCGCCCTCGCCCGCTTGGGCGTGCGGGAGTCCAAGGCCGTGGCCCGGGCCCAGCGCGCCCGCCTCCTGCGCCGGCTTTGGGCCTGGGGCGTGCGGGGCGGGGTGGTGGTCCTCCCCGCCCAGGCCCTCGACCGGGGCAACCTCACCCAGCTGGAGCTCGCCGCCGCGCTCGCGCTCATCCGGCGCTTCCGGCCCCAGCGGGTGCTCGGGGACCCGCCCGTGCCGCCCCGAGCCATCCCCCGCTTCCGCCGGGCCCTGGCCCTCGCGGCGGGCCTAGCGGAGGACCGCGTCCTCCTCTTCCCCAAGGCCGATGCCCAAGAGCCCCTGGTGGCCGCGGCCTCCCTCCTGGCGAAGGTGGTGCGCGACGGCTACGTGGGGGTCCTGCGCCGCGCCTACGGGGACTTCGGCTGGGGGTACCCCGGGGAGCGGAAGGCCCAGGAGTTCCTGGTGCGCTACGTGCGGGAGCACGGGGAGCTTCCGCCCATATGCCGCCGGCGATGGCGCTCGGTGCCGCGGGTCCTGGGCGCGAAGTTGCAAGAAATGGCCTGAACTTGCAAAATTGGGCCTTGGTCCGAGGAGGAGCGCATGCCCAAACGCACCTACCAACCGCATGTGCGGCGCAGGCACCGCGTGCACGGGTTTTTGGCGCGGATGAGGACGCCGGGCGGGCGGGCCGTGTTGGCCCGGCGCCGCCGCAAGGGCCGCAAACGCCTCACCCCGGTGTGAGGAAAGAGGGGCGCCCGTGGGGAAAAAGCGCATCTACGAGCTGGCCCGGGAGCTGGGGATGTCCACCCGGGACCTCATCGAGGCCCTGGGCAAGCTGGGCATGCCCGGCATGACCACGTTCCACATGGTCTCGGAGGAGGAGGCGGAGCTCATCCGCGGCCTGATCCTGGAGCACAAGGGGGTGGCTCCGCCGGCCAAGCCCGCGGAAAAGGCGGCCGCCCCGGCCGCGCCGCCCCGCCCCCCCGTGGTGGCCGTGCTGGGCCACATCGACCACGGTAAGACCACCCTCCTGGACCGCATCCGCAAGACGCGGGTGGCCGCGGAGGAGCCCGGCGGCATCACCCAGTCCATCGGCGCCTACCAGGCCCAGGTGAACGGCAAGCTCATCACCTTCATCGACACCCCGGGGCACCGAGCGTTCACGGCCATGCGCGCCCGCGGGGCCAAGGTCACGGACATCGCCATCCTCGTGGTGGCCGCGGACGACGGGGTCATGGCCCAGACCCTGGAGGCCCTGGACCACATCAAGGCCGCCGGCGTGCCCATGATCGTGGCCATCAACAAGATCGATAAGCCCGAGGCCAACCCCGAGCGGGTGAAGCAGGAGCTGGCGAGCCTGGGGTACATCCCGGAGGAGTGGGGTGGCAACACCATCATGGTGCCCATCTCCGCCCTCACCGGCCAGGGGGTGGACGAGCTTCTGGAGATGATCCTCCTGGTGGCCGAGCTCCACGGGATCTCCGGCGATCCCCACGGGCCGCTGGAGGCGGTGATCATCGAGAGCCACCTGGATCCCACGAAGGGGCCGGTGGCCACGGCCATCGTGAAGAACGGGACGCTGCGGGAGCGGGACGTGGTGGTGGTGGGCACGGCGTGGGGCCGGATCCGTGCCCTCCTGGATCACCAAGGAAAGCGCATCCCCGCCGCGGGCCCCGGCACCCCTGTGCAGATCCTTGGGCTGTCCGATGTGCCCCAGGCCGGCGAGCGGGTGGAGGTGGTGGCCAGCCCCAAGGAGGCCGAGGCGCTGGTGGAGAAGCGGCTCGAGGCGGAGCGGGCCCAGCGCGCCGCCCGCCCCAAGGTCAGCTTCGAGGAGCTCCTGCGCGCCGCGCAGGCCCAGACGAAGAAGCTCGCCCTGATCGTGAAGGCCCAGAGCTTCGGGGCCCTGGAGGCGGTGAAGTTGGAGCTGGGCGCGATCCAGGCGGAGGGGGTGGAGCTGGAGCTCCTCCACGGGGGCGTGGGGCAGATCTCCGAGTCCGACGTGCTTCTGGCCGCGGCGGAGACCCAGGGCCAGCCCCTCATCGTGGGCTTTGGGGTCAAGGTGGACCCCAAGGCCCAGCGCCTGGCCGAGCAGAAGGGCATCCCCATCCGCACCTACGACATCATCTACGACCTCACCCTGGACGTGGAGCGGGCCCTCAAGCGCCTGGCCGGGCCGGAGTACCGGGAGGTCAAGGTGGGCGAGGCCCTCGTGCTCAAGACCTTCGACATCAAGGGCGTGGGCCGGGTGGCCGGCTGCTCCGTGCGCGCCGGCAAGGTCGTGCGCGGTGGCAAGGTGCGGGTCCTCCGCCAGGGCCGCGAGGTGTTCGTGGGCGAGATCTTCTCCCTCAAGCGCTTCGCCGAGGACGTGAAGGAGGTGCCCCAGGGCTACGAGTGCGGCCTCCGCATCCGGGACTTCGACGACGTGCGGGAAGGCGACGTGCTTGAGGTCTACGTCCTTGAGGAGGTCCGCGTCTAGGGCCTATGCCGGTGGCACTGCTTCGCGTGGAGTTGCGCCTCTATGGCACGCGCACGCTGAAGGAAAAGCGCGCCGTCCTGGAGGGGCTTTTGGTGCGGCTTCGGCGGGAGTTCAACGTCTCCGCCGCGGAATTGGACTCCCTGGACGACCCCGGGCGCGCCATCCTGGGCTTCGCCCACCTCTCCAACAACGGCGCCTACTCCGACGGGGTGCTGCAGAAGATCCTGGAGCGTCTGGAGGGCCACCGGGAGTTCTGCGTGGAGGCCCACGAGGTGGAGGTGTACTGATGCGCGCGCGGGCGCGGGCGCGCCTGGAGGAGGCCATCGCCCGGGAGATCGCGGACATCCTGGAGTTCGAGGTCAAGGACCCCGTGCTGCGGGAGGCCCTGCCCACCGTGCTTGGGGCCGAGCTCTCCCCGGACGGCCAGGAGGCCAAGATCCGCGTGTACATCTCCGGAACGGAGGAGGAACGGGCGCGGGTGATGGCGGCGTTTGCCAAGGACACGGGCTTCCTGCGCTCGGCCTTGGCCAAGCGGCTCCCCATGCGCCGGGTCCCCCGCCTCTCCTTCGCCCTGGACACCTCGCCCGACCGCTGGGCCGAGCCCTCCCCCTAGGCCCATGCCCGTCCTCCCCGTTTTGCCCCTGGCCTCGCCTCTGCGGGGGCATGCCCAGCCCCTTCTGGAGGCGGTCCGCGCGGGCTTCGCCCAGGCCAGCGGCGTGGAGCTCCTCCCCAAACCGGCGGAGGAGGTGGCCCAAGAACCCCTGCCCGCCCTCCTCTTCCTCACGGGGGGCACCGAGCCCCAGGCCCTGGCCTTCGCGGCCTCCACCCCAAGGCCGCTCCTCCTCCTGGCCCACGGCGCCCACAACTCCCTCGCGGCCGCCCTGGAGACCCTGGCGCGCCTGCGGGACGAGGGGCGAAAGGCCTGGCTCCTCCCCCAGAACCTCCCTGGGGATTTGGCCCTGTTCGCGCGGGTGGCGGAGCTGGGCCGGGCGCTGCGGGGGAAGAGGATCGGGCTGGTGGGCGAGCCCTCGCCCTGGCTGGTGGCCAGCGCGCCCGCGCCGGCCGTGCTCGAGGCGAAGCTGAACCTCGCGGTGGTGCGGATTCCGGTGGCGCGGGTGCGGACGGGCGGGGAGGGGGAGCGGCCGGAGGGGCCGGCCCAGGGGGTGGGCGAGGCGGAGCGGGCCATGGCCGGCCGCGTCCACGCCGCCCTGCAGCGCCTCGCCGCCGAGGAGAACCTTTTTGCCCTGTCCATCGCGTGCTTCGAGCTCCTCGCCGAGGGGTGCACGGCCTGCTGGGCCCTGGCCCGGTTGGCCGACGCCGGCCTCCCCGCCGGATGCGAAGGGGACCTCCCCGGGCTCTTGGCCCTCATCCTCAGCCAGCTCCTCACGGGAAGGCCCGGGTTCTTGGCCAACCCCGTGGAGGTGGACCTCAAAAGGGAGCGGCTCCTCTTGGCCCACTGCACCGTGCCCCTCTCCCTCACCGAGGGCTTCCTTTTGCGGACCCATTTCGAGTCGGGCCTGGGCCTTGCCGTGGCCGGGCGGGTGCAGCCCGGGCCCTATACCCTCCTGCGCTTCGGCGGAAAACGCCTGGAGAAGGCGTTCGTGGTGGAGGGCACGGTGCTGGCGGAGAGCCCGGGCCGGGAGGACCTGTGCCGCACCCAGGTCTGGTTCAAAATGCCCAAGGGCGCCCTCCAAAAGCTCCTCCGGGAGCCCCTGGGCAACCACCACGTCCTCCTGCCCGGGCACCACCGCCGGGTCCTGGCCTTGTTCCACGAGGTGTTCCTGGCGGACTAAAACCGCCCGGTCCAGCCGAGGCCCAAGGAGGCGCTCCCGCTCAGGGGCAGTTCCAACTGCGGCTCCAGCGTCCAACCCCCGGGCA
>JANXBT010000020.1 GCA_025060415.1 Candidatus Bipolaricaulota bacterium
CCGTCCCCGGCACAGCTTAGGGCAAGCGCGTGGTTCCGAACCGTGAGGTCAGGGATGCTCCAGGCCACGCTCGCGCACAGGGTGTTGTTCTCTCCGTCGCACTCGCAGATCGTCCCCTCGTGATCGGCCTCGATGAGGAGGGATATGGTGCAGCTTGCGTCCTTGCAGAGGTCGATCGGGAAGGCGTGGCTTACGGGGAACGTCTGCTCGCCCTTGGCCGGGATGGTTACTCCAGTGAACGTCTCCGTCCACATGTATAGGACCCTCCCTGTGCAACCCGGGCCGTCCCGAAGGACGAACCGCATAGGCACATTCGCGGTGAGGGCGCTCCCGCAGCCCTCGTTCCCGAGGGTTACCGTACCGGAGATCCGCACCTGGCCGTCCCCGGCGCAGGTGAGGGCGAGGCCGTGCCGCCGCACGGTGAGGTCGGGGATGCTCCAGGAGAACAGGACGCACCGGGCGTTGTTTCCGCCGTCGCACTCGCAGATCGAGCCCGTGTAGTCCGCCTCGATGAGGAGGGAAATCGTGCACTCCGCCGCATCGCAAAGGTCTAAGGCGAAAGTGTGGTCCACGGTGAACGTTTGTTCGCCCTTGGCCGGGATGCTCACCCCAGTGAAGGCAGTGGCCCAGGAGTAGAGGATGGTTCCCGTGCAGCCGGTCCCGCGGCGGAGGGTGAACCGCACCGGGACGTCGGCGGTGAGGGCATCCCCGCAGCCCTCGTTGCCCAAGGTCACCGTCCCAGAGATCCGCACCTGGCCGTCCCCGGCGCAGGTGAGGACCAAGGTGTCTCGCCTCACC
>JANXBT010000021.1 GCA_025060415.1 Candidatus Bipolaricaulota bacterium
CCGAACTCACCAAAGCCATCTACCGCCGCGTGCCCGTGCTCGTCAACGAAGCTGCCGGTGAAAACCCCTGGGGCGTGCGGTTTATGCAGGGATTGTTCAACATGTCAACTGACTCCCACCTCTTCCGCACGCGGGCGGAGCTGGAGGGCGAGGCCTTCCGGCGGGTGTGCAGCCGATTCGGTCGGGAGGAGCAGGTGGGGCTACCGCTCTACTAGGCGAAGATGATCTGGCACTACGACCACCGCTACGGCACCTACGCCGGCGTGGGCGACCGCTCCAGCACGCAGCTTCCCACCCCAAGCGATGCCGAGCACGCCGACCCCGCCTTCGTCGTGCTCCCCTGGTACTGGGTGCCCGCCGACGAGGTCCGCACGCGGCTGGCAGACTGGGACCGCGCCTGGCTGCCGGGGTTTCGCGATGTGACGAATGCCACGAATGAACGCACCGCCATCTTCAGCCTGCTGCCTGCGGTGGGTACAAATCACAAAGTGCCGCTGATGACAACTGACCGTGGAGCTGTGTTGGCTACCTGCCTGCTTGCCAACCTTGACTGCATGCCGTTTGACTTTGTTGCACGCCAGAAAATTGGAGGCACGTCGCTTGGCTTCTTCATTCTTCGCCAGCTCCCCGTCCTCCCGCCGACCGCGTACACGGCGGCGGACCTGCACTTCATCGTCCCGCGGGTGTTGGAGCTGGTCTACACGGCCTGGGACATCAAATCCTTTGCCGATGACGTCTGGCGGGAGGCAGACCCCGCGCTGCGGGCAGCCATCCAGGCGCAGTGGGAAGCCAAC
>JANXBT010000022.1 GCA_025060415.1 Candidatus Bipolaricaulota bacterium
TAGGGCGAGATGTAGCCGCGGTCGAACTGCATCCCCTCCACGACCTCGAGGGTGGTCTGCGTGCCTTTGGACTCTTCGATGGTAATCACGCCATCCTTGCCGACCTTGTCCATCGCTTCAGCAATCATCTTGCCGATTTCGGGGTCGTTGCCCGCGATGGTGGCGACATACTCAATCTGCTCACGCTCGGTAACGGGGATGGCGTGTTCCTTGATGGTCTCGACGGCTTTCGCGACGGCTTTCTCGATGCCGCGCTTGAGGGCGATGGGGTTGCCGCCTGCCGCCACGTAGCGCATGCCCTCGTTTACCAGCGCTTGCGCCAGCACGGTGGCAGTGGTCGTGCCGTCGCCCGCCACATCGTTGGTCTTGGACGCGACCTCGCGGCACAGCTGCGCACCCATGTTCTCCCACGGGTCAGAGAGTTCTGTTTCCTTTGCGACGGTCACGCCGTCTTTGGTGATAATCGGCGCGCCCCACTTGCGATCCAGCACCACGTTGCGCCCTTTGGGACCGAGAGTCACCCTTACCGCATTCGCGACCTTGTTCACACCGCGCTCAAGGGCGCGTCGAGCTTCTTCGTTGAACTTCAGCATCTTCGCAGGCATGCTCTCACCTCCTATTCACGAATGGCGTAGATTTGGTCTTCATCCAGGATTAGGTACTTCTTGCCCTCGTACTCGAAC
>JANXBT010000023.1 GCA_025060415.1 Candidatus Bipolaricaulota bacterium
GAACTCCTCAACGGTGTACGTCGGCGAGACTTCGTGGCCCTCAGGGACTCTGGCGGCGAACTCCCGCGTCCTCTCCGGCGTCCTGTTGTATACCGAGACCCTCAGCCCCTTCCCCGCGAGGTTGAGCGCGAAGCCCTCGCCCATCGCTCCGAGCCCGAAGACGCCGACCTCCGACCTCCGCATCGCCGTCAGTCGAGGGAGTCGCCTCACTAAAGCGGTTGCGCGGACAGGGAAAGGGCCTGTTGGAGCTACCCGGGGACGACGTGGGTGCCTTCCTCGCCCTCAACGGAGCCGAGGACATTCCGCCTCTCGGTGATGATCGCCTCCTTCCCGCCGGACTCGACGAACCTTATGGCCGCGAGGACCTTCGGGCCCATGCTGCCGGACTCGAAGTGCCCCGCCTCGTAGTACCTCTTCAGCTCGCTCACGGTCACCCACCCGAGCCTCCTCTGGTCGGGCTTCCCGAAGTTGACGTAGGCCCCGTCGACGTCGGTCAGTATGACCAGCCTGTCGGCCCTGATGAGGGTCGCGAGCCGCTCGCTGGCCAGGTCCTTGTCGATCACCGCCTCGATCCCCTCGGCCCTCCAGCCGTCCCTCTCGATGATCGGGATCCCTCCGCCGCCGCAGGCGACGACGATGAACCCCGCGTCG
>JANXBT010000024.1 GCA_025060415.1 Candidatus Bipolaricaulota bacterium
CTACTAAGGGCATACGGTGGATGCCTCGGCGGACGGAGGCGATGAAGGACGTGGCGGGCTGCGATAAGCCTCGGGGAGGTGCCGAGCAACCTGTGATCCGAGGATCTCCGAATGGGGGAACCCGGCGTGCCTGAAGGCACGTCATCACCGTGTGAATCCATAGCACGGTGAGGCGACACCCGGGGAAGTGAACCATCTCAGTACCCGGAGGAAAAGAAAGCAAACCCACCGTCCGCGGTGGGCGTCACCGATCGAAAGACCGGTGGCGGCGATTCCCCTAGTAGCGGCGAGCGAACGGGGAACAGCCTAAACCTGGTGAGTGTCAAAGCCTGCCGGCGTTGCTCATCAGGGGTCGCGGGAATGGTCCGGACTGCGCGGCAGAGCAGTCGGGGAGTGACAAAACGGACGGTTAGCCGAATGGTCCTGGAAAGGCCAGCCAAAGAGCGTGATAGCCGCGTAGGCGAAAACCGATCCGTCTCCCTGGGACCATCTCCCAAGTAACGCGGGACACGAGGAATCCTGCGTGAATCTGGGAGGACCACCTCCTTATTCTAAATACTCCCGTCCGACTGATAGTGGTCAAGTTCCGTGATGGTAAGGTGTAAAGAACCCCTGCAAGGGGAGTGAAATAGCCC
>JANXBT010000025.1 GCA_025060415.1 Candidatus Bipolaricaulota bacterium
CCTGAAAGGGATTGCGACTCATCTTTTTCGGCAGGACGCCGGGAGAGTATTTGCAGTGGAAGAACCCTTCCCACCCTGAAAGGGATTGCGACCTGGTATTTTCTCTCTCCTGATCACCAACTTGACCCTTTTCGACGTGGAAGAACCCTTCCCACCCTGAAAGGGATTGCGACTTAGTTAAGAGACAACGAATTACATAACCTAGAGTCTCCTTGGTGGAAGAACCCTTCCCACCCTGAAAGGGATTGCGACTCGGTAATGTTCCTAACCACCGCATCCAAAGTATGTAGTGGAAGAACCCTTCCCACCCTGAAAGGGATTGCGACAGCTCCCTGGCCGGCTGCCTGCGGCGCGACTACTACCGGTGGAAGAACCCTTCCCACCCTGAAAGGGATTGCGACGAGAATGTAATGAACACCACGTCTACCTCCTTGCGGGCCCGGAGCTTATGTGGAAGAACCCTTCCCACCCTGAAAGGGATTGCGACACCCTTGCCACGAGGATCCTTACCCTGCGATTAGTTACGTGGAAGAACCCTTCCCACCCTGAAAGGGATTGCGACATTTTTTCAGCCAATTTTTCGGAAAACGTGATGAAGGTGGAAGAACCCTTCCCACC
>JANXBT010000026.1 GCA_025060415.1 Candidatus Bipolaricaulota bacterium
GTCCGGGGGCCTACCTCATCAACACCGCCCGGGGGGGGCTGGTGGACCACCTGGCCCTGGCTAGGGCCCTGGAAGGGGGAGCCTTGGCGGGGGCGGTGTTGGACGTGACGGAGCCGGAGCCCCTTCCTGAGGACCACCCCCTGAAGCGTCTTCCCACCTGCCTCATCACCCCCCACGTCGCCGGCCTCACCCGGGAGGCCCAGGCCCGGGTGGGGGAATGGGTGGTGCGGGGGGTCTTGGAGGTGCTGCGTGCGCATGCGGCCTGAGGAGCTCCACCAAGCCCTTTGCACCCACTTCCTCCGGTTGGGCCTGCCGGAAGAGGGGGCTCGGGCCTTTGCCGGGATTCTGGTGGAGGCCGAGCTGGAGGGGCTTCGCAGCCATGGCCTCGCCCGCCTTCCCATCTACACCGCCCAGCTGGAACGGGGGGGGCTTAACCCCAGGCCGGAGATGCGGCTAAGCCAGGTCCGCCCAGGCCTCCTCCTCCTGGAGGCCGACGGGGCCCCAGGCCCCTGGGCAGGCCTTCGGGCAGTGGAGGCCCTGGTCCCCTTGGTCCAGCGGCAGGGGCTTGCCGGAATAGCCGTTCGCGGCGCAGGGCACGTGGG
>JANXBT010000027.1 GCA_025060415.1 Candidatus Bipolaricaulota bacterium
CAGGAAAGACGGGTCTTTCTCGGGGCCCGAAACCCTCACGGGGGAGCGCCGGGTTGCATCGTAGGATGCGAACCGATGGTGGTAGGTCTGCACGTTGCTTCCCTCGTAGAGGGGCAGGTAGACCTCCTTCCCCCGCAGGAAGCGGTTGCCCTCCAGGTGGAAGCCCTGGGCCTCGAGGTCGGCCCGGGTGTGGAAGAGGTGGGCGTCGTGGGTCATGTCCAGCATGCGCAGGAACCGCACCCCCCAGGGGTTCTCCTCTGGCTCCTCCCGCCAGAGCACGGGCACCTTCCCGTGGATGGCCCGGGTGAGCTCGGCGTCCTGGCGGGTGCGGAAGACGGGGCAGGTCCTGGTGTTGGGGTTGAGGAGGGCGAAGTCCCGGGGTGCAAGGCGGAACTGGCGCACGGGGTCCTGGGCCTGGTCGGGCTGGGTGAGGAAGAAGGCCAGGCGGGCGGGTTCCGGGGAAGGAGGGCGGAGGGCGAGGACGGCGAACTTGATGCGGCTGTCTATGCCCGGGAAGAGCCTTTCCCGGTTCTCAAAGTCCAGGAGGGCTTCCACCTCCCCCCGCTCCACCAGGTGGGCGAAGAACTCCTTGTTGGA
>JANXBT010000028.1 GCA_025060415.1 Candidatus Bipolaricaulota bacterium
TCGCAGGATGGCGAGCGTGGCGCCTTTGGTACTGATGTCTAAGCCTACGAATCGCATCGTTTTGCCTCCTGCCACCTGATTCTTGCGCGTTCGTCCGAGAGGTATACTCTCCCGCACCGCGGGGGGAGCTGCACACGCGGCTGAGACCTTGCGTCGGCAAGGGACCCCTTGAACCTGATCCGGGTAATACCGGCGGAGGGAACGCGGCGAGCGATGCTCACTGCTGCCCCTTAGTCGCTGCATTCGCCCCCGCGAGACACCTTCAGGAGGCTAACGATGAGCGAAGCAGTGACGCAGATGCACTATGCACGCGCGGGCGTGATCACCGACGCCATGCGCTACTGCGCCGAACGCGAGGGCGTAGACCCTGAATTCGTTCGTTCCGAAGTCGCACGCGGACGCGCGATCATCCCCGCCAATATCCACCACCACAGTTTGAAGCCGATTGTGATCGGCAAGCGGTTCCGCACCAAAGTCAACGCGAACATCGGCAGCTCTGCCTTAGACGCTCGGATTGAGAACGAGCTGGAGAAGCTCACTACCGCCCTGCGCTGGGGCGCAGATACCGTGATGGATCTCTCCACAGCG
>JANXBT010000029.1 GCA_025060415.1 Candidatus Bipolaricaulota bacterium
CCTCCTTCAGGAAGCGCCCGTTCACCGTCACCTCGCCGTCCCCTTCCCCGGGCAGGACCTCCTCGGAGACGGGGGCCCACGCCTCGTCCAGGGCCTGCACCCGCACCTCGCCCCCGCCCGCCTGGAGGCGCACGGGGTGGTTCTTGGGCTCTGCCACCACCAGGGCCCGCTTCAGCGCCTCGAGGAGGTTCTTCGCCCCGATCCGGCCCACGGGGGGCACCTGGGGAAGGACGCCCCGGTAGGGAGGAAAGCCTCCGTCCGCGAGGGGCAGGCCCGCCCGCCCGTCCCGGGCCACGGCCACCAGGGCCCTCCCGTCCCAGGCCAGGCGGAAGGACACCTCCCCCTCCAGGCCCTGAAGGGCCTCCTCCGCCTGCGCCGGGAGGGGATAGGCCCCTTCCCGGAAGACCTCGGCCCTCACAGTGTAGAGGTGCAGGCGGTACCCGTCCGTGGCCGCCACCCGCACCCGGGGCTCCTCCACCTCCACCAGGACCTTGGCCTGGTGGCTGGTGAGGCGCCTGCCCAGGGCGAGGGCGCTCCTCAGGGCCTTCAGGAAGTCTTCCCCGGCTCGGAAGATCTCCTCCCCCTCCT
>JANXBT010000002.1 GCA_025060415.1 Candidatus Bipolaricaulota bacterium
GATGGGCGTGCGCTGGGGGTGCTGGGCGTCGCCGACACGCTGAAAGACGATGCGGTCGCTGCGGTGGAGGAACTGGGCCGGATGGGCATCCGGACAGCGATGATCACGGGCGACAACTGGCGCACGGCGCGGGCGATGGCCCGCCGGGCGGGGATAGACCACGTCCTGGCGGAGGTGCTCCCGGATGGGAAGGTGGCGGAGGTCCGGCGGCTTCAGGAGGAATTTGGGACGGTCGCCTTTGTGGGCGACGGCATCAACGACGCGCCGGCGCTGCGGCAGGCGAATGTGGGCATTGCCCTGGGGACGGGGACAGACATCGCCATTGAGGCCGGGGACATCGTGCTGGTGCGGGGAGACCTGATGGGGGTCGTGCGGGCTGTGCGGCTTTCCCGTGCGGCCTTCCGCAAGATTCAGCAGAACCTCTTCTGGGCCCTCTTCTACAACGTAGTGATGATTCCCCTGGCGGTGGTCGGCTGGATGCACCCGGTCCTGGCGGAGGCGGCGATGGCGACCTCGTCGGTGAGCGTGGTCCTCAACGCTTCCCTTTTGCGCCGCGCCCGGGTAGACTGAACGCGCGAAAGGAGGGACGGATGGCGGAGAAGGTGAAGGACCCGGTGTGCGGGATGGAGGTGGATCCGGCGAAGGCGGCGGCGAAGGCGGAGTACAAGGGGAAGACCTATTATTTCTGTGCGGCCGCCTGCAAGAAGGCCTTCGAGAAGGATCCCGAGCGCTACCTCAAGGGGGAGGCCAAGCTCCCCTGGTGGCGGCGAATCTTCATGTTCCGCTGCCGCGGCTGAACCGATCCGCGGCGCGCACGGCCTCCGCCACCCGCTCCACGGCCTCGTGCAGGAGGGCCTCCTCCGGGCCCTCGGCCATGAGGCGCACCAGGGGCTGTGTCCCTGAGGCCCGCACCACCAGCCGCCCCTTGCCCGCAAGGATCCTTTCCGCTTCGGCCACAGCTCGTTGCACCTCCGGCGCCCGCAGCACGCCCTCGCGGTCCCGCACGGGGATGTCCACGCGCACCTGGGCAAAGAGGGGCACCGGGGCCACCAGTTCCCGCAGGCTCCTCCCAAGCCTCCGCAAATAGGAGAGCACCAGGAGGCCGGTGAGGATCCCGTCCCCCGTGGCGGCGTAGCGGCGGAACACGAGGTGGCCGGAGGGCTCGCCGCCCAACTCGATCCCGTGCGCGTGCATGGCCCAGGCCACGTGGCGGTCGCCCACGGGAACCCGCAGGACCTCGAACCCCCTTTCCCGCAGGTAGGCCTCGGCCCCGAGGTTCGCCAACACCGTGAACACCACGGCCTTCCTTTGGATTTCGCCCCACGCGAGGAGGTGGGGGGCGAGGGCGGCCAAAAGCTGGTCGCCCTCGACAAGGAAGCCTTTTTCGTCCACGAACAAGGCGCGATCGCCGTCGCCATCGAAGGCGATGCCGAGGTCGGCGGAGAGCTCCCGCACCCGTTCGGCCAGGAGCTGGGGTGCGGCCGCTCCGGTGGCGTTGATGCGGACCCCGTCCGCCTCGGCCCCGAGGAGATGGACCCGCGCCCCCGTTTCCCCATAGACCTCCGGGGCGATCACCGCGGTGGCCCCAAAGGCGCAGTCCAAAACGAGCCCAACGCCGGAAAGCCGTAACCCCCGCGTCCACCGGCGCAAAAGGTCGAGGTACCTTCCGCGGGCCTCCGCAAAGTTCTGGATGCGGCCGAAGGCCGGGCCGAAGTGGTCAAGGCCCAGAAAGCTTTCGACCCGCTCCTCGTCCTCCACGGCGAGCTTGAGGCCCGCGGGGTTATAGAACTTGAGGCCGTTGTCCTCCGGCGGGTTGTGGGAGGCGGAGATCACCAGGCCCAGATCGAAGTTTTCCCTGGGCACGAGGTGGGAGACGGCGGGGGAGGGGAGGATCCCCGCGTCGAGGACGTCGGCGCCGGCGGCGGCGAGGCCGGCGGCGCAGGCCGCGCTGAGGGCCGGCCCGGAAAGCCGCGGGTCCCGGGCCAGGAGCACCCGCTTGGGCCGAAAGGCCAGGGCCGCGGCCCGACTCAACGCAAGGGCGAGCTCCACCGTGAGCTCTTCCCCCGCTTTTCCCCGTACGCCATCCGTGCCAAAAAATTTGGGCATCTTCGCCTCCGCAAACGCGGCGATTTTAGCCGCGCCCCCTGCGGGGCGTGTTGAGGGCACGGGCTCAACCAGGCCGGGGGCCGAACAGGGCCGTGCCCAGGCGGATCATGGTGGCCCCCTCCTCCACGGCCACCTCCCAGTCCGCGCTCATCCCCATGGAGAGGGTGTCCAGGGCGAAGCCCTCGGCCCGCAGCCTTTCAAAGAGCTGGCGCATGGCGCGGAAGTAGGGGCGGGAGTCCTCGGGCTTTTCCGGCGCGGGCGGGAGGGCCATGAGCCCCCGCAACTTGAGGCCGGGAAGGGCGCGGATTGCCTCCGCTAGAGGGAAAACGTGCTCGGGGAGAATGCCCGCCTTCTGGGGCTCGCGGCCGATGTTCACTTGAATTAGCACGGGCAAGGGCTTCCCTAACCGGGCCGCGGCGGCGGAAAGCTTCTGGGCGAGCTCCAGCGAGTCCACGGTTTGCACCCAGTCGAAGAGGACGGCGGCTTTGGTGGCCTTGTTCTTCTGGAGGCGACCGATCATGTGCCAGGTGGCCGGCTCGGGGATTTCCGCCTTCTTGCGCTCCGCCTCCTGCACGTAGTTCTCGCCGATATGGCGGATCCCCGCGGCCAGGGCCGCCCGGATCTCCGCGGGGGTGCGGTCCTTGGTGGCCGCCACCACCGTCACATGGGGTGGCACCCGCCGCAGGATCTCCTCACAGCGCTTGGTGATCTCCGGGATCACAAAGCTGATGTTAGCCGAGACTACGAGCCGAAGGATGACCAATAGGGCGTATAGGAAAAACTACCCTTTCACGCGCTATCGCAAGGCTATTAAATCTCTTGTCACCCTCCACCGGTTGTGAACTGCGCCCGTGGGCTTGGTATGAGCTCCCACCACCGCCACCCTTCCGAGGTACCCCATTTCCATGGCGTGATGGCGGCAAAGGAAGAAGCGGTGGGCCGCTCAAGATCGTCGGCCATCCAGGCGCGGAGAAAGAGCCATTCGTAGGTGGTGTTTGGCGCGAGAGCCTTTTCTTCAGACACGGTGAGCTCAGTCGCGTCTCGTATCCACCATGCCCTAGCCGGCGGCAAGAGCGGCTTTCCCGCTTCGATGACCAGCAACACATACTCATATTCGCATCCTGGCCACGCGGGTTTAGCCCGCCAGCGGAAGGTAGGGGTTAACGAAACACCGGTCGCACCATGAGCCGGCTCAAGCAGTTCCACCTCCCAGGGAGGAAGCGGGGTGGTGGTCCCCTCCAGATAATCCGACTCCAATTCTCCTCGATAGGCAGTCACCCGATACGTGACGGGCACGCCGACCTTCAACTCCGGGCTTGTATCGACGTATTGATAGACTTCCTCCTCCCAAGGCTCTGAAGGGCGGGCAACCCCCACCGTCCCAATCAATCGAAACTCCGTTTCGTTTCCGATTTTCCTATAGACACGGTATCCCGTGATGTTGGGCTCGTCCAGGGAGGAACGCCAAACTGCAATGCCCACTAAGTTCGTGCCCGGGGGTGCGGCACAAACTTGAAGGGCGGGCTCCCCTGATAAGCGATAAAGGTCTAACGCCTTGGAAAACGTAACGCTCGCACAAACGGTTCCTTGCGAGTCAGCAACTCGCGGCGGTTGTACTTCCCCTGGCCCAGGAGCAAGCCCTTCCCGGACTACATAGACTCCCAAGATCAAGTGAAGTCTGTTATTGTTCCCATCGTAGACGATGACCTCGAAGGTCGTGCGGCCCACCACGCCAAACCGTACAGGGTCAAGGGTGAATGCGGCGCGCGACGTCTGCGAAAACACCGGTCCCAGGTAGAAAGGAAGCTCTTGTTCAAGGAAGTAGGGGGCCAGGATGGTGGGTGGGCCGCCTACCGAGGCTGCAATCCATTTGATGCCGTTCTCGCTCTCCGCTTCGACAATCACGGGAATAGGGCCAGAAATCGTCATCCCTTCTGTGATACCTAGCACCGTAACCCGTGGAGGCTCGAGGGACCCACCAGGGTTTGCGATCGGCTTTTGCACGATGTTCACGCGCGCCGCGTCCACAATTTTAAGTCCCTCGACGCGGGAGGTCGCGTACCCTTCTTTCCTGACCTCAAGAGCGTAGACACCTTGCGGGACGAACAGGCGGAAGTATCCCTCCTCATCGGTGACCGTGCTGAGCGTTCCTGAAAACGAGCCACCAGGCGAGGGAACATACCGGGAGATGGCCCGATATTCCGTGGGGGTTGCGACCGGAGCGCTAACCGTGCCCGCCGTGTTTAACGAGATGGGTAAAGCCCTCACCGTGGCTGCGACCACGGGCTCACCCCCCGCATGCAATGTGACATAGCCTTCGATGACGCACGTGGCCGAAGGAGGAGGGTAAGCAACCTGACTCGAGCGAATAAAAAAGCATCCGGCTAAGAAACAAGCCACTGAAATGACGCCTGCAAAAAAGGCACGCCGGAGCACCGCCCACCTCCTCATAAAGTGATGGTCCATCCCAAAGTCAGGCTTGCCGAACTCATGGAACCGAAAGATAGCTTCAGGTCTGCAGCAAAATTTTCTAAAAGGAAAATACAAGCATCGAGCAAAACGCGACTTAAGCCAAAGAGGCTCCCTGCGGGCTGGAAATAGAGGCCGATAGCCAGCGCCCATTTTCCCCCACAACAGCCGAGTCCGCTGAACCCAAACTTCACGTACTCGAATTCTGCCCCCTGAAAGATCTCCGCATCTTTGAGGAGCTCTTCCAACTTCCTCACATCGAAGGCTGTGAGGAACTCGGCGTAAGCGTGGTCACCTAGATCGCAACGGATTTTGGCTCCGTAGAGTTCAATTCCCTGCCAGCTATGGTCCGTAAACCGGATATCTCCATAGACGGTAAGACAGCCTTTTATCTCGGCCCAACTGGGTTTTAGCCTCACGGTCTTTACGGTAGTGGTGAGCTCGACTTCGGCGTCCAAGGTAAGGCCCGAGCAAAGCGGAATTCCCTTGAGGGTGGCAGTGAGGCGGTCAAAACCGCCTTCCTTCACAAAGGAGAAGCCTAGATCCAAGCAGATGCCACAGCAAAGAGGCACGGCTTCTGCCGACAACTCAAGGTAGCGGAACTCCAGGCCACCAGGGAATGGGTTGAGGGGCAAAACTTTTTCGTGGGTGGAAACCCCGGTGTAGGTTAGAGTGAAGTTTTCCTTATATGCTCCAAGCCCAAGTTCCCCAGCGATCGCGAAGTCGCTCAGCGTGGTCTTGCATTCGATCACCGTGCCACCGGAGGGGCCTCCGGCTACGGAAGCGCCGACCATCGCGGTGTGCACGGTAAAGCCTAAACCGGAGATTTGTAGGACGTATCGCCCATAAGCGTAGAGGAAAGCCGGCGCCGACGGACCAAAAAGGAATATCCAATCCGTGACAATCGGTTCCAAAGCCCCTTGAGCCATGAAGGTCTGCCAGACCCAACCGTCCGCCCCCAAAAACTCTGCCTCTCCTCCAACAACCCAGCCAAAGATCTGTCCCTCAAGAGCGAATCTCGAGCAAACAAGCGCGGGCGGCGGAGGGAGTAGCGCAATCTCCGTGCTCCACGTGGCCTTTGGGTATTGGCCGAAAACCGCAGGGCCTAGAAAAAGAACGAGCAAGGAGACCCGAGCCCACATAATCCCTCCTTCAGCAGGAAATCCTCGCAAAGGACTTGTTGTCTCCTCCGTCCTTGATTGGCATACATCAAAATGTTCATGAAAGCTCAGAGCATGGGTTAAGACGACTGTCTCAACACGTATGGAAATAAGAAAATGTGCCGTAGGCCAGCCTTCCACTAACAAGACTTCGCGGGCATGACCGGCCAATCCCCCTCGGGCTGTTCACTCATGCTCTAGGCAGCTTTTCAGGTCAAGTTTTCAGGGCTTCTTGTGGAGCAGTTCAATACGGATGCGCTCGCTCTGCCCATCCCCAAAGCTCAGCCAGAGGTCGTAGGCGCCGGGCGCGCGCTCGTGCGTGTCGTAAACGAGCTTGTAAATGCCGGCCTCGGGAACGTAGGGGATGAGGAGCCAGGCCCAGATGGTGTGCCTTTCTTCGAACTCCGGATCCGGCCGGACCTGGGTCACGAGCAAATTGGGGCGGGTCCAGGGGCCGATCTGGCCGAAGAAGTCCTTGAGGCGGAAGGCCACGGTGATGGGCTCGCCCACGGTGTAGCGGGCCCGTACGGGAAAGCGCCCCACCAGCGCCCGCTCCTCCGGCGGCAGAAGCCGGTCCAAGAAGAAGCCCGAGGGCAGGACGGTCTCGATCGCGCAGATCACCAGGTAATCCACTTCAACGCGGGTCTCGTTGCCCGCGCGATCCCGGGCCCAGACCCAGAAGGTCTGGTAGCCTGGGGTAGCGGTGTCCACGGGATCGCCGTTTCGGGCCGAGGCCTCCACAAGCTCGAGGCCGGAGGGGCGGTCGAAGGCCCACCAATCCGCACGGACCGGCTGGCGCAGGAGGTAGCGGGCATCCCGGCTGGGGACCTGGACATGGATTGCGGGCGGCGTGCGGTCGATGCGCACCGTCAGCGTGCGGCGCGGGCCTTCCCCGGTGTCGTCCCGGGCCCAGTACTCCAAAGTGTGGACGCCTTCGGCGGCGAGGAGGATGGTGGCGGGGGGAGGCTGGCACACCGGGGTTCCTCCGGAGAGGCGGTAGCAGACCTGAAGGCCTGGGCCGCCGGAGGCATGAAGGGTCACGGTGACGGGGGCGTTGTGCCAGCCGTAGGGGTTGGGCGCGGGATCCAGGGTGGGCCAAGCCGTGGGCTGGGCCAGGGCGCAAAGACCGAAAACCGCAAGGCCGAGAAGGAAAAACCTCGACACGGGGAACATCACCTCCCTCACCCGTTAGTACACCGAGCACGCCTTGGAGTTTTCCCAAAAGAAAAGGGGCCGGCAGAACCGGCCCCTTCCGTTGAGCGCGATCGGGAGGTCTACCCTAGAACACCCACGGGCCCGCGTAGTTGTTCCACCAGCCGGGCCAGCGGGAAACCGGCGGGCCAGGTGTGTAGGCGTAGTACCAACCCGGAGCGGTCAAGGTGAAGGTGTAGGTTTCCGTCACTGTGTTTTGCTTCACCGTGACCGTCACCGTAGCTGGAGTCCCGCCCCAGAAACGAACGGCCAGAGGATAGACTTCGTCGTCGTAGTGCCCGCCATAAGGCCCCTGCCCCGGCGGATACAGCGTGTACTTTTCCGTCCCGGTTTCTCCAGAGGCATCAGCGGACCACTCGCCCCAGAATCCCGGCGCCCAGGCGAACGTCCAACCCACCCCGGGCTCGTAGACGGCCAAATCGATGTTTGTGTCGGCGCCTCCGCCGGTCCAGGAGAGGGTGACCTCGAGGGTTGTGTTCACCTGAACGTTTATGGTCTTGACTTCGCCCGGGTTCAGCGTGACCGTGGTCTTGGCGGTGACGCGGTTGGCGGTGCGGTAGTTGGACCACACCGGGGTGCACTCGTCGCCACCTACGATGACTTCGTACGTACCGGGTTCGAGCACGGGGAAGTACCCGAGACCCCAGTACGGCGGGTAGTCGCCCCGCGGGAATCCGATGTTCACAAAGCCCTCGTAGTCGGTCTGGCCGCGCTCGATGATCCGCCCGTCCTTGCGCAGGGTGATGTCCATGAAGACCGTAGGCAACCACTGGTTCCAGAGGTGGATGGAGCTGGCGGTGACGACGTGGACCCGTAGGGCGGCACCGTCGTTCGGGGGAAGCGGCGCGGTGAGGGCCTTGTCCGCCTGGATAAGGCCATGGCCGTTGTGGGGGTCAAACCCCGGGGCGCCGATGTCCTTGGCCGTGGACTCAATGAGCTTTTTCACCTGATAGGGCGTGGCGTTCGGGTATTTCTCCAGGATCATGGCCGCCAAGGCGGCAACGTAGGGGCCGGACATGGAGGTGCCGTCGTAGTAGTCATAGCGCAGCGGCAGTCCGGTTCCCGCCTGCGTGGTTTGGGCCCGCACGCAGGACAAGATCCGCACCCCTGGAGCGGTCACAGAGAGCCAGGAGCCCATGGTGGAAAAGTCCGCCTTACGGAAGTGGGGGTCCATGGCGGCCACGGAGATCACGCCGGCGATGCTGGCCGGGCGGAACCAGATCGTGTTGCGGCTGTTCCCCGCAGAGGCCACCACCACCACGTTGCGGGCCAGCGCGTAGTCGATCCCTGCCTTGATGGCCTGAGAATAAGCCGATCCGCCCCAGGAGTTGTTGAGGACCTTGGCCCCATTGTCCACAGCCCATTTCATCCCTTGGAGGGTCGGGACAGTGCCGATGAAGGTGGCAGTCGTGTAGGGCGGATAGATCTCGAAGATCCGGATGGGCATAATCTTGGCGTTGTAAGCCAGGCCTACGATTCCCTTGCCGTCGTTCTTCGCGGCGATGATCCCCGCGACGTGGGTCCCGTGGTTATCATGGTCCGAGTTGGTTCCCGCCAAAAGAACCGTCGCAGTGCGTGGGGCATATCCATTTACCACTTGTCCAACAAGATCAGGGTGGGTTCCGTCCACGCCCGTGTCTATTACGGCAACGGTGATCCCCTGGCCGGTGTACCCGGTCGCCCAGGCGGCCTCCGCGTTGATTGCG
This sequence comes from Candidatus Bipolaricaulota bacterium, assembly GCA_025060415.1. Lineage (GTDB taxonomy): Bacteria > Bipolaricaulota > Bipolaricaulia > Bipolaricaulales > Bipolaricaulaceae > DTER01. Next base: position 8,654 of record JANXBT010000002.1, read on the forward strand.
TCCAGGGCCCACTGGTATGGCCGTAGGTTGGCATTGGGGTCGTAGACCTTGGGTTCGAGCGACGTGATCCCGGAGTCCTGCTCGGGGATGGGCTCCGGCGGAGGATAGATGTAGTCCGGTTCGGCAAAAACGAGGCCCTCCAGGGGTTGGCCGCGCTGCTTGGGCCGAACCCGCGGCATAGGCGCCCCCTTGGTCTCCGGCGGAGCGGGGATCGGATCCAGCGCCCCCCGCACGAGCAGGGCCACCAGGCCAAGGGCTTCGGGAACGTCCAAGGTGTCCTTGAGGTCAATCTCGGCGACCACGATCTCCCCGAGTTCCACCTCAGCCACAACCCTCTGCCCGACGAGGGATAGCACCTTCCTCAAGGCCTCCCGACCTGTTTCGTTTTTCAGGTACCCCACGACGATCCGATCCGGCCGGTAGTCCTCGGCGAGCTCGATCATGGCCTCCCCGAGGACGCGCGGGTCCAGGGACAGGACCGCGGTGGGATCCGCCGGGGCCAGGGGCACCGCCTCCTTGGGGGCCGGGTTGGGCAGAAGCCCGGCGCAACCCGCGAGGAGAAGGGATAGCCCCAGCACACCGAAAACGGCAAGCACCCTCGCCTTGATCATCCCCTACCTCCTCACCAGTCCTGCGTGGTGAACGCCCGCACATCCGGATGCACCAGGGTGGGGAAGACGCCGGTGTATCCGTTGTTGGCCGCGATGGACACCGCATTGGCCACGGTATCGATCGCTAGCGCCGCTTGCACCTCCCACTGGTACATCCGGTGGGGCTGCAGGCGCTCGAACGGACCTCCCGGGATGCCCGGGTAGGTCACCGAGGTGGCATCCAACGGCGGGGTGATCGTGATCGTGAAGCCCCCGTGCGGGGTGTCCCAGATGCGGATCCGGTAGAACCGGGTGGCCCCCACCAGGGCCGTGGGCTCCCAGGTGAACGTGGGGTACAAGGGCACGTCCCTGGCGCCGTCCGCAGGAGCGAGGAGCCGCACGTCCCACGCGGGGAGCGGCGTGCACGAGGCCTCAAGCGGCGCCGACTCAGCCGTTCCGCGGAAGTAGGTGATGCGGTAGTCCGCGCGCACGCCCACCCGCAGATCCGGGGTGCTATCCCGGTAGAGGTAGCTGGCGGCACCGGTGGCATCCACCGTGTACAGAAGTCGGTAGTCCGCTTCACCCGCAAGCCGGCGGTAGATGCGGTAACCGTCCCCGCTGACCCCGGCCGCATCCTGGGCCGCTTTCAGCCAGCGAAGCTCGACGTAGAGGTTCCCCCCTGCGGGGGCGGCCTGCGGCTCGACCCCGAAGTAGGCGGTCTGCCGGCTCAGGGTCACCGCCAAAGCGGTGCGCGCCGGGATGAGAACAAGGGTCCCGTCCACTAGGATATTCGCGGTGGGGGCCGAGGGCGGGGAGACCGGGCCGGCAGCCCCGGGCGTCACGTACACCCGATAGATGACGTGGACCCGGTTGTCGTTCATGTCGTAGACCACCACATCGAACGTGGTCCAACCGGAAACCCCGTACGTGGCGGGATCGATGGTGAACGTCCCAGTGGTGTAGGTCTGACTAAAGACCGCCCTTGGGGAGGTGAGGAACCCCGCCCCGGGCACCTTCCCAAACGCGGCGTAGATCAACTGGATGTCGTTTGGGCCCTGGGCGTCGATCTTCACGCTGATGGGGCCGGAGATGGTCATGCCCTCCGTAACCCCCGTCACCGTGACCTTCGGCGGCTCCAGGGACCACTTGGGGTTGGCCACCGGCTTCTGGACGAGGTCCACCCGGGCGGTGCTGGCCACCTTCACCCCCACCACGCGGGAGGTGGCGTGACCCTCCTTACGGGCCTCCACCACGTACATCCCCTCGGGGACCGTAAGGCGGTAGAAACCGTTGGCGTCCGTAACCGACATGGGGCCGTAGTAGTCGGAGATCACGCCGTACCGCGGAGCCTCCCCGTCCATGGGCCAGGCCCTCACCGTGGCCCCCGCCACCGGCTCGCCCGAGAGGTGGTTCGTCACGTACCCTTCGATGACGCCGGTCTGAGGGGCCCGCACAAAAAGGCACCCCGAGAGGGCCAGCGCGCTAAGAGCGAGCCCGACGAAGAGCAGGCGCTTGAGCATGGCTCACCCCCTCAGAAGGTGAAGGTCCAGCCCAGGGTGAGGCCGGCCGGACCGCCGACCACCGCGGAAAGCCCCAGGTCCGCCGTGAGGCCGGTGAGGAGCGGGATGCGGGCGTCCAGGAGCACCCGGCTCAGGCCGAAGAGGGCGCCCGTGGGGCGGAAGTAGAGGCTCACCCCAAGGCTCCACTTGCCGCCGCAGCAGCCCGCGCCGCAGAACCCCAGCTTCAGGTACTCGAACTCCGCGCCCTGGAAGATGTCCTGTTCCAGGATCTCCTCGACCTTGTTCACGTTGAGGGCCGTGAGCAACTCGGCGTAGGTGCAGTCCGCAAGGGCGCAGCGGATCTTGAACCCGTAGACCTCGATCCCCTGCCAGCTGGAACCCACGAACTTGGCGTCGCCGTATACGGTGAAGCAGCCCTCGATCCCCGCCCACTTGGGCTTCAGGCTCACCGCCTTCGCCGTGGGGGTGAACTTGACCTCGGCGTCGAAGGAGATGCCGCAGCAGATCGGGACGGACTTCACCGTGGCCGTGAGGCTGTCGAAGCCCGCCTTAGTGAAGGCGAAGCCCAGGTCAAGGCTGACCCCGCAGCACAAGGGCACAGCCTCCGCGCCGAGCTTGAGGTAGTGGAACGTGAGCCCACCGGGGAACGGATCGATGGGGAAGACCTTCTGGTAGGTGCCCACGCCCGCGTACACGATCGCGAAATCCTGCTTGCGCGCGCCGATGCCGAGCTCCAGGGAGACCTTCAGGCCGTTGAGGGCGGTTTGGGCCTCCAGCACGGCGCCGCCCGACGGACCGCCGGTGAAGGTGTAGGGCCCGTTCGGCCCCACCAGGGCCGTGTGCAGCGTGAGGTCCACCCCGGAGAGGAGGAGCCCATACCGGCCGTAAGCGTAGAGGAACGAGGGGGCCAAGGGGCCGAAGAGGACCGTCCACGCCGCGCGGACCGGGCCGATGGGGCCCTCGGCCGTGACCGTCTGCCAGACCCAGCCGTCGGTCCCAAAGAACTCCGCCGTCCCCCCCACCGTCCAATCCAAGAGCTTGCCGCGGAGGGCAAGCTCCATGGAGCTCAGGGCGACGGGCGGGGGAAGGAGGGAGACCTTCGCGGACCAACGGCCCGAAAGGGCCTGCCCAAACGCCAATCCGCTGAACAAAATCAGGGCAACGATTAACCTGCGCGCCATTCAACCTCCTTCCTCCCTGAAGGTTTTCGGCACAAAAGTTTTCCTCCCGACCATCACCTCCTTTTTCCCGCAGTTGGACTGCAGTATAGAGTGAGCGGGACGCGCGTGTCAAGAGGTGGGGACAAATGTCCGACGATTGACTTCCGCGTCCCCGTTGGGCTAGCATGGCCGCGATGAGGGAAGCCCGGCTCTGGGAGGGGATCGGCGAGGGGCGCGTGCGCTGCCTGCTTTGTGCCCACCGCTGCGTCATCCCCCCGGGCGGCCGCGGGGCCTGCCTGGTCCGGGAAAACCGCGGCGGCACCCTCTACTCCCTCGTGTACGGCCGCCTCGTCTCTCAGGCCCTGGACCCCGTGGAGAAGAAGCCGCTTTTTCACTTCCTACCCGGGACGGGGACGCTCTCCCTGGCGACGGTGGGCTGCAACTTCCGCTGCGACTTCTGCCAAAACTACGAGATCTCCCAGTTGCCCCGGGACCACGGGGGCCGGATCGTGGGCGAGCCGGTGGAGCCGGAGGAGGTCGTGGCGGCGGCCAAGGAAACGGGGGCCCGCTCCATCTCCTACACCTACACCGAGCCCACGGTGTTCTTCGAGTTCTGCCAGGACGTGGGCCGGCGGGCGGTCCAGGAGGGCCTGCGCAACATCTTCGTCACCAACGGCTATTTGACCGCGGAGGCCCTGGCGGAGGCCCGCGGGTGGCTGCACGCGGCCAACGTGGACCTGAAGAGCTTTTCCGAGGAGTTCTACCGGCGCCACTGCGGCGCCTCCCTCCAGCCCGTGCTCGAGACCATCGGCCGCCTGTGGGAGGCCGGGATCTGGGTGGAAGTGACCACGCTCATCATCCCCGGCCGCAACGACTCCGAAACGGAGCTGCGCTGGATCGCGGAGTTCCTCCTGGGGATCTCCCCGGACATCCCCTGGCACGTGTCCCGGTTCGTGCCGGCCTACAAGGCTTGGCACCTCCCGCCCACGAGCCTGGCCGCCCTGCGCCGGGCCCGGGAGATCGGGCTCTCCGTGGGCCTCCGGTATGTGTACATGGGCAACGTGCCCGGCGAGGGCGAGGACACCCTGTGCCCGGGCTGCGGCCGCGCCCTCATCCGCCGCCACGGGTTCTTCGTGTGGCAAAACGACCTTGTGGAGGGCGCGTGCCCCCACTGCGGCACGGCCCTCGCCGGCGTCTGGCGCTAAGCCGATTGAGCCCGCATCTTCCGCGGGCTACAATGCCTTGATATGGAAAAGCGACCCATCGGCACGCCCGCGAACCTCCGCCTCCTCACCTTCCTCCTGGTGGTGGGGCTGGTAGCGTTCCTGGCGGTGCAGCTCTTTCAGGGCGGCGCCGCCGGCCGCCCCCAGTCCTTCAGCTACTCCCAATTCCTGGACCTGGTGCGCGCCGGCCGCGTGGCGGAGGTGGTGATCCGGGGCGCCGAAATCGAGGGCATCCTCCGCACCGGCGAGCGCTTCCTCACCCAGGGCCCGCCGGAGAACTCCCCCGCCTACGCGGAGCTCCTCCAGCTCCTGGACGCCCAGGGCGTCTCCATCCGGTTCGCCAAGCCCTCCTCCACCGGCTGGCTGTGGACGATCCTGAGCTACCTCCTCCCCCTGGTCCTGCTTCTAGTGGTGTGGAGCTGGATGATGCGGCGCGTGCAGGGCACCAGCGCCTTCACCTTCACCCAGTCCCGCGCCAAGCTCGTCACCAAGGAGTACACCAAGGTCACGTTCAAGGACGTGGCCGGCATCGACGAGGTCCTGGAGGAGGTGCGGGAGATCGTGGACTACCTCAAGGACCCGGGGCGGTTCGCCCGCCTGGGCGCCAAGATCCCCAAGGGGATCCTGCTGGTGGGGCCGCCGGGCACGGGGAAGACCCTCCTGGCCCGGGCCATCGCCGGCGAGGCCGGCGTCCCCTTCTTCTCCATCTCCGGCTCGGACTTCGTGGAGATGTTCGTGGGCGTGGGCGCGGCCCGCGTGCGCGACATGTTCCAGAAGGCCAAGGCCAACGCGCCCTGCATCGTCTTCATCGACGAGCTTGACGCTGTGGGGCGCAAGCGCGGCGCGGGGATCGGCGGCGGGCACGACGAGCGGGAGCAAACCCTGAACCAGCTCCTGGCGGAGATGGACGGGTTTGAGGGCGACACGGGGGTCATCGTCCTGGCCGCCACGAACCGGCCCGACGTGCTGGACCCCGCGCTCCTGCGGCCCGGGCGGTTCGACCGCAAGATCGTGGTGCCCCCGCCCGACCTCCGCGGCCGCGAGGCCATCCTGCGCGTGCACACCCGCAACAAGAAGCTCGCCCCCGACGTGGACCTCGCCCTGCTGGCCCGGCGCACCCCGGGGTTCGTGGGCGCGGACCTGGAGAACCTGTGCAACGAGGCCGCCCTCCTTGCGGCGCGCAAGAACAAGCCGGCCATCGAGATGGCCGACTTCGAGGAGGCCCTGGAGCGGGTGATCATGGGGCTGGAGCGCAAGGGCGTGTACATCAAGGACGAGGAGCGCCGGCTGATCGCCTACCACGAGGCCGGGCACGCCCTGGTGGCCAAGCTCCTGCCCCATGCGGACCCGATCCTCAAGGTCACCATTGTCCCCCGCGGCATCGCCCTGGGCTACGTGTTCAACCCGCCGCCGGAGGACCGCCACGTCCAGACCAAGGCCCAGCTCCTGGACCGCATCACCGTGGCCCTCAGCGGCCGGGCCGCGGAGGAGCTCGTGTTCGGCGACCAGACCACCGGCGCCGCCGAGGACCTCAAGGAGGCCACGGAGCTGGCGAAGCGCATGGTGGTGGAATACGGGATGAGCGAGGCGCTCGGCCCCCTGAGCCTGGGCAAGGAGCGCACCAACATCTTCCTCGGCGAGGAGATCGTCAAGAGCGACGAGCACTCCGAGGAGCTCACGGCCGCCATCGACCGGGAGATCCGCCGCATCGTCCTGGAGGCCTACGAGCGGGCCAAGCGTCTGATCGCCCAGCACCGCGCGGCCCTGGATCGCCTGGCCCAGGAGCTCCTCCGCCGCGAGACCCTGGACAAAGAGGACGTGGACCGGATCCTGGCGGATCTCGCCCCCCAGCCGGTGGGATGAGGGTCGCCCTGCTCGGCTCCACCGGCTCCATCGGCCGCCAGGCCCTCGAGGAGATCCGGCGTTTCCCGGAGCGCTTTGAGGTCGTGGCCCTGGCGGCGGGGCACAACGTGGAGGCCCTGGCCGCGCAGGCCGCGGAGTTCCGGGTGCGGGAGCTCGGCGTGGCCGAGGAAGCCGACGCCCGCCGGCTCCAAGCCCTCCTGCCCTGGGCGCGGGTCCGCTGGGGCCCCGAGGGCTTGGCCGAGCTGGCCGCGCTCCCCGAGGTGGACCTCGTCCTGAACGCCGTGGTGGGCGCGGTGGGGATCTTCCCCACCTTAAGCGCCCTGCGCGCCGGAAAGCGCCTGGCCTTGGCCAACAAGGAGTCCCTGGTGGTGGCCGGGGAGCTGGTCATGGCCGCGCGGAAATACCCCGACCAGATCCTGCCCGTGGACTCCGAGCACGCCGCGTTGGGGCAGCTTTTGGCGGGGGTGCGGCGGGAGGAGGTGGCCCGGGCCTGGATCACCGCCTCCGGCGGGCCCTTCCGGGACCGCCCGGAGGAGGCGCTGGCCCACGTCACGCCCGAGGAGGCCCTGAACCACCCCACCTGGCGCATGGGGCCGCGCATCACCGTGGACTCCGCCACCCTGGTGAACAAGGCCTTCGAGGTCATCGAGGCCCACCACCTGTTCGGCCTCCCCTGGGAGCGGATCGGCGTGCTCCTCCACCCGGAGTCCAAGGTCCACGCCCTGGTGGAGCTCGTGGACGGCTCCATCTTGGCCCAGCTGGCCTTTCCGGACATGCGCCTCCCCATCCGCGCGGCCTTGACCTACCCGGAGCGCCTTCCCCCGGCGATCCCGCTCCCCTTGGCCCCCCTCACCCTCACCTTCCGGGAGGTCCCGCGGGAGCGGTACCCCGCGTTCTGGGCGGTGCTTTGGGCGGGGAGGGAGGGGGGGACCCTGCCGGCAGCGGCCAACGCCGCGGACGAGGTCCTCGTCCAGGCCTTCCTGGCGCGGCGGATCCCGTTCCCGGCCATCGCCCAGGGGATCGCCCACGTTCTGGAGCGGCACGCCAACGCGCGGGCGACCTCCCTGGAAGAGGTTTTGGCTGCGGACCGCTGGGCCCGTGCGGAAGCCCAAAGGTTTGTGGAGAGGATCGCACCGCGGGTATAAAATCGCGCGCTATGCTGACCACAAAGCGCATTGGCTACGGCCTGCGGCTCCTATACGACCTGGCGGCCAACGCCGAGGACTTTCAGTCCGCCCGCGCCCTCGCCGAGTCCTACCGGGTGCCGGAGACCTTCCTGCGCCGGATCCTCATGGACCTGCGGCGCGCTGGGTTCGTGGAGGCCCAAAAGGGCCGCATCGGGGGGTATAAGCTGGCCAAACGGCCCGAAGAGATCCGGATCGCCCAGGTGATCCGGGCCTTGGAGCCGGAGGGCCTGGAGCTGGGGTACGGCCGGGTGGCGGGCCGGGCCGGCGTGGTGAGCCTGCCCCAGTCCTGCCCCACCTGGCCGTTCTGGAACCGCCTGGAGGAGAAGTTCCTCCGGGAGCTGGAGGCGGCGACCCTCGCCGACCTCATCGCCCTGAGCAAGAGGGGGGGCAAGTGAGGCCATCTCCGGAGGACGTGCGGGCCGTGCTGCGGGAGCGGGTCTACGACCCGGAGCTCGGCATCAACGTGGTGGACTTGGGCCTCATCTACGAGGTGGAGGTCACGGAGGGGCGGATCGTGGTGGACATGACCCTCACCACCCCCGCCTGCCCCTTGGCCGCCGCCCTGCCCGCGGAGGTCGAGCAGGTCCTACGCGAGCGCTTCGAGGGCTACGACGTGGAGGTGAACCTCGTTTGGGAGCCCCGCTGGACGCCGGAACGCATGTCCGAAGAGGCCCGGGAGATGCTGGGCGGCCGGTGAAGGGCGAGCGTTGCTCCCTGTGCGGCCAGCGCGCGGGGGAGCGGCGCTGCCCCGCCCTGGATCGCCCGCTCTGCAGCGCCTGCTGCGGGAAGGAGCGCGGCCGCTCCATCCGCTGCCTCCCGAGTTGCCGCTTCCTGGTGGAGGCAGAGGCCCGCTGGCGGGAGCGGCGCAGCCGGGAGCTCGCGGAGGCCTGGGCCGCCTGGGAACGGGCCGAGCCCCAGCTCCCCTGGAACTACATCGAGGCCCTGGCCCGGATCCTGGCGGACCTCCTCCACCGCCACTTCGCCACCGACGCCGAGGTGGAGCGCGCCCTCCACGACCTCGCCCAGGCGTTGAGCCCCATCATCGTGATCTCCGCCGCGCCCTCGCCCCTGGGCCGGCTGCTGAGCGCCGGCCTGGTGCGCCTCGTTCAGGAGGGGAAGGTGAACCGAGAGGAGCTGCGCGCGGCCGCGCGGGCCCTGGCCCGTTGGCTCGCCTCCTGGCGCCTCCCCGAGGACGACCGCCGCTTCGTGCGCGCCCTCCTGGGGACCTTCCCGCCCCTCTCCGAGCCCTCCGGCCTTATCCTCCGGCCCTGAGCTCCTCCCAGAGGCCCGTGAGGTGGGCCAGCCCTAGGTAGACGGCCAGGCCCACGGGCACGCCCAGGAGGACCTGGGCCCAGCTTCCTAAGGGGGCCAGGCCCCAAGCGAGGGCGGCCACCGCCGCGGCCATGGCCCCGGCGCACGCGAACACCCGCAGAAGCGAGGCGCCCGCGATCCAGCCGGGCGCCCGCCGCCAGAGGAGCACGCCCAGGAACAGGGCGTCCACCCAGCCGGCCACGCCCGTGGCCAGGGCCAGGCCGAAGGTGCCCCAAAGGCGCACCCACCACAGGTTGAGCCCGACGTTGGCGGCGAGGGCCAAGGCGCCGCCGAGGAGGGGCAGGGCCGGCCGCCCCAGGGCGAAAAAGGCCCGGGAGAACAGGTACACCAGGGCATAGGCCCAAAGCCCCACCAGGTACCCTTGGAGGTTGCGGGCGGTGCGCAGGGTGTCGGCCCGGCCGAACGCCCCGCGCTCGAAGAGCACGGCCACCGCCGGCTCGGCTAAAAGCCCCAGCCCGAGGGCCGCGGGCACCATCAGGGCCGCGGTGAGGAGGAACCCGCGCGCGAGCGTGCGCCGGAACGCCCCGGCCTGGCCCTGGGCCGCCTGCTCGGCCAGAACCGGTAAGGCCACGGTGGCCACGGACACGGCCAAAACCCCCAGCGGGAACTGGAAAAGCCTCATGGCGTACTGCAGGGTGGCGATGGAGCCGTGGGGGAGGTAGGAGGCCAAGCGGTTGTCCACGAGGGTGTTGGCTTCGGCCACCAGGAGCCCGCCCAGGGCGGGGAGGAGCCGTAGGCCCACCGCCCGCAGGTCCCGACCCAGGCCCGTGGGCGCCCTGTCCGGAGGCGGGGCGCGGAGGTGGCGGCGGAACGCGGGCAGAAGGAGGAGCACGGAGAGGAGGCCCCCGGCCAGGGTCCCCACCACGAGGCCGAAGATGGGGGGCCGGAAGCGGGGGGCGAGCAGGAGGGCTCCGCCGGCCATGCCCACGTTGAGCGCGGCCGGGGCCAGGGCAGGCAGGAAAAACGCCCCGTGCACGTTGAGGACGGCGGCCTCCAGGGCGGAGACGGCGACGAAGGCGATGAGGGGGAAGAGCCAGGTGGCGAGGGCCGCGGCCTCCCGCAGCTTCTCCGGGGGGAAGCCGGCGGCGAGGACGGGCACGTAGAACCGGGCCAAAACGCACCCCAACGCCACCAAGGGCACCAGCGCGAGGAGAAGGGCGCGGGTGAAGGCCCGCAGGAAGAGGGCGCCCTCCCCGCGGGCCCGCGCCGCGGCGTACACGGGGACGAAGGCCGTGGCCAGCCCCGCCTCGCCGATCACCTGGCGCAGGGCCTGGGGGAGGAACAGGCCCACCAAGAACGCGTCGTAGCTGGCGGACGCGCCGTAGGCGTAGGCGATGGCCGCGTCCCGCAGGAACCCGGTGAGGCGGGAAAGGAGGGTGCCGAGGGCCGCCCGCCCCACCCGGCCAACGAACATGGCCTCAGGCGGTGGGCTCCACCCTCACCGTGACCGTGGCCTTGATGTCCTCGTACAGGCGGATCTCCACGGGATACGTTCCCACCTCGTGGATGGGCTCGAGGTGGATGTGGTCCACGGGGATTTCCACGCCGAAGCGCTGGGCGATGGCCTGGGCCAGGTCGTGGGCGCGCACCGCGGCGTAGAGCTTGTTTTTGTCGTGCACGCGGCGGGCGAACACGAACTCCGCGCCCTGCAGCCTGGCGGCCAGGTCCTGGGCGCGCGCGCGCCGATCCGCCACCTCCGCCTGATACCGGTCCTTAAGCTTCTGGAAGCGGGCCAACTCGTGCGGCGTGGGAAGGACGGCGAGCTTTTTGGGGAAGAGGTAATTGCGGGCGAAGCCGTCGCGAACCTCCACCACGTCGCCAGGCGTGCCGAGGCCGGGAACCTCTTTGATGAGCAGCACCTTCATGATGTCCTCCTTGGGCCGGGGCAATGGTAGAGGGCCCGGAGGTCCGGCTCAATGGAGCTATACTCGGGCTAGGAGGCAAGGATGCACTTCGATTTGGACGCCATGAGGGCCGCACCGGGGAAGCTGTTCCGGGTGGCGGGGGACGAGCACATCCCCACCCTGGACTGGCGCGGGGAGGAGGTGCAGCTGGAGGGGCCGGTGCACGCGGAGGCCGCCGCGTTCTTCGAGGGCGCCACAAACCAAGTGATCCTCACCGTGCACGTGCGGGGGAAGGCCCACCGCCGCTGCTCCCGGTGCCTGGCGGACGTGGTGGAGGAGTTCGACCGGGAAGAGGAGCTGGAGGTCTATCCGGAAGAGGCGCAGGGGAAGTACCTGGAGTTGCGGCCGTTCATCGAGTCGGGGGCCCGCCTGGGCCTGTCCCTCAAACCCCTGTGCAAGCCGGATTGCCGGGGCCTCTGCCCCTACTGCGGGGCGGATCTCAACCGCGAGGACCACAAGCCCGACTGCCGCCGGCCCCGGCTCCCCCGCGACCCCCGGCTCAGCAAGCTCGCGGAGCTCCTGGAGCCCCAGGGATGAGGCGGGTTTTGGGCGTGGACCCGGGACTGGCCGCCACGGGGTACGCCGTGGTGGCGGAAGAGGGCGGGGGCTTCCGCCTCCTCGCCCAGGGCACTGTGCGCACGGCGGCCGAGGAGTCCCTGCCCGCACGGTTGGGCCGCATCCACGCCGCCCTCAGCCAGGTGGTGGCGGCCTGGGACCCCTGGGCCGTGGCCCTGGAGGACGTGTACTTGGCGAAGAACGCTCCCTCCGCCATGTACACGGCCCAGGTCACCGGCGTGGTGCTCCTCCTGGCCCAGGGGCGCCGGGTGTTCCACTACGCCCCGCGGGCGGTGAAGCGCTGGATCTGCGGGAACGGCAGCGCCCCCAAGGAGCAGGTCTGGCGCATGGTGGCCCACCTTTTGGGCGCCCAGCCCAGCTCCGACCACGCCGCGGACGCCGCCGCCCTCGCCCTGTGCGCCCTCCTGGAGGCCCGGCCATGACCCTCTACGAGGCCCTGGGGCTCAAGGACGTGCCCGAACGCATCCTCCTCATCGACGGCCACTCCGCCCTCTTCCGCTGCTTCTACGCCATCCCGGACCTCGCCACCTCCAAGGGGGAGCCGGTGAACGCCCTCTACGGCTTTGTGCGCACCCTCCTCATGGCCCTGCGGGAGTACCCCTCCCGCTACGTGGCCGTGGCCTTCGACACGGAGGGGAAGACGGTGCGCCACGCGACCTTCGCCGCGTACAAGGCCACGCGGAAGCCCATGCCGGAGGCCCTGAGCCGCCAGCTCCCCCGCGTGAAGCCCCTTCTTTCCGCGTTCGGCGTCCCGCATGTGGAGTGTCCGGGCTATGAGGCGGACGACGTCATGGCCACCCTGGCCAGGCGGGCCGCGGCCGAGGGGATCCCCGCGCTCCTCCTCACGGGCGACAAGGACATGGCCCAGGTCGTCTCGGACAAGATCTTCCTCCTCCGGCCGGGCCGGAAGCCCTCGGACCGCCTCACCCTGGTGGACCGGGCGGGTGTGGAGGCCCTGTTCGGCGTCAAGCCCGAGCAGATCGTGGACCTTTTGGCGCTCGAGGGCGACTCCATCGACAACGTGCCGGGGGTCCCGGGCGTGGGCGAAAAGACCGCGGTGGAGCTCCTCCGCCAGTTCGGCAACCTGGAGGGGGTGCTCCAGGCCGCGCCCCGCTTGGGCAACCGCCGCGTGGCCCAGGCCCTCCAAGAGCATCGGGACGCCGCCCTCCTCTCCCGGGAGCTCGTGCGGCTCCGCGAGGCCCCGCTCCCCCTCGGGCCCCGGGACTGCGCCCTCCGCCCCATCGACCCCCAGGAGCTCCGCGCCCTTTTAGAGGAGCTGGAGTTCAAGTCCATCCTGGCCGAGCTCAAGCTCGAGGCGGAAAAGGCCCGCGCGCCCACGTACGAGGCCGTCCTCACCGAGGAGGCCTTCCTGGACCTGGTGGAGAAGCTGAAGCGGGCCGAGGAGTTCGCCCTGGACCTGGAGACCACCAGCGAGGACCCGCTGAGCGCGGAGATCGTGGGGATCGCCGTGGCCCTGGAGCCGTATCGGGGCTACTACATCCCCGTAGGGCACAGCTACCGCGGGGCGCCCAAGCAGCTCCCCTTGGAGTACGTGCTCTCCTATCTGGCGCCGCTTCTTTCCGCGGAGCGGCCGCGCAAGATCGGCCAGAACCTGAAGTACGACCTCCAGGTCCTCCTCAACTACGGGATCGAGGTGCGGGGGGTGGCCTTCGACGCCATGCTGGCCCACTGGTTGCTCAAGCCCGACGCGCCCTCCCACAGCCTGGAGGCCATCGCCCGCGAGGAGCTCGGCATCCAGGTGCAAACCTACAAGGAGCTTTTGGCGCTGGGCGGGGCGCGGGAGATGCGGGAGGTGGCGGTGGAGCGGGCGGCCCGCTACTCCGGGGAGGACGCGGAGGTGGTGGTGCGCCTGCGCGCCCCCCTCACGCAGAAGCTGCGGGAGGCCGAACTCCTCCGCCTTTTTGAGGACCTCGAGATCCCCCTCATCGAGGTGCTCCTCTGGATGGAGCGGCGGGGCGTGCTCCTGGATGCGGACGAGCTCCGCGCCCAGGGCAAGGAGCTGGAGATCCTCCTTGAACGGACGCGGGAGGAGCTGTTCGCCCTCGCGGGAGGCCCGTTCAACCCCAACTCCACCCCCCAGGTGCGGGAGATCCTGTATGAACGCCTGAAGCTCCCCGTCCTGGAGCGGACGAAGACGGGGCCCTCCACGGACGCCCAGGTCCTGCGGGATTTGGCGCAGTACCACGAGTTCCCGGCCAAGCTCATCGCCTACCGGGAGCTGGAGAAGCTGCGCAACACCTACGTGGAGAAGCTCCCCCACTACGTGCACCCCAGGACCGGGCGGATCCACACCTCCTTCAACCAGACGGGCACGGCCACGGGGCGCCTATCCTCCTCGGAGCCGAACCTCCAGAACATCCCGACCAAGACGGAGGTGGGGGTGGACATCCGCCGGGCCTTCGTGGCTCCGCCCGGAAAGGTCCTCCTGGGGGCGGACTATTCCCAGATCGAGCTGCGCATCCTGGCCCACATGTCCGGGGACGAGGCCCTCCTGGAGGCCTTCCAGCGCGGGGAGGACCTGCACCGGCGCACGGCCGCCGTGCTGTTCGGCGTCCCGCCCGAGGCCGTAGATAGCCGCATGCGCACCATCGCCAAGCGCGTGAACTTCGGGATCATCTACGGGATCACCCCCTACGGCCTCTCCCGCGACGTGGGCATCCCCCAAGAAGAGGCCAAGGCCCTCATCGACCGGTTCTTCCAGGCCTACCCCAAGGTGGCGGAGTTCCTGGAAAAGCTTGTGGAGGAGGCCCAGGCCACGGGCTTCGCCCGGACGCTTTTGGGGCGGAAGCGCCCCCTGCCGGGGCTGAGGAACCCCGAGCGGCGGGGGATCGGCCAAGATCGGCGCAACGCCATCAACACCCCCATCCAGGGCACGGCCGCGGACCTCATGAAGCTCGCCATGCTCCGCATCCACCGGGCTTGGAAAGAGGGAAGGCTCCCGGCCGAGATGATCCTGCAGATCCACGACGAGCTCGTGTTCGAGGTGGCGGAGGGCGAGGCGGAGCGCGCCGGCGCCCTCATCCGCGACCTCATGGAGGGCGTTTGGGAGCTGCGCGCGCCCCTCAAGGTGGACGTGAAGATCGGCCGCAACTGGAGCGAGATCTAGCCGCGGAGCCAGCTGCCCCGGCCCACGAGCGCCCCCCGCAGCTCCACGTCCTCCAGCTGGACCCCCTCGTCCACCACGCACTCCCAAAGCCGGGCGCGGAGGATCCGGGCCGGCCCCAGGACCACGGAGCGCTCCACCACGGCGTCGCGAACTTCCGCCTCCGGATGGATCCAGCTGCGCCCTCCCGTGGCCCGGAGGTTCGCCTCGATGTAGGAAACCCGATCCCCTACATCCAGCCACTCCGCGACCTCGGTGAAGGCGGCGATGGCCCGGCGCTGCAGAAGCCAAGCCAGGAAGTAGCCGGGCGCGTCGTGCCCCGAGGGCGCGGCGCGCACGAACTCCAAAAGGAGGGGCAGCACGTCCCGCGGGAAGAAGTAGCAGGCCGTGCTCACAAGGTCGGAGGCCGGTTCCTCGGGTTTTTCCTGGAAGGCGCGGAGGCGGCCGTCCGCCACGAGGGCCACGCCGTAGCGCCGCCGGGCCCGGGCGCGGTCGCCCAGGGGGAAGAGGGCCACCGCCGGCTGGCCCCGGGCGGCCTCCACAAAGCGCCGCAGGTCCAGGCGCAGCCAGTTGTCGCCGGCGAGGACCAACAGGTCATCCCAAAGGCCGCGCTGCTCCACGAGCCAGGCCAAGGCCCGCACCGCCCCGAGCTTCTCCTCCTCCCGCACGCTCCCCTCCACCACGAGCTCCACGGGCTTCCCCGCGGCCCAGGCCGCGAAGGCGGGGGCGAAGCGCCGGTTCACGGAAACCAGCACGGGCCAAAGCTCCGCGGGGATGAGCTCGAGGAGGTAGTCCAAAAGGGGTCTTCCGGCGACGGGGAGGAGGGGTTTGGGGCGATCCAGGGTGATGGGCCAAAGCCGCGTCGCAAACCCGCCCGCAAGGATCAGGGCGCGCATTCACGGGCCCCGGGAAACCCCGTTGCAGCAAGGCGCCCCGCAGGAGCTCCCCTCCAGCTGGAGGGTGACGTGGGCGAGGCCGAACTCCTCGCGCAGGAGCCGGCGCAGCTGGGCAGCTAAGGCATCGGCCTCGGCGAGGGTTTGGCTTTCCACCTGCACGTGCGCGCTCAAGGCCGGAAACCCGGGGCCGATGCTCCAAAGGTGCAGGTCGTGCACGTCCCGCACCCCAGGGACCGCCAGCAAGCGCTGCGCGATCCTTTCCGGATCCAGCCCCTCGGGGACGCCCTCGGCCAGGATGCGGAAGGCGCGGCGCAGGACCCGCACCGCGCCGACGGCCACAAGTGCGGCGATGCCCAGGCTGGCCACGGTATCCGCGGCGGTCCAGCCCGTGAGGAGGATCACCAGCCCGGCAGCCAGCGCCGCCAGCGACCCAAGAGCATCGCCCAAGACGTGGAGGAAGGCGGCGCGCAGGTTGAGGTCCGCCTCCTCGTGCGCCCGGAGCAGGCCCGCCATGAGGAGGTTGGCGAGCAGCCCGGCCAGGGCCACGCCGAGCATCGGCCCGGCGGGGACGGGCAAGGGCTGGCGCAGGCGCGCGAACGCCTCCTTGGCCACCAGCCCAAGGAGGAGAAGAAGGGTGAGCCCGTTCACCGCGGCGGTGAGGACCTCCACCCGGCGGAAGCCGTAGGTGTAGCGGGCGGTGGGCGGTCGGCGGGCCAGGCGCGCCCCCAAGTAGGCCAGGCCCAGCGCCACCACGTCCAAGAAAACGTGCGCGGAGTCCGCAAGGAGGGCCAGGCTCCCCCAGACGACGCCCGCGAGGAGCTCAGTAAGGAAAACGAAAAAGCCCAGCCCCAAGGCCCAAAGAAGACGCCGCTCCCGTTCCACCGCGATCACGGCCTATTTTAGCGATAGAGCCAGCGATAGATGAGCCAGGCGTTCAGGACTTTCCCGAGGTACTCCCGGGTTTCCGGGGCGCGCAACGCCGCGGGGAAATCCCGGGGATCGCGCAGCCCGGCGGTCCAGCGCCGGAGGTTCCCCGGCCCGCCGTGGTAGGCGGCCACCGCCCACGCCACGTTTCCGGCGAATTGGTCCAAAAGGTGCCGCAAGTACCACGTCCCCAAGCGGATGTTGTAGTCCGGGTCGAACAGGAGCTCCTCCCGGTAGGGGAGGCCCAACTTTTCTTCGGCGATCCAGCGGGCGGTGGAGGGCAAAAGCTGCATAAGGCCGCGGGCCCCGGCGCTCGAGACCGCCGTGGGAAGAAAACCGCTTTCCTCGCGCATCACGGCCCAAACGAGGAAGGGATCCACCCCGTACTCCTTGGACCAGCGCCGCACGCTCTCCTTCCAGGCCTGGGGGTAAGCCAAGCTATAAGCCGCCGAACAGGGCGTTTGGGAAAGGAGGCGCGCCCCCAAGGCGAAGGCACGGCGCCATTCCCCGTGCTTGGCGTACCACACCCCGATGGCCAGCGCTTCGGCCGGCGAGGCCTGGGCGAGGGCCATTTCCAAAGCGATCTGGGCCCATTCCTCGCCGCGCTCCGAGAATCGGGCCACCAGGGCCTCCGCCAGCGCCAACGCCTCGGGCGCGGTCCCTTGGGGATCGGCCCCGACGGAGGGCGGGGGAGCCTCTTCCCCAAGGAGCCAAAGGAAGGCTGGCGGCAATCGGCTTTTTAGGGTTGCGGCCTCTTGCGCCCGTCCCTGACGAGAAAGGAGGAGGAACGCGCGGAAGGCGGCGTCGTCGGCCACACGGGCCGAGCCCTTGGCCAGCTCCTGGTAGAGCGCGAGGGCTTCGGAAACCTTCCCCTGCCCTTCGAGGAGCCGGGCGGCCCGCCAGCGCGCCTCCGGGTCCGGCGAGCGCAGATAGGCCGCGATGGCCTCGCCCACGGCGCCGCGGCCCTCAAGGAGGAGCCCCAACCGATACGCTCCCGCAGGGCCCGCGGCCTGGTAAGCGGCCCGGGCCTTCTCCTCTTCGCCCAACTTCTCCAAGACCTGGCCGTATTGGACCCAGGCCTGCGCCTCGTGGGGAACGAAGGCCAAACCCCTTTCGTACTCCTGGGCCGCCTCCCTTAGGCGGCCCAAGCCCGCGAGGGCCTGGGCGCAGAGGAGAATGGCCGGCGGGGATTGAAGCCCCGCCAAGGCCTCTAAGGCAGCGGCGTAGGCTCCGCTTTCGACCAACGCCTTTCCCGCAGAGACCCGATCCCTCTCCAGGCGCAAGACGGCCTGCACCGCTTCGCCCTCGGGAAGGAGCTTCTTCCACTCCGCCAGGGCCTCCTGGGAATGCCCGCTTTCCTCCAGGGCCCTGGCCCAGAGCCTTCGGGCCTCCCGGGACTCGCGCAGGCCCAGGGCCTCCCGCAGGAGGGGGAGGGCGGCCTGCGCCTCCCCACGGGCCAGGAGGACCGTGGCCAGTTCCACGCGGGCCACCCACCCGGCCGCGTCTTTTCTCCCCGCCAACCTCCACAGATCCGAAAGGTGTCGTTCCGGTGCGGTCAGCGCCCGCTGCAGCGTCTCATACGGGGCCAAATCGGAGGAAGGCTGGAACGATAGGAACAAGAAAAGAAGAGCACCGGCGGCCAGGAGCGCAAGCGCCCACTTCACGCAAGGAGTTTGGGATGGGCAGGGGCCACGGGCAAGGACAGGGGAGCGCCCAGGCCAAGAAAAGGGGCCATCTCAGGCCCCCTTTCTAGGGTTTCGTTGGGCTCCGCCCCCCGGCGCCGCCCTAAAAACCACCCCCTAGAACGCCACGCAAAGCCCAAAGCCCGGCATGAGGAGGGCGTTGATGGACATCGTGGCGAGGTTCACGAGGCCAAGGAGCTTGATGTGGCCGTATAGGGCGAACGTTTCGTTGACCGGGAAATAGGCTCCGCCCAGGGCGTTCACGGTGAGGCTGATGGCCGCCACGCCTCCCAAACCGCCGGCCACTACGGCCACTCCCCCCGCACCGCCGCCGAAGTAGACATCGAAGCCGCCGAGCACACGAGCGAAAAGCAGGCTGGCGTCTACCGAAAACGCCATGTTCCCGCCGGGAGCAAGGGCCCAGATGCCCAAGGTGAAGCGTGTGGCGGTGTCCCGCGCGGGGAACTCGAGGAATACGTCCAACACCGGAGAACCCAAAGCGAAGCTCCCACCCACGCCCAAGCGGTCCTGGGCAAACCCCAGGGTGGCGCCCAAAAGCCCTATTGCTAGGAAAACCCCTAAAATTCTCCGCATCGTTTTCCCCCTCGTTCGTTCAAAGATGGCGCATTGTAGCCGAGGGCGCGGCGCAGCACCGAGGGGCGCGATTCCCTTGGCCTGGGGAGGCTTTGCCCCTAACATTTGCCTAGAGGGGAGCCATGGGGGACGCCATCGGCGTGCGGGAGGTACGGGCGCCGCGCGGGACGAAGATCTCGTGCAAGGGCTGGCTCCAGGAGGCGGCCCTGCGCATGCTCATGAACAACCTCGACCCCGAGGTGGCCGGGGATCCCGCTAACCTCATTGTCTACGGCGGCACGGGGAAAGCCGCGCGCTCCTGGGAGGACTTCGACCGGATCGTACGTTGCCTTAGGGAACTCGAGAACGACGAGACCCTGGTGGTCCAGTCGGGGAGGGCTGTGGCCATCTTCAAGACCCACGAGGACGCGCCGCGGGTCCTCATCGTGAACGCCATGCTGGTGCCGGAGTGGGCCACCTGGGAGAAGTTCCGGGAGCTGGAGCGGCTGGGCCTCACCATGTACGGCCAGATGACGGCCGGAAGCTGGATCTACATCGGGACCCAAGGGATCCTCCAGGGGACCTACGAGACCTTGGCGGAATGCGCCCGCCAGCATTTCGACGGGACCCTGCGGGGGAAGCTCGTCCTCACCGCGGGCTTGGGCGAGATGGGCGGCGCCCAGCCCCTGGCCATCACCATGAACGAGGGCGTGGGGATCATCGTGGAGATCAACCCCGAGAAGATCCAGCGCCGCCTCGCGTTGGGGCAACTGGACACCTGGACCGACTCCCTGGATAAGGCTCTGGACCTCGCTTTGGCGCACAAGCGCCGCGGGGATCCCATCTCCATCGGGCTTTTAGGGAACGCCGCGGACGTCTATCCAGAGTTCCTCCGGCGGGGCATCATCCCCGATGTGGTCACAGACCAGACCGCGGCCCATGACGAGCTCCACGGCTACGTGCCGGGAGGGATGACCTACGCGGAGGCCTTGAAGCTCCGGCGGGAGGACCCGCAGAAGTACATCGAGCTTTCCTACCAATCGATGGTGCGGCACGTGCGGGCCATGGCGGAAATGAAGGAGGCCGGGGCGGTGGTGTTCGATTACGGGAATGCCCTCCGCGCCCAGGCCGAGAAAGGCGGCCTTCCTCATGACGTGGCCTTCTCCTTCCCTGGGTTCGTCCAGGCCTATATCCGCCCCATGTTCTGCGAGGGCAAGGGGCCGTTCCGCTGGGTGGCCCTCTCCGGCGACCCCGAGGACATCTTCCGCACGGACCGGGCGGTGGTGGAGCTCTTCCCGCGGAACGAGTCCCTGCGGCGGTGGATCGAGAAGGCCGAGGAAAAGGTGCGGTTCCAGGGGCTTCCGGCGCGGATCTGCTGGCTAGGTTACGGCGAGCGGGCCGAGGCCGGCCTCCTCTTCAACGAGCTTGTGCGCAAAGGCGAGGTCAAGGCGCCCATCGTGATCGGCCGGGATCATTTGGACTCGGGTTCCGTGGCCTCGCCCTACCGGGAGACGGAGGGGATGCTGGACGGGTCGGACGCCATCGCCGATTGGCCCATCCTGAACGCGCTTCTTAACGCGGTGTGCGGGGCGACCTGGGTGGCCGTGCACCACGGCGGCGGGGTGGGGATCGGCAAGAGCATCCACGCGGGGATGGTGATCGTGGCCGACGGCACTAGAGCCGCGGATCGCCGCCTGGAGCGGGTCCTCACCGTGGACCCCGGCTTGGGGGTGGCCCGCCACGCCGACGCCGGCTACGAAAGGGCCATCCGCGTGGCCAAGGAGCGCGGGATCCGCATCCCCAAGTTGGAGGACTGAGCGCCCCCTCCCTTCAGCCCCTCCTGCCGGACGGGGGAGGGAAGCCGGCGCGGGCGGCCCAAAGGAACGCGAGGGCCGCGAGGGTCTTTCCGTCGCCCTCTCCCCGGCGGGCCATGTTCAGGATTTCCTCGGCGGAGAAGAAGCGGGCTTCGGCGATTTCGTGTTGCGCACGCGGCGCCCCACCCCCTTCCACGAGCCGAAACAGGAAGATCCTCTCCGTGGAATAGCCGGGGGTGGGGAAGACGACCCCAAGGAAGCGCAGCTTCCCGGAAAGCCCCACCTCCTCCTGGAGCTCGCGCCGGGCGCAGGCGTAGGGCTTTTCCCCCGGCTCGAGGGTCCCCGCGGGGATTTCCCAAAGGTCGCGCCCCGGGCCCTCCCGACGCTGGCGCACAAGGAGCACGCGGCCTTCCTCGTCGGTGACCACGATCGCCACGGCCCCGGGGTGCTCCACCACCTCGCGGGGGCCGTGCGGACCCCACCGCCGAAGGACCCGCAGCAGGCGGCCGGAGAAGAGGACCTCACTCGTCCGGTCCGCGGCGGCCGCCGGGGCGCACATACTCCGCCAGGCCCAGCATCCCCAGGAAGAGCCCGCCCAGGGAGGCGGCGAACGCCAGGAAGTTCAGGGCAAAGGTGGAGGCGAGGATCCGCAACACCATCAGGAACGGGAGGACCACGCCCGTGATCAGCCCAAGCACCCCCAGCGTGATGAGGATCCAGGGACGGTCCCTCATCGGTAGAGCCAACAGGCCACGAAGTGCCCGGGGACGGGCTCGAAATCCGGGGGCTCGTCCTTGTCGCAGAGGCCCGGGATCATCTGGGTGCAGCGCGGGTGGAAGCGGCAGCCGGCCGGGGGATGGACGAGGCTTGGGGGCTCGCCCGGCGGCACGTCCTTGAACTTGAGGGCGTTCTCGTAATCGGGATCGGGGATAGCCGCGAGAAGCGCCCGGGCGTAGGGGTGCAGGGGGTTGTGCACGATCTCCCGCACATTGGCCTTCTCCACCACTTTGGCCGCGTACATGATGAACACGCGCTCGGAGAAGTAGCGCACGGTGGAGAGGTCGTGGGTGATGTAGATCACGCCCAAGTTGTGGGCCTGCTGCACGCGCCGCATGAGGTCCAAGATCTCCACGCGCACCGAGGCGTCGAGCATGGACACCGGCTCATCCGCCACGATGAGCTTGGGGCGCAGAACGAGGGCGCGGGCGATGACCAGGCGCTGCTGCTGGCCGCCGGAAAGCATGTGGGGGAACTTGGGCAAGAAGTCCTCCACCGGGGTGAGCCGCACCTCCTCCAGCACCTCCACAATGCGCTCCTCCCGCTCCAGGGGCCGGCCCACCTTGTTGATAACGAGCGGCTCCAGGAGGATGCGACGCACGTTCATGAAGGGCGGGAGGGCCCCGTAGGGGTCCTGCTGCACGTAGCCCACCTGGCGCCGCAGCCACCACAGGTTCTTGGCGTGAACGGGCTGCCCGGCGAACTCCAAGACCCCCTTGGTGGGGGGCACCAACCCGAGAATGGTCTTGAGGAGGGTGGTTTTTCCGGAACCGCTTTCCCCCACGATGGTGAGGGCTTCCCCGTAGCGGAGGTCGAAGCTCACCCCGTCCAGGGCGCGCACGTAGCCGATGCGCACGAAGCCCCACTTGCGGAGCTCGTACCAAGTGTGCAAGTCCCTCACCGAAAGGAGCACGTTGTTTTCCCGCGCCATGGCCTCACCTCATAAGCCAGCACTTCACCACGCGGCCGCTGTCCAGGGAGAAGAGCGGCGGCTCCTGCTCGCACATCTCGAACCGCTTTGGGCAGCGGGGGGCGAACCGGCACCCCTTGGGGGGGTTGATGAGGCTGGGCGGCCGACCCGGGATGAACTCCAGTGCTTTGTCCTCCCGCAACGTGGGCACGCTCGCCATAAGCTTCTGCGCGTAGGGGTGCAGCGGGCTCTTGTAGAAGACCTCGGCTGGGCTGTGCTCCACGAGATGCCCGGCGTACATCACCAGGACCTCATCAGCGAGCTCGCTGGAGGTGGCAATGTCGTGGGTGATGAGGATGTAGGTCACGTCGAACTCCCTCTTGATCTTCTTGAGGGAGTTCATGATGTTGGCCTGGGTGAGCACATCGAGGGCGGAGGTGGGCTCGTCCAGGATGATCAGTTTGGGGTTGGTGATGAGGGCCATGGCGATGATGGCCCGCTGGCGCATGCCGCCGGAGAGCTCGAAGGCGTAGCGGGAAAGGAAGTCCACGGGCAACCCCACGAGCCGGGCCGCTTCCTCCGCGCGGCGCAGGGCTTCGCCGTAGGGAACCCTGTGGTGGAGGATCAGGGGTTCGGCGATTTGGAAGCCCACCCGCAGCACGGGGTTCAACGCGTTCATGGCGGCCTGAGGGACAAAGGAGATCTTGCGCCAGCGGATTTCCCGGCGGAACCACTCGTCGTTCATCTTCATGAGGTCGACGCCCTCTAGGATGACCTCGCCGCTGAAGGTGTGCACGTTGCGCGGCAGGAGGCGCAGAAGCGCGCGGGCCAGGGTGGTTTTGCCGCAACCGGACTCCCCAAGCACCGTGAGGGATCGCCGCCGGCCGAGGACGAAGGAGACGTCGTCCACCGCCTGGACCACGCCCTTGGTGGTGCGGAAGTAGAGGCGGAGGTTGCGCACCTGGAGAAGGGGCTCCGCGGCGACTCCCGCCGAAGATTGGGCCACGAATTCCGCTCGTTCCATCATCGCTTCCCCCTAGAGGCTCCGCAACCGCGGGTTGAAGATGCGGTCCAACGCGAAGCCGACGAAGGCAAAGCCCATCCCGGTGATGAGGAGGAGCGCGCCCGGGATAAGGATCCAGTAGTAGTAGCCGAGGAAGAGCGCACCCCGGCTATAGGCGTCCTGGATGACCTTCCCCCAGGTGGGGAGGAGGGGGTCGCCTAACCCAAGGATGGCCAGCGAGGCCTCCAGGAACACGTAGGAAGGGATGGCCGACACGAAGGCCGGGATGACCAAGGGAAGGAAGCGCGGCACGAGGTAGCGCAGAATGATGCGCATGCTGCCCGCGCCGTAGGCGCGCGCGGCCTCGATGTAGGGGAAGGAGCGGGCCTGCAGGTACATGGCCCGGTACCCCTTGCTGCCCCCGATCAGCCCGAGGAGGATGATCACCGCCAGGATGAGCCAGATGCTGCGGCTCCAGAACATGCCCACCATGATGAGGATGGGCAACGTGGGGAGGATCATGCGGAGCTCCGTGAGCCGGTCGATCAGGGCGTCCACCCACCCCCCGAACCAGGCGCCGATGGCGGAGATCGTGAGGTACCAAAACGTGAGGATAAGGGCAGCGCTCATGCCGAAGGCGATGGCGATGGGGCCACCCCAGAGGAGGGCGATGGTGATGTCGCGCCGGAGGTGGTCCGTGCCCGCCCAGCCGTGGAGCTGCCCGTACACCACAAGCTTCAACGACACCGTGCTTTCCGGTTCGAAGAGGTAGAGATCCACCCAGAGCTCATAGCGTCCGGGCAGGGCGCGCGCCTTGCCTTCCCCGTCGGCCCCTCCCCAGGGATCGCGGAACAGGCCCACGCGAGGTTCGGTTCCCACGCGCTTGGCCACGACGGAGTCCCCGGAGATCAGATACCGTCCGGATCCGCGCAACGTTTGCGTGCCCAGCGGGATCTCCCGCCCATCGGGGGTGCGCCACGTCAGCACCGCCTGCGGCGGCGTGCGCGTGAACGTCCCCTCATAGAAGAGGGCCAGCTCCTGAGGGAAGCCCTTGCGCCAGGGGTAATCGAAGCTGAGGAGGAGGACCCGCCGACGCGTTCCTCCGCCTAGGTTCTCCTCCAACACCACGCGGGCCTGTTCCGGCCCGACCTTGACCGTGGTGGGAAGGTCCGCGCCAAACCAGTTGTACCAGAAGGGCGCGGCGTTCCGAGGGTTCTCGATCCAGGTGAGTTCGCCGGCGCGCCACAAGCGAATGGCCTCGGAGTAGGGATAACGAATCAGGGCGTAGATGGACATGAGCACGAGGAGCCCCACCACCACAAGGCCAATGACCGCTGAAGGATACCGCCGCAGCTCCTTAAGCCTCGCCCACAGGTTCATAGCCTCTGCCCTCCGGCCGCGCCCACGCGCACCCGCGGGTCCAGCACCGCGTAGAGGATGTCCAGGAAGAACACGCTGATGGCGAGAAGGTATCCGTAGATCACGTTGGCCCCCACGATCACGGGGGTATCGTTTTGGCCAATGGCCTCATAGAGGCGCCGGCCCAATCCCGGCCAAGAGAACACGGTCTCCGTGATGATCCCCCCCATCCAGACCGCGATCATGCTCATGGTGAAGTTCGTGACGATGGGCGGCAGGGTGGGGCGCAGGATGTAGCGCCGCTCCAAGGTCCGCCCCGGCAGGCCCTTGGCCCGCGCCAGCTCCACGTAATCCTCGCTGGAATAAATGAGGAAAAAGGTGCGCCAGTTGTAAATGCTCGCGAAAATGGCGTTCACAAAAACCGCAAGCACGGGGAGGATCATGTGCTTGAGCACGCTCAGCACGTAGCCCAGCCGGGTGGGAGGCGGCGGGGCGTCCACAAACCCCCCGTAGGGAAGGACCTTCAAGAGGGACGCGAAGACCAGGATCAGGAGGATCCCGTAGAACCAGGCCGGCGGGGCGGACGTGGGGGCCAGGGCCACCACCAGCCGGTCCGCCAAGGAACCGTAACGCCGCGAGAGGATCAGGGCGAAGAACACCGAGGCGAAGAAGAGCAGGAGTTGCCCGGTCCCCCAAAGGAGGAGGGTGTGGGGCAAGCGCTCCACAAGGATGAGGCGCACTTGTTTGGAGCCGGTGTCGCTCGTGAGCTTTTCGGCCATGCCGAAGTTCAAGGTGATCCCGTTGAGGAGGTAGCGGGCCGCCCGCTCGTAAAAGGGCCGATCGAGGCCGTATTGGCGGCGCAGGATCTCCACTTGGCGGTCATAGAGCTCCCGGCGCATGGCCTCGGGAAGCTGTTGGAGATCGGGGTTGAGAAACATCAGCCCGACCTGCTCCCTGATCTGGGATTCGATGATCTTGTCCATGACCCCGCCCATGTTGGCGATGAGGATGACAAGCCAGATGGCCACCACCACCGTGAAGAAGAGCAGGAATCCGCGCACGGCCACGTAAATGCCTACCCGTCGCAGGTTCTCCAACATCCCTTCGCTCCTTAAGGCCTTACAAGGCCTGCGGGATCCTAAAGAAAAAGGGCGCCGGGATCAACCCGGCGCCCGTCCCTTCGGCCCAAATGCGGCTTAGAGAACGGTGAACGTCGCCGTGGCGAAGGACGGGATGGCCACGACCTTGGAGGCCACGGCCACCTCGAGGCGGATGGAGCCCGCGGGCAGCTTGGCCGTGGTCGCCGCGTCGATGGTGATGGCGAACAGCCCGTCCTTAACCGCCTCGGCCTTGCCCGACAGCACGAGGTTGCCCTCCGCGTCGAACAGGAGGTAGGTCACGAAGTCGATCTCGGCCACGGGGTAGGGCTGGTCCTTGTAGGTGACCTCCACGAGGAAGTCCCACGGCGCACCGCGGCGGAGCACCGGCGCGGGCGCGCTGACCTCCACCTCCGCGATCTTGGGCTCGGCGAACACCAGCCACTTCGTGGCGGGATCGGCGAAGGCCTCGAAGTTCTTGAGGACCACGACCTTCTCCACGGGCTTGACCACGTCCACGTACAGCGGGCCGTTGGCCACCCACAGGTGCCCCTTGGCCTCATACCACTTCTTCAGGGCCTGGTAGCGGGCGATGGCCTCGTCCTTGCTCACGTACTTGCCGAGCACGTTCGCATAGGGAACGTAGCCCGTGGCGAGGTTCTCGTTCAGGTACTTGGTGAGGATGGTCAGGCTCGGGCCCGCCAGGTAGTTCATCCACTCGACGCCCAGCCTCCGCGCCTTAGAGGAGCTGAACGCGAGCTCCTTGGCGGCCTCGGCCTGAATCCCGAGGGCGAGCACGTGCCAAGGCGACACGCCCTGGGAGTACTGCGGCATGAGGTAGGGCGTGCGGGCCGCAGCGATCCACTCGGCGTCGAGGTACCACAGGTCGCTGTAGACCTCGAACACGAGCGGCTTCTCCGAGAGGATCCGCAGGCCCTTGAAGTGGCGCATGAAGGTGTCGAACGCGGACTTGGCGGCCTCGTCGTAGATGGCGCTCTCCGGCTTGCCGCGCTCGAAGGTCAGGATGAAGCCGAGGAGGCCATCGGCCAGAGACCACTTGGTCCCGTCGTGCCAGAGGCGCTCGTAGAGGTTGGCGGGGAAGTAGGCCACCACCTTGGTCTTGGCCGTGGTGCCGCCGGGGAAGCGCTCGGCCGCGGTGATGAACCGCTGGTTCACCGGGTCCCAGTCGGCCCAGGCGTCGCCCGGCACCTCGATCTTGGGCACGAACTTGAGGTCCACCCAGTCCAGGGTCTTCGTCACCGGCAGGCCCGCCTCCACAACGACCTCGGCGCGCTCCACCAGCTGCGGGTAATACAGGCCCGTGTAGGGATCGGGCAGGGTGTCGTAGTCGGAGACCCCGCGGATGATCATCATGTCGAAGATCCAGTTCGTGCCGGCGATGGCGTTCCAGGGCTCGGTGAGCATGGAGGGCTGGGCGATGCGGAGCTTGCCGCCGGCCACGGGCTTGCCCGCCGGATCGATGAAGTGCACCGTACGGCTCCACAGCCAGGCGCCGTAGACGCCGCCGGCGAGGTCCGCGGCCACCCGCACGTTCTTGGCCATGGGGTTGTAGCCCACGAGGTTCGTGCACCAGACGCGGACCGAGTCCTTCATGGAGAGCTCGAGGGCCCGGGCGAGCAGCGCGTTGCGCTCCTCGATGCTCTTGAAGTCCCGGCGCGCCAGGCGCTCGGAAATCTGATCGAATTCGGGATCGGGCTTATACGCCTGCCAGAGGGGATCCGGCCGGCCCCGCTTGGTGTAGAAGAAGTCGAAGTTCCCGCCCTGGTCGCGGGAGATGGCCGTGGTCACCCAACCGCCCGTGTACACGTGGAAGGTGCCGTCCGCGGGATCCGCGCCGATCCAGAGCGGCGAAGCCTCGCGGGCCGTCTTGTACATGCGCTCGATCTCGAAGCCCAGCTTCTCGAACAGGGTGGCCACGTAGTCGCCGATCAGGCGGCGCTCGTCCTCCACGCGGATGAGGAACTTGAGCACCACCGGAGCGCCCTTGTAGTACCACTTGCCGTCCTTGAGCTCGGCCCCGAGCTCCTTCATCTTCTCGAAGATGACGGCCTTAGCCTTCTCCGGGTTCGGCGCGTACTTCAGCTCCAGGGCCCGGGCCGTGGCCGCCAGGCGGGCGTAGTCCGGGAAGCTCGGGGTGATGGCCAGGTACCGCGGAACGGCGCCCACGCCGCCGTAGAACTCCTGCACGATGTAGTCGCGGTCGATGAGCCAGTTCACCGCCTCCCGCACTTCCTTAAGGTAGAAGGGGTTCAGGCGGCCGTCCTTGAACTCCGGCCCGTAGGGGTTGAAGGTGAGCTCGTTGTAGGAGCCGTAGGAGACCGCATAGTGCAGGTTCTCGATGATCTTCTTCACCAGGTCGCGCTCGGGAATGGCAAAGGCGTAAATGTCGATGGCCCCGGCGATGAGCATGTCAATGCCCTTGGCGCGGGTCGGCTCCTCCGTGAACACCACCTCGTCCACCCAGGCCCCACGGCGCACCTGGGCCCAGGCGCCCAACGCCAATACCGTAACCAATGCTACTGCCCACCACTTCCGCATATCCGCCCTCCCTTTGGGCTTGGGAATTGATTAGGGATTTACGCAAAGGGTTTGCTCCCGCCTCCCACCTCCTACTAGCTCACCTTGTAGCCAACGATCTTGGCCACGACGGCCTTGATGTCGGTCCCCGCGGGCACCTTCACGCTCACAAGGAGGATGCCCTTGGGCGCCAGGCCCGCACCCGGAAGGCTGACCACCCAGTACAGGGGACCGCCCTCAATGACCGCCGGACCCGTGCCCTGCAGGGCCAGCGCCCCCGTCACCGTCCCCTCCACCGCCAGGGAGATCCCGAACTTGTTCAAGGACACCCCGTAGGCGTTGGGGATGACGAGGAGCACGTACCCCGGAGCGCCGGGCAGGACCTCGTAGCCTACCTGGGGGATGACCGCTTCCACTTTCCCCAAGGCGACTACCCCAAAGAGCAGGCCCACAAGAAGGGCCCCAACCAGGGTGCTGCGCATGACCACCTCCTGGCGCGTTTATTCTAGCAAGGGAACGGGGTTGGTGTCAAGGGCCCGATTTGCCCACGCGATCGGAAAAGCCCGGCCTCCACGCCCCGCCCCACCCCAAGGGGCATGGGTTTCAGGCCAGGGAAAAGCCCCGCAGGAGGGCTTGGCGGTTGACCTCGAGCAGCCGCTCCCGCCCCCGCGCACCCAGCTCCTTGCTCAGGGCCTCCGCCACCGCCTCCAACGGGAAGAGGCCGAGCACCTTGACCACCGCGCCCAGGGCCACCATGTTGGCCGCCCGCACCTCCCCCAGCTCCTGGGCGATCGCGTTCATGGGGATGGGGAGGAGGCGCACATCCGCGCGGGCGAAGGGTGCGGAGACCAGGGAGGCGTTGAAGATGATGGTCCCGCCGGGGGCCACGCGGGGACCGAACCGCTCCAGGGAGGGGCCGTTCATGGCCACCAGGATCTGGGGGCGGTCCACGATGGGCGAGCCCACGGGCTCGTCGGCGATGACCACCGTGCAGTTGGCCGTTCCGCCGCGCATCTCCGGCCCGTAGCTGGGGAGCCAGGTCACCTCGAACCCCCGCTCCATGGCGGCCTGGGCCAATACCTTCCCCGCCAGCAGGATCCCCTGTCCGCCAAAGCCCGCGAACACCACGCCGATCTCCATGCCCTCCCCCCTTACTCCCGCACCTTGAGGTCGCCCAGCGGGAAGTACTTCAGGGCCTGTTCCTTCACCCACCGAACCCCCTCCGCCGGGGGGATCCGGAGGTTCGTGGGGCAGGAGGCGACGATCTCCACCAGCGAGAAGCCCTTGCCCTCGAGCTGGTTGCGGAAAGCCCGGAGGATGGCCTTGCGGGCCATCTGCACATGGCGCACGTCGAACACGGCCTGGCGGGTGATGTAGGCCGGGCCATCCAGTTGGGCCAACATCTCGGAGATCTTCAGGGGGTAGCCGGTGGAGCGCAGGTCGCGGCCCTCCGGGGTGGTGGTGGTGCGCATTCCCGGCAGGGTGGTGGGGGCCATCTGCCCGCCCGTCATCCCGTAGATCTGGTTGTTCACGAAGATCACGGTGATGTTCTCCCCGCGGTTGGCGGCGTGGACCGTCTCCGCGGTGCCGATGGCGGCGAGGTCCCCATCCCCCTGGTAGGTGAAGACGATGAGCTCGGGGTTGGCGCGCTTGATCCCGGTGGCCACGGCGCAGGCCCGGCCGTGGGCGGCCTGGGCGAAGTCGCAGCGGAAGAACTCGTAGAGGAAAACGGCGCAGCCCACCGGGGCCACCCCCACCGTGCGCTCCTGGATCCCCAGCTCGTCGATGGCCTCGGCGACAAGCCGGGTGATGATGCCGTGGTCGCACCCGGGGCAGTAGGTGAAGCGCTTGTCGGAGAGGGCCTTGGGGCGCGTGTACACCGGCACAAAACCCGCAGGGACCTTGGTTTCAACCACGGACATACTTTTTCACCTCGTTCAGGATCTCCTCGGGCGTGGGCACCACCCCGCCCAGCTCGCCGTAGAAGGGGGTCTGGGCCCGCCCGTCCACGCTCAGCCGCACGTCCTCCCACATCTGGCCCGCGGAAAGCTCCACGGTGAGGAACACGGGGACGCGCGCGGAGAGCCGGCGTAGGGGCTCGGAGGGGAACGGCCAGAGGGTGATGGGGCGGAAGAGGCCCACCCGCAAGCCCTCCCTACGCGCCCGCCGCACCACCGTGCGGCAGATGCGGCCCATCGTGCCGTAGGCCACGAGGACGAGCTCCGCGTCCTCCGTCTGGTACTCCTCCCACCGCACCTCGTCCCGCTGGATCTGCCGGTACACGTCCCACAGGCCGCGGAGGATCTCCCGGAACCGGTGGGGATCGAGGTCGAAGCTGGAGACCACGTTGGGCGGGCGCCCCTTGGCCCCGGTGAGGGCCCAGGGCTTGGGGGGGATCCGCTCCGGAGGGATGGGCGGGGGGAGTTCCACGGGCTCCATCATCTGGCCGAGCATGCCGTCGGCGAGGATCATGGCGGGCACGCGGTAGCGGTCGGCGAGCTCGAAGGCCAGCATCACCAGTTCCGCCGCCTCCTGGACCGTGGAGGGGGCCAGCACGATCAGGCGGTAGTCGCCGTGGCCGCCGCCCTTGGTGGCCTGGAAGTAGTCCCCTTGGGCGGGGGCGATGTTGCCCAGGCCCGGGCCCGCCCGCATCACGTTGATGATCACCACGGGAAGGCGCGCGCCCGCCAGATAGGAGATCCCCTCCATCTTGAGGGAGATCCCCGGCGAGGAGGAGGAGGTTAGGGTGCGCACGCCCGCGGCGGCCGCACCGTAACACATGTTGATGGCGGCCACCTCGCTTTCCGCTTGCACGCAGGCGCCGCCCACCGCGGGGAGGTGCGCCGCCATGTACTCGAGGATCTCGTTCTGCGGGGTGATGGGGTAGCCGAAGTACGTGCGGCAGCCGGCGCGGATGGCCGCCTCGGCCATGGCCTCGTTCCCGCGCATGAGCACCTTCATACCGCCTCCTTGGCCGGCCGGTAGAGGTAGACCTCGATGGCCGCATCCGGGCACATCTGCGCGCACATGGTGCAGCCGGTGCACTTTTCGGGCGCGGCCATCGCGGCCACGTTGTAGCCGTAGCGGTTGAACTCCGGGGAGAGGGCCAACACCCCAAAGGGGCACGTCGCCACGCACACCCCACAGCCCTTACACCGGTCCTTGTCGATCACCACCATCCCTTTGGGCGGCATATCACTCTCCTAGGGCGCGGGAGAGGCGCTCGTTGCGCCGGCGGCGGAGGGCGGTGAGGGCCGCCTCCGCCTCCGCCAACCACCGGCCCAAGCGCCACTCCAGGCGTTCCTCGGTCCTGACGGGCTCCGCCACGTTCACGGCCCGCTGGGAAAGGAGGGCCCGTACCTCCAGGGCCTCCCGGTGGAACTCCGCCATTTCCCGGTCCAGGTCGGTGACGCGCCGGAGGGAGACCGTGGGCCGGCCCAACCGGTCGTAACCGATGACCTTCACCAAAAGCTCCATCCCCTCTTGGAGCCGCTCCTCCACCCGATTCCCCGGCTCCTCGGCGATCTCCGAAAGGTGCAGGAACCCTTGGGTCTCCTCGTCCAGGTAGAGGAGGGCCCCGTTGGGGAGGATCTCCAAAACCCGCGCCCACACGAGGTCCCCTACGCGGTAGCGCTCAGCCATGTCCGGCCAGGTAACAGGCTACCCCATGGTCGCGGTGTTCCACAAGGGGCGGGTGGGGCGCGGTGCGGCAGAGGTCCTGGGCGCGGGGGCAGCGCGGCAGGAAGCGGCACTGGGGCGGGGGGTTCACGGCGGCCACCACGTCGCCCTTGATCTCCGGCGGCGCGCGGGTGTAGGTGGGATCGGGAACGGGCACCGCCGCGATCAGGGCCTGGGTGTAGGGGTGGAGGGGGTTCTGCAACACCTCCTCCGTGGGGCCCACCTCCACGATCTTCCCCAGGTACATCACCGCCAAGCGGTCGCACATGTAGCGGGCCACGGCCAAATCGTGGGTGATGTAGAGGTAGCTGACCCCCAGCTCCTGGCGCAGTCCCAAAAGAAGGTCCATGATCCCCGCGCGGATGGAGACATCGAGCATGGAGGTGGGCTCGTCGGCCACCACGAACTTGGGGTGGACAACCATGGCCCGGGCGATGGCCACGCGTTGGCGCTGCCCCCCGGAGAGCTCGTGGGGGTAGCGGAACATGAAGGTCTCCGGCGGGGTGAGCCCCACCTGGGCCAGGATCTCCGCCACCCGCGCCTCCCGCTCCGCCAGCGAGCGCACCCCGTGGATCCAGAGGGGCTCGGCGATGGTGTCGAACACGGTGAACCGGGGGTTTAGGGACTCGTAGGGGTCCTGGAAGATCATCTGGACCTTGCGGCGGAAGGCGCGGAGGGCCGGGCCGCGCCGAAGGCGGGTGATGTCCTGTCCTTCCAGCACGATCCGGCCGGAGGTGGGCTCAAGGAGCTTCACTAGAAGCTTCCCGGTGGTGGTCTTCCCGCAGCCGGACTCGCCCACGAGCCCGAAGATCTCCCCCTCCTCCACGGCGAAGGAGACCCCGTCCACGGCGTGGACGTAGTGCCGCACCCGCAGGGCGAACACCCGGCGCTTCACGGGGAAGAGCTTGGTCAGGCTGTCCACGGCCACTAAGGGGCTCATGCGCACCTCCGGTGTTGGGGATGCCAACAGGCCACGCAGTGGCCGGGTTCGACCTCCGCGTAGGGGGGCGCCTGGGTGCGGCAGACCTCCGTGGCCAGGGCGCACCGGGGGTGGAAGCGGCACCCCGGGGGCGGCCGGAGGAGGTCCGGAGGCTCGCCGGGAAGCCCCCGGAGCCTCCGCTTCTCCCCCTTCAGGGAGGGGAAGGCGGACATGAGGGCCAAGGTGTAGGGGTGGGCTGGGCGCTGGAAGATGGCCACGGTATCCCCAAACTCCACGAGGTTTCCGGCGTACATGACCCCCAGACGCCGGGAGACCTCGGCGATCACGGCGATGTCGTGGGAGATGTAAAGCAGGGCCATGTTCAACTGCCGGCGCACCTCCTCGATGCGCCGGAGGATGCGGTCTTGCACGATCACGTCCAGGGCGGTGGTGGGCTCGTCGGCGATGACCAGCTTGGGATCGCAGGCGAGGGCCATGGCGATCACCGCCCGCTGCTTCATCCCGCCCGAGTACTCGTGGGGGTAGCGGTCCATGAGCTCCGGGGCCAAGCCCACAAGGTCGAAGAGGTGGGCCACGCGCCGGCGGGCCTCCGCGTAGGAGATGTTCAGGTGCGTCTGCATGGCCTCGATGATCTGGTCGCCCACGCGGTACACGGGGTTCAGGGAGTTCATGGCCGCCTGGAAGATCATGGAGATCCCGCGCCAGCGGACCCTGCGCATCTCGTTCTCCGGAAGGCGCAGGAGGTCCACCCCCTCGAAGAGGATCTGCCCGCCCAGGACCTTGGCGTTGTCCGGCAGGAGGCGCAGGAGGGCCAGGGCCAGGGAGGTCTTCCCGCACCCGGACTCGCCCACAAGGCCGAGGGCTTCCCCCGGCTCGATCGCAAAGGTGACGCCATCCACCGCGTGGACGTCCCCCATCTTGGTGGCGTAGTGCAGGGTGAGCTCGCGCACGTCCAGAAGGGGCATGGCTCACCTCTTGCGCAGCCGCGGGTTGACCAACGTCTCCAGGCCCCGGCCCACGAGGTAGAAGGCGAAGCACAGGAGGGTGATGGCCACGCCGGGCGGGGCCCACAGCCACCAGTATTGGCCGAAAGCCCCAAGGTACCCCGCCGATTCCGCGGTGTGGATCATGATCCCCCAGCTCATGCGGATGTCCAAAAGCCCAAAGTAGGAGAGCACGGCCTCGGTGAACACCGCCCCGGTCACGCTGAACATCATGTACAGGAAGGAGAGGGGCAGGATGTTGGGGATGATGTGCCGGCGGATGATGTGGAAGGCGCTTCCGCCCGCGACCTTGGCGGCCTCGATGTAGGGCTTGACCTTCACGGTGAGGGCCTGGGCCTTGAGGGTGAGGGTGATGCCTCCAAAGCCCGAGAACACCCCCATCACCAGGGCCAAGCGCACCAGGTCCAGGTGGATCACGCTGCGCAGGACCATGAGGAGGGCGATGAAGGGGAAAAGCATGACCAGGTCGGCAATGCGCATGAAGATCGCGTCCACAATCCCCCCGAAGTAGGCGCACACGGCGCCGATGAGGGTGCCGATGGTCACGGTGATGAGGGCGGCGGTCACGCCCAGGGCGAACTCCGAGCGCGTGGACCACATGAGCTGGGAGAGGACGTCCCGGCCGATGGGATCGGTCCCCAAGGGGTGGGCGGGGGAGGGCGGGGCGGGGTGCTTCCCCACCAGGTCGGGGTCAAAGCCCACAATGGGGTCGTACACGCGCGGATCCCAGACCGTGGCCATGAGGATGGGATGGGCCACCATCATGAGCACGAAAAGGAGGATGATCCCCAGCCCCAGGGGACCGATGCGGGACTCCCAAAACAAGGCCCAGTTCCGCCGGAAGCTGCGCAGGAAAAGGCGGGCCCGCACCCTCCACAACGGCTCCAACCGCACCCGGCTCTCCACAGCCATGGCCGCTCCTTAATAGGAGATGCGGGGATCCAGGAAGGCGTACAGCACGTCCACCACGAGGTGCAAAAGGAGCACGAGGATCCCGGTGAAGATGAGGCAACCCATGGCCAGGGGGAAGTCCTGCTGGAGCACGGCCTCCAGGTAGGTGAGGCCCATGCCCTTCCAGGAGAACATGGTTTCCGTGACGATCCCGCCGGAGACGATGAACCCCAGCCCGATGGTGAAGTTGGTGACGGTGGGGAGGAGGGCGGTGCGGGCCGCGTGCCGGTCGCGCACGACCTTGTCGGGGAGCCCTTTAGCCCGGGCCGTGGTGATGTAGTCCTCGCGGATCACCTCCAGCATGGAGTCCCGCATGAGGAGCATGGTCCCCCCAAAGGAGATGAGGGTCACGGCCAGGACGGGCAGGACCATGTGCCAGACGATGTCCCAGGCGTAGGGGCCGAGGCCGGACTGCCACCAAGCCCCGGCCGCCAGGGCCAGCCCGAGGAGGACGAGGGCGCGGCGGGCCCAGGCCCGCGGCCGGGGATGACCGATCCCCCGGGTGACCAGGAAGCCTCCCCCCCAGAGGGCCAACAGGCCGGCCACGGTGGCCGTAAGAAGGAGGAACACGGTCTGGGGCGGGACCGGCGGCCGCAGCCATAGGGAAGGGGTGAGGAACCCCCCGCTCCGGAACCAACCCAGCACGTTGGAGAAAACGTAAAGGAGGACGATGGCCAAAAGCGGGGTGAAGACGGTGTAGAAGAGGACGCCGGTCACGGTGACCGCGTAGTCGGAGAGGCGCCCCCTCCGCCACGCGATGTGCTTGCCCAAGGGAAACCCCAGGGCGAAGGCCACCAAGTCGGCCACGAGGAAGAGCACGGCCGTGCGGGGGAGCCGCTCCTTGATGATGTCCCAGACCTCGCGCGGGTAGTGCTGAAAGGAAACGCCGAGGTTCCCAGTGAACACGTTGCGGATGTAGTGAACGTACTGGTCCCAGACGCTCCCGGTGAGGCCAAGCCGCTCCTGCAGGGCTTTCCGGGCCTCCGGCGGGATCTTGGGGTTCATGATGAACTGCTTGGTGTAGTCGCCGGGCATGGCCTGGAAGAGGAGGAAGACCACGGTCAAGAAGAGGAAGAAGGTGACGAGGATTTGGGCCAGGCGTCCGGCGAGGAACCGCAGCATGGTGGGGCCTCCTCAGGGGAAAAGACGGGGGGTGGCCGACCACCACCCCCCGCGTCCCATGCGCCCGCAGCGCCTCACTTCAGGGCCTTGACCGTGGTGAGCGGCCACACGAACTGGATCCCGCCCAGGACCTCCGTGTAGGGGAACGCGATCCGATCCGCACGGAAGGCCTCCTTGATGGGCGTGTCGAACAGGATCACGTAGGGCACGTCTTCGGCGAGCAGCTCCTGCATCCGGAACACCAGGGGCCGGGCCTCCTCCACGCTCTTGGCCGCCAGGAAGGCCTCGGCCAAACGGTCGTATTCAGGGTTGCGGTAGCCCGGGGTGTTGAACCCCTCCGGCACGTCCTGGGAGGAATGCCAGAAGTAGTAGAGGTAGTCGGGGAAGGCCGGGTTCCCCAGGGACCACCCGAGGATGTACATGTCGAAGTCAAAGCCGTCCGGAGCCCACACCTTGTTCACCAGCACGTTGAACCCGGTGAGGTTGGCCTTCACGGGGATGGCCAACTCCCGGCACCACTGCTCGATGTATAGGGCGAACGTGGCGCGCAAGGGGTCGTACCCCGCCGAGGGGGCTAGGAGCTCCAGCTCCGGGCAGTCCCGGCCGTCGGGGAGCTTGAAGCCCTTGGGGGCCGGGACCTCCGTGCCGTCCGGCAGCACCCCGATCACCGCCTCGTTGCGCGTGCCGGGGTGGATCACCTTGGGCTCCGCCTCCCAGGAGAAGCCGGCCTCCTTAAGGACGCGCACGGCTTCGGCCACCCGCTCGGCCCGCGTCAGGCCCCGGCCGTAGACCACGATGTTGGGGTTGTGCCAGAACGGGTTGGATTCGGGCACCGCCGAGTACATGGGCGTGATGATGCCCTGGAACACGCTCTCCGCCACGTACTCCCGGTCGATCAGGGTGGCGATGGCCACGCGGAAGGCCTTGTAGTTCATGGGCTCCCGGCGCAGGTTGAACGCCAGGTACCGGAAGCCCCAGGGCGGGTTGGAGATGATCTGCACCCCGGGCGTAGCTTTGAGGCGGTCCTCGAACCCCTTGGCCAGGCCCAGGGGGTTCAAGAACATGGCGATCTCGCCCTTCTGGAGGGCGAGCACCGCGGCCTCCTGGTTCAGGTAGATCGGGTAAACGATGGAGTCCACGTAGGGCCCTTCGGTGAGCTCGTAGAGGACCGGGCCGGTGGCGCCGCCGTAGGCCTCAAAGGAGTAGTTCAGCTTGGGATTGCGGAGCGCAGCCCCGCCGCCCGCGTAAAGGACGAGGGTCTCCCCCGTGGCGTAGTAGGCGGGGTTCTTGTCGACCACGGCGAAGGCGCCGGGCTCCCAGCGCACGAGGTCGTAGCCGCCCAGGATCGGCTCGTCCTCCGGGACCACCGCCAACAGCGAGCCCGCAGGGTCCTCGGTCTGGAGAGCCGCCTGCCACTTCGGCTCCCAATAGGCCTTCTGCACGATGGGACAGCCCAAGGCCCCAAAGGTCCACTCCCCAAGCCCGGGTTCCGTCGCGTACACGAACCTCACGGTGTAGTCGTCGACCTTCTCCACGGCGAGAAGGGAGTTCGGGCAATAGCTGGGCCAGTTGCCGCCCAGCGCCAAAGCCATGCGCATCCCGTCCACCTCGGTGAGGAGGACGTTGAAGGTGAACACCACGTCGTCCGCGGTGAAGGGGGTTCCATCCGTCCAGAAGATGCCTTGGCGGATCTTCACCGTGGCCACCCACTTCCCGTCCCCCTCCACGAAGGGGCTTGGGAAGCCCTCGGCCAGGCTAGGAAGCCAGATCCAGACGGGGGGCACCGGGCCATAGAGGGCCCCGTGTTGGCCAGCCAAAACGTAGGTATTCCACACCGTGGCGTCCGGTCCGATGCGGGCCCAGATGTTCGTGGTGGTCAGGTCCTCGAAGATCCCGATGTTGAGCACCTGGCCCGCCGCCCACAACCCAATCGCCGCCACCAGCATCCACGCCTTGCGCACCGCGACCTCCTTAGGGAATCCGAAAAGCTTGAAGCCTTTGTGCCGCACGCGTTGGGCCCGCCCGACCACCCCCTTCCTAGGCCTTCTGCACCTTGCCGGCCTTCAGGCACCGGGTGCACACCCGGATCCGCCGCCGCACCCCGTCGATCACCGCGTGGACCCGCTGCAGGTTCGGTGCGCGCACCTTGGGGCTGCGCTTTCCGGAGTGGGAAACGCTCCGGCCGTGGCTCACCCTCCGGCCGCAGATGGCGCATTCCCTAGCCATGGTCACCCTCCTTGTGCACGTAGTGCGGTTCCAAAGCCAGGATGTCCGCGCTGCCTTCGCGATTGTACTTGGCAAGCCCCAACCGCGCCACCACGAGCGGGTGGGGCACGCAAAAATGCTCGGGCGCGAGGACCACCTCCGGAGCCTGGGCCTGGAGCTCCTGGGCGAAGCGGAGGGCCCCCGAGCCCACAAGGAGCACGGGGGAGCGCTCGCGCACCCGGGCGAGGGCCTCGGCGAAGGGAAGGACGGTCTCCATCCCCGCCCGGTCCCGCTCCACCCACGCCATGTACACGTACTCCCGGCGGTCGTGGATCCACACGCAGACCCGGCCCGGCCACACCTCCGCCCAGGGAAGGCCCAGGACCTCGGTTTGGCGCACGCCCACCAGGGGAAGCCCGCGGGCCTGGGCCAGGGCCTTGGCCAGGCTCAGGCCCAGGCGGAGCCCGGTGAACGAGCCCGGCCCGAGGTCCACGGCCACAAGGCCGATGTGCCCCCAGTCGAGGCGGGCCACCCGCAGCGCCTCCTGCACGAGCTCGGGGAGGACCTCCCCACGCCCCGGCCCCAAGGGCGCAAGGAGCTCCACTTGGGCCTCCGGGCCGTGGATGGCCACGCCCCCCACGTTTCCCGCGCTCTCCAACGCCAGGACGTGCATGGGCCGGATCATAAGAGGAGGGAGCGGGGAGGCTCCACCTCCGCCAGGAGGGCCTGGGCGCGGGCCGCGTCGCGCGCGATCTGTTGGGCCAGCGCCTCGGGGGTGGGAAAGGCCTGGTCGGGGCGCAGGAAGGCCAGGAGGTGCACCTCCACTTCGGCCACGCCCGCCGGCGGGGGCGCAAAGAGGTGGACCTCCGCGGAGGGCGGAAGCCCGGGGAAGGTGGGGCGCTTCCCCTGGTAGAAGAGCCCGGGGCCGCCGCCGCCGGGCCAGAAGGCCCAGGCGAGGTAAACCCCGTCGGCGGGCCGAAGGAGGACGGGGTCGAGGGCGAGGTTCAGGGTGGGGAAGCCCAGGCGGCGGGCCAGGCCCGCGCCGGGCACCACCCGCCCCAGGAGCGCCGGCGGCCGGCCCAGCAGCCGCGCGGCCCGCTCCACCTCCCCCTGCGCAAGGAGCTCGCGGATGCGCCGGGCGCTCACCACCTCGCCCTCCAGCCGAAGGGGCTCCACCACCAGGACCTCCAGGCCCAGCCGTTCGCCCAGGGCGCGGGCCTGTTCCGGGCCGGCCTCGCGCCCCCGGCCGAAGCGGTGGTCCGGCCCCATCACCAGCGCCCGCCCCCCCAAACGGCCCCCGATCTCCTCCCGCAGGAACTCCTCGGCCCCAAGATCCCGCACCCGTTCCCACGGGACCACCTCCACCTCGTCGGCCAGCGCCGCAAGGAGGCGCACCTTGGCGGCCAGGGGGAGGAGGGCCGGGGGCTCGGGGGGGAAGGTGTAAGCGAGGAGGGAGCCCCGGCGGGCCTGGGCCAGGGCGCGGGCCTGGGCCAGGAGGTGGCGGTGCCCAAGGTGCACGCCGTCGAAGCGGCCCACGGCCACCACGCGCATGGGCTCAATAGGCCCCGGCGACGAGGAGGAGCCAGCCCTGCGGGCGGCGGGAGGCGTACAGGACGCGGCTCCCGTCCGGGGCCCAGGCGGGGAACGCGTCCTCCCAGGGGTCCGCGGTCACCGGGAAGGGCTCCCCCCCGCGCAGGGGGAGGATCCAGATGTCCGGGGCGCCCCCGCGGGTGGAAACGAAGGCCGCCCAAAGGCCGTCGGGCGAGACCCGCGGGCACCAGTCGAAGTGGGCGTCGGCCGTGAGCTGCAGGAGGTTGCGCGCGCGCAAGTCGTAGTAGAAGAGGTCCCAACTCCCCTCGCCCTCCCGGGGCAGCAGCCCGACGAAAAGGAGGCCCAGGCCGTTGGGGGTGAACTCCGGGGTGGCCTTGGCCCAAGCCCCGCCCACCACGGCCTCCACCGCCCCCGTGGCCACGTCCAGGAGCACCAGGCGGTCCCAGTCCTCCACGAACGCCACGCGCGTCCCGTCCCAGGCCACCGTGGGCCACCGGGGGAGGGAGGGGGCGCGGTAGAGGAGCACGGGGGGCTCGAGGGCAAGGGTCCCCCGCCAAAGCCCGGGGTCGCCCTCCGGCGAGAGGCCGGAGAACACGAACCAATCGGGGCCTCCGAAGCGGGCCCACTCCACGAGGAACCCGGGGTAGGCGGGCCGCAGCTCGCGCCCCTCGGGGGCCAGGCCCAGGTAGAGCCTTCCCCCCGCGACGAGGAGCAGGTGGACCCCATCGGGCGCCCAGTCCAGGGCCGTGAGGTCGCGGATTTGCCCGCAGGCGGGGAGGGCGAGGAGAAGGAGGATCAGCGCCGCACGCATCGGGCGCATTGTAGGACCGGCCCGCATGGGGAGCAAACTGGCGCCCGGTTCCCATCCCCCGCTACAATGGCCTTGCGATGCGCTCCCGGTGGCTGGACCCCCAGGCGGAGGCGGCGGAGCCGCAGCTGCGGGCCCTGCGCCCCCAAACCCTCGAGGAGTTCGTGGGGCAGGAGAAGATCAAGGAGCGCCTCAGGGTCTACA
Source organism: Candidatus Bipolaricaulota bacterium (assembly GCA_025060415.1). GTDB lineage: Bacteria > Bipolaricaulota > Bipolaricaulia > Bipolaricaulales > Bipolaricaulaceae > DTER01. The sequence goes on from JANXBT010000002.1 coordinate 49,169, forward strand.
TCCAAGCGGCCAAGGCCCGCGGCGAACCCCTGGATCACGTGCTCCTCCTCTCCCCGCCGGGGTTGGGCAAGACCACCCTGGCCCACATCATCGCCCGGGAAATGGGGGTGCAGATCAAGGTTTCCTCCGGTCCGGCGCTGGAGCGGCCCGGAGACCTCGCGGCCATCCTCACCCACCTCTCTCCGGGGGACATCCTGTTTGTGGACGAGATCCACCGGCTTCACCCGAAGGTGGAGGAGATCCTCTACCCGGCCATGGAGGATTGGAAGCTCCCCATCGTCCTGGGCGAGGGCCCCCACGCCCGCTGCATCGAGCTCCCCCTGGCGCCCTTCACGCTCATCGGCGCCACCACCCGCGAGGGCCTCCTCACCACGCCCCTGCGGGACCGGTTCGAGGTCGTGTTCCGCCTGGAGTTCTACACGCCGGAGGAGCTCGCGGAGATCCTGGGCCGGGCCGCGCCGAAGCTGGGGGTGGCCATCACCCCCGAGGCGGCGCGGGTGCTGGGCGGCCGCGCCCGGGGGACGCCCCGCATCGCCCTCCGCCTGCTGCGCCGGGCCCGCGACGTGGCCCAGGTGCGCGGCCTCCCCGCCATCACCGCGGAGGTGGCCCACGAGACCCTGAGGATGCTGGGGATCGACGAGGCCGGCCTGGACGAGCTGGACCGGCGGATCCTCAGCGTGATGATGGACCGCTTCGACGGGGGGCCGGTGGGCTTGGAGACCCTCAGCGCCGCCCTGGGGGAGGACCCGGAGACGATCGCCGAGCTATACGAGCCCTACCTCATCGCGCTGGGGTTCATCCGCAAGACCCCCCAGGGCCGGGTGGCCACGGAGCGGGCCTACGCCCACCTGGGCCGCACGCCCTCGCGCCTCCTTTAGCGGCGGAAGTAGGCCCGGGCCCCCGCCAAGAAGTCCCCCACCACGCCCAGGAAGCGCCGCCAGTCCAAGATGAGCGCGAGGATCATCCACACCAGCCCGGCATAGGCGGCCGCGGGCTCCCGAAAGAGGGCGATGATGAAGGGCGTGAACACCCACGGGAAGGCCAACAACATCGTCACGGACTTGAACTTGAGGAAGTGCCGATACCGCAGGGTGTACAGGGAGATGAGCACGGCGGCCCCAAGGTAGGGGAGGCCGATCTCCCGCGGCACGAGCCCCGTGCTCACCAGGTACACCGCGGAGGCGAGGACCATGAGCATGTCGATCTGGAAGTCGTGCTCGCCCAGCCACGTGGGGCCCTTTTCGTAGCGGCGGGCCAGCCGGCCGTCCACCATGTCCGTGGTCCAGCCCAGGAGGAGGAGCCCGGCCACCGCCCCCAGGGCCTGGGGCCCCGCGGGGATCAGAGCCAGGATGGCCAAGGCGATGAGGATCCGGCTCGCGGTCAGCCAATCCGGAAGGCGCTCGCGCCTGCTCATCAAAAACTATTATAGCCCGCTCAGGCGCAAGCCCTCGTCCAGGGGCGCGAACGCCAGGGAGAACGCGGGGAACGCGGGGATGTCCAGGCTCAGCCGGAGGGTGCCCAGGCCCAACCGCACCCCGAGGCGGAGACAGCCGGCCAAGGTGTGGAAGAGGCCGACCTCCGCTTGGACGAGGCGCTGGGCGGGGGCGTCGTACTCGAGGGCGGCGCTCCAAGACCACGCCTCCCCCCAGGTCCCGTCGGCGCTCAGGAAGGCCCGGCGCAGGGCCAGCGGCCAGGGGGAGAGGCGGACCCCCCAGGCCAGGTCCAGGCCCTCCCCGGACAGGCGGCCGCGGAGGAGCAGGTCCTGCCAGGTCCCCCCGGAATAGCCCAGGCTGCCCTCCACCGCCCAGCCCGGGCCCTGGCCCCGCCCCTGCACCCGCGCCTGCAAGACGGCGGTCGGCGCCACCTGGGCGGAAAAGGTGAGGGAAAGGCCTCCGCCGCTCAAGCTCCAGGTCAGGGGGAGGGCCGCACCGCCCAGGAAGTCCCAGCCCAGGCTCAGCTTTTGCGTCCACCCGCCGGCGCGGGCGCTCACGGTGAGGCCGGCCTGGCTTTGGCTGGACAGGGCGTCGAAGGCGAACGGGGAGCGCCCCAGGGCCAAGCGCTGCTGGGCCCAGAGGGAAAGCGGCCCCCATCCCAGGCTGGGCGAAAGGGCCAGGTGCAGGCGCTCGGCCCCGGGGTACTGGTCCAGCCCCCCCTCCACGGCGAGCCGGAGCTGGACCGGACCGAGGGCCAGGGCCTTGCTCCACGCCAAGCCCACCCCCACCCGCCAGCCCGCCCGCGCGCCCTCCCGGAAGTGGCCTACCCCCAGCCGCGCCTGGAGGTCCCCACCCCAGGCGGGCAGGGACCGGGAAAGCGAGAGCTCGGGGAGGCGGAGGTAGGGGCCCTGGGCGCCCTCCGCCGTGCCCGCGCTGAGCCCCACGCTCCAGCCCTGGATCCGGCCGGAAAGGTCCAGAAACACGCCTTGGGGACGCCAGCGCGCTTGCCCCTGCCAGGGCTCCCCAAGAAGCCGGCCCTGCAGGCGCAGGAACCCCTGGTCCGGCCCAAGGAGGAGGCTGCCGCCCTCCCAGGCCGCGGAGAGGCCGGGCTGGACCCGGGCGACCTCGGGATACACGGTGAGGACGAGGGCCCCTACGGCCCCCTCCCACGGGGTCCAGGGGAAGGACCAGCGCAGGTACCAATGCGGGCCGAGGCGGCCCACCTCGGGCAGAAAGGGGATGCCCTCCTCCCCTAGCCGGGCGGCATAGAAGGGAAGCCACACCACGGGGTAGCCGAAGGACTCCACGCGCACGTTCCTCACGAACAGCCACCGCCGGGGGAGGAACAGGAATTCCTCCGCCCGGACGAGGTAGGGCGGGCCCTCCCAGCAGGGGCAGGTGGTGAAGCGGACGTCCCGGCCGGCGATGCGGGCGATCTCCCCCTGGGCGAACTCCACCGCGCCCTGGGCCGCCGCAAACCGGAGGGCCTCGGGCTTTTCCGGCCCGGGGAAGCGCGCCTCGCCCTGAAACTCGTGGAGCTCGGCGGAGGCGAGCTCCCCCGCGGGGGAGAGCACGGCCCAAAGGAGGCGGGCCTCCACCCAACCCCCCTCCGCCTCCACCCGGGCTCCCTCCGCCCGCATCGCCCAGCCCCCCTCCTCCCGGAACTCCACGCGGCGGGCGGTCAGGGCATAGCCCGCAAGGACGAGGTGCGCCTCCTGCAGGCTCCAGAGGCGCCCCTCCTGTTCCACGGTGACCTCCTCGGCGGTGAGCTCGGCGAAGGGGGGAGCGGCAAGGCCCCCCAGGCTCAGCCCCAAAAGGAAAAGGAGGGCGCCGCGAAAGCGCAGCCGATCCGCGCCCAGGTAGAGGAGGGCTCCGAGGAAGCCCAGGACGAGGTGGGGGAGCCAGCCGCCCAGGAAGGGGGGGAGGAGGCCCCGTCGGGCCAGGGTGCGGGCCCAGAGGAACAGGGCCTGGGCTCCGGCCGCAAGGAGGAAGCCCACCACCATCCCGGTGGCCCGGCCCCGCCGCCCCAACAGCACCCCCAGCGGCGCGCCGAACAGCACGAACACGAAGGCCGCCCCGGCGATGGCCAGCTTCCCGTGGTACTCCACCCAAAGGGGGCGGGTGTCGTGCCCGCCCTGGCGCAGGAGCTCGATGCGCTCCCGGAGCTCGCGGGCGGACATCTCGCTGGGGGTGCGGCCGCCCAGCACGGCCTCCTCCAGCTTCTCCCCCACCTCCAGGCGCAGCTCGGCAAAGCCCAGGACCTCCGTGAGCTCCCCCCCGGACCCAAAGCGCAGCACCCGCCCCTCCCGTAGGACGAGCTGCCCCCGCTCCAGCACGCCCTCCTTGGCCGTGACCACGGCGGGGAACAGCGCGCGGGGGAAGAGCTGCCCGGACAGGTCGTAGACCACCACGCCCTCCACCCGCGCCCCCGTGTAGCGCTCCACGTAGAAGAGCTCGCCCCGCGGGCCCCGGAAGAACACGTTTTCCTGGAGGGTGGGGACCGGGCCCCGGTAGAGGAGGGCGAGGAGCTCGCGGCGGTAGAGGGCCTCGGCCTCGGGGACCACGAGCTCCGAGAAGGCCAGGGACAGGGCGCTCACCGCCAGGCCGAACCCCAAAAAGGGGAGGAGGATGCGGCGGAGGGAGTAGCCCAGGGCCTGGAGGGCCAGGAGCTCCCGGTCCGAGGCCAGGCGGGCCAAGGCGAGGAAGGTGGCGAGGAGGACGCCGGCGGGCGCGGCCAGGGTCAGGATGTTGGGGAGCTTGAAGCTGAGGAGGCGCAGGAGGGCCGCGGCGGAGACGCCCCGGGCGAAGAGCGCGTCGGACAGGGAGAGCACGAGCTCCAGGCTGATGAACACCAAGAAGGCCAGAAGGGAGACGAGGAAGGGGGGGATGAGCTCGCGCAAAAGGTACGCATCCAGGCGCAGCCGCACGGGGGAATGATACCCAAGGGGCCTGGAGCGGTTGCCAACCCGGGCCGAGCGGATAGGATCAAAGGCCATGCGGGTTTGTGTCCTCACCTGGGGCTGCCAGCTCAACCACCACAAAAGCGAGGAGATCGCCGGGGTGTTGGCCGCGGCCGGGTACGCCCTGGTGGACCGGCCGGAGGAGGCGGACGTCGTCCTCCTCAACACCTGCATGGTGCGGCAAAAGAGCGAGGACAAGGCGGTCAGCCGGGTGCGGGAGCTGCGGCGGCTCAAGCGGGAAAGGCCCCTGCTGATCGGCGTGGGCGGGTGCATGGCCCAGGGCCGCGGGGAGAAAATCCTGGAGATCTGCAAGGGCGCGGACTTCGCCTTCGGCACCGTGGGGTTGCGTTTCCTGCCGGAGCTCATCGAGCGGGCCCGGCGCGGGGAGCGCCTCGCCCACCTCCCCGAGCCCGGGGAGCTGGAGCGCCTGCCCGTGCGGCGCACCAGCCCCTTCCAGGCCTACGTGACCCTCGCCGAGGGGTGCTCCCACGCCTGCGCCTACTGCGTGATCCCCAGGGTGCGCGGCCCCTTGCGCTCCCGCCCCATGCCCGAGGTCCTCGCCGAGCTTTGGGAGCTGGCCGAGCGGGGCTACAAGGAGGTCACCCTCCTTGGGCAGAACGTGGACGCCTACGGCCAGGACCTGCGGGACGGCACGAGCTTCGCCCGCCTCCTGCGCGCGGTGGGGAAGATCCCGATCCCCCGCGTGCGCTTCACCAGCTCCCATCCCGCCTACATGACGGAGGAGGTCATCGCCGCCATCGCCGAGGAGGCGAACATCTGCGAGCACGTGCACCTGGCGGTGCAGTCCGGAAGCGACCGGATCCTCAAGGCCATGCGGCGGGGCTACACGCGCGAGGGCTTCCTGCGCCTGGTGGAAAGGATCAAGAGGGCGGTGCCCGGGGTGAACCTCACCACCGATGTGATCGTGGGCTTCCCTGGAGAGGAGGAAGAGGACTTCGCGGCGACCCTCTCCCTGATCGAGGAGGTGCGGTTTGGGACGGTGTACGTGGCGGCGTACTCGCCCCGGCCGAACACGCCCGCCGAGCCCCTGGGCGATCCCGTTCCCCAGGCCGAGAAGGCCCGCCGCCTCCAGGAGGTCCTGAACCTGACCCGCCGCATCGCCCTCGAGCTCCACCGCGAGCGCCTGGGCTCCACCGTGGAAATCCTCGTGGAGGAGCACCTCCCGGAGAAGGGGCTGGTGCTGGGGAAGACCCGGGATTTCCGGACCGTGCTGGCCCCCGGGGGGCCGGAGCTCGTGGGGCAGTTCGTGGAGGTGGAGGTCCAGGGGGCCACGCCCGCCGCCCTCCTTGGCGCCGTGAAGGAACGGGTGGCATGATCCTCACCGTCACCCCCAACCCCGCCCTGGACAAGTTCTACTGGCTGCGGGAGCTCCCCGACATCCGCGTGCCCGTGGAGGAGGGCATCCTCATCGGGGCAGAAAAGTCCCTGACCTCCGCGGGCGGGAAGGGCCTCAACGTGTCCGTGTTCCTGGCGGCCCACGGCCTGGAGACGGTGGCCATGGGCTTTCTGGCCGGGCACACGGGGCAGATCATCCTCCGCGACCTTTTGGCGCGGGGCGTGAGCGCCAACTTCGTGTGGATCGAAGGGGAGAACCGCACGAACGTGGCCCTGATCGTGCGCGGCCGGGAATACCACCCCATCCACATCCACGAGGAGGGGCCCACGATCCCCCCGGAGGCGGTGGGGATCTTCCTACGCAAGTACGAGCGGATGCTGCGCCGCGCGAGCTTCGTGGTGCTGGCCGGGCTTTTGGCGCCCGGGCTGGGCCCGGACTTCTACCGGGAGCTGGCCCGCCGGGCCCGCGCCCAGGGGGTGCGGGTGGTGGTGCACGCCGGCGGCGAGCCCCTCGTGCGCACCTTCCCCGAGCGGCCGTTCCTGGTGAAGCCGGACGTGCGGGAGGCCCTGCGCCTGGGGGACCTCCCCGTGCGCACCAAAGAGGAGATCCTGGTGGCGGGAAGGCGGGCCATCCAGGAGGGCGCGGAGCTCTGCCTCATCTCCCACCACCTCACCGGCGACATCCTCATCTCGGCGGACGGGGTGTGGGAATTCGAGGCCCGCGTTCCCCTGAGCACCTTCCGGAACCTGGTGGGCGCCGACGACGCCCTGGTGGGGGGAATCCTGGTGGGCCTCGCCCAGGGCAAGGACCTCATCGAGAGCGTGCGGTACGGGATGGCCGCGGCCGTGGCCTCGGCCGAGGTCGAGGAGAAGCTCTGCCTGGACCGCGAGCGCATCCTCGCGGAGATGGCTCGGGTGGAGGTGCGCCCCGCATGAGGGTGCGGGACTTCCTGCGCCGGGACCTCACCTCCCTCGACCGGGACACCCCCTTGGGCCAGGCCATCCGCCTCCTGGAGCGGTCGGGCCACGCCGCCCTGCCCGTGGTGGACGAGGAGGGGCGGGTCATCGGCGTCCTCTCCGAGCGGGACATCATCCGCGCCCTCCTCCCCGGCTACCTCGACCTCTTGCGCTCCGCCTCCTTCCTGCCCAGCCTGAACCAGATGGCCAAAAAGCTCCGGGAGATCGAGCGCTTGCCGGTGGAGCGGTTCATGACCCGGGAAGTGGTGACCTGCAGGCCGGAGGACACCGACCTCCACGTGGCGGACCTCATGCTGCGCAAGGGCCTTAAACAGATCCCCGTGGTGGACGCCCAGGGCCGCCTCATCGGCCAGGTCCGCCGCATCGACCTCCTGTCCCACCTCTAGTGGAGTTCCTCGTCGCCACCCAACAGGGCGATACGGTTTTCGCTGTTCGCTTCCAAGGGACGGAGCCCAGGGAGCGCCGGACCCTGGGCGGGGAGCGCCCGGGCCTGCCGGTGTTGGCCGAGGCCGCCCTGGGCCCGCTTAAGGAAGCCTTTCCGCTTCCCGTCCTTTTCCGGGCCGTGTGGCCGGAGGAGCCCGACGTGGAGGCCCTTTGGGCCCGCGGGGGCTTGCCCGCGCCCGCGGACCCCTGGGAGCGGGCGGAGGCCCTGGGCCGCCTGTTCCTCCGGGCCCTGGAGGAGACGCGGGCCTGGCCGGGCCCGGCCCGGCGGGCCCTGGCCGCGCTCCTTCCCGCCGGGCTGGGCCTCCCCCCGCGGCCGCCCCCCGCCCCCGTGCGGCCGCCCGCCTCCCTGGACGAGGCCCTGCGCCGCCTCCTGGCCCTGGGCCTGGAGGAGCGCAGGGAACAATGGGCCTATGCCCAGACCGTGTGGGAGGCCTTGACCCAGGGCAAGGTCGTCCTCCTCGAGGCCGGGCCGGGCACGGGGAAGACCTTCGGCTACCTGATCCCCTTGCTCCTGCGGCTGCGGGAGGGCGGGCGGGCCGTGGTGGCCACGCGCACCCGCACCCTGCAGGACCAGCTTTGGAAGCGGGACCTTCCCTGGCTGGAGGAGCGGCTGGGGCTGCGGGTGCGGCGGGCCCTCCTCAAGGGCCGGGAGAACTACCCCTGTCTGTGGCGGCTGCGGCGCCTGCGGGCCCAGCTCCTTGTCCCCGAGGACCTCCTCCTTGCGCTGGAGCTCCTCGCCCTGCGCCGGGCCGACCTGGACGAGGTCGGCTTCCTCCCGGAGAGCGGGCTGATGGAGGAGATCCGGGACAAGCCCGGCCGCTGCCTGGGCGGCCGCTGCCCCGAGCTCGGCCGCTGCCCCTGCCGCCTGGCCCGGGAGGAGGCCCGCGCCGCCCAGCTCGTGGTGGCCAACCACGCCCTCCTGGGCGCGGACCTCGCCCGGGAGAACGCCCTCCTTGGGCCCTACGACTTCCTCGTCGTGGACGAGGCCCATGCCCTCCCCGTGGCCCTGCGGGAGGCCCTGGGCGTGGACCTCACCCCCCCAGGAGGTGCCCGGCCTCCTTTCCGAGCTCGTCCAGCGGGGGGCGCCCGCGGAGGCCGGGCCCCTGGTGGAGGAAGTGCGCCGGCGGCATCGGGAGTTCTGGAGCGCGGTGCAGGGGGTGATCCCGCCGGGCCGGGCCCGCCTGGCCCCCCAGGCCTTGGCCCACCTCGGGGCCCAGGCCGAGCCCTTGGGCCAAGCCCTGGCCGCGCTGGCCCGGGCGGTGCCGCGCACGGAGGAGCTCGCCGAGCTCGGCACGGCCCTGGCCGAGGAGGCCCAGGCCCTGGCCTTCTTCTTCGCGCCCAAGGAGGGGGCGTGGGTGCCCTGGTCCGCCCAGGACGAGGGCCCCAGCCTCCACCTCACCCCCCTCGACCTCGCCGAGCGCCTCCGCCGCGACCTCTGGCCGAAGCTCCGCGCGGCCGTCCTCACCTCCGCCACCCTCGCCGTCCCCGGGAACCCGGGGTTCGTGGCGGAGCGCTTGGGCCTGCCGCACGAGGTGGGGTTCCGCTCCTGGCCCTCCCCCTTCACCTACGCGCGCGTGAGGATCGCGATCCTCGCCTACCTTCCCGAGCCCGACCACCCGGAGTACCCCGCGGCCCTGGCCCAGACCCTGCGCCACGTCCTGGGGAGGGCGCCGGCCAAGGCCCTGGTGCTGTTCACCGCCCGCCAGATGCTGGCCGAGGTGCACCGCCTCTTGGGGGACGTGCCCCACCTGGCCCAGGGCTGGGATGGGGAGCGGGACCAGCTTTTGCGGCGCTTCCGGGCCTTGCCCCCGCCCGCCGCCCTCCTGGGGCTCGAGGGCTTCTGGGAGGGCGTGGACCTCCCCGGCGCGGAGCTGGAGATCTTGGTCGTGGCCCGCCTGCCGTTCCCCTCGCCCGGGGACCCCGTGCTGGAGGCGGAGGCCCAGCGCCTGCGGGCCCAGGGGCGCAACGATTTCCAGGAGCTCGCCCTCCCTTTGGCCCTCCTCAAGCTCCGCCAGGGCCTGGGGCGGCTGGTGCGCACCCCCACGGACCGCGGGGTGATCCTGCTTGGGGATCCCCGCCTGGTCTCCCGGGCCTACCGCGGCCGCTTCCTCCGCGTCCTCCCCGTGCCGCCCCAGGTGGTGCAGGACCCCAAGGACCTCGACGTTGTGCTCGCCCAGGTCTTTGGGTAACCTCCGATCCATGCTGGTCCGGGCAACCCAGTACTTCCTGCCCACCTGGAAGGAGGACCCTGCCGAGGCCGAGCTCCCCAGCCACAAGCTGCTCCTTCGGGCGGGGATGATCCGCAAGCTGGCCGCGGGGATCTACACGTACCTCCCCCTGGCGCGGCGCGTGCTGCACAAGCTCGAGGCCATCATCCGCGAGGAGATGGACGCCATCGGGGGGATGGAGATCACCATGCCCGTGGTGCACCCGGCGGAGCTGTGGGCGGAGACCGGAAGGCTGCAGGACTTCGGCCCCATCCTCGGCCGGTTTCGGGACCGGGCGGGAAGGGAGATGGTCCTCGGCCCCACCCACGAGGAGGTGATCACGGACATCGCCCGCCGGGAGATCCGCTCCTGGCGGCAGCTCCCCCTCATGTTCTATCAGATCCAGACGAAGTTCCGGGACGAGCCCCGCCCCCGCGGGGGACTCGTGCGGGCCCGGGAGTTCACCATGAAGGACGGCTACAGCTTCCACGAGTCCAAGGAGGACCTGGACCGGTTCTACGAAAAGGTCTACCGGGCCTACCTCAACATCTTTCGGCGCTGCGGGCTCGCCGTGGCCGTGGTGGAGGCCGACCCCGGCCTCATGGGCGGCTCCGAGTCCCACGAGTTCATGCTCCCCAGCCCCTACGGGGAGGACTCCTTCATCCAGTGCGAGAACAAGGACTACGCGGCCAACCTGGAGGGCGCGGTGAGCGCCAAGGACGCGGACCCGCCGGAACCCTTGCTCCCCTTGGAGGAGGTGGCCACGCCCGGCTGCTACACCATCGAGGCCGTGGCCCACTACCTCGGCGTCCCCACCCGCAAGACCGCCAAGGCCGTGTTCTACCGCACCCCGAAGGAGCTGGTGTTCGTGGTCATCCGGGGCGATCTGGAGGTGAACGAGGCCAAGCTCGCCCGGGCCGTGGGCACGGCGGAGCTCTGGCCGGCCACGGAGGAGGAGATCGCCGCTTGCGGGGCGGTGCCCGGCTACGCCTCGCCCGTGGGCATCCGCCGGGACGGGGTCAAGGTGGTGGTGGACGACTCCCTTCTTGGGGCCCGCAACCTCGTGGCCGGAGCCAACCGCGAGGGTTTTCACCTCAGGAACGTGAACTTCCCCCGGGACTTCCGGGCGGACGTGGTGGCGGACGTGGCCCTGGCCCGGGAGGGCGACCGCTGCCCCCGCTGCGGCGGCCGGCTCTCCCTGCAGCGGGCCATCGAGCTTGGGCACATCTTCAAGCTCGGCACGAAGTACTCCGAGGCCATGGGGGCCACCTTCCTGGACCGCGAGGGGAAGCCCCGCCCCCTCATCATGGGCTGCTACGGGATCGGGGTGGGGCGGCTCCTGGCGGCGGTGATCGAGGCCCACCACGACGGGGACGGCATCGTCTGGCCGGAGAACCTCGCGCCCTTCCAGGTCGTGGTGAGCGTTCTTGACCCCAAACGGCCGGAGCTCCTGCGGCTGGGGGAGGAGCTGGCCCAGGGCCTGGCCGCGGCGGGGCTTGAGGTCCTCCTGGACGACCGGGACCAGAGCGCGGGCGAGAAGTTCCACGACGCCAAGCTCTGGGGGATCCCGGTGCTGGCGGTGGTGGGGCCGCGGGCGGCGGCCCAGGGCCGGGTGGAGCTGGAGCGCCGCCGGGACGGGGAAAAGCGCGTGGTGGAGGCGCACCCCACCGCCGTCCTCCAAGGGGTACGGGAGCTCTTGGGCCACGCCGGTTGACCCGGCCCGCCGGCCGCGGTATAGTGGCAAGGCCGCCGTTCCAGGCCTTATCCCCATGAAGGTCTCCGTCATCATCCCTGCGTACAACGAAGCCGCACGCATTGGGGCCGTCCTCGAGCCCGTTTTGGCGGCGCCTTCGGTGCACGAGGTCATCGTCGTGGACGACGGCTCCACCGACGACACCGCGGCCGTGGCGGCGCGGTACGGGGTGAAGGTGGTGCGCCTTCCGGAGAACCGGGGCAAGGGCGCGGCGTTGGCCGCCGGGGCGCGGGAGGCGAAGGGCGACGTGCTCCTCTTTTTGGACGCGGACCTCACCGGGCTCACGCCCCAACACGTGGAGGATTTGGTGCGCGCCTACGCGGAGGGCGACGCGGAGGTGGTGATCGCCGTGTTCCGCAAGGGCCGCCCCGCCACCGACCTCTCCCAGCGGGTGGTGCCCTTCCTCTCGGGCCAGCGCATCCTGGCCCGCTCCCTTTGGGAGAAGGCCGCGGCCGCAGCGGAGGGCGCGGAATTCGGCGTGGAGACCACGCTCACCAAGCTCGCCTTCCGCGAGGGCTGGCGCCAGAAGACCGTGGCGTGGGAGGGGGTAAGCCACGTCCGCAAAGAGGAGAAGTACGGGTTTTGGTGGGGGTTCCGGGACCGCCTCCGCATGTACGCCGACGTCGTGCGGTCCCTGTTCCGAAGACCCTAGCGAGGTGAGGGCCTATGGAGATCAGCGAGATCCGCGCCCTCGGGCATGAGAAGATCCTGGAGCTCGCGGAGAAGCTGGGAATCGACGGGAGCGCCGAGCTCTCCCCCGGCGAGCTGGAGATGGCGGTGATGCGGGCCCTCGCGGACCGCCAGGAGCTCACGGTCACCGGGATCCTGGAGATCATGCCCGACGGCTACGGCTTCCTGCGCGATAAGTCCTGCCTGCCCAGCCGGTACGACGTGTACGTCTCCCCCTCCCAGATCCGCAAGTTCGCCCTAAAGGACGGGGACATCGTGCGGGGGCCGGTGCGGCCGCCCCGCGAGGGCGAGCGCTACTTCGCCCTCCTGCGCGTGGAAGAGGTGGACGGGCTCGACCCCGAGGTGGTGAAGAAGCGCAAGGACTTCTCCCAGCTCACCCCCCTCCACCCCAACCGGCAGTACATCCTGGAACACGACCCGGAGGAGCTCTCCACGCGCATGATCGACCTCTTCGCCCCCATTGGGAAGGGGCAGCGCGGGCTCATCGTGTCCCCGCCCAAGGCCGGCAAGACCACCCTTCTTAAGCACATCGCCCAGGGCCTGGAGGCCAACTACCCCAACATCAAGCTCCTCATCCTCCTTGTGGACGAGCGGCCCGAGGAGGTCACGGACTTCAAGCGCTCGGTGAAGCGGGCGGAGGTCATCGCCGCCACCTTCGACATGGAGCCCCAGCACCACACGAAGCTGGCGGAGCTGGTGACCGCGGAGGCCAAGCGCCTGGTGGAGGTGGGCTACGACGTGGTGATCCTCATGGACTCCCTCACCCGCCTGGCCCGCGCCTACAACCTCTCCATCACCCCCTCGGGGAAGCTCCTGTCCGGAGGGATCGACCCCACGGCCCTCTACAAGCCCAAGGAGTTCTTCGGCGCGGCCCGCAACATCGAGGAGGGCGGCTCCCTCACCATCATCGCCACCGCCCTCATCGACACCGGGTCCCGCCTGGATCAAGTTGTGTTCGAGGAGTTCAAGGGCACGGGGAATATGGAGCTTGTGCTCAACCGGGACCTCGCCAACCGCCGGATCTTCCCGGCCATCGATCTCATCCAGTCCGGCACGAGAAAAGAGGAACTCCTCCTGGAGCCAGATGTCCTTCGGCGGGTGTGGATCCTCCGTAAGCTCATCGCCGAGATGCCGGACCCAGGGGTGGCCCTGGAGTTCATCAAGCAGCGCATGGAGCGCACGAAGACGAACAAACAGTTCCTGGAGCTGATGAACAGTGAATAACCTTTGGCTTTTAGCGGTCCTGGCCCTGTGCTTGCCCCTCCTCCTTGTGCCCCTGGCCCTGCCCCCGGAGCTTGGCGGCCCGGCCCAAACCCTCCCCGCCCTCCCGGCCAGCCCCTACCAGGTGCGGGCCGGGGACACCCTGAGCGCCATCGCCGCCCGCTTCGGCGTCCCCGTGGCCTGGATCATGGCCAGCAACGACCTCACCTCCCCCACCCTCTACCCGGGCCAGCACCTCCTCATCCCCCGGGGCGGCGTGCTCCACACCGTGCGGGCGGGGGAAACGGTGGCCAGCATCGCCCAGGCCTACGGGGTGAGCGCGGAGGCCCTGCGCCGGGCCAACGGCCTGGTTGGGGAGCCCCGCCCCGGCACGCGCCTGTTCGTCCCCGAGCCCAAGACGGTCCCCCTGGCCGTCCCCCGCGGGGCCGCGTTCCAGTGGCCCGTGCGGGGCCCGATCTCCTCGGGCTTCGGCCCGCGCATCCACCCCGTCTACAACGTGCCCTCCTTCCACACCGGGATCGACCTCGCGGTCCCGGAGGGGACGGCGGTGCGGGCGGCCGCCCCGGGACGGGTGGCCTTCGCCGGCTGGCACGACAGCGGCTTCGGCCTCCTTGTGGTCCTCGACCACGAGAACGGGTACGAGACCTACTACGCCCACCTCGGCCGGGTCCTGGTGAGCCCGGGCCAGTACGTGCAAGCGGGGGACGTGATCGCCCTCTCCGGGAACACGGGCCTTTCCACCGGGCCTCATCTGCACTTTGAGGTGCGCTACCTGGGCACCCCTGTGGACCCCCGGCCTCTCTTGCCGTGATCGGCATCCACGGCGGGCATAGGCTCGAAGGGGAGGTGCGGATCTCCGGGGCCAAAAACGCCGCCCTTCCCGCCATCTTCGCCACCCTCCTCACCCCGGAGCCCGTCGTGCTCCGCAACATCCCCCGCCTCTTGGACGTGGAGACCGCGGTGGAGCTCGTACGGGCCCTGGGCAAGGAGGTGCGCTGGGAGGACGGGGTTCTCCGCATCTGGGGCGGGGAGGAGCTTTGTCCGGAGGCGCCGGCGGAGCTGGTGCAGCGGATGCGCGCGTCCTTTTTGGTGTTGGGGCCGCTGGTGGCCCGCACCGGGTCGGCCCGGGTGGCCCTGCCCGGCGGCTGCGCCCTGGGGCCCCGCCCGGTGGACTTCCACCTCCAGGGGCTGGCCCGCCTGGGCGCCCAGGTGGAGCTCCACGACGGCGCCGTCCGGGCCCACGCCCCCCGGCTCCGGGGCGCCCTGGTGTACCTGGACTTCCCCTCTGTGGGGGCCACGGAACAGCTCCTCCTCGCGGGGGCGCTGGCCCAGGGCACGACCACGGTCGTGAACCCCGCCCGCGAGCCGGAGGTGGTGGACCTCGCCGTGCTCCTGGGGAAGATGGGGGCCGAGGTCCACTGGGGGCTGGACCGCGTGACCATCCGCGGGAGGCCGGCCCTTTCCGGCGCGGAGCACACGATCATCCCCGACCGCATCGAGGCGGGCACGTACCTCCTGGCCGGGGCCATCACGCGCGGACGGGTGCGGGCCTGCGCCGCCTGCCCGGAGCACCTGCGGGCCTTTCTGGACCGGCTGGAGCTGGCCGGCGCGGAGGTCGCCGCGGGCGAGGACTGGGTGGAGGTGCAGGGGCCTGCCCGCCCCAGGGCCGTGGACTTCCGCACCTGGCCTTACCCCGGCTTCCCCACGGACCTCCAGCCGCCCATGGTGGCCTTCCTCGCCCTCGCCGAGGGCCGCTCCACCGTGACCGAGACCGTGTACGCCGCGCGCTTCGGCCACGTGGAGCCCCTGCTCCAGATGGGCGCGCGGATCCAGGTGGCGGGGAACGTCCTGGTGGTGGAGGGGGTGGAGCGGCTGCGGGGCGCCCGGGTGGAGGCCACGGACATCCGGGCCGGCGCGGCCCTGGTCCTGGCCGCCTTGGCCGCCGAGGGGGTAAGCTTCGTGCGCGGCGACCCCCACCTCGCGCGGGGCTACGAAAAACTGGGGGAGAAGCTCCGCGCCCTGGGGGCCCGCGTATGGGAAGAGCCGGACTGAAACGCCTCGTCATCGAGGATTACCTGGGGCTCCGGGCCCGCATCTACGGGGGGGAGCGGGCCGTCCTCGTGGAGGTCACCCCGCCCGGAGCTGACCCCGAGGAGCGCCTCGCGGAGCTCGCCGCGTTGGCCTGGACGGCCGGGGTCCAGGTGGTGGGCACGGCCCTTCAGAAGCGCGACCGGCCCGATCCCGCCACCTACATCGGGAAGGGAAAGGTCGCGGAGGTCCGGGAGCTTGCGCGGGCCAAGGCCGCCGACACCCTCATCTTCGGGGTGGAGCTCACCCCCGCGCAGGCCCGCAACCTCGAGGAGTTCACGGGCCTCAAGATCATCGACCGCTCCCAGCTCATCCTGGACATCTTCGCCCTGCACGCGGGGACGAAGGAGGCGGCGTTGGCCGTGGAGCTGGCCCAGCTCCAGTACCTTTTGCCCCGGCTGCGCGGTTGGGGCCAAGCCCTCTCCGACCCCGGCGGGATCGTGGGCACCATGGGCCCGGGCGAGACCCGGCTGGAGCAGAGCCGGAGGGCCATCCGCCGCCGCATCCAGGCCCTGGAGCGGGAGCTGCGGGAGGCGGCGCGGGCCCGGGCGGTGCGCCGCGCCCGGCGCCGCCGCTTCGGACCCCCGGAAATCGCCCTCGTGGGCTACACCAACTCCGGGAAGTCCACCCTGTTCAACGCCCTCACCAAGGGCGACGCGCGGGTGGCCGACCAGCTCTTCGCCACCCTGGACACGAAGGTGCGCCGCGCCCGCCTCCCCGATGGCCGCGTGGCCCTGGTCACCGACACGGTGGGGTTCATCCGGGACCTCCCGCCCCAGCTCATCCCCGCCTTCCACGCCACCCTGGAGGCGGTGCGGGAGGCCAGCCTCCTCCTGTTCGTGATCGACGCGGCGTCGCCCGCGGCGTTCGCGCACCTGCAGGTGGTGCGCCGCGTGGTGTTCACCGAGGTCCTCAAGCCCACGGACCCCCGCCCGCCGGTCCTCTACGCCCTAAACAAGCTGGATCTCCTCACCACGCCGGAGGCCTGGTCCCGCGCCGAGGCCCTCCTCCGGGAAGCCCAACCGGGGGTCCTCGTCTCCGCCAAGACCGGGGAGAACCTGGAGGAGCTCCGCCGGCTTCTTGGGGAGCTCCTCCCCGCGCGGACGCCCGCGTTCACCCCGTATCCTTAAGGGGAGGTGGTTCCCGTGCGTTGGTGGCGCTACGGCGCGTTCGGCTTCGGCTTTCCCCCCTTCTTCTTTTTCCGGTTCGGCCCCCACCGCTTCGGCCCCTGGTGGAGCCGCGCGGAGTACCGCCGCTTCCTCCAGGAGTACCTGGAGGAGCTCGAGCGCTACAAAAAGGACCTGGAGGAGGAAATCGCCGCGGTGAAGCGGGAGCTCGAGGAGCTCGGGGAGTAGGGGCGCCCTCGGGTAAGATGGGCCGAGGTGACCCCATCCATGTGGACTTTTTTGCTTTTGGGGGCCGTGGGCCTGGGGGCGCTCGGCCAGACCACGCTGGTGCTCTATTCCTCCGGCCTGGCCCTGGTGGAGGAGACCCGTAGGGTGGACCTCGCGGCGGAGGGCGTCCTCACGCTCTCCGCGTTCCCCAGGGACACCTTGTGGGAGAGCCTGGAGGTTGAGGGCCTGGAGGTCCGGTTCGTGCGCCCCGGGCCTGCGGCCACCTCGGCGTGGGCTCAGCTCCTGGGGCAGGAGGTCACCGTACAGACCCGGGCCGGGACCTTCCGAGGGATCCTGCGGGAGGTCCTCGCGGAGGGCCTGCTTTTGGAGACCGAGGAGGGGGCGGTGCTCGTCCGGGAGTACGTGTGGCTGCGCGGACCGGGGTACGCGCCCGTGCCCCAGGCGCTTTTGGGCTACCGCGCGGCGGCGCCGGGCGAAAGGGACGTGCGTTTCCGCTACCTCGCGCGCGGATTCGCCTGGAAGGCGGTCTACGACGCGGAGCTCCTCGGAGAGGAACTGCGGCTTGTGGGAAAGGCCATGATCCAGAACGAGACGGGGCGGGACTTCCACGGGGCCCGGATCGTGCTGGTGGCGGGGGAGGTGAGGGCCCCTCGGCCGGACGCGGGCCTGCGGGCCCTGGCCATGGCCCCGGAAGCCGCGCCCGCTGCGGCCTTCGAGTACCAGCGCTACGACCTTCCGGGCGTGGGGGAGGTGCCCCAGGGGCTGCTCGTCCTCCCCCTGGTCCGGACGCGGGTTCCGGCCCGCAAGCTCTACCGGTTCAGCGGCCAAGGGGTGGAGGTGCGGGTGCGCTTCACCGCCGCCTCCGCCCTTCCCGAGGGCGAGGTCCGCCTCTACGCCGAAGGGATCTTTGCGGGCGCGGACGCGCTGGGCCCCACCCCCGCGGGAGCGGAGGTCGAGCTCCTGGTGGGAACGGCCTTCGACCTCACGGGAAGCCGCGCCCCCGTGAGGCGGGAGCGCCTCGGAGAGGACCTGGTCCGCGAGACCTGGCGCATCCTCCTGCGCTCCGCCAAAGCGGAGGACGTCGTGGTGGAGGTGGTGGAGTCCCTCTCCGGCTACTGGCGGATCCTGAGCTCCACCGCTCCGTATGAGGTCCTCGACGCCCAACGGGTAAAATTCGCGGTCCCCGTACCCAAAGGGGGCGAGGCCGCCCTGGAGTACACGGTGGAGTGGCGGTACTGAGATGCCGGGGTTGGAGGAGGAGTTGGCGAAATTGCGGGACGGGTACTGCCGGGCGCTGGAGAAGGCGTTCGAGCGTGTGCCCATCCGGAACGGCGTGGTGTCCGTGGAGGACCTTTGGCTGGAGACGGCCATCCCCGTGGACCTCATCGTCGAGCTTTTGGAGAGCGAGGGGGTGAAGATCCCGCCCCACGTGGAGCGCGTGGACTTTGGGAACTTCAAGAGGAAGCGATGACGGGGGAGATCCGGTTTGGGACCGACGGCTGGCGGGGGGTCATCGGCCGGGACTTCACCTTCGCCAACGTGGCCCGGGTGGGCGTGGCCGTGGCCCGCCACCTTCAGGACCCCCAGCGCGGCGAGCTCCCCGTGTACCGGGAGTGGGGCGTTCCCCTGCGGCCCGCCGAAGCCGGAATCCTCGTGGGGTACGACACCCGCTTCCTCTCCCGCGCCTTCGCCCTCGAGCTGGCCCGGGCCGTGCAGAGCCAAGGCGTCCCGGTTTGGCTCACGCCGGAGCCCGTGCCCACGCCCGCCCTCTCCCTGGCCGTGGTGGCGGAGCGGCGGGCCGGAGGCGTGATGATCACCGCCTCCCACAACCCGCCGGAGTACAACGGCGTCAAGTTCAAGCCGGAATACGGGGGTTCGGCCACGGAGGACATCACCCGCCGCCTGGAGGCCCTCCTGCCCCCGCACGCCCCGGACCTCGCCGCGGCGCACGTGCCCCTGCACGCCATCCGGGAGGCGTACCTGGAGAAGGTCAAAAAGGAGGTGGACCTGGGGCTAATTCGGCGGGCCCCCCTCTTCCCCGTGGTGGACGCCATGTACGGTTCCGCCCAAGGGTACTTGCGCGCGGTCCTGCGGGAGCTGCGCTTGCCGCACGTGGCCGTGCGCCATGGACAGGACCCCCTCTTTGGGGGGAAGAAGCCCGAGCCCATTGAGGAGAACATGGGGCCGTTGCGGGCGGTGGTGCGGGGGCTGCGGGGGCGCACGCGGGGCCGGATCCTCGTGGGCCTCGTCACCGACGGGGACGGCGACCGGGCCGCGGCCATGGACGAGCGCGGGGAGTTCCTCAACACCCACCGCACGGCCGCCCTCCTCCTTTGGCACCTCTTCCGCCACCGGGGGCTGCGCGGCCCGGTCCTCAAGTCCTTCGCCCTCACCGACATGATCCAGAAGATCGCGGAGGAGGCGGGCGTCCCCTGCCGGGAGATCAAGATCGGGTTCAAGTGGGCGGTGCAGGGGCTGGTCACAGGGGAGGCCCTCTTTGCGGGGGAGGAGTCGGGGGGGTACGGCTACAGCTGGCACCTGCCCGAGCGCGACGGAATCCTCTCCAGCCTCCTCCTTTTGGAGCTGGTGGCCACCACCGGCAAGCCCCTTTCGGCGCTTGTAGGCGAGCTGTTTGCGCGCTTTGGGCCCCACCACTACGCCCGCCGCGACCTCCACCTCCCCAACCGCCTGGAGATCGCGGCGCGCTTGGCAGGGAACCCGCCGGAGGCCCTGGCGGGCCACCGCGTGCAGAGGATCGAGGACCTCGACGGGCTGAAGCTCCGCTTCGCCCGGGGCTGGCTCCTGCTGCGGGCCTCGGGCACGGAGCCCATCCTGCGCCTCTACTGCGAGATGGACGATCCCAAGGAAGTGCGCAAAGTTTTGGATGCCGCGGAGGATCTGGTGAAAGGGGGGCTCCTGTGAACCGCGAACCCTACCATCCGCAGGCGATCGAGGAGAAGTGGCGGGATTTCTGGCGTGAGCGCGGCTTTTTCAAGGCCAAAATCCACGACGCCCGTAGGAAGTTCTACTACCTCAACATGTTCCCGTACCCCTCGGGGAAGCTCCACGCCGGGCACGGCCGCAACTACATCCTCGGCGATGCCATCGTGCGCTTCCTCCTCATGCGCGGCTGGAACGTCCTCAACCCCATGGGTTGGGACGCCTTCGGCCTCCCCGCGGAGAACGCCGCCCTCGAGCAGGGCATCCACCCCCGGGACTGGACCTGGACGAACATCCGGGAGTTCAAGCGCCAGTTCCGGGCCTGGGGCGTGGAGTACGACTGGGACCGCGAGATCGCCACCTGCGAGCCCGACTACTACAAGTGGACCCAGTGGATCTTCCTCAAGCTCTACGAGAAGGGCCTGGCCTACCGCGCCAAGGGCAAGGTGAACTGGTGCCCCCACTGCGAGGTGGTCCTGGCCAACGAGCAGGTGATCGGCGGCCGCTGCTGGCGCTGCCACTCCCCCGTGGAGAAGCGGGAGCTGGAGCAGTGGTATTTCCGGATCACCGCGTACGCGGAGCGGCTCCTGCGGGACTTAGAGAAGCTGGACTGGCCGGAGCACGTGAAGAAGATGCAGGAGAACTGGATCGGCCGCTCCGAGGGCGCGGAAATCGTGTTCCCCACGGAAAAGGGTCCGGAGATCCGGGTCTTCACCACCCGCCCCGACACCCTGTGGGGGGCCACCTTCCTCGTGCTGGCGCCGGAGCACCCCCTCGTGCCCGAGCTCACCGCGCCCGAGCAGCGCGCGGCGGTGGAGGCCTACCGCGCCGCCACGGACCGCCTCACCGAGATGGAGCGCACCGCCGCGGAGAAGGAAAAGACCGGGGTGTTCCTGGGCACCTACGCCCTCCACCCCGCCACGGGGGAGCGGATCCCCATTTGGATCGCGGACTACGTGCTTATGGGCTACGGCACGGGGGCGATCATGGGCGTTCCCGCCCACGACGAGCGGGATTTCCAGTTCGCCCTCCGGTTCGGCCTGCCCGTCATCCCCGTGATCGACCGGCCCGACGGCCTGGCCAAGAGCGTGGTGCGGCCGGGCGCGGTGCGGCCGGGGTTCCTGGAGGCCCTGCGCGCGGAGGGCATCGAGGCCCGTCCCGGGCCGGTGGACGGCGAAGGTCAGGGCCTGTACGTCACCCTCCGCGGCGACGCCCAGATCGACCGCTACCTCGAGCTCGCGCGGGAATACCTGCAGCCCGGCCACTGGTGCGAGGTCGTGGGCCGGCGCTGGGCCTTCCTCTTTGAGGACGCCCTCCTCTTCCTGGACTCCCCCGCGAGCGATCGCCGGATCCTGGCCCGCTGCCAGAAGCTGAAGCCGACGCTTGGGGAAAAACGCACGGTCATGGAGATGCTCTACGCCCAGGAGTTCTACCGCGACGTGCTGTTCCACGCCGCCTACGGAACGATGATCCATTCTGGTCCCCTCTCGGGCACCCCCGGGGAGGAGGCCTTCCGCCGGGTCACCGCGTGGCTGGAGGAGCGCGGCCTGGGCAAGTTCGCCGTGACCTACAAGCTGCGGGACTGGCTCATCTCCCGCCAGCGCTACTGGGGCGCGCCCATCCCCATGATCCATTGCCCCCGCTGCGGCATCGTCCCCGTGCCCGAAAAGGACCTCCCGGTGCTCCTGCCCGCGGTGGACCGCATCGGGAAGCTGGGGCTGGCGGACATCCCCGAGTTCATCCCCACCGTCTGCCCCCGCTGCGCCGGCCCCGCCCGCCGGGACACCGACACCATGGACACCTTCGTGGACTCCTCCTGGTACTTCCTGCGCTTCCTCTCCCCCAAGGACGACGCGCGCCCCTTCGACCCGGAGCTCGTGAACCGATGGCTCCCCGTGGACCTCTACGTGGGCGGGGTGGAACATGCCATCCTCCATCTCCTCTACGCCCGCTTCATCACCAAGTTCCTCCACGACCTTGGGCTGCTGGCCTTCGACGAGCCGTTCAAAAGGCTCTTCACTCAAGGGATGGTCACGTACCCCGCGTACTGGTGCCCCACCCACCACTGGATCCCGCCCAAGGAGGTGCAGGCGGGCAACCGCTGCCCCAAATGCGGGGCGGAGCTTGTGGTCTCCGTGGTGGCCATGTCCAAGTCCAAGAAGAACGTGGTCTCGCCCGACGAGCTCATCGCCCAGTACGGGGCGGACACCGAGCGGCTGTACACCCTCTTCATGGGGCCTCCAGAGAAGGAGATCGAGTGGAGCGAGGAGGGCGTGCGGGGCGCGTGGCGCTTCCTCAACCGCTTTTGGAACTTAGCCCTCCTCATCCTGGAGCGCACGCGGGAGGCCCGGGAGGAAGTGGATCCCGCGGCGTTCGGGCCCCGGGAGCAGGCGGTGTGGGCCAAGCTCCACGCCACCATCAAGAAGGTCACCGAGGAGTTCGAGGGGCGGCTGGCGCTGAACACGGCGGTGGCGGCCATCATGGAGTTCACCCACGCCCTTTCCGAGTACGCGGAGGATCCCCAGGCGGACCCGCGGCTCCTCCGCCGCGCGCTCCGGGACCTCCTCCTGATCCTCTCCCCGTTCACCCCCTTCATCTGCGAGGAGCTTTGGCATCGCCTGGGCGAGGGGCGGGCGATCCTGGAGACGCCCTGGCCCGCCTATGACCCCCAAGCCCTGGAGGAGGCGGAGGTGGAGATCCCCGTGCAGATCAACGGGAAGGTGCGCGCGCGGCTCCGCCTCCCCCGGGCGCAGGCGGCGGACCCCAAGGCCCTGGAGGCCCTGGCCCTCGCCGCTCCCGAGGTGCAGAGCCGCCTCCAAGGGCTGCGCGTGGAAAAGGTCATCGCCGTGCCGGAAAAGCTCGTGTCCATCGTGGCCCGATGAGCCCCAGCCTGCTCAGCCTCGCGTGCGGCCTGGGGCTGGGGCTCCTCCTAGCCCTCCTGGGCCGTTGGCGCAACGCCCGCACCCGGCGGACGGCCCTGGCCCATACCGCCCCCCCGCGCCCCCTCTCCATCGTTATCGCCAGCCGCAACGAGGAGGCCGTCATCGAAAACACCGTGCGGAGCTTGGCCCAGGCCGCCCCGGACGCGGAGATCGTGGTGGTGGACGCCTCCACGGACCGCACGCCGCAGATCCTGACGGAGCTGCGGCGGGAGTTCCCCCAGCTTGTGGTCCTGGACGACCCGTACCGCCGGGGCAAGCCGGCGGCCCTGAACCACGCGCTCCGGCACGCCCGGGGGGAGATCCTCCTGTTCTTGGACGCCGACGCCCGCATGGGCCCGGAGGCCCTGCGCTTCTACCACGCCCTCGCCTCCCATCCCGCCAACCCCGTGGTGTTCGCGGACTTCGCCCCCTACAACCGGCGCCGCACCTTCGCGGTCGTGCTCCAGGAGCTGTTCTTCGCCATGGCCAAGGCCTTCGTGTTCTCCGGGCTTTTTTGGCGTCCGGTGTTCATGACCTGCGGGCTTTTCGTGCGCCGTGAGGCCCTCGAAAAAGCGGGGGAGTTCGACCCCAACACCCTGGTGGACGACTTCGACCTCGGCACGCGCCTGGCCCAGCACGGGATCACCGCCAAGTTCGTCCGCGGCCCCCTCTGCCTCATCCAGTACGCCCCCACCCTCCCCGACCTGTTCGCCCAGTTCCTGCGCTGGTACACCGGGGGGATCCGCGAGATGTTCGAGGAAATAAGGCGCGGGAGGCTCTCGTACCTCGGGCTCATGGCCCTGCTGGCCTGGCTCATCTACCTCCCCTGGTTCGCCCTGTGGGTGGACCTGGGGCTGGGGACGTGGGTGCTCCTGCGCTACCTGGTGCCCGGGGCCCTGGGGGCGCTGTACGGGGCCGTGCTCCTCGCCTATTGGCTGGAGCGACCGAGGCCGCGGGAGGCCCTGCTCAACGCCCTGGGCGGCCCCCTCCTCCTGCACCTTTGGCTGCAGGCCGCCGTCCTGGTGAGCTTTTTCCGGGCCTTGGGCCGGGGCTCCACTTGGTATAAGGTCCGGAGGGAGCGCGCATGAAGCCCGTGATCACCGTGGTCGTTCCCGTGCTGAACGAGGAGCGACATCTGGAGGCATGCCTCCGCTCGCTGCGGGCCCAAACCTTCCAGGACTACGAGCTCCTCGTGGTGGACAACGGGAGCACGGATGCGAGCGTGTCGATCGCCCAGCGCTACGCGGACCGCGTGCTCCACGAGCCCAAGGTCGGGCCGGATTTGGCGCGCCACCGCGGGTTCCTCGAGGCCCGCACGGAGTTCCTCGCCAGCGCCGACGCGGACACGGTCTATCCGCCCGACTGGCTGGGGCGCCTCGTGCGGGCCCTGGCGCGCAAGGGCGTGGTCGGCGTCTTCGGCCCCTTGGGCTTCAAGGAGAGCCCCCGCGTGCTGCGCCAGCTCGAGGCCCTGGGCTACACCCTCCTGGCCCTGGGGCTGTGGCCTTTGGGCGTGCCGCTGGCGGGGGCCGCCAACTTCGGGTGCCGGAAGTCCGCGTACCTCGCGGTGGGCGGGTTCCCGCCCCTGGCCCACCTGGCCAACGCCGACTTCCGCCTGGCGAAGCGCCTGCGGCGCGTGGGGCGGGTGGTGTTCCTGCCCACCCTCCGCGCCTACACCTCCAACCGGACCTTTAGGGCGCTGGGCCCCTGGCGCACCGTGCCCCACACCCTGCGCATCTGGGCGGACATCGCCCTAGAGCGCGATCGCGTGCCCGCGGCCCACTACCTGGCCGTGCTCCAGCGGAACCGCAGCGGCCGCTAGGGCTCAATCCCGCCGCCAGGAGTACCAGTGGTCCAGGGTGAGGCGGTCCCGGTGGAGGACGATGTCCCAAAAGTTCCGGATCGTCAGGAGCCAATGCCGGAGGGCCCCGCGCTTGCGGACGGCCCGGTTGGAGGTGTACACGAGCATTTTGGGGACGAGCCGCACCCGCCCCACCCGCCGCAGCCGCAGGCCCAGCCGCACGTCGATGGCGGAAAGCCGCCGCAGCGCCGGGTACCCGCCGACGCGCTCGTAGGCCTCCCGGCGAAAGCCCATGTTGAAGCCCGTGGTCTGGCAGAAGCCGAGGGCATGGGTGAGGGATTGGGTGGCGAGGCAGAGGGCGGCCTCGAGGGGGCGGCGCCAGCGGGGGCTCTCCCGGAAGGCCCAGGGCCCGTAGGCGCACACCACCCCCTTCCCCTCCAGGGCGCGCACCATCCGGGCCAGCCAGTGGGGCGGATAGAGGGTGTCCGCATCGGCCTGGACGATGAGCTCCCCCTGGGCCTCGCGGATCCCCCGGTGGAGGGCCACATCGTAGCCGCGCTGGGGTTCGAGGATCACGCGGTCCGCGTAGCGCGCGGCGATCTCGCGGCTCCGGTCGGTGCTCCCGTTGTCCACCACGATCAGCTCGTAATCCGTAAAGGTCTGGGCGCGGAGGGTGCGCAGGGTCTCCTCCAGGAACTCCTCCTCGTTCAGCACCGGCATCACCACGCTCACCCGCGGTGCCTTCATGGGGCTCCCCCTCCCTTCAGCATAATCGGCGGCATCCCATCCGGGTAGCCATGCTCAGGTGGCTCAAAGGGGGCTTCGTCGCTTTGGCCTTGGAGACAGCGTGGTTCGCCTATTGGGTGTTCATGTGGCTTCTGACCACGGCGGTGCGCACACGGCGCGTGGGGGAGAGGCCCAAGCCCCCGTGTGTTTTGGCCGTGACCCACGTGGGCGGGTTCGAGCCCCTCTTCGTGACGCGGGCCAGCGGCCACTGGCGGGGTTGGGCCCTCTACTCCATGGATCGGTCCCCCGCGCTCGTGCGGTTTTTGTGCCGCGCGTTCTGGCGGTTTGGGGTCACCCAGGATCCCGCGCGCCGGGCCCAGGTGAACCCGCAGACCCTGGAGCGGGCTGTGCAGTACCTGAAGCGGGGCGGCTCGCTCATGGTTTTCCCCGAAGGGGACAAGTTTTGGGAGCGCCGTCTTTATCGCGGGGCCGCCCTCCTAGCCAAGCGCGCCGGGGTCCCCCTCATCCCCGTGGGCCTGGAAAACGCCCTCGTCTACCGGCCGGGGGAGGAAAACCTTCCCCTCTGGCGGGGGTTCCCGCGGGCCCTCGGGCGGACCCTGCGAAAACGCTGGATCGCCGTGCACTTCGCCGCGCCCATCCGGCCTGACCCCGCCCTCCCCGAGGAGGAAGACGTGGACCGCATGATGCGCGCGCTCGCCCGCGCCTTCACGGAGTTTTACCGCACGTTCTATGGGCTGCCGGGTCCGGTGTGGACAGGCGGGAGAAAAGCTGGATGACCTCCTGGATCTTCGCCTCCCGGTTGCTCTGGGTGAGGCGGACCAGGTGGTCCACCTCGTGGCGGATGCGGTAGGCCAGGTGGTGGTTGGAGGCCCGGTGCACCGTGACGAGGAGGGGTTTGGGGCAGGCGAGGGCCTTCTCCACCGCGGCGATGAAGCGGGGGGACTTCAGCTCCATGGGGCCCACCTCATCGATCACGATGAGTTCCGCCTCTTCTAGGGCGCGTTCGATGGCCGCGGCCCCAATCTCCTCCAAATCCCGCAGGCAGAGGCGGTACTTGCCGAACTCCGGGCCGTCGCAGTGGTGGCGATGGGCAAGGAGGCCCTCCCGCCCCGTGGCCACGTCCCGCAAAAGGAAGCCCACGCGGTAGCCGCACTTGCGGATCTCCTCGGTGATCATCCCCCCGGCCCGGAGGGGCACGGCCGCGAGCACCCGCTTCACCAGCGTGGTCTTGCCCACCCCCGGATGCCCGGTGACCCCGACCTTCATCGGGAAAATTGTAAACGGCCTCCTCCCCCAGGTAGGCTTGGGGCCATGATCCTTGAGGTCATCGGCCCTCCGTTCCTCCTTGTGGCCGTGGGGTACCTCCTCGGCCGGCTCGGAGGGATCCCGGCCCGTCCCTTCGCGGCGGTCAGCTTCTGGATCCTCTCCCCCGCCTTGATCTTTGAAACCCTGCGCACCGCCCAGCTCCCCGCCCGGGAAGCCGGGCTCGTGGCCCTCTTCGTCCTTGTCCACTACACCCTCATGTTCCTCCTCTCCCTCCCCCTGGGGCGCGCCCTGTTCCCCCGCGATGCGGACGCCCGCCGCGCCACTGGCCTCCTCCTCACCTTCGGGAACTGCGGGAACCTTGGGCTCCCCCTCCTCCTTTTCGCCTACGGGCCCCGGGCGGTGGACGTGGGCGTGATCTTTTTGGCCACGAACACCGTGCTGTTGGCCACCTTGGGGGTGGGGATCGCCACCTGGCGGGGCCGGTGGGAGCCCCGGGCGCTCCTGCGGGGGGTGTTCGGGGTCCCCTGGCCCTACGCGGTCGCCCTGGCGGTCCTTGTGCGGACGTTTCCGGCCTGGCCCCCGCTCCTGGCCCGCGCCTCCGGCCTCCTCGTCCAGGCCGCGATCCCCGTGTTCCTCCTCCTTTTGGGGCTGGAGCTGGCGGCGGCGAGGATCTCCCCCCTGGCCAAGCCCGCCGCGCTCCTGGCCCTGGCGCGCCTGGGGCTCGCTTCCCTCCTCTCGTGGCTCCTCGCCCCCTTCTTCGCCCAAGACCCCATCCTCCGGCGGGCCCTCGTCCTGGAGGGCAGCGTCCCCAGCGCGGTGAACGCCTACATCCTGGCCGCCCAGTACCGGCGGCGCCCGGAGCTGGCCGCCACTGCCCTGCTCCTCTCCACCCTCCTCTCCCTGGGAACCCTCTCCCTCACCCTCTTCCTCCTCGCCCGCTTCGGTTAGACTCTATCGGAGGAGGACGTATGGCCAAGGTGGCGATCACCACGCAGTTTTTTCCCGAGGAAGCCGAGCGACTTCGGCGCGAAGGGCACGAGGTGGTGATCCACGAAGGGGATCCTCTGGGCAAAGCGGGGCTCATCGCCTTCGCCAAGGACGCGGAGGCCCTGATCATCCCCTTGGCGGACCGCGTGGATGAGGAGGTGTTGCAGGGGCTGCCCCGGGTGCGGGTGGTGGCCAACCTCGGGGTGGGGGTGGACAACATCGACGTGGCCGCGGCCACGCGGCGAGGGGTCCTCGTCACGAACACCCCAGAGGTGCTCACCGAGGCCACCGCGGACCTGGCCTGGGCCCTCCTCCTGGCCGTGGCCCGCCGCATCGTGGAGGCCGACCAGGA
Organism: Candidatus Bipolaricaulota bacterium; assembly: GCA_025060415.1. Classification (GTDB taxonomy): domain Bacteria; phylum Bipolaricaulota; class Bipolaricaulia; order Bipolaricaulales; family Bipolaricaulaceae; genus DTER01. Next base: position 76,665 of record JANXBT010000002.1, read on the forward strand.
CCTCCGCCGCGAGGGCTTCCCCGGATGGACCTTCGTCCCCAAACACCTCGGGCTGGACGTCTACGGGAGGACCCTTGGGATCGTGGGCTTCGGCCGGATCGGCCAAGCCGTGGCCCGCCGCGCCCGCGGGTTCGGCATGACCATCCTCTACTACTCCCGCACGCGGAAGCCCGCGGCGGAAGAGGCGTTGGGCGCCCGGTTCGTCCCCCTGGAGGAGCTCCTGCGCGAGAGCGATTTCGTGGTGCTTTGCGTCCCCCTCACGCCCGAGACGCGCCGCCTCATTGGAGCCCGCGAGCTCGCCTTGATGAAGCGGGAGGCGATCCTGGTGAACGTGGCCCGCGGGCCGGTGGTGGACGAGGCGGCGCTGGCGGCCGCCCTGAAGGAGGGGCGGATTTGGGGCGCCGGCCTGGACGTGTTCGAGCGGGAGCCCGAGGTCCACCCGGAGCTTTTGAAGCTGCGCAACGTGGTGCTGACCCCGCACATCGGCTCGGCCACCTGGGCCACGCGCCGGCGCATGGCCGCGCTGGCGGTGGATAACGTCCTGGCTGCCCTGGCGGGGCGGCGGCCGCCCACCTTGGTCAACCCCGAGGCCTGGCCGCCAAAACTTGGCCCCGCGGTGATGTGCACGACTTGACCCGGGGGCGCCGCGGCATAGCATGGAGGGTGGAAACCCCCGTGCGCGCGGGAGCGTAAATCCAGGGCGAGGAGGTGCGGGGTATGAAGCGCGCAGCGCTGCTGATGTTGGCCCTCGGTGCGGTGGGGTGGGGAGCGTTCGCGCAGGGGTGTGCCCCCTGTGCGCCGCCTGACCCCCAGCCCCCCTGCTTCACCGCGTTCTGGCAGGGCGAGGACGTTTGCCTTGAGCTCGTCGTCCCGTGGAGCGTTTTCTGCGGCTGCTGCTGCCCGGCGCCCCAGGTCCAGGTGACGGGCTGGCGCGTGGTCACCTGGGAGGGGGCCTTGGTGTACCAGGAGATCTTCCCCAGCCCGGTGGCCCCGGGGAGGTGGGTGTGGAAGCAGGTGGACAGCAAGGGCAACCCGGTGGGGCCGGGGTACTACAAGGTCATCGTTTCCACCACGACGGGCGAGTACGAGAACACCCTGAAGATCGTGGCGCGGCCGGATTGCTGCTCGCCCTGCTGCTTCCCGCTCTTCTTCCTCGGCTGCTTGGTGTTCGGCTCCCGGCCCTGCGCCGTCCCCTGGTGCACGCCCTACGTGAAGCTCTACCGCTGCCCCGCCTGCGTGGCGCCGTGCGGGGCGCCCTGCGGGGTGACCCTCTTCCTGGGTGTGGATCCTTAAGTGCCGGAGCTCCCGGACCTCGAGGTAATACGGGAGAACTTGGCGGCCCGCCTCTTGGGGCGGGCCGTGACGGCGGCGGCGGTGCGCCGGCCTGGCCTGGTCCAGGCCGGCGCCGCTGATCTTTCCCCCCTCCTCGGGAGGACCCTGCGGGACTTAACCCGCCGCGGAAAATACCTCCTGTTCCATTTCGACACCGACCACACCCTCCTCGTTCACCTCATGCGCTACGGCTGGCTTTGGCATGGGCCTTCTCGCTACGAGGTCACCAAGGCCACCACGCTCGTCCTCTCCTTCAATGACGGCACGGACCTGCGCCTCATCGAGCCGGGCACCCCCCAGATCGCCGCGGTGTGGCTCGTTTCCGATTTGAGCCAGGCCGAGCCCTTGGCCAAGCTCGGGCCCGAGCCCCTGGCCCCGGAGTTCACCCTCGCGGCCTTCGCTCAGGCCCTGGGCGGGAAGCGCCGCATCCTGAAGAAGGCCCTCACCGACCAATCCATCGTGGCTGGGATCGGCAACGCTTACGCCGACGAGATCCTCTTTTGGGCCCGGCTCTCCCCGTTTCGGTACGTGCACACCCTGACCCCGGAGGAGCTGGAGCGCCTGTGGCGGGCCATCCCCGAGACCCTGCGGTGGGCCATCGGGGAGATCAAGGCCCGCGCGGGCACCAACCTCTTCGACAAGGAGATCCGCGACTTCCTCTTCGTGCACGGGCGGGCGGGGGCTCCCTGCCGGGTGTGCGGCACCCCCATCGGCGAGGTCCTCCTGGAGAACCAGCGCACCAACTACTGCCCGCGCTGCCAAAGCGTGAGCCTCCGCTAGCCGAATGGCGCTTTCCCTATGCCTGGCCTTCCTCTACGCGGTGGGCACAGTGGTGGTGCTCCCAAGCCCCCAGGAGCTCGTGTTGGGGGCGGCGGCTTACGCCCCGGGCTGGGCGGTGATCCTGGTGGCCGTGGCCGGCCGCGCTTGCGGGGCCTACCTCCTCTTCTTCGCGGGCGACCGCCTGAAGCGCCGCATCCGCTGGGGGGGACGCGAGGAAAGGGTCCGGAGGTGGGCCGCCCAGCTCGAGCGCTGGGTGAACCGCTTGGGCGCGCCCGCCCTATTCCTCTTCCTTCTCCTCCCGGGCTTCCCGGACACCGCCGTGAGCTACGTGTTGGCCCTCTTCAACCGCCGCCCCTGGGCCTTCGCCCTCGCCTTCGCCGGAGCCGCCGCCCTGCGCCTCTCCCTCGCCTTCCTGGGGATCTACTACGTCCTCGGGCGGGGGTAGCCCCACCTCGCCCACGCGGATCACCCGCTCCCCTTGGGCCGTGCGCACCCGCAGCCCCCCTTCGGGGGTGAGCCCCTCCGCCACCCCCTCCACCACGCCCTGGGGGGTGCGCACGCGCACCTCCTTGCCCAGGGTTCCGTCAAGCTCCTGCCAGGTCCGAAGCACGCGGGCGACGGGGCACGCCAGCCACCCCTCAAGGAGCTCGAGGAACTCCACCAGGAGGTCGACCCTACGGACCGCGCGGAACTCCTGGAGGGCGGCGGCCGTGGGGAGCGGGGCCTTCGCCACGTTCACGCCGACCCCGACGAGGAGGCGGTGCCTTTCGGCCTCGATCAGGATCCCCCCGAGCTTGCGCCCGTCGGGGCTGAGGAGGTCGTTGGGCCATTTGAGGCGGCCGCAGCCGGCCGCCTGGGCCAGGGCCACGCCCACCCGCAGGGGCAGGAGGTGGGGCGGCGGTCCGCGCAGGAGCAGGGAAAGGTAGAGGTTGCCCGGGGGGCTGAGCCACGCCCGCCCCAGCCGGCCCCGGCCCGCGGTTTGCCGCTCGGCCACCACCAGGGCGCCCTCCGGCACCCCGGCCCACGCGCGCAGCACCTCCTGGGTGCTGGAGACCGTCCCGAGGTACCGATAGGGCCGGCCTAACCGGCCCCGCAGGCGGGGCAGGACGAACTGGGGCGCAGGGCAACCCGGCTCAAGCCCGACCCCGCGTTCCTCGGCGAGGAGCACGGGGTAGCCCGCCGCGCGCAAGGCGTACGCGAGGGCCCGCACTTGGGCGAGGGACAGGCCCGCCCGGACGGCCACCTCCTCCCAGGGCCGCCATCCCTCGGGGAGCAGGCGGAGGAAGTGCTCCGGGTCCACGCCGGAAAGTTTAGCGGCGGATGGCGAGCTCCACGGTGTAGGCGAAGCGCGGCGCGCTTTCGGCCAGGGCCAGGCAGACCAGGTGGGCGCCGTTTTCACGGGCCTCGTAGGCCAGGCCCAGCCGCCCTTGCCCCGCCACCCGCCCCACCTCCTGGCCCGAGGGGCTGAGGAGGCGGAGGAGCACCGGGTGGGGCGCCTGAACGCGCAGCTCCACGAGCTGGCCGGGTTTGAGGATGACGCGGAACCAGTCGCGGTCGTCCAGGTCATGGCCGGGGCCGGCCCAGCCCAGCTCGCCCCAGTACGGCCCGGGCGCCAGGTAGGGCGCCTCCTCCGGCCCCCGGCACTCGCGAATGCCCCAGGAGGGAGGAGCCCCGTCGGCGGCGTCCGGGGCCGGCGCCGCGGGGCTCCCCGCGGCGGGGACCAGGGGCCCTCCCACGCCGGACCCGCCGGGAACCGGGCGCACCAGGCTCAGGGCCTGGGCGTGAACGCCCACCTCCGCCGCGGCCCGGGCCCGCAGGCCCACCACGAGGTACGAGCCGAAGCCCACCTCGCGGCGGGAAAGCACCACCTGCCCAAAGTAGCGCACGAACGGCCCGTGCTCCGCCACCCGCTGCAGGGATACGCTCTGGGTCCGCGCAGGACAGCCAAAGGAGGAAAACGTCAGGGTCACCGGGAGAAGGGGCGGTGGGGGCGTGCGCCACCCCCGCGTCTCCAAGGAGAGGGCGAAAAGGAGGTGCTCGCCCTCCCAGGCCAGGTCGAAGAACTGCCACTGGGCGTAGGCCTCCGCGGCCCAGTACCAACCCCCGCCGTCCATGCGGCCCCGGGCCAGGAAAGCCGCCTCCGTCCCCAGCCCTCCCACCGCGAAAACGAGGAGAGCGCTAAGGGCCTTGCGCATGGGTAGGTGGAGCTTGCCGCGGGCTCGGGCGAGCCCAAAGGCGAGGTGGCTGGTGGAAAAAGGAGTTTTTGACCCTCGCGAGGGGGAGGAGCGGTCCCCCCTTCTGGACAAATGTCCGTTTTACCCGAGGGCCAGGGCGAGGGCGGCCAAGAGCAGGCAATAGAGGCCGAACGGCCAGAGGGCGCCGCGCCGCAGGGCCCGGGCCAACCCCGCCAGGGCCAACAGGCCCGCGGCGAAGGCCGTGCCCAGGACCAGGGCCAACCCGGCCCAGCTCCCCACCTGGCCCGCCCCCTCCCAGGCGGCCAAGGCCGCCCCGCCCACCACCGCGGGGATCCCCAAAAGGAGGGCAAAACGGAACGCCTCCTCCCGCCCCAGGCCCAGGGCCAGGCCCGCGCTGAGGGTCAGCCCCGACCGGGAAAGGCCGGGGAGCACCGCCAGCAGCTGGGCCAACCCCACCAGCAGGGCCGTCCTCGGGGTGAGGGCGCGCGCCCGCGGGGGGCGCTTGCCCAGGCGGCTCCCCAGGAGGACCAGCCCGTTTGCGAGGAGGAGGTACGGCACGAGCTCGGCCCGGAGGATTTGGTCCAGCCGGCCCCGGGCGAGCCCCGCGCCGGCCACAAGGGGCAGCGTGCCCAGGCCCAGGGCCAGGGCGTAGCGCCCGGCCGCCCGGTCCCCGCGGGCCAGGCCCCGCGCCAGGGAGGCCAGGTCCCTACGGAACCAAAAAAGGAGGGCGAGCAGGGTGCCCAGGTGGGCGGCGGCCACAAGGAGCGGGCCGGGCTCGCGCAACCCCAGGGCGCGCTGGGCCAAAAGCAGGTGCGCGGAGCTGCTTACGGGCAGGAACTCCGTGAGGCCTTGGACGAGGCCGAGCCAAAGGTAGCGCGCCCACGCCCCGCCCAAGGTCGGGGCTCACACGGGCCCGCCCGGCCCGGCCAGGAACCCGAGGAAGAGGAGGGGCCAAAGGAAAAAGCCCCCGCGCCCCAAAAGCCACGCGGCCAGGGCCAGCCCCAAGACCAGGAGCCCCCACGCCCACCAGGGGATCCCCGCCTGGGCGCCCTCCTCGGCGAGGACCAGGACCAGGGGCGCCCGCTGGACGACCTCATCGGAGGGGCCCGACCCGTAGCGGTAGCGGAGGACCAGGGTCGCGGGGCGGGCGAAGGGGGCGGGCCGGGGCTCCTGGAGCGCCAGGGTGAGCTCCAGTTCCCGCGCCTCCCCGGGGGCAAGGGCGAAGGGCGGCGGGCCCTCCGCCCGCAGGCCCTCCGGCAGCCCCTCCCACGCGAGCGCCACCTCCTGCGCGGGGACAGCGGACCGGTTCGCCACCGTCACGGAAAACCGCGTCGCCCCGCGGGGGTTCAGGCGAACTTGTTCGGGAAGGACAAGGGCCAGGGGCGCGGGGGAGGCCGGGGCGTCCGCCTCGGCCAGGAGCGCGGCGATCGCCGCGCGCAGCTGCTCGCCCTGGAGGTCCCGGAACCGGATGACCCCGCGCCGGTCCAGAAGGTAGGTGGTGGGGATTTGCTGGACGCGGTAGAGGCTGGCCACCGGGTGGTCCCAGCGCCGGCCAAAGAACGCGTTCGGCCAGAGGATGCCATAGGTGCTGAGCACCCGGCGCAGGTCCTCGCCGCTCTCGTCCAGGCTCACCCCCACGATCTCGAACCCCTTGGGGCGGAACTCCTCGTAGAGGGCGCGGAGCTTGGGCAGGGAGGCCAGGCACGGCGGGCACCAGGTGGCCCAGAAGTCGAGCAGCACCACTTGGCCGCGGAATTGGCCCAGGCTCATGGGCCGGCCGTCCAGGAAGTTGCGGAAGGAGAAGTCCGGGGCCGGGGAGCCGGGGATGAGGGGCACCTTGGGGGCCACGTAGGGAGCGGGCTCGAGCCGCACCCTGCTCCCGTCGGGGGCCAAGGGGCGCACGCGGAAGCTGGCGTCCGGGAGCGTGAAGGGCTCCGTGAGCTTGAAGCGCTCATGCCCATCGGGCTCGGCGTAGATGCGGCCGTCCTTGTCCACGTCCACCCCAAAGAAATCGCCGCTTGTGCCGAACACCCCGTCCAGATCGCCGTCCACGAGCACCAAGGCGTGGCCTTGGAACTCTCCCGCGCGGGGGGCCCCGCCCAAGAGGAACACGTAGCTCCGCCCCTCGGGCCAGAGGATCCCCAAGGGATAGGAAAAGGCCGGCGCGCCCGCCGGCTCCGAGAGGAGGGTCGCCGTCCAGAGGAGGGCCTCCGCGGCCCGCGCCTTGGGAAGCTCCTCCTCCGGGAGGAGCCGCCCATCCCGATCCCGGTCCAGCCAAAGGCCCGCCTCGTTTTGGGGGGTGATCCCCAGGAGGAGGGGGTAACGGGCCTGGCCAAGCCCGACCTCCCCGTACAGGCGCAGGGCGAGGGCGGGCCCTTCGAAGCGCAGGGGGGAGGGCGGGGTGGGGTGGAGCCGCAGGGCCTGCACGACCTGGGCCCAGGAGCCGAGGGCGGCGGGGTCGGCGGGCGCGAGGGCCACCTCGTAGGCCAGCCCGGTCAGGCCGAGCAAAAGCGCCAGGGCCGGGAGGGCGCGCATGGGCTCAGGCCGTGGGGAGGGCAGCGGCGGCCCGGCGCAGGCGCGCCGCGGCCAGCTCCGGCCCCACCAGGGCCAGCACCTCGAACAGGCCCGGGCCCACCCGGGATCCGCTCACCACCACCCGCATGGGCAGGGCCACCGCTTTCAGGGGCAAGCCCAGCCGGTCCAAGACCCCCCGGACCAGGGCCTCCAGGCCGGCGGGCGTGGGGTCCGGAGCCGCCTCCAGGGCCTCGGCGATGGCCAAAAACGGCCCGGCCAGCTCGGGCCGCAGGAGCTCCCGGGCGTCCTCGGGCACCGCCAACTCCCCGGGGAAGAGCATGCGCGCGGTGTGCGCGAGCTCCACCAGGGTGCGGCTGCGGTCGCGGAAGAGCTCCACCGCCCGGTGCAGCGTGGCCTGGGGCAGGGCCTCCACCTGCTCGGGCGCGGCCACGCCCTCCCAAACCAGGAACTCCTTGAGCGATTCCGCGAGCGCGGGCACGGGGATGCGGCGCATCCACTCCCGGTTCAGCCAAAGGAGCTTCTGTTCGTCGAAGACGGAGGGCGACTGCCCGACCCCGTCCAGGTCGAAGTACTGGATGAGCTCCTCCCGGGAGAAGATCTCCTGGTCGCCGTGGGACCAGCCCAGCCGGGCCAGGAAGTTCACCATGGCCTCGGGCAGGATGCCGCGGCGGCGGTACTCCAGGACGGAGACCGCGCCGTGGCGCTTGGAGAGCTTGGTGCGGTCCGGGCCGAGGATGAGGGGGATGTGCGCGAACTTCGGGGGGGTCAGGCCCAGGGCCCAGTACATGTGGAGCTGCTTGGGGGTGTTGGGGAGGTGCTCATCCCCGCGGATCACGTGGGTGATGCCCATCTCCGTGTCGTCCACGACGCAGGCGAAGTTGTAGGTGGGGGTCCCGTCGGAGCGGAGGATCACGAGGTCCTTGAACTCGCGGTTTTGGAACTGCACCCTGCCGGCGATGAGGTCCTCCACCACGGTCACGCCCTCTTTGGGCATGCGGAACCATACGGCGCCGTCGGCCTCGTAGGCGGCGCCGCGGCGCAGGAGCTCCTCGGCGTAGCGCTGGTGTATGCGCAGCCGCTCCGTCTGGCGATAGAACTCATCCCAGTCCAGGCCGAGCCAGCGCAAGGAGGCCTGGATCTGCTCGATGGCCTCCTCGGTGGAGCGGGTGCGGTCCGTGTCCTCGATGCGCAGGATGAAGGTGCCGCCGTGGTGGCGGGCGAAGAGCCAGTTGAAGAGGGCCGTGCGGGCCCCGCCCACGTGGAGATAGCCCGTGGGGCTCGGTGCGAACCTCACGCGGACCTTGTCCATGGCGCCGGATTGTACCGGGGCGCCGCGGGCGGCCCAATCGCCGTGGCCACCCAAAGGGGCGTCGGTTAAGATGCGGCCGGTGAGAATATGCCGGTGGCCGCGTACGTCCTGATCCGCTGTCGGGGAGCAACCGAGGAGAAGGTCGCCGAGGAGCTGCGCAAAAAGCCGCACGTAAAACGGGTGGATACGGTCTTCGGCGATTACGACATCATCGCCTACCTCGAGTTCGACGAGCTTCCCTCCAGCTTCTCCGTGGCCGAACTCTACCGGATCGTCACCGAGGAGATCCGCCAGGTGGAGGGGGTCTTCTCCACAAGCACCCACATCGTGACCACCAAGCCGGGAAAGGGGGCGGGATGAAGCGGGACCTCCTGAGCCTGCAGGATTGGAGCCCTCAGGAGATCTGGGAGATCCTGGAGCTCGCCGCCCACCTCAAGCGGGAGCACCGGGCCGGCGTGCGCCACGACCACCTCCTGCGCGGGAAAACCCTGGCCATGATCTTCCAGAAGCCCTCCCTGCGCACCCGCGTCTCCTTTGAAGTGGGGATGTGGCAGCTTGGGGGCTACGCCCTCTACCTTGGGCCCGAGGACATCAAGCTCGGCCAGCGGGAGACCGTGGAGGACGTGGCCCTCAACCTCTCCCGCTACGTGGACGGGATCATGGCCCGGGTGTTCGGCCACGCGGTGGTGGAGGAGCTGGCCCGCTTCGCCACCGTCCCCGTGATCAACGGGCTTTCCGACCTCCTCCACCCCTGCCAGGCCCTGGCCGACGTGCTCACCATTTGGGAGAAGAAGCGCACGCTGGCGGGGCTGACCCTGGCGTTCATCGGGGACGGCAACAACGTGGCCAACTCCCTGATCGAGGCCTCGGCCAAGCTGGGGATCCGCTTCCGCATCGCTTGCCCGGAGGGGCATGAGCCGGACGCGCGGATCGTGGCGGAGGCCCGGGCGTTGGGCGCGGAAATCGAGATCCTCCGCGACCCAAGGGAGGCCGCGCGGGGGGCCGACGTCCTCTACACCGACGTGTGGACGAGCATGGGGCAGGAGGCCGAGGCCGAGCTCCGCCGCCAGAGGTTCCAAGGCTACACGGTGAGCCTCGACCTCCTCGCCCTGGCCAAGCCGGACTGCCTGGTGATGCACTGCCTCCCCGCCCACTACGGGGAGGAGATCACCTACGAGGCCGCGCGGAGCCGGAACTCCGTGATCTTCGACCAGGCGGAGAACCGCCTCCACGCCCAGAAGGCCGTGCTCGCCCTCCTTTTGGGCGGGAAGCGCTAGCGGAGGACCTCGGCCCGCGCGAAGCTGCGCTCGGGCGAGAGGTTGCGAAGCACGATTTGGTCCTCGGGGAGGGGCGTTCCCAGGACCAGGCGGGCCAGGAGCTCGCCCAGGGCGGGGCCGAGCATCACGCCCTGGCCGCATAGACCAATGGCCACCAGGTACCCCCGCACCGCTTCCACCCAGCCCACGAGGGGAAGGCCGTCGGGCGTCATGGGATAGAGGCCGCGCCAGGTGCGGCGCACCCGGATCCCCGCCAGCCGCGGCACCACCTGGATGATCCGCCGGGCCACCTGCGGCAGGAACGCGCTCGTCTCCCGCCGGTCCTCGCCGAGGATGGGGGGCTCGGGCGTGAGGCAAAACGCGATCTGACCGGTGGCGAGCTGGTGGAAGTAGCAGTTGGCCGAGCCCGGGCCCGGCCGGATGTCCACGATCATGGGGTCCAGGAAGTGGGCCACAGGCTCGGTGATCCCCGCCTCGTGGCAGTCGGGGTACACGGGGTGCTCCACGCCCAGAAGCTTCCCGATCTGGGCGGCCCAGGCGCCCGCGGCGTTGAGCACAAGGGCGGTGGGGTAACGGCCCTTGTCCGTGCGCACGGCCTGGACCCGGCCCGCCCGCACTTCCATCCCCACCACCTCCTCGCGGAAGCGAAATTCCGCCCCCTCCCCTTTGGCCAACTCGTAGTAGGCGTGGCAGAGGAGGAGCGGGGAACAGTGGCCGTCCTCGGGCGAGTAGGTCCCGCCCCGCAGCCCTTGGGGGTTGAGGTCGGGCACGACCCGCAGGAGCTCGTCCGCCTCGCACCAGCGGATGTTGAGGCCAAAGGAGCGCTGCAGGGCCACGAGCTCCTTGAGGATCCTCTCCTCCTCGGGCCGGTAGGCCACGAACACGTAGCCGCCCGGCCGCCACTCCACCTCCCGGCCGAACTCCTCCCGGAAGCGGGTGAGGATGGCGATGGTGCGCAGCCCCAACCGGATCTTCGCGGGGTCCGAGTGGGTGGCGCGCACCCCGCCGATGGCGGCCTTGTTTGAGCCCTGGCCCGGGCTCGGTAAACGGTCGAGCACCAGGACCTTCAGCCCCTCCCGGGCGAGGTAGAAGGCCGCGGGCGTGCCCACGCTGCCCGCGCCGATCACCACCACATCGTAGCTCACGGCTCCTCCATTCCCGCGAAGGCCCCCAAAGGCACCTCCAGGAACAAGGGGCGGCCCACGAAGTCCGTGACCTCCTCCAAGGGGACGCCCTCCTCGCGGAACAGGCGGAGGATGAGGTTGCGGCAGGTCTTCCCCCCGCAGGCCCCCATGCCCGCGCGCGTCACCGCCTTGAGCTCGTTGAGGTCCCGCACGCCCTGGCGGATGAGGGCGCGGATCTCGCGGGCCTTCACCCGCTCGCACCGGCAGACGATGGCCTCGTCCGCCTCGGGGAGGGGAAGGGGCGGGATCGGGGCCCGTTCCCCCTGGGGGAGGCGGATCCCCGCCGCCTGGAGGGCCCATCCCTTGGGCACCCGCACCCGCACAAGGAGGGTGCGGTCCGCCCCCGGCACCTGGGCGAGCCCCACCACCGCCCCCGCCCCCAGGACCTTCCCCTCCCGGTCCACGACGAGCACCTCCGTTCCCGGGGCGAGGGAATCGGCCCCAAACTCCCACGGCACGGTCACCACGGGGTGATCCGGGTCCTTTCGGAAGTCCACGAGGGTGATGGCCAGGCCCGGGCAGAAGGCCACGCAGCGGCCGCACCCGCTGCAGGCCCGTTCCCCGGTGAACCGGGGCGGCCGGCGAATGTCCCCGGGGTCCACGTGGATCAGGCCCAGGGGGCACACCGCCGCGCAGGGATCGCAGGGGATCTCCTGGACGCAGTGGAGGACGGGGAAGAGCGGGAGCTCGGGGGGAGGGGGCAGGGGGTGAACCCGCCCGGGCTTGGACTTCAGGATCTCCGCGGTTTTGGCCCATTCGGGCGGGATGTCCACGGCATACCCTAGGGCCTGGGCGGCCTGCCGGCCGGCGATGCGGCCGGTGAAGATGGCCGCGGAGGCCTCCGCGATCTCCTGGGCATCGCCCGCGGCAAAGGCGGGGATCCCAAACTCCCGGGCCTTGCGGTAGAACTCGTCCACGGGATCAAGCCCCACCGCGATGAGGATCGTATCGCACGGGAAGGTCTTCTCCGTGCCCGGGATGGGCCGGAATTTCTCGTCCACTTGGGCGATGGTGATGGCCTCCACGTGGCGTTCCCCGTGGGCGGCCACCACGGTGTGGGAGGTGTAAATGGGCACCCCAAGGCGCGCGAGCTTGTCCCGGTGCACCTTGTAGCCGGTGCATTCGGGCAGGGCCTCGCACAGGCCCACCACCTCGATCCCCGCCTGGAGGGCGTGGTAGGCGGCGATGAGGCCCACGTTCCCCCCGCCGACCACAAAGAGCCGCGTTGCGGCGCGCACGAGGTCCCGGTTCACCAGGGTCTGGAACGCGCCGGCCCCGTAGACCCCAGGCAGGGTGTCCCCGGGGAAGACGAGGGAGCGCTCGCGGGCGCCCGTGGCCACCACCAAAACCCTTGGGCGCACGAGCACGTAGCGGCGGCCCTCCCGCAGCACCCCCACCCTCTGGTCGCTGAACACCGCGAGGGCCGGGGATTGGAGCCACACCTCCACCGTCCTCTGCGCGTGCACCTCAGCCGCGAGCCTCTCGGCGATGGCGACGCCCCGGGTCCCGGCGTAGACCGCGTCCCGGGACCCAAAGAAGCGGTGGGTCTGAAGGAGGAGCTTCCCACCCAGGCGGTGCTTGTCGTCCACAAGGAGGGTCTTGACCCCAAGCTTTCCCAGTTCCACGGCGGCGGACATCCCCGCGGGGCCGCCCCCGATCACCAAGGCCTCCACCGCGAGCTCCTCGATCGCGCGGAAGTCCAGGCGCTCCGGCGGGGGCGGGGGTTGGGGAAGGCCGTCCAAGGGGGCCACCCGCATCCCCGGCCGTACCAAGGTCAAGCAAGCCTTGACCGGCCGGCCGTCCGCGAGGACCAGGCACTGAGCGCACTGGCCGTTGGCGCAAAAGATCCCCTGGGGCGCCCCGTCCCTGGGGTGGTGGCCGAACACGCGGATGCCGTGGGCGAAGAGCGCGGAGGCGATGGTCTCCCCAGGGTAGGCCACCAGCTCCTCATCCTGGAAGAAAAAGGCGAAGGGGTCCGCGCGCCGAACCTCCAGGATCGGGTGTTTATCCAGTCGCACGGCTCTCCTTTGCCCGCCGGCGGCGCTCATGGGTGGCGCCGCCGAGGTAAGCCTCGCGCACGCGGGGGTCGGCGGCAAGGTCGCGGGCCGGTCCGGAGAGGACGACCCGCCCCACCTCGAGGATGTGGGCCTGGTCCGCGATGCTCAAGGCCTTTCGCGCGTTCTGCTCCACGATGAGGATGGGTACGCCGTCCTTGTTGATCTGCACGATGGTGGCAAATACTTGATCCACAAGGAGCGAGGCCAGGCCCAGGGAGGGCTCGTCCAAAAGCATCAACTTTGGGGAGCGCATGAGGCCCCTTCCGATGGCCAGCATCTGCTGCTCCCCGCCCGATAGGGTTCCCGCAAGCTGCCTCCGCCGCTCCCGAAGGATCGGGAAGAGCTGGAACACCCATTCCTTGGCCTTCTGTACCTCTTCCTTGGGGCAGCCGTAGCCGCCCAGGTTCAGGTTCTCCTCCACGGTGAGGGTGGCGAACACCCGCCGCCCCTCGGGGATATGCACCACGCCCATGCGGGCGATGAGGTGCAGCGGAAGCTCGTGCAGCTTCCGCCCCTCGTAGAGGATGGCCCCGGATTTCACGGGGACCAGGCCGGAGATGGCCTTGAGGAGCGTGGTTTTCCCCGCGCCGTTGGCCCCTAGTACGGCCACGATCTCCGCGCCGAAGACAGAAAGGGACACGCCCTTCAGGGCTTCCACCGCCCCGTAGGCCACGGAGACGTTATCCACTTGCAGGAGCACCCTCTTCCCCCCGGCCCCGATAGGCCTCGATCACCGCCGGATTATTGTAGACCCCCACGGGCGTACCCACGGCGATCCTTTTGGCCCCAGGAAGCGTGCTAGGGGCTGCTTGTCGCCGAGGCGGCCTCGGCATATAGTGCCAATTAAGGTCAGCATGGCCCTGGAAGCGGAGGTGGAAAGGCGGCGCCGGGCGGTCCGGCCCCTCCCCGCGCGCATCGCCCGGTTGCGGGAGGAGAGCGTGCGGGCCGAGGTCCGGGTGTGCGCGGAGCGGGCCCGCCTCATCACGGAGTTCTACAAATCCGGGCAGGCCACAGGGCTCCCTGTGCCGCTCCAACGGGCCCTGGCCTTCAAATACCTCCTGGAGCGGGTGAGCCTCCCCGTGGAGGAGGGCCAGCTCATCGTGGGCCTACGCGGCACCGGCCCCAAACGGGTCCCCACCTACCCCGAGATCTGCGTCCATAGCCTGGAGGACCTCGAGGTCCTCCACACCCGCGAGAAGATGCCCTATCGGGTCGACGCAGAGACAAAACGCCTTTACGCCGAAGAGATCATTCCGTTCTGGCGCGGGAAATCTCTGCGAGATCTCCTCTTCCAACGCCTTCCCCAAGAATGGATCGACGCCTACGAGGCCGGGGTGTGGACGGAGTTCATGGAGCAGCGGGCGCCCGGCCATACCGCGGGAGGCGAGCGGATCTTCAAAATGGGCCTCCTCGACATCAAAGCGGAGATCGCTACGGCTCTAAGGGGCCTGGACCCCGCGGATCCCGAATACTACGAGAAGCTCGTGGAGCTTCAGGCCATGGACATCGCGGCCGACGCCCTGCTCATTTATGCCGCGCGCTACGCCCAAAAGCTTGCGGAGATGGCCAAAGAAGAAGGGGATCCCGCGCGGCGGAGGGAGCTAGAAGAAATGGCGGAGATCTGCCGGTGGGTCCCGGCCCGCGCCCCCCGCACCTTCTGGGAGGCCCTCCAGCACTACTGGTTCATCCACGTGGGCGTGACCTACGAGACGAACCCCTGGGACTCCTTCAGCCCCGGCCGGATCGACCAGCACCTTTATCCCTTCTACAAGCGCGATCTGGAGGAGGGAAGGCTCACGCGCGAGCGCGCCAAAGAGCTCCTCCAGGCCTTCTGGCTCAAGTTCAACAATCAGCCTGCTGTGCCGAAGGTGGGGGTCACCGCCGAGGAGAGCTTCACCTACAACGACTTCTCCAAGCTCAACTTGGGCGGGCTTACCGCGGACGGAAGCGACGGGGTGAACGAGCTTTCCTACCTCATCCTGGAGGTGCTGGAGGAGATGCGGACCCTCCAGCCCAACACGGCGGTCCTCATCAGCAACAAAACCCCCGACCGCTTCCTCCTGCGGGCTCTAGAGGTGGTGGCCCCAGGGTTCGGCGAGCCGCCCCTGTTCAACTTCGACGGGGTGGTGGTGAAGATGCTGCGCCAGGGGAAGACCCTGGAGGACGCGCGCACCGCGGGCGTAAGCGGCTGCGTGGAGAGCGGCGCCTTCGGAAAGGAGTGCTACATCCTCACGGGCTACCTCAACCTCCCCAAAATCCTGGAGATCACCCTCCACAACGGGGTCGATCCTCGCACAGGGAAGAGGATCGGGATCGAAACCGGCGATCCCCAAGGGTTCCGCACGTACGAGGAGCTCTGGCAGGCCTTCCTCCAGCAGCTCCGGCACTTCGTAACCGTGAAGATGAGGGGGAACGACATCATCGAGGCCCTCTACGCCCACCATCTTCCTGTGCCCTTCCTCTCCCTTTGGATTGAGGACTGTGTGCGGAACGCCCGGGACTACAACGCCGGCGGGGCCCGCTACAACACCCAGTACCTCCAGATCGTGGGCCTCGGCACCCTCACCAACGCCTTGGCCGCCCTAAAGTTCCACGTGTTCGAGCGCCGCACCTTCACTATGGAGGAGGTGTTGCGGGCGCTGGCCGCGGACTTCTCCGGGCCCTACGAGCTCACCCGTCAGGTCCTCCTCCACAAGTCCCCCCGCTACGGGGAGGACGACGACTATGCGGACTCCATCGCCAAGGCCATCGTGGACGAGGTGGTGCGCCTGGTGGAGAGCTTCCCGCCCACGCCCGTGCGCCGGGCCTCCCGCCGCGTGTATTTCCTGCCCACCACCGTGCACGTCTACTTTGGGAAGGTGACGGGGGCCACGCCCGACGGGCGGAAGGCGGGCACCCCGGTGTCCGAGGGCGTCTCGCCCGTGCAGGGCACGGACCGCAAGGGGATCGCCGCGGTGTTCCGCTCCGTGGCCAAGTGCGACTGGGACAAAACCGGCGGGGCCCTCCTCAACCAAAAGCTCACCCCTGACCTCCTCGCCGACGAGGAGAGCTTGCGGAAGTTGGCCCAGCTCATCCGCGTCTTCTTCAACCTGGGTGGGCACCACGTGCAGTTCAACGTGGTGAGCGCGGAGCTCCTCAGAGAGGCGCAGCGCCGCCCCCAGGACTTCCAGGACCTCATGGTGCGCGTGGCCGGCTACAGCGACTACTTCGTGAACCTGCCCCGCGGGCTCCAAGAGGAGATCATCGCCCGCACCGAGCACAAACACTGGGGATGAGGGAAACCGGGATCGTTTTCGACATCCAGCGCTTCTCCCTCCACGACGGCCCGGGGATCCGCACCACCGTGTTCCTCAAGGGCTGCCCCCTGCGGTGCCTGTGGTGCCACAACCCCGAAGGCCTCTCCCCGAAGCCCGAGCTCATGTTTTTCGACTACAAGTGCCTGGGCTGCGGGACGTGCGCCCGCGTTTGTCCGGAGGGCGCCCTCGCCCAAGGAGCCGGGGCCAAACCGCGCCTTGCGCGGGAAAAGTGCGCGGGGTGCGGGAGGTGCGCGGAGGCCTGCCCGAGCGGAGCCTGGCGCCTCGTGGGGAGAACGATCACCGTGGAGGAACTCCTTTCCCTCTTGGAGCGGGACGCCCTCCTTTACGACCGCTCCCAGGGCGGGGTGACCTTTTCCGGCGGGGAGCCCCTGTTCCAGCCGGACTTCCTTCACGCGGCCCTCGCGGCCTGCAAGGAAAGGAGGATCCACACGGCCGTGGACACCTCGGGCTACGCCCCCTGGGACGTTTTCGAGAGGATCGCGCCCCTCACCGACCTCTTCCTTTTCGACCTCAAGCCCATGGATGAGGAGGCGCATCGCCGCTACACCGGGGTTTCCAACCGCCTGATCCACGCGAACCTGCGGAGGCTTGCGGAGCTGGGCCGGCCCGTGCGCGTGCGCGTCCCCCTCATCCCGGGGATCACCGACACCGAGGAAAACCTCCAGGCCCTGCTCGCTCTCCTTGGGGAGGTCCAGGGCCGGATCCTCGGGGTGGAGCTCCTCCCCTACCACGACGTGGCCGAAAAGTACCAGCGCTTGGGCAAAAGCTATGGGATGCCGTCGCTTTCCCGCCCCAGCGAGGCGCGGCTGGCGGAGCTGCGCGCGCGCATTGCCCAGGTGGTCCCGTGCGCCTGACGGTGGAGCTTTTGGCGGACCCACTCCCCTTCCTCCTCGTCCTGGGGCTTTGCCTCAGCGTGGGGGCGCTGCGGCGACGGTGGTGGCTGGGGGGCGCCCTTTTGGGCCTGGGCCTGGCGGCCCTCTACTTTTTGGCCACGGGATGGGGGGCGAACCGGCTTTTGCGGCCCCTGGAGGACCGGTACCCGGCGCTGCTTGTGCCCCCGGAGGTCGGCGCCATCGTGGTCCTCAGCGGCGGGGAGGGCTTCCGCGACGCGCGCCCCCTCCTCAGCGGCCTTTCCCCCTCCAGCCTGGCCCGCCTGGCCGAAGGGGTGCGCCTGTTTTGGGCCCTGGGCGGAAGGCCCACCCTGTGGGTGGTGGGCGGGGAGGGCCTCGTGGGCGGGGGGGTGCCCCTCCTGGCCCAGGCGGCGTGGGAGCTCGGCGTCCCCAGGGAAAAGGTGCGCTGGCTCACGGCCTCCCGGAACACCTGGGAGGACGCGGTCCTGGTGGCCCAGAACCTCGGCCAGGCCCCGTTCCTCCTCGTGACCTCCGCCTTCCACATGCCCCGGGCCCTGCGGTGCTTTTGGGCCCAGGGGCTCACCCCTCTTCCCGCCCCGTGCGACCCCCGCGCACCCCCGCTGCGCAGCCCCAAGGCCTACCTCCCCTCCGCCCAAAACCTCGCCACCTCCGCCCTGGCCCTGCGGGAGCACCTGGCCTCCCTTTGGTACCGCTTGCGCTACTTCCGGGGATGACGACAATGCCCGCGCCATGTGCCTAGCCATTCCGGCGCGGGTGGTGGCCGTGGAGGGGA
This sequence comes from Candidatus Bipolaricaulota bacterium, assembly GCA_025060415.1. GTDB lineage: Bacteria > Bipolaricaulota > Bipolaricaulia > Bipolaricaulales > Bipolaricaulaceae > DTER01. Next base: position 94,295 of record JANXBT010000002.1, read on the forward strand.
ACGTGGCCACCGTGGACCTCGGCGGCTCCCGGGCCAGGGCCCGCCTGGACGCCCTGGGCGAGCCCGTCCAGGTCGGCGATTACCTGCTCGTCCACGCGGGCTTCGCCATCCGCCGCCTGGACCCCGCGGACGCCGAAGAGACCCTCCGCCTCTTCCAGGAGATCCTCGCCCTCGAGGAAGGCCCGTGAGGGAGCTTTTCTCGCTGCGCGATCCCGCGCTGGCCGCCCGCTTCCGCGAGCTCCTCAGGAAGCTCCAGCCCCGGGAGCCCGTGAGGATCGTGCACGTATGCGGGACGCACGAGATCACCATCGCCCAGTACGGCCTGCGGTCCCTTCTTCCCGAGACCGTGGAGGTCCTGGAGGGGCCGGGCTGCCCGGTGTGCGTGACCTCCACCCAGGACCTCGACTGCGCCCTGCAGCTGGCCGAGCGGGGCGCAACCCTCTGCACGTTTGGGGACATGACCCGGGTGCCCGGGACGCGCATGACCCTGGAGGAGGCGCGGGCGGAGGGCGCGGACGTGCGGGTGGTCTTGTCCGCGGCGGACGCGGTGGAGATCGCCCGGCGCCAGCCGGAACGGCCCGTGGTGTTCTTCGCCGTGGGGTTTGAGACCACCGCGCCCGGCACGGCCGCCGTCCTCCTGGATAACCCTCCGGACAACTTCTTCGTCCTCGCGAGCCACAAGCTCATCCCGCCGGCGCTCGCCGCCCTCCTGTCCATCCCGCCCGTGGCGATCGCCGCGTTCCTCGCGCCCGGACACGTGTCCACGGTGATCGGCGCCGGCGCCTACCGGGCGATCGCCGCCCGCTTCCGCGTGCCCATCGTGGTCGCGGGCTTCGAACCCCTGGACGTGCTCTACGGGATCGCCCTCGCCCTGCGCCAGCTCCGGGAGGGCCGCGCCGAGGTGGAGAACGCCTACCCCCGCTCGGTCACCGAGGCGGGGAACCTCAGGGCGCAGGAGCTCATGCGCGCGGTGTTCCGGGTGGGGCCGGCCCTGTGGCGGGGGATCGGGGAGATCCCCGCTTCCGGGCTGTACCTGCGGGAGGAGTTCGCAGCCCACGACGCCCGGCGGGAGTTCGGCGTCGAGGGGCGGCTGGGCGAGGAGAAGCCCCCAGGCTGCCGGTGCGCGGAGGTCCTCCTGGCCCGGGCGGTGCCCACGGACTGCCCCCTCTACGGGACGGCCTGCACCCCCCTCACGCCCGTGGGGCCGTGCATGGTGGGCGCGGAGGGCGCTTGTAACATCTGGTACCGCTACGCCGGGAGGCCCAGGCTATGAAGCGGCTCCTTGAGGAGAAGGTCACCGCCCTCCACGGGGCCGGGGGCCTGGTCATGGACAAGCTCCTGCGGGAGCGCATCCTCCCCAAATTCCCCATCCGCGCCGCCGGGCCCATCGGGCTGGATCAAATGGACGACGGCGCGGTCCTGGACCTTCCGCCCGGAAGGCTCGTCTTCACCACCGACAGCCACGTCGTGAAGCCCCTCTTTTTCCCGGGAGGGGACATCGGGAAGCTCGCGGTGACGGGGACGGTGAACGATCTTGTGGTCATGGGCGCGCGGCCGGTGGCCCTGAGCCTGGCCCTCGTGATCGAGGAGGGCTTTCCTCTTGCGGATTTGGAGCGGATCCTGGAGTCGGCGGCGGCGGTGCTGGGGGAGCTGGGGGTGGCCTTGGTCACCGGCGACACCAAGGTCATGGGGAGGGGCGAGCTGGACGGGCTGGTGATCACCACCACGGGGGTCGGGGTAGCGGAGCGGGTGGTGCCCGACAGCGGCGTGCGGCCCGGGGATTTCCTTTTGGTGACCGGCCCGGTGGGGGAGCACGGTCTAGCGATCCTGGCGGCGCGGAACGCGCTCCCCGTGGAGACGCCGGTGGAAAGCGACGTGGCTCCCCTGTGGCCGGCCCTGGCGGCGGCCCTGGCCACGGGCGGCATCACGGCCATGAAGGACCCCACGCGGGGCGGCCTGGCCGCCGCCCTGAACGAGATGGCCCAAAAATCGGGGGTGGGGATGGAGATCGAGGAGGAGAGGATCCCGGTGCGGGCGGAGGTGCGGGGGCTGTGCGAGCTTTTGGGGATCAGCCCGTACGAGCTGGCCTGCGAGGGCCGGGCTGTGCTCGCCGTGGCTCCCGAGAAGCTCGCGGAGGTCCTTTCCGCCCTGCGCGCCCATCCCCTCACCCAGGGCGCCCAGGTGATCGGCCGGGCCACGGAACACTACCCGGGCAAGGTGATCCTGCGCACCGCTGTGGGCGGAAAAAGGTTCCTCGAGATGCCCCTCGGTGACCCCGTCCCCCGGATCTGTTGACGCGCCCGCAAATTTCGGGCTAAGCTACACTGGCCTCAGAAAGGAGGTTCGATGAAGATGAGCAAATTCCTGTTCTGGGCAGTTTCCCTGTCCGCGTTCGTCGCGGTCCACGCCGCGGCCATTTCCCTGTGCGAGTACGCCCAACCCGTGACCTCCGTCACCACCTCCTCCCTCCAGGCGAGCTTCCGCTACCTCGACGACGAGCTCCGGGACGATCGGGGAAACGTGCTGGCCTTGACCCTGGCGGGGAGCTTCCTCCGCTACTATGACTCCGCGGACTTCGGGTACGGGGCGAACGCCACCGGTTCCCTGGCCCACACGAACGGGGCGTGGACGGTGGCGGGCCTGGGCTCCGTGAACTTCCGGTTCTACGCGCCGGGCCTGGACCTCTTCGCCCTGGGCCGGGTGAACGCCCAGTGGGCGGGGGTGGTGCCCACGGTGGCCGTGGCCCTGGGCGCGGGCTACGGTCGGCTGCGGGACGTGACCCCCTTGGCCAAGGCCCTGCGCATCAACGACAAGCTCCTCGCGGAAAAGATCCTCACCAAACCCATCCCCGACGCCACCCTCATGGCCATCGCCCAGGAGATCGGCAAGCGCGACCAGTACCCCACCCTGGATGCCCTGGTGGTCAAGGTGGCCCAGCTCATCGAGGGGGCCAAGGTGGGGCCCGCGAAGCTCGGGGCGGACGCGGTGCTCTACATCCGCCAGATCCTCACGGCCACGGGGGACACGCGCCTGTGCGGGTTCTCCGTGAGCGCCGGGGTGGGCTATAAGCTCCTGGACCCCGCGGGCGCCCAGGACCTCGTCCTGTTTGGGGCTGCGGAGTACGCCCTGCCCTGGTCCGTGGACACCCAGCTCCACGTCCGCGTGGACGGCACCTCCGTGCCCAACTTCACGAGCTACGGCGTGCAGGCCTTGGCCACGCTGGTCCACAAGCTGACCCCGCGGACGACGCTGAACGCCACCCTGGCCCTGGCCCGGGTGGCACCGGCGGGCGGGGCCCCGGTGGACACCCAGGCCCTGGACGCCACGCTGAGCTTCGCCCTCTGGGAGGGGTGGGCGGTGAACGTGACGCTGGGGGTGCGGAACCGCACGAACTTCGAGGAGCCGCGGCTCGAGCTCACGGTATCCGCAGGCATCACCTTCTAGGGGATCCTATTGGGAACGAAATTTCTTCGGGGCGGGACGACCGCCCCTTTTCTTTTTCCCGCCGCAGCGCCAAAATAGCGCGCATGGCGGCGCCGGGGACGGCGGTCCTGGAGCTCCTGTGCGGGGTTGGGCGGGCCCGCTCCTTGCCCGACCTCGCGGGGGCCGTCCTGCAATTCGCCCTGCGCGTGGTCCCCAAGGCCCAGGCCGGCTCCATCCTGCTCCTCAACGAGTTCCTCGGCCGCTACGAGTTCGTGGCCGCCGCGGGCTGGGACCTGGAAAAGCTGCGCCCCCTCACCTTTCCCAAGGAAATGCTCCCGCAGCATCGGCTCTACGGCGACAAGCCGGCGATCATCCGCCACATCCTGGAGCGGGACCGCGCCTTTTGGAGCGCCGAGCTCGTGGAGAGGCTGCGCGCCCTCGGCCCCATCGCGGCGACCCTCTCCCTGCCCCTTTGGGCCGGGGAAAAGCTCATCGGCTACCTCAACCTCGACCACCCCGAGGACCCCGAGGCCTTCTCCCCAGAGGACGTGGATCGGCTCTTGGGTTACCAAGGGGTCCTGGCGGGGCTCTTGGAGCTCGGGCGGAGGGTGGAGGAGCTCCGGGAGAACGCGGACCTGTTCCGGCTGCTTTTTGAGCGCCTGGCCGACGCCGTGTACATCACCGCCTTCGACGGGACAATCCTTGAGGCCAACCCCGCGGCGGAAAAACAAACCGGCTACCCCCGCGCCGAGCTTTTGGGCAAGAACATCATGCGGGACATCGCCGCGGAGGAACCGGCCATCACTTATGAGCAGGTGAACGAGCGGTTGGCGCGGGGCGAGACCGTGGTGTTCCAGGAGAAAAAGCGCCGCAAGGACGGGAGCGTTTACTGGACGGAGTGCGCAGTGGTGCAGTTCACCTACAAGGGCCGGCCCGCCACCCTCTCCGTGAACCGCGACATCACCGAGCGCAAGAGGCTCGAGGAGGAGCTGGCCCGTCGGGTGGAGGAGCTTTCCGCCCTGAACCGGGCGGTGGCCGCCCTCACCGCCCAATTGGAGCGGCGAAAAGTGGTCCAGGCCGTGGTGGACCTCGCCCGCAGCCTCACCCAGGCCGATTACGCCAACGTCCTCCTGTTCGATGCGGAGGGGAACGTCTTGGAGACCATCGATCCCTTGGGCGCCCCGCCCCTTCCCCTGCGCATGCGCCCGCACGGGTGGACCCGCCACATCCTCGCCACCGGCCGCCCCCTGATCATCGACGAGATCCGGCCCGACGGGAGCAGCGTCCCGGAGGTGCGGGCCGAGGACGGAAGCGCGCTTTTGGCCAACCCCGCCCTTCTGGAGAAGGGCATCCGCGCGCTCGCCGGCTTTCCCCTGCGCATTCGAGGGGAGGTGCGCGGGGTCTTCTATGTGCACAGCCGGAAGCCCGGCGCGTTCGCGCCCTTCGCCGCCGCGCTGGAGCTCCTCGCCAACCACGCCGGGATCGCCCTGGAAAACGCCGAGCTCTACGAGGAGGTCCGCGAAAGCGAGACGCGCTACCGCACGCTCTTTGAGGAATCGCCCGTTTCCCTGTGGATCGCGGACTTTTCGCAAGTCAAGGCCAGGCTGGAGGAGCTCCGCGCGGAGGGGGTGCAGGACCTTGCCGCCTATTTGGCGGAGCACCCGGAGTTCCTCCGGGAAACCCTGGAGCTTCTGCGGGCGGTGGAGGTGAACCCCGCCGCGGTGCGGCTCTACGAGGGGCAGAGCCCCGCCGAGCTCCCGCGGCACCTTCCCGCCCTGATCCCGGAGGAAGCGCTCCCCCTCTGGCGAGAGGAGCTGTTGGCCATCTGGGAGGGGCGGACGGAGTTCGCCGGCATGGGCATCCACCGCACGGCCCTGGGCCGGCGCCTCCACGTCCTTTTGGGCTGGCGGGTGTTGCCCGGCCACGAGAAGGACTACCGCCGCGTCCTCGTCTCCGTGCTGGACCTCACCGCGCAGCGGGAGGCCGAGGCCGCCCTGCGGCGCGTCAACGCCGCCATCACCGCCCTCTCCGGGACCCTGGACCTCCCCGCCGTGCTCCACCGCATCTACGACGAGGCCCAAGGCCTCGTGCCCCTGGATGCGTTCTTTGTGGTGCGCGTGGACGCGCGGCGCGGAAGGCTTGTCCCCCTCTTCGCCATCGAGGAAGGCCAGCGCCTAGAGCTCCCGGAAATCCCCCTGGATCCGGAGCGCAGCCCCACGGCCTGGGTGGCGCTGCACAAGGAGCCCCTCTTCCTGGAGGACGTGGAGCGGACCCCGCCCCCGGTGCCCTTCCGGCAGGTGGGGAGGAGCGTGCGGGCTTGGGCCGGCATCCCCCTCGTGGCCCAGGACGAGGTGATCGGGGTCCTTTCCGTGCAGAGCTTTCAGCCCCAGAGGTTTGGGGAGCGGGAGAGGACCGTGCTTTTGGCGTTCGCCGCGGGCGCGGCCGCGGCCCTGCGCAACGCCCTCCTGCATCAGCGCATCCGCGACACCGCGGAAAAGCTCCGGGCCATCGAGGAAACCTCCCGGCGCATGAAGCTCGCGCAAAAACCCGAGGAGATCTACGAAATCGTGCTCTCCGCCGTGAACGAGATCCTGGGCTTCCGATACGCCGCGGTCCTGGAGGCCCGCGAGGAGGCCTTGGTCCTGGTGGCCCACCGCGGCTATCCCCCGGAGCTGCAGAGCCTGCGTCTGCCCCTTGCGGAGGGGCGCGGGATCACCGTGGCCGCGTACCTGGCCAACGAACCGATCTACGTGCCGGATGTGCAGCGCGACGCCCGCTACGTGGCCGGCCTCCCCACCCTGGGGTGCGAGCTGGCCATCCCCATCTCCGTGGGCGACCAGAAGTTCGGCGTCCTCAACGTGGAGCACGATGAGGTGGACGGGATTGGCCCCGAGGAGCAGGACCTCCTGCGGATCCTGGCGGCGGAGATGGCCGTGGCCCTGGCCGGCCTAAGGCACCTTCGGGCCCTCCAGACCCTGAGCGAGAAGCTGATGGCCCTCCACGAGATTTCCCAGCGCCTGCAGCGGGCTACCACCGTAGAAGAGGTTTGCACCCTGGCGGTCCAGGCCATGGCGGAGCGGCTGGGCTACGACCAGGTCACCCTTGGGCTTGGACAAGGAGAGCTTTTGGTTCCCGTTGCGGGCGCGGGTTTCCTCGCGCAAAAGGCCCGGCCGTTCCGGAAAGGGGAGGGCCTGGCGGGGACCACCTGGGCCCTGGGAAGGACCCACTGGGGGAACATCGAGGATTTCCCTATGGCCCAGCCCGTGGATCCCTGCATCCGCTCGATCATCTCGGTGCCGGTGGGCGATCGGGGAGTCCTTCAGGTGATCGCCACCCGGCCCCAGGCCTTCACCTGGGACGATGTGACCGTGGTGGAAACCCTCGCCCGGCACGTGTACGAGGAGCTGCGGCGGGTGGAGCTGGAGGCGGAGCTAAGGGAGCAGGCCATCCGCGACCCCCTAACCGGCCTGTACAACCGCCGCTTCCTGGACGAGGTCCTGCGGCGGGAGTTGGCGCGGGCCGAGCGCTACGGGCACCCCCTCTCCCTCATCCTCATCGACGTCGATAACTTCAAGGAGATCAACGACCGTTTTGGGCACGTGGTGGGGGACGAGGCGCTGCGCCGCGTGGCCAAGGCCCTGCGGGAGAACATCCGGAGGGTGGACTACATCTTCCGCTGGGGCGGCGACGAGTTCTGCGTGGTCCTCCCGGAGACGAACGGGCCGGGCGCGCACGAGGTGGTGCGCCGCTTCCGGGAGCCCTTTGGCCCCCTGGCCGAGGAGCCCGTGCTCCGCCTCACCCTGGGCTACGCCTCCTGGGATCCCCGCCGCGAGCCCCTCCCCAGCGTGGAGGAGCTCTTCCGGCGCGCCGACCAGCTTCTTTATGAAATGAAGCGGGCTAGGCCCAATCCTTAGCCTCCAGGGTCATCCCGTCCTCGGCCGCCACCACCCGCAGGCCCAGCTTGGCCGTGGCCTCGGCCGCCAGCTCCTTGGGTTTCCCCCGCAGCATGGTCATGCCAAAGTGCGTGAGCACCGCGAGCTTAGGCCGCACGGCCTTCACGATCTCCAGCGCCTCGGGAAGGGAAAGGTGGTCGATATCGGGGTTCCATTCCCTAAGCACGGTGTTGAGCACAAGGAGCTGGCAGCCCGCGTAGCGCTCCGGGAGCTCGGGGAAGAACTTCGTGTCCACCACGAACCCGATCCGGCCTTCCGCGCCCTCCACGATCACCCCGTAGGTCTCCACCTGGCCGTGGCGGTGGCGCACGGGGGTGATGCGCACCCCGCCCACCGTGTGGGCCTTCCCATCTTGAAAAGCCTCGATGCGCTCCAAAAACGGGCGCACGTAGCGCAACACGACGGGATCCTCCCCCTCCAGGGCGTCGTGGGGCGCGAGGAGAACGCCGCGGCGCTTGTAGCCGCCGTCGGCCATGGCCTCGATCATGATGTTCACGTCCGTGGAGTGATCGAGGTGCTTGTGGGAGAGGATGATCCCGGAAAGCTCGAGGGGTTCCAGGGGAGGGCGCGCCTTGCGGCAGCGCAGAAGCGTGCCCGGACCCGGATCCAAGAGGAGCTGTGTTCCAGAAAGCTCGAGCCACGTGCCGGCGGAGGACCGCAGCTGTCGGGCCACCACGAACCGCGCCCCCGCCGTGCCCAAAAATTTGATCCAGCCCATACGCTATCCCTTCCCTTTGCTCCGCTCGGCCGGCCGAGCATTATAATGGGTTATGCGGCGGCTCATGCGCCAATGGTCCGTTTTTCTTGCGCTTTTGGGGCTGGGGCTTCTGGGCTGTGCGCCCCGCACCTACCTCCCCCCGGTCCCCGTGGTGGCGGTGGAGCCCGTCCAGGGCGAGGCCCCCCTCTTTGTGCGCGCCAGCGCCGCGCAATCCTTCGATCCCGATGGCACGATCCTTGGGGTGCGCTGGGACCTCGGCGACGGCACGCAAAAAGAAGGGCCGGAGATCCTCCACCGCTACGACCGGGAGGGGAATTTCTTCATCACCGTCGAGGTCGTGGACGATCAGGGCCTTGCCACCGTGGTGCGCCTCCCCATACGCGTCGGGATCTCCTACCCCTTGGACGTGCTGGAGTGGCATGTGGAGGAGTACTTCGGGGGGACGCGGGTCCACGGCCGGGTGAAGAACATCGGGCCGCGGCGCATCAGTTTGGGCCGCGTGGCCGTGCGCTTCTACGACGAGGACTGGAACTTCGTGGAGGAGCGCTCCAAGAACTTGGGCGACCTCTACCCCGGCATGGAACAGATCTTTGAGGTGCGCAGCGGCTTACGGCCCCGCTCCCACGGCGGCGCCCCCAACCACACGATCTACACCGAGGTCATCCACGCCGACGCGCCTTGAGCGCAGGGCCACGGGCCCGCGGCGCCCGGCTTGGAACCCGGCGGGCCGCCCCCTTAGGGGCAGCGGCTCTTTGGGGGAGCGGCCGACGCCCGCGGGCCTCAGCCGGAGGGGATTGCGCCCGCCCCTCTTCAAGGGTATAAATCCGGCCTGGTCGCTCCAACCCCCTATGAGGCCCGAGGTTTTCCGGTTGCCAACGGACCTTAAGCCGCACAAGGGGACGTAAGCCCTAGGGATCCCCGATGTTCACCGCGACCGCGATCTTCATCCTTTCCTGTTTGGCCACGATCGGGCTCACCCTGCACCGGCCGTACCTTTACATCCGCACGCGCCGGCGCGCGCTGCGGCTGGAGACGTACTTCCTTGGGGCGCTCCTTGGGCCCCTTTTGATCCTGGCCGCCGGCCTCCTCACCGGACCGGAGATCGTCCAGGGCCTGAACGGCACGGAGGAGCTGCACCCCCTGGGGATCCTCGCCCTCTTCATCTCCATGGTGTTCATGAGCATCTTTTTGGACGCCACCGGGTTCTTCGAGGCCTGCGCCCGCTACGCCCTCAGCAAGGCCAAGACCGACGGGACCAAGCTCTTCTTCGCCGTGTACATCGCCGTTTCCGTCCTCACCCTGTTTACCTCCAACGACATCGTGGTCCTCACCTTCACGCCCTTCGTGTACTACTTCGCCAAGCACGCGGGGGTGAACCCCAAGCCCTACCTCATCGCGGAGTTCTTCGCGGCCAACACTTGGTCCATGGCCCTCTACATTGGGAACCCCACGAACATCCTCGTGGCCTCCGCCTTCCGCTTCACGTTCGTGGGCTACGCCAAGTGGATGGTGCTTCCCACCGTGGCCGCGGGCCTGGCCAACCTCGGCCTCCTCTACCTCCTCTTCCGCAAGGAGATCCGCAGGCCCATCCGACCCGTGGCCCTGGACCCCTGGGAGGCCATCACGGACAAGCCCGGGGCGCTTCTGGGCCTTTTGGCCCTGGCCGGATGCGTCGTGGCCCTGGCCGTGGCCCCCTACCTGGGCCTCCCCATGTGGAAGATCTCCGTGGCCTTCGCCCTGGCCCTCTTGGCTATTCTGGTATTGCGCGAGTCCTACGCGTGGGCCGCGCGCCGAAAAGCCCACAACGGGTCCCCCGTAGCGGAGACCCTGAAGCGCGTGCCCTGGCCCATCGTGCCCTTCGTGCTCTCCCTCTTCGTCACGGTGTACGCCCTCGACCGCCACGGGGTGACGGCCCTGCTGGGCCAGGGGCTGTACGCGCTGAGCGGGGGCTCGCCCCTCCTCCTTGTGCTCCTGTTTGGGGTGGCCTCGGCCCTCAGCGCCAACCTCCTCAACAACATCCCCATGACCCTGGCCTTCGCCACGGCCCTGCGGGCCGTGCCCCGGGAGGCCGTCCTCCCCGCGGCCTTGGCCACCGCCGCAGGCTCCAACTTGGGCGCAAACCTCACCCCCATCGGCGCCCTCGCCGGCATCATGTGGATGACTATCCTTACCGGAAAGGACTTCCGGATCACGTTCGCAGAGTTCGTGAAGTACGGGCTTTGGGTGACGCCCGCGGCCCTCCTGGCCTGCCTTCTGACGCTGGCCCTCCTTTTGGCCTAAAAGAAAAACGCGGCGGGCGGAGCCGCCGCGTTCCCCAGGGCGGGAAAGCAGGAGGGTTACTGGCCGGTGTCCGCGGGGGCCTTGGGGCAAGGGCAGAGCCCGCGGCCCCACCCCCGGCTCGGACCCCGCCCCCAGCCCCTCGGGCCAAGGCCGAACCCGAAGTCCGGGGCCTTGGCGTAGCCCTCCGCTTTGTAGTACTCCAGCTTGGCCTTGAGCACAGCTTTGAGGTAGTCGGCTTGGGCCTGGGTCAGCTTTCCTTCGGCCACAGCCTCGTCGATCATCTCCGCCCGCGCGGTGTACAGGGCCGTAAGAAGGGCGTCCTCCGTCACCCCGAGCTTCTCGGCCACCCGGGCCAAGAAGGTCTTGCGCGCAGCTTGCGCGCCCGCGGTCTGGGCGTAGACCACGTAACCCACGGTCCCCAGGACCACAAGCCCCACCAGCGCCAGGGTCAAAACCGTGCGTTTGCGCATAGCGGTCACCTCCGGGAGAGGATTCTCCCCGGAGCTTGTGGGCCGGCGGCGCACGGGAGGTGAAGGTTTGGTGGAGGGACAGCCCAAGGCTCAGGGGCTTTTTTCTCCCCGGGAGGGCCGGGCCGGCGGGAGGTACGGCACGGGGATGAACTCCACCCCAGGACGGCGCTGCGGCGCCTGCGGATAAAGCTCCATGAGCTCGTACACCTCCTTGGGCATGTCCTCGCTCACGGGAAGCCCCATGGCCCGCAGCTCCTCTACGGTGATGGGGTAGTCGTGGGTCCACCGGCCCTCAGAGAGCATCCGCGCCACCTCCTGGGCTTTCTCCTCGGGGAGCTTGTCGCGGAGGAGGGCGTAGACGGTCTCATGGACCTGGCGGATGGCCTTGCGGGCGATATCCCCCAGGATCAGGGTCTGGTCGTCGCGGTTGGGGTTGGGCTGCTCGAGGGCCTTGAGGACGGAGGCCGCGGGGAGGTAGCCCTGGCCGGTGGCGAGCTGGGGGTCCACCGGGCCCAGGACAGCGTTGGGGTCCATCACGATTTCGTCGGCGGCGAGGGCGATGAGGGTCCCCCCGCTCATGGCGTAGTGGGGGACGAACACCGTGACCTTCCCCTTGTGGCGCTGGAGGGCGCAGGCGATCTGCTCGGCGGCCAGGACCAAGCCGCCGGGGGTGTGGAGGATGAGGTCGATGGGCATGTCCGGCGGGGTCATGCGGATGGCCCGCAGCACCTGCTCGGAGTCCTCGATGTCGATGTAACGGGCCAGGGTGAACCCAAGAAAGCTCACGGCCTCTTGGCGGTGGATCAGGGTGATGACCCGGCTTTTCCGCTTGAGCTCCAGGGCCCGGATGGCCGCATGGCGGCGGAACTCCAGGATCCGCCGCTGCACGAACGGCACCAGGACCTGGAGCAAAAGCAGGAAAAACAAAAGGCTGACGATCTCGCTCATCCCGCCTCCTTCGCGGGAAGTGTAGGCCGTGCGCCCCCTTGGGGAAAGCGCACCCTTCGGGGCCGGGGGGCCTCGCTGGCCCGCGAGCCCTCCACCTCCGCGGGGAGGGGGACCCAGCAGAAGGTGCGGGAGCGGCGATCCATGCGGACGTAGTCCCGGGCGCGTACCTCCGCACGGCGCCGGGGAGGGCAGCCTGAAGGACAAGGGCGTGGCCCTGGCGATGGACGTTAGGGGGCCAGGGAGGTCCCGGAAGAGACGCCGAGGGGGCGGCCTATCCGGGATTTTCTGGCCATTGGCAACGGGGAGTGCTAACTCCAGGTGGGGTCGCCTCTCGAAAAGCCCTCCCTGCCCACCGCCCCGCCCGGGTAGACTTGACGGCCATGCCCACCGGCCTCTTCACCGACCTCTACGAGCTCACCATGGCCCACTCCTACTTCCTGCGCGGCCTCAACCAGACCGCCACCTTCGCCTACTTCGTGCGCGCCCCTGTCCCTAACCGCCGCTTCCTCCTCTTCGCCGGCCTGGACCCCCTCCTCGCCGCCCTCCAGGACTTCCGCTTCGCCGAGGACGACCTCGCTTACCTCGAGAGCCTAGGCCTCTTCCGCCCCGCTTTCCTGGACTTCCTGGGGCGGCTTAGGTTCACCGGGGAGGTGTGGGCCATGGAGGAGGGCGAGATCTGCTTCCCCGGCGAGCCCCTCCTCCTCATCACCGCCCCCCGCATCGAGGCCCAGCTCGTGGAAACCTTGGTCCTGAACCTCCTCAACTACGCGACCCTCGTGGCCAGTAAGGCCGCGCGCATCCTTCTCGCCGCCGGGCCGGAGGCGGTGGTGGTGGACTTCAGCCCCCGGCGGGACCACGGCACCGAGGCCGCCCTCCACGCGGCCCGGGCCAGCTTCCTCGCCGGCTTCCACGGCACCTCCAACACCCTCGCGGGCAAGCTCTACGGCATCCCCGTGGTGGGCACCATGGCCCACTCCTACGTCCTGAGCTTCCCCGACGAGCTCTCGGCCTTCCGGGCCTTCGCCGAGGACCACCCCAACCCGGTCCTCCTTATCGACACCTACGACCCCCTTTTGGGCGCGCGGAACGCCGCCCGCGTGGCTCAGGAACTCCGGGAAAGGGGGAAGCGGATCACGGGCGTGCGCCTGGACTCCGGGGACCTCGTGGCCCTCTCCCGGGAGGTGCGGCGCATCCTGGACGAGGCGGGCTTCCCGGACATCCGGATCTTCGTGTCCGGGGACCTCGACGAGTACCGGATCCTGGAGTTCCGCCGGCGCGGGGGGGTGGCCTGGGGGTTCGGGGTGGGGACGCGGCTGGGGGTCTCCTGGGACCTGCCCGCCCTGGGCGGGGTGTACAAGCTCGTGGAGGACGAAAAGGGGCCGCGTATGAAGACGAGCCCCGGGAAGGTCACCCTCCCCGGGCGGTGCCAGGTCTGGCGCCAGGGCTTTCGGGACCTCGTGGCCCTGGACGAGGAGGAGGGGCAGGGACGCGCGCTCTTGCGTAAGGTCATGGCGCGCGGGGAGCGCCTGGTCCCCCCGGTGGACCTGGCCCGGCGGCGGGAGGAGGTCCGGCGGGCCCTCTTCGCCCTGCCGGAGGAACTGGCCGACCTCACCCCTGCGGCGGCGCCCACCTACCCGGTGGACTACTCTCAGGCCCTGCGCGCCTGGGTAGCGGCAGGAGGGTGAACCATGGAGCTGCCTCACATCCCCTGGACCGAAGCGGTGGAGGTCCCGGCGCGCAAAGCCGGGGTTTTGGTGGTGGACATGCAGAACGATTTTGTGCACGAGCGGGGGGCGCTTAGGGTGCCGGCGGCCGCGGCCACCGTGGGCCCCATCCAGGCCCTCCTCCAGCGCGCCCGCCAGGCCGGCGCAGCGGTGATCTACACCCAGGACTGGCATGCGCCCGAGGACCCGGAGTTCCGCCTCTGGCCCGCCCACTGCGTGGCCGGCACCTGGGGCGCGGAGATCCTCGCGGAGCTCGCGCCCCAGCCCGGCGAGGCCGTGGTGCGAAAGACCACCTACGACCCCTTCTTCCGCACCGAGCTGGAGGCCCTTTTGCGCGAACGGGGGGTGGAGCACCTGGTGATCGTGGGGACGGTGGCCAACATCTGCGTGCTGCACGCCGCGGGCTCCGCGGCCCTGCGGGGGCTGCACGTCCTCGTGCCCAAGGATTGCGTGAGCGCCCTAAACGAGTTCGACCTCCTCGCCGCCTTCCGCCAGATCACCTACCTCTACCGGGGCGTGGCCCTCGCCGCGCAGGCCGGGCTGCGCTTCCTCCCCTAGCGGAGGGCCTGGAGCAGGGCCCGTACGAAGAGGGGCAGGTCCGCGGGCACCCGGGAGGTGATGAGGTTCCCGTCCACGACCACGGGCTCGTCCACCCAAATCGCCCCCGCGTTCTCCAGGTCGTCGCGGATGGCGGGGACGCTGGTCACGCGCCGCCCCCGCACCACCCGGGCCGAGCAGAGCATCCAGGGGCCGTGGCAGATGGCCGCCACCGGCTTTCCCGCCTCCGCCATCTCCCGCACGAACCGCACGAGCTCCGGGCTCCGCCGGAGGTAGTCCGGGGCGTACCCGCCAGGGATGACCACGGCCTGAAAGTCCTGGGCCCGCACGTCCTTGGCCCCCAGCTCCGCCCTGGCCGGATAGCCCAGCTTGCTTTTGTACTCCTTGGCCTCCGGCCCCACGGCCACCGCCTCCGCCCCCTCCTCCTGGAGCCGCAGGTAGGGGTACCAGAACTCCAGCTCCTGGTAGAGGTCGGCCACGAGGACCGCCACGCGCTTTCCCTTTAGGCTCATGGGCCTCCTTTCGGGGGCAAGGCTCGCCCAAGCGGGGGCGTGGGGCAAGCGCGGGGCGGGCTAACGCGCGATCCAGACGCGGGTTTCGTCCAGGCGGGCCCGGCCGGAGGAGGCCCGGCGCAGGCGGTCCATGATGGCCAGGCCCAGCCCCACCTCGGGCACGGGCTCGGCCACGATCGCCGCCAGCCCCGCCTGATCGAGCCTGTGCAGGAGGGCAAAGAAGCGGGCCGCCGCCTCCACCAGGTCCCCCCGCTCCGAGAGGACCTCCACCTGGGCGAAGCCCTCCCAGGGCTTCCGGAAGGCGAGGAACCCGCAGCGGTGGCGCTCCAGGGCCTCGCCGCCCTCGGGCGGCCCGGGCTCCCAAAGGAACAGGGGGGTGGCGGGCCGGTAGTGCTGGGGGAGGGTCCCGGGCGAGGCGGAGGGCCCCCGGGGTGGGTCCAGGCGCAAATCCGGCAGGAGCTCCCGCAGGGCCTCGATGGGCGTTCCCCCGGGCCGCAGGAGCCGGGGCGGGCTTTCGGCCAGGGAGATCACGGTGGACTCGATGCCCACCGGGGTGGGCCCGCCGGCGATCACCGCGTCGATGGCCTCCCCAAGCTGCTCCAAGACGGCCTCGTGGTGGGTAGGCGAGAGGCGGCCGAACCGGTTGGCGCTGGGCGCGGCGATGGGCACCCCCGCCTCCCGGATGAGGGCCAGGGCCACGGGATGGGCGGGCATGCGCACGGCCACCGTGGGCAGCCCGGCGGTGACGATGTCCGGCACGATGTCCCGCTTGGGGAGGACCAGGGTGAGGGGGCCGGGCCAGAACCGCTCCATGAGGGCGCGGGCCAGGGCGGGCACCTCCCGCCACAGCCGCTCCGCCTCCCCGGGGTCCGCCACGTGCACGATGACGGGGTCGAAGCGGGGCCGGCCCTTGGCCGCGAACACCTTGGCCACGGCCTCGGCCCACAGGGCCGGCGCCCCCAGGCCGTACACCGTCTCCGTGGGGAAGGCCACCAGGCCGCCCGCCCGCAGGAGGGCCGCGGCCCGGGCGATGCCCGCGCGATCCGTGCCCAAAACCTCGGCCATGCTTCCCGATCCTAGCCGCTTATAATGGCCGGTGCATGCTGGATCTGATCGTGCAAGGCGGGCCCATCTTCGGCCATCCCGAAGCCGACGCGGTGGGCGTGCGCTGCGGCCGCATCGCCGCCGTGGGCCGTGCTCAGGACCTCGCCGCCCTGCGCGGCCCCAAAACCCAGGTCTTCCGCCTCGAGGGACGCCCCCTCCTCCCCGGGTTCTTCGACGCCCATCTGCACTTCCTCAAGATCGGGTTGGACCGCACCTTCTTCGTGGACCTCTCCTCGGCCCGCACGCTTTCCGAGGCCTTGGAGCTCCTGCGGGCGCGGGCCAAGGAGCGGCCGGGCGAGTGGGTGGTGGGCCGGGGCTGGGACGAGTCCCGCTGGCCAGAAAAGCGCTATTTGGAGCGGGCCGACCTGGACCGGGCCGTGCCCCGCCAGCCCTGCTGCGCCGTGCGCGTGGACGGCCACATGATGGTGGCCAACACCCTGGCCCTGGCCCGCTGCGTCCGCCCCGAGGGGGAGCTCGTGGACCGCGAGCGCGGCTTCGTCTTTGAGGACGCCATCCCCGAGGTCCTCGCCCTGGTCCGCCCGAGCCAGGAGGCGCTGGTGGAGGCGGTAGCCGAGGCCTCCCGCTACGCGGCCTCTCTGGGGGTCACGGCGGCCGCGGACATGGACACGGACGCCCAGGCGCTCCGGGCCTACGCGCTGGCGGAGCACCGCGGGCTGTTGCGGACGCGCCTCTTCACGTACATAAAGGCCGAGCTCCTCCCGCACCTGGCTGGTCTGGGGATCCGAAAGGGGTTCGGCTCGGCGTTCCTGCGCCTGGCCGGCGTGAAGGCCTTCGCCGACGGGTCCATCGGGGCCAAGACCGCGGCCTTGTTCGAGCCCTACCGGGGGGAGATGGGCAAGGGCCGGGTGCTCCTGGGGAGGGGGGAGCTGGCCCGCCTCTGGCGCAAGGTGATGGAAGCGGAGCTGCAGCTGGCGGTGCACGCCATCGGGGATCGGGCCATCGAGGAGGTCTTGGCGGCGGCACGCCTGGCGGGCGTGGGCGCCCTGGACCGCCACCGCGTGGAACACCTGGAGCTCCCCACCCCCCACCAGCTCGACCGCCTGAAGGAGCTGGGCCTGGTGGCCTCCATGCAGCCCAACTTCCTGCAGTGGTCCGGGCCGGGCCGGATGTACGAGGACCGGCTGGGCCCCGCGCGCGACGCCCGCATCGACCCCCACCGCTGGGTGCTGGACCGCGGCATCCCCCTCGCGTTCGGCTCGGACGGGATGCCCCTGGGCCCCCTCTACGGGATCGGGCTGGCCCTGGACCCGCCCTACTACCCCCAGCGGGTGACCTGGGAGGAGGCCATCCGCGCCTACACCTACGGCGCGGCCTACGCCGCCTTCGCCGAGGAGGAACTGGGCTCCCTTGAGGTGGGGAAGTGGGCGGACTTCGTGGTCCTGTCCGGGGACCCGGGCCGCACCCCGCCCAGGGACCTGCGGGTGGAGGCCACGTTCGTGGCCGGGGAACTCGCGTTCAGCCGCTAGGGGATGCCTGAGCTCCCTGAGGTGGAGAGCACCGTGCGGGCCCTGCGGCCCCGGATCCGGGGGCAGAGGCTCTTGGCCGTTCGGGCCCTGGACCCCGTGTTGGCCCATGTCCCGAGGGCCATGGCCCTGCCCGCCGCCGTCCAGGACGTGGAGCGCCGCGGGAAGTACATCCTCTTCCGCTTGGACACGGTTTTCCTCATCGTGCACCTGCGCATGTCCGGCCGGCTCCTCTGGCGGGAAGAGGGGGCTTACCCCCCGCATACCCGCCTCGTGCTGGAATTCCCCCACGGGGAGGTGCTGTTTGTGGACGTGCGGCGGCTGGGGACGGCGGAGGTGGCCCGGGAATTCCGAGAGGAGCTCGGGCCGGATGCCCTGTCCGACCTTTCCTTTCTGCCCCAGGCCCTTCGCCGGAGCCGGGCGCCCATCAAGGTCTGGCTTTTGGACCAGCGGAACCTCGCGGGGATTGGCAACATTTACGCGGCGGAGATCCTGTTCCGGGCGGGGATCGACCCCCGCCGGCCCGCCCATTCCCTGACGCCTGCGGAGGTGGCGCGCCTGCGTGCCGTGATCCCCGCAGTGTTGGAGGAGGCCCTCGCGGCCCTGGGCACGACCCTCGCGGACGCGGCCTACCAAACCCCGGAGGGCGAGGCCGGGGACTACGCGCCCTGGGTGTACGGCCGGGAGGGGCTGCCCTGCAAGGTGTGCGGGACGCCTATCGTGCGGGTGGAGCTGGGCGGCCGGGGCACCTACTTCTGCCCCCGCTGCCAAAAGTGAGGGGAAAAGGAGGGAACTTGCCCACGATCGAGGAAGGGCGGAGGTGGTTGCGGGCGGACCTTTGGACCGGGCCCTGGGAGACGGACCAAAAGAGGGGCGTTCCCGCTCCGCCCCTGCAGAAGCCCGTGCCTGCGGGCGCGGAGCTCTTGGATTTGCCAGCCCCGGAGACGGTGGAACTGCCCCCACAGAACCTGTTCCAAATCTTCGCGCAACGCCGCAGCCGCCGGCGCTTCGCCCCAGACCCCCTTCCCCTCCCCGTGCTCGCCTTCCTCCTCTGGGCCACCCAGGGCGTGCACAAGGTTATCCGCGACGGCATCGCCACCCTGCGCACCGTCCCCTCGGCGGGGGCCCGCCACCCCTTGGAAACCTATCTCGCCGTGCACCGCGTGCAGGGCTTGCCCCCGGGGCTCTACCGGTACCTCCCCCTTTCCCATCAGCTTTGCCTCCTGCGCCGGGACGAGACCCTGCCCTCCAAGGTGGCGGAGGCCGCCCTGGGGCAGGCGTTCGTGGGCGAGGCCGCGGTGGTCTTCATCTGGACCGCCGTGCCCTACCGCACGGAGTGGCGCTACCATGTACTTTCCCACAAGGTGATCGCCCTCGACGCGGGCCACGTCTGCCAAAATTTGTACATCGCTTGCGAGGCGCTGGGCCTCGCCACCTGTGCCGTGGCGGCTTACAACCAAAGGAAAATGGACGAGCTTTTGGGGGTGGATGGGCAAGAGGAATTCACCCTGTATCTTGCCCCTGTGGGCAAGCGCGCCGACTGAGCCCGTAGGCGGCCTAATGGTCCCGTTGAGGGGCGAAAAGGTCGTGGAATTCCCCGGGCGCCTGGATTAGGTCCTCAAAGCGGCCCTCTTGCACCACCCGGCCCTCCCGCAAGACCACGATGCGGTCCGCTGCCCGCACCGTGGACAAGCGGTGGGCTACGAGGAGCACCGCGGTCCCCGGCAAAAGCTGCCGCAGGCCCGCCAGCGCCCGGGCCTCCGCCTCCGCGTCCATGGCGGAGGTGGCCTCATCCAAAAGGAGCACCTTGGGCTGACGCAGGGCCGCACGAACGAGGGCCAAAAGCTGCCTCTGCCCGCCCGAAAGCTTGGCCCCCCGCTCGCCCACCGCCGTCCGCAGCCCCTCCGGCAACCCCCGCAAAAACTCCTCCGCCCCAAGGGCCCGGCACACGCGCCACACCTCCTCCTCGGAGAGCCGCTCCTTCCCAAGCACGAGGTTGTCCCAAACCGTACCGGAGAACAGGAACCCCTCCTGGGGCACAAGGAGGACCTCCTTGCGGAGCTCAGAAAGAGCGAGGTTGCGCACGTCCTCGCCGTCCAGAAGGATACGGCCGTGCCCGAGAGGAAAAAGGCGCACAAGAAGGGCTAAAAGAGTGGACTTGCCGGAGCCCACCGCCCCCACCAGGGCCACCCATTCCCCAGGTTTCAGTTGTAAGGAAACCCCTTGCAAGGCGGTTTTTCCGTTGGGATAGGCGAAGTGCACGTCCTTCAGGGCGAGGGTCGGGCGGGACAAGGTTAGAGAAATCCCGGCCTCCGGTTCCGGCGGAAGGTCCAAAAGCTCGAACACGCGGGCAGCGGCCACCCGGGCCCGCTCCAGACTCAGGCGGGTCAGGATCAGCTGTTGCGTGGGCCCATAGAGGTAACGCAGGAAGGTGAGGAAGGCGACGACCGTGCCCAGGGTGGCTTCGCCCCGCCATACCCACCACGTCCCCGCCCCGAGAAAGAGCACCGGCCCCAGACCGGTGACAAGGGTAAGGGCACCCCCGGCTTTGGCGGCGTAGACGTTGGTGCGCACCATGGCCTGGCGCCGGCCCTCCAGAGCCTAGGCAACCCGGGCCAAAACCCAGGCGTGGGCTCCAAGGAGCCGGACATGCAGGGCCCCGCTCAAGGCCTCCCCCAATTCCCGGGAGGCCTGGGCCTCCCCCTCCTGGATCCCCCGGGAGAGCTGGGCCATACGGGCATTCATGCGCTTGGAAACCAGCGCTAAGGAGGGGAGGAGGAGCACGGCCACCAGGGCCAGCCGCCACTCCAGCGCAAAAAGGAGGGCGGCTCCCGCGGCGAGAAACACGGCGTTCTGCAGGAGGCTAAGGAGGCCGAAGAAGAAGTCCTTGGCCACCCCGGGATCGCTGCGGATGCGCCCCAGGAGGTAGCCCACCGTCTGTTCCTGGAGGAAGGGGTGGGGGAGGCGAAGGACGTGGGCGGTCAGGGCGTATTGGGCCTGGTAGAGGATGGCCTCGCCTCCGCGCACCGCGAGGGCCTGGGCCGCATAGCTCAACAGGCTTTCCGCGAGGACCACGCCCAAAAGGAGGAGCCCATGGGCGAGGAGGCTGCGCCAATCGCCGCGGGGCACCACCTCGTCGATCACCCGGCGCAGGAGGAGGGGGAAGGGCAGGGAGGCAGCGTTGGCGGCCAACCCCGCCGCCAGGGCCCCGAGGCCCAGCCGCCAATGCGGGAAAACAAAGGCCCAAAAGAAGCGAGCCAGCGGGCCCCTCATCCTTCCTCCTCGGCTTCCCGGCCCAGGTGGTCCACCAGGGCCAGGAGGGTAAACAAGGCGGAGGTCCCGGAGAGGGTGGGGGTGTAGCGGTCGCGGCCGAGCTTGCGCACAAGCCCTGCGGCCTCTAGGGCCCTAAGGTGGTGGTAGAACTGGCCCTGGGTGAGGCCGCTTTTTTCCATGGCTTCGGCCGCCCCCTGCACGCCCTGGACTAGGGCAAAGAGGAGGCGCAGCCGCTCGGGTTGGGCCAGGAGGGTGAGGGCCCGCAGCCCCGCGGGGTTCTGGAGGGCCTCTTGGGCGTCCTTTTCGGAGAGGAACTGGTACCAGGAGGTGGTGCGGTCGCCCCGGCGGTGCAGCCCGGCGAGGAGCACGCGGACGCCCTCCCCGGGCAGGAGCTGGGCCAGGGCGGTCAGGGTTTGGCGGACGAGGGGGGCGAGGTCGGGCGGGGCGGTGTGGGCGAGGGATTCCGCGGCCGCTGGAAGGGCGGGTTGTCTGAGGGCCCGGAGGGCTTCTGCCAGGCGGGCCAGTTCCGCGGCGATGCGCTCCACGCTTTCCTCGTTCATACGTAGTTACGTAACTCCGCATTATTATAAAAAAGCGGCCACCCCTGTCAACCCCTCAAGGGCCGCGGCCCCTAACTAACCCAGCTGGGCGGGATCGATCCGTTCCCTAAGACCCCGGAACTTCGCCTCCAGGGCCCGCTCCACGCAGCGGGGCACGAACCTCGACACGTCCCCCCCGTAAAGCTTGATCTCCTTCACAATGGAGCTGGACAAAAACGAGTACTTCCCGGCGGTCATGAGAAACACCGTCTCGATGTCGCTGTCGAGGTCGCGGTTGGTAAGGGCCAGCTGGAACTCGTAGTCGAAATCGGAGGTGGCCCGCAGGCCCCGCACCACCGCCACCGCCCCCACCCTCTTGGCGCACTCGATGAGGAGCCCCGAGTAGGTGATCACCTCCACCCCGCCGATCCCCTCCTCGGCCAGGGCCTCCTCCACCAGCCGCTTCCGTTCCTCCGCCGTAAACAGCGGGGTCTTGCGAGGGTTCTCCACCACGGCCACGATCAGCTTGTCAAAAAGCCGCTTGGCCCGACGCAGGACGTCGAGGTGCCCGTAGGTGATGGGGTCGAAACTCCCCGGGTAAAGGGCGATGCGCATCAAGCCACCTCCACGAAGGGCCGCAGGGCCCGACGGATGCGCTCCCCGGAAGGTCCCACCGCCGCCCAGGCCGCGCGCTCCGAGCCCAAAAAGCGGTGGGCCAGCTCCTGCACGGCCTCTGGGGTGACCTGGCGGAACCGCTGCACCACCTCCTCAGGCGAGGCGGGCTTGCGGCCCAAAGCGGCCAGCGTTCCCAGGCGCACCATGCGGCCGCTGGGGTCGTCCAAATTTAGGAGAAACGCGTTGCAGAGCCGCTGCACGGCCCGGTCCACGTCCCCAGGGGCGGGCGGCGCGCGCCGCAGGGCCTCGATCTCCTCCCAAATGGCCGCCGCCACCTGGGGCAGCTTCTTCTCCTCGGCTGCGGCGTAAACGGAAAGCACCCCCGCGTCGGAGAAGTAGGCGGTGGCGGAGAACACGGCGTACACAAGGCCCAACTCCTCCCGCACCCGCTGGAAAAGCCGGGAGCTTACGCCTCCTCCAAGGAGGGCGTTGAGCACCTCTAGAGCATAGCGTTCGGGCGCGGAGGCCGGCACGGTGGGGAACCCCAGCACCAGGTGGACCTGGTTGATGTCGCGTTCGGCCAGGGCGAGGCCGGTGCCGGCCTGGGGCGGGGTGCGGGGGCGGGGATCGCCCGCGCCCTCCCGCGCCGGGAACCGCTCCGCCAGGGAGAAAACCTTCTCCGGATCGGCCCCGCCGCAGGCCACGAACACCATCTCCCGGGGGTGATAGTGGCGGCCAAAGAAGCGCCAGAGGTCCTCCAGCTCGATGCGGGCCACGGAGTCCAGCCGGCCGATCACCGGCTTCCCCAAGGGATGCCCGTCCCGCCAAAGGAGCTCCCCAAGGAGCCGAAACGCGGTGTCCTCCGGGTCGTCCTCCGCAGCGCGGATCTCCTCCGCCACCACCACCCGCTCCCGCGGCAGGTCCTCGGGGGCGAAGCGGGGCGAGGTCACGAGCTCCACCAGGATGTCCCAGGCCTCGGGGAGGTGGGCGCTAAGGACCTCCGTGTAGAAAAACGTGTACTCCGCGGTGGTGGCGGCGTTGAGGTGGCCGCCCAGGGCGTCGATGCTCTGCGCGATCTCCAGGGCCGAACGCCGGGTGGTGCCCTTGAAGGTCATGTGCTCCACGAAGTGGGCCAGGCCTTCCTTCCCCGGGGGGTCTTCCCGGCCGCCGGCCTGCACCCAAAGGCCCAGGGCCACGCTGCGGAAGCCCGGCATGGGCTCCGCCAGGACCCGCAGCCCCGAGGAGGCCTCCCCCGCGAAGCACCCGGGGTAGATCTCCGTCATTTGACGTCCACGCGCACCGGGCCCTTGGGCACCACCCGCCGCAGCTTGTACCGACCCTCCTCGTCGATCTCCACGATCTCCACCAGCATCCGATCGCCCTTCTTGGCCACCTTTGCGGGCTCCTCGTTCGTGCCCAACCGGGACTTGTGCACCAAGCCCCGCACGCCCGGCGCGATCTCCACGAAGACCCCGTAGTCCACCACGTTCGTGACCTTGCCGGGCACGATGTCGCCCACCTTGAACGTGGGCTTTTCCTGCACGAGCTTGAACCGGGGCCGACCGAGCTCGTCCGTGTCGATGACCTCCACGGTGACCTCGTCGCCCACCTTCACCACGTCCTCCACGCGCTTCACAAACCCGTTGGCCAGCTGGGAGATGTGGATGAGGCCGTCCACGCCCGGCCGGATCTCCACGATGGCCCCGAAGGGCACGATGCGCACCACCCGGCCGCGGAAGACCATGCCCGGCTCGAGCTCCTCCGTGAGCTCCTGGATCATCTCCTTGGCCCGCTGCACGGGGGCCGGGCCCTCCCCCACCACCCGCACCGTGCCGTCGTCCTCGATCTCGATCTCCGTGTTCGTGGCCTCCTGGATCTTGCGGACGGTGCGGCCGCCCGGGCCGATGACGAGGCCGATCTTCTCAGGGTTGATCTTGAACACGTCGAGGTAGGGGGCGTAGGGGGAGAGGGCGGGCCGGGGCTGGGGCAGGGCCTGCTCCATGAGGTCCAGGATGCGGAGGCGGGCGGCCCGCGCCTGGGCCAGGGCCTCGCGCATGAGCTCGGGCGTGAGGCCCCCCGTCTTCACGTCCAACTGGAACGCCGTGATCCCCTGCCGGGTCCCCGCCACCTTGAAGTCCATGTCGCCGTATTGGTCCTCCAGGCCGAGGATGTCCGTGAGGATCCGGTAGCGGCCGGTGGCGGGGTCGGTCACCAGGCCCATGGCCACGCCGGCCACGTGCCGCTTCACCGGCACCCCCGCGTCCATCATGGCCAGGCACCCCGAGCACACCGAGGCCATGGAGGAGGACCCGTTGGACTCCAGGATCTCCGAGACCACCCGGATGATGTAGGGGAACTCCTCCTCGGAGGGAATGACCGCCAAGAGCGCGTTCTCCGCGAGCTTCCCGTGGCCGATCTCCCGGCGGGAGGGGGCGCCGATGCGGCCGGCTTCCCCCGTGCAGAAGGGCGGGAAGTTGTAGTGGAACATGAAGCGCTTCAGGCCCTCCTCCATCATGAGGTCGATGATCTGCGCGTCCTTGCGGGTGGCGCCCAGGGTGCAGGTGCCCAGGGACTGGGTCTCCCCGCGGGTGAAGAGGGCCGAGCCGTGCACGCGGGGCAGGAGCCCCACCTGGATGGAAATGGGGCGGAGCTCCTCGGGCCGGCGGCCGTCCATGCGCTCCCCCAGCTCCAGGATGGACCAGCGCACGTACTCCCGGTACACCTCGTCGAAGAGGGCCTTGGCCAGGGTTTGGACCTTCTCCTGGTCCGCCTCCGGATAGCCCTGGGCCACGGCCTGGGCGGCCTCCTCGGCCAGGGCCTCGGCCAGGGCCTCGCGGGCCTTCTTCCCCGGCGCCCGCTTGAGCTCGTGCAGTCTTTCCCAAACGTAAGCCTTGACCTTCTCCCGCACCTCCCCCTCCAGGGGATCGGGCGGAGGGACCTCCTTCTTCGTCACCGGCACCTGGCGGGCCAGCTCCTCCTGGAGGTCCAGGAGCTTTTGGATCTCCGCGTGGGCCAGGACGATGGCGCGCACCACGTCCTCCTCGTCCACCTCCCGCATCAGGCCCTCCACCATGGTCACGGTCTGGCGCGTGCCGGCCACGACGATGTCCATGAGCCCGGTCTCCCGGTCCAGATCGGAGGGGTGGAGGAGGAACTGCCCGTCCTTGAGGCCCACGCGGACCCCGGCCACCGGGCCGAGGAAGGGCGCGGGCGAAAGGAGGAGGGCGGCGGAGGCCCCCAGAAGCCCGGCCACGTCGGGCGGGGCGTCCCGCTCGGCGGAGAGCACGGTGGCCACGATGTGCACCTCCTCCTTGTAGCCCTTGGGGAAGAGGGGCCGGATGGGGCGGTCGATCAGGCGGGCCGCGAGGATGGCCTCGTCGGAGGGCTTGCCCTCCCGCTTGAAGAACCCGCCCGGGATCTTCCCGCCCGCGTAGAAGCGCTCCTCAAAGTCCACCCGCAGGGGGAAGTAGCCGGGGTCCTGCTGGAGGGGCTGGCAGACCACGGTGACCAGCACCTTGGTGTCGCCCCAGGTCACGAGGACGGCCGCGCTGGCCTGCCGGGCCAGCTGCCCGGTCTCCAGCCGCACCACCTTTCCGCCCACTTCGGTTTGTACTTCGGGCATAGGCGGCTACACCTCGCGCAGGCCCAGGGTTTGGACGAGGCGGCGGTAGCGGGCCGGGTCCTTCCGCTGCAGGTACTGGAGCAGCCGGCGCCGCCGCCCCACCAGGATGTACAGGCCCCGCCGGGAATGGAAGTCCTTGCGGTGCACCTTCAGGTGCTCGGTGAGCTGGTTGATGCGGGCCGTGAGCAGCGCCACCTGCACCTCCACGGAACCCGTGTCGTTCGGGCCCCGGGCGAACTTCGCAATGAGCTCCTGCTTCACCTCTTTGGAAAGCGCCACGTTCTCACCCCCAATCGCCCTTTCCCCGGCGCAAGGGAGAGGGTTCGGTTATCGGAACTTTTTGGCAAGCTCGCGGCACCGACCAAGGATCTCCTCCTCATCCAGGGTTTGCAACTGGCCGTCGCGGAGGAGGAAGCGCCCGTCCACGAACACGGCCTCCACGTCCGCGGCCTGGCCGGCATACACCACGTTGGCGATCGGGTCGTAGTCGGGAAAGAGGTGGACCCGATCCAGCCGGAGGAGGATGCCGTCGGCCCGCCGGCCGACCTCTATTGTACCCACCTCCTTGCCCCATCCCAGGGCCACCGCGCCCCGCCAGGTGGCCAAGCCCAGGGCCTCCCGGGCGGAGAGGGCCTGGGGGTCGCCCGTGCGCACCTTGGCCAGAAGCGCGGCCAGCCGCATCTCCTCCACCATGTTCAGGTCGCCCGCGGAGCCCGCCCCGTCCGTGCCCAGGCACACGTTCACCCCCGTGCGCAGCATCTCCGCCACCGGGGCGATCCCGCAGGCCAGCTTCAGGTTGGAGGTGGGGCAGTGCACGGCGTGCACCCCGTGGGCGGCGAGGATCTCCATGTCCTTTTCGGAGAGGTGCACGCAGTGGGCCGCCAGCACGGGGACCCCAAACACCCCCAGCTCCTCCAGCCACTCCACGGGGGAGCGGCCGGTCCGCGCCCGCACCTCCTCCACCTCCTCCCGCGTCTCCGCCAGATGGGTGTGGAGGGGGAGGCGCAGCTCCCGCGCCAGGGCCACCGCCCGCTTCCAGACCTCCGGGCCGCAGGTGTAGGGCGCATGAGGGGCGAGGGCCACGCGGATGCGCCCCTCCGCCCGGCCGTCCCACTCCCGCGCGAACTCCTCGGCCTTCTTGAGCTCGGGCTCCACCCGCTCGGGCGTGGGCGCAATCACCCCGTAGGCGAGGAGGGCCCGCACCCCCGCCTGCTCCACGGCCTCGGCCACCTCCTCCATGAAGAAGTACATGTCGGCGAAGGCGGTGGTGCCGCTTCGGATCATCTCCGCCAAGCCCAAGAGGGCGAACCAGTGGACGACCTCGGCGGTGAGGCGCTTCTCCCGCGGCCAGACCTCCTCCGTGAGCCACTGCCGGAGGGGGCGGTCCTGGGCCAGGCCGCGGAAGAGGGTCATGGCCAGATGGGTGTGGGCGTTCACGAACCCCGGCAGGAGGAGGCGGCCCTCCCCCTCCACCACGAGGTCGAACGGCCCCTGGGGCTTCTCCCCGGTGAGGAGGGCGGCGAAGCGGCGGCCCTCGATGACCACGTCCGCCTTGGGGATCAGCGCGGCCTCCTGCCGCGGCCAAACCGCCACCCCACGGATGAGGACCCGCATGACCCTGCAGTATACGGCGAACGGGCCTTCCCGGGGCAAACGGGCTGGGTAAGATGCGGGATGTGGAGGGGCGCGCCGCCGAGGACTTGGCCTGCCAATACCTGCGGGCCCAGGGGATGCGCATCGTGGCCCGCAACTGGCGCTGGCGCGGTGGGGAGGTGGACATCATCGCCAAGGACGGCCCCACCCTCGTGTTCGTGGAGGTGCGCAGCCGCACCGACCCCCACCGCCTCCGGCCCGAGGAGAGCGTGGACGCGCGCAAGCGGGCCCGGCTTTGGCGCACGGCCCAGGCCTACTTGGCCGGAAAGCCCGCGGTCCCCGTGCGGTTCGACGTGGTGGCCATCACGCCCGAGGGCGTCCGGCACATCCGCGGCGCGTTCGCCGCCGAGGATGTTCGCCCGGGTGCTTAGCGGCACCCCCTACGGGGTGGAGGCCCGGCTGGTGGAGGTCCAGTGCGACGTGGGGCCGGGGCTCCCGGGCTTTGCCGTGGTGGGCCTCCCCGAAAAGGAGGTGTCCGAGGCGCGGGACCGGGTGCGCGCGGCCATCCGCAACCTGGGCCTGGAGTTCCCCCAGCTCCGCATCACCGCCAACCTCGCGCCCGCGGACCTACGCAAGGAGGGCGCGGGGTTCGACCTGGCCCTGGCCGTGGCCCTCCTTGTGGCCACCGGGCAGGTCCCCCGAGAGCGCACCCAGGACACGGTGTTCCTGGGCGAGCTCGCCCTGGACGGCGGGGTGCGGCCCGTGCGGGGGGTGCTGGCCGTGGCCCTGGCGGCCAAGGAGGCGGGGGTGCCCCGCATGGTGGTGGCCCGGGAGTCCGCGGCCGAGGCCGCCCTGGTGGAGGGCCTGCAGGTCCTCCCCGTGGCCGACCTGGGCGAGGCCGTGGCCTTCCTGCGCGGGGAGCGGGAGATCGCCCCCGCCCCGCGGGTCATCCCCAAGGCCCCGCCCCCGGACTGGATCGACCTGGGGCTGGTGAAGGGGCAGGAGCACGCCCGGCGGGCCCTGGAGATCGCCGCCGCCGGGGGCCACCACCTCCTCCTCATCGGCCCGCCCGGCGCCGGCAAATCCCTCCTCGCCCGCTGCCTCCCCGGGATCCTCCCGCCCCTGTCCCTGGAGGAAGCCCTGGAGGTGAGCCGCATCCACTCTGTGGCCGGCCTCCTCCCCCCGGACCGGCCCCTTTTGCGCTGGCGGCCCTTCCGCGCCCCCCACCACACCATCTCCTACGTGGGCATGGTGGGCGGCGGCCATGGGATCCCCGTCCCCGGCGAGATCAGCTTGGCCC
The DNA here is from genome assembly GCA_025060415.1 of Candidatus Bipolaricaulota bacterium. Classification (GTDB taxonomy): domain Bacteria; phylum Bipolaricaulota; class Bipolaricaulia; order Bipolaricaulales; family Bipolaricaulaceae; genus DTER01. Next base: position 122,411 of record JANXBT010000002.1, read on the forward strand.
ACCACGGCGTCCTCTTTTTGGACGAGCTGCCGGAATTCGACCGGAAGGTCCTGGAGGCCCTGCGCCAGCCCCTCGAGGACCGGCGGATCACGGTGGTGCGGGCCGGGGTCAGCGTGACCTTCCCCGCCTCCTTCATGCTCGTGGGGGCCATGAACCCCTGCCCCTGCGGCCACTACGGCGACCCCCTCCGGCCCTGCCGCTGCCGGCCTCATGAGATCGCGCAGTACCGCAAGCGGCTCTCCGGCCCCTTCCTGGACCGCATCGACCTCTTCGTCCATGTGCCCCGCCTCACCAAGGAGGAGCTCTTGGGCGAGGGAGGAGGCGAGCCCTCGGAAGCCGTGCGCCGCAGGGTCCTGGAGGCGCGGGAGGTGCAGCGCCGCCGGTTCGGGGGGAAGCCCTTGGTGAACGCGGAGATGGGGCCCAAGGAGGTGCGGCGCTTTTGCGCCCTCTCGGCCCAGGCCAGGGCCCTCCTGGCCCGGGCCATCGACCGCTTCGCCCTCACGGGAAGGGGCTACGTGCGCACGCTCAAGGTGGCCCGCACCATTGCGGACCTGAGCGGGGCCGATACCATCGAGGCCGAGCACGTGGCCGAGGCCCTGCAATACCGGGCTTTCGCCGAGGAGGGATGGCCGTGAGGTTAGGTCTTGCGCTTTTCCTGCTGGGCTGTGCGGCTTGGGCACAAACCTTCACGGTGGGGAAGCTCGAAATCCTGGGGAACCAAAACGTGCCCACCAAGGAGATCCTAGAGGCCTTGCCCTTCAAGGCGGGCGACCCGGCCGACCGGGAAAAGGTCCTCGCCGGGGCCAAGGCCCTGGAGGAGCTCGGGTACTTCGCCCAGGTCACGCCCGAGGTGACCCTGGAGGGCGGCCAAGTGGTGGTGCGTTACCGGGTCGTGGAGTTCCCCAAGATCCAGGAGGTGGTGATCCTGGGCGTTCCCCCGGAGCCCAAGGGCGGGAGGACCCTGTGGTCGTGGGTCCAGCTGTGGTGGGCCGAGCTCACCCGCCCGCCCCGCCTCTACGAGCGGCGGGCGCGCGAAGTCCTGGCGGAGAACGGGGTGAAGCCCGGGGTCGTGCTCAACCGCAAAAAACTGGAAAAGGCCCTGCAGGCCGTGCTCGAGGAGTACCGGAAAAAGGACCTGGGCACGGTGACGGTGGGCGAGGTCATCCCCGCAGAAAGGCTTGTGATCCGTTTCGAGGAGCTCCCCGTGGTGGCCCACGAGATCCGCGGCCTGGCCACCGTGCCCAAGGAGGAGGCCCAAAAGCTCATCGAGGTGCCCCTGGGCGAGGTGGGGCGGATCTCCAAGATCCAGGAGTCCCTGGGGCGGCTGGCGCGCTCCGTGTACTTCACCCAGGCCCAGGTGCTCCCCGAGCTCGTGCCCGGGGGGGTGAAGCTGGTGTGGCAGCTTACGGAGCGGGTCCTCCTGGACTCCCCCCAGGAGCTCAGGGGCCTGGCCCTTGTGGGCACCACGGTCCTCCCGCCGGCGCGGGCCCAGGAGCTGGTCCAGCCCCTCCCCAAGGGCCTCGTGCACAACCTCGACGTCCTGCGGGCCCTGCGGCCCCTCCACGAGCACTACCGCCGGGAGGGCTACTTCCTGGTGGACTTCGTCCGGGAGAAGGTGGAGAACGGGGTGCTGTTCGTGCGCGTGCGGGAGGGCGAGCTGGGTCGCCTGGAGATCAAGGGCCTTTCGCGCACGGCGGAGTGGGTGGTGCGCCGGGTCCTCGAGCTCCAGCCCGGCCAGGTCCTCACCGAGGCCCGGCTCCTCGTGGCCCGCCAAAGCCTCATGGCCCTCGGCTACTTCAGCGACGTCCTCCTCACCCCCACCTGGGAGGGCGAGAGGGTCCTCCTCACCGTGGAGGTGAAGGAACTGGACCGGCTCGGAAGCATCACGGGCTCGGTGAGCCTCTCCCCGGAGGCGGGGGGGCTGGTGGGCAACCTCACCTACTCCCAGAAGAACCTGTTCGGCACGGCCCAGGACGTCTCCCTCACCTTCTCCCGGGGCCTGGCGGGAGGCCGGGAGACCACCTGGAGCCTGAACTACGTGGGCCGGGCCTTCCCCGTGTTCACCTCGGTGCAGGTGGACCTCTACCGCCGGGAGGAGGGCGCGCGCCTCACCACGGGCGGGGGGGTGAAGGTGGCCTATCCGGTGGGGGACTTCCTGGACCTGGGCCTGGGCTTCACCAAGGAGGCGGCCGTGGAGCTTCCGGACCGGCCCCTTCCGCCGCGCCACGTGGCGGAGGCCGGGCTGATCTGGGACGACCGGGACAACCCGTTCTTCCCGCGCCGGGGCGGCCGCGCCCACCTCAGCCTGGAGAAGGCGGGCACGTTCGCCCCGGGCGCGGAGTACCTCGTGGGCCGGCTGGAGCTCGTGCGCTTTTGGCCCCACGACCTTGGGGAGCAGCGCGCGGCCCTGGGCGTGCGGGCCGTCCTCCGCCTGGGCTGGACCCTGCCCGAGGAGTACTGGTTTGCCCTGGGCGGGGCGGACTCCGTGCGCGGCGCCAAGAAGACCCAGACGGACCGGCTGGCCCTCCTCAACGTGGAGTTCCGCCTGGAGCTCGGCCAAGGCGCGTGGCTCGCGCCCTTCCTCGACTGGGGCGTGGACCTGCGCGCCCGCGCGGTGAAAATGGCCCCGGGTCTGGAGGTGGCCGTGAACCTGGGCGGCATGTTCGTGCGCCTCGCCGCCTCCTGGCCGAGCGACCGGGGGCCCACCTGGGTGCCGGCCTTCGAGTTCGGGACGAGCCCGATGTTCTAGGCCTCAAGGAGGAGCGATGAACGGAAAGATCGCGGTTTGGGCGACGGTCGGGGTTTTGGGAGCCCTGATCCTGGGCTTCGTGGGCGGGATCGTGGGCGCGATGGTCTTCGGTCCGAAAAGCGGGGAGACGGCGGGGCTGGCCCGGGACCTGGGCGCGCTCCAGGCCCGGGTCCAGACCCTGGAGGGCCGGGTGGCCAACCTCCCCGCCGCGGCGGCCGCGGCCCCGGCGCTGAAGGTCGGGGTGGTCGACGCGGAAAACCTCTTCACCACCGTGTTCCTCCCCCAGGTGGCCGCGGAGCGCAGCGCCCTCCAGGCCAAGGCCCAGGCCATCCAGGACCTGCAGGCCCGCTACGCCCAGGGGCAGATCAAGGCGGACGCGTACCAGCAGCAGTACGCCAGGCTCCAGGCCGAGTACCTCCAGGGCCAGGTGCGGGTGAACATGGCCATGCTGGACAAGATGATCGCCTCCCCGGGGTTCGCCAACCTCCGGGCGGACCTGCAGGTCCTGCGGGACCAGGCCAAGCCCCTGGCCGACCAGGTGGACGCGCTGGTGAAGCAGGCCCAGGTCACGATCCTCAACGTGACCGACTTCCTGGCCCAGGTCCAGCAGCTGCAGGCCGCGTTCCAGCAGGTGGACCAGCTCCTCACCCAGGTGGCGGCCGTGAAGATCCTGGAGATCTCCCAGCAGGTGGCCATGGAGCTGGGCTACGACATCGTGCTGCGCACCAAGGACGTGGTCATGTACCAGCGCGCCCCGGCCGTGGCCAACCTCACCCCCGAGGTGGAGAAGCGCCTATGGAACCTGTTCCCGGCCAAGTGATGGACGTGGAGGGGCTCAAGCGGGCCCTGCCCCTGGGCTACCCCTACCTCCTCCTGGACCGCGTCCTTTCCCGCACGGCGGAGGAGGTGGTGGCCCAAAAGTGCGTGACGGTCAACGAGCCCTACTTCCAAGGGCACTTCCGGCCGCCCTTCCCCTCGATCATGCCCGGGACCATGATCCTGGAGGGCATGGCCCAGGCCGCGGGGCTCCTTTTGGGGGAGGGGAAGGTGGCGGTGCTGGCCGAGGTCGCGCGGGCGCGGTTCCGGCGGCCGGTGGTGCCGGGCGACCGCCTCACCTTCCGGGCCCGGGCCCTGCGCCGCCGCGGCCCCCTCCTCCAGGCCCGGGTGGAGGCGGAGGTGGAGGGCGCGCTCGCCGCAGAGGCCGAGATCACCCTGGTGGTGCGCGATGTGGGACAAGCTCGTTGAGTGCGTGCCCAACGTCTCCGAGGGGCGGAACCCGGAGGCCATCGCGGCCATGGCCGAGGCCATCCGCTCCGTCCCCCAGGTGCGCCTCCTGGACGTGCAATCGGACCCGGACCATCACCGGACCGTGTTCACCTTCGTGGGCGCGCCGGAGGGCGTGGCCGAGGCCGTCTACCGCCTGTTCGAGGCCGCCCTGCCCCGCATCGACCTGCGCGCCCATCGGGGCGAGCACCCCCGCATGGGCGCCGTGGACGTGGTGCCCTTCGTGCCCGTGCGGGGGGTGAAGATGGCCGATTGCGTGGCCCTGGCCCGCGCCGTCGGCCAGGAGATCTGGCGGCGCTTCCGCGTCCCCGTGTACCTCTACGCGGAGGCCGCCACCCGCCCCGAGCGCCAGGACCTCGCGGAGATCCGCAAGGGCGAGTTCGAGGGCTTCTTCACGAAGATCCAGGACCCCCAATGGGCCCCGGATTTCGGGGAGCCCGTGGTCCACCCCACGGCCGGGGTCACCGCCGTGGGCGCCCGGGAGTTCCTCATCGCCTTCAACGTGAACCTCGGCACCCGCGACCTGCGCATCGCCCAGGAGATCGCCAAGGCCGTGCGCTTCTCCTCCGGCGGCCTCCGCTACGTGAAGGCCCTGGGCATGGAGCTCAAGGAGCGGGGGATCGTGCAGGTCTCCATGAACCTCACGAACTTCCGCAAGACCCCCCTCCCCCGGGTCCTGGAGCTCGTGCGCCGGGAGGCCCAGCGGTACGGGGTGCCCGTGGTGGGGACGGAGATCGTGGGGCTCATCCCCGAGGAGGCCCTCGTCCAGGTGGCCGAGTACTACCTGCAGCTGGAGCGCTTTTCCCTGTCCCAGGTCTTGGAGCGGCGCCTGGAGGAGGCGCTGGGCGCATGACCGATCTGCCGGGGAGGATCACGGTCCTGGGCCTGGGCCGCACCGGCCGGGCCCTGGTGGAGGCCCTCGCCGGAAAGGCCCGCCTCTTCCTCTCCGAATCCCGGCTGCTTGCGCCCGAGGAGAAGGCCTTCCTTGCGGCGCACGACGTCCCCTTCGAGGAGGGCGGGCACAGCCCGGCGTGCCTGGCGGCGGAGCTCCTCGTGCCCAGCCCGGGCGTGCCCCCCCACACCCCGGTCCTGGCGGAGGCCGCGCGCCGGGGGATCCCCATCTGGTCGGAGATCGAACTGGCCTGGCGTCTGGCCGCCCCCGCCTTCACCGTGGCCGTGACCGGGACGAACGGGAAGTCCACGACCACGGAGCTGGTGGGCGCGATCCTGGCGGCCTGGGGCCTGCGGCCGGTGGTGGCGGGCAACATCGGCCGCCCCGCCATCGGCACGGTGGAGGAGGTGCGGAGGCGCCCCTGGGTCCTGGAGGTGAGCTCCTTCCAGCTCCTTTGGACCGAGGGGTTCCGCCCCCAGGCCGCGGTCTGGCTAAACTTCGCCCCCGACCATCTCGACTACCACCCCCACCTCGCCCACTACTTCGCCGCCAAGGCCCGGATCTTCCGGCGCCAGGGGAGGGAGGACGTGGCCGTGCTGGGCCGGGAGATCCTGGCCTTCCTGGCGCCCAAGGGGCGGGTGCGCGTGATCGAGGAGGAGGAGCTCCCCGCGGGGTGGGGGGAGGGGGTTCCGGAGCACGTGCGGTTCAACCTCAAGGCCGCGTGGGCGGCCTGCGCGGCCCTGGTGGGCCGGCCACCCCCGCCCTTCGCCGCCCTCGAGCCGGCCCTCGCCCAGCCCCACCGCCTGGAGCGGGTGGGCGTCCTCCGCGGCATCCCCTTCATCAACGACTCCAAGGGGACCAACGCCCATGCCACCTGCGCGGCGCTGCGGGCCGTGCCCGGCCCGGTGGTCCTCATCCTGGGCGGCCGCCACAAGCGCGGCGGCTACGAGGCCCTGGAGCCCCTCCTGCGCCAGAAGGTCCGCGCCTGCGTCCTCATCGGCGAGTCCCAGGCCTTCTTCGCGGAGCTCCTCCGGGCCTGGGGCGTCCCCTTCGTGCGGGCCGGGGACCCCCTGGACGCCCTGCGTCGGGCCTACGCCCTGGCCCAGCCGGGCGACACGGTCCTCCTCTCCCCGGCCTGCGCCAGCTTCGACCAGTTCCGGGACTACGCCCACCGCGGCGAGGCCTTCAAGGAGGCCTTCCGGCGCCTCGCCGCGGAAGGGCCAGCCGTCCCCTGAGCCCCGGACGTTCCGCACCTCCCGCCCGCACCTAGGACCTCCGGCCGCGCCCGGCGTTTCCTTTGGGCAAAGGCCCTTGGGAACGACACTGGAAGGCCATGCTCGGCCTGGAGGAGCGGGTCGTGGTGGTGGCCGCCTTCCTCGTCCTGGCGGGGCTGCTCTTTGTGGCCACGGCCTCCGCTCCGATCTCCACCCGGCTTTACGGCGACCCCTGGGCCATGCTCCGGCGCCAAGCCGTGGCCGTGGGCCTGGGCCTCCTCGCCCTCCTCCTCTTTTGGCGCGTGGACTACCACCGCTGGGCCGAGGTGGACGACCTCTTGCTTGTGGGCGCCTGGCTCCTCACCGCCCTGACCCTGGTCCCGCCCCTCCGCGCCGGCCCCCGCTGGCTGGGCCGTGGCCCCTTGGTGTTCCAGCCCTCGGAGCTGGGGAAAATCGCGCTCCTTCTGTACCTTTCCGGCTCCCTCCTCCGCCGGGAGGGCCGCCTCCACCGCCCCGCGCACGGCCTCCTCCCCCACCTCCTCGTGCTGGGGCTCTTCGGCGTGGTCCTCCTCCTCCAGCCGGACTTCGGGATGCTCGTGGTCTACGCCGGCCTCACGGGGTTCCTGCTTTGGGCTGGGGGGGTGCCCGCGCGGCACCTCCTCCTCACCGCCCTGGCCGGCCTGCCCGTAGGCGCCGCCCTCCTCCTCTCCGCCCGCTACCGCTGGGAACGGTTCCTCGCCTTCCTCAACCCCGAGGCCTTCCGCGACACCCTGGCCTACCAGCTGTACCAGGCCCTGCTGGCCATCGGCGCGGGCGGGCCGGTGGGCCGGGGGCTGGGGGCCTCGCGGGCCAAGCTCTTCTACCTCCCCGCCGCCCACAACGACTTCGTGTTCGCCGTGGTGGCCGAGGAGATCGGCTTCCTTGGGGTGAGCCTCCTGCTGGCCCTCTACGTGGCCCTGGTGGTCCTAGGGTTCCAGACGGCCCGGCGCGCGCCGGACAAATTGGGCGCCCTCTACGCCCTGGGCGCCTCCTTCCTCCTGGGGATGCAAACCGTCCTGAACCTCGGGGTGGTGGTGGGGGTCCTGCCCGTCACCGGCCTGACCCTGCCCTTCCTCAGCTACGGCGGCACCTCCATGGCGGTGAGCCTGGGGTTGGTGGGCCTGATCCTGGGCGTGGCCCGGGCGGCCCGGTGCGCGCGCACGGTGTGGGTGGTGCCGGAGGTCTGAGCCCATGCGGGTGATGGTGGCGGCGGGCGGATCCGGGGGCCACGTGTTCCCGGCCCTGGCGGTCCTGGAGGAGCTGCGCGCCCAGGGCGCGCTCCGCGCCGCCGGCTGGATCGGGAGGCCCGGGGGCCTGGAGGAGAGGGTCCTCGAAAAGCGGCCGTGGGTTCAGTTCTTCCCCCTTCCCAGCCGGGGCCTGCCCCGGGATCGGCCCTGGCTTTGGCCCCTCGCCCTGGGCGCCGACGGCCTGGCCCTGCTGCGGGCGCGCCGCCTCCTCCGGGCCTTCCGGCCCCAAGTGCTCCTGGCCATGGGCGGCTACGCCGCGGTGGCCCCCGCCCTCGCAGCCAAGGCCCTGGGCATCCCCGTGGCCGTCCACGAGCAGAACGCCCAAATGGGCCTGGCCAACCGGGCCCTCGCCCGGGTGGCCGACGCCGTCCTCCTCGCCTTCCCGGGGACCGCGGGCTGCCCGCGCGCGGCGCGGGTGCGGGTCACGGGGAACCCCGTGCGCCCGGAGATCGCCGCGGTCCCCAAGGAGCTCGGCACGGAGCTTTTGGTCCTGGGCGGGTCCCTGGGCTCGCGCCGGCTGGTGGAGGCGGTGCTCCAGGCGGCGCCGGAGCTCGCCGCCCTCCCCGGGCTGCGCCTGCGGCTCGTGGTGGGCCGGGCCGGGGATCCCCAGGGGATCGCGGCGGAGCTGCGGCGCCGCGGCCTGGAAGCGGAGGCCCTGGCCTTCACCGAGGGGATGGCCGAGCTCCTGGGCCGGGCGCGGCTGGTCCTGGCCCGGGCCGGGGCCTCCACCCTGGCCGAGCTGGCCTGCGCGGGGCGCCCCGCCGTCCTCGTCCCCTGGGAGGGCGCAGCCGGAGGCCACCAGCTGCGGAACGCGGCGTACTTCGCCGCCCGCGGGGCCGCCGTCCTCGTGCGCGAACGGGACCTTCCGGCCCGGCTGGCGGGGGTCGTGGCCGAGCTGTGGTCCGACCCGGCCCGGCTTTTGGAAATGGCCGCGGCGGCCCGGGCCCTGGCCCAGCCCGAGGCCGCCCGCCGCGTGGCCCAAACCCTAAGGGAGCTGGCGAAAGGGAAGGAAATCCCATGAGCACGGAATTTCTGCGGGTCCATCTGGTGGGGATCGCCGGGGATGGCATGGCCGGCCTCGCCCGCCTCCTTTGGCAGGGCGGGGCCGAGGTCTCCGGGTCCGACCTCTGCCCCTCGCCCAAGCTGCGGGAGGTGGCGGAGTGGGCAGAGGTGCGCGTGGGCCACGCCCCCGCAAACCTCCCCGCGGCCCTCGACGCCCTGGTGTTCTCCTCGGCGGTGCGGCCGGACAACCCCGAGCTCTGCGCCGTCCGCGGCCGCGTTCCCCTCTTCCCCCGCCTTTACGCCCTGCGCCGCCTCTGGGCCGGCCGGGACCTGGTGGCCGTGGTGGGCACGCACGGGAAAACCACCACCACCACCTGGCTCACCCACCTCCTGCGGCAAAGCGGGCTGGTGCCCGGCCACTACATCGGCGGCCAAGTGCCCGGCCTCCCCTGCGCCTCCTGGGGCCGCGACCGCCTCTTTGTGGCCGAGGTCGACGAGTCGGACGGGCGGTTCGTGCACCTCTCCCCGAAGCTGGCCGTGCTCACCTCCGTGGACACCGATCACCTGGGGACGTACCGCGGCTTTTCCGGCCTGCAGCGGGCGTTCGCCGCGTTCCTGGCCCGCGCGGAGAGGGCCGTGGTGGCCTGGGACGACCCGGCGGTCCGGGCCATCGCCCGCACCGCCCGGGCCCGCCTTTCCTTCGGCCTGGAAAAGGGAGCGGATTTCCAGGCGCGTGGGCTGCGCTTCCGCGGGGAGCGGGCGTTCTTCGAGCTTTGGGCCTTCGGCCGGAGCTGGGGGGAGGTGGAGGTGCCGGGGCCTGGGGTGCACAACGTGCGCAACGCCCTGGCGGCCTTGGCCGCCGGCCACGCCCTGGGCTTAAGCCTCCCGGAGATGATGGCCCACCTCCCCTCCGCCCCGCGCCCCAGGCGCCGCCTGGAGATCCTCGAGGAGAACGGCTACCTGGTGGTGGACGACTACGCGCACCATCCCACGGAGCTGGCGGCGGGGCTTTCGGCCCTGCGCAGGGGCTGGCCGGGCCGCCGCATCGTCGCCGTGTTCCAGCCCCACCGCTACACGCGCACAGCCCTCCTGGCCGAGGCCTTCGGGGCGGTGCTGGCCCGAGCGGACTGGGCTGTGGTCACCGAGGTCTATCCGGCGTTCGAGGCGCCCCAGCCGGGGGTGAGCGGCCGCCGCGTGGCCGAGGCCGCGCGGCGCCACGGCGGCCGCGCCCTCTTCCGCCCCCACCTCCTCCAGGCCCTGGACACGGCGGCCGCGCTCATCCGGCCCGGCGACATCGTGGTCTGCTTCGGCGCGGGGGACATATGGAAGCTCAGCCGGGAGATGGCGCGCGCGCTCTCCTCCGGCTCCTAGAGGACCTTCCCGGCCGGAGGAGGGTGGGGGAGCCCTTGCGGGCCCACACCACGTTCCGCATCGGCGGGCCGGCCGGGCTCATGTATTGGCCGAGCACGGTGGAGGCCCTGGTGGAGGCGGTGCAGCGCCTGCGGCGGGAGGGCGTGCCCTACCGCCTCATCGGCGGCGGGGCCAAAACCCTCTTTGCCGACCGCGGCTTCCCCGGGGTGGTCCTCCACACGGGGCTCCTGCGCCGGGTGGAGGACCGCGGGGAGACCTTCTGGGTGGAGCCGGGCTACCCCATCGCCGGGCTGGTGCGCCGCGGCCTATGGGAGCTGGCGGGCATCCCAGGGAGCGCGGGCGGGGCGGTGGTCATGAACGCGGGGACCAAGCACGGCTCCATCTCCGCCTACGTCGTGGCCGTACAGACCCTGCTTCCGGACGGGACCGTCCGGACGCTGCCCCGGGAGGAGTGCGCGTTTGGGTACCGGACCTCCCTTTTCCGCCTGCGGCGGCTGCCCGTGCTGGGGGTGGAGCTGCGCAAGCCCCAGGAGGTGCGGCCGGTGGAGGACCTCCTGGCGGAGCGCCGCCGCACCCAGCCCCTAGGCCTGCCCTCCGCGGGCTGCGTGTTCCGCAACCCGCCCAACCTCTCCGCGGGCTGGCTCATCGATCGGGCCGGGCTCAAGGGGGCCCGCTTGGGCGACGCCCAGATCTCCGAAAAGCACGCGAACTTCATCGTGAACCTTGGGCGGGCCCGGGCCGGCGAGGTGCTCGCCCTCGTGGAGCTCGCCCAGGAGCAGGTACAGCGCCGGTTCGGCGTGGCCCTGGAGCTGGAGCTCGAGGTCGTCCCCGCGTGATCCGCGCCCTCCGCGCCCTCCTCCTCGCGGTTCTCCTCGCCCTTTTGGGCTTCACCGGCCTCCGCTGGGGCGGGGGGCTGCGCGTGCGGGAGGTGCGGGTGAACCCCACCCGCTACGCGCCCGTGGAAAAGTTGACAGGGCGGTTGCTGGGGGCCAATATACTTCGCTTGGACCTCACCCCGTTATGGACGGAGCTCAGTGCGGACCCACGGATCCTGGGCGGGCGGGCGCGCGTCAACTTTTTTTATTTGCGCCTCGAGCTGGAAATTCGGGAGCGCTCGCCCCTTGTGGCTTTGGAAGTGGTGGGGAGGGGGCGGGTCTGGGTGGACCGGGAGGGGGTGATTCTGGAGCCGGCCGGGGAGGCGCGGGTGCGGGCGGAGGAGCGCGCGCCGGGCCGGGTGGCCCCGGAGGTGGTGGCGGCGGCCTTGGCTTGGGAACAGCTTCCCCCGGCGCTGGCCCAGCGCTTCCCCGTCTTGGACCTCACCGGAGGGGAGGCCCTCGCTCCCGGCCCCCCGGTCCTCCGCCTCGGCGCGATTTGCCAGGTTCCCGAAAAACTCGGTATCCTCGTGGCGCTTTGGCGGGAGGGGCTCTTGGAGGGGAAAGGCCTGGTGGACCTGCGTTTCCGCGACATAGTCGTCCTCAAGCGGGCCAAGGGACGGTGATGGCATGAAGCGGGAGCGGTTGGTGGTGGGGCTGGACGTGGGCACAACGAAGGTCGCCTGTCTCATTGCCAACGTGGTGGACGACTTCATCGAGATCATCGGGGTTGGGGTGGCGCCTTCCCGCGGCCTGGAGAAGGGCGTGGTGGTGGACATCGGCCGCACCATCCAGTCCATCCGCAAAGCCGTGGAAGAGGCGGAGAACATGGCGGACGTGAAGGTGCGGGAAGCCTACGTGGGCATCGCCGGGAAGCACATCCGCTCCATCAACAACAGCGCCATCATCTCCATCACCCGCTCCGATCGCATCATCACCCAGGAGGACGTGCGGCGCGTGATCGAGGCCGCGCGGGCCATCCCCATCTCCCCCGACCTCCAGATCATCCACATCATCCCCCGCCAGTACATCGTGGATGGGCAGGAGGGGATCACCGACCCCGTGGGCATGACGGGGACGCGGCTGGAGGCGGACGTGCACATCGTCCTGGGCTCGGTCACCGCCGTGCACAACCTCGTGCGCTGCGTGGAGGCCGTGGGGATCGGGGTGAAGCAGATCGTCCTTGAGCCCCTGGCCTCGGCCATGGCCGTCCTCTCCTCCGCGGAGAAGGAGCTGGGGGTGGTGCTCTTGGACTGCGGCGGCGGCACCACCGACATCTCCGTGTTCCGCGGAGGGGACATCTGGTTCTCCAAGACCATCCCCATCGCGGGCGAGCACATCACCAACGACATCACCGTGGGCCTGCAGACCCCCATCGAGGAGGCGGAGCGCATCAAGAAGCTCTACGGGACGTGCTTGGTGGACGCGGTGGGCGACGACGAGAAGATCGAGGTGGCCACCCTGGGCGGGGAGGGGACGCGGCAGGTATCGCGCAAAAAGCTGGCCAAGATCATCGAGCCGCGCGTGGAGGAGATCCTGGACCTGGCCATGCAGGAGGTGGAGGAGGCCGGGTACCGCGACCTCATCCCCGCGGGCATGGTCCTCACCGGGGGCACCTCCCTGCTCCACGGCATCGTGGAGTTCGCCCAGCGCCGCTACGGCATCCCTGTGCGGCGGGGGAGCGTCCCCAAGAACGTCCACGGCTTCCAGGAGATTGTGGAGTCCCCCATTTTCGCCACGGGGGTGGGGCTTTTGAAGTTCGCCGTGGAGGGGCGGGATTTCGCCCGGACCCTGCAAGCCCGGAGATCCCGGGGGATGCTGGCCCGCCTCTTTGGGTGGTTCCGGCAGTTCCTGCGAGGCGGCGCATGATCGGCGAGAGCCCGGCGCGCATCCTTGTGGTGGGCGTGGGCGGGGGCGGCGGGAACGCCGTGAACCGCATGTTCCGCGCGGGCCTGCGCGGGGTGGAGCTCGTGGCCATGAACACCGATGTGCAGGTGCTCTCCCTCGTGCAGGCCCACAAGCACGTGCAGCTCGGGCCCCGGCTCACGGGGGGCTTGGGGGCGGGCGGCGACCCGGAGGTGGGCCGCAAGGCCGCCGAGGAGTCCCGCGAGGAGATCGCCGACGTCCTGGAGGGCGCGGACCTGGTGTTCATCACCGCTGGGATGGGCGGGGGGACGGGCACCGGCGGGGCGCCCGTGGTGGCCGAGGTGGCCAAGGAGCTGGGGATCCTCACGGTGGCCATCGTCACCAAGCCCTTCTCCTTCGAGGGCCCGGCCCGCGCCCAGAAGGCGGAGATGGGCATCCAGCGCCTGGCCAAGGTCGTGGACGCCCTCATCACCATCTCCAACGACAAGCTCCTCAAGATCGCCCCGCCGGATATGCCCATCACCAAGGCCTTCGAGCTCGCCGACGAGGTGCTGCACCAGGGCGTTCAGGGCGTGACCGAGCTCGTGACCGTGCCGGGGCTTATCAACCTGGACTTTGCGGACCTCGAGGCCGTGCTGCGGGGGGCGGGCACGGCCCTCATGGGCATCGGCGAGGCGGAGGGCGAGAACCGCACCCGGGAGGCGGCCCGCCGGGCCATCTCCTCGCCCCTTTTGGACTTCAGCATCAAGGACGCCAAGAAGGCCATCCTCAACATCACGGGCGGGGAGGACCTCACCTTGGAGGAGGTGGTGGCCGCGGCGAGCGTGGTCCGCGAGGCCCTCTCCGAGCGGGCCGACATCTTCTTCGGCGCCACCATCTGGGAGGGCTTCAACCGCACCCGCGTCACCGTGATCGCTACGGGCTTCTCGCCCGTGGCCCCCAGCGAGCCCGAGGCGGAGGAGCGCACCGCCCTCCTCACCAAGCTCCAGCAGGAGGGGATCATCCGCGACGACTACGACATCCCCGCCTTCCTCCGCCGCACGAAGTCCGAGGGCCTGGTCTAACCGGGGAAGCCCGCGGTCACAGGGAAGCGCCAGCCCATCCCGAACGCCTTCGGGCTCACCTTGAGCACCGGGGGGAGCTGGCGCCGTTTGTACTCGGAGCGGCGCAGCCGGCGCAGCACCTCCCCTACCAGCGCGGGCGCGTGGCGCCGGGCCAACTCCTCCACGGCCGCGTTCTCCTCGACGAGGGCCCGCAACAGGGGGTCCAGCACGGCGTAAGGGGGCAGGTCGTCCTCGTCGCGCTGGTCGGGCCGGAGCTCCGCCGAGGGCGGGCGGGCCAACACCTCCTCGGGGATCACGGGGCGCCCCGCCCGCGCGTTCAGAAAGCGGGCAAGCTCGTAGACCTCGTGCTTGAGGAGGTCCCCGATGGGGGCCAGGGCGCCCACCGTGTCCCCATAGAGCGTGTTGTAGCCCATGGCGATCTCCGCCTTGTTGCCCGGGCAGAGGACGAGGGCCTCCCAGGCGTTGGCCAGGGCCATGAGGAAGAGGCCGCGCAAACGGGCCTGGAGGTTTTCGGCCACCAGCCCCTCCACGGGGATCGCCGCCCCAAGGGTGTTCCTGGCCGCCTCGAACGCCGCCTCGATGGAAAGGGTGACGAGCCGGACGCCCAGGTTTTCCGCGAGGGCCCGGGCGCACTCCCGGGAGAGATTGCTCGTGAACGGCCCGGGCAGGAAGGCGCCGATCACGTTCTCCGGCCCCAGGGCCTCCACGGCCAGCGCCGCGACCACCGCGGAGTCGACCCCTCCTGAGATCCCGATCACCGCGCGCGCCACCCCGTTTTTGCGGAAGTAGTCGCGGATGCCCAACACCAGGGCCTGGTGCAGGTCCTCGAGGGGGTGGGCGTGGGGCGGGGGCACGGGGGCCCCGGTCAGATCCCCAAGGACCAGCCCCTCCGCGAACGCCGGGCCCGCAAGAAGGAAGGCGCCATCCGGTCGGACGACGAAGGAGCGCCCGTCGAAGATGAGCTCGTCCTGGCCGCCCACGAGGTTGGCGTAGACCAGCGGGGCGCACGCCCGCGCCGCCCACCTCTTCCCCAGCTCCCAGCGGATCGCGGGCTTCCCCCGAAAATAGGGGGACGCCGAGACGTTGAGGAGGAGGTCCACCCCGGCCGCGGCCTGTGCGGCCAGGAGGCCGTCCTCGTACCAAAGGTCCTCGCACACCGAGAGGCCGAGGCGCAGCCCCCGCCAGGAGAGCACCTCGTGCCGCTCGCCGGGCACGAAGTACCGCTCCTCCTCGAACACGTCGAAGGAGGGGAGGCGCACCTTGGCCTGGTAGCCCACGATGTCCCCGCGGTCCAGGAGGAAGACGGCGTTGTGGAGGAGGTGCGGTTGCCAGGCGGCCGCGGAGGGGTCGGCCCGGTTGGTGGGGCGCGCCGGGGCCTCATGGATGTGCCCCACCACCAAGGGGATCTGGATACTCTCCCGCAGGACCTCCTGAAAAGCCCTTTGGGCTTCGTCCACGAAGCCTCGGCGCAAAAGCAAGTCCCGCGGGGGATACCCCAACAAGGCCAGCTCAGGGAAAACCAAGAGATCCGCGCCCGCTTCCGCAGCTTGGGCCACGCACGCGCGGATCTTTGCGAGGTTTCCGGAAAGATCCCCCACCTTAGGGTTAATCTGCCCAATCGCGATCTTCACGGGAACGGTCATACCCCACGTGCGCGATCCTGTCAATCTGTCCCTAGCCGGGATCGCGAAACCTAGGCTAAGGGGATGGTGTAGATAATGTTGTGGGAAAGGAGGTGCAAAATGCGCGATCGAAAGCCCTGGGAGATGTTGAAATTATTCCTAGCGTTTGCGGTTGCGGTAGGGATCGGATATGGACAACCCGTATCCGAACCGCCCAAGCCACCGGGGATCCCCCCGCCGCCGGAGATCCTTTCGATTCAGGGCCAAGAAGTGATCCGTATTTCTCCGGAAGGCGACGCAGGGATCGAACGGTTGTTGATTGTCCCGCCTTCTCCCCTCACGGAGCTATACGCCGGGTACTGGAAAGCCTATGGGGAACAGCCGGATGTGCGCAAGAACTTCGTCGAGGAGCTGCAAAAACAGTACCTAATCCTGCTTGGGTCGCGGGTGGCGGAGCCGCTGATAAAACCGGCGCCTCCAGAGCCTGCGCTCCTTGCGGCTCAGCCGTTTCAGGTTCGGGTGACCGCAACGCTCCCCCGCCTGGCCCGGTATGACCCGAAGGAGGGGATCTGGCATGTGGCCGTGGGGCCCCAGATCTCGGAAATGGTGGAGGCCGCGGTTCACGCCCGGTTGAGCTCCTTAATCTTCCAGTCCCTATACTTGGAGAGCCTGCCCAAGGAACAGCAGCTCGAACAGCGACGGGAGGTGCGGTTCGAGTTGCCGGAAAGGGCCCGCCTTCTAAATGGAGAGGAACTCGCCCGGCTCCGATGGTTTGTAGACTTCGGAGGCGGCACGTACCTGAAAGGGATGGTTAAGGTGGAAGACCGGGTGGTCATCCTAGTGGAAGAGCTCATCCAAACCGAGAGGCCGCCGGCGAACTTGCTGGAAGAGAAGATGGCGCCGACCGCTATGGACGCCCTGGCCAAGTTCGGGGTGTTCACAATCAAGTATTCCATCCCTGGGGTCATCCCAACCCCGGTTCCGCCTGCGCCTCCGACCGGATTTGTGCCGCCCACCAACTGGAGCATGGACTGGGGCTTTTCCTACAGCCACACCGTTTCCGCAACTCTCCCCCATTCCCCCTCGGGAAGTACGGTGACCGTGTCTGCCACGCCCAGCCTATACTTTGGGGCCCATCTTGGTTGGGAGTTCAAACCCTGGTGGCAAGGAGATGGGCTCAAGTGGTTCGAGGCCTGGATCGACATCAATCCAAGCATGAGCGCGTCGCTTACCGCAACCATCACCCAAAGCCTTGCCTGGAACAAAAGTGTCACCTTGTGGACCTACAGCAGGGACTTTTACTTCTGTGTGCTTTGTTTTCCGGTTTGGATCAGGCTGTTGATAGAGGCAAGTGCCCACGCGTCGGTGAGCGCGGCGGCCAGGGTTGGGTTCAGCGCCCAGGCCTCCGCCGGGGCAACGAACCGGCTTGGAGCAAGGTGGGAAGGGGGATGGAGGAAGATCGTATCGAGGAGTCCGTGGGCAAGCCATCCCAGCTTCTCGGTGACCACCGGGGCCAACGCCACCACCACCGCTGGGCCTGGGCTAGCTTTGGCCGCCTATGTGTACAACGTCGCTGGCCCGTTCGTACAACTGACGCCCTACCTCAAGGGCGAGGTCAGGGTCAGCCCCAGGACCTGGACTCTCAAGGCCGGGTTCACAGCGTCGGGCGGTGTGCAACTCGCCGGCTGGCTACAGTCCTTCCTGACCGGGCTTGGTTCGTATTCGGTGGACTTCTACACGTGGGAAACAACGATCGGATCTGGGACCTGGTAGGGTATTAAGGGAATGGAGCGGAAGAGCACTTGCAGCTCTTCCGCTTTTTTGATCCCATGCCGCCGAGGTAGAGTATCCCCTTAAGAAGCCTCGTAGCCGACGGCCTTCCAACCGCTCTTTGCGTCGCTGAGCACCATAAAAGCTTCTCCACCGTTCGTGCCCATAAAACACCTCCACCACCTTCAGCGGGGCTCAGGGAAACCCGGCCCACGGGGGTGGTGTATACTCAATAACGTTCACGCGCTGAGGTGGGCGGGGTGGCCTCTCCCACAGGTGGAAAGACTCGTCCTAACCAGCCTGCATGCCCTTCGCATTTGCCCCGCGCGGGAATGAGGAGGTGGACGCCATGCGATGGTTTCTTCTTGGAGGTTTGGTCTTCGGGAGTTTGGTCACCTACGCTCAAAGCTACGGTCCTGGCGAAATCTACTATGGCGGGATCCGCCTGCAGTTCTCCGGACAAGTTCAAATCGTGGGAACATGCTCCGGACCGCATCAAGTAGGCACGGGGGTTTCGGAGCTCCGCTGTGAAGCCCAGGCAGGAACTTCGGGCCGGATCATGCTCACCGCTACGCGCACGCCCGCCGGAGCGGTGAACATTCGCGCGGAAGCGCTTCCCCCAGGCTGGCCGGCGTTTCCGGTAGCCTCCGGCTTCGGAACAGCCACCACTCAATATGACTTCCTGGTTCCATCCCTTGCCGGCCAAACATTTCTCCTACGGTTCAAAGCTTGGACTCCCGGAGTCATTGGCGAACTGGAGCTACGCGTTTCTCTTGTAGTGCGGGCGGCGTCCCCGAGTGAGCCAGGAATCCCTCCAACCTACGGTCCCTTCACTGGGGCTACGGACGCTTCCGGCCGCTTCGATATCCCCATCCCCACCCTTCCGAACACCTTTGTTACGGGAACACTTACCGAGTGCACGGTGCGGGTTCTCCCGCAGGCCCAGGTCTCGGTGACCCTTGTTCCCAAAACCGGGGTCACCGCCGTTACTCGAGCAGACCAAATCGGCACGGTGCGAGTTTCCTCGCCGGGCTATCCTGAGGCGACCGTCACTCAGCTTCAACTGGCTTCATCCATGGACATGTTCGGCCGTGTCTACACCACGGTGGGGTTGGGTACGGTGTGTCTGCGCCCCGCGCCGCCCCCGCCCACCCCCGCTTACGGCCCCATCGCGGGAAAGACCGATGCAGAAGGAAAGTTTACGGGCACGCTCGTCCCAGGGGTCACCGTTTCCGGCCAGCTCACCGAGTGCACGGCCAAACCTCTTGCGTATCAGGAGTTCACCCTCACCCCTGTGCCCAAGGGGGAAGCGATCGGGAGCTTCGAGGACATCGCCGGCTTCAAAATCGCTGTCTCTGGCTATCAAGAAGCCATGGTTACCAGGTTTTCCTTGTTTTCTCTGTTTGGCTTGACCTCGTATCACTTAGGCCAGGTTTGCCTTCTCAGCGCAGCGTGCCCCGCTACCCGGCTTCGCCTGCTTGTTTGGAACACCGCCCTCCTCCCAACCCATGCCTTATTCGTCGGCCCGCGGATCCCCGTAGTCGCCGAGGTCGTGGCGGGCAACTACGACATCGTCTGCTTACAAGAGGTGTTCGACGAAGCGGGGAAGAGGGCAGTCCACCAAAGCTGGACAGGCCGAGAAGATCCCGGGCAATGGCATCCCCTAAGCCGAGGGCAAAGCAAGCGCGTGCAGGTCGGGGGCACGGAGATCCTCCTTTTGGGGGCTATGCCCAACGAGGAGGGGACGGAAGTGTTCGTGGGGCAGGCTGGGGACCGCTATGTGCTCGCTGGGCCCGATTCTTACTGCCCTGTTTTAGGCGTCGACGTGGAGGCCACGCAGGACGGCGGACTCATGCTCCTTTCCAGGTACCCCATCGTCGCGGCAAGCGCCATGATCTGGGGAAACCAAGCAGGGTTGCTGGGGGGAGAGGAACTCTGCGCCAAGGGCGCCCTTTACGCGCGCGTGCAGCTCGACCCAAGAAACGCGGACTGCTACGTCCACGTGTTTAACGTGCATCTCGCTGCTCGAGATCCAGAGTTCACGGGACCGCTGGAGGGAAAGATCCCGCATCCCGATAGGGCTTGGGAAGTGCGGAAGAGCCAAATCCTCGAGCTCGGGGCCTTCATCAAAGCTTGTACTCAGGACGACCGCGCCCGCCGGCCTGTCATCCTCTGCGGCGATTTCAACGTGATCGCTCCCTTCCCCGCGAACTGGGGGGAGGACCTGGTCCTCCCTGCTGGCGTCGACCCCCGTTCCCCGCTCCCCTCGCCGGCGTACATCGCGATGTTGGAATTGCTTGCCGAAGCGGGGATGTTTACGGACGCTTGGAGAGAAAAGCATCCCGATAAACCCGGGTTCACGTGGCTGGGGAGGGATTGGCGGACGCGCTCGGAAGGCCCTTGGGGGGACCGGGGGAACCCGCTGGCCCAGGGCCCGGGCTGGCCGCAGCGGCTGGATTACATTTTTTATTTTCGTGGCGGCGACACGTCCCCCCTCCTCCTCGGGCTTGAGAGCATCGGCCGAACGCGGTGGTCAAATCTGATCGATAAGGGGGCACCGTTTCGATGGGGGGACGTACAAACCTATGTGCCTTCCGACCACCTCGGCCTTACGGCAACGTTCATGATCGCCCCTCCCTGACGGCGCACGACCGGAGGGCCCAAGGAGGATGCAGGGGACAGGCGGGCTAGGAAGCCCCCGCTTGGGGTTCGGAGGGGGCCACGGACCTCGTTGGGGATGGGCAAGAGCCCGGGCTCAACAAAAAAGCGGGCCCTTCCGCCCGGGGGAGGTGAGGCGTGAGGTGGAATGGGGTGGGTCTCAGGCGGAAGGGCCCATGCGGTGCCCCGATCTTACGGGGCGGCCCGCGCCCCGTCCACCCGCGCGTTTGACACCCGCGCCCCAGCGCATAGAATGCGGGGTGGGAGGGATGCTCGAGGGGCCGAAGAGGACGGCTTGCTAAGCCGTTGCCGGGGCTTAAAACCCCGGCCGCGGGTTCGAATCCCGCTCCCTCCGTAGCGCCCGTAGCTCAGCCCGGACAGAGCGCTGGCCTCCGGAGCCAGAGGTCGCAGGTTCAAATCCTGCCGGGCGTACCACCTTTTTCCGCGCCCACGAACCGGCGGCGCGCGCAAAGGAGCACCGGCACGAGCACCGGGCACACCCAGCCTGGCCGCTCGACCTCCGGGCCGAAAAGCAGGGCCGCGTCCCCACGCCGCACCCGCGCCACCCCGCTCACGTCGCAGGCCACCGTGTCCATGGCGATCTTCCCCACGAGGGGCGCGCGGTGCTCGTGCACCAGCACATCGCGCAGCTCGGGCCGGAGGCCGTGGCTGTAGCCGGCGGCGAGGATGGCCAGCCGCGCCGGCCGCTCCGTCACGAAGGTCCGCCCGTACCCCACGGGCCATCCCGCCGGGACCTCCCGTACCGCGGCGATCCGCGTCCACACCCGGGCCGCCGGCGTAAGGGGCACGGGAGGCCGAGCCGGCCCCTCCGGATAGCCGTAGGCCGCGGTGCCCACCCGCACTAGATTCAGGGGCGGCGCTGTGGCCTCGTGGAAGGCCAGGACCGCCGCGGAGTTGGCCAAATGCTTCCAGGGCGCCTCCACCCGCCCCTCCCACTCCTGAAGGATTTTGCGGAACCACCACACCTGGGCCCGCGTGAACTCCAGGTCCTCCGGGGCCGTCCCGTAGGCCGAGGAAAGGTGCGAGAAGATCCCCGCTAGCTCCGTGTACCGGGGGTTCAAGGAAGCCAGGGCCTGTTCGGCCTCCTCGGGGAGGAGCCCGAAGCGGCCCATGCCCGTGTCGATCTCCAGGTGCACGAGGGCCTTCTTGCCCGCGCGGCGCGCGGCCGCCTCCACCTCCCCCAACATCCCCAGGTCCCCTAAAGGGATGTGGAGGCCGGCGCGGATCGCGGCCACCAGCTCCTCCCCCACGGGCGGGATCATGAGGAAGATGGGCTGGGCGAGGCCGGCTTTGCGTAGGGCCTGGGCCTCGCGCACGTGGGCCACCCCGAACCAGTCCACGATCTCCGCGGCGGCGCGGGCCACCGGCACAAGGCCGTGGCCGTAGGCGTCCTCCTTGACCACGAACATGAGGGCCACGCGTTTGGGAAGCCACTCCCGCAGGTGCGCGAGGTTCGCCCGGATCGCCCGGAGGTCCACCACCGCGTGAACCATGGCCCTAATTTCAAGCCCCTCCTCCCCGCGGCACGAATCCCCCGCGACCCGCCGCGGGGGGACAACTGCCCCGCTATACTTACGGCTCCATGCGGCGGTGGCGCATCCACGTGGAGGGAACCGTACAGGGCGTGGGGTTCCGGCCGTTCGTTTACCGCCTCGCCGTGCGCCACGGCCTGGGCGGGTACGTGCGCAACCTGGGCGAGGCCGGGGTGGAGATCGAGGCGGAGGGCGAGCCCGCGGCCCTGGAGGCGTTCCTCGCCGCGCTGCAGGAGGAGAAGCCGCCTTTAGCGGAAATCGAGCGGCTTTCCGTCCAGGACCTGCCGCCCTTGGGCGAACGGGGATTCCGCATCCTCCCCTCCCGGGACCACGGCGAGGGCTCGGGCCTCATCCCCCCCGACACGGCCACCTGCGCCCTGTGCCTGCGGGACATCGAGGACCCCCAAAGCCGCTTCCACGGCTATTGGGCCACAAGCTGCACCGATTGCGGCCCGCGCTTCACTGTGGTGGAGGCCCTGCCCTACGACCGGCCCCGCACGGCCTTCCGGGACTTTCCCCTGTGCCCGGAGTGCGCCCGCGACTACCGCAACCCCCTGGATCGGCGCTACCACGCCCAAACCATCGCCTGCCCCGCTTGCGGCCCCAAGCTCTCCTTTTGGGCAAACGGGCAGGAGGTGTCGGGGGATCCGGTGGTCCTGGCCCAGGAGGCCCTGCGGGCCGGGAGGATCCTGGCCATCAAGGGCCTGGGGGGGACGCACTTGGCGTGCGACGCCACGCGGGAGGAGGCGGTGGCCGAGCTTCGGCGGCGGCTGGGCCGGCCGGCCCAGCCCTTCGCCCTCATGGCCCGGGAGGACCAGGTCCCCCTTTTCGCCCAGCCCAGCGCCGAGGAGTGGCGGCTTTTGCGCTCCCCCCGCCGGCCCATCGTCGTCCTCCCCCAGCGGCCGGGCTACCTCGCGCCCTCCGTGGCCCCCGGCCTCCACACCGTGGGCGTGATGCTCCCCTACACCGGGCTCCACCACCTCCTCCTCCGGGGCCTGCCCTTCCCCCTGGTCATGACGAGCGCGAACTTCCCGGGCCGGCCCATGCTCATCGACAACGCGCGGATCCTTAAGGAGCTCGCGGGGGTGGCCGATGCCTTCCTCCTCCACGACCGCAGGATCGTGGCCCGCTGCGACGACTCCGTGCTCCGGGTTGGTCCCGCCGGCCCGGTGTTCCTGCGGCGTTCCCGTGGCTGGGTCCCCGAGGCCCTCCCCCTGGCCCTCGGGGCCGAGCCCCTCCTCGCCCTGGGCGGCGACCTCAACGTGACCTTCGCCCTCTACGCCCGGGGGAAGGTCTTCCTCTCCCAGCACATCGGGAACACGGAGGAACTGGAGACCCTGGAGTTCCTGCGGGAGGCCCTGGACCACTTCCTGCGCCTTTTGGGGCTGCCCAGGCCCAGGCGGATCGCGTGCGACTTGCATCCCGCGTTCCCCACCCGGCGGCTTGCGGAGGAGCTTGGGGAAGCCATCCCTGTGCAGCACCACGTGGCCCATGTGGCGGGCCTGGCCGGCGAGCACAGGGTGTGGGAGCTTGTGGGAATCGCCGTGGACGGCTACGGGTACGGCCTGGACGGCGCGGCGTGGGGCGGGGAGGTGCTCCTCTGGCGGCGGGGGGAGTTCCGGCGCGTGGGGCACCTGCGGCCGGTCCCCCTGCCCGGGGGGGACCTGGCGGCCCTCCGCCCCGGCCGCATGGCCGCGAGCTTCCTCCTCGCCGCCGGCCTCCCCTTGGACGAGGCCCCCTTGCCCCCCGCGGAGCTCCGCCTGGTGCGCGCCCAAATCGAGCGGGGGCTGAACGCGCCCCCCACCACCAGCGCGGGGCGGTTCTTGGACGCGGTGGCCGCCTGGCTTGGGGTCTGCCGCGAGCGCACCTACGAGGGCGAGCCCGCCATGCGGCTGGAGGCCCTCGCCGCCCAGGGCCGCCCCCTCCCCCTCGAGCCGCCCATCCGGGAAGAGGCGGGCGTGCTCCTCCTCGATACGCCCGCGCTTTTCCGGGAGCTTTGGGAGCGGCGGCGGAGGGGGGCCCGGCCGGCGGACCTCGCGGCCACCGCCCAGGACGCGCTGGCCCGCGGGCTGGCCCGCATCGCCCTCCGGATCGCCCAAAACGAGGGCATTGCGGCCGTGGGCCTCACGGGCGGAGCGGCCGTGAACGCCGCCCTCGCCCGGGCGGCCAAGGAGGAGGTGGAGGCCGCGGGCCTGCGGTTCCTGGCCCACCGCCAGGTGCCCCCGGGCGACGGCGGCCTCGCCTTTGGGCAACTCGTGCACGCCGCCTGGGCCCTCGGCCTCCCCAGGGATTGACTTGGCCGGCCCTTCGCCCTATAGTGCGCTTGGGGGTGAAGGGATGCGCACGAGGGTGAATGGGCGGCCTACGGCGGATCGGCTCTTGGGCCCTTGGTCCTTCGCCCCCTTGTGTAGCCGCTAACCCGCGTTTTCCATCCCCCTTCGGCGCTCCGCGGCGTGTGTGTGCCTTTTTGTGCGGAAAAGGAGGAAGGATGCGGGTGGCGGAAAGCGCGTTGGAGCTCATCGGCAACACCCCCTTGGTGCGGCTTTCTCGCATCGGCCAAGGGCTCCCCTGCGAGATCCTCGGGAAGCTGGAGGCCAAAAACCCCCTGGGAAGCGTTAAGGACCGGATCGCCTGGGCCATGATCCGGGAGGCGGAGGAGCGGGGGCTCCTCCGGCCGGGGGGCGTGGTGGTGGAGCCGACCTCGGGGAACACCGGGATCGGGCTAGCCTTTGTGTGCGCCCTGCGCGGCTACCGCCTCATCCTCACCATGCCCGAGACGATGAGCCTGGAGCGGCGGGCCATTCTGCAGGCCCTGGGCGCGGAGATCGTGCTCACCCCCGCGGAGGAGGGGATGGCGGGCGCGGTGCGCGCCGCCCAAGAACTGGCGAGGCGCTACCACGCCTTCATGCCCCAGCAGTTCGAGAACCCCGCGAACCCCGGGGTCCACGCGGCCACCACGGCGGAGGAGATCTGGCGGGACACGGAGGGCCGGGTGGACATCTTCGTGGCCGGGGTGGGGACGGGCGGAACGATCACCGGGGTGGGCCGCGTCCTCAAGGCCCGCAAACCCACGGTGCAGGTGATCGCCGTGGAGCCCGCGGCTTCGCCGGTCCTTTCCGGGGGAAAACCCGGCCGGCACCGCATCCAAGGCATCGGCGCGGGCTTCGTGCCCAAGGTCCTCGATCGGTCCGTGATCGACGAGGTGATCCCGGTGAGCGACGAGGAGGCGGCGGAGACGGCGCGGCAGCTGGCCCGCAAGGAGGGGCTCCTTTTGGGGATCTCCTCGGGGGCGGCGGTGGCCGCCGCCCTCCGCGTGGCCGCCCGCCCCGCGTCCGCGGGAAAGGTCCTGGTCGTGATCCTCCCGGACACGGGCGAGCGCTACCTCTCCACCGGGCTTTTCGGAGGGAACCATGTTCCGGGGAATCCGTGAGGACATCCGCGCCGTGATGGCCCGCGATCCCGCGGCCCGCAACGCCCTGGAGGTCCTCCTCTTCTACCCCGGCATGCACGCGATCTGGATGCACCGCCTCAACCACTGGCTTTGGCGGCACCGCCTCCGCTTCCTCGCCCGCCTCCTGGCGCACCTCACGCGCCTCCTCACCGGCGTGGAAATCCACCCGGGGGCGAAGCTGGGGAGGCGGGTCACGATCGACCACGGGATGGGCGTGGTGATCGGGGAGACCGCGGAGATCGGGGACGACGTGCACCTCTATTCGGGGGTGGTGCTGGGCGGGGTGTCCACGGAGAAGAAGAAGCGCCATCCCACGGTGGAGGACGGGGTGGTGATCGGGGCCCACGCCGTCCTGTTGGGCCCGATCCGGGTGGGGCGGGGCGCGCGCATCGGCGCGGGCGCGGTGGTGCGGGACGACGTGCCCCCGGGCGCCATCGTCCTGGCGCCCAAGCCCTGGGTGGTCCTGAAGCCCGAGCTCGCGGAAAAACTCCCTCCAACGGAGCTCCCCTTCTCGGGCCTGGGAATTTAGAGGGGGTGAAACCATGGTCGAGGATTGGCCGCGGGAGCTTTTCATCGAGAAGGCCGAGCTTTACCAATTGCAACTGGAGGAGTTGCTACAAAGGGCTGAACAGGAAGCGGATGCTATGATGAAACTCTTCCAGGCCCACGGAGTGCCAGCAGGTGCAAAGCTCTTGGATGTTTGCTGTGGGATTGGCCGTCACAGCGTAGCCTTAGCCAAACGTGGGTACTTTATGGTGGGCGTGGACTTCTCCCCGAAATTTTTGGAAAAAGCCAAAGCATTGGCGTTGGAAGCTCAGGTGCAAGAACGGGTGGAGTTCGTGCTTTGGGATGTCCGGGAAATCCAAAAGCTTCCCCACAAGGACTTTGACGCAGCCCTATGCCTTTTCACTTCCTTTGTGGGCTACTACAGCGAAGAGGAGGATCAAAAGTTCCTCACCTCCGCGCGAAAGCTCACGCGGCCAGGCGGAATTTTCGTCCTAGACGCTTTTTCTCGTGATCGGCTTATGCGGTTATTCCAGCCTATGATCGTCACAAAGACCGAAAGCCACATGATTGTCCAAGAAAATACCTTCGACTTTGAGAAATCCCGCCTTTCTTCTCACTGGCTTTTCTTCCTGCCCGAGGGAAATGGATGGCGTTATGCCGGGGAGGCCACGGTGAACCTCCGCACTTACTCTTTGCATGAGCTCATCCGCATGTTGCAGGAAGCGGGCTGGAAGTATCGCGCCGCGTATGGCGGGCTGGATATGTCGCCCTACGGCTTTGAGGCGCGCCGGCTCGTGGTAGTGGCGCAGAACCCGGGCTGATGGGGTAAACTTCAAGCATGCCCGGCTGGAAAGAGCTCCTCTCTTTGGACGGGGGAAGGATGCTTCAGACCCTGCGCGAGTTCCCCGAGCAAATCGAGCGTGCTTTAGGGCTTTCGTGTCGCGTCCCCAACGGGGTGCAGGGCTTCAAGAACGCTGTGGTCTTGGGCATGGGTGGGTCGGCCATCGCCGGAGATCTCCTTGCCCGCTTCGCCACCGTCCCCGTGACCACCGTAAGGGATTACGTTCTCCCCCCGTGGGTGAACGCGGATACCCTGCTCATCGCGATTTCCTATTCGGGCGAGACGGAGGAGACGCTCCAGGCCTTTCGGGAGGGGCTGCGGCGGACCAAGCGCGCCGTGGCCCTCACCACCGGCGGGGCCCTGGCCGCCCTGTGCGAAGAGCAGGAGATCCCCTGGGTGCCCGTGCCCCCCGGCCTCCCGCCCCGCGCCGCCCTGGCCTTCCTCCTCTTCCCCATCCTGGGCTGTTTCGCCCGCCTGGGGTGCCTGCGGGAGAACCCCTCCCGGGTGCCCGCGGCCCTGCGCCCGCTGCGCGACGCCTGCCTCCCCGAGCACAACGAGAACCCCGCCCAGGCCCTCGCCCAAGCCCTGTGCGGCCAAATCCCGGTGGTCTACGGCGCGGGCATCACCGCGCCCGTGGCCTACCGCTGGAAGACCCAGATCAACGAGAACGCCAAGCAGCCCGCGTACTGGATGGAGCTCCCGGAGCTGTGCCACAACGAGATCGTCGGCTACGAGCTCGCGGGCAAGCTCTTCCCCCAGGGGGTGGTGATCTTCCTCCGCACCGCCTTCGACCACCCCCGGGTGGCCAAGCGCGTGGAGATCCTGAAGGAGGTGCTCACGGCCCGGGGGCTGGCGTTCCAGGAGGTATGGGGCCAGGGGGAGGACGCGCTGGCCCAGGCCCTCTGGCTCGTGCACCTGGGGGACTGGGTGAGCTTTTATCTGGCCCTTTTGAACGGCGTGGACCCCACGCCGGTGCGCCCCATCCAGGAGCTCAAGCGGAGGCTCAAAGAACCCTGATGCGTCCGGAGACCCAAGCCTGGTGGG
This sequence comes from Candidatus Bipolaricaulota bacterium, assembly GCA_025060415.1. Classification (GTDB taxonomy): domain Bacteria; phylum Bipolaricaulota; class Bipolaricaulia; order Bipolaricaulales; family Bipolaricaulaceae; genus DTER01. Next base: position 149,457 of record JANXBT010000002.1, read on the forward strand.
CCCAAGGGGAGTACGACCTCGCGGCGGCGCGCGCGTTGTTGGACGCCGGGATCTTTTTCGCCGCCGCTTTCCTCTGCCACCAGGCCACGGAAAAATGGCTCAAGGCCGTGTACATCGAGCGCAAAAGGGAGCTTCCGCCTAAGACCCACAACCTGGTGGAGCTGGGGCGGCTCCTTTCCGTTCCCGAAGAGGTCATGCACGCCCTGCGGGTTTTGAACCCGGAGTACGTGGCCGCGCGCTATCCCGACGCCGCCAACGGCATCCCCGCGGAGAACTACGACCGCCTCAAGACCGAAGGGCTCCTTTCCGCGGCGGAAAAGGTGCGGGCATGGGCCACCTCGGCGTTGATTGGCTCGAGCTGAAGCGCTTTTTACAGCGCGTGCACGAACGGTTCCCCCTGGAACGGGCCATCCTCTTTGGCTCCCGGGCCAAACGCGAAGAGCTCCTGCACTCGGACTACGACCTCGTCCTTGTGTCCCCCGCGTTCCGGGCCCTGCCCTACGGCGAGCGGGTGCGGCGCGTGCTCGAGCTTTGGGCCCTGGACGTGGGCCTGCAGCCCATCCCCCTGACGCCCGAGGAGTTCGCGGAGCGGGCGGGGAGGATCACGGTGGTGGCGGAGGCCGTGCGCACGGGCCAAGAGGTCTGGCCCTAGAGGCTGGCGAGGGCCCCCAAGAGGGCGCAGGCCGCGCCCACGACCCAAAGCCGCGTCACCACCTTGGGCTCGGGCCAATGGGGGCTGCGGAGCCGATGGGGCCAGGAGACCGGCGCGTCCTCCAGGTGGTGGTGGAGGGGGCTCATCTTGAAGAGGCGCACGCCCGTGAGCTTGTAGCTCCCCACCTGGAGGATGTCGGAGAGGGCCTCGAGCACGAAGACGCCGCCCACCAGAGGGAGGAACAGGATCCCTTCAGCAGCCCAGGCCAGGCCGAACAGGAGGCCCCCCAGCCCCATGGCGCCCACATTGCCCAGGAACACCCGGGCCGGGTGGGCGTTGGCCCAAAGGAAGCCCAGCCCCGCGCCCAGGGCCGCCAAGGCCAGGGCCGCCAGCCCCGGCTTCGCCCAAAGCAGCGGAAAGAGGCCCAAAACCGCAAGGAGGAAAAGCCCCGTGGCCAAACCGTCCAGGCCGTCCGCGAGGTTCGCCCCGTTCACCGTCCCCAAAAAGCCCAGGATCAGGAGGGGAACCCAGGCCCAGGCCGGGGGCACGAGAACGAGATCCACGAAGGGCAGGCGCAGGACGGGCGGGGACCTGAGGGCCAAGGGGAGGAGGAGGGCGGCGGCGGCGAGCTGGCTGAGAAGGGTCTGATGCGGGAAGAACCCGGTGGAGCGGGTCCGCCGCTGGGCCCGCAGGTCATCGAGAAGCCCCACCAGGGCGCCCAACCCCATGGCGGCCACGGCGAACAGGCTCGGCCCCTCCAGGCCTGCCCAGGCCCACACGAGCGCCGCGCCTAAAAGGATTAGGGCGAGCGGGACGAGCCCGCCCATGGTGGGCGTGCCCGCCTTGGGGCCGTGGGTGGCGGGCCCCTCCGGGCGGATGTGCTGGCGGGCCCGGATCCGCCGGGCCAGGCGCGGGCTGGCCCAGGCGGAGAGGGGCAGGAACAGGAGGCCGAGGACAAGGCCCAACTTCAGAACCTGGGCTTCCACGGCCCCTCCGTTTCCGCCAGCGCGCGCCGGAGGACCTGGGGATCGGCGCCCGCGAGGACCTGAGCCACCGCGCGGAAGAGATCGTAGGCGGAGGCCAGGGCGAACCGGTGATCGCGGCTGGCCCGCTCCACGGCCTCCTCCCACTGGGGGCCCCGCCGGCGGGGATCGCGCTCGGGCTCCGCCAGGCACACGAGGAGCCCCCGCACCTCCCGGCGGGCCTCGTTGCGCCACCGGTCCAGCTCCAAAAGGAGGGCCCGGTGCTCCTCCGGCCCCACCGGCCCGAAGGGGGAAAGGGCCGCCCGCACCAGGAGCTCCCCCTCCCCGCTGCGGGCCAAAAAGAGGGCGGTCGCCCCGCCCCCCTCCACGGAGAACCCGAGCCGGGCGAGGGCCGCGGCCACGGCCTGGGCAAAGGCCGCCCGCCCGCGCGGGAAAAGCAGGGCCCGCAGGAGGTCGTATTCCCTCTGGGCCTGGGCCAGCGCCTCCTCCCGGCGCGCCAGCCGCTCCCGCTCCCGGGCGAGCTCCTCCTGGGCCCGCAGGAGCTCCTCCTCGCCGGGGAGGCGGTAGTTGGAAAGCCAGTCCGGGGCGGCCTCGGGCAGGGGGCAGGAGAGGAGCGCCGCCAGGGCCTGCCGCAGGAGCTGTCCGGCCTCGGCGCCCTCCGCGCCCGGAAGGCTTGGGACAAAAAGGAGGCGGCCCGCCCCTACAGGCAGATCCAGGGCCAGGGGGTCGCCCACGCGGTTTTGGGCCAACACCTCGCCGAAGGCGGAGAGCGGCGCGCCCAAGGCGTGGGCCAGGACGGCCTCGTAGCCCTGGGTGGCGAAGCGCTGGAGGAAGGGGGCGAGCGGGTGGAGGGGGGCGGTGACCTGGAGGTCCTTTCCGCGCCGGGGCAGGAAGCGCAGGCCCTGGGGCAGGGCGAGGTGGTGGGGGCCGCGCACAAGGGAAGTCCGGGGCAGGAAGGCGTAGCGATCGAGCCGGCGGGGCGGGTTCCCCTCCAGGAACAGCTCTGCGCCCGCGGGCCGCACCCGCACCACCACAACCCCTCCCCCGCGGAGGAGGAGGTCCTCGAGCTCCTTCTGTCGGGCGAGGAACAGGTTTTCCAGGGCCCGGGCCAGCCCGAGGTCCCGGCCGGGGCGAACCCAGCGGGTCCCGTCCGGGGCGAGCTCGGCCCAGGGAAGCCAAAGCTCCGGCAGGGGCCCAGGATCGAGGAGCACGGCGTCGAAGCTGGCGAAGGATTCGGCCGTGGCGAAGTCGTCGCGCACAAAACCCGGAGCGAGGAGATCCCAATTCACCGCGAGGGCGCGCACGGCCTCATTGTACGCCCCCGCGGAGCGCGCTAGGCTTACCCGTGCCCTGGGGAGAGGTCCCAACCGTCTGGGGCGTGTTCCACGCCCTGTGGGAGGACGGGGCCATCCTGGCCCTGCGCTTCCCCGGCCACAGGGTCGCCGGGCCCCTTCAGGGGGCGCCCCTCCTGGCCACCCTGGCCGCTGAGCTCTCCGCGTACTTCGAGGGCAGGAGCAAGGATTTTTCCGTGCCCGTGCGCCTGGAGGGCCCCCCGTTCTTCCGGCGGGTCTGGGAGGAACTCCGGGGCATCCCCTACGGGGAGACCTGCACGTATCAGGAGCTTGCGGCGCGGCTGGGGAGGGCGCGGGCGGCGCGGGCCGTGGGCCAGGCCCTGGCGAAAAACCCCGTGCCCATCCTCATCCCCTGCCATCGGGTGGTGGGGAAGGACGGGTTGGGCGGGTTCGGTCCCGGTCTTGTCTGGAAGAAAAGGCTCCTGGCCCTGGAGGCCGCTCACAGGACGAAGTTTTCCCCAAGATAGCTTTGGCGGGCGCGGGCGTCGGCCACGATCTCCGCGGGGGTCCCCTCCATGACGAGCTTTCCGGCCTGAATGAGGTAGGCGCGGTCCACCAGCCGCAGGGTGTCGCGCACGTTGTGGTCGCAGATGACCACCCCGATGCCGTTTTGGGCGAGCTGGCGCACGAGGCGGGAGAGGTCCTGCACGGTCAAGGGGTCCACGCCCAAGAAGGGCTCGTCCAGGAGGAGGAAGAGGGGGCGGGTGACGAGGGCGCGGGCGACCTCGACCTTGCGCCGTTCGCCCGCGGAGAGCTCGGCCACGCGCCGCCGCAGCAGGCCCGTTAAGCCCAGATCCGCCAGCACCTGGTCCACCTGCCCGTTCCAGCGCAGCCCCAACCCGGCCAGGGCCAACTTGACGTTCCCCGCCACGGTGGTGCGCAGAAACACCGAGGGCTCCTGGGGGAGGTAGTGGATGCCCAGGCGGGCCCGGCGGTGGAAGGGGAGGCCGGTGATGCGCCTCCCCCCGAGGAACACCTCGCCCCGGTTGGGGCGGAGGAAGCCCGCGAGGAGGTAGAGGGTGGTGGTCTTGCCCGCGCCGTTGGGGCCCAAAAGCCCGGTGACCTCCGCGGCGCGGAACCGCACGGTAAGGCCGTCCACGGCGCGGATGGGGCCGAAGCGCCTCACCAAATCCAAGCCCTCAAGGACCGCGGGCAACCCGGACCCTCCGGAACTTCAGCCGGCCCTCCTCCACCCAGAACTCCAGGAGCTCCGCGCGGAGGCGCACGCCGTGGCCCCAGGCCTCGGCCTCCTGGGCCACGAGCAAGCCTTCTGCGTAGCGGCCGTAGGGGAAGCGCAGGGTCCAGCCCGCGCTTTCGCCCTCGGCCCCGAAGAGCTCCAGGGGCCCCTCCAGATCCCAGCGGGCCTCCGCGGCGGAGAGGGCCATCCCCTGGCCCTGGGCCCGAAAGCCTTTAAGGACGAGCCGGCCGTTCCAGGAGGCTTCCTCCGCGGCGAAGGCGAACCCGTGGCCCTCGCCCTGGACCTCCCCGGCCAGGGTCCAGCTTCGCCCCAGGGCCTCGGCGCGGATCCGCGGAGCCCGCACCCGGAACTTCGGCTCGCCCGCCCAAAACAGGGTCAAGAGGACGCCCTCGCCCTCCCAGCCCTCCCGGGTGCGCCAAAGCCTTTCCAGGCGGATTTCCCAGCGGGGCCGCCCCTCCGGGTCGTAGACCACAAGCCAAGGCGCGGTGACGGTGAGGGTCTGCGCGGCGGCGCAAACGGAGAGGATCAAGGGGACGAGGAGGCGCATGCCCGGAGGAAGGCCACGAACAGGGGGTGGGGGCGGAGGGGCCGGGAACGGAACTCCGGGTGGAATTGGACGGCCACGTACCAGGGATGGTCCCGCAGCTCCACGGCCTCCACCAGGCGCCCATCCGGGGAGAAGGCGCAGGGGAGGAGGCCCGCGCCCTCGAACGCCTCCAGGAAGCGGAGGTTGAACTCGTAGCGGTGGCGGTGGCGCTCCCCGATCGTGTCCGTCCCGTAGGCGGCGTGGATGCGCGTGCCGGGTTGGAGCTTCGCGGGGTATTCGCCCAGGCGCATGGTGCCGCCTTTGGCCCGCACCCCCGCCTGCTCGGGCAGGAGGTCGATCACGGGGTAGGGCGTGCGCGGGTCGAACTCCGTGGAGTTGGCCTCTTTCCAGCCCAGGACGGCGCGGGCGAAGGCGATCACGGCCACCTGCATCCCCAAGCAGATGCCGAAGTAGGGGAGGCCGGTGCGGCGGGCGTAGTCCGCGGCGAAGACCTTGCCGGCGATGCCGCGCTCGCCGAACCCGCCCGGGACCAGGATCCCCTGCAGGCCGGCCAAGGCCTTCTCCCCCTCCTCCTCCACCCGTTGGGCGGGGATCCAGGCGATCTCCACCCTGGCCCCTAGGGCAGCGCCCGCGTGCCGCAGGGCCTCGGTGATGGAGAGGTAGGCGTCCCGCAGCTCCACGTACTTGCCCACGATCCCAATACGGATCGCCCGCTCCGAATCCCGCAGCCGGCGCACGAAGTCCTTCCAGGCGGCGAGGTCCTGGTCCCCGGGCGTCAGGTCCAGGCGGCGCAGGAGCTTTCGGTCGAACCCCTCCTCCGCCAGGGCCAAGGGCACCTCGTAGATGGAGGGGAGGTCCCGGTCCTCGATGACGTGCTCCGTGGGGACGTCGCAGAACAGGGCGATCTTCTTGCGCAGGGCGAGGGGGAGGGCGGTGGGGCAGCGGGCCACGATGAAGTCCGGCTGGATGCCGGTGGCCCGCAGCTCCTTCACCGAGTGCTGGGTGGGCTTGGTCTTGAGCTCGCCCGTGGTGGAGAGGATGGGGACGTAAGCGAGGTGGACGACCGCCACGTCCTCGCGGGGGAGCTCGTCGCGGAGCTGGCGGATGGCCTCGAGGTAGGGCAGGCCCTCGATGTCGCCCACGGTCCCGCCCACCTCCACCACCACCACGTCGCTGCCCGTGGCCTCCAGCGCCCCTTTGATGCGGCTTTTAATTTCCTCGGTGATGTGGGGGATCACTTGGACGGTCTGGCCCAGGTAGTCGCCCCGCCGCTCCCTTTGGATCACGGCCCAGTACACCTGGCCCGTGGTGAGGTAGTTGGCCCGGCTCAGCTCCTCATGAAGGAAGCGCTCGTAGTGGCCGATGTCGAGGTCCGTCTCCAGGCCGTCCCTGGTGACGAAGACCTCGCCGTGCTCGTAGGGGTTCATGGTGCCGGCGTCGACGTTGAGGTAGGGGTCGATCTTCTGGAGGGTGACCCGCACCCCCCGGCCCCGCAGGAGGCACCCCAGGGACGCGGTGAGCACCCCCTTCCCTAGGCCGGAGACCACGCCGCCCGTGACGAAGACGTACTTGGCCAACACGGACATTTTACGAAGCGCCCGTTCTTGCACCAAACGGACGCTGGCCCGTATAATGGCGTTTCGGAGGAGCGAGGAAAATGGGAATCCTTCGGAGCGTCCTCTTGGCCCTCTTCTTTTTGGACAGCTTTGCCTTGATCGCCCTCGTGCTCCTGCACATGTCCGAGCACGCCACCCTGGGCGGGGCCTTCGGGTCCGGCATGGCGGCCACCGTGTTCGGCCGCGACGTCGCCCGCGACCCCAAAAAGCTCCTCATCGGCATCCTCGGCGCGCTCTTCTTCGTCCTGGGGATCCTCTTGGCCGTCCTCTAGGGGAAGGGCTGTGCCGCTCCTTCAGGTCCAGGACCTGAAAACCTACTTTTACACCGAGGACGGGGTGGTCAAGGCCGTCGACGGGGTCAGCTTCGCCATCGAGCCCCAGCAGACCCTGGGCGTGGTGGGCGAGTCTGGCTGTGGGAAGTCCGTGACCGCCCTTTCCATCATGGGGCTTGTGCCCATGCCGCCGGGGAGGATCGTGGGCGGCCACATCTACCTCTACAAGGACGGGAACACCGTGGACCTCACCACCCTCCCGCCCAAGGGCAAGGAGTACCGGGCCATCCGGGGCAAGGAGATCGCCATGATCTTCCAGGAGCCCATGACCTCCCTGAACCCCGTGTTCACCATCGGCTACCAGATCATGGAAGCGATCATGCTCCACCAGAAGGTCTCCAAGAAGGAGGCGCGGCGGAAGGCGATCGAGATGCTGCGGCAGGTGGGGATCCCCGAGCCGGAGCAGCGGGTGGACGAGTACCCCCACCAGCTTTCCGGCGGGATGCGCCAGCGGGCCATGATCGCCATGGCCCTCTCCTGCAACCCTTCGCTCCTCATCGCCGATGAGCCCACCACCGCCCTGGACGTGACCATCCAGGCCCAGGTCTTGGACCTCATGCGCGACCTCCAGCGGCGGTTCAAAATGGCCATCATGTTCATCACCCACAACCTCGGGGTGGTGGCGGAGATGTGCCAAGAGGTGGTGGTGATGTACCTGGGGAAGGTCGTGGAGCACGCCCTGGTGCGCCCCCTCTTCCACGAGCCCAAGCACCCCTACACCCAGGGGCTGTTGAACTCCATCCCCTCCTTGGCCACAAAGAAGAAGCGCCTGGAGCCCATCAAGGGCGTCGTGCCCGACCCCTTGGATGCCCCGCCGGGGTGCCCCTTCCACCCCCGCTGCCCCCACGCCATGGAGGTCTGCACGCGGGAGATGCCGCCGTTGCGGGAGGTGGCCCCCCGCCACGAGGCCGCCTGCTGGCTTTACGCCTAAGGGGTGAGGGATGGCCGCAAAGAGCGAGCTGGTGCTCCTCCGGGTGGTCCGGCTCAAGAAGTACTTCCCCGTGCGGCGGGGCGTGTTCCGCCGGGTCGTGGGCTGGGTCAAGGCCGTGGACGAGGTGGACTTCTTCATCCGGGAGGGCGAGACCTTGGGCCTGGTGGGCGAGTCCGGATGCGGCAAGACCACCTGCGCCCGCACCATCCTGCGCCTGATCGAGCCCACCTCCGGGGAGGTGTGGTTCCGCTCCAAGCAGCTGGGCCGGGAGGTGGACGTCGTCCACGCCGACAAGCGGACGATGAAGCTTTTGCGCCGGGAGATGCAGATCATCTTCCAGGACCCCTACTCCTCCCTGAACCCCCGCATGACCGTGGGCGACATCATCGGGGAGCCCCTGGTGGTGCATCGGGTGGCCAAGGGGAAGGAGCTGCGGGCCCGGGTGGCCGAGCTTCTGGAGGCGGTGGGGCTGAAGCCCGAGCACATGCGGCGCTACCCCCACGAGTTCTCCGGCGGCCAGCGCCAACGCATCGGGATCGCCCGGGCCTTGGCCCTTAACCCCCAGCTCGTCGTGTGCGACGAGCCCGTCTCCGCCCTCGACGTCTCCATCCAGGCCCAGATCCTCAACCTCCTCGAGGACCTCCAGGAACAGTTCGGGCTCACCTACCTCTTCGTGGCCCACGACCTTTCCGTGGTGAAGCACATCTCCGATCGGGTGGCCGTGATGTACCTGGGGAAGATCGTGGAGCTCGCGGAGACGGAGGAGCTTTTCCTTCGGCCGCGGCATCCCTACACGGAGGCCCTCCTCTCCGCGGTGCCCGTGCCGGACCCGGATTACCAGGCGGAGCGCATCATCCTCCAGGGCGACGTGCCCAGCCCGGTGAACCCGCCCAAGGGCTGCCGCTTCCACCCCCGCTGTTCCTACGCCAAGGAAATCTGCTCCCGCGAGGCCCCGGAGCTCGTGGACCTGGGCGGCGAGCACTACGCGGCCTGCCATTTCGCGCGGGAGCTCACCCTCCGGGGCGTGAAGGTGGCGTGAAGGTCCTCCTCGGCACGGGAAACCCGGCCAAGCTCGCGGAGATGCGGGAAATCCTGGGCCCCATCCCCGGGGTGGAGTGGGTCTCCGCCGCGGAGCTGGGCCTCCCCGAGCCTCCGGAGGAGGGGCAAACCCTCGAGGAGAACGCGATCCTGAAGGCGGTGGTGTACGCCAAGCGCGCGGGGCTGCCCACGGTCGCCGAGGACACCGGCCTTGAGGTGGAGGCCTTGGGCGGCGCTCCGGGCGTCCTCTCCTCTCGCTTCGCCGGGAAGGAAAAGGACTACGCCGCCAACAACCGTAAGCTCTTGGAGCTTTTGGAGGGCGTGGCCGACCGGCGCGCGCGCTTCCGCACCGTGGCGGTGTTGGCCCTCCCGGACGGGCGCTTCTGGAAAAGCGAGGGCCTCCTGGAGGGCGAGATCGCCCGGGAACCCCGGGGAAGCGGGGGGTTCGGCTACGACCCCCTGTTCATCCCCAAAGGGGAGACGCGGACCTTGGCCGAGCTCTCCCCGGCGGAGAAGAACGCGATCTCCCACCGCCGCAAGGCGTTGGAAGGGCTGCGCCCCCTCCTCCGCGTCCTCGCGGAAAACCCCGACCTCCTCGGATGACCCCTCGCCCAGGCCCTCGTCCCCGTTGGGGGAAAATGGGCTTCCCAGCCCAAGGCCCCTCTCCCCAGCCGGGAGAGGAGCAAAGGCGAGGGGCGCCAAGGGGGGCGCTACCCAAGGCGGCCGCGCGGGGCTTCCGCCAAGAACGTGAGGACCCCCTCGGGTCCAGCCCGACAAAGCTCGGCCCAATCCGCTTTGTCCGCAACCCCTTGGCGCGCGGCCACGAAGGTGGCAAAAGCGTTGCAGGTATAAAACCCAACTAGACCTCGGGGGGCTCCTCCATCCTCAGCGCCTGCAGGCAATTTCTTTCCTCGCAAAGCGCACGCGTGGGCTCCAGGGGGAATAGGCTTTCCGAGGAGTCTAGGAGGTCCGGCGGATCGAGCCCCTCAAAGCGCGCCAAAACGTCCGCAACCTCCTTTCCCGCCCAAACCCGGAAACAATGGCGCAAGAAGGGCTCGTTGGGTGCGTAGCCGCGGGAGAAGAAGCGCTGAGCGCGGTCGGGAGCGCGAGCCGCCGCACCCTTTCTCCGGCCTCGCTTCCCTTGGGGGGCCACCTCCTCACCCCCACCCTCTCCCCTTGGGGGAGAGGGCCTAGGGGTGAGGGGGACACATCACCCGGGCCAGACCTCCCTAAGCCAGCTTTCGAAGGCGGCGAGGCCGCGGCGGAACATGGCCTCGCGCTTGGCGCGTTTATCCATCTTCCCCTCGAGGGGCGGGACCAGGCCCCAGTTGGCGCTCATGGGCTGGAAGTTCTCGGGCTCCGCCGTGGCCAAAAAGCGCACAAGCGCCCCCAGCATGCTCTCCGGCGGCGGCACTACGGGGGCCAGGCCCAACGCGAGCCTCCCCGCGTTGAGCCCCGCCAAGAACCCCGTGGCCACGCTCTCCAGGTACCCCTCCACCCCCGCCAACACCCCGGCCACGAACACGCCCGGCACGTCCCGAAGCTCCAACGTGTCCCGCAGGAGCCGCGGGGCGTTGAGGTAGGTGTTGCGGTGCATGACCCCGTAGCGCACGATCTCCGCGTTCTCCAGGCCGGGGATGCTTTGCACCACCTTCTTTTGGTCCGGCCACTTGAGCCCGGTCTGGAAGCCCACGAGGCTCCAAAGCCTTCCCTCCCGGTCCTCCTGGCGGAGCTGGACCACAGCGAACGGCTCCTTTCCCGTGCGGGGGTCGACGATCCCCACGGGCCGGAGGGGCCCGAACACGGGAGTGAGGTAGCCTCGCCGGGCCAGCTCCTCGATGGGGATGCAGCCCTCGAAGAACCGCAGGTTCTCCCAGTCGTGGGGGGTGTGCTGGCGGGCCTGGGTGAGGACCTCGTAGAAGCGGCGGTACTCCTCCTCGGTCATGGGGCAGTTGATGTAGTCCGGGCTTTGTTCGAAGCGGCCACCGCGGAAGCACTTCTCCATATTGATGGTTTCGCCGAGGACCACGGGGGCGGCGGCGTCGTAGAAGTACAGGAAATTCTCGCCCAGGCGCCGGCGCAGGGCCTCGGCCAAGGCGTCGGAGGTGAGGGGGCCGGTGGCCAAGACCGCCACGGGCTCAGGAAGCTCCGTGACCTCCCGCCGCACGACCTCCACGTTCGGGTGGGCGGAAAGCTTTTCCGTGATGTAGGCGCTGAAGAGGTCGCGGTCCACGGCGAGGGCGGCGCCCGCGGGGACCCGGAAGCGATCGGCCGCCTCGAGGACGAGGCTTCCCGCGGCGCGGAGCTCCGCTTGGAGGAGGCCCTTGGCGTGGGCCGGGCCCTCCCCGCCCAGGGAGTTGGAGCACACGAGCTCTGCGAACTTCTCCGTGCGATGGGCGGGGGTCATCTTGGCGGGGCGCATCTCAAAGAGGCGCACGCGGAGACCCAGGCGGGCTAGGGTCCAGGCAGCCTCGGCGCCGGCCAAGCCCGCGCCCACCACCTGCACAAGGGGGTTAGGGGCCATGGGGAGGAAGCGAAGTGGAGGCGAGCGGACTCGAACCGCCGACTTCCGGCTTGCAAAGCCGGCGCTCTCCCAGCTGAGCTACGCCCCCACGCGCCCTGGAATGTAAGCGCAGGCTCCCCACCGCTCAACGTGCGTTTGCCGCGCCCCCGCAGCTCGTACTACACTTCGCCGTGGAAAGAAGCGCGCGGACGCGCACAAGACGCGATCCGAGCGGGGGAGGGAGCCGGCCAAAAGGGTGCGGGGGAGGGGACAAGCGGGCCCCAAACCGAGGGAAGAACGTCGGTGTAGAGGGTAACGCCCCGCGTGGGCGAGCAGGGGAGTGCCCATAAACTGAGCGGAGGAAGGATGAAGCGAAGGGCGAGCCGGCCGGCCAAGCCAAGCGAGGTGATGGAGCGATGAGATGGGCAAGCGGCGTTTTTCTCCTTGTGGCGCTGGTCGCCAGGCAAGCGGCGGCGGCGCCCGTGTTCTCCGACCGCGCCTTCGGGGGCGACCCTTTGAACCCTGGCGACGACATGATCATCGTCCAGGTCATCCGGGTCACGGGCGATCCCCACCGCGACGCGACCATCGAGTTCGTCCACATCCGCAATGCGGGCACCGCCACCTCCGCACAAATCGAAAAAATCTACCTCGTTTGGGAAAGCGCCGCCCCAACCTCCCCCGTGTTCTCCCAAACGCCGTCCGCAACGATTAACCTAGCGAACCAAAACCTGCAAATTGGGGTCATCCGATCCACCAACTTCGCCGTGCCCAAGGGGAGCACGCGGTACCTTTGGGTGGGGGTTAAGGTGGCGGCGGCAAGCGCCCTCGAGGAGGAGGCCACGGTCCTTTTGAAGACCAACCTCTATTGGTACACCGCTGTGGAGTCCGGGAACTCGGGGTTCCTCGCCGATGGGAAGCCGGAGACCATCGTCAAGGCTGGGTGGGAAGAGGTCGTGGACGGCTCGCCGGCGGGAAACACGTTGAATCCCGGGGACGAGGCGCTCGTGCACAAGTTCACCGCCCGCGACCGCGACGCAAACGCCGCAGGGTTGACGATTACAACTGTCAGGGTGCGGCGAGCGCCCGAGGCCACGGCCACAGCCAGCGATCTGGCGGAGATTCGTGTGGTCATAGGTCATGGTACCACAAACTACGTGGCGCAAACCACCAACACCGGCGGGTGGGACTCCCCAAGCGGGGTAACCTTCACCAGCTTCACCCCGTCGTTACCGGAGTTCGTTGACGGCTCCCAAATAAGCGTGGCGGTATACGTGACCGTGGCCCAGGAATCCTCGGACGGAAGGACCGTCATCAGCGAGGTGGTCCTGGAAACAGAGGAGAACGAGCAGACCACATCCAAAACGATCACGGCGCCCTCCGTGTGGACGATCCGCCGGGCGGGGCCGGAGGAGGCGGAGGAGCTCTCCGTGCCCCCCACGGGGCTTGGGATCAACCCCGGCGAGCGTCTGACGCAGAGGGTTTGGGTGGCGGACCGCGATCACAACGGCAAGAAGTTCCAGATCACCCACCTCTGGATCCGAAACCTGGGCACCGCGGAGACCGCGGACATCGCCGGCCTGGCGGTTTGGATGGGGAACACCCAAATCTACACCGCCGGTTGGCCGCCCAGCACCTACGACTTCCGCACTGGTGGATGGATCCCGGTCACAGCCCTTCAGGTCAGCGACGAAGGCGAAGCCATCCTCACCCTCGAGTATCGGGTCTCCCCCCTGGCTACCACCGGCCGCACCCTGCGGCCCGAGGTGAAAGTAGGGAGCTTCGAGCCGCCGACCCCTTCGCCGGGAACGTCGCCGCAGTACTCGACCCCTGCGCTCGCTTACCCGGCCGCTGTGACCATCCACCCCGCAGGCTTCGAGGTCGTGGAAAACGTCGCCATCGAGCCCGGGACGGTGTACTCCACGCAGCGCTTCGTGGCGCAGAAGCTGAGGCTACAGGATAGCGATGGCAACAACCACGGGGTGACGATCACCCGGATCCACGTGCGCAACGTGGGCACGGCCCTGGACACCCAGTTCACGCGGCTCGAGGTCCGCCAAGCCGGGGCCACGGGGGCCCTCCTTGCGGAAACCACGAACCTCTCCGGGCTACGCGCGACGGGGATCTCCCTGACCCCGGCCACGAACAACACCGTGGGGGATGACGCGACCCTGGAACTCTGGATTTGGCTCACCCTGGCCGGGCCCGAAACCACGGTAGTCGGTCGAACCATCCAGCTGGAGACCACCCTCTCCTTCACCGAGGGCCCGGTGAGCGGCGAGACCCCTGCCCGGCGGGGCCCCGAGTTCACGGTTGCGGTCAACAACCCGCCGGTGGTCCAGGACTTCACCTGGACCCCTGCGAACCCCCAATACGGGCAGGAGATCACCTTCACCCCGGGCGCGGTCACGGACCCCGACAACGACGCGATCGTGTACTCCAGGTGGGACTTCGGCGAGGGCGCGGACCCGCGCTACGTGGAGCGCGACGGCCCGCCCCAGCAAGCCGTCACCAAGTACCCCGACGGGGGCACGTTCGCCGTGACCCTCCTGGTGCGGGATGCCAAAGGCCTGGAGGGCTCCAAGACGAAGTCCATCACGGTCACGTTGCGGCCCAACACCGCCCCCACCGTGGACTTCACCTGGAGCCCGGCGGAACCGGCCGTGGGGCAGACCGTGACCTTCGCGCCCACCGTCACCGACCCCGACAACCCGCCCGATGCGCCGTTCACCTTCGCCTGGTCGTTTGGGGCCAACGCGACCCCCTCCACCTCCACGGCCCAGGCGCCCTCCGTGGTGTTCAACGCCGCCGGGCCCCACACGGTCCGCCTTGAGGTGACCGACCGGCGGGGGGCGAGGGGCGTGAAGGAAAAGACGGTGAACGTCGCGGCTCCGCCCCAACAGCTGCCCACGATCACGGGCCTGAGCGCCGACCCCAGCTATCCGGCCGCGGGGCAGACGGTGACCTTCGTGGCCACGGCCACCGCGCCGGCGAACGATCCCATCACCGCTTGGCGCTGGGACTTCGGGGACGGCACCGTGCGGGAGATCGCCGAAAGCGCCACCACCCTCAGCGTAACCCACGTCTATCCGCGCGTGGGAACCTACACGGTCAGCGTCCAGGCCAGGAACAACGCGGGGTGGAGCACGGCGCGAACCCTTTCCATCGTGGTGCGCCCGGCGGGCGTGGAGTTCGGGTTCCTGGTCCTCGACAACCCCGTGACCGGGAACCAGTGCCGCATCCAGATCTTCGCGCCCCCCGGGGCCACGGAGCTCAAGCTCACCGTCCTGGACCAGGCGGGCCGCCCCGTGCTCCTCGAAAATCCCGTCGCCGTGGGCACGTTCACCTGGGACCTCAAGGACCGCGAAGGACGCACCGTCCCCAACGGGCTCTACCTCTTCTACGTCACCGCCAAGATCGGAGGCGAAACCCGGCGCACGGAGGTCGGCCGGATCTTGGTGCGGAGGTAGACCATGCGCGGAACGCGTGCGGTGCTAGTGGTCGTGCTCGCCGGCGTGGGCGCCTGGGCCCAGGTGTCGCTTTTTGACATGGGCCTGGGCACGCGGGCCATGGGCTTGGGCGGGGCCTACGCCGCCGTGGCCGAGGGCGCGGAAGGGCTCCTGTACAACCCCGCGGGGCTGGCCCGGGTCCGCGGGGTTCAGGCCGACTCCACGGTCCTGGCGGGGTGGGTAAGCGCGGGCTACGTGGGCGCGGCCCTCCCCGGCCTCGGCGCCGGCCTGGGGTATCTCGGCGCCTCCGCCGGCGAAAACCTGGGCTTCTCCCAGCTGGGCCTCATCGCCGGGTTCGGCCTGGACCTCCGCGCCCTGGGCTTCCCGGTGCTGGGCGGCGCCGCCCTCCGCTTCCAAAGCACCCACATCGCCGGCAAGTCCGAGACCGGGTTCGGGCTGGACCTCGGGGTCCTGGGCGCTTTCCCCTCCCTGCTGGGGGAGATCCGAGCGGCCGTGGTCCTGCGGGAGCTCGCCTTCGGCGGCCTCTCCACGGAGTTCGTGGTGGCCGGGGCCTGGCTGAGCCCCTTCGGCCTGTTCGCCGCTTTGGACCTGACGTCCGAGTACATCGCGCTCGGCGTGGGCATGGCCTTCCTGGGGGCGGCCGAGGTGCGGGCCGGCCTGCGCCAAGAGGGCGGGCTGTTCCGCGTGGCCTTGGGATTGGGCGTGCGGTTCGGAAGCTACGCCCTGGACTACGCCCTCCTCACCCACCCCTTGCTCGCCCCCTCCCATCGCTTCGGCTTCGGCCTGCGCTTTTAGAACGTCGCCACGAGCGTCGCGCCGAGGAAACCGGCGAAACGAAGCGGGCCTCCACCGAAAAGGAGGCCCGCTTCTACGTTCAGGCCCCATTGGGGGGCCAAGGTGAGGCCGGCCTCAGCCCGCACCCTGCCCGTGAACCTCTCCCCCGTCCAGGTGAGGGCGGACTCGACCTGAAGCGGCCCCCACGGCGTGCGCCACACCCCCCGCTCCTGCATGCGCAAGCCCTCGCGCGGGCTCCAGGTGAGGCTCAGCTCGTGGCGGTCCCCCCCACCGCGCTCCCAGCTCACCCGGCCCTCCACGCCCTGGTCCTCGCTCACCTGGGGCGGATAGCGCGGATGGGCCAAGATCTTCCAGCTCCGCTTGTAGGTGAGGGAGGGCCGCACGTCCGGCCAGCCGGAGTGGCTCCAGGAGGCGCTGAGGGAGAGGGTTGTGGCCGTGCGTTCCAGCGCCGGCCGGACGCTTTGCTCCGCGCCCAAGCTCAGCTGCAGGGCATGGGGCGAAAGCTCGGCGTTGGCCGAAAGGTTCCCGCGCAGGCGCCGTTCCGCCGGGTCCATCTCCAGGGCCCCAAGGATCCGGGCGGCCACCTTGCCCCCGGGGAGCGCGCGCGCGGGAGGGCGAAGCTCTCCGGACAGGGTGCGGGTTTGGGTCCAGCGGGGCTCGCCCACGGAACGGCTGAACCTCTCTTCCCAAGCGGCGCTCCAGGCGAACCCGTCCCCGCCGGAGAGGCGCGCCGAAAGGGCGAGGGTTTCCGTGCCGGGGGCGCCGCGGCTGCGGTAAGGTCGGGACCACGCGAGGTCCAGGCCGAACCCCGGCCACGGGCTGTAGGAAACCCTCCCGCCCAGCGTCCCCGCCAGGTGGAACTCGGGCAACGCGAGTTTTCCGGAGGCGGACGCGGACCAACCCGGGTTGCCGGGGGCGCTGAGGCTGGCGGCGAAGTCGAGGCCGAGGCCGGGCGTCCGCCCGGAGGAGGACAGAACCGGGCTCAAGCGGAACGCGAGATGGCAGGGACCCTTCCAGCTGCCCTCCAGGCCGCCGCTCAGGCGGAGCGTGGGCTGGGCGGTGAGCTCCGCGAGATCCGCGCGGCCGCGCACGGCCAGGGACCAGGCCCCTTTCGCGTATTGGCCCGAAAAGCTGAACCCGTGGGCGTCGGTCCGGCTGGCGTAACCGATCTCCTCGTAGCCCGGGAACTGAGAATGGACCCCAAGCTGCCACTCCCAGTCCCCAAGCTTTCGGGAGAGGGCGAGGCTTGCGGCGGGGCCCAGGCGCACGCGGCCCTCCCGGGGCGGGTCGGAAAAGCTCGTGAGGTCCCGGCCGTCGATCTTCGTCTGGCCTTGGGGGAAGCGCTGGGGCGCCGGCGCCACCCGCCAGAGGTCCAGCTGGAAGTTTTCGTCGGCCGCGGTCCCCGCCCAAAGGGCCTCGCCCGCCACCCCTAAGGCCACGAAATCGCCGGCGAGGGCGCGCTCGCCCTCCCGGAAGACGCCGCTGGGCGTGGCGTACCAAACCCTGTCCTCCCAGAGGGCTAAAGCCCGCACCGGCTCCCCGTACGCCAGCCAACCCGCTCCCTGTCCGTCGCGCAGGATCCGCACCCCCTCCCCCGTGGCCACGAACACCTCGGAGGCCCGCCCCAGCAACGCGAAGACTTCGCCAAGCAGGAGCGTTTCCCAAGCGTTGCCCCGCAGGCGAAAGAGCCCGGCCGAGGTGCCCAAATAGAGTTCGCCCGCCCAAAGGAGCGCGCGGGGGGTTCCCTCCGGAAGGGGAAGGCGCGTCCAGCGCTCGGGCTGGCCCACCTCCGCGAGCGCGCTCACCAAAACCTCGGCCTCTGTGGCCAGGAACACGCGCTCCCCCTCCCGGGCCAGGGCCAGGATGCGCGTGCCCGCGATCCTCTCCGTGCGGTTCTTGTTCCAGTCGTTGGCGTAAAGCCGCGTCCAACTCCGCACCCTGTCCAGAGCGCCCGGCTCGGCCACGTCCACCACGGTGAGGCCCGCGTCGGTGCCGATGAGGAGCCGTCCCGGGAGGGGAAGGAGGGCCAGCGCAGCCTGCCCCGCCAGGCCCTGGGCGCTGCCGTAAGAGGCAAACCGGCCGCTTTGGTAGACGGTGATCCCGTTTCGGTGGGCGAAGACCACGGCCTCCCCTTCCGCAAGCCGCACGGGAGCGATGGCGTGGATGCGGTTGCGCGCGGGGATGCGCTCCCCTAGATCCGGCGGGAAGACGTTCTCCGAAAAGCCCAGGCGCGCGGAGTACCTCCAGCCGCCCACCTCCCCTTGCCAGGAGAGCGCGAGGACGGAGTGGGTGTTGGGCATGGTGCGGGAGGCCGGGGTGGGGGCGCCCACATCCGCGGCCTGGTACACGCCGATGCGGGCCGAACCCCACGCGAGCGTGGCGCCCAGGAAGTATCGCTCGTACTCCACGGGCACCCCCAGGGCGCCCCGTTGGCGCTCGAAGTCCACGCGCACCACGTCCTCGGGGCCCACGCTGCGAAGAAGGGTGAGGAGGCCGACCTCGTAGTCGATGGTGTAATCCGTGTCGCGGGCGAGCAGGGCGTCGTTGAGGTAGACCCGCTCCGAGCCGGGGAGGACGGAAAGGCCCAGGAAGTAGACGCCGGCGGCGCGGGCGTAGGCGAAGGACGCGCGCACGGCCGCACCAGGCCGGAAGAAATCGGCGGGGAAATCCAAGCGCACGACCCCTTCGGCCGCAAAAAGCTTGTAGCGGAACTGAGCCAAAGCCGGGTCCGCTAGATCCCGAAAATCCGCCTCCCCGGGCAGGCGCACGGCGAGGGAAAAGTCCTCCGCGCGGATGCCCGGCTCGCCCAAATAAAGGAACCGGCGCCGCTGCGCTTGGACCAAAGGATAGGCCTCCTCGTCCACCACCAGGCTCGTGCGGCCCGCAAGCGCCGCAAGAAACGCAGCCTCAAGCTCGCTTTCCTGGACGAAGGGGTAGCCCTTCTTGTCCCTCCCGGTGAGGCCATGGGCAGCGTTGTACTGGTCCAGGAGGTCCAGGATGCGGTTGCGCAGGATCCCCTTGGGTTCTTGGCGCAAGAGGAGGAAGGGGGCTTCGTCCTGCACCACCAAGTAGGCGCCCGCGGGAAGCTCCCAGGAGGGCCGCTTTTGGACGAGCTCGAAAAGGTACTCCAGCCCCCAATCGGCCAAGAACTTTTGGAACGCCGCATCCGTGGGGAACCGGAAAGCCGGCTTGGAGAAGCCCTCCACGAACGGAAGCCGCAAGGGGAAGGCATAGAGGCCGTCCAGGGAGAGGAGGTAGGGCGCGGGCAGCCAAGGCTGCTTGGGGTCCTCGTAGGCGAAGGTGCGCTCGGCCTGGACCACCTCGCCCCGGAAGACGAGAGACTCGGAGATCCCCTCGAGGCGGGCCACGAGGCCGCTTAAGTTCACGCCCTCCCGGCCCAGGGAAACCCGCGCCCCAAGCACGCGCTTGTTGTACACCCCCAGGGCGTCGCCCTCGCCGCCCACCACGAACCGCCCGAGCTCCGCGTACCAGGGCTTGCGGTCCACGATGACCAGGAAGTCCTGGAAGCCTGGGCCCAATTGGTCGTTGAAGCTGGCCCGGAGGGTGAGGAAATCGAGCACTTTGCCCTCGATTTGGGCCCACAGGGACTGGGTGAGGGTGAGGCCGCCGGACCCCAACCGCTCCAGGGACAGGAGGGCCGGATCGCCGAAGCCCAGGCGCACCCCCCACGTCTTCTGGCCCGTTACCTTGAGGGTGAAGGCCTCCGTGGGAGCTGGCTCTTGGGCGAGACCCAAGAAAACGAACGCGAGGAGGACGAAAACGGCACGGTTCATGGCCATCGTAGGGCTAAGGATACGCGAAAGCTTGCGGGCAGGTGGGCGTGGCCAAGGAAGGCCCATTCCAGGCGGAACGCGGACCAGGTGAGGCTCCCCCCCAGGCTGAGGCCGGCGCTCCCCAGGCCCACGGCCAGGAAAACCCGGGGCAGGGTGAGGGCCGCGGCCAGGGCATAGCGGGGCAGGGTGAGGACGTCCTGGGCTGCGGCCCCCACGTACGCGGGAACGTCGAGAACGCCCAAGGGAAGGGCGAGGGCAACGGAGAGGTCCCACGGCCAGGCCTCGCCCGGGAAAGGCGGGGTGGACCATACGTTTTCCACCACGGCGCCCAGCCAAAGGGGCCCCTGCCAGAGGAGGCCAAGGTCGAGGGCGGCGCCGAGGCCCGGCGCGGGCTGGGCCTGATGGAGGAGGCGGGCGCGGCCGCCCAAACCCAGCCCGCCCAAAGCGAGCCCCAGGGCGGCGGCCCCGCCCTCCGCCCGGTAGGAAAGGCCCGGCGCGATCTCGCCCGCATAAAAAAGGAACGCCTCCGCGGCCACATAGGGGCCCACCAGGGCCAGATGGCCCAGGTGCCCCGCGGCGAAGGGCGAAGCGTAGGTGGAAAGGAGCTCCCAGCCCGTGCGGAAGCCCAAAGCCGCGGGGTTGGAAAAGGCCAGGGGAAGGGCGAGGTCCAGCCCGGACAGGGCCAGGGCCCAGGCGGGCCGGCCCAGCTCAAACAGCACATCCCCGCCCACGGCGGCCGAAACGCCCGAGACCGAAAAAGCCAGGACGAGGAGGAACGTCATCGTTGCACCACCACCCGCACGGGCGGGCTCCGGCCGCGGTCGGTGACGAGCACGGCGAGGTACAGGCCGCTGGCGACCGCGTGGCCTTGGGCCGTGCGCAGGTCCCAGCGGACGAGCCCGCCGGCGGGGCTGAGGGCCTCCCGCCAAAGGAGGCGCCCGAGGAGGTCGTAGACGTGGAGCTCGGCCCACGCGGTGTTCTCGGGGCAGCCGTAGCGGAAGGTGGCGCTGGCGCGGGCGGGGTTGTCCAGGGCAGCGAGCCAGGGCGCGGCGGGCCGCTCCCGCGGCCCCACGGCGGCCCAGGCCCCGGGAAGGTCCAGCTTGCCCCAGCCCCAGGCGGTGTTGGGGACTGCGCCCACCTGGGCATCGGCCCGCGCGCCGGCCCGTAGGGCCTGGAGGAGCTCCTCCCGCGTGAGGTCCGGCCGCAGGGAGAGAAGCAAAGCGCACGCCCCGGCCACGTGGGGCGCGGCCATGCTCGTGCCCGCCAGGACCAAATGCTTTCCGTCGGGAAGGACGTACCACGAGGAGGGGGAGGCCGCGGAGGAGAGGGCGGAGGCGATCCACGCTCCCGGCGCGGCCAGGTCAGGCTTGAGGCGGCCGTCCCGCGTGGGCCCCCGGGAGGAAAAGGGGGCCAGGGCCCAAAGCGTGTAGCCCTCGGCCCGCTGCTCCCCCGCTTGGGCGGCCCAGGCCACCCGGGTCACGTACGCGCCCACGGTGATCACATGGGGCGCGTTCCCCGGCTCGGCGATGGCGCGCTCACCGTTCCCCTCCAAAAAGTAGCCCATCTTGGCGCTCTCCACCCAGCCGTCCACCCGGCCCGGAAAAAGGGGCTCGAAGGTGATGCGCCAGCGGGAGTCCCGGGAGGCGCCACTCAGGGTGAGGAAGACCTGGCGCGGCTCCTGCGCCAGGGGGGAGAGGGTGTGATCCAGCCACACCAGGCCGGCGGCGGTGGGGGCAGAACGGCTTTGCCCAGGGGTTACGGTGAGGGTCTCCCCGGTGGGCGCGCGCACGCTCACCGCGAACCGGGCGGGATCGTCGTACCAAAACCGCACCACCACGGAGGCCGCGTTGGGCACCAGGGTCCAGGTGGTGGGGGTGCGGACCTCCCCGCCCACGTGGATCCGGCTTTGGCCCTCGTTCCCCGCGGCGCAGACGATCACCGCCCCCGGCCGTTGAGCGAGGAGGTCCACGGAGCGCTCCAGGGCGGAGCGCCCGTCGTGGGAGCCGGTGTGGCCTCCCAAGGAGAGGTTCACCACGCCCGGCCGGCCCAGGAAGGCCGCGGCCTCCAGGACGAACCGGATCCCGTCGAGGACGGAGTCCTCGTAGAAGTTGGTCTTGACCACCACGAGGTCGGCGCCGGGGGCCACGCCGGGCAGGCCGGCGCCGAACCCGCCCGCGGCAATCCCCGCCACGTGGGTTCCGTGGCCCAGGGTGTCGGGCGCGGGCGAGAAGGCGCCGCGCAGGGCGGCCTCGAGGTCCTGCTGGGCGTAGACCCGGCCGTACAGGCCCTCGCCCACCTCGTCGCCCCAAAACGGCGGGAACCCGCCACCGCCGGCCGCCGTCTGGTCCCAGTAGAAGAGGATGCGCGTGCCCTCAAGGAAGCCGTCGCCGTCGCGGTCCACGCGGAACGCGGGGTGCAGGATGTCCACGCCGGAGTCCACGAGGCCCACGACCACCCCTTGCCCGGTGGTGCGGGGGGAGCCGTGCCAGAGGGTGGGGGCGCCGATCTCCGGTACGGAGCGGTCCAGGAGGGGCTCCAGGGGCCGGCTGGCCCAGACCCGCAGGACCCCGGGATGCTCCGCCACCCGGGGGAGCTGGGAGAGGGGGAGGGTGGCCGTGGCTACCCGGCCGAAAAGGGAGCGCGCGCCCGGGATCTCCCACCACACGGCCTCGCTTTGGAGCTCGAGGAACACGGGGATGAAGGGGTCGGGTTCGGCGGCGTAGGGGGCGAGGAGGGCGGGGCCGAGTTCCGGGGGGGCCTGGAGGAGCGCGCGCAGGAAGGGGTCGAGCTTTTGGGGGGAGGCGAGGGCCAGGAAGGCCCAGAGGATCAGGAGGAGGGCGAGCCTCATGGGGGCGATTGTACCGGGTTGGGGCGTGGGCCGGGCGCCTTTGTTCCAGCCCGATATAATCCAACTTGGAATATGGCCGGGGAATTCCCCGTGGGACCGGTGGTCCTGGGCTACCTCCTTGAGGGGCCGGCCCACGGCTACGAACTCCTCGCCCGCCTCCACGCAGACCTGGGCCGCGTCTGGCGCGTGGCCCCAAGCCAGCTCTACGCCACCCTGGACCGCTTAGAACGCCACGGCCTCATCCGCGGCACCCGCGTGGAACAGGAACACCGGCCCGCCCGCATCCGCTACGCCCTCACCCCTCAGGGCGCCGAGCTCTTCTGGCGCTGGGCCACCGCCCCCGTCCCCCGCCTGCGCCTCCTGCGCTCCCAGCTCCTCCCCAAGCTCTTCTTCCTCCTGCGCCTGGCGCCGGAGCGCGCGCCCGCCCTCCTTGCGGCCCAGCGGGAGGTCCTCCTGGCCCTGGAAGCAAAGGTGCGGGACGAGGAGCCCCAGGACCCCTTCGGAAAAGCCCTGCGCAGCTTCCGGCTCCACCAGCTTTCCGCAGGGCTGGCCTGGATCGATTCCCTGCTTCAAGGAGGTGGAGGATGCGCAAGTTCCTAACGGCTTTGGTGGCGGTGGGTTTCGTCCTGGGCGGCTGGGCCCAGGTGCGCGTGGTGGACCAGGCCGGCCGGGAGGTCCTCATCCCCAGCGAGCCCCAACGCATCGTGAGCGCCTTCGGCGTGGCCACCCCCTACCTCTACGCCCTCGTGGAGCCGGCGCGGATCGTGGCCGCGCGGTACCTGGGCGTGCCCGACCACCCCCTGGCCCGGGCCCTCATGGCCCAGCTCGACCCGGACTACGCGGCCAAGGCCCTGCCCGGCGACATCACCGTGGAGGAGATCCTGGCCCGCAGGGCCGACCTCGTGGTGGCCGGCCTGCGCCACCGGGACCTCGCCCGGCTCCTTGGGGAGGTGGGGATCCCCACAATCCTCGTGGGGCCGGAGACCTTCGAGGCCGTGCGGGAGACCACCCTCCTTCTGGCCCACGTCCTGGGCCGCGAGGAGAAGGCCTCCCGGCTCCTGGCCTTCTACGAGAGCGTGCTTGCGGCCGCGGCCCAGGCCACCGCCGGGATCCTCCCGGAGGAGCGGCCCCGCGTGCTCGTGGTGGGCACCGCGCCCCTCAGGGTTGCCAGCGGCGCCATGTACCAGTCCCGCCTGGTGGAGCTCGCCGGCGGCCGCCCCGTGACCCAGGGCCTCCCCGGCTCCTGGCAGAACGTGAACCTCGAGCAGATCCTCCTCTGGAATCCCGAGGTGGTCTTCATCGTGCCCTATAGCCCCGTGAGCCCCGCGGACCTCCTGGGTGACCCGCTTTGGCAGGCCACCGCGGCCGTACAGACCGGCCGGGTCTACAAAATGCCCCAAATCCTCTTCGCCTGGGACACCCCTATCCCCGAGTCGGCCCTGGCCCTCCTTTGGATGGCGCGCCGCCTCCACCCTGAGCGGGTCCAGGTGGACCTGATCGCCACGATCCAGGCGTTCTACCGGGAGTTCTACGGATGCGAGCCGCGCTCCGAGGAGCTGTCCGCGCTCCTGGGCGGGTAAGGCGCGCGGCCCTCTGCGCCCTGTTGGTGGTCCTGCCCCTGCCCGTGCTTTTTGCTTCCCTGTTTTTGGGGCGGGCCGGGCTGGACCCCGGGCAGGTGCTGGGCGCGTTCCTGGGGCGGGCGGAGCCCACCGTGCGCAACCTGGTCCTGCGGGTGCGGCTCCCCCGGGCCGTGGCCGCGGCCCTGGTGGGCGCGGACCTCGCCGTGGCCGGCGCCGCCTTCCAGGGCGTCTTCCACAACCCCTTGGTGGAGTCGCGGATTTTGGGGGTGAGCGCGGGCGCCGGCTTGGGCGCCGCGCTGGCCATGGTCCTCCGGTCCGGCCCCGCGGGGGTGCAAATCCTGGCCTTCGGCGGCGGCCTCGCCGCGGCCGCCCTGGCCGCCTCCCTGGGCGCGGCCTTCGGCGGCGGCCTCCTCGTGCTCGTCCTCTCCGGAATCCTCGTGAACTCCTTCTTCTCCGCCCTCCTGGGCCTCATCAAGTACTTCGCCGACCCCTACGTGCAGCTCCCGGGCATCACCTTCTGGCTCATGGGCGGGCTGCCCGCGGTCCTCTGGCGGGAGGTGCTGCCCCTGGCCATCGTGAGCGGGATGGGCCTGGCCCTTCTCCTCCTTTTGAGCTGGCGGCTGAACCTGTTGACCCTGAGCGAGGCGGAGGCCCAAGCCCTGGGCCTTCCCGTGCGCCGGCTGCGGCTGGGGGTGATCGCGTTGGGGACGCTGCTCACGGCGGCGGCGGTGTCCGTGAGCGGGATCGTGGGCTGGGTGGGCCTCCTCGTGCCCCATGCCGCCCGCGCCCTCGTGGGCCCAGACCACCTCTTGCTCCTCCCCGCCGCCGCCGGGTTGGGCGCCGCCGTCCTCCTCCTTTTGGACAACGTGGCCCGCACCGCCTTCGCCACGGAGATCCCCCTGGACATCCTCACCGGGCTCCTGGGCGTGCCCGTGTTCTTCGCCCTGTTCATGCGCCAGATCCAGCGGGGAGGGGGGTGGCGGTGAGCCTCGAGGCCCGCGGCCTCACCTACGCCTACGTGCCGGGGAAACCCGTCCTGCAGGGGGTGAGCCTGGCCGTGGCCCCCGGGGACTTCGTGTTCCTCCTCGGGGCCAACGGGAGCGGGAAGACCACCCTCTTGGAGTGCTTGGGAGGGCTGCGCCTCCCTCAGGAGGGCACGGTGCTTTTGGACGGCCGTCCCGTGGCCCAGCTCGCGCCCAGGGAGCGCGCCAAACGGATCGCCTACGTGCCCCAATTCGCGGAGGCGGTGTTCGCCTTCACCGTGGAGGAGCTTGTGCTCTTTGGCCGGGCGCCCCACCTGGGGCCGTGGGGCCGGCCGGGGCCGCGGGACCGGGAGAAAGCGCGGCAGGCCCTGGCCCTGGTGGGGCTGGAGGGCCTAGTGGAGCGGGCCGTGCCCACCCTAAGCGGCGGGGAAAAGCGGTTGGCCCTGATCGCCCGCGCCCTGGCCCAGGAAGCGCCCTACCTGCTTTTGGACGAGCCCGACGCCCACCTGGATCCCGCCCACCAACACCGGGTCCTCGCGGTGGTGCGGGCCCTCGCCCGGGAGGGCCTGGGGGTGCTGGCCACCACCCACAACCCCAACGCCGCCTTGGTCTACGGGGGGCGCGTGGTGCTGCTGCGGGCCGGCCGCACCCTGGGCGCGGGCGCTCCCGCGGCCGTCCTCCGGCCCGAGCTCCTCGAGGCCGCCTACGGCATCCCCTTCCGGGCGGTGGGCGACGGCCCGGGCCCCCAGGCCCTCCTCCCCCGCCTGGACGAGGGGCTCACTTGAAGTACCGCTCGATCTCCGCCAGGAAGCGGGCGGCCCGGTCCTTGGCCACCTCGTTCCAAAACGGCCAATTCCCGATGGGCGCCTCCAGCACCTGCCGCAGCAGGGACTCAAAGAGGGCCCGGTCCTTGGCGCGCACCGCGTACTCCTTGGCGTAGGCCACGTAGTGGTCGAGGTACGTGGGGTCGATCTCCAGGGCCTTCTCGAAGTAGGGCTTGGCCTGGGCGAGTTTCACCCCGAACAGGATCCCGTAGTCGGAGAGGTTGGCCAGGAGGGCGCCGTAGGCCTGGAAGGCGGAGCCGGCCATGTAGGTGGGGGCAAGCTCCATGGCCCGCTCGTAGATGGCCCGGATCTTGGGGAGGGCGAAGAAGGCGGAGAACGGGTTCATCCGGCCCAGGAGCTGGCCCCAGCCGTGCCCGGCCCAAAGGAGGGCCCGCCCCTCCGTGCAGCGGGCCAAAAACTCCCGAAACTCCTCGTTGGAAAGGCGCAGGGCCTCGTCCAGGCCGGAAAGGCCCAGGGCCTGGAACGCGTACTCCGCGGCCTTCCGCCACCCTTCCTCCTCCCGCTCCTCGGGCACGAGCACGCCCCACTCGTACCAGTGCTGGGCCAGGCGGATGAGGACCTCCGGGTCCCGTGGGGCCAGGCGCAAAGCCTCCTCGTAGAGGGCGAGGATCCTTTCCAGAACCGGAAGCTGGTAGCGCTGGGGGTACAGGGCCTCCGCCTGGCGGAAGCACTCCGCGGGCGTGGCCCCGCCCACCACGGCGAAAACCACGATCCACCCCAAAAGCCTGCGCATCGTCCTCCTTTCCCGGGAAAACACATCCCAACCCGGCCCTCTTGTCCATCGGGAAAACGTAGGAACCCGGGGGCGCTACAATGGGGCGATGAAGGCGGTGGTGCTCGCAGCCGGCTGGGGCACGCGCCTGCGCCCCTTCACCCACACCCGCCCCAAGCACCTCCTGCCCGTGGCCGGCAAGCCCCTGATCCGCCAGGTGCTGGGGATGATCGCCGCCACAGGGATCGAGGAGATCGGCCTTGTGGTGAGCCCCAACACCCTGGAGCTCTTCCGGAGCGCCCTTGGGAACGAACCTGGGGCCCACATCGTGTACATCCTGCAGCCGGAGCCCAAGGGGCTGGCCCACGCCGTCCTCTGCGCCGAGGGCTTCGTGGGCCACGAGGACTTCCTTGTGGTGTTGGGCGACAACCTCCTGGGGGAGGGGCTCCGTCCCGTGCTGGAAAAGTTCGCCCGGGAGAGGGGGCACGTGGTGGCCTTGAAGGCGGTGGAGGACCCGCGGCGGTTTGGGGTGGCCGTGGTGGAGGGCGAGCGGATCGTGCGCCTGGTGGAAAAGCCCGCGGAGCCGCCGAGCCCCTGGGCCATCGTGGGGGTCTACGTGTTCCGGCCCTCCTTGTTCGCCGCGGCCCGCAGGATTCGGCCCTCCCCCCGAGGGGAGCTCGAGATCACCGACGCCATCCAAAAACTGGTGGAGGAGGGCGAGCCCGTGTACGCCCACTTCCTCTGCGACTGGTGGCAGGACGTGGGCCGGCCCGAGGACCTGTTGGCGGCGCAGGAACGCCTCTTCGCCGCCCTGACCCCGCGCCTGGAGGGCGCGGTGGACGCGGCCACGCGGATCCAGGGCCCGGTGGCCGTGGAGCGGGGCGCCGTGGTGCGGAACTCCCTCCTCCGCGGCCCCCTCTGGATCGGCGAGGAAGCGGAGGTCGAGGGCGCCACCCTGGGGCCGAACGTGGCCGTGGGGCCCCGGGCCCGGGTGCGCGGCGCCCACCTCCGCGATTGCATCCTCATGGAGGAGGCCGCCGTGGAGGAGGCCACCCTCGTCCACAGCGTCCTTGGGCCGCGCGCGCAGGTGCACGGGCCCGGCCAGGCCTCCCTCCTCCTGGGCGAGGACGGCCGGGCCGTCCTCAAAGGAGGGCCCGCGTGATCCTGGTGACCGGCGGAGCCGGCTACATCGGCAGCCACACGGTGAAGGAGCTTTTGGCTCACGGCTACGAGGTGGTTGTCCTGGACGACCTCTCCTCCGGGCATCGGGAGCTCGTGCTCACCGAGCACTTCGTGCAGGGGGACATCTGCGATCCTGCCGCGGTGGCGCGGGTCTTCCGCACTTACCCCATCACCGCGGTCCTGCACTTCGCGGCCCTCACCTCGGTCCCGGAGTCCGTGGCGGACCCGGCCCGCTACTACGCGGTGAACCTCGTGGGGACTTGGAACGTCCTGGAGGCCATGCGCGCCCACGGGGTCAAGCTCTTCGTGTTCTCCTCCAGCGCCGCCGTCTACGGCGACCCCCAACGCCTCCCCATCCCGGAGGACCATCCCACCCAGCCCAAGAGCCCTTACGGCCGCACCAAGCGCATGGTGGAGGAGATGCTCGCCGACTACGCGCGGGCTTATGGCTTCCGCTACGTTTCCCTGCGCTACTTCAATGCGGCCGGCTCCGACCCCGAGGGGGCAATCGGCGAGTGGCACGAGCCCGAGCGCCATCTCATCCCCCTGGTGCTCGAGGTGGCCCTGGGCCGGCGCCCGTACCTGGAGATCTTCGGCACGGACTACGCGACCCCCGACGGCACGGGGGTGCGCGACTACGTGCACGTGACGGACCTCGCCCGGGCCCACGTGCGGGCCCTCCAGCACCTGGAGGCCGGCGGGGAAAGCCGCGTCTACAACCTGGGGATCGGCCGGGGCTATTCGGTGCGGGAGGTGGTGGAGGTGTGCCGGCGCGTCACAGGAAGGGCCATCCCCGTGCGGGAGGGGCCGCGCCGGCCCGGCGACCCCGCGGTCCTCGTGGCCGACCCCTCCCGGGCCATGCGCGAGCTCCGCTGGCAGCCCCAGTTCACCGACCTCACCCCCATGGTGGAGACGGCCTGGCGCTGGATGCAGCGCCGGTTCGGGGGAAAACCCGCAGGCTAGCTCGGGCCCATCCGAGCGAACCGACCCCCACCCCGCGGTGTACTTAAAGACGCCTTTAAGCGAAAGGAGGCACGATGTTGCGCAAAGCGCGCGTTTTTCTGTGGATCTTGGTTTGGATGGCCCTGCCCGCCTGGGCCCAGACCGCGGGGATCCAGGTCTCCGCCACCATCGCCAACGAAACCTGCCCCGCCGGCTTCCAGCTCACCCAGGTCATCTGGCTCCGCGAGGACCAAGCAGTGGGCCTGCAGGTCCTGCAGGTCCTCATCCGCCAGGGGCAGAGCTACACCGTGCGCCAGGAGCTCGCGGTGATGCCCACCCACGTCGTGGTCCGCGGCCTTTCCGCGGGCCGCCCCATCGAGGAGCGGGTGCCCATGGGGCAGAGCGTGAAGTTCGCCTGCGGCACCATCACCACCAGCCCTGCGGCCGTGACCCCCGCCCAGCCCGCCGCCCCGGAGGTCCCCCTC
This sequence comes from Candidatus Bipolaricaulota bacterium, assembly GCA_025060415.1. GTDB lineage: Bacteria > Bipolaricaulota > Bipolaricaulia > Bipolaricaulales > Bipolaricaulaceae > DTER01. The sequence continues at coordinate 178,245 of JANXBT010000002.1, forward strand.
CCCCCGGGGATGCCCAAGCCGCCCCTGTCGCCCGGGATGAGCCCCGCCCAACTCCTCAGCGGGCTCCAGGCCGCGGGCGCCCAGGTCGTGGTCCAGGGCACCCAGGACCGGCCCAAGCTGGGCGACGCGGACGACCCCATTTTGGTGGGGGCCTTGCCTGGCGGCTTCGCCGCCCTCGGCCTTTGGGTCAGCACCACGGGCGGATCGCTGCGCGCCTCCGTGACCTACGACCAGCCCAGCGCCTTTGTGTGGCTGTGGGTCGTGCCCGTGCCCAACTTCTGGAACACGGCCATGGCCTGGTCGCCCTGGCCGGGCGGCGGGCTCGCCGTAGCCCTGGACCGCGCCCAGGCCTACCAGCCCCTGACCCAGTGGGGCCATGCCCCGGTCCCCGGCACCCTCTTCTTCGTCCTCCTCATCAAGTGGGACGTGGCGATGACGCCCTTCCCCTTCGTGATGTCCCTTTCCAACTGAGGCTCGGAACACTGACCCCCTCACCCCGCGCCCTCCCCCCGGTGAGGGGAGGGCAAAGGGTGAGGGGGTTTCTTTTTGCGGCGGGGAGCGGAGTACCATCTTGGGGATGGCTGCGATCCGACCGGGGGTTTGTGTTTCCGGCCCGTTCTGGCCGGAGCCGGTGCGTATCCTCCAGGCCGAGGTCCGGGGGGAGCTCCTGCGCCTGGTGGCCGTGGGCGCCAAATCCCAGCGCTACTACGGCGAGTGCTGGCTCCGGCCCGAGGAGCAAGAAAAGCTCACCCCGGTCCTTCCCGCCGGGCCCACCTTCTCCGGGCAGGCCGAGGCCCTGTTTTTGGGTGTGGAGGCCCACCGCATCCGCCTCGCCCACCAGTTCGACCCCCTCCACGCCCTGCACGTTTCCCTCATCGACCCCCTGCCCCATCAGATCGACGCCGTCTACTTCCACATGCTGCCTCAGGCCCGCCTGCGCTTCCTTTTGGCCGACGACCCCGGCGCGGGCAAGACCATCATGGCCGGCCTCCTCCTCAAGGAGCTCAAGTACCGCGGCCTGGTGGAACGCGTCCTCCTCGTGGTGCCCGGGCATCTGCGGGACCAATGGCTCCGCGAGCTGCGGGAGAAGTTCGGGGAGAGCTTCCTCGCCGTGGACCGCGGCCTCCTCCGCAGCGCCTATGGCCAAAACCCCTGGCGGGAGTTCCCCCAAGTCCTCACCTCCATGGACTTCGCCAAGCAGGACGACGTCCTGCAGACCCTGGCGGACGTGGAGTGGGACCTGGTGATCGTGGACGAGGCCCATAAGCTCGCGGCCTACCGCTACGGCGAGCAGACGAAGAAGACCCAGCGCTACCGCCTGGGCGAGGCCTTGGCCCGGAACGCCCGCATGCTCCTCTTCCTCACGGCCACGCCCCATCGGGGCGACCCCGAGAACTTCCGGCTCCTTTTGGCCCTTTTGGACCCCGACCTTTTCGCCACCGCGGAGGTGGTGGAGGAGGCCGTGCGCCGGGGCGAAAACCCCCTGGTGCTTCGCCGCCTCAAGGAGGACCTCAAGACCATCGAGGGGATCCCCCTCTTCCCGCCTCGACGCGTCCACACCGTGGTGTTCCGCCTCTCCCCCGAGGAGCGGGAGTTCTACTGGGCCCTTACGCGCTACGTGCGCGACGCGTACAACCGCGCCCTGGACGAGGACCGCCGCAACGTGCAGTTCGCCCTCCTGCTCCTTCAGCGCCGGCTGGCCTCCTCCCTGTACGCGGCGCGGAAGTCCCTGGAGCGCCGCCGGGACCGGCTCCAAAGGCTTCTCGAAAAGGGGGAGCTCCTGCGGGAGCGGGGCGAGGTGGACGAGGAGGAGCTGGAGGACCTGCCCGAGGCCGAGCGCTGGGAACAAGAAGAGGAGCTTTTGGCCAAGCTTACGGCCGCGCGCACCCTGGAGGACCTGCGGGCGGAAATCGCCACCCTGGACGACCTCATCCGCCGCGGCCGCGAGCTCGAGCGGGCCGGCGTGGAGACCAAGGTCAACGAGCTGCGCCAGCTCCTGGCGAACTTGGCCCAACGCCACCCCAACGAAAAGCTCGTGGTCTTCACGGAGTCGCGGGACACCCTGGAGTACCTGGCCGCCCAGCTGCGGCGCTGGGGCTTTAGCGTGACCACCCTCCACGGCGGCATGAACCTGGAGGAGCGCATCCGTGCTGAGGCGGAGTTCCGCGAGCGCACCCAGATCCTCGTGTCCACTGAGGCGGGTGGGGAGGGAGCTCGCCCGCCGCCTGGACCAAAACCTGCCCGAGGAGTACCGCCGGCACCGGCTGGCGGAGGGGTTGGCCACGGCCATTTTCCTCTACTCGTTCTCGGGTGCGCAGAAGCCCGAGCGGGGCGCCAGCGCAGGCCGCCTGCGCCTGGCCGCCCTCACCCCCGAGATCCCCGCGGCCGCCGTGGCCGACACCCTGGCAAAGCTCGAGGCCTCCCTCCACTACCTGCACCGCCGCGACCACCGCTACTACTTCTCCACCGCGCCATCGCCGAGGCCGAGGAAGTGGTGGAGGAGGCGGCCATCCGTGAGGAAATCCGGAAGGTTGTGGAAAAGCGGGTGGGCACGGAGTCGCCCATTTTGGAGCGGGAGGTGTGGCCCAGCCTGCCCGAGAAGGTGGCGGAGCGGCAGGACCGGCACGTGCTCGTGGTGCTCGCCCCCGAGCTCCCTCACGGGAGCGAGAAGACCGAGGAGTTCGTGAACACGTTGTTCGCCCAGGCGGGCAGTGGGTACCGCGTCTTCCCGGGCGCCCTCCTTGTGTTGGCGCCGGACCGCGAGGAGTTCCTCGCCCTGCGGCAGAGGGTGCGCCGCCTGCTGGCCCTGCGGGAGGTCCAGCGCACCCGCGCCTCCGAGCTTTCGGAGGAGGACAAGGAGAGGTTGGTCAAGGACCTGCGCTACGCGGAGAACGACGTGGTCGACCTTGTGCCGCGGGTCTGGCGGCACCTGGCCCTGTGGGGCGGGGCCCGGGGCGTGGAGTGGATCCCCCTAGCGCCCTACGCCCGCGCCGGCCTGACCCTGGCCTCCCTGGTCGTGGAGCACCTGCGTAGCGCCAACCGCCTCAGCGAAACGCTCGCCCCCGAGGTCCTCCTCCGGTACGTGCCCCTCCAAGAGGGCCGGGCCTACAGGGAGGTGTGGGAGGGCTTTTTGCGCAACCCCGGCATGCCCATCGTGGCCGAGCGCGCGGTACGGGAGGCCGTGCTCAAGGGTGTGAAGGCCGGGCTGTTTGGCCTACGCGTGGACGACAAGGTCTACTTTGGGCGCGAGGTGCCCGCGGCCCATCTGGACGAGGCTGAGCTCATCCCAGCGGAGCTCGCGGCCTCCCTCGTGGGGAAGCGGGAGGAGGCCATCGCAAAGCCCCCGGCCCCTCCGCCGGCCCCCGGGCCGGAGAAGGGCTCACCCCCCAAGCCCCAGATCCGGCGGAAATACCAGCTGGTCGTGAAGGTCCCGAGCGATCGCCTGAGCGACTTCGTGCGCGGGGTGATCCTCCCCCTCCAGCGGGCCACGGACGAGGTGGAATTGGAGATCCACGTGCGGGCCAAAAGGGAGGAGGGCATCCCCGAGGACGTGGTGGAGCACAAAGTACGGGAGACCCTGCGGCAGCTTCCGGTCGAGGTCCGGGAGGATCGGCTAGAGTAGCTTTTCCAGGAGGTCGGCGAGCTCCTGGGCTTCGGGCGGCGGGGGTGACCAGTCCACGTGCACCACCTTGGCTCCCTGCGCCGCCAAGGCCTCCGCAAACTCCTTGAGCCCCAGATTAATGGCCTTGGGCCCCTCCCGGAGGAGCCGCTGCACCCCGGTTTTGGCCTCGCTCATGCCCTCCTCCCCAAAAACGTGAGCACGAACTGCACGGCCTGGGCCTGCGTGGGAAACACGCGGACCTTGGCATTCTCCAGCCGCTCCACCTGGCGGGCAAACCCCTGGGGATCGGCCTCGGTTCCGCACACCGAGGCCACAAGGAGCAGGTCGCCCCCGCGCCGGCGCGCCCGCTCCCGGGCCTCCTGGAGGGCGGGAAGGAGGTCGCCCACAGGATCCGGGGAGGCGTTGTAGCCCAAAACGAAGTCCAAAAGGAGCACGGCCACCTCGGGGTCTTCGGCCTCCGCAAGGATCCGCTCCCGCCGCAGCGTGGGGTCAATCATGGGATGGAGCCTCCCCTGGGTGAAGAACTCCTCGCCCATGTCCAACAGGGTGTGGCCCTCGCTGCGCAAGGGGTTCAAAAGGGCGTACTCCTCGGAAAGCGGGGCGTTGGAGCGGAAGGGGACCCGCGCCAGGTGGAAAAGGAGCTGGGCCTGATAGCAGAAGGTGCCGCCGGCGAAGATCCCGCGCACGAAGCGCTGCCGGGGCAGGAGCTTCTTCCTCTCCTCCTCCGCAAGCGCCGCCAGGGCCGCGGGGTCCCCGGAAAGGAAGGGGGGACGCGGCAAGCTTAGAAGCTCCAGGGTGGCCACCACCGCCTCGTCGATGGTGGTGGTGAGCCTTCCCGGCCACTCCCGCCGCACCCGTTCGGGGATCACGCCGAGGAAGCAGGCCACCACCGGCTTTGGGCTGCGCCGCACGTGGGCGGCGAGGCGGGCGAGGGTTTCCGGCCCGGGCGGCTTGGCCAGAAACACGATGATCTCGGTTGCGGGGTCCTCCACGAGGGCGGAAAAGGCGGTGAGGGCGGTGAGGCCGCCCACGGCGTCGGAGAAGTCGCGGCCGCCGGTGCCAAGGGCATGGGAGATGCCGGAGCCGGCGCGGTGGATGAGGCTGGTGAATTCCTGGGCGCCGGTGCCGGAGGCGGCAATGAGACCCACCGGCCCGCGGCGCACGGCGTTGGCGAAGCCCAGGCCCACCCCCGCCACGAGGGCCGTGCCGCAGTCCGGCCCCATCACCAAAAGCCCCTTCGCCTGGGCCAGCCGCTTGAGGGCCACCTCCTCCTCCACCGGCACGTTGCTGGAAAAGAGGAACACGTTGAGCCCATGCTCCAGGGCGTTTTTGGCTTCGCGGCCCGCGTGCCAGCCGGGAAGGGAGATCACAGCGAGGTTGGCCTCGGGGAGGTGGGCGAGGGCCTGGACCAAGGTTTTGGGGGCGCCCTCCGCGGCCGCCCGCCCGGCCTGAAGCCAGCCCTCGAGCTTGGCCAGGGCCTGGCGCACCTGGTCCTCGCTGGCCCCGGCCACGGCCACCACAAGGTCGTCCGGGCCCGCGCCCTCCAGCTCCGGACTGGAGAACCCCAGGCCCTTGAGGATCTGTACGTTGGCGGGGGTACCCATGAGGACCGCGGCCTCCTGGATCCCGGGTTCAGCCCGGAGCCGCTGGGAAACCTGCATGAGGAACATGGAGTCGAAATAACGCCGCTTCTGCACAAGACAGACCCGGAACATGCTCACCCCACCTTGGCCACCTCGTACTTCTCGGCGAAGCGCAGGAGGGCCTTTTTGAAGCACTCGAACGGCGCGCGCACCAGGCCCGCCCCGATCTTGGGATGGCCCGGGTCCTTGTGGGCGATGGCCGTGTCGATGAGGGGGGTGATCCCCGTGCGCCCCACCTTCCGGATGTCAATGCCCAGGGCGATGCCCTGGAAATCCAGGGCCGGGATGCGGAACTCCGGGTGGACGGCCACGGTGATCTCCCGCATCTCCCGGGTATAGGCCAGGGCCTGGGCCACCGTGCCGCCCACGAGGCTCAGGATCCCTGGCGCCCCGCCCAGGACGAACGCGCCCCAGCCCACGGTCTCGGTGATGGCGGAATCGCCCATGTCCAGGCCGGCGTCCTCGGGCCTGTAGCCGGGGAAGAGGAGGCCCTGCACGGGCGGGGCGGGCGCGGTAAACCACTCGTCGCCCAGCCCGCTCACCTGGATGCCAAACTCTGTGCCGTTGCGGGCCATGGCCACCACCACCGTGGCGTAGGGGATATTGCGGGCCGGGTCGGCGATGGCCTTGGCCGCGGCCATGGCCGGCCCGAGGAAGAACACGGGATGGTTCACCAAAAGCCTCAGGGTGGCCAGAAGTTGCTCCCGGGGGAGGTGGGCCTCGAGGAGGGGGATGGCGAGGGCGTTGGCCAGGAGGCTAGAGGCCGCGACCTGGCGGTTATGGAGCTCGTCGCCCATCTCCAGGGCTCGGGCGATGAGGGGCTTGAGGGGAAGGCCGCCGCAGGTGCGCAGGGCCGCGCGCAGAGCCGGCCCAAAGACGTCCCGCCAGCGCCAAAGCGTCTCCACCGCCCCCGGGCTGTAGTCCCCAAACTGCTGGCGGTCCTCCACCGGCCGGCAGAAGGCCCGGTTCCCAAAGGCCTTGTTCTCCACAACGAACACGGGGAGGGAGGGCGAGATGGTGCCGGCCATGGGCCCCACCGCCCGGTGGGCATGGTTGGGAGCGAACGCCACCTCCCCGGAAGCGAGGAGCTCCCAGGCCTCCTGTGGGGTCTTGGCCCAGCCCTCAAAGAGGGCGATGGCCACCGCGGAGCCCTTTTGCGCCCCCGCCATGCGCTCCCAGGTCACCGGCGGCCCGGAGTGGAGGATGAGCTTGCGCCCGTCCTGGAACGCGGGGATGACCTCCCGCGCCGGCGCCACGTCCACCAGGACCGGGTCGCCCGCGATCATGCGGCGCGCCGCCTCAGCGTTAGCCTCCTCGATGCGTTCCCGTACATCGGCCATGGCGCTTCTCCTTTCCTAGCTCAACGCGGACCAAACCGCCAGAACTCCGGCGAGAAGCCCCGCGCCCGTGCTCTGGCCTATCCCCAAAAGGTCGCACGCCCGCAGCTGGGCCTCGCGCACGGCCCCGGTAAACAGGGCAAGGGTCAGGGCGTGAAGGGGTTCCGGACCGTGGCCTTGGCTCAGGTCCGCCAGGAGGGCATGGCTCAGCCGGGGGGTGCGGGCCCGGGCCCAGGCCAGGAACGCGGGGACCTCCCCGGGCCACCATGGGCAGCGGGCGGCCCGCAGGGCGAAGAACACCCCGCCCAAGAAGTCGTCGCCAAGCGGGGTGAGGCCGGGGCCACACCCTAAGAGGTTCCGCGCCGCGGCCGCCAGGCCCGGCCCATCGCCCGCGCGGAGGGCTTCCTGAACCGCCGCCACCCTGGCCGCGCCCAACCCCCGGTGGGCGTGGGCCAAAGCGGGGGCGAAGGGGCGGGCGAGGGCGTGCGCGCGCCGGGCCAGATCCGGCGGGGGCGGGGGCAGGGCCGGTGCGGACCAAACCGCGGCCCCTCCCAGGTGCAAGGGCTCGTGGGCGCCATCGAGCAGGGCCCGCCCCTCCACGTGCAGGACGAGCCCCTCGGGCCAAACAGGGGGGCGGGCGGCAAGGAGGGCCCGGCGATGGGGAAAGGCAGGGGCGCTGACCCAGACCATTTCGCCCTCCACCGCCAGGAAGAGGGCCCGGGAGGTGCGGGCCACGACCACAGCCGTGGCCCCCTCCCGGAGAAGCTCTTGGGCGTAGGCGCCGATCGTCCGCACCGCGATCCCCATGGGAAAAGAAAGGGGGTGCCCCATGGGGGCACCCCCGTCCCTCCGGCTACTTCGGCGAACCCACGATGCCCTCCGCCAGCCAGTCGAACTTGCCCATGTCCAGGGGCCCCCAGGCCGTGCCCTCGGGGATGCGCACGTTGCCCGCCTGGTCCCGGATGGGCCCGGCGAAGGGCTGGAGCTCGCCGCGCGCGAGCTTCTCCTTGTACTCCAGCACGACCCTCTTGACCTCCTCGGGCACCTTGGGCCCGAACTCGCCCAGGGTGAGGAACCCGGCCTCGAGGCCGCGGCGGATGTGCGCAGGCTTCCACGTCCCGGCCAACACCTGCTGGGCGATCTCCACGAAGAAGTCCCCCCAGGTGAGGCCCAACCCGGTGAGCCAGTACTCCGGACAGAACTTTTGCACGGCGAGCGAGGGGTAGCCCACGAAGAACACGCCGGCCTCACAGCAGGTCTGGGCCAGGGCGATGGGCGAGTCCAGGTGCGAGCCGATCACGTCGCAGCCCTGCTGGATGAGGGCCTGGGTGGCGGCCACCTCTTTGGCCCGGTCCAGCCAGGCGCCCGTGACCACGAAGTAGGTAGTGACGTTGGGGTTCACTGCCCGCGCGCCGAGGTGGAAGGCGTTGCAGTTGCCCAGGACGAAGGCGGTGGGCATGCCGCCCACGAACCCCAGCTTGTTGGTCTTGGTCATGAGGCCGGCGGCCACGCCCAAGAGGTAGTAGGCGAACTGCACGTTGCTGAAGTAGGTGCCGAAGTTATTGGCGAGCATGTAGCCGCCGGGGTGCATGAAGATCACGTCCGGGTGGCGCTTGGCCACGTTGAGGGCCGGGAACATGTAGGCGAAGCCGGCGGGGAACAGGAGCTTCGCGCCCTGAAGGATCATGTTCTCCAGCACGGCCTCGGCCTCGCCCGCGGGGACGTTCTCCGCGAACAGGATCTCCACGCAAGGCATCTTCGCCTTGAGGGCCATAAGCGCCTCGTACTGGGACTGGTTGTAGCCAGCGTCGTCCTTGGTACCGCCGATGATCATGCCCACGACGAGGCAGGGCTGCGCCACCGCCGCCCAACCGAACGCCAAAACCGCCAAACCCAACCATGCGCGCTTCATCCACGCACCTCCTTAAAAGTTTTGGGCCTGCTTGAGGGTTTTTTGGGGCCGCTCCCACCTCCCCTATTCCGTTCCGAAGTAGACCCGGCCCAAGCTGGCCGGGGCCACGTGCCGCACCCCACGCCCCCAGACGAGGAGCACCAGCAGGGTGAGGACGTAGGGCAACATGTCCAGGAAGAACGGGGAGATCCCGACGCCTTGAGCCTGGAGCTGGAGCTGAAGGACCACGGCCCCGCCGAAGAGGAGGGCGCCGGCGATGGCCCGGAGGGGGTTCCAGCGGGAGAAGATGACGAGAGCAATGGCGATGAAGCCGCGGCCGGCGGTCATGCCCTCGCTCCAGGTGCCCGTGATGCCCAAAGAGAGGTGGGCCCCGCCCACGGCCGCCAGGGTCCCCGCGAGCGCGGCGGCGAAGTAGCGCACGGCGTTCGGCGAAACCCCGGCGGCGTAGGCGATGGCCGGGCTCTCCCCCACCGCCCGCAGCCACAACCCAAAACGGGTGCGAAAAAGCAGGAACCAAAGGAGCGGGGCCAGCAGGAACGCAAGGTACACGAGCGGGTCATAGCGGAACAGGAGGGATTGCGAGCCGGCTAGGGCGTACTTGGGGAGCCCCGGCGCCATCTGGCCCACGTAGGGCTTGCCGATGAGGGCGCTCATGCCGATCCCAAAGAACATGAGGGCCAGCCCGGCCGCGAGCTGGTGGGCCCGGCGGTGCACCACCAGCCCGGCGTAGATGAGGTTGGCCACCAGCCCCACCCCGGCGGCCGCCAAGACCCCCAGCCACGCGTTCCTCGTCACGAAGGAGACGGAAAAGCCCACGGAGGCCCCCAACAGCATCAGGCCCTCCAGGCCTAGGTTGACCATGCCCGTACGCTGCTCCACCACCTCGCCCAGGGTGGGAAAGAGGATGGGCGCCGCATAGAGGATGGCCCCGGAAATCCAGGAGAGGAACCAGTTCATCGCCGCACCTCCCTCGCCAAAGGCTTCGCCAGCACCGTGAAGAGGATGAGGGCCATGAGCACGTTCACCGCCGCGTAGGGCAGGCGCTGGGTGATCTGGAGGGTGAAGCCGCTGGAGGCGATGAAGGCGAGGAGGAAGGACATGACCAGGATGCCCACGGGATGGGCAAAGGCCAGCCAGTTCACGAGGAACCCCATGAACCCGTAGCCGGGGGAGATATCCAGTTTGAGGCGGGCGTGGACGGCCGCGACCTCCGTGATGCCGGCCAGGCCGGCCAGCGCGCCTCCCAGCACCATGGCCGCGAGGATCCAGCGCTCCACGGGCAGGCCCAGACGGCGGGCGGCCTCCGGGTTTCCGCCCACGGCGCGCAGCTCCAGCCCCCACCGGCTCCGGCTCACCAGGTAGGCGTAGGCCAAAAGGAAAAAGAGGCCGAGGAAGAAGCCGAGGTGCAGGCGGGTGCCGAACCAGAGGGGCAGGCGGGCGGAGGCCGGGAACTCCGGGGTCTGGGGGTAGAAGGCGAGCTCGGGGGCCCGCCAGGGCCCGAACACGAAGTAGCCCACGACGAGGGGGGCCAGGTAGTTGAGGAGGAGCGTGGCGATGGTCTCGTTGACCCAGCCCAGCGCCCGCAGGGCCCCGGGGATCGCCGCCCACAGCGCCCCCCCGCCCATGCCCGCCAAAAGCACCAGGGCCAGGTGGAGGCCCCAGGGCAAGGCGGGGAGGTTGAGGGCGGCCCAGGTGCCCGCCAGGGCGCCCATCAGGAACTGGCCCTCCGCGCCCACGTTGATGAGGCCGGAACGGAAGGGGAGGGCCACGCCCAGGGCGGTGAGCAGAAGGGGGGCCATGCGGGCCAACACCCCCGCCAGGCCCCGCGGATTCAGGAGGTTGAGGCGGAACGTGTCCCGATAGGCCTGGATGGGGTCCTTCCCCAAGGCCCACAGGAACAGGCCGAACACCCCAAGGACGATGGCCACGGTAAGGAGGAGGCGCAGTGCCGGCCAACCCAGGCGCGTCCAGCCCAGGCTACGCATGGCCCACCCCCGCGCCGGTCATGCAGCGGCCCACCTCCGTGAGGTTGGCCGCCTCGGGCCGGAACTCGCCCACAAGGCGCCCGCGCAACATCACCACGATCCGATCGCTTAGGCTGAAAAGCTCGTTCAGGTCCTCGGAGATCAGGAGCACCCCCTTGCCTTCCTCCCGGGCAGCAAGCAGGGCCTGGCGCACCGCGTTGGCGCTGCGCACGTCCAGCCCCCGCGTGGGATAGAGGCCGACCACCAGGTGGTAGGGGCGGCTCAGCTCCCGCACAAGGACCAGGCGTTGGAGGTTGCCGCCGGAGAGGGTGGCGGCCCGCGCCTGCTCGGGAAGCGGGTTCAATCCAAGCCTCGCGAACCCGGCCTGGAGGTGGGCCCGCACCCCCGCCCAGTCCAAGCCCAACCCGCCCAGGCGGCTGAACCGCCGCGGGTCCAGCAGGCCCAGGTTCTCCAACACGGAGAACCAGGGCACCACGGCCATGGCCAGGGGATCCTCGGGGACGAAGGCCACGCCTTTTTGGATCAGGCGCCGCGGCGGCCAGCGGGTCGCGTCCTCCCCCAAGAAGAGCTTCTTCCCCCTCGTGATGCGCAGAAGCCCGAGGATCGCGTCGCCCAATTCCCGCTGGCCGTTGCCGGAGACCCCGGCCACGCCCACGATTTCCCCGGCGCGCACCACCAGGTCCACGTCGGCCAGGCCGGGGGCGGTGCCCACCGGCTTGGTGCACACGCCCCGCAGCTCCAGGATGGGCTCGCCCGGTTCCCGTCCTGCGGCCCGCACCACCTCCCCCAGGCGCTCGCCAAACATCATGTGCAGCAGGGCCTCCTCGGAGGTCTCGCCCGGCCGCACCGTGCCCACCACCCGCCCCTGGCGCATCACCGTGATGCGGTCCGCGCAGGTCAGGGCCTCCCGCAGCTTGTGGGTGATGAAGATCAGGGAGTACCCGTCCTCCCGTAACCCCTGGAACACCCGGAAGAGGTTCTCCACCTCGTGGGGCACGAGGACCTTGGTGGGCTCATCGAAGATGAGGATGCGGGCGTTGGCCAAAAGGAGCTTGAGGAGCTCCACGCGCTGCTGTTCGCCCACGGAAAGTTGCCAGACCGGGGTGGCGGGGTCGAGCTCGAGGCCGTAGCGCCGGCTGGCCTCGCGGAGGGCGCGGTGGAGGTCGCGGGGACGCACCACCCAGGGAAGCTCGGCCAGGAAGAGGGCCACGTTTTCGGCCACGGTCAGGGCGGGGATGAGGGTGAAGCCTTGGAAGACGAGGCCGATGCCGAGGCGCCGGGCGTCGCGCGGGGAGCTGATGTCCACCTTTTTCCCGTGCACGTAGATTTCGCCGGAGTCGGCTTGGTAGAAGCCGTAGGCGATCTTGACGAGGGTGCTTTTGCCGGCCCCGTTCTCGCCGAGCAGGGCGTGGATCTCCCCGGGGAGGAGCTCCAGGCTCACGCGGTCGTTGGCCACCACGTGGGGGAAGCGCTTGGTGATCTCTACCAAGCGGAGCACGGGGGTGTCGCCCACCTTAACCCTCCTCGCCAAGGGCGGGAGGATTATCGGCGGTCTTAGCCCGTGGAAAACGGGCAAAGGCCGTCAAACCCCCTGGATGTCCTTTGGCGAAAGGTGCCAAACCTAGCCGGCCTGGAGGAGGGGGAGGAGGTGGAGGGCGAGCTCCACGCTGAGGCGGGCGGTGGGGGAGGTGAGGGCCGGCCCCAAAAGGGCGCGCAGCCGCCGCAGCCGGTACCGCGCGGTGTTGTAGTGGATGCCCAGGGCCTGCGCCGTGCGCCGCAGGTTTTGCCCCTGCTCCAGGTACGTGCGCAGCGTGACAAGAAGCGCGCCGCTCTTGTCCTCCCGCAGGAGCGGGCCCAGGACCTCCTGGCAGAACTCGGCCACCCCCTCCAGGGAGTCCCGCAAGGAGAAGAGCCGGAGGAAACCGAGGTCCTCGTAGGCGATGACCTCGCCCTTGGCCTGCGGCCAGAGGACCCGGCCCAGTTCCAGGCTCTGCATGGCCGCCCGGTAGGCCTTGGCGAACTGAAGGAGGTCCGCGGTCAGCGGGCTGAGCCCGATGGAAACGGAATGGGCTGGGTTCTCCTGGGCCACGCGCTGGCACACCTCGCGCAGGGCCCGCACGAGCTCCGCCGGGGCGGTGCGGGCCCCCCGCACGGGGAAGAACACAATGAGCCGGGCACCCTGCCGCCAGAACACGGCCTCGGGGTTCAGCACCCGGATGTAACGCCGGGCCAAGTGCAGGCTGGTGTCGATGCTGCTGCGACTTTCCCGCTCCTGGAAGGCGAGCACCTCGCGCACGGGGAGGTCAGGAGCCACCACGGCCACGCGGAAGGGCGGCTCCAGCCGCACCTGCATTTGGACCGCGAGCTTCCGGGCCCGCTCCACCCGCCCCGGCTGATCGGAAAGGAGCCCCTCGAGGATCTCGTTTTGGAACTGCTGCTCCACCTGGCTTATGGCCCGGAGCTCCATCATCTTTAGGGCGGCCACGGTGGCGCCGTGCTCCAGAGCCACCATCTGGGCGGAGGGCAGGGGCGAGGGCAGCTCCCCCCATACTAGGATCTCCCCGAGCTCCATGGAGCTGGCCCGGATGGGGTAGGCCACGCAAGGGTGGCCTTGCACCCGCAGGTGGCGGGCCGGCCCCCACGAGGCCCGGCCCACCTCCTCCGGCTGGAACGCCTCGTTCAGGTACACCTCGCCGGCGCTGTCGCGCACAAGGAACGGGGCGCAGTGGGTTTGGGCGTTGGCGCTGGCCCCAAGAAGGCGGCGGAACCGGTCCACGAGGACCACCGGCTGCCCCACGCTTTGCCCGATGAGCTCGGCGATGTCCGCGAAACTCCCGCCCCGCAGGATCAGGTCCAAAAACTGGCGCAGAAGCTGCTCGGACTGCCGCAGCTCGTTGGCCTGAATGTTGAGGATGCGGCTGGTGAGGGGCTGGATGATGTCGATGAAGGAGACCTTGGGCGGGAGCTCAATGAGGGGGAAGTTGAGGCGCTCGGCGGCCTCGATCATGCAGGCAGGAATCCGGTCGATGTAACTTTCGGGGGTGATGGCCAACCCCACCAGGCCCTTCTCCGCGAGTTTGGGCACGAGGTTCTCTAGGTCGGCCGCCTTGTCCCGCAGGGGGTAGAGGGTGGTGACGAGGAGCTCTCCGGGCCGCACCCACTCCAGGATGTCCGGGACCTCCATGACGTTGACCGCCTCCACCACGCGATCCAGGCCCTTCGCGCCGGCCAAGACCTTGGCCCGCCGCAGGGGCTCCGCCAGGGTCAGCGCTTCCCGCAGGGTAAGGCCCATCGGAAGAGAGTATACGGGCTAAACTCTTCGGCCGAGGATCCGCTCCAGAACGCGGTTCACCTTGGTGCGCCGCGCCTCCCTGGGGGAAAGGGGCGGCACAAGCACGGTGTAGGCCCCCACGAGCTTCCCGCCCAAAACGTCGGTGAGGAGCTGGTCGCCGATCACCGCGGCCTCCGCGGGCCGGGCCCCCAGGCGCCGCAACGCCCGCCGAAAGGCGAAAGGCAGGGGCTTCCGCGCCCGCTCGAAAAGGGGGATCCCCAGCTCCGCCAGGGCCCGGCGCACCGGAGAATCCCCCGGCAGGCAGGCGTTGGTGAGCACCGCCAGCCGGAACCCCTGGCCTTGAAGGCGGCGGAGAAGGGCGGCGGTGGAGGGGGGGAACTCCCCGCTCCGCCACAGGCAGAGGGTGTTGTCGAGGTCCAGAAGGAGCACGCGGATCCCCCGTCCCCGCAGGCGGAGGAAATCGACGTGGCGCAGGGAGGGGGCCTCCTCGTCCGGCCGCAGGAGCCTAAGGTTCGACCTGGATCTCACCGATGCGCACGAACTTCTTGGCCCGCTCCAGGACCTCCAGGGCCTCGGAAAGGCAGCCGGGGGCCACAAAGATCTTGAAGAGCTTGCGCCCGCCCACCTCCCGGTACTCCCGGCGCACGTTGGCCACCCCGTCGTACATCCCAAAGATCCCATCCACGAAGTGCAGGGCCTCCTCGTCCAGCTCCACCCAAAGGACGTGGGCCTCCTTGGGCGGGGTGAGGGAGCGCAGGAAAGCGAACCGCTCAGGCATGGTCCTCCTCCAGGCGGCGGTGGAGGGCGAGCTCGGGGTCCACGCCGAGGCGGCGGGCCCAGGCCACGGCCTCCAGCAGGACCTCGGCCACCCAGCGCGCGGGGTCCTCCGCGGGGCTGGGGCCCGGGATCCGCTTCCCCAGGGGCACGGGCTGGCCCTGGGCCTCCTGGACCTCCACGAACTTCGTGGCCCGCAGGAGGGCGGGCTTCGGGACCGCCCGTTTGCCCCCGGGCTTCCCCTCCTCGCGCTTGATCTCCTCCCACTGGGCCCGCACCTCCTCCGGGGTCTCCGCCCGCTCGGTCCCGAACACGTGGGGGTGGCGGCGCACCAGCTTCTCCTTCAGGGCGGCGGCCACATCCCCGATGTCGAACTGCCCGGCCTCCGCCGCGATCTGGGCGTGGAAGAGCACGTGGAGAAGAAGGTCGCCCAGCTCCTCCTTCATGGCCGCGGGGTCCCCATCCCGGAGGGCCGCGGCGAGCTCGTACGCCTCCTCCAAAAGGTAGGGCACGAGGCTTTGGTGGGTTTGGGCCCGATCCCACGGGCACCCGTTGGGCCCGCGCAGGCGGGCCACCACCTCCACCACCTCCCGCAGGCGTTCGGCCGCGCGCTCGCTCATCGCGGCTGGGGCTGGGCGAGCTCCTCCAGGAGCCGCTGCACTTCCTCGCGGCGGTACTCGGGGGCCGTCTTCTGCAGGCGCTGGAGGTCGGCCACGGCCGCGTCGTATTGGCCCAGGGTGCGGTAGAGGAGGGCCCGGTTCCACAGGGCCTCCAGCCCCGCCGGGGTCAGGGGCTGGTTGGCCCCCACCCGCTGCTCCTCGCAGGCCACGATCTTCCCGTAGATCTCCACCCTCTTCTGCGGGGTGGTGGCCAGCTCCAGGGCCTGCCGATAGTAGTCCAGGGCCCGGTCGTACTGGGTCTTCGGCACGTAACAATCGCCAAGCCCGATGAGGGCGTCGACGTTCTTGGGGTCCAGAGCCAGGATGGCCTCGTACTGAGCGATGGCCCCGTCGTACTTGTACTGCTCCCGCAGGTAGCCGGCGAGGCGGAAGCGGGCGGAGAGGTCGTTGGGGTTGATCTCCACCAGCTTGCGGGCCGCGCGCTCCCGGGTCTCCACGTCCCCGGCGAAGCGCAGGGCGTTCTGGTACTCTTCTTGGGCCTTCTCCCTCTGGCCCAGGGCCAGGAGCATGTCGGCGTAGCCCAGGCGGGCCTGGGCGTTGTAGGGCGAGCGCTGGAGGAGGTCCTGGAAGCGGCGCAGGGCCTCCTCGGTGCGGCCGGCGGCGGCCAGGGCCTGGGCCAGCTTCAGCTGGACCTCCGGGGTGGGCGTGCGTTGCCAGGCCCGGGTGTAATAGTCCACGGCTTCCCCGGGCTTCCCCTCCGCCACGAGGAGGTCGCCCATGAGGGCCAGGGCCGCGGCGTTGTCCGCCTGGGCCCGCAGGACCTCCTCCAGGAGGGAGCGGGCCTCGGCGGTGCGCCGCCCCCGCAGGTGGGCCTCGGCCAGCTTCAGCTTGAGCGAGGGGCTGCCCGGCTGGAGCTCCAGGGCCTTGGCGTAGAACTCCGCGGCGCGGGCGTAAAGCTGCATGGCCATGGCGTTATCCCCCCGGCCCACCCAGGCCGCCACGAAGGTGGGATCCCTCTCCACCACCTGCCCGTACTCCGCATCGGCCTGGACGTAGCGGCCGGCCTGCCGGTACAGCTCAGCCAGCTGGAAGCGGGCCCGCACGTTCTGGGGATCCAAAAGGAGCACGCGCTGGAAGAAGACCTCGTCGCCCTCGCCCGTCTCCATGAACCGCAGGTACTGGGCCAGGGCTTGGGCCTTGAGCTCCGCCTCCTGGGCCTTCAGGCGGCCCAGCTCCTCGTCCTCCGCAGGGGTGCGGCCCTCCTTGCGCTCCAGCTCCGCCCGCCGGTTCCGCACCTCGTTGTACCGGTCCTCGTAGAGGCGCCCCAGGTAGTAGGGGAGGTAGAGGTCCAAGGTGTAGCCCTCCTCCTGGGCGGCGCGGAGCTGGGCCAACGCGGCCTCCTTGTCCTTGGGATAAAGGAGGGAGGCCAACAGGACGGGGTCGCGCACCTCGAGCTTCCCCTTGGCCCGCTTCTCCTCGTACCAGGAATTCCAGCGTTTGTCGGTCTCCTCCCGCACGTAGTCCTGGCGCACGCGGTCGCGGATCTCCGCGAGGGGCGGGACCACGGGCGGCCGGCGCTCCAGGAGCTTCACGATGTGGTAGCCCCGCTCGTCCTTCACCAGGCGCACCTCGCCCACGTTGAGGCTCCAAACCGCGTCGGTCACGGTGGGGGAGAAGGGCGACTCGTAGCGGGAGAAGAAGTCGGTCTCCCCACCCTTGTCCCGGGTGGCGGGGTCCTGGGAGTACTGGCGGGCCAGGGCGGCGAAGTCCGCGCCCGGCGCCTGGACCCGGGCCAGGAGCTCGTCCGCGAGCTTCGCCTCGGCCACAAGGATGTGCCCCACCTTGATCTTCTCGGGCTCCGTCTGGTAGAGGGCCTGGTTCTGCTCCAGGTACTGCTGGAGCTCGGCGTCCGTGGGCTCGATGGCCCCCACCACCGTGGCCTTCAGCTTCTCCTCGGTGAGGCGCTGCTCCTCGCTTTGGCGGAGGAGCTCCTTGTAGCGCTCCACCGTGAGGTTTTGCGCCTGGAGGTAGAGCTTGAGGGTCTCCTCGTTGCCCCCGACCTGCCGGAGGACCTGGTTGTAGCGCTCCTCCGCGGCCTTATCCAGCTCGGCCTTGGGGATGCTGACCTTCAGGCGCCGGGCTTCGTTTTGGAGGAGGGCCTGGCGGATGAGGGCCTCGGCGGCCTGGCCCTGGAACTGGAAGAGGCGGAAGGCCCCGTCGGTGCCGCGCAGCTGGGCGTCGAAGTCCATGCCGAACATTTGGTAGAGCTGGCGGTAGTAGGCGAGCACGTTCTGCAGGGTTTGGCCGAGCTGGGCGCGGGTGAACTCCCGGTCTTCCACGAGGAGCACCACTTCCTCGGCGCTCCCCCGCGCGGGAGGGGCGAAGCGTTGGAACGTGTAGAGGCCGATGCTCCCGGCGGCGAAGCCCGCCACCAACGACCACAGCACGACTTTCTGCCAGCGTTTCATGGTTTAGGTTCTCCCCTTTTGGCCTCGCGGAGGAGGAGCTTCAGGGCGGCCCAGATCCCTCCGGCCAGGCCCACCAGGAGGCCCACCAGGCGGCCGGCGCGGCCGCCGTGGCCCTGATCCCACCACCGGCCCACCCCGTAGCCCAAAAAGGCCCCCCCGCCCACCAGGAAGCCCACCTGGCCCAGGAGGGCCAGGGCGCGGAGGGGGCTCAGCCCCGGATCAGATGTCCTTCCACTCCTCCTTGCCAGAGCCTTTCTCCCCGCGGCGGGTGCGAGGGCGCAGCGGCGGCACCGGGGTGCGGGAGCGCACCGTGAACCGGATCCCCGTGCGGATCTCGCCGTTCACCTCCACCTCCACGAAGGAGGGCACGAAGAAGAGGTCGATGCCGCTGGGGGCGACGTAGCCCCGGGCGATGGCGATGGATTTGACCGCCTGGTTCACGGCCTTGGGCCCGATGGCCTGGATCTCCGCCACCCCTTCCTCGCGGAAGGTGTTGGCCACCGCCCCCGCCGCTGCCTGCGCATCCGAGGTCGCTGCGATCTTCAGAACGTTCACGGCCACCTCCTTCACCGCGCCGTCTCCGTGTACTGGGTTTGCCGGATGACGGTCACCTTGATTTCCCCAGGGTACTGCAGCTCTTCCTCGATCCGCCGAGCGATATCATACGCGAGCTTGGCGGCCATTTCATCGGTGGTTTTCTCCGGCCGCAGGATGACCCGCACCTCCCGCCCGGCCTGCAGGGCGTAGGCCTCCTTTACCTGGGGGTAGGCGCGGGCCAGCTTCTCCAGGTCCGCAAGGCGCTGGATGTAGCGCTCGTAGGTCTCCACGCGGGCGCCGGGCCGGGCTGCGGAGAGGGCGTCCGCGGCCTGGATGAGCACGGCCGTGATCGTGGCCGGCTCCACCTGGCCGTGGTGGGCGGCGATGGCGTTCACGATGGGCCAGGGCTCGCCGTAGCGCTTGACCAGGTCCGCGCCGATGAGGGCGTGCGGCCCCTCCACCTCGTGGTCCAGGGCCTTGCCGATGTCGTGGAGGAGCCCGGCCCGCTTGGCCGGCCGGGGATCGATCCCCAGCTCCTCCGCCAGCATGCGGGCGATGAAGCTCACCTCCACCGCGTGGCGGAGCTGGTTCTGCCCGTAGCTCTGGCGGAAGTGGAGGCGGCCCAAAAGCTGGATGAGCTCGTCGGGGAGCTCCACCCCCACCTCCATGGCCGCCTTCTCCCCCTGCTCCCGGATCACCGCCTCCACCTGGTCCTTGGCCTTGCGCACCATCTCCTCGATGCGCGCCGGGTGGATGCGCCCGTCCTCCAGCAGGCGCTCCAGGGCGAGGCGGGCCACCTCCCGCCGGATGGGGTGGAAGGAGGAGAGGACCACCACCTCGGGGGTGTCGTCCACGAGGACCTCCACCCCGGTGAGGGCCTCGAAGGTGCGGATGTTGCGGCCATCCCGGCCGATGATGCGGCCCTTGTACTCCTCGCTGGGGAGTGGGACGGCCGTCACCGTGGCCTCCTCCACGTAGTCGAGGGCCAGGCGCTGCAAGGCATCGGCCAGGATCCGGCGGGCCCGCCGCTCCGCCTCCTGGCGGGTGCGCCGCTCCACCTCCGCGATCTTCTTGGCGAAGTACCGTTCGCTTTCGGCCTCCACCAGCTTGAGGAGGTACTCCTTGGCCTCCTCCTGGGTGAACCCGCTCAGCCTCTCCAAAAGCTCGCGCTCCTCGGCGAGGAGCTTCTGGCCCATCTCGATGAGGCGCTCCAGCTCCGCCTCATCCCGGCGGAGGGCGTCCTCCACCATCTCCAAGTAGTGGCTCTTTTTGCCCAAGCGGTCCTCGCGCTGGCGCAGGCGCTCCTCCAGCTGGGTCAGCTCCGCCTCCCAGCGGCGCAGGCGCTGCTCCTCGCGGGCCCGCATCTCCTGGATCTCCTTTTGCGCGGAGAGGAGGGCCTCCTGGCGCAGGCGCTCCGCCTCCCTTTTGGCCTCCTCGATTTGGGCCTGGAGGGCGCGGCGGCGGAAGTGCCCGCGCAGGAGGGGGAGGGCCAGCCCCGCCAGGAAGGCCAGCACCGCCACGAGGGCAAACAGCAGGGCCTCGTGCATCACGGGAGCACTTTATTCGTCCGGGCCCGCTCCCGCAACTGCCCAAGGGCCGCGGGCAGGAACCCCACCGTCCAAAGGGTGGTGAACCCCAGGCCCAGGAGGGCCGAGGTGCCCAGGAACCGCAGGCCGGGGGTCTGGCCGGAAAGGAGGGCGCCGAAGGAGGCCATGGTGGTGAGGTAGCTTCCGAGGATGGCGCCGGCCGTGGCCGCGGCCGCCCGCACCACCCCCTCCCGGCCGGGCTCCTCCCGGGCGCGGTGCACCAGGTGCACGGCCCCGTCCACGCCCAGCCCAATGAGCAGGGGCGAGATCACGATGTTCGTGAAGTTGAAGCGGATCCCCAACAGGGCCATGCCCCCCAGCATCCAGGCGTAGCCCATCAGCAGGGGGAGGAGGGCCAACAGGCTCTCCCCCCAGCGGCGGAGGTCCACGAACACGATGGCCCAGATGAGGAGGAGGGCCAGGCCGCTGGTGAGGAAGAAGTCCCGGCGCATGTGGTGCTCCAGGGCCACCTGGATCTCCGCGGAGCCCACGTAGTCCCGCCCCTGGGCCCGCAGCCAGTCCACGAACTCCTCGAGGTTCCGGCCCTCGTAGACGGCGGGGAGGACCTGGACCTCCAAAACGTAGCCGCGGGACAGGCGGTAGCGGTGGCGGATCTCCGCGGGGAGGACCGCGAGGATCTGGTCGATGAGGGTGGCTTCGTCGGGCAAGGCCCGAAGCTTTTGGGCGAAGGCCGCCAGCTCCCCGAGGTCCGCCGCCAGCCCCTCCAGGGCCTGGGCGAGCCGGGCCAGGTCCACCGCGCCCATGGCGTCCGCAAGGCGGAGGAAGCCCTCCGCGTGCCGGGCCAGGACCACGGCGCGGCGGGTCTCCCCCCGCAGCAGGGCCTCCAGCTCCGCCAGGGAAAAGAGCGCGGCCGTGTCCGTCAGCCCCTGGCGGAACTGGGGCCACCGCGCGAGGGCCTCCCGCAGGCGCTCCAGGCCCGCCTCCACGGCGGAGAAGGGCAGGTCCTGGAAGCGCGCGGCCTCGCCGAGGAGGGCGGCGGGCAGGAGGTCCAGGGCGCAGACCACCCGGTGCACCAGGGGGTGGGCCTGGAGCGCGGCGCGGGCGGGGGCGAGGTCCTCCGGCCGGGCCACGAAGACCCGGAACGTCTCGCCGAACCACATCTGGCCGGCGAAGTGCTCCACGAGCTCCCGGGCCACGGCCTGGCCCGGGGTGGGCGGCACCAGCTCCCCCGAGGCGAACTTGAACTGGATGTGCACGGCCTTCCCCACGGCGATGGCCGTGAGGACCAGGGAGAACAGGAGGACCCCCTTGCGCAGGCGCAGGAAGTTGCGGTAGGGGTGGTGGAGGCGGTCGCGGGTGAGGAGGGGCCGCCCGCGCAGGTTGGGGAAGGCCCTGCCCGCCAGGAGCAGGAGGGCCGGCGCGCAGAGGAACACCGTGGCGTAGGCCAGGAGGATGCCCGGGGCCATGATGGCCCCCAGCTCCCAGAGGGCGCGGGAGCGGGAAAGGAGGAGGGCGGCGAACACCGCGGCGGTGGTGAGGGCCGCCACAAAGGAGGAGGCGGCCTTCTTGCGCACGGCCAGCTCCACGGCCGCCCGGAGCTCCAGGCCGTCCGCCCGGGCCTCGCTGAACCGCGCCAGGAGATGGAGGGAAAAGTCGATGCCCAGCCCCAGGACCAGGGCGGGGAGGAAGGTGGTGAGGAGGTTGAACCCGTGCACGGCGAACTTGGCCCAGGCCACGGTGAGGACGGCGGCCAGGGCCACGGGGAGGAGGGCGATCCCCGCCAGGATCGGGCTTCCCGTGGCCAGGAGGGTGAGGAGGAACACGGCGGCGGCGGAGATCAGGGTGACCAGGGCCATGTCCTGGCGGATCGCGTCCTCCACCTCCACCATGGTCACGTACAGGCCGGTGATCCCCGCGCGGATCCCGAGTTCCTCCAGGGCCGCGGCGCGGACGGCGCGCTGCAGGGCGTCGCGGACCCGCCGGTTGAAGGCCATGTCCGCGTAGGCCGGCTGCCGCGGCCAGATCTGGATCACCAGCCGGGTGCGGTCGAGGGAGAGGAGGGGCTGGCCCTCTTCCGCGGGCGGGGCGCGGCCCTGGGCCTGGCGGAGGAGGGCGGCGGCCCGGGCCAGCAGGGCCTGGCCCTCCGGGAGCTCCTCCAGGAGCGCCAGGAGGGCGCGCACCCCCGCCTCCACCCCCTGCAACAGGGCCTCGAGCTCCCCGGGCTCCCGGGGCAGGGCCGCGGGCAGGGCGGGGGAGGGCGCCGCCCCAAGGAGGGGCACGAACTCCAGGAGGCGGCCGGCCACCTGGGCCAGGGCCACCCGCTCCTCGGGGTAGAGGGTGCGGAACACCAGGAGCTCCGGGGGCAGGGGGAACTCCGTGCGCACCCGATAGGAGGCGTGGGGGAACAGGGCGGGATCGAGGTGCGCCAGGACCCGTTCTGCGCCCGCGAACAGCCGCTGGGCCCGCGCCTGGGGGTCCGGGGGCGGATCGGTCAGGGTGAGGAGCACCGCGGCCACATCGAGGCCGCTCAGCTCCGCCTGGATCGCCTCGTACTTGGCCACCAGGGGGTCCTGGGCGGGAAGGAGGTCCAAATAGGAGGTGCGCAGGGGGAGGATGCGGACGTAATAGAGGCTCAGGCCCGCGAGGGCGAAAAAGCACAGGACCACCAGCCCGGGGTGGTGGAGGGCGAACCGGGCCAGCCGGGCTAAGGGCCCTTTCCCGTCAGGACCGCTTGGGCTCTTCACCGGCGGAAGGGGTGCGGACCGTGAGGTCGTAGCCGGTCAGGCGCGCGGCCAGGCCCACGTTGTGCCCGTCCCGCCCGATGGCCAGGGAGACCTCGTGCTCGGGGACGACCACCGTGGCCTTCTTGTGGGCCTCGTCGAGCTCCACCTCCAGCACGCTGGCCGGGGCCAGGGCCGCGCGGATCACCTCGCGCACGTCCTCGCTGAACTTGATCACGTCGATCTTCTCGCCGGCGAGCTCCCGGCTCACCGCGCGGATGCGGCTCCCCCCGGGGCCGATGCAGCTGCCCACGGGGTCGATGCGGGGGTCCAGGCCCCGCACGAGGACCTTGGCCCGCACCCCCGGAACCCGCACCACCTTCACGATCTCCATCATCCCCTGCTCCAGCTCGGGCACCTCGAGGGCGAGGAGCTTGGCGAGGAAGCCGGGGTGGGCCCGGGAGAGGAAGACCTTGGGGTCGCCCGGGGTGCGCTCCACCTTGTAGAGGTAGGCCCGGAGGCGGCTTCCGGGGACGTAGCGCTCGTTGGGGATCCGCTCCTCCGCGGGCATCAGGGCCTCGAGGTCCCCCAGATGGACCCACACGTCCCGCCCCTCGAAGCGGTGCACCTGGCCGTGCACGATCTCGCCCACCTTGCTGGCGTACATTTCGTAGAGGGCCTCGCGGCGGCGGCGCAGGATCTCCCGGCGGAAGTACTCCTCCGCCCGGCGGGTGGCGATCCGCCCCAGCTTGGAGAGGTCGAACTTCTGGCCGTTGACGTACACCTCCCCGGAGCGGCGGTCGATCTTCACCACCGGCGGCTCGGCCATGCCGAACTCGTAGCGGTAGGCCTCGGCGATGCCCTTCTCCATGGCCTCGTACGCCGCCTCCCGATCGATGCCCCGCTCCCGCGCCATCTCCTCCAAGGCCTCGAGGAACTCGATGTTCATGGCGTTACTCCCCTTCGTACACCACCCACGCTTGCCTCACCCGATCGAGGGGGATCTCCACCGGGTGGCCCCGCTCCTCCACCACCACCTTTCCCTCCTCCACCCGCAGGAGGCGGCCCTCGTAGGCGCTGCGGGGAAGCCCCTGCACCTTCAGGTGCACCTTCTTCCCCACCGCCCGGGCGTAATGCCAGGGCTCCCAAAGCCGCCGGTCCAGGCCCGGCGAGGACACCTCCAACACGTAGGAGGACGGGATCGGGTCGGCCTCGTCGAGGAGGTCGCTCAGGATCTGGCTGACCCGGGCGCAATCTTCCACGGACACCCCGCTCTCCCGGTCGATGTACACCACCAGGCGCAGCTCCCGCCCCGCGCGGACGAGCTCCCAGTGGTACAACTCCACCCGGGCCAGCTCCGCTCCCCGGCGAAGAATCGCCTCGATCCGCTCCTTCGCTACCTCCATGAGTTGCCATTATACTGCACCCTCGCACGTGCGCACGGAAAACGAATCGCGACTGGATCAGTTCTCCGTGGGGGAAGCGGAGGCGGGAGACCGTCTTGACCGGGTTTTGGCCCGCCGGCTAGGAGTGTCCCGGGCCCAGGCCCGCGCGCTCATCCACGCCGGGCAGGCGCGCCTGGGGGGAAAGAGGGCACAGCCGGACACGCGGGTGGCCGCCGGGGACGTGATCGAGGTGCGCTGGGAAGGGCCGGGCCTCAGGCCCACGCCCTTCCCCCTCCCCATCCTCTACGAGGACGAGGCGGTGGTGGTGGTGAACAAACCCCGGGGCCTGCCGGTGCACCCCGCCGGTCGGATCCGCGGCCCTACGGTCGTCACCGCCCTTTTGGCCCGCGGCCCCCTCGCCGGCGGCGACCCCCAGCGGCCCGGGGTCGTGCACCGCCTGGACGCCCCCGTCACGGGCGCCCTCGTCCTGGCCCGCACGGAGGAGGCCTACGCCGCCCTCGTGCGGCAGTTCCAGGAGCGGCGGGTGAAGAAGGAGTACCTGGCGGTGGTGGAAGGCGAGGTGGAGGTGGAGGCGGGGGCCATCGAGGGCCGGGTGGGGCGGGACCCCCATGCGCCCTGGCGCATGGGCCTGCAGCCGGGCGGGAAGGCGGCGCGCACGGAGTTCCAGGTCCTCGCCCGGGCCCAGGGGCGGAGCCTCCTTTTGGTGCGGCCCATCACCGGCCGCACCCACCAGATCCGCCTGCACCTGGGGGCCATCGGGCACCCCGTGGTGGGCGACCCCTTCTACGGCCGGGGGACGGGCCCCCTGCTCCTCCACGCCTGGCGCTTGGGCTTTTTCCACCCGAGGGACGGGGCGTGGCGGGAGTTCGAGGCCCCCCCGCCGGAGGAGTTCGGCCCCTGGCTTGGAGGGCGAGGTAGTAGCTAGCGGCGCCGAACTGGGCGGCCACCGCGGCCCAGAAGGCCGGGAGCGCCCGGGGGGTGAGGAGGAGGAGGCCGGCCGCGAGGGCGGTGAGGCCGGCCGCGGCCTTGCCCGGCCCGCGCGCCCGCAGCTCCCCACGCCGCCGCCACAGCACCAGCGCCCCGACCCCGAGCCCCAGCTGGGGCAGGGCGTACAGGACCAGCCCAAGGAGGGGGAGGCGGCCGGCCCCGCAGAGGGCGGCGAAGACCCCCCCGTAAAAGAGCTTGTCCGCCAGGGGGTCGAGGAGCTGGCCGAGGAGGGTGGGGCGCTCCCGCCGGGCCACCCACCCGTCCAGGACGTCCGTGGCCACCCCCAGGAGGAAGAGGGCCAGGGCGGGGCCCGCCCGCTGGGCGAGCACCGCCCACACCAAGGGGCCCAGGAGGAGGAGGCGGGCCAAGGTCAAGGCGTTTGCCAACGTCACAAGGCGATGGTACGCGATGGGACCGTGAAAATCATGGCTTCGCTGTTATAATTGGCATGCCCCCAATCCGGAAAGCCGAGGTGAACCGCATGCGCCGGACCAAGGTCATCATCATGGGTGCGGCGGGCCGTGACTTTCACAACTTCAACGTGGTGTTTCGGGACAACGCGGCCTACGAGGTGGTGGCGTTCACGGCCGCCCAGATCCCGGGGATCGAGGGCCGCCGGTACCCGCCGGAGCTGGCGGGCCGGCTCTACCCCCAAGGGATCCCCATCGAGCCTGAGGAGCGGCTGGGCGAGCTCATCCGGGCCCACGGGGTGGACCGGGTGGTGTTCGCCTACTCCGACGTTTCCCACCAGTACGTGATGGAGCGGGCGGCCCTCGCCCAGGCCGCCGGCGCGGACTTCTGGCTCCTCGGCCCCGGCTCCACCCAGCTGGTGGCCCGCAAGCCCGTGGTGGCCGTGTGCGCCGTGCGCACCGGCTGCGGCAAGTCGCCCACCACCCGCCGGGTCGTGCGCATCCTGAAATCTTGGGGGAAGCGGGTGGTGGTGGTGCGCCACCCCATGCCGTATGGGGACATCGCCGCCCAGGCCGTGCAGCGCTTCGCCACCCTGGAGGACCTGGACCGGGCCCGCTGCACCCTGGAGGAGCGGGAGGAGTACGAACCCCACCTGCGCGAGGGCACGGTGGTCTACGGCGGGGTGGACTACGAGCGGGTCCTGCGCCGGGCGGAGGAGGAGGCCGACGTCCTCGTGTGGGATGGGGGGAACAACGACTTCCCCTTCTTCAAGACGGACGTGCTCATCGTGGTGGCCGACCCTTGGCGGGCCGGCCACGAGCGCACCTACTGGCCGGGCTCCGTGAACATCCGCATGGCCGACGTGGTGGTGATCAACAAGGTGGACACCGCCTCCTTTGAGGACGTGCAGAAGCTCCGCCGTTCCATTGAGGAAGTGAACCCCAGGGCCCGGGTGATCGAGGCCGCCTCCCCCATCCTCGTGGAGGAGCCGGAGCTCGTGCGGGGCAAGAGGGTGCTGGCCATCGAGGACGGGCCCACCGTGACCCACGGGGAGATGCCGTTTGGGGCGGCGGCGGTGGCCGCGCGCAAGTGGGGCGCCACCCTCGTGGACCCCCGCCCCTACGCCGTGAACTCCATCCGCGCGGTGTACGAGCTCTACCCGCACCTGGGCCCCGTCCTCCCCGCCATGGGCTACGGAGAGCAGCAAATTCAGGACCTCGCGGAGACCATCCGGCGCGTGCCCTGCGAGGCCATCCTTCTGGCCACCCCCGTGGACCTCCGGCGCCTCCTCGACCTGCCCAAGCCCGCCACGCGCGTGCGCTACGAGCTCCAGGAGATCGGGCAGCCCACCCTGGAGGAGGTCCTGCGGGAGCTCCTTTAGGCCAAAGGTTCCAGGGCGGGCTGGACAAACGGGCCCTCCGGCCCGCCCCTTTTCGCCTCCTTTTCCCCACGCGCTTCGCTAGCCTCCCGCGAAAGGAGGCGGAAACATGCGCACGAAGCGTTGGGTTTTGGCCCTGGCCGCCCTGGCCCTCCCGGTGTGGGCCCAGGAGTTCGCCGGAAGCGTGGGCATGGACTTCCTCTTTGCGCCCGACACCCCCCTGGAGGTGGACGCGGCCTTCACCCTCGCTTTGGAGCTGGGCCCGGGCAGGGTGGAGAGCCGCACGGTGATCTCGCTCGAGGGGCTGGAGGCGGAACACCTGTGGCTTTGGTGGCGCGTCCCGGGCGCGGGCGTGACCCTGCGGACGGGGTTCACCTTCGACCCGTGCTTCTCGCGGTGGGCCCTGGGGGTGAGCGGCGGCTGCTGCCCGTTCCTCCTGAGCGGCTGGTTCTACCTGGGGAACCTGGCCCCGGCCTGCCAGACCCCCAACTACACGATCGGCCTGGTTTTGGATTTCGGGGTCGGCGGTGAACCCGGCTTCCTCGCCCGCAGCTTAATCGGCTTCGGCGTGACCCACATCTACCACCTCATCGACGACGACCCCTGGACCGACGTGGTCCTCGTCCCCGGTTGGTATTTTGAGGAAGCCCTCCTCCACTTCGCTTGGTCCGACCCATGTTGGCGCCTATACACCACCTGGATGTTCACCTACGCGGGCCTGGGGTTCGGCGAGCTTGGGGTGAGCTACCGCTTCCTCCAGCCCGTGGTAGAGCTTGCAGCTTCGCTGCGCGTAAACAGCGCTTTTGCCTTAGATTGGGCGAAGCTGTACCTGGGCATCACAGTGGACCCCGTTTCCATCTACTCTGCCACGGCCTTCAACTTCGCCGGCTTCCTTTGGCAGGAGGTCGGCCTGCGCATCCAGTTCGCTCAGGTGCTGATCTACTCAGCCACGCGGTTCGACTTAGCGGGGCTGGAGTGGATCAAGGTGGGCTTTGAGCTGCGCTTTTAGCTGGCCCCATCCGGCGGAGGGGGTCCGGCCGGGCCCGCCCCCAGCCCCTGGAGGAGCGCGCGGTCCGCGGGGGCCAGGGCATAGCGCCCAAGCTCCTCAAGCGGGACCCAGCGCACCTCCGCACACCCCAAGGGCCGGGGTTCGCCCCGGACGATGCGCGCCCGGAAGAGGTGCAAGCGGACGGTGAGGCCGGGGTAGGCGTGCACCACCTCGCCCAGCTTCTCGCCCACCGCCGCCTCCACCCCCAATTCCTCGCGCAGCTCCCGGGCCAAGCAGGCCCGGAGATCTTCCCCTTCCTCTTGGCCGCCGCCGGGGAACTCCCAGAGGCCGCCCTGCTCGTCCGCGCCCTGGCGCCGCGCCAGGAGCACCCGCCCCCCTTCCACGATCCAGGCCGCGGCCACGTCCCGTACCCCCCCGCCCACGGCCCCTCCCCGCGGGGCGGGCGCAGGGACCCCCAGCTCCTCCGCGAGGCTCCGCAGGCCCGCCCAAAGGGGAGGGTCGAGGGGCACGCCCTTTTCCCGGACCTCCTGCTCCCGGAGGTAGGCCTTTTCCCCGGCCGTGTAGATGCGGGCCGCACCCGGGGCCCGGGCCGAGGCCCGCAGGGCCCGCAGGATCTCCCCCACCCGGCGCCGGAACTCCTCGAGGGGCAGGAAGCGCTGGACGTCCACGGCCAGGAAGAAGTGGCCCAGGCGCGAGGGCTTCGGCCGCCCCTGCGCGTCCACGTCGGCAAGATCCTTGAGGAAGGGCCCGCCGGCCAGCGCCGAGCACAGGATCTCCACGAGGGTGGCCAGACCGTAGCCCTTGTGGCCGCCGAGCTCCTCCCCCGCTCCGCCCAGGGGCAAAAAGGCGTAACGATCGTGGGGAAGCCCGGCGAGGATGGCCGGGGCGTCCGTGGCCGGCCGCCCCTCCCGGTCCACCACCCAGCCCACGGGCACCGGCTCCCCCAGGCGCGCAAGGACCTCGATCCTTCCCCGCTGGCTCACGGAGGTGGCGGCATCGAAGCAGAAGGGGAAGGGCTCGTCCGTGGGGCAGGCGAAGGCGATGGGGTTGGTGCCGAGCATGGGCTCCACGCCGAAGGTGGGGGCCACGCTGGGCCGGGCGTTGGTGAAGCTCATCCCGATCATCCCCTCCCTCGCCGCCATGAGGGCGTAGTAGCCGGCGATCCCGTAGTGGGAGGAGTTGCGCACCGCCACGGCCCCCAGCCCGAAGGCCCGGGCCTTGCGGATCGCCAGCTCCATGGCCCGATGCCCCGCCACCATGCCCAGCCCGTTTTGGGCATCGAGCACGGCCGTAGTCGGGCCCTCCCGCACCACCCGCAGCTCCGTCACGGGGGACACGGTGCCCTCGCGAAGCCGCTTCACATAGAGCCAAAGCCGGCTCACCCCATGGGAGGTGATGCCGCGCACGTCGGCCGTGACCAGGACCTCCGCACAGATCTCCGCGTCGGCCGGGGGGACCCCCAGGCGGCGGAACACCGCGGCCACAAAGCGGCGCAGCTCCTCCGGGGAAACGCGCACCGGCTCCATCGCCAAAGTATAGGCGAGGCGCGGGCCCGGTAGCGCCCGAACCCCTCCGGCGTTAGGCTTCGCGTATGGTCGTGGACCTGCTCCTCCGCCGGGCGCGCATCTTCGATGCCTTTTCCGGAAGGTTCTTCGTGGGGGACCTCGCCGTTCAGGACGGGAGGGTCGTGGGCTTCTCCGCGGAGGGGGCGCGGGCCGTATACGACCTGGAGGGGCTGTACCTCGTGCCCGGGCTCATCGATGCCCACGTGCACCTGGAGAGCTCCAAGCTCGCCCCGCGGGAGTTCGCCCGCGCGGTCCTGCCCCACGGAACCACCGCGGTGATCGCCGACCCTCATGAGATCGCCAACGTGGCGGGCCTGGCGGGCCTCCGCTGGATGCTCGAGGCCACGCGGGACCTGCCCCTGCGCGTGTTCTTCATGGCCCCCTCCTGCGTGCCCGCCAGCCCCCTGGAGACGCCGGGCGCCGTGCTCGGCCCCGCGGAGATCCGCGAGGTCCTGGGCTGGGAGCGAGTCATCGGGTTGGGAGAAGTCATGAACTTCCCGGGCGTGCTGGCGGGCGACCCGGAGGTCCTGGGGAAGCTCGCGGCCGCCCGGGGGAGGCCCATCGATGGCCACGCGCCCGGGCTGTCCGGGCCGGAGCTTTGGGCCTACGTGCGGGCGGGCCCCCGCACGGACCACGAAAGCACCTCCCTGCCGGAGGCCGAGGCCAAACTGCGCGCGGGCATGCACATCCTCCTCCGCGAGGGCACCACGGCGCGCAACCTCGCCGCCCTCCTCCCGCTCCTCACCCCCAACTCCGCGCCCTTCGTCCACTTCTGCACGGACGACCGCGAGCCCGAGACCCTCCTTTCCGAGGGCCACATGGACGATGTCCTCCGCAAGGCCCTGGCCCGGGGGGTGGCGCCGGAGGTGGCCCTGGCGGCGGCCACGATCCACACCGCCCGGGCCTACGGCCTCCCGGACCTGGGCGCCCTCGCCCCCGGCTACCGCGCGGACTTCCTGGTGGTCTCCGACCTGCGCGCCTTCCGCATCGAGCAGGTCTACGTGGAGGGGAGGCTTGTGGCCCAGGGCGGGAGGTGCGTGGCGGAGCTGCCGCCGCCCCCGCCGCCCCTGGCCGCCCCCCTGCGGGTGGACCCCGCGCGCCTTTCCTTCCGCATCCCCGCCCGGGCGGGCTGGGCCCGGGTCATCCGGGTCCTCCCCCACGAGGTGCTCACCGAGGAGGTGCGGGTCCGCCCGCGGGTGGAGGGGGGCGAGGTGGTGGCCGATCCGGAGCGGGACATCCTCAAGATCGCCGTGGTGGAGCGGCATCGGGGCACGGGAAACGTGGGCCTTGGGCTGGTGCAGGGGTTCGGCCTGCGGGCGGGGGCCCTGGCCTCCACGGTGGCCCACGATTCCCACCACCTTGTGGTGGTGGGGACGAACGACGAGGACATGCGGGCCGGGGTGGCCGAGCTGGTGCGCCTGGGCGGGGGGCAGGTGGCCGTGCGGGACGGCCGCGTCCTGGCCGCCCTCCCCCTGCCCCTTGGGGGGCTCATGTCGGACCGGCCCCTGGCGGAGGTGCACCGGCGCACGCGGGAGCTTAGGGAGGCCGCGCGGGAACTGGGCTCCCCCCTCCCCGACCCCTTCATGAGCCTTTCCTTCCTGGCCCTTCCGGTGATCCCCGCCCTCAAGATCACGGACCTTGGCCTGGTGGACGTGCGCGCGTTTAGAATCGTGCCGCTGTTTGTGGGATGAGCCCCGAGTTCTGGAACCGGATCTTCGCGGACAACCCGGTGTGGGCCTGGTTCATGGCCCTGGGCATCTTCCTTGGGGTCCTCCTGTTCTTCCTGGCCCTGCGCGCGTTCCTCACGCGGTTCTTCACCCGGCGCTTCAGGCGCACGGGCCGGCCCTGGGCCGAGCGGGGCGCCGAGCTCGCCCGCCGCACCACCTTCCTCTTCCTCCTCATGGTCGCCATCTTCGCCGGCTCCCTCTCCCTGCGGCTCCCGCCCGAGGCGGGCAAGGTCATCCGGGGCCTCATCGTCACCCTGTTCTTGGCCCAGCTGGGGATCTGGGGGAGCCGCTTGGCCTCCCTTTGGGTGGGCCGGATGACCGAAAAGCGGCGGGCCGAGGGCGACGCCGCCGCCGCCACCACCCTCGCCTCCATGGGCCTCCTCATCCGTATCGCCATCTGGGCCCTCGTGGTGCTCCTCATCCTCCAGAACCTCGGGGTGAACGTGACGGCCCTCGCCGCCGGCGTGGGCATCGCCGGCATCGCCCTCGCCTTCGCCGCCCAAAGCATCCTCGCCGACCTCTTCTCCTTCTTGGCCATCGTGGTGGACAAACCCTTCCTCGTGGGGGACTTCATCGTGGCCGGAAAGGTGGAGGGCACGGTGGAGCGCATCGGCATCAAAACCACCCGCATCCGCAGCCTCACGGGGGAGGAGGTGGTGGTGTCCAACTCCGAGCTCCTCAAGGGCTGGATCCACGACTACACCAAGATGCGGGAGCGCCGCGTCTTTTTCCGCTTCGCCGTGGACTACCAAACGCCGCACGAGAAGGTGGCGGCGATCCCAAGGATCGTGCAGGAGATCATCGAGGCCACGCCCAACGTGCGCTTCGACCGCGCCCACTTCAAGGAGTACGGGGAGTTCGGGCTGGTCTTCGAGGTGGTGTACTTCGTCCTCAGCCCGAGCTACCGGGACTACATGGACGCCCAGCAGGCCATCAACCTGGGCATCCACAAGCGCTTCAGCGAGGAGGGCATCAAGTTCGCGCTGCCGGTGCGGCGCGTACTTGTGGAAAGAGGGTGAGCGTATGGAGGAACGGGTGTGGGAAGCGTTGGCAAGGCATCCCGACGTGCGGCGCAATCCGGCCCGGCGGGAGCTCATCGCGGAGGCCATCGGGCGGAGGGAGGCCCTGGTGAGCCGCTCGGGCGCCCTGGCCATCTGGACCCCGCCGGAGTCCACGGGCCGCCGGCCCCAGGACACCTACATCGTGGACCGCCCCGCGATCCACGACCAGGTGGACTGGCGCTCCCCCTACTGCCTCCCCATGAGCCCCGAGACGTTCGAGATGATCCTGGAGGACGCGCTGGCCACGCTGGCCCGCAAGCCCCGCCTCTACGCGGTGGAGCGGGCCCTGGGCGCCCACGGCCGCTACGCCCTGAAGGTCCTGGTGGTCACCGACCGCGCCCTCACCGCCCTCTTTGCGGACAACATGTTCCGCCCCTTGCCCCCGGACCTCTCCCGCTCCGTGTTCGGGGAGAAGCCCTTCGTCCTCCTGGCCCTGCCCTACGACAAGCTGGATCCCAAGAAGTACGAGGGGCGCCTGCGCTGGGACCCCGAAAAGGGCCGCACCTCCGACATCGCCATCGTCATGGACTTTGAGAAGCGCGTGGGGATCGTGTACGGCTCCGCGTACCTCGGCTCCGTGAAGAAGCTCATGTTCACCGTGATGAACTTCCTGCTGCCCGGGGTGGGGGTTTTGCCCATCCACGGCGCGGCCAACGTGGGGCCGGAGGGCGATTGCGCCCTGTTCCTGGGCCTTTCCGGCACGGGGAAGACCTCCCTCTCCACGGACCCCGAGCGGGTGCTCATCGGCGACGACGAGCACGGCTGGTGCGCGGAGGGGATCTTCAACTTCGAGTGGGGCTGCTACGCCAAGATGATCGACCTCGACCCCGCCAAGGAGCCGGACATCTACTGGGCGGTGATGCACGAGGCCGACCCCTTGGAGCACGGGGCCATCGTGGAGAACGCCATGATCTACCCCGACGGCACCTTCGACTTCCGGGACCGGCGCCTCACCGAGAACTCCCGCGCCTCCTACCCCCTGACGTTCCTCCGGAATGCGGACCCGCGGGGCCTGGCCGGGCATCCCAAGGTCATCTTCTTCCTCGCGGCCGACGCCCATGGGATCCTCCCGCCCATCGCCCGGCTGGAGCCCGAGCAGGCCATGTTCTGGTTCCTCATGGGCTACACCGCCCGCCTGGCGGGCACGGAGATCGGCGCCCTCGAGCCCCGCTCCACCTTTTCCCGGTTCTTCGGGGCCCCCTTCATGCCCCGCCTTCCCCAGGACTACATCGGCCTTCTGGAGGCGTACCTCCGGCGCTACGAGACCCGCGTGTACCTGGTGAACACGGGCTGGACGGGCGGCCCGTACGGGGTGGGAAGGAGGATCGACATCGCCCTCACCCGGCGCATGATCCGCGCCGCCCTGCGGGGGGAATTGGAGGGGGTGCCCTTCCGCCCGCACGAGCTCTTCCGGGTGGGCGTGCCCGAGGCGTGCCCGGGCGTGCCCCGGGAGATCCTCCGGCCCGAGAAGACCTGGCCGGACGAGAAGGCCTATTGGGAGCGGGCGGAGAAGCTGGCCCAGGAATTCGCCCGGGAGTTCCAGCGGGCCTTCGGCGGGATGGGCCTGAGCCCCCGCGTGGCCGCCCAATGCCCGGGCCTAGGTTAGCGGGGTCCCGCAAAAGGAAAAACCAGGGCCCCCGTGCGGGGGCCCTGGCCCGCTCAAATGCGGCGCACGATCTCCTCAAGGGGCCGGCGCTCCCGCGGGGCCGGGCGCTCCCGCGGGTACCCAAGGACGATGAGCATCATGAGCTCCTCGTTCTCCTTGGCCCCTAGGATCTTCTCCACCTGGGGATCGCGGACCCGCCCCAGCCAACAGGCGCCCAACCCCAGGGAGTGGGCGGCAAGGAGGATGTTCTGGGCGCACGCGCCGATGGCCTGGATGTCCTTCACCTCGTCGTAGCCCGCGTCCTTGTCGCGCAGCACGGCGATGGTCACCGGCGCGGTCCGGACCATGTCCATCTGGGTCACCACCCGGCCCAGCTCCTCCCGCTTCTCTTTGGACTCCACCACCACCAGCCGCCAGGGCTGGCTGTTGCGGCCGGAGGGCGCCCAGCGGGCCGCCTCCAGGATGGCCTCCAGCTTCTCCGGTTCGATGGGATCGGGACGAAAGACGCGGACGGAGCGGCGTTCTTTTATGGCGCGCAGCACCTCGTTCATATCCCCTCCCTCCTTTCGCTATCATTATAGCCGACATGTTCCCTCCGGAATTCGCCGGCCTCGGCCGCGCCCTCGTGGTGCTGGGGATCGTCCTGGTCCTCTTGGGCCTCGCCCTCCTGGGCCGGCTGCCCTTCCTGGGGCGGCTGCCGGGGGACATCCGCGTGCAGCGGGACGGCTTCGTGCTCTACTTCCCCCTCACCTCTATGCTCCTGGTGTCGGCCCTCCTCTCCCTGATCCTCACCCTCCTGCGCCGCTAGCCCAGGCCTCGAGGATTTCCCGCAGGAGCTCCGGCGTCAGGCGAACCCCGGTGTAGGGGAGGGGTTGGCCCAGGAGGCTCGCCGCCCAAAGGACGCGCTCGAACGTGAGGGCGAAGGGCGCCGTGAGGTCCAGATCCCCCCGCGCCACGTCCCAGTGGCCCACCACCCGCAGGGGGGAAAGGGCGGACACCACCCGCATGGCCAGGCCGCGCTCTTGGCCGTGCCACCGCACGAGGATCCGGTAGACGCCCTCCGCCGCCTCGGGGGGCACCTCCACCTCGAGGCGGCGTTCCACAAGCCCGCCGGCGGGGACGGGCCGGAAAAGCTCCTCCTCGCCCACGGCCCTCCATCCCGGGGGGAGAACCGCCTGGATTTCCAAACGCGGCAGGGCCAAGGCGCTGCGCACCCGCAGGATAAGGCGAAACCGGCGCCCGGGAAGCACCTCGGGAGAGGAGGCCCCAAGGCCCACGAAGTCCCCGAGGCGAACCGTTTTGCGTTCCCCTGGGGCGATCTCCCAAACCTGGACGAGGCGATCGCACGCGTGCCATGCCTCCAGCGCGTGCCGGCCCGGGCGGGTGAGGAAAAAGCCGCTGCCCCGTTCGCCCAGGGTGTGGGGCGGGCCGCCGTCGATGGCCACGTGAGCCCCCGGGGGCGCGCCCACGACCTCCACGAGGCTCGCCCCGTCCTCAACGCGCAGGAAAGCGAAACACTCCGCGCCCACGCACACAACCCACGCGCCCAGCGGGGCCTCGGGCGGGAGGAGGGCCTCCCACCGCACCCTTTCCCCCTCCGCCTCGACCGTCCACCGCACGGGCCAGGGTTGCCCGCAGAAGAAGAGGAGAGGGGTGGGCTCAGCGCCGGGGGTCCACAGCACCACGGGTTCGCTGCGGAAGAACGCGGGGTGGGCCACCTCCAGGGCCCCGCCCGCAACGGCCCCCACGAGGACAAGCGCGGCGATCATCGCAGGGGCAGGAGCACGGAGACCACGCAGGCCACGGGCGCGGGGTAGCGGACCTGGGCCCAAAGGAATTCCCCGGGCTTGGCCTGCCAGAGCCGCGGGCTCAGCGGCGCGCTTTCGTACACGCCCCCCTCCACGGGGCGCAGTTCCACCCGCCTTTCCAGCGGTTGGGGGCCGAGCTTGCCCACGTACACGGCGAGCGCCTCGCCGGGAAAGCCCAAGGGGTCGACCATGCGGATCCGGAACTCCTGGGCGGCGGGCCAGGGCCCGCGGATTTCCTCCCCTGTTTTGGGGTCCACAAAGAGCAGCCTGGGCCGCGGGGCGATGCTCACCGCGATCTGGGTTGCCCCCCACGCCGCGCCCTTCCGCACGAACACCTTGGCCAACAGGGCCTCGGGATAGCGGGGGACGCCGAGGGCCAAGGGCTCGTCGGCCGCAAGCTCAAGGGAGACGCCGGCGAACCAGCCGCGCCCCGGGACCCACCACAGGACCTCGTCCGGCTCCGCGGGTTGGCGGAGCTCAAGCTGGGCCCTGCACCCCGCCGGCACGAGCAGAGCCGTGGCGGGCTGGACCTCCACGGGAAGAAGCGGGACCGGCACCCCCAGTTCCTTCTCCCCGACCTGCAGGATCAACCGGGCCTGCTCCGCCGCCACGGCCACGGCCCGGTCCTCCCAACGAAGCACAAACAGGAGCTCGGGACGTTCGCGATCGAGCGCAAAAGCGCTGGAGAAGGTCCAGACGAAGTGTCCGGTGGCGTTCCCGTCCTCAAGGAGGTCCAAAGTGAGCTCCGTTTGACCCAAGCGCACGCGGAGGCCGCGCGGCAGGGGGTCCGGCTGGCAGGTGCGATCCGCGGGGGGACAGACGAGGCGCACCCGGTACTCGCCCGCACCCAGGGCTTGAACGTGCTTCCACTCCTCCCCCTCCTTGGCCTCCAAGAGGAGCTCGCACCGGCCCTCCCGGGGGCCGACCTTGGCGGCGGCGCTCAAGCCCTGGCCCAGAGCCGTAGCGGCCACCAAGAGCTCCCCAACCCCGGTCACCTCGAGGAGGTGAACCCTCTGCCCTGCCGGCCTCGGGTCGCAAGGGCGCACGGCCAGGATCGGCGGCGTCCGCAAGACGGGGCCGTGCCTTTCCAGGGGGAGGACCAGGCGCTGGCCGGTGGCCGCGTTGAACAGCACCGCCTCCCCCTGGTCGGCCGTCACACCCCGCACCACGAGGGCGAACGTGCCGAGCAACCGCGGGGCCGGCTCGAACGCGATCTCGGCGGCCTGAAGCCCCCAAAAGCCCACGAGCAACCCCACCACCAACCCCACTCCCTTGGACATGCCCCCTCCTCGCGAGGAGTTTACCGCCCCCGCGCGACGCGGTCGGTAAGCCCGATTACGTAGCCCGATCCGGTACAATGCCCCAACAAGGAGGGGCGATGGAGGGAACGGTACGGGAGCTTGTGCGCCGAAGCCGAGCGGATTACACCGAGGTGCGCTGGGAGGAGGTCTTCCGCTCCCGGGTGGTGTTCCAGCGGGACCAGCTCCTGGCCTTGGAGGCCACGGAGGAGCGCGGCGGGATCGTGCGCGCCCTCGTGAACGGCGCCTGGGGCCTCGCCGTCTTCACCCATCCTGAGGAGCTCCCCAAAAAGATCGAGGAGGCCGTGCAGCTGGCCCGCACCGCCTCCCGCCACGCGCGGGACAGGGTGGCCCTGGCCGAGGTCGCCCCCGTGGAGGACCGCTACCAGGGGCGGATGGGGCGGGACATCCGCGGCGTCCCCCTGGAGGAGAAGCGCAAGCTCGTGGAGGCCTACAACCGCATCATCCTGGAGTTCCACCCCGCCATCGTCTCCAGCTCCGTGCGCTACGCGGACAGCCTCCGCCGCGTGATCTACGCCAACTCCGAGGGGACCTACATCGAGCAGGAGGTGCCCGACGTGACCCTCATGCTGGCCGCCGTGGCCCGCAAGAACGGCGACGTCCAGCAGGGCTTCGAGTCCCTGGGCTTTGCGGGGGGCTTTGAGCTGGCCCTGGGGCACGAGGAGAAGGCGCGGGCCGCGGCCCAGCGCGCCGTGGACCTCCTCTCCGCTAAGCCTGTAAAAGGTGGCCGCTACACGGTGATCCTCGACCAAGACCTCGCCGGCGTCTTCATCCACGAGGCCTTCGGCCACATCTGCGAGGCGGACTTCCTTCTGCGCAACGAGCCCATGCGCCGGGTCATGACGCTTGGGAAGCGCTTCGGCGTGGAGACCCTGAA
This sequence comes from Candidatus Bipolaricaulota bacterium, assembly GCA_025060415.1. Classification (GTDB taxonomy): domain Bacteria; phylum Bipolaricaulota; class Bipolaricaulia; order Bipolaricaulales; family Bipolaricaulaceae; genus DTER01. The sequence goes on from JANXBT010000002.1 coordinate 215,856, forward strand.
CGTGGTGGACGACGGGTTCATCCCCGGAGCCCGCGGGAATTGTCCCTACGACGACGAGGGCGTCCCGCGCCGGCGGGTCTACCTCATCCGGGAGGGCGTGCTCACCGGCCTCCTGCACTCCCGGGCTACGGCCAAGAAGCTCGGGGCCCCGCCCACGGGCAACGCCCGCGCCGTCTCCTGGGAGCACGAGCCTATTGTGCGCATGCGCAACACCTTCATCGAGCCCGGCCCCCACACGTTCGAAGAGATGCTGGAGGGGATCGAGTACGGGATCTACGCGTGCGGGGCGTTCGGTGGGCAAACGGAGTTCGAGCAGTTCACGTTCTCCGCCGCCTACGGCTACGAGATCGTGCGCGGGAAGATCGGGGCGATGGTGCGGGACGTGGTCCTCACGGGCAACGTCTTCCACACGCTGCGCAACATCGAGATGATCGGGAAGGACTTTCAGCTTAAGGGGAGCGCGGGCGGCTGCGGAAAGGGCGGGCAGTGGCCCCTGCCCATCACCACGGGCGCGCCCCACGTGCGCGTCCGCGACGTGATCGTAGGAGGGCGCTGATGGACATCCTGGAGCTGGCCCAAACGCGGGCGGAGGCGGCGGAGCTCTACGAGGCCCACACCGAGGCCCTGAGCGTGGTGTTCCACGGCGGGGAAGTGGAGAAGGTGGGCTCGGAAAGCATTTTGGGGCGGGCCCTTCGCGTCGTGGCCGGGGGGCGGCTCGGGTTCGCCTCCACCGCGGGCGGGGCGCCGGAGGCCCTGGTGGAGGCGGCACTGGCCGCCGCCCGGCACGGGGACCCCGCGCCCTTCCGCTTCCCGCCCCTGCGCGAAGGGCCGAAAGTGGAGGCCTTCGACCCCGCGGTGGCCCGGGTCGCCGCGGAGGACCTCCTCGCCTGGGGCGAGGAGGCCGTGCGCGCCGTCCAGAGGGAGTTCCCCGAGGTCGTGGTGAACGCCTACCTCTCCCGCACCACCACGGAGGTGGTGATCCGGAACACCGCGGGCGGCGAGCGGCGGGAGAAGCGCACCGCGCTCGCCTTCACCCTGGGGGTGGAGCGGGTGCGGGAGGGGGACATCTGGCTCGTCTACGAGAGCCAAAGCGTGCGGCGTCTGGCGGATCTGCGGCGCGAGGGGCTGGTGGAGAAGGTCCTGCAGAAGCTGCGTTGGGGGGCGGAGGTCGTGCCCCCGCCCGCGGGCAAGCCGCCGGTCCTCTTCCTGCCCAGCGCCGTGCCCGTGCTCCTTTTGCCCCTCACCCACGGCTTTTCCGGCCTCGCCGTGTTCCTGGGCACCAGCCCCCTGCGGGGCCGGCTTGGGGAGAAGGCCTTCGCCGCGGCCTTCACGCTCGTGGACGACGGGCTCATCCCCTTCGGACCCCGCGCCCGCTCCTTCGACGACGAGGGGCTTCCCGTGGGGCGGCTTCCCCTGGTGGAGGAGGGGGTGGTGCGGAACTTCTTCTACGACCTGCGGGCCGCGGCCCTGAGCGGGGCGGAGCCCACGGGGAACGGGCTTAGGGGCGGGCCCTTCGGGGAGGGGGGGTTCCGCGCGCCTCCGGGCCCTGCACCCCGCCACCTTGTAATCCCCCCTGGCGAAGGCGCACTAGAGGAGCTCATCCGCGACACCAAGGAAGGGCTCATCGTGAGCGAGGTGATCGGCCTGGGCCAGGGGAACATTCAATCCGGGGCCTTCTCCAACAACGTGTCCGTGGGGTTTGTGGTGCGGGACGGTCGGGTGGTGGGACGGGTGAAGAACACCATGATCTTTGGGAACGCCTACGAGGTGCTACGGGAGGGGCTGCGGGCGGTGGGCGGGGAGGCGGAGTGGGTGGGCGGGGGGCTGTTCGCTCCGCCGCTCTTGGTGGAGGGGGTGTCCGTGGTGGGCCGCTAGGCCCCCTGGGCTTTGTAACAGTGTGATGTTATAATCGCCCCGGGTGGGGCTGGCCCCCCGAAAGGGCCGCCCGTCACCACAGTGTGATGTTATAATCGCCCCACCCAGGAGGTGAGGCCCCATGCTGACCCCCATCCTCTTCGCGATCTCCGCCTTCTGGCCGCCCGAAGTCCTGGCCAAACTCTGGAGTGGGGTGGACGGGGAGGTGAGGCCCCCATGGAACCCCAAGAGGAGCTGATCCCCAAAAAAGAGGTCCTCCGCCTCACCGGCATCTCCTACGGCCAGCTCTACCGCTGGAAACGCCTGGGCCTCATCCCCGAGGCCTGGTTCATCCGCCGCTCCACCTTCACCGGCCAGGAAACCTTCTTCCCCAAGGAGAAGATCCTCAAGCGCATCCAGGACATCCTGCGCCTCAAGGACGAGCACCCTCTGGAGGAGCTGGTGCGCCTCCTCTCCCCGGAGGTGGTGCCCGCGGAGGTGGCCTACCCGGACCCCCTGGCCCTGAGCCCCATCGGCCCCGAGGGCGAGGCGCTCCTTTGGAAAAGCGGGGGGCACTCGTTCACGGAGCTCGTGGCCCTGGCCTGCGGGGCGGAGGCCATCCGCCGCGGGGCCCACCCCGCGGAGGCCCGCCTCCTGGTAAGGGTGGTCTGCCAGGCCGAGGAAGCCCTGCGCGCCCCCACCGGGCTGTTCGCCCTCCTTGGCGAGAAAAACGTGGAGCGCGAAGGCTTCCTCTTCAAGGCCCCCCTGGCCCTGGTGGGCCGGGAGCCCCTGATCCTGGACCCCGAGTGCCGGGTGAAGGTGCGGCTGGACCTGGAGCGGGTGGTCGAGGGGGTGAAACTGGCGTTGGGGGGTGAGGGACGTGGGTGAGCGCAACGTCACCGTTTCCGGAGCGGGGCGGATCGAGGGCGGCACTTACGGCACCGTGAGGATCGCGGGCGCGGGCCGGGTGGTGGGCGACCTCGTGGCCGAGGAGTTCAAGGCCGCGGGCTCGGCCAAGGTGGAGGGAAACCTCAAGGCCCAGAGATTCGAAGCCGCCGGATCCTTCAAATGCGAAGGGGACCTGGAGGTGGAGGAGGGCGAGGCCGCCGGTTCCCTCAAGGTCGAGGGGCACCTGCACGCCAAGGAGCTTAAGCTCGCGGGCTCCGCCCGGGCCAAGAGCATCCGCGGCGGATACCTCCGGGCCGGCGGCTCTCTAGGCGTGGAGGAAAACGTGGAGGTGGAGACCTTCCGCCTCATTGGCGCCTTCGAGATCGGCGGGCTGCTCTCCGCGGACCGGGTGGAGGTGGAGCTGGAGGGCCGGGCCCGCGCCCAAGAAATCGGGGGCGAAAAGATCCTCATCCGGGCCGGACAGCGCAGCCTGGGCGGGTTCCTGTCCACCGCCCTGGGGCTTATCCTCGGCCACGCCTCCCCCAAGGAGCTCGTCGCCGAGATCATCGAGGGCGACGAGATCGAGCTGGAGGCGACCCAGGCCCGGCTGGTGCGCGGCGGAAGGATCAAAATCGGCCCGGGCTGCCGCATCGAGCGCGTGGAATATACGGACTCCTTGGAGGTGGCCCCGGGCGCGCAGGTGAAGGAGGAGGTGAAAGGATGAGCGTTCTTTCGCGATTGTTTTGGAGAGCACGGCTGGTGGCGGACCTGGCCTCGGGGCTTCCCTTCCGCATCGTGAGCACGGTCCTGGGAAGCGTTCTGGGCGGGGTCTTCGGCGCTTGTGGCGGCGCGCTGGGAATCCTTTTGGGAGTCATCGCCGCGGCCGTGGTTGTCCCCATCGTGGTTGCGGCGATGGCCTTAATTTTGGCCGTTGTGGTCCCGGTGGCCGCGTTCGCCCTGGGGCTGGCGGCCGTGGGCGTCGTTTTGGCCGTCCTCTTCTCGCCGCTGCTTGTCCTCTGGGTGCGTAGGCGCGAAAAGAGGGAGCTCGAGCGCTGGAAAAAAGAGCTGGAGCAGTGGAGGTAGGGATGAAGCGGGGAACCCTCGCCCACGAGTTGGGGGTGCCCAAGGCCTTGCGGGTGGAGGTCGTAGGTGGGGCCAGCGATGTGGTGCTGCAAGCTCACGGGGAAGGGAAGGCCCGGGTGGAGATGCGCTACACGATCCGCGGTTGGGGGAGCCGGGCCGAGGCCCTCGAGCGGGAACTCCGGAAGAGCCCGCCCGTGCACTGGCAAGAGGGGGTGTTGCGCGTGGGGCCTGAGCCCGAAGGGGTGGAGCTCGATTACACCCTCTTTCTTCCCGCCGAGGCGGAAGTGGAAGTGGAGGTGGGATCTGGCGACGTGACCGCCCGAGGTTTTTCCAAACGCCTGCGGATCGTCACCGGATCCGGGGATGTGGAGCTGATGGACCTCACGGGCGAGGTGCGCCTGCGCTGCGGAAGCGGCGACGTTGCGCTTACACGGGTGTTTGGCGCCCTCGACCTGCGCACGGGAAGCGGCGACATCCAGGGCTGGGAAGTCAAGGGCTACCTGGACGTGGAGACGGGCTCCGGCGACGTGGCTCTGGACGGCGTGGAGGGAGAGCTGCGCATCCTTACGGGGAGCGGCGACGTAAGGGTGGAAGGGCAATGCAAAGAGGAAACGTGGCGCATCCGCACAAGCTCCGGGGACGTGCACCTCGCCCTTTTCAAAGGAGCTCAAGCGGAGCTGGACCTGCGTACGGAGTTTGGCGACCTCACCTGTGCCCTTCCTTTTTCCGCGGAGGAATGGCGGGAGGGCCGGCTGCGGGGCCGGCTGGGCGAAGCCCCACGGGGCCGAATCCAGGTGGAGACCGAGACCGGCGACATCGCGTTATCCTTGAAGTGAAGGGAGGAAAGCGTGCCGCAAGCCCTGGAACAAGAGTTCTACCGGAAGGTGGAGGCCTGGTTTTCCCGGCTTTTGGAGGAGAGCCCGGTGGCGGCCACGGCCTTGGGCGACCACCGCTTCGACGGCCGCCTGGCGGACTACAGCCGCGCCGGGCTAGCTCGGAAAGAGCGGCTCCTGCGCGAGGCCCTCGAGGACTGGAGGAAACTGGACCCCTCCCAGCTCGGCCTCGAGGCCCGCCTCGACTACGAGGTCGTCCTTCGCCTCACCCAAAGCTACCTCCGGGAGTTCGAGCGCGTTCGCGGCCACCAGCGTAACCCCTCCGCCTATGTGTACGAGTGCGTCGGCGGGGTGTTCCTCCTCCTGGTCCGGGATTTCGCGCCCTTCCCGGAGCGGTTGAAATCCATGGTGGCGCGCACGCAGGAGATCCCCCGTGTCCTGCGGGAAGCCCAGGAGAACCTCGTCCCCGAGGAGATCCCCCCGGTGTGGGTGGAGATCGCTTTGGAGTCCGTACAGCGGGTGATCCCCGCGTTCGCCTTTTTCCTGCCGGCCCTGGCCCTACGGGTTCCCCGGCTTTCCCCCAAGATGCTGCGGGCCTCGCGGGCCGCGGTGCGCGCCCTCCGCCAGTACCAGGCGTTCCTGGCGGAGCGCGTGCAGCCCCACGCCCGGGGGAACTTCGCCGTGGGCGAAGCCCTGTTTGAGGAGATCCTCCGGGAAGACCACCTCCTCCCCTACCGGGCCGAGGAGCTCCTCCGGCTCGGCCAGGAGCTCCTCCGCCGGACCCGGGAGGAGATGGAGGCGCAGGCTCAAAGGATCGATCCCCGCCGGTCCGCCCAGGCGATCCTGGAGGAAGCGAAGAACCGGCATCCCGCGCCCAAGGAGATCCTTCCGGCCTACCGGCGGGAGGTGGAGCGGGCCCGGGAATTCGTGCGGCGGGAGGGGGTGGTGACCCTTCCGGAAGGGGAGAGCCTGCGGGTGGAGCCCACGCCGCCGGCGCTGCGCCCCACCATCCCCTTCGCCGCCTACATGATGCCCGGCCCCTTGGAGAAAAAGCAGGAGGGGATCTTCTGGGTGACGCCGCCGGACCGGCTCATGCCTCCCAGGGCCCGCAAGGAAAAGCTGCGCGGACATTTCTGGGCCAAGATCCCCGTGACCGTCGTGCACGAGGCCTATCCTGGGCACCACCTCCAGCTTGTGTACGCCAACCGCTACGCCAAAACCCTCCCCCGCAAGCTCGGCTCCGCCCTCTCCTCCCTGTTTGTGGAGGGCTGGGCCTTCTACTGCGAGGAGCTCATGGAGAACCTGGGCTATTTGAACGACCCCGTGCAGAAGCTCGCGCGCCTCTCGGACCAGCTTTGGCGGGCTGCCCGTATCGTCATCGACGTCTCCCTCCACACGGGCACCATGACCGTGGAGGAGGCCGTGGAGTTCCTGGTGCGGGAGGTGGGGATGGAGCGGAGCAACGCCCTGGCGGAGGTGCGCCGCTACACCCTCAGCCCCACCCAGCCCCTCAGCTACCTCGTGGGCAAGCTGGAAATCCTCAAAGTGATCGAGGAGGTCCGCCGCGCCCGACCCGAGCTCAGCCTGCGTGAGCTCCACGAGGCCCTCCTCTCCCAGGGCTCCCTACCGCCCAAGCTCCTCCGGGAGAGGCTCCTTGCGGGCTAGCGATGGCCGAGCTCCGCCTCCGGGGGGTTCGCCCGCGCGACCTCCCCCAGGTCCTGGCCCTAGCCCAGAGCTCCTTCCCCGAGGAGATGGCCCTTTGGGGGTTCCGCCCCGCGCAGGCCCGCTTGTGGTTCCTCGCCTACGGCGTCCTGCGCCTCCTGCAAAGGCTGCGCGCAAAGCCGCGCTTCCAGTTCTACGTCGGCGAGGCGGAGGAACGGGTGGTGGCCGGGGCCATGGTGGAGTGGCGCAAACACTACGCCTACTTGCACGCGGTCATGGTCCATCCGGCGTTCCGGGGGAGGGGGATCGGCCGGCGCCTCGTCGCGCACGCCCTGGCCGAGGCCTTCCGCCTGGGCGCCCCCAAAGTGGTGCTCCACGTGCGCCCCGACAACCCGCCCGCCTTGCGCCTCTACACCCGCTTGGGGTTCCGGCCTTTTGAAGAACGTGTGGTGTTGGTGCGGGAGGGAAGGGAGCCCATCCAGGGGAAGCCCTGGCCGCCCCATTTCCGCCTCCTCCGCGCCCGCCCTTGGGACCCGCGGGTCCAGGCGGTCCGGGAGGCTGCGCGCGAGCCCGAGGCCGCGCGGGTCTACGGACCTCCCGAGCTCCCCGGATTCCCGTGGACCCTCTTCCCCAGGCTGCACCCCGAGCTTGGGAAGACGTGGCTCCTTTTGGATGCACAGGGGCAGCCCGTGGCCGCCCTCTCCCTCACCCCGATGGCGCCGACGTGGCTAATAAGCGTGGACCTTCGGCCTGAGGGGCGAGGAAAGGGCCTGGAGGAGGCGCTCCTTTCGTTCGGCGTGGGCCAAGCGCGGGGCCATACATGCCTCTTGCGCGCAAGCCTCCGAGACGCCCCCCTCCTCTGCGCCGCCCGCGCGCTGGGCTTTGGGGAAAGAATGCGCGAGCTCGGGATGGTCCGCGAAAAGGAGCGCTAGCGTGCCCGCATGGAAGGGCCGGTTCTTCACGATTTGGGCGGGCCAGCAACTTTCGCTTTTCGGCACCACCGTCGCCCAGTTCGCCCTTGTGTGGTGGCTCACGCAGCGGACGGGTTCGGCCACGGTGCTGGCTACGGCTAGCCTCGCGGCCCTCCTGCCCAGCGTTCTTCTTGGGCCGTTTGCGGGAGCGCTGGTGGACCGGTGGAACCGCCGCCGGGTGATGCTCGTCGCCGACAGCCTCATCGCCCTCGTCTCCCTGGCCTTGGCCCTCCTGTTTTGGGCGGGAAAAGCCGAGGTCTGGCACATCTATCTCGTGAAGGTGGTGCGGGCCCTGGGCGGGGCCTTTCACTGGCCGGCCATGACGGCCTCCGTCTCCCTCATGGTTCCTAAGGAGCACCTTTCCCGCATCGCCGGCCTCAACCACGCCCTGAACGGCCTCCGGACCATCGTAGGACCGCCCGCAGCCGCGCTCCTTCTCACCGCTTTTCCGATCCACCTCGTCCTGGGGATTGACGTCCTCACCGCCATCTTGGCCGTGGCCCCCCTCCTTTTCGTTTCCATCCCCCAGCCCGGGGCTGCTCGGGACCGTCCCCCGTATTTCCGGGAGCTTGCGCACGGCTTCCGCTACATTTGGAGCTGGCGGGGTGCCTTGTACCTCGTGTTAGGAGCCACGCTGCTCAACGCGCTCCTGAGCCCGGCTTCCTCGCTCCTTCCTCTTCTGGTTACCAAGCATTTTGGAAAAGGGGCGCTGGAGCTGGGCTGGCTGGAGTCGGCCTTCGGCTTCGGCGTCATCGCCGGGGGGTTGCTCCTGTCCGCCTGGGGTGGGTTCAAGCGTCGCATCTTCACGGCCCTTTTAGGCATGGCCGGGATGGGGGTGGGTGTATTAGCCCTGGGAATGGCCCCCGCCCATCGGTTCCCCCTGGCCTTGGGCGCCATGGCTTGGGTGGGGCTCATGAACCCCATCACGAACGGACCGCTCATGGCCATTCTCCAAGCCACCGTGGCCCCCGAGATCCAAGGGCGCGTCTTTTCGGTGATAAGTAGTCTTGCCGAGGGCGCAAGCCCGGTGGGCCTGGCCTTGGCCGGCCCGGTGGCCGACCTCTTCGGGGTTCAGGTCTGGTTCCTTCTTGGAGGCTCGGGCCTCCTCCTCATGGGGCTCGGCGGCTTCTTTGTCCCCTCCCTGGTGCGCATCGAGGAAGGAGCCGTAAAATAGAGCGTGGCGGAACACGGGGCGCTTTGGGTGATCGTGGGCCTTGTTGCCTGCGGTCTTGTGGCCCTTTGGGCCACCCGGCCGGCCCCGCCGGGGGTCGTGGCCGAGCTCGATCTGTCCCGCTTTCTGGGGCGCTGGTACGCCCTCGCCCACATCCCCACAAGCTTTGAACGCGGCTGCGCCCACGGGACCACCGCCACCTACGTCCTCCTCCCCAACGGCCAGATCGAGGTGCTCAACGAGTGCTACGATGCCCAGGGGAAGAAGCGGGTGGCCCGCGGCCGGGCCTGGATCCCTAACCCTCAGGAACCCGCCAAGCTCAAGGTGAGCTTCGTAAGCCTCTTTGGGATCCCGCTTTTCGCCGGCGACTACTGGGTGATCGAACTCGCTCCGGATTACTCCTACGCCGTGGTGGGCCACCCCACGCGGAGGTACGGCTGGATCCTTTCCCGCACGCCTAAGCTGGACGAGGCCGCCTGGGCCCGGATCAAGGCGGCGTTGGCGCGCGCGGGCTACCGCTGGGAACAGTTCGTCCTCATCGACCAATCCGTACACCTGGGGGCCAAGTCCTAGGGGAGCGGCTGGACCTCGCAGCGGCCCGCGGCGCTCACGCGGAGAAGGGTTCGATTGCCCAAGGGGCGCCAGGGGCGTGCGGCGTCGGCGGGCTCAGAGGCCACGGCCACGCAATCCGGGCCCTCGTGGACCCACAAGGTGAAATAATCCGGATCCCGGGTGTAGGCGCAAAGGGCGTAGAGGTCCTCCCCCTCGGAGAGGAGGAGGTTCAGCGCCGACCAATCCTGTAGGGTGCGCAAAAGCTCGGCCAAACACGCCCCAAGCCTTTCGGGGGTCCGGGGCCGCCAGCGCCGGGCAAGCCAAAGGAGGACCCGCCGGGAATCGCTGCCCCATCCCGCGCCCAGCCGGTCCACGTCCCGCACGGTGCCGTTGTGGCAGAGGAAAACCCCGTCGTAGAAGAAGGGGTGGGCGTGGGCGGCTCCCCGCAGGCCTTGGTACTCTGGGGAGGATTTGCGGGCGTGGGCCAGAAGGAGGGTGGCGGGGGCGTTCACCGGGCCGGGGATGCCCTCCTGGGCCAAGGCCTTGGGGCCGAATCGGAAAAGGTGCCATCGCCCCTGGGGGTCGCGGAAGGCGTAGCCCAACCCATCCCGATGGGGAGCCCTTTGCCCGCGGAGGCTGAGGCCCAGGAGGCCCGGGGAGGCCTCCAAAAGCCACCGGCGAAGGGGGAAGGGTTGGGGGCTCCAGACGCCAAGCATCCGGCACATGGCTAGCGCCCTCGCTTGAGGGCGGCCAAGAAGGCCTCCACGGGCAGGGTGTTCAACACGTCCTCCGCCTCCGCCCAGCCCCGCCGCAGGGTGAGCACCCCGTACTCCAGGAAATCCAGGTGCTCGGGGGCGTGGGCGTCGGTCCCCAAAACGAAGCGCACCCCGTGCTCCAGGGCCCGGCGGATGAGGTCCGCGGGGAGATCCAGGCGCTGAGGGTTGGCGTTCACCTCCAGGGCCGTTCCCGCCTTGGCCGCCCGCCGGAAAACCTCGTCCCAATCCGCCTCATAGGCGGGGCGCTCGCCGATGAGCCGCCCCGTGGGATGCCCCAGCACGTCTACCCCTTCGTCCTCCACGGCCCGCACCAGCCGCTCCGTCATCTCCTTTTTGGAGAGCCGGAAATGGGTGTGCACGGAGGCGATCACCAGGTCCAGCTCGGAAAGGAGATCCCGCGGGACGTCCACGGCCCCGTCCTTCCCGATGTTGGCCTCCACCCCGCACAGGAGGCGGACGTCCTTGAGGGCCTCGTTGAGGCGGCGGATGGCCTCGATCTGGCGGCGCAGGTCGTCCGGGGACAGGCCGGGGATGGCTTGGGCGAAGCGCAGGTGGTCGGTGACGGCGATGTAGCGCAGGCCGCGGGCGCGCGCGGCCTCCACCGCCGCCCGAAGGTCCATCTTCCCGTCGGACCAGTCCGTGTGCACGTGGAGGTCGGCGAGGATCTCCGCGCGCTCCACCAGCTTGGGGAGGGCGCCCACTTCGGCGGCCTGGATCTCCCCCTGGTCCTCGCGGAGCTCCGGGGGGATCCAGGCCAGGCCCAGGGCCTGGTAGATCTCCTCCTCCGTGCGGCCGGCGATCCAGCGGTCGTGCGCATCAAAAAGGCCGTACTCGTTGAGCTTCCAGCCCCGGGCCGCGGCCCGCTCCCGCAGGCGGATGTTGTGGGCCTGGGAGCCCGTGAAGTACTGGAGGGCCGCGCCGAAGGATCCCTCGGGGACGATGCGCAAATCCGCCCGGAGCCCCCCATGGAGGCGCACCGAGGACTTCTTGGGGCCCTGGGCCAACACCTCCTCCACCTCGGGGAGGGCGCAGAAGGCGCGCGCGGCCTCCTCCGGGCGGTCCGAGACGGCCAGGAGGTCGAGGTCGCCCACCGTCTCCTTTCCCCGCCGCAGGGATCCGGCGGGCTCCACCCGCTGGAAGAGCCCGGTGGCCAAAAGCCTCTGGCAAAGGCTCCGGGCCAAAGGAAGGGCGTACCCCAAAAGCTCGCGCTTTTCGGTGCCCCGCGCCTCCTGCAAGCCCCGCAAGATCTTCTCCTCGATCTTGGGGCCCAGGCCCTTGACCTCCCGGATCTTCCCCTCCCGCGCCGCCCGCTCGAGGTCCTCCAGGGTGCGCACGCCCAGGGCCTCGTACAGGAGCTTCACCGTTTTGGGCCCCACCCCCTCCACCTGGGTGAGGCCGTAGAGGTCCACGGGGAGCTTGGCCTTGAGCTCCTCATGGAGGGAGAGCTTGCCGGTTTTCACGATCTCCTCGATCTTTTTGGCGATGGACTCGCCCACACCCGGCAGCTCGTGGAGGCGGCCCTGCTCCACCAGGTCCTCGATGGGGACGGGGCAGGACTCCACGGCCTGGGCGGCGCGCCGGTACGCGCGGGGCTTGAACTCCACCCCCTCCAGCTCCAGGAGGTCGGCCACCTCGTAGAGGATCCTGGCCACCAGGCGGTTCTTCATTTGTGGAGCGCAGCGAACCGGGCGAAGGAGCGGTCGTAGGTGCGTTCCACCTCCGGCGGGAAGAAGCAGGCGGGAAGCTCGCGGTGGGCGAGGTGATAGTGCAAACATTCGCAGCACTTGCCCTTGCGGGAGCACTCGGGCCAGGTGCAGGGGCAGCGGGACAGGTTCTTCTTAAGGTTAGGGCAGTCCGCCACGGCCATCCCTCCTTTCCTGGGGAATCCCCGCCACTCGCTATAATGCCGGCGCCATGGACCTGGGGCAACCGGTTTTGGACAGGATCCTTGCGGACACGGGCGGCACAAGGCCCCACTACGAACGCTACTGCATCACCGCCGTCCCCCACACCCTGGAGGAGGTGTTCGACCTGCGGCCCCCGCGCCCCGGCCTGCGCGAGGAGCTGGGCCTCCCCGAGGCCCCCGTGGTGGTGAGCGCGATCCTGGACGGGGTGGGCTACCGCCGCCTGGAGCTCCTGCGCGCCGAGGGCGCGGTCGATCTGCGCCCGTTCACGGAGGAGGGGGTCTACCTCCCCCTCACCTCGGTCTTCCCCACCACGACCACCGCGGCCCTGAGCAGCCTCGCCAGCGGGGAAAGCCCGGCGGTGCACGGGGTGTTGGGCTACCGCCTCTTCCGCCCGGAGCTGGGCGCGGTGGTGGACATGATCAAGCTGGCCCCGCCGGGCGGCCGCGAGAACGCCTGGGAAAAGCTGGGCCTGGAGCCCGAAAAGGTCCTGGCCGTGCCCACCCTCTACCAGCGCCTGGCCCTGGCCGGAATCCCCACCATCCTTTTTTTGCCCAAACACATCGCGGACTCCGGGCTCTCTAAAGCCCTGTACCAGGGGATTTCCCGCACCGTGGCCTTTCTCACCGCCTCGGACCTCCTCATGCACCTGCGGGAGGCCCTGAGCCGGATGGGCCGGGCCCTCCTCGCCGTGTACTGGCCGAGCACGGACTCCCTGGCCCACCTCTACGGCCCCCGCTCCGAGGCGTTCGCCCTGGAGCTGGCCCACATCCTTTCCGTCTTCGCCCGGCTCCTAGAGGGCGCCCCCCGCGACTTCCTCCTCCTCCTCACCTCCGACCACGGCTTCTACGAGGCTGATCCTGAGCGGGACATGGTGAACTGCGCGGCCCAGGCCGCCCTGCGCGAGGCCCTCCTCCTTCCGCCCGTGGGCGACCCCCGCGCCGCCTACCTCTACCTGCGGCGGGGTAAAGACGGCCTGGTGGAGCGGTTCTTCGCCGAGTTCTTCCCCGAGGACTTCGAGCTCCTCACCCCCGAGGAGGGGATCCGCCGCAAGCTCTGGGGCCTGGAGCCGCCCAAGCCCGAGGTGCGGGCCCTCCTTGGGGACCTCGTGGTGATCTCCAAGCGCCGGAAGTTCGTGCTTTGGCCCACCGAGGAGTTCAAGCTGCGCGGGCTCCACGGCGGCCTCACCGCCGAGGAGCTCTTTGTGCCTCTGCTGGTGCGCTACGTACGCAAGGGAGGAGCGCATGCCTGAGGTGAAGCGGATCGAGGACGTCCCCGCCCTCGACGTCTCCGACGGAAAGGAGATCGTGGGGGTGCGCAAGAGGCTCCTCATCGGGCCCAAGGACGGGGCGCCCACGTTTGCCGTGCGCCTCTTCTCCGTGGCCCCCGGCGGCCATACCCCCGCCCACGCCCACCCCTACGAGCACGGGGTGCTCGTCCTGCGCGGGCAGGGCGAAGTGCTCACCCCCCAAGGGCCCAAGCCCATCGGCCCCGGCACGGTGGTGTTCGTCAAACCCTCGGAATTCCACGGCTTCCGCAACCCCGGCCCAGAACCCCTGGAGTTCGTGTGCATCGTCCCCGTGCACGTGGAAAGCTGACCCATGGACCTATGGAAGCTCCTCCTCCTCGCCCTGGTCACGGTGGGGGTGGTCCTCGTGCTCTCCCAGCCCCCGGAGCCCCCGCGGCTCCCCCCAGGCCCCCGGGTGGAGGAGGGCACCTACCGGGTCACCACGCCCCAGGGCGCCTGGGAGGAGCTGTTCGGCGTCTACCCCGTGGACCTGGGTTTCCGGGTGGTGTGCCTCGCCCACCAAGGGGGGAGGGTCCTTTGGGAGGCCGAGCTCCTCTACGACCCTCATTGGCAGCCGCTTGCGGGCACGCTCACCCGGCGCGCCCCTGAAGAGGTCCGCTACCTTTACGCCTTCACGGGGACGGAGGTCCAGGTGCGGGTGCAGCGGGGTCCCCGGGAGAGCGCGCGCACCCTAGCCGTCCCCGAAGGAACGCTCCTTTGGGAGCCGGAGGTGCTCGGGGTTTGGTACGCCCTCCTGCGGGCCGTCCCCCGCGCCGGGAGCTTCCCGGCCTTCGCGAGCCAGGCCCTCCGCACCTACACCGGGCGGATCGACGCCGGCCAAGAGGTCCAGCTCCGGGCCCTGGGCCGGGTCGTTCCCGCCACCCGGCGCGAGCTCCTCCTCGACGGGGAAAGGTTCGAGGTGTTCCTGCAGGGCGACCTTCTCCTGGGGGTGCGGGGCGCGCGCTTCTCCGCCCACCTCGTGGAGGTGCTGCCCGAGGGGCTTTAGAGGTGGCGGCGGAGCTCGTCCCAGGGGACCTCCGTGCGCGTGCCGTCGGCCCACTCGATCTGGGCCGTGCGCAGAAAGACGTTGTGGGCCAGGATCTTCCCCCGCCGGCCCTCCACCTCCACCCGCTTGCCCGGCTCGGGAAGCCCCTGCAGCTGGTCCACGTAGAAGTCCCGCTCGTAGGCTAGGCAGCACTTGAGCCGGCCGCAGGCGCCGGTGAGCCGCTCGGGGTTCACAAAGAGCTGCTGCTCGAAGGCGAACTCCAGGGGGATGGGCTGGAGGCGGGTAAGGAAGGTGCGGCAGCAGAGGGGGCGGCCGCAGGGCCCCACAAGCCCCAGGAGCCGGGCCTCGTCCCGCGGCCCCAGCTGGCGCAGTTCCACCCGCACCCTGAGGGCCGCCTCCAGGTCCTTGAGGAACTTGCGGAAGTCCACGCGCTCCGGGGCGCAGAAGTAGAGGCGCAAAAAGGAGCGCCGCAGGTCGAGTTCACCCCCCTTGAACCGCAGGGGGAGCCCGGCCCCTTTCGCCAGCTCCTGGGCCCGGGCCCGGAGGTCCTCCACCTCCCGTTCCCGCTCCTGGTGGGCGGCGAGGTCCTCGGGGGCGGCCTTCCGCAGGAGGCGGCCGGCCGGCTCCGCCGGCTCTGCCAAGGGCGAGCGCAGGACCCGCACGAGCCAGAGGCCCCGCCCGTCGTCCTCCACCCAGATTTGGCCGGGCATGCCCACCGCCCCGGCCCAGGCCGCGGCGTGCACCTCCAGCCACGGCCCCAGCCGCCGCACCAGGGCCTTCAGCCCCTCCTCGGCCAAAGGAGCACCCCCTCCAGAAGGAGGCGGGGGTTGGCGTTGGCCTCAAGCTCCCCGCGCGCCAACAGGGCCCGCCGCGCCCACCCCACCCGCTCCGGCGCCCGCCGGGCCTGGGCGCACAACACCCCCGCCAGCTCCTGCAGCACCTCCCGCACCGCCCGGGAGCGGGAAAGGATCTCCGCCGCCTCCAGCACGCGGTGGGCCGGGGAAGCCTGCACCTTCTCCAGGAAGGCCTCGGCGAAGGCCCGCCGCCGCAGGGGGTCCAGGACCTCGCCGGGCAAGCGCTCCGCCAGCTCCCGAAGCCCCAGCCCCCGCGCCTCCGCCTGGACCTGAGCCCACTCTCCCCACACGTCGCGCTTGGCTTCCACAAACGCCAAGGCCTCCTCCTCGCGCTCCGCCGTGAGGTCCAAAAGGAAGGCGATTTCTTGAGGGGTGTAGCCGGCCCGGGCGAGGGACGAGCCCAGCAGGTCCCGGGGCGGGAGGGCCCAGCGCAGCGCGCAGCGGGACCTCACGGTGGGCAGGACCCGATCCGGCGCTTCCCCGTGGAGGAGGACGGCGAGGTACGGCGGGGTCTCCTCCAGGAGCTTGAGGAGGGCATTGGCGGCCTCGGGGGTGAGGCGTTCCGCCGGCCCGAGGAGGGCCACGCGCACCCCCCCGCCCACCGGCCCGTACCGCGCCCAAAGGATGAGCTCCCGCACCTGGTCGATCCCCAACGCGCGCTCGCCCTCCAGGGCCAGGAAGTCGGGGGAGCGGCGGGCGGATTGTCCCAAGAGCTCCTGGGCCCGCAGTTGGGCGGCCAGGCGCGCCCCCACCCCACAGAAGAGCTCGGGAATCATCGGAAGAGGTTACGGCCCCACCCCCTGGCCGCACAACCTCCGCCGCACTATCCTGGAAGGATGCGCGAGGAGAGGCTTCAGGAAACCCGGGCCATCATCGAGCGCACGATCCTCGTGCGGCGCATCACGCTCGGCGCGTTCTGCCTCATCGCCCTCGCCGTCCTCGGCTTCCCCCGCTTCCCCTTCAACCCCCTGTTCACCGTGCCCTTCGCCTGGCTCCTTTTGACCTTCCCCTTCGGCTGGCTCATCCGGAGGCCCAGGGACGTGCGCGCCCTCCACCACGTGCACGCGGCCTTCCTCGCCGCGGAGGCCGTGCTCATCACCTACCTGGTGCACCGCCTGGGCGGCGTGGCCTGGGTGGGGGTGCTCTTCTACCTCTTCACCGTGATGTACGCCAACTTCTTCCTGCCCAAGTTCGCGGGCTACGTGGTCACGGCCCTGGCCGTGGGCGGCTACGCCCTGGTGGCCCTGCTCCAGTACTTTGGGATCCTGCCCCACGTCTCGCCCTTCGCGGGGGAAGGCCCGCCCCACCGGGACCTCGTGTACGTGTTGGCCACGATCCTCGTGGGCGGGGTGGGCTTCTACAGCATCCTGGCCTTCACCGTGCGGGCCTTCGCCGGCCTCTATGAGCGCAAGAATTGGGAGCTTCTCCGGCGGGAGCGGGCGCTGGCCCGGCTCTCCGCCAAGCTCCTCACCGCCCAGGAGGAGGAGCGGCGGCGGATCGCCCGCAGGATCCACGACGAGGTGGGGCAGGTTTTGGCCGCGGCCCGCTGGGCCCTGGCCGCCGGGGAAACCAAAGAGGCGGAGAAACTCTTGGCCCAGGGGATCGAGGCCCTGCGAGACCTCGCCCGGGAGCTGCGGCCGCCCCTTCTGGACGAGGCCGGCCTCGCCCCCGCCCTCCGCCGGCTCCTCGCCAACCTCGAGGCCACGGGCCTGACCGTCCACGCGGAGCTCGAGGAGGGCCGCTATCCGGAGCTTGTGGAGACCGCGGCCTTCCGGGTGATCCAGGAGGCCCTGGAGAACGTGCGGCGCCACGCCCAGGCCCGGCACGTGTGGGTGCGGCTGGAAGAGGAAAACGGGTGGCTGGTGGGCGAGGTGCGGGACGACGGCCGCGGGTTCGACCCCGCCCAAACCCCGCCGGGGCTCGGCCTCTCGGGCATGCGGGAGTGGGTGGAGCTGTTGGGGGGGACCCTCGCCCTGCGCGCCCGCCCCGGGCAGGGAACCCACGTGACCTTCCGCCTCCCGTGCGCCCCCTCCCCGCCGCGGACGGATACTATCCGCGATGGCCAGGGTGCTGGTGGCCGACGACCACCCCGTGGTGCGGGAGGGGCTGCGTAAGCTCTTCGCCCGCGCGGGGTTCCGCGTGGTGGCCGAGGCCCAAACCGGGGAGGAGGCCCAGGAGAAGGCGGCGGCGCTGCGCCCGGACCTGGTGGTGTGGGACCTGGTCATGCCGGGAGGCGGCCTTCAGGGCTTGCAGGGGCTCAGGCAGCGCTGCCCGGAAGCGAAGGTCCTGGTCATCACCGCCCTTGCGGCGCCCACCCTGGCCCAGGAGGCCGTGCGGGCCGGCGCCCACGGCCTGGTGGCCAAGACCGCCAACCCCGAGGAGATCCTGGCCGCCGCCCACGCCGTCCTCCGCGGCGAGCTCTTCCTCCCCAAGGAGACCCCGCTCACCGGCCGCGAGCAGGAGGTCCTCCACCTCCTCGGCCAGGGGCTGCGCCTGGGGGAGATCGCGGAAAGGCTCCAGATCTCCGCGAAGACGGTGGAGTCCCACCTGGAGAACCTGAAGGCGAAGCTGGGGTGCCGATCGGTGCCGGAGCTCCGGGCCCTGGCCCTCCGCCTCCGAACTCCTACGGATTCCCCATCCCCTCCGGGAGCCTGACCGCTAGGATGGGGGACCGTGCGCGTCCTTGTGGTGGATGACCACCCGGTGGTGCGGGAGGGGCTCAAGGCCCTCCTGAGCCGGGCGGGGTTTTTGGTAGTGGGCGAGGCGGCGGAGGCCGCGCAGGCCCTGGAGGTGGCCGCCCGGGCCCGGCCGGAGCTGGCCGTGGTGGACGTGGCCCTGCCCGGCGTCTCCGGCCTGGAGCTCTGCCGCCGGCTCCGCCGCCGCTTCCCGGAGATGAAGGTGGTGCTCCTTTCCATGTTCGACGAGCCGGAGTGGCGGGCGGAGGCGGCCCGGGCCGGCGCTTCCGCCTACGTCCTCAAGGACGCCCCGCCGGAGGAGTTCCTGGCCGCGCTGCGCCGCGTGGCCCAGGGCGAACGCCTCCTCCCGGAAGCCGCGCCCTCCCTGCCCCTCACGGAGCGGGAACGGGAAGTGGTGCGCCTCCTCGCCCAGGGCAAAAGGACCCCGGAGATCGCCGCGCTCCTCTCCCGCTCGGTGACGACGATCCGCTCCCACAAGGCCTCCGCCATGCGGAAGCTGGGGGTGCGCACCACCCGGGAGCTCGTGCAGGCCGCGGTGCGGCTGGGCCTCGTGCCCACCCTGAACCTCCCCCAGCCATGAAGGCCCTGGAGCGCTACCGCCCGCGCATCGCGGAGGGGCTGCGGCGTGCGGCCGAGCTCGATGGCCCCCTTGGGATCCTCGTGCGTTACCCCTTGGGCCTGGCCGAAGCCGACGGGGCGCCCGGCCCAGGGATCGGCGGGAAGCTCCTCCGGCCCTCCCTCGTCCTCTTCTCCTGCGAGGCCTTGGGCGGGGAGGTGGAGCGGGCCCTGCCCTTAGCCGTGGCCCTGGAGCTCGTCCACAACTTCTCCTTGGTCCACGACGACATCCAGGATGGGGACGAGCTTCGGCGGGGGAGGCCCACGGCCTGGAAGGCCTTTGGCGTGGGCCAGGCCATCAACGCCGGCGATGCCCTCCTCGTGCTGGCCCTGCGGGTGGCCCTGGCGGCCGAGCTCCCGCCTCCGGCCAAGCTCCAGGCCCAAGAGATCCTGACCTCCGCCACGCTGGCCATGCTCGAGGGCCAGGTTTTGGACCTCGCCGCGGAGGGCCAGCCCCTCGACGTGGCGGGGTACCTGCGCATGGCCCGGCGGAAGACCGGGGCTCTTCTGGGCGCGGCCTTCGCCCTCGGGGCCCTCGCCGCCGGAAGGCCCGACCTCCAGCGGACCTCCCAAGCGCTGGGCGAGGAGCTCGGCCTCGCCTTCCAGATCACCGACGACCTTCTAGGGATCTGGGGCGACCCTCAAAAGACGGGGAAGCCCGTGGGCGGCGACCTCCTGCGCCGGAAGCGCTCCTTCCCCGTGAGCTTTGCCCTGGAGCGGGATCCCGCGCTGGCGCCGCTCCTTTCCGCGCCGGAGGCGCACCTTGGGGCCATCCTCGCCCGCCTGGAGGCCGTGGGGGCGCGGGCCGCGGCCCAGGCGGAGGCGGAGCGGCACCTGCGGGCGGCGGAGGGGCTGGCCCGGGAGCTCCCCTGGCCGGGCTGGGCCCGCGCCGCCTTCGCCGAGCTCCTCGCCTTCCTCGCCACCCGGGAGGCCTGATGGGACGCCCCCTCGCCCTCACCCTGGAGCTCGCCCGCTACCTCCTCCCCCGCCGGAGGTGGCCGGAAAAGGGAAAGCTTTTCCCCATCGTCCTCATGCTGGAGCCCCTGGAGGCCTGCAACCTGCGCTGCGCGGGCTGCGGCCGGGTCCGGGAGTACCGGGAGGTCATGGACCGGCGCCTCGCCGTGGACGAGGCCCTCCGGGCCGCGGAGAGCGCAGGCGCGCCCGTGGTCTCCCTCTCCGGGGGCGAACCCCTCCTCCACCCGGGGATCGCCGACCTCGTACGGGGCCTGATCGAGCAGAGGCGCTGGGTGTACCTCTGCACCAACGGCCTCCTCCTGCGGGAAAAGCTTGAGCAATTCCCGCGCCACAAGCGGCTGTGCTTTGTGGTGCACCTGGACGGGACGGAGGGGGTGCACGACGCCGTGGCCGGCCGGCCCGGCGTGTTCCGCGAAGCCCTGGCGGCCATCCGCGAGGCCCTCGCCCGCGGCTACCGCGTGGCCACCAACACCACCGTGTTCCACGGCTCGGACGTGGAGGACCTCCGCCGGCTCTTCCGCACCCTCACCGACCTCGGCGTGGAGGGGCTCATGATCTCCCCCGGCTACGCCTATGAGTCCGTGCCCGAACGGGAACTCTTCTTGCGGCGCGAGGAGGCCATCCGGGTCTTCCGCGCCCTCCTGGCGGGGAAGAACGGCTTCCGCTTCTACGACAACCCCCTGTTCCTCGATTTCCTTCAGGGGAAGCGGGCGTACCGGGAGTGCGCGGCCTGGGCCGTCCCCACCTACACCGTGCTGGGCTGGCGCGTCCCCTGCTACCTCATCGCCGACTGCCACACCCAAGATCTTCGGGAGGTGCTGGACCCCGCGCTGTGGCGGCGCTACGGTCCGGGGCGGGACCCGCGCTGTGCGGGGTGCATGCTCCACGCAGGGTTCGAGCCCCAAAGCGTCTTGGAGGCGGTGAACCGGCCATGGGCGCTCCTCCGGAGGTGATGGTGGTGGCGGCGCTGCGCACAGAGCTCCTTTTCGTACGGGGGCCCAAGGCCGCCCTGGGCGTGGGCGCCCGGTCCCAAAAGCGCTTGCGCGCGCTCCTGGCGCGCCGAAGGCCCCAGGGGGTGGTGATCGTGGGCTACGCCGGCGGGCTGCGCGCCGACCTCCGCCCCGGCGCCCTCGTCCTCCCCGACCTCGTGTGGGACGCAAAAGGGGCGGTGCGCATAAGCGGGGCGCTCCTGGCCCGCGCCCGCGCCCAGCTCCCCCACGCCCAGGTGGGCCCCCTGTTCACCGACGAACGGCTCACCCCCCTTGCGGCGAAGGCCGCGTTCGAGGGCAAGGCCCTGGCCGTGGACATGGAGACCAGCCACCTGGCCCGGGAGCTGTTCCGGTGGCGGATCCCGTTCCTGGTGGGGCGGGTGATCCTGGACGCGCGGGAGGAGGAGGCGCCCGTGGGCTGGCGGGAGGTGCTTTGGGCCCCGCGGGCCCTGCGCTGCTCCTGGATCCTGGGCCGGGCCGCCCACGCCCTGCGGAAGACCCTCGCGGAGGCCGTATGCGCCGCCTGAGCCGGCTGGTGCGCGTGGGCGCGGTGCCCCTGGGCGGGGGAAACCCCGTGGCCGTCCAGACCATGACCACCACGGACACGCGGGACGTGCCGGCCACGGTGGCCCAGATCCGCGCGGCCGTGCGGGCCGGGGCGGAGATCGTGCGGGTGGCCGTGCCCGACCGCGCGGCCGCCCAGGCCATCCGGGCGATCAAGCAGGAGGTGGCCGTGCCCCTGGTGGCCGACATCCACTACGACCACCGGTTGGCCCTGGCGGCGCTCGCGGCCGGCGCGGACAAGCTCCGCCTCAACCCCGGGAACCTCCGGGATCCCGCGAAGATCCGGGAGGTGGCCCGGGCCGCCCAGGAAAAGGGCGTGCCCATCCGGGTGGGCGTGAACGCCGGCTCCCTCGATCCCCGCTTCCTCCCCCGGGGGAGGGAGGTCACCCCCGAGGCCCTGGTGAAGGCCGCCCTCTGGGAGATCGAGCTCCTGGAGCGGGAGGGCTTCCGGGACATCGTGGTTTCCCTCAAGGCCCACGACGTGCCCCTCACCGTGGAGGCCAACCGCCTCCTCGCCAGGGAGGGCGATTGGCCCATCCACGTGGGGATCACCGAGCCGGGGCCGGAGCTGGAGGGGATCGTCCGCTCCGCGGTGGGGATTGGGATCCTCCTCGCCGAGGGGATTGGGGACACGATCCGCGTCTCCCTTCCGGGCGACCCCGCGCGGGAGGTGGCGGTGGCGTGGGAGATCCTGCGGGCCCTGGGGCTGCGGAAGCGCGGGCCCACGTTCGTGGTCTGCCCCACCTGCGGCCGCACGGGGATCGATATCCCGGGGATCGCCTCCGAGGTCAAGCGCCGCCTCGCTGCAGTGGAAAAGCCCATCACGATCGCGATCATGGGCTGCCCGGTGAACGGGATCGGCGAGGCGGAGCGCGCGGACTTCGCCATCCTCGGGGGCCAGGGCTTCGGCACCATCTACGCCCACGGGAAGGTCCTGCGCCCCAAGGTCCCGGAGGACCGCCTGGTGGAGGAGTTCCTGCAGGTCATCCTCGCGGAGGTGAGCCCTCATGGCTGATCCGCTTCCCGTCGTTCATCGGCCGCCCAGCACTGCCGCAGTGGACGGGGCCATCGCCCGGGCCGTGGATTGGCTCCTGCAGCACCAGTACCCGGAGGGCTACTGGTGGGGGGAGCTCGAGAGCAACGTGACGATCACCGCAGAACACCTCTTCCTCACCCACATCCTGGGCATCGGAACCCAGGAGCTATGGGAGAAGATCGCCCGGTACATCCTTTCTGAGCAACGGCCGGAGGGCTTTTGGGCCAACTGGTACGGCGGGCCGGGGGACCTTTCCACCACCGTGGAGGCCTACTTGGCCCTGAAGATGGCCGGGGTGGACCCGCAGGCCCCGGCCATGGCCAGGGCCCGGGCCTGGATCCTCGCCCAGGGCGGCGTCGAGCGGACCCGCGTCTTCACGAAGATCTGGCTGGCGATGCTCGGGGAGTGGCCGTGGGAGGCCACCCCCATGCTCCCCCCGGAGCTCGTCCTCCTGCCCGATTGGTTCCCCGTGAACCTCTACGCCTTCGCCTCCTGGGCCCGGGGGACGATCCTGCCCCTGGCGATCCTGCGGGTCCTCAAGCCCGTGTGGCCCCTGCCCGCCCACGCCCGCCTCGACGAGCTCTTTCCCCGCGGGCGGGAAAAGGCCGACCTTTCCCTCCCCCGCAAGCGGAGCGCCTGGGGCCACTTCTTCTACGGGGTGGACCGGCTCCTCCGCGTCTACGAGCGCCGGCCCATCCGGCCGCTGCGGGACCTCGCCCTCAAGCGCGCCGAGGAATGGATCGTGGCCCGCCAGGAGGCGGACGGCTGCTGGGGCGGGATCCAGCCGCCCTGGGTCTACTCCCTGATCGCCCTGTACGCCCTGGGCCACGCCGTGGAATCCCCGGTCCTGGCCCGGGGGATCGCCGGCTTCGCCCGCTACGCCATCGAGGACGAGCGCGGCTTCCGCTTGCAGTCCTGCGTCTCGCCCGTGTGGGACACGGGCCTGGCCCTGCTGGCCCTCCAGGACGCTGGCCTGCCGGGGGACCACCCCGCCCTGGTGCGGGCGGGGATGTGGCTCCTGCGGGAGCAGATCTTCGTGGGCGGGGATTGGCAGGTCCGCTGCTCCGCCCGGCCCGGCGGCTGGGCCTTCGAGTTCGACAACGACCGCTACCCCGACACCGACGACACCGCGGTCGTCCTCATGGCCCTGTTGGGGCTCAAGCTTCCGGAGCGGGCCAAGGCCTTCGCTCTGGAACGGGGGCTGGAGTGGCTCCTGGGCATGCAGTCCAAAAACGGAGGCTGGGGCGCGTTCGACCGGGACAACACCAAGGCGTTCCTGCGGGAGATCCCCTTCGCCGATTTTGGGGAGCTTTTGGACCCGCCCTCGGCCGACGTCACGGCCCACGTGGTGGAGCTCCTGGGGCGCTTGGGCCACCGACGGGGGTTCCGGCCCCTGGACCGGGCCCTGCGCTACCTCCTCCGGGAGCAGGAGGCCGACGGCTCCTGGTACGGCCGATGGGGGGTGAACCACCTCTACGGGACGGGCGCGGTCCTCCCGGCCCTGCGGGCGATCGCCTTCCCCATGGACGACCGCCGGGTGCGGCGGGCCGTGGACTTCCTCCTTTCGCGGCAGAACCCGGACGGCGGCTGGGGCGAGGACGTCCTCTCCTACCATCGGCCGGAGCTGCGGGGCCGGGGGCCCTCCACCGCCTCCCAGACGGCCTGGGCCCTCCTGGCCCTCCTCGCCGCCGGCGAGGCCCGCTCCGAGGCCGTCCGGCGGGGGATCGCTTACCTCATAGCCACCCAGCGCCCGGACGGCACCTGGGACGAGCCCTACTTCACGGGCACGGGCTTCCCCACGGACTTCATGATCCGCTACCACCTCTACCGCCACTACTTCCCGCTCATGGCGCTGGGGCGCTACCGGAGGGCCTTGGAGGAGCGATGAGGGTGGAGCTGGCGGAGGTGTACGGGTTCTGCCCGGGGGTGCGCCGGGCCGTGGCCATGGTGGAGGCGCACCTGCGGGAGCGGGGCCCCTTGGCCACCCTGGGGGCCATCGTCCACAACGCCCAGGTGGTGGAGGAGCTGAGCCGGCGGGGGGCGCGGGTGGTGGAGGACCTGGCGGCGGTGTGGGAGGGGGCGGTGGCGATCACCGCCCACGGCGCCGGCCCCGAGGTCTTCGAGGAAATCCAGCGCCGGGGCCTCCTCCTTGTGGACACCACCTGCCCCATCGTGCGCCGGGCGCAAGAGGCGGCCCGCGCCCTCGCCGAGGCCGGCTTCTGCGTCCTCATCTACGGGGAGGAGGCCCATCCCGAGGTGCGCGGGCTCCTGGCTTGGACGCGCGGCCGGGGCCTGGCCACCCTGGACCCTGCTGACGTCCCCCCCGCCCTGGGGGAACGCCTGGCCCTCATCTCCCAGACCACCAAGGGCCGGGAAGAGTTCTGGCGGTTTGTGGCGGCCGTGGTGGAGCGCCGCAGCCCCGAACTCCAGGAGGTGCGGGCCCTGGACACGACCTGCCCGGAGACGGGCCGGCGCTACCTAGCTGTGCGGGAGCTCGCCCAGCGGGCGGAGGCCCTGGTGGTGGTGGGCTCCCGCACCTCCGCCAACACGCGGAAGCTGGCGGAGGTGGCCCGGGCCACCGGCCGCCCCACCTTCCACATCGAGCGGGCCGAGGAGCTCCAGCCCGAGTGGTTCCGGGAGGTCCGGCGCGTGGGCGTCACCGCCGGCGCCTCCACCCCGGACGCCCTCGTCCGGGAGGTGGTGGCCCGCTTGGAGCAAATGGGAGGTGCGCCGTGAACCCCGTGTTGACCCTTTCCCCCATCGTGCGTACCCACGCGTTCACGGTCCACACGCGGAGATCCCCGGAGTTCCTGGACATCACGGAGGAGGTGGAGCGGGCGGTGGCCGCGTGCGGGGTGCGGGAGGGGATCGCCCTCGTGTTCTCCTGCCACACCACCGCTGCGGTCCGCATCAACGAGAACGAGCCCTTGCTCCTTCGGGACATGGAGGAGTTCTTGAAGCGCCTGGCCCCCCGCGAGCTCTACTACAGCCACAACGACTTCGCCATCCGCACCCACAACCTGACGCCCGAGGAGTGCCCCAACGCCCACGCCCATCTGCAGCACCTCCTCCTTGGGGCCAGCGAGGCCGTGCCCATCCAGGGGGGGAAGCTCGCCCTGGGCCGCTGGCAGCGCATCTTCCTTGTGGAGCTGGACCGGCCTAGGGAGCGGCGGGTGCTCGTGCAGGTGGTGGGCTGTGCTTGAGGGCCTCGAGGGGATCCCGGCGGGCGAGCGGGTCCTGCTCCTCCCCCACTGCCTTCGCCCAAGCGGCCGCTGCCCGGGCCGGCCCTCCCGCGCGGGCTTCCAATGCCCGCCGGACTGCCCGGTGGAGGCGTGCCCGATCAAGGTGTTGCGGGCGGAGGCGGAGCGGCTGGGCTACAAAGGGGTGTGCGTGGCGCCCGGGGGCGCCCTGGCCCTGCGCTACGTGCAGGAAAAGAAGCCGCGGCTGGTGGTGGCCGTGGCCTGCCAAAAGGAGCTCGTGGAGGGGGAGGAGGCCGTGAAGGGGTTGGGGGAGGCCCCGCGGGTGCTGAGCCTCCCCTTGGCCCGGGACGGGTGCGTGGACACGGAGGTGGACGTGGCGCAGGCCCTGGGGCTCCTGCGGGCGGGGCTTCCGGGCGCTTGACGGGCGGGGGGCGCCTTTATATACTAGGGGCGCCTCGTCCGGAGGCGGGAAAGGCTGGTCTTCGACAGGTGGATAGGGATCGGCGGCAAGCCCTGTCGAGCCCTTGAGCGTAGGCTAAACCGAGAGGGTATGATCCCGGCTCAGGGCGAACGCTGGCGGCGTGCCTAACACATGCAAGTCGTGCGACGGCTCGCCCCAAAAGGGCGGGTACGGAGCGGCAAACGGGTGAGTAACACGTAGCTAACCTGCCCGTCCGACGGGGATAACCCTCCGAAAGGGGGGCTAATACCCGATGGCCTCTCGGGGGCACAAGCTCCCGGGAGTAAAGGCGCTGGGCGACCGGCGCCGCGGACGGAGGGGGCTGCGGCCCATCAGCTAGTTGGTGGGGTAATGGCCCACCAAGGCGATGACGGGTAGGGGGCCTGAGAGGGTGGCCCCCCACATGGGGACTGAGACACGGCCCCGACTCCTACGGGAGGCAGCAGTGGGGAATCTTGGGCAATGCCCGCAAGGGTGACCCAGCGACGCCGCGTGCGGGAAGAAGCCCTTCGGGGTGTAAACCGCTTTTCTGGGGGAAGAATAAGGCGGGGAGGAAATGCCCCGCCGATGACGGTACCCCAGGAATAAGGGACGGCTAACTACGTGCCAGCAGCCGCGGTAAGACGTAGGTCCCGAGCGTTGCCCGGATTTACTGGGCGTAAAGTGCGCGTAGGCGGTTCGGCAAGTCGCCCGTGAAAGCCCGGGGCTCAACCCCGGGAGGCCGGGCGATACTGCCGGGCTAGAGGGCGGCAGAGGAGGGTGGAGCGGCCGGAGTAGCGGTGAAATGCGTAGATACCGGCCGAAATCCCGATGGCGAAGGCAACCCTCTGGGCCGGCCCTGACGCTGAGGCGCGAAAGCGTGGGGAGCGAACCGGATTAGATACCCGGGTAGTCCACGCCCTAAACGATGCGGGCTAGGTGTCGGGGGGTACTCCCTCGGTGCCGCAGCTAACGCGTTAAGCCCGCCGCCTGGGCGGTACGGCCGCAAGGCTGAAACTCAAGGGAATTGACGGGGTCCCACACAAGCGGTGGAGCATGTGGTTTAATTCGATGCTAAACGAAGAACCTTACCCGGGCTTGACATGCCGGTGGTACTGACCCGAAAGGGAAGGGACCCCGGGCCGAAAGGCGCCGGGGAGCCGGCACAGGTGCTGCATGGCTGTCGTCAGCTCGTGCCGTGGGGTGTTGGGTTAAGTCCCGGAACGAGCGCAACCCCTGCCGCCAGTTGCCAACGGGCCCGCAATGGTGCCGGGGACTCTGGCGGGACTGCCGGCGAATAGCCGGAGGAAGGAGGGGATGACGTCAAGTCCTCATGGCCCTTATGCCCGGGGCCACACACATGCTACAGTGCCCGGTACAATGGGAGGCGAAGGGGCGACCCGGAGCTAATCCCACCAAAGCCGGGCATGGTTCGGATTGCAGGCTGCAATTCGCCTGCATGAAGAGGGAATCGCTAGTAATCGCGGGTCAGCCACACCGCGGTGAATACGTACTTGGGGCTTGTACACACCGCCCGTCACGCCAACCGAGTGGGGGGCACCTGAAGTCGTCCGAAGAGGGCGCCGAGGGTGTCCTTCATGAGGGGGGCGAAGTCGTAACAAGGTAGCCGTACGGGAACGTGCGGCTGGATCACCTCCTTTCTTAGGGAGAAAAGCCCTTCGCCCGTCAAGGGCGAACCCCAGCCTTTCCCCTCGGCAGGGCCCGCTGATCCCTATCCACCGGACATCCCGACGTCCCGAAACGGGACGTTTTTCTTTTTCCCCAACCCCCAACATCCGGCCCGACCGGAGCGCCCGCGCCCTCCCCCCTGGCAACCCCGCGCTACAGTGCCCCCGCCATGGACCAGGGACGCGTGCGCTGGATCCTCCCGGGGATCGACCCCCTTCTGGAAAGCGCGGAACGGTTCGCCGTGGCCGCCCGCGACACCATCTACCGCCAGGGCGACCCCTCCACCAGCCTCTTCTTCATCGAGTGCGGCACGGTGAAGCTGTCCTTCATCGACCCCACGGGGAAGCGCATCTCCCTCCCCCCGCGCGGCCCCGGCGACATGTTCGGCGAACTCGCCCTCATCGGCGAGAGGACCCGCAGCCACCACGCCGAGGCCCTGGAGGAAAGCACCCTCATCCAGATCCCCCGGGAAAGGTTCCTCGCCTTCGTGCGCCACCAGCCCGAGCTCCTCCTGCAGCTTTTGGAGGTCCTCGGCGGCCGCATCCGCGAGCTGGAGGGCCTCGTGCAGGACCTGGCCTTCCGCGACATCGAAGGCCGCCTCTCCCGCCAGCTCCTCCTCCTCTCCTCCGAGTACGGGATCAAGACGAAGAACGGGATCCTCATCGGGTTCCGCCTCACCCACCGGGATTTGGCGGAGATGATCGGCTCGGCCCGGGAGAACACCACCATGGCCCTCAACCGCCTGGCCCGCCAGGGCCTCCTGGACAAGCGCCGCTACCAGATCGTCATCAAGGACATCGAGCGGCTGCGGGAGAAGTGCGGCCCGGATAGGTTCTGACCTCCCCCGCCTTTGCGCGCCCCACCCCCTCCTCTATAATGCCCGGGTTTTCCGAAGGAGGAGGGGATGAAGGAAATCCGTTGGCATGGCCGCGGAGGCCAAGGAGCCAAGACGGTCTCCCAGATCCTGGCCCAGATCAACCTCCGCGAGGGGAAGTTTGTCCAAGCCTTCCCCGAGTTCGGGCCGGAGCGCTCCGGCGCCCCGGTGCGCGCCTACAACCGCATCTCCGACGAGGAGATCCTCGTCCACTCCGGCGTCTATGAGCCGGACATCGCGGTCGTCATCGACGAGACCCTGCTGGATTCGGAACGGCCGACGGAGGGCCTCAAGCCCGACGGCGTGTTGCTGGTGAACACCGCCTGTTCCCCGGAGGAGATCCGGGCCCGCACGAAGTTCCCCGGGAGGATCGTCACCGTGGACGCCGACCGGATCGCCCGGGAGACGGGGACGGGTTTCCCCAACATCCCCATGCTGGGCGCGGTGGTGGCCGTGCTCGGCACCGACTACGCCCTGGCGGAGGCGGAGCTGCGGGAGGCCTTGGGCGGACGGCTCTCCCAGGACCTGCTCGCGAAGAACCTCCAGGCCTTTCGGGCCGGGTACGAGGCGGCAAAGGAGGTGACCGTTGGCCGGGCTTAAGGGCTGGCGGGAGCTGCCCTTGGGCGGGGTGGTCCTGGGCGGCACGGCCCGGGAGCTCAACAAGACCGGGAGCTGGCGGGCCGAGCGCCCCATCTGGTACGTGGAAAAGTGCATCCATTGCCTGCAGTGCTGGCTGCACTGCCCCGACAACTCCATCCTCGTCCAGGGGGGCAAGATGACGGGGATCGACTACGAGCACTGCAAGGGCTGCGGCGTCTGCGCCGCCATCTGTCCGAAGGACGCCATCGCGATGGTCCCGGAAAGGAGCGGGGAATGCGCAAGGCCATAACCGGACACAAGGCCGTGGCGGAGGCCATGCGGCAGATCGAGCCGGACGTAGTGGCCGTCTACCCGATCACGCCCCAGTCGGAGATCGCCGAGTACTACGCGGAGTACGTGCACAACGGGCTGGTGCGCACGGAGCTGATCCCTGTGGAGAGCGAGCACTCGGCCCTTTCCGCCTGCGTGGGGGCGGCCGCCGCCGGCGGGCGGGTCATCACCGCCACCTCCTCCCAGGGCCTGGCCCTCCTTGTGGAGGTCCTGTACATCGCTGCCGGCCTGCGCCTCCCCATCGTCATGGCCCTCGCCAACCGCGCCCTCTCCGCGCCCATCAACATCCACTGCGACCACTCCGATGCCTACCTGGCCCGGGACTCCGGGGCCATCCAGATCTTCGCGGAAAGTGCCCAAGAGGCCTACGACTACATGCTCATGGCCCAGCGGATCGCGGAGGACATGCGGGTGCGGCTCCCCGTGGTGGTGAACCTCGACGGCTTCACCCTCACCCACACCGTCCAGCCCGTGGACCTCCTGGACGACGCCGTGGCCAAGGCGTTTGTGGGGGAGTACAAGCCCTATGCCCCGCTTCTGGACGTGGAGCACCCCGTGACCTGGGGGGCCTTCGCCATGACCGACTACTACTTTGAGCTGAAGCGCGCCCAGCAAGCGGGGATGGAGGCGGCGCCCGCGGTGTTCCTCGAGGTGCAGCGGGAGTTCGCCAAGATCGCGGGCCGGCCGTACGCGGGGTTCTTCGAGGCCTACAAGCTCGCGGACGCCGAGTACGTGCTGGTGGTCCTGGGCAGCACGGCCGGGACGGCAAAGGTGGCCGTGGACACTTTGCGGGCGCGGGGGATGAGGGTGGGGCTCCTCAAGCCCTGGCTGTGGCGGCCCTTCCCGGCGCAGGAGGTGGCCGCGGCCCTGGCCCACGCCAAGGTCGTGGCCGTGCTCGATCGGGCCCTCTCCTTCGGCACCATGGGCGCCCTCTTTGAGGACGTGGCCGCCGCCCTCTACCCCCTTGAGAAGAGGCCGATCCTTGTGAACTACATCTACGGCCTGGGCGGCCGGGATACCACCGTGCCCGACCTCATCCGGGTGTTCGAGGAGCTCCCCCACGTCGCCCGCACGGAGTGGGCCCTGCGCTACATCGGCCTGCGGGAGTGAAAAGGAGCGACGATGCCGAGCATCCGCGTCCTGGCGGAACGGGAGGAGAAAGGGGTCCGGTTCACCAGCGGGCACACCCTGTGCGCCGGGTGCGCCGAGCCCATGGTGGTGCGGACGGTCCTCAACGCCATCGAGGACCCCGTGGTGGTGGCCACCCCCACGGGGTGCTTGGAGGTGGCCACCAGCCGCTTCCCGGGCACGGCCTGGAACGTGCCCTGGATCCACGTGGCCTTCGAGAACGCCGCGGCGGTGATCTCCGGGGTGGAGGCCGCCTACAAGGCCCTGAAAAAGAAGGGGCTCATCGATAAGCGCGTGCGGTTCGTGGTGTTCGCCGGGGACGGGGGCACCTACGACATCGGCTTCCAGGCCCTCTCCGGCGCCCTCGAGCGGGGGCACGACTTCCTCTACGTGTGCCTCAACAACGAGGCCTACATGAACACCGGGGTCCAGCGCTCCAGCGCCACGCCCAAGTGCGCCGCCGCCACCACCGCGCCCGTGGGCGAGGTCATCCCCGGAAAGCCCCAGGAGCGAAAGGACCTCACGGAGATCGTGGCCGCCCACGGCATCCCCTACGTGGCCCAGGCGGCCGTGTCCCACCTCATCGATCTCGCGAACAAGGTGGAGCGGGCCATGAAGTACGAGGGCCCCAAGTTCATCAACGTGCTCACCACCTGCCCCTTGGGCTGGCGCACGCCCCGCGACAGCGCCATCCAGCAGTCCAAGCTCGCCGTGGAGACGCGCTACTGGCCCCTCTACGAGGTCATCGAGGGCCGCTACAAGATCAACTACAAGCCCAAGGAGCGCGTGCCCATCGAGGAGTGGCTGAAGACGCAGGGCCGGTTCCGGCACCTCTTCCGCGACCCCCGGGGCAAGGAGCTGATCGCCCAAATCCAGGCAGAGGTGGACCGCCGCTGGGAGCTCCTCCTCAAGAAGGAGCAGTGCTTCGGCGTGGGCGACTGAAGCGGCTGCGCGTCCCCGCTTGGCTGCGGTGGGGCGGGCACCTGGCCCTGGGCGCGGGGGTGGGCGCCCTTTTGGGCCTCCCGTTCCGGGATTCCGCCTTCGGCGCGGCCGCGGGGGCCACGGCCGCCCTCCTGTTGCGCTTGTATTTCTTCCTGCGTACCCAACGCTAGCCCCGCGTTCCCGGTATACTCGTCTTGCCATGGACCCGGTCGCGGCTCCGCCCCCGGAGATCGAGGCGCTCGCCGCCGCCATCCGCGCGGAGGGCGGGCAGGTCCTCGCCGTGTACCAGGAGCCCTACAAGGGCCACTGGCAGGTCTTCGCCCTCCTCCCCCTAGCCAAGGTGCGGCCCACACCCTTCCAGCGCGACCTCTCCGAGGCCCACGTGGAGCGGCTCAAGGAGGTGATCGCCAAGCTCGGGAGGTTTTTGGACCCCATCGTGGCCGTGCGCGCCCCCGACGGGGGCTTTTGGACCCCCAACGGCAACCACCGCCGCGAGGCCCTCCTGCAGCTCGGCCGCACCCACATCCCCGCCGTGGTCGTGCCCGACCCCGCCGTGGCCTTCGAGATCCTCGCCCTGAACACGGAGAAGGCCCACAACCTCAAGGAGAAGGCCCTGGAGGTCATCCGCATGTACCGGGCCCTTCTGGCCGCCGAGCCCACCCGCAAGGAGAAGGAGTTCGCCTTCCAGTTCGAGGAGGCCTACCTCGCCACGCTCGGCCTCCTCTACGAGGAGAACGAGCGCTTCCCTGGCTCGGCCTACGCCCCCATCCTGCGCAAGGTGGACCTCTTTTTGGACCTCGAGCTCCCCCTGGCCCTGGAGGAGCGGAAGCGGCGGGCGGAGCTCCTCAAGGAGGTGGACGGCCTTGTGGAGCCTCTTGTGCAGGCCCTGCGCGCGCGGGGCTATACCCAGCCTTTTCTGCGCCACGGCCTTGTGTCCAAGGTCAACCCGGTGAAGCGCAAGCGGATCGTGACCCTGAGCTACGAGGAGGTCATGCGGCGCATGAAGGCCGCCCTTTCCTCTTTGGACCCGGCCAAGCTCAAGGTGGAGGAGCTCGCGGCCGCAATGGAAGAGTAAAGCCCTTTGGTCCATTTGCCCGGCCTTTTCCCCTCCGGTAGGATGCGGGGAAAGGGGGCAGGATGAAGGGGCATCCCAAGATCATCGAGGCCCTGAACGAGCGGGTTGCCGAGGAGCTCGCAGCGGTGCTGCAGTACATGGTGCACGCGGAGCTCTGCGAGAACTGGGGCTACAAGAAGCTCGCCGAGGCCATCGAGAAGCGCGCCCTCACCGAGATGCGCCACTGGGAGAAGCTTGTGCAGCGCATCATCTTTCTGGAGGGCGAGCCTCTGGTGACCAAGATCGCGCCCGTCCACATCGCCGCCGACGTGGAAAAGATCCATAGGAACGACCTCGAGGCCGAGTACGGAGCGCAACGGGCCTACAACGAGACGATCAAGCTCGCTGCGGAGCTCGGGGATAACGGGACCAAGGTGCTCCTCGAGGAGATCCTCAAGGACGAGGAGGACCACATCGACTTCCTCGAGGCCCAGCTGGACCAGATCAAGCAGATGGGCCTCCAGAACTACCTCACCGAGCAGATCGAGGAAGAGGAGTGAGGGATGGAGCTCGTGGTGCGCCTGGCCGGCGCGGCCGGCCAGGGCGTCCAGAGCCTGGGCGAGGTCTTGGTCCGGAGCCTTTTCCGCTCCGGACTTTTTGTCCACGGGGAGCTCTCCTACCACTCCCGCATCCGGGGCGGGGAGAACGCCTTCACCGTGCGCCTGGCCGACCGCCCCCTCTTCGCCACCCGCCGGGAGGCCGATCTCCTGGTGGTCCTCACCCCGGAGATGTGGAGGGCGTACGGGGCGCGGCTGCGCCCCGGGGCCTGGGTGGTGGCGGAGGAGGGGGCGGCCCCGGAAGGCCCGCGCGTGCTGCGCCTCCCCGCCCTCCAGCTGGCCCGGGAGAAGCTCGGGCTTCCCCTGGCCCAGGGGGTGGTGCTGTTGGGCGCGGCGGCCCGCCTGCTGGGGCTGAACCCCTCCGCGGTGGAGCGGGCCCTCCAGGAGGTCTTCGGGGCCAAGGCGGGGCCCAACCTTCAGGCGTTCGCCCTGGGCTGGGAGCGCGCGCCGGGCCCCGCCTGGGAGCTCCCGCCCCCGCGGTTCGGCCCGGGCGAGCGCATGCTCCTCACCGGCGGGCAGGCCGTGGGCGCCGGCGCCCTCGCCGCCGGCTGCCGCTTCCTGGCCGCCTACCCCATGACCCCTGGCACGCCCGTCTTGGAGTTCCTGGCCCAGCGGGGCGAGCGCTACGGTGTGGTCGTGGAGCAGGCGGAGGACGAGATCGCCGCCATCAACATGGCCCTGGGCGCCGCCTACGCCGGCGCGCGGGCCATGGTCACCACCTCCGGCGGCGGGTTCGCCCTCATGGTGGAGGGCCTCTCCCTGGCGGGGATGATCGAGACGCCCGTGGTGATCCACCTGGGGCAGCGGCCCGGCCCCGCCACCGGCCTCCCCACCCGCACCTCTCAAGAGAACCTCCTCTTCGCCCTCTACGCCGGGCACGGGGAGTTCCCCCGCTACCTCACCGCCCCGGCCACCCCGGAATCCGCCTTCTACCTCACCATGCAGGCCTTTGAGCTCGCCGAGGCCTACCAGGTGCCCGCGATCCTCCTCACCGACCAATTCCTCGTGGATTCCTATGCGGTGGTGCCCGCCCTGGACCCCGGCCGCGTCCCCTTACGGGAACACACCCTCTCCCCCCAGGAGCTGGAGCGCTTGGAGCGCTACGAGCGGTTTGCCCCCACGCCCACGGGCGTGTCCCCCCGGGCCTTGCCCGGCGCCTCCCGCCACCTCGTCCTCGTGGACTCCGACGAGCACGACTTCTACGGCCGCATCACCGAGGACTTGGAAATCCGCAAGGCCATGGTGGAGAAACGTCTGCGCAAGGAGGGGTACCTCGCTCAGGAGACGGCGCTGCCGGAGGTTTTTCCGGCGGAGCTGCGGGGCCGGGTGGCCCTCCTCGGCTGGGGCTCCACCTACGGGGCCCTGCGGGAGGCCGTCGAGGCCTTGAACCGGGAGGAGGACCGCTACGCCCACGTCCACTTCCAGGACCTCTGGCCCGTGCGCTGGGCCGAGGTGGAGGAGCTCCTTCGGGAGGCCCGGGCGGTGGTCACCGTGGAGGGCAACGCCTGGGGCCAGCTGGGGAAGCTTTTGCGGCAGGAGACGGGGATCCGGCCGGCGCGGCACCTCGCCCGCTACGACGGCCGGCCCTTCACCCCCGAGGACATCGTGGAGGCCATGCGCCATGCGGCCTGAGGAGTACTTCGCCGAGGTGGAGATGGCCTGGTGCCCGGGCTGCGGGAACTTCGCGATCCGCCGGGCTTTGGCCCTCGCCCTGAGCGCGCTGGCGCTCCCGCCGGAGCGGGTGGTCCTGGTCACCGGGATCGGCCAGGCCGCGAAGATCGTGCACTACCTGCGGGTGAACGGATTCAATGGGCTCCATGGCCGCACGATCGCCGCGGCCGCGGGGATCAAGATGGCCAACCCCAGCCTCACCGTGATCGCCGAGTCCGGGGACGGCGACCTCTACGGCGAGGGCGGGAACCACCTCCTCCACAACATCCGCCGGAACCTGGACCTCACCGTGATCGCCCACGACAACCGGGTGTACGGGCTCACCAAGGGCCAGGCCTCGCCCACCGCGCCCCAGGGCTACACCACCCGGGCCCAGCCCTTCGGCGTCCTCTCCCGCCCCCTCAACCCCCTGGCCTTGGCCATCGCCCTGGGCGCGGGCTTCGTGGCCCAGACCTTCTCCGGCGAGGTGGAGAAGACCGCGGAGATCCTGGCCCGCGCCAT
This sequence comes from Candidatus Bipolaricaulota bacterium, assembly GCA_025060415.1. Taxonomy (GTDB): domain Bacteria; phylum Bipolaricaulota; class Bipolaricaulia; order Bipolaricaulales; family Bipolaricaulaceae; genus DTER01. The sequence goes on from JANXBT010000002.1 coordinate 250,618, forward strand.
CCGGTACAAGGGCTTCGCCCTGATGAACGTCCTCCACCCCTGCCCGAGCTGGAACCGGGTGCAGACCTTCGCTTGGTACAAGGAGCGCCTGCAGCCGGTGGAGGCCCTGGGGCATGACCCCGCCGACCGCCTGGCCGCCCTCTCCCTTGTGCTCTCCCCTGGGGAGGACCGGCTGCCGGTGGGGGTGTTGGTGGAGGCCCCGCCGGAGCCCACCTGGGAGGAGCGCCATCCCGTGCTGCGCCAGGGCCCCTTGGTGGGGAGGCCCCTCCCCAGGCCGGAGGAACTCCGCCCCCTTCTGGCCGAGTTCCTATAGGGAGCCTTGGGCCCCTTCCCCGGGGGCCCGCGCGTCCAAAAGGAGGCGGTAGACCTCGCGGGAGGAAAGGCCGAACCTGCGGGCCACCGCTTTGCGGGCCTCCTTAGGGGGGAGGCCCTGGCCCAAAAGCTCTCGGTAGGCGGCGAGCACCGCCGCGGGGCCGCCCGTCTCCTTGGGCTTTTCCTCCTCGGCAGGGCCCACGAGGACCACGATCTCGCCGCGGATCCGCTCCCGGCGGGCGAGGGCAGCGTGGACCGCGCGGGCCGTCCCGCGCACGAACTCCTCGTGGACCTTGGTGAGCTCCCGGGCCACCGCGGTGGGGCGCTCCGGGGCCAGCTCCGCCAAGAGCGCGAGGGTCGCCAAAAGCCGCTGCGGGCTTTCGAAGAACACGAGGGTGGCGGGGAGGGAAAGGAGCTCCTGCAGCCATTTCCGGCGCGGTCCCAGGGCCCGCGGCGGATACCCCGCGAACAGGAAGGGCTGGGGCGGAAGCCCGGAGGCCACCAGGGCGGCCAGGACCGCCGAGGGCCCGGGGACGGGCACCACCGGGATCCCCTCGGCCAAGCAGGCCCGCACCAAGGGGTACCCCGGGTCGGAGATGAGGGGCGTGCCCGCATCGGACACGAGGGCCACGTTCTTCCCCGCCCGCAGGAGCGCCAACACCCCCTCCGTGCGCTCCGCCTCCACCCCCTGGTAGAGGCTGGCCGCCAGGGGGGTGGTGATGCCGTAGCGCGCCAGAAGCTGGCGCGTGCGGCGGCTGTCCTCGGCCACGATCACGTCCGCCTCCCGCAGGACGCGGAGGGCGCGCAGCGTGATGTCCTCCAGGTTCCCGATGGGGGTGGCGCAGACGTACAGGGTGCCGGGCACAGCGGGATTATACGCTTGCGAAAAGCACGGAACCGCGCTAACTTGGAGGGCCCATGGAGGAGAAGCTCAAGGCCCTGCGGGAAAACCTGGCGCGGCTGGGCCAAGGGATCGGGGCGGAGGAGCTGCGGGCCAGGATCAGGGCCCTGGAGGCGGAGATGGGCCGGCCGGAGTTCTGGAACGACCGGATCTCCGCCCAGGCCAAGGCCAAGGAGCTGGAGGCCGCGCGGGAGCGGCTCCAAAGCTACGAGGCCCTCCTGCAGGAACTAGAGGACATCGAGGTCCTGTGGGACCTGGCCCAGGAGGAGGGCGACGAGGCCACGCGGGAGGAGGCCCAGCGGAGGCTGGCGGAGCTCGAGGCGCGGTTCGCGCGGGCGCGGGTGGAGTTCCTCCTCACCGGTCCCTACGACCCCAACGACTGCTTTTTGGCCATCAACGCAGGCGCGGGCGGCACGGACGCCATGGACTGGGCGGGGATGCTTTTGCGCATGTACACGCGGTTCTGCGAGAAGGCCGGGTTCGCGGCGCGCCTGGTGGACGAAACCCCCGGCGAGGAGGCGGGGATCAAGTCCGCCACCCTGGAGGTGCGCGGCCGCTACGCCTACGGCCTCCTCAAGGGCGAGACGGGCGTGCACCGCCTCGTGCGCATCTCCCCCTTCGACGCCGCGCACCGCCGCCACACCTCGTTCGCTGCGGTCACCGTAACCCCCATCGTCCCCGAGGGCGACGTGGAGATCAAAGAGGAGGACCTCCTCATCGAGACGTTCCGCTCCTCGGGTCCCGGCGGACAGCACATGCAGAAGAACGAGACGGCCGTGCGCATCACCCACCTCCCCACCGGGATCGTGGTGACCTGCCAAAACGAGCGCTCCCAGTACCAGAACAAGATGACGGCGCTGCGGATCCTGCGGGCGCGGCTGCGGGCCCTCCTGGAGCAGGAGCGCGTGAAAAAGCTCGAGGAATTGCGGGGCGAGCTCAAGGAGATCGAGTGGGGCCACCAGATCCGGTCCTATGTGCTCCAGCCTTATCAACTGGTGAAGGACCACCGCACCGAGGTGGAGGTGGGCAACGTTCAGGCCGTGCTGGACGGGGAGCTTTGGCCCTTCATCTGGGCCTATTTGGAGGGCGGCCCGCGGGCGAAGGCCTAGCCCTCACCGCGGGGCCGCCTGCCGCAGGTACTCCAGAATGCCCCAAAGGATGCCCTCGGCGAGGCGCTCGCGGTAGCGCGGGTCCAGGAGCTTTTCCCGTTCCGCCGGGCAGGAGAGGTACCCCACCTCCAGGAGGGCCGCGGGGAGGGTGGTGTGCCGCAGGTACAGGGTTTGGCGGAGCACCCCGCGGTCCGCGGCCCCGGTGGCCGCCACCACCGCCCGCTGTAAGCACTCCGCAAGCCGCAGGCTCTCCTCCCCGGCGTGCGTGTCCACCCACGTCTCCACTCCGCAGACCCGCGCGTCCCGGTGGTAGTTGGCGTGGAGGGACACGTAGAGGCGGGCCCCGGCGGATTCGGCCCCCCGCACCCGCTCCAGCAGATCCACGTAGACGTCGGTGGAGCGGGTGAGCACCACGCGCAGGCCCTTCCCCTGGGCCTTGGCGCGGACGAGGAGGGCTAGGGCCAGGTTGATGTCCTTTTCGCGCACGCCGGCCACCACCGCCCCGGGATCGTGGCCGCCGTGCCCCGCGTCCAGGGCCACGACGACCGCCGCCTCCTCCCGGGGCGGGGAGACCAGGGCCACCAGGGCCAGGGAGGCCGCGAAGAGCAGGACGAGGAAGAGGGCCCAGCGTTCCACGGCGGGAGCTTAGCGGCGGGGGCGGGGGCGGGCGGGGGCGGGCGTCCCTTGCCGCAGGGGAGGGGGCGGCTAGAATTCTTGAGAATGAATCTCAACTCAATCCCGCGCCCCCTCGTGGAGCTCCACCCCGGCCAAACCGGCCGCGTCGTGGCCCTGGCCGGCCCCAGCCGGGAGGTGCGCCTGCGCCTGCGCGCCCTGGGCCTCCGGCCCGGCGCGCGCGTGCGCCTCCTGGGCCGCGGACCCGGAGGCCCCGTGCGCATCGAAGTGGAAGGCTGTTGCCTCGCCCTCGGCGCGGGCGTGGCCCGCCGTATCCTCGTCGCCCCCGAAACCGAGGACCAGGGATGAGGCTCGCCCTCGTCGGCCAGCCCAACTCCGGGAAATCCACGCTGTTCAACGCCCTGGTGGGCCTGCGCGCCGTGGCCGCCAACTTCCCCGGCACCACCGTGGAGGTCCTGCGCGGCCGCGCCGCCCTCGCCGGAAAACCCGTGGAGATCGTGGACCTCCCGGGGATCTACTCCCTGGCCGCCCAGGACCCCGCGGAGCGCGTGGCCCGCGACTTCCTCCTCTCCGAAAAGGTCGACGTGATCCTCAACGTGGTCGACGCCTCCGTGCTCCCCCGCTCCCTCACCCTCACCCTGGAGCTCATGGAACTGGGGATCCCCATGGTGGTGGTGCTGAACATGGCCGACGAGGCCGAGCACAAGGGGATCCGCATCGACAGCGAAAAACTGGAGGGGATCCTGGGCGTGCCCGTGGTGTTCACCGTGGCCTCCCGGGGGGTGGGGCTGCGGGAGCTGGCGGCGGCGGTGGCCCGCGCCCGGGTCCCCACCCCGCCCCGCTACTCCGAGGCCGTGGAAGCCCTGCGCGCCGCGCTCAAAGGGCCCGACCCGCTCCCCGCCCAGCCCGCCTGGGTCCCTCCCCCGGTGCGGGAGGCCTTGCGCGCCCGCGGCTACGAGGACCCCGCCGAGCTTTGGGCGGACGAACGCTTCGCCCTGGCGGCGCGGATCTTCCGCGAGGTGGCCCAGGTGGCCCACGCCCGCGTGGGGCTCCGCGAACGCCTGGACGACCTCCTCATGCACCCCTTCTTTGGCTACGCGTTCCTGGCCCTGACCCTCTTCCTCCTTTTTTTCCTCACGTTCCGGGTGGGCGCCGCCCTGGAGGGCCTGCTCCTCCCGCCGCTGGAGGGGCTTTCGGCGCGGGCGGGCGCGGCCCTGGGGGAGGGGGTGGCGGCCCAGGCCCTGACGGGCGCCCTGGAAGGGCTCTTGGCGGGGATCGGCATCGCCCTCCCCTACCTCCTGCCCTTCTTCCTCCTCCTGGCGCTCCTGGAGGACGTGGGCTACTTGCCCCGCGCGGGGTTCCTCCTCGACGGCCTCATGCACCGCCTGGGCCTGCACGGGAAAAGCGTGATCCCCCTCCTCCTGGGCTACGGGTGTTCGGTGCCCGCGGTGTTGGCCACACGGATCCTGGAGGACGAACGGGATCGGTTCGTGAGCGCCGTTTTGGCCGTGCTCATCCCCTGCGCAGCCCGTACGGTGGTCGTCTTCGGCCTGGTGGGGCGGTTCCTGGGGCCAGCCGCCGCCCTGCTTTTGTACCTGGGGAACCTGGGGGTGGTGGCGCTGGCCGCCACCCTCCTGGCCCGCCTCTTCCCGGCAACCGGACCCGGCTTGATCCTGGAGATCCCACCTTACCGCCTGCCCACCCCCCGCACGACCCTTGGGAAGACCTGGCTCCGCCTGCGGGAGTTCGTGAAGGTGGCCTGGCCCCTCCTTGTGGCCTCGAGTTTCGTCCTCTCCCTGTTCCAAGCCCTGGGGCTTGCGCCTTACCTCAACGCCGCGGCGCGGGCCGTCACCTGGCCCCTGGGGCTCCCGCCCGAGGCCGGAACGCCCCTCCTCTTTGGGATCCTGCGCAAGGAGCTGGCCCTGCTCCTTTTGGCCCAGGCCCTGGGCACCGAGGACCTCCCGGCCGCCCTCTCTTCCGGGCAAATGCTCGTGTTCACCGTGTTCACGATCTTTTACCTCCCCTGCGTGGCCACCCTGGCCGTTTTGGGGAAGGAGCTGGGCTGGCGCCGTACGGGCCTTGTGCTTTTAGCCACCACGGGCCTGGCCCTGCTTTTGGGCCTGGGCGCCCGCCTGGTGGCCGCGGCCGCGCTCTAGGGCGGTAGGGCCAGCCGGCGCCGGGGAGAAAGGGCCCAGGCCCCAAGGAAAAGGGCGCAGGAGGTGAGGGCGATGGCCGTGCCCACGGGGAGGTTGGCCCAAAAGGAGAGGCCGAGGCCTCCCAGGGCGGCGGCGATGCCCAAAAGCGGGGCGAGGAGGAACTGGCGGCGGAGCTCCCAGGTCCGTTGGGCCGCGGCCGAGGCGGGGAGGAAAAGGAGGGCGTAGACGAGGAGGCCGCCCACCAGGCGCAGGGCGGCGGCCACCGCCGCCCCCAAAAGGAAAAGGAGGGCCCAAAGGATGGGCCGCGCGGGGATTCCCGCCTCCTCCGCTAGCCGCCGCTCCACTAGGGTGGCCCACACCTCCCGCCGGAAAAGGAGGAGAAAGCCCGTAGTGGCGAGGGCCACCGCGGCCAGGGCGCCCACGTCGCCCCACCCCACGCCCAGGAGGTTGCCCCAAAGGAGGGCCAGGGCCGGGGCGGTGAGGGGAAGCCCGGGGGTCAGGGCCACGAACAAGAAGCCCAAGGCCATGGTAAGGGGGAATAGAAGGGCCAGGATCGTGTCCGCGGGGAGCCCGGTGTGCTCGGCGATCGGGCCTAGGAGGGCGGCCCCAAGGAGGGCCAACCCGAGGGCCAGGGCAAGCGGGGAGATCCCGAGGAACAGCCCGAGGGCGGCGCCGGCGAAGGCCGCGTGGGCCATGGCGTAGCCCAGGGCGGAAAGGCGCAGGCGCAGGGCCACGACGCCCAAAAGGCCGCCGCTGTAGCCGGCCAACACGGCGGCCACCAGGGAGGGAAGGATCAGCGGCCACATAGATGGGCCCACACCTCCGCCCATCGCCCCAAGGGCGGAGCGAGCGGGAAGGTGCGCCCCTCCCGCACGAACCAGGCCCGATCCGCTTGGGCCAGGAGTTCCTCCTCGTGCACCACGGCGAGGACCGTGAGCCCCTCTTCCCGGAGCCGCAGGATGGCCTTGGCCAGGTCCATCCGGGCCTCGGGGTCCAGGGAGGCGAAGGGCTCATCCAAAAGGAGGGTCTCCGCGCCCTTGGCCAGGGCCCGGGCGAGGAGGGCCTTGCGCTGCTGCCCTCCGGAGAGGTGCCCGATGGGCCAATCCGCCTTCTCCGCCAGGCCCAGCCGGGCGAGGGCCGCGAGCGCCCGGTCCCGCTCCGCCCGGGGCAGCCTGCGCCAGGGCCGGAAAAGGCCGAACCGGCCCATGAGCACGAGGTCCAGGGTGCGGCAGGGCGTATCCGGCGGGAAGACCAGGGCTTGGGGGAGGTAGCCCAGGCGGCGCCGCACCTCGTGGGCGTGGGCCCGCACTTCCAGCCCAAAGACCTTGGCTTCCCCCCGGTAGGGCACGAAGCCCAAGAGGACCTCGAGGATCGTGGTCTTTCCCGCGCCGTTGGGCCCCAGAAGGAGGCCGAGCTCGCCGGGAAAGAGGCGGAGGGCGGCCCCGCGCAGGGCCGCCCCCCGCCCGCCCGGATACGCCGCCCAAACCTCCGAAAGCGCTAGGACAGCGTCCACGCGAAGAGCTCTTCTTCCCTTGCAGTCAGCACGGCCTCCGCGAGGTGGTCTCCCGCCCCCTCTTTTTGCAGGCGGGAAAGCCACTCCGGGCGCACCTCGATCCGCACCGCCTTCCCACCGGCGGCGAAGGTGGCCGCCGCCCGCCCCTGCGGGAGAACCTGGAGGTTGCCTTTTCCGGCCGTGCAGCCCGTGGCGACCTGGACCCCGTCCACAAGGCAGGACAGGGGCGGCGTGGTCCCGGTCTCCACCGCCGCCGTGATCCCCCGATACCCTGGGCTCCCCAAAAGGCGTAGGGCCAAAAGGCCCATGCGGACCCCCAGGGCCAGGAAGGGGCCGGGATGCCCGTGCAGCCGCACGGCCAGGCCGAAGAGCTCCCGCGCGTCCGCCCGCGGATCCAGGACGAGAAAGTTCACGGGACGGCCACCCCTTGCAGGGCCTCCACCGCGGCGAACACGAGCTCCGCGTTCACGCGGAGCATGGAGAGCATGTCCACCGCGCGGGGGATGGGGCCGGGGAAGTTGGTGAGGACCACGTGGGAGGCGCCGAGGGCGTGGGCCAGCCGGCCGCCGAAGGACACCCCGGACTGGAGGTTGTCGATGACGAGCTTCACCCCGGCCTCCTGCCCCTTCTGGGCCAGCGTCGCAAGGTCCTTGAGGGTCAGGCGCTCCTCAGGCGGGTAGGTGGCCACGATGTTGAGGCCCAGCCAGCGGGCAAAGCCTTCCTGCCAGACCATGACGATGGCCGGGACTTCCCGAAGGTTGAGCTGGGCGGCGCGGGCCTGCACGGCCTCCTCCAGGGCCGCTAGCTCCTCAAGGAACCGAGCCAACCTCTCCTGGAAGAGGGAGGCCTTTTCGGGGAAGCGTTCGCCCAGGGCGGCGGCCACGGCCCGAGCCTTCTCCGCCAGGGCCTCCGGGTAGTTCCACGGGCCCCGCAGGTGCACCCTCTTCGCCTCCGGGTTCACGTTGGCCAGGAAGCGATCCAGCCAGGTTTCGATCCCGTGGTAGAACACGACCTCCGCCTTGGCCAGGAAGAGGAAATCGGAGGGCCGCAGGTCGTAGTGGGCGGGGCAGAAGCCCGCGGGGATGATGGTGATGACGAGGATTTCCTCGCCGGCGAGGGTGCGGGCCAGGGACCCGAACACCTCGGAGGTGGCGATCACCACGGGTTGAGCCAGAACGCCCACGGAGAGGCCGAGGAGCGCCAAAAGAAGAAGGCGGGTGGTACGCATGGGTCCTCCTTGTGTTACGAATAAGATTTTCGTGCCACGATCCTAGCGGGCGCCCTGCTCCCCAGCAAGGGGCGAGCCCCCACCCGGGAAAAAGCGGAAGCGCACCACGAACCCCTCGGGAACCGGCTCAAACCCCAGGATCTCCCCGGCGATGTACCCCAAAAGGTCCTCGAAGTAGTCGTAGACCCCGCACGTGCGGCAAAAGGTGCCCGTGAACCGCACCCGCGCCTCGTCCCCCTGCAGATCCAGGAGCTCGGCCACGGCCTCCGGCGCCCGCCCGGCGTTGTAGCGGGCGATGGCCTCCTCCACCGCCTTCCGCAGCCGTTCCTCCATCGCACGATTATAGGCGGCACGGGCTTTTCGCAGGCCCTTCCTTGTGGGGGCCACCGCCCCCCGCTACGATGGCGCGGAGGTGGCAGTATGGCCGAGCGGGAAATGCAAGTGGGAGCCGATCTGGAAACGCGAAAGGGCGTGTACTCCAACCTCGCCATCATCAGCCATCAGCCCGACGAGTTCTTCATCGACTTCCTCCTTGTGGATCCCCAGGCCCAGACCCCGGAGCGGGGCCAGGCCCTCCTCGTGGCGCGGGTCATCCTCTCCCCCCGCCACATGAAGCGGCTGCACGAGGCGATCGGCGAGAACATCGAGAAGTACGAGCGGAACTTCGGGAAGATCGTGATCCCTCCGCGGCTTTAGAGGGCCCGCGCGATGATCCCCCCGCCCAGGACCTCCTCGCCCCGGTAGAACACGGCGGCCTGGCCGGGGGTCACCGCCCGCACCGGCTGGGCCCAGCGCACCCAGGCCTCGCCCTCCCGCAGCTCCACCTCCGCGGGGACCGGCGCCGCCCGGTACCGCACCTGCACCTCCGCGGAGAACCGCGGCCCCGGCGGCTCCCCCGAAATCCAGTGGAGGTCCCGCGCTACCAGGCCCCGGGCGTAGAGGGCCTCCTCCGGCCCCACGATCAGGGCGTTGCGCTCCGGGTCCAAGGCGACCACGTAGAGGGGGCGCCGCCCGGAAAGGCCCAGGCCGTGGCGCTGGCCCACCGTGTAGTGGGGAAGCCCCTTGTGTTGGCCCAAAAGCCTCCCCTCAAGGTCGTAGATGGGGCCGGGCTCCGCATCGGGGATGAGGGCGGGGATCCCCTCCGGAGCAAAGCAGAGGTCCTGGCTTTCCCGGAGTTTTGCGGCCGTGAGCCCCAGCCTCTCCGCCATGGCCCGGATCTCGGCCTTCAGGTAATCCCCGACCGGGAACAGGGCCCGGCCGAGCTCCTCCGGGGTGAGGGAAAAGAGGAAGTACGATTGGTCCTTTTGAGGGTCGCGGCCGCGCAGAAGCCTCGGTTTCCCGTTGCGCACCAGGCGGGCATGGTGGCCGGTGGCGATCCAGTGGATGCCCCGCTTGTCTGCCTCCCGCAAGAGGAGGGCGAAACGCACCTCGCGGTTGCAAAAGGCGCAGGGGTTGGGCGTGACGCCCCGGCGGTAGGCGGCGAGCGCGGGCTCCACCACGAGCTTCCGGAAATCCTCCTGGGCCTGGATCACTTCGTGGGGGATCCCCAGCTCCCGGGCGGCGAGGGCCGCGGCGTCCAGGGAACAGCAGGGGTTCTCGTAGGGTCCCTGGGGGTTCCAAAGCCAGAGGGTAAGGCCGTGGACCTCGTAGCCGGCTTCCCGCAAGAGGAAGGCGGCCACGCTGGAGTCCACGCCGCCCGACATGCCCAAAAGGACCCTCTCCGCCACGCCCAAAGCCTATCTCAGAAAAGAAAGGCCGGGCGGAGGACCCGCCCGGCCCTCGCGGCCCCAGGGTTCCCTCAGAAGGAGAGGCTCCAGCCCACGTCGAACCACTCCAGAGGGGAAGGCTTGGAGAAGTCCCATTGGGCCTTGGAGAAGAGGGTGATGCTCGCGGCCACCGGCACCTGGAGGTCGAACTTAAACCGGCGGAAGCCGAAGAGGTAGGTTCCGGAGCCAAACCAGCCCTCGAGGTTGAGCGCGACCTCGCCGCCGCAACAGCCCGGCAGGCAGAACTTGGCGTTGACGTACTCGAACTCCCCGGTGCGGAAGAGGGCGCTGGAGTAGCTAGGCCGCGTGCGGCTGGCGGCGATGTTCCCTTCCTCATCGATCCAGAACTTGCCGGGGTCGAAGGCCGTGAGCAGGCGAACGTGTCCACACCCGGGCAGGTAGCAGTGGGCCAAGAAGCCCCAAATTTCCAAGCCCTGCCAGGCGTTGTCGGCGAACAGGACATCGCCGTAGACCGCAAAGCAACCGGAAAGCCCTTGCCAGGAGGGCTTGAATTCCACGGCCTTCGCGGTAGGGGTGAACGTTGCGGCGATCTTCGCCGTAAGGCCGCAACACAGGAAGACCTCCCTGAGCGTCAGGGAGAGCTTCTCAAAGCCGGATTTCGTGAGGGCGAAGGAGGCGTCGAGGAAGAGGCCGCAGCACAAGGGAAGACCCGAGGCGTCGAGCTGGAGTCGGCGGAAGGTCAGGCCCGTGCCGCAATCCCCGAAGTCCGCGCTGAGCGTCCACGGGGCCAAGGAGTACCGAAGCTGCCAGTTCACGAAGGGAATAGGGGCAACTCCGCAGCAGGGGTCGCCGCTCACCCGCAGCACATCGTCGGGCAGGATCACGGCCACACCGCCGATGACACGGACCGTTCCGCACACGCAGACTTCGTCGTAATACGAGGTCCCAACCGTCGACCACCCTGGGTGGTAGGGCAGGATGACCTCCACGCGGTTGCCCACGTCGCCTCCCCCGCCGATACGGATTCGGTAGGTATTGGGTTGGCCGTGATAGGTTCCCGGGCCGGTGATGCTCACCACCGGTCCCTGGATGCACACGGTCTTCCCATCGTAGTTGTGGCGGGCTTCAAACCAGCGGATGAGTGCATCCGGGCACGTGGGGGTGACCCAGACCCCGTGGCAAGGGCCCAGCGTGAGGGCCGCGGGATCGGTGAGGGAGATCTCCGCGACCGAATACCCTCCGCCGCCTGGGCCGCCGGTGGTGTACCGGTACCCCTTGATCGTGCCCTTGACGCAGATCTGGGGCTTCGTGGTGTTCCATGTGACCCAGAAGTCGTCCCCAAACACGGCCTCAAAAGCGGGAACGGCCGAGGCGGGGATGAAAATTTGGAAGCGGTAGGGATCGGGGAAGGCCCGGCCCACGTTGATGAACACGTTGCCCCCGCTCATGCTGGCGCTGGCCACAGGGCCCGTTACGGATACCGCCCGCTCCATGAACTTCCAGGCCTCTTCCCAGGAAACGACCTCCAGGCCCACGCATGGCCAGGCCCCGAACATCTCCTGATCGGTGGTGGTGTAATCCTTTGCGCTGGCCCAGTGGTTGAACGAGCCGCGGAGGGTGCCGCCCAAAAGCGAAATTTCTGCGTTAAACCACATTTTCTGATAGCGGACCTCTTCGGCGTGGAAATACGTTTTTCCCCACACGCGGATATCGCCTAAACTGCCGCTGACGTAAAAGTTCTGGTACTTGAATACGCCGCCGGAATAAATTTTCGTCTCGCTCTCGATGCGCCAGCCTGGGGCGAAGGAGCAGTTCAGATAAAGGTTGCTCCCGTAGATCCGCAGGGAGGGCAGGAGCTCAAGGGTCATATCCCAGGAGCCCCAGAACCGCAGCCCTTGTGCCGAACCGCCTATTGCCACAAGCGCCAACACCCATGGCCAAAGCCACCGCATGCGCCCTCCTTCCCCCTTGCAACCCCAAATTGTACAGCGAGAAAACGAAAAAGTCAAGTCAGAAAAAGGAAAATCTTCGCCACGCGTCGGGGACCTTGCGTCCAAAGGGCCAAAACCGTTTGGGGGCATACGGTCCTCTCGTGCGCCGCTCGGTCCGCTGAACTCAGCAGGGCCTCACGGCTGCGGAGCGCCCCGCTGGGAACGCTGCCCCCAGCCCTATTCTGCCCCCAGCCCTATTGGGGTCGGCCCCTCAAAGGAAAACGGCCGCAACGAGGGTTTCCACCTTGCGACGAGGTGGCGAGCCGTGCGCCATCGGGGTTGAAATCACCCGCGAAACCTCCGCTTCTTTCAGGGGAGGGGAGCGGAACACGGCTTCATAGATGGGCGGGTTATACGAAGTTCTGGCGCGCATCTCCATGAAACGCAGGCTTCAAAGCCTCTCCGAAGGGCTGCGGAACTTCAAGGCCTAGAAAACAAAAAGAAAAGGGAGGCTGCGCCCCTCCCCAAGCGAGGCTCAACGTGGTTTCTAAGTTCCTAAAACCGGAATACGAACCCCATCGTCATCTCGGGATCACCGATGCTGGGCAAGGTGAACGCGGAGGTGAACGAGAAATTGGCAAGAAGCGGGACCTCCATGTTCACCACCACACGAGAGAAGCCAAACAGAGAGGCTCCGGGCTTGAAAAACACGGTGGCGTCCACTGTATATGCCGCGCCGCAGCAGCCCGGGCCGCAGAACCCAAATCGGGTGTATTCCATCTCGTCGTTTTTAAAGACGTCACCGATAATCTCCTCGACCTTGTCCACGACCTCCGGGGACAAAACGGTCAGAAACTCCACAAAGTGGCACGGTGCCAACTCACAACGGATCTTGTAGCCGTACACGGCAATCCCTGCGATGCTAGCTCCGTCCATATCTATATCCCCATACACTTGCACGCAGAGGTTACCCACACCCACCCATTTGGGCCGGATTGAGACCTCCTTCCCCTGCACCGTAAACTTTACTGCGAAATCCAAAGCAAAACCGCAGCAGATGAAGGGCACGTTTTGAATTTCAAAAAGGACGTATTGGAACCCAGCTTTAGTAAAGTAAAACTTCAAATCCAAAGCTATCCCGCAGCACAGACCGAGGTCGTCGAACCCCAACGTGAGGTCGCTGAAGGTGATCCCGTAGCAGCAATCGGCAAAGCGCATGTCCAGAAAGAGCGGCTGCGCTTTAGCGGAAAAGAGGAAGAACATGTAGGAGGCAGGGGTCTGTTCCGGCTCGCAGCAGGGCCAAGTATAGGTTTCGTAGTAAGGGTCAGCCCAGCTCGGGATGTACGGATAAGCCCAATGCTCCATCCGCCCTGTTAGGGACCAACCGAACAAAGCGAAGGAAAGTTCGAGCCAAGACCATTTGTATGCCGGTGGCTCCAACGGCACTTCAGCGCTTTGCGCCTCGCAAGATTCCGGAAAATGCACGACGATTGGACCCGTGTTGGTGGGGTTGAACGCCATGCCTCCGCTGAGGCCAAAGGGACCAATACCTCCCTTTAGCGAAAATTGTTGGTTGGTAAAGCCTAAAGGCCCGAATTCCGAAGTGCTCGCAAAAACCCAGGTATCATAACCGAAAGAGAGAGTTAGAGCAGCTCGTTCCAAGCCAACATCGGGAAGGATGTTCATTTCCGCACGAAATTCCCCGCCCGTCGTTATTTTGGCATAACAAGAAAACGAAACGATCAAGATCGCCGTAATCAAGCAAATCCCGCACCATCGGGACATGCCTCCCCTCCTTCTGAGGCGAGGTTATAAGCCCAGCAGAAAAGAGGACGAGGAACCGGTTCACCGTGCACGGGAGGCGTTTCCGTAACTTGGGTCACGCTCGAACCCCGGGGGCCCTAGGGGTGTATATTGGGTGGTGCAAAGGGGGGTGTATGAAGAGCGTGATGGCTGTGCTCGTCCTCGCCACAAGTTGGGGGGCCCCGGCTCAGCCCTATTTCACCGCCGCCTGGGCCCTCGCCCCGGAGGCCTGGACGGCCCTGCCTAACAGGGCCCAATTCGTCGGCATCCCCGTGGCCCGCTTCGCCCCGGAAATCGGCGGGCTCGCGTTCTTCGGCGTGGAAAACGAGGGGGAACTCCTCGCGCAAAACGCCTACCTCTACCTGGATGGCGATTTCTTCCTCTTGGGAATCCGCGAGGGAGAATGGACCACAACCCTGCGGGGAAGCAGGGATGGAGCCGAGCTGGTGATCCTGGGGCCGGGCGCGCCCGAGGCCCTCTCCTCCCTTGCCATCCTCGAGGCCTTGGGGCTCCTGCCGGCCGAGGGCCTGATCGCCCTAAGCCAAAAGGAGGTCCCGCACAAACTCCCCGCGCCGCCCAAAGGCGTGAAGCTCGACCCGGTTCTCTGGGCCTTGGTGAGCCATCCCGACTGGCTAGGCTTCGCGCAAGCCCAGGGCTTGGAGCGGATTGGGATCCGGGTGCGGGTGGTGGCCGAGCTCTCCGCCCCGCTGGCGGCCGCGTGGGAGCCCTACATCCGCAGCTCCACGCAAAAACTGGCTGAGCTCCTCCTCCCCATACCCCTCCTCCCCACGCTCGGCCGGGACCCGGCGGTAAAGCTGGTCCGGCCGCCCTACACCCCCGTGCCCGCAGGAGGTCGGCCATGAGGGGAGGAACCCTCAAGCGGATGGCTAAAACGACCCTGGGGCTCCTTCTGGGTGCGCTGGCCCTGCCGGGGGCAGCCCAGATCGGCGTGGGCGTGCTGGCGGAGGACGCCGCGCGCTTCGAGCCCTACCTGGCCGCGGCGGCGCAGGCCGGTCTGCGCGTGAGCCTCGAGAGGTTCAGCGAATCCGCCCTTCAGCAGCAGGTGTTGACCCTGGCGGCCTTGGGCCGGGCCCGCGTCGATCTCGCCCAGGTCCTCACAAAATGGCTGCCCCAAGCCCAAGGGAGCTTGCTCGACCTCACGCCCTACGCCCGGGACCTCGAGGCCGCCGGCGTGGCCCTCTACGCCCATGGAAACGCCCTCGTGGGCGTCAAGCTCCCCTGGAGGGACGACGCCTTCCTCGCGATCCTGGCGCGCGCCCGCAACGTCCCCCAAGCCCTGGAGTTCCTGAAGCTCTTCCGCACCCCAGCCCCTGGCGCGACCCCGCTGGCCCTCTCCATCGGGCCCTTGGTCGTGGCCAAGCCCCCGAAGAAGCACGCGGGCGTAGACGGCGCCCTGGAGGGGTTCCTGGGCGTGCTGCGCCAGGCCGTGCCCCAGGGGCTTGTCGCCGCCCTGGCCCACGTCCCCGCGCAGGCCCAGGACGCCCTGCGCCGGGTCGCGGAGATGTGGGGCATTCCGCTTTCCCCGGACGGCGCCGCGGTCACCGTGGTCCTCGAGCCCTTGCAGCCCCTAAGCCCGGTGGCCTTGGGCGCCCGGGAGGCGGAAGCCTCGCCCCTTGGGCTGCAGAAGGCCGTGGTGCCCCTGGATCAGCTCGAAAGCTTCCTGGCCCAGGCGGCGGGGAAGGCCCGGGTGCGCCTGCCCTTCGAGCCCGTGCCCCTGGCGGTGACCTCCGAGGGGGTGAACCTCGTGGGCGCCGCGGCCTTTCATGCCCGGGGGATCCGCGGCGCCGGCGTCAAGATCGCCGTGGTCGACGTGGGCTTCGCCGGCTACACCGCCTCCCAGGCCCGGGGCGACCTGCCTTATGGCCTTGTGACCCGCGACTTCACGGGAACGGGGATGGACACCGGCCTCACCCACGGGACCGCGGTGGCCGAAATCGTCTACGACATCGCTCCCGCGGCGACCCTCTACCTCCTCAAGATCGCAAACGAAGTCGACCTGGACAACGCCGTCACATACTGCATCACCGAGGGGGTGCACATCCTCGTCCACTCCCTGGGCTGGTTCAACACGAGCTTTTACGACGGCACGGGCACGATCGCCCAGATCGTGAACCGGGCGGCCGGGGCGGGGATCCTGTGGGTGCAGGCCGCGGGGAACTTCGGCCTGCGCCACTTCGGCCCCCTCTTCACCGACGCCAACCAAGACGGCTGGCACGACACCGACGTGACCCTCAGCGTGGGCGCCGGCGAGCGCGTCCTCCTTTACCTCACCTGGGAGAGCTGGCCGGCCACCGCGGACGATTACGACCTGTACCTTTTCGATCCCGCCGGGAACCTGCTGGCCTCCTCCACCAAGACCCAGGCGGGAGCGGAGCAGCCCACGGAGCGCATTTTCACGGTGGCCTCCGTGCCCGGGACCTATCGGGTGCGCATCCAACGGGTGGCGGGGGCGGCGCGGCGCTTGGCCCTCTTCTCCGTGTACCACAACCTCGTCCCGCACGAGGCGGCCTCGTCCCTGGTGACGCCGGCGGACGTGGAGGCCGCGCTTTCCGTGGCCGCCATCGGCTGGCAGAACTACACGACAGGGCCGGTCCAGCCCTACTCCTCCCGCGGCCCCACGAAGGACGGCCGGCGTAAGCCCGACCTCGCCGGCCCGGACAACGTCACCACCGGCGTTTCCGCCTACAACCCGTTCCCGGGGACCTCGGCGGCCGCGCCCCACGTGGCCGGCGTCGCCGCCCTCCTCAAGGCCGAAAACCCCGGGCTCTCGGCGGGGGAGCTGCGCGCGCGGCTCCTCTCCTTCTGCGTGCCCATGGGCGATCCCTTCGCCTACGGCGCCGGCCGCCTGGAGGCCCGGCCCCAGCCCCTCGCCCAGCCGGACCTCGTGTTGGACTCCATCACGTACACGCCCTCCACGCCCACGGTGGGATCCACGGTGAACTTCACCGTGGTCGTGCGGAACCAGGGGAACGCGCCTGCCGGGGCCTTCACCGTGCGGCTCCAGGGCGCCGGGCCCTCCCAGGATCGCTCCGTTTCCGCGCTGGCCGCCGGTGCCTCCACCACCTTGAGCTTCAGCCTGCCCCTTTCCACCACGCCCGAGACGTTCACCGCCACCGCGGACGCCCTGAACCAGGTGGCCGAAGGGGACGAGGGGAACAACACAAAACAGGTTACGATCACGGGCGTGATGCCCGCACCCCAGGGCCAGCTTTCCACGGACAAGCCCGTCTACGTCCAGGGCGAAACGGTTCAGATCGTCTTCCGGAACACGGGGAGCGTGACGATTGAGCTCCCCAACGCGGCGCCGTGGGTGGTCAAGGACGGGGCGGGCCGCACGGTCTTCGCGCCCGCGGCGGCCCAGGTCCTCACGCCCGTGAACCCCGGCGAAACGCGCACCTGGAGCTGGAACGGCCGGGACAGCGCGGGGAACCTCGCCCCGCCGGGCTCCTACACCGTGGAGCTTTCCACCCTCAACGCCGGGACGTTCCGGGCCACGTTCACCCTCCAGGCGCCGGCCCTGCCCGACCTCGTGGTGGATTCCCTTACCTACACTCCCACGGCGCCCACGCTGGGCACCGCCCTCACCTTCACCGTGGTGGTGCGGAACCAGGGGAACGCGCCCGCCGGAGCCTTCACCGTGCGCCTCCAGGGCGCCGGACCCGCCCAGGACCGAAACGTTTCCGCCCTGGCCCCCGGGGCCTCCACCACCTTAAGCTTCAGCCTGCCCCTTTCCACCTCGCCCGAGACCTTCATCGCCACCGCGGACGCCCTGAACCAGGTGGCGGAAGCCCACGAGGGGAACAACACGCGGCAGGTCACGGTGACCGCGGTCCAGCCTGCCTTGCCCGATCTTGTGGTGGAGAGCGTGACCTACGCGCCGCCAAGCCCCACGCTGGGCACGACCCTCACCTTCACCATCACCGTGCGCAACCAGGGCGGCGCTCCCGCCGGGCTTTTCTACATCGAGCTCCGCGGCCAGGCGGGCTCCCAGTACGCCTCGGTCTCCGCCCTGCCGGCGGGAAGCCGGGTCACCGTGTCCCTGCAGCTCCCGCTCTCCGCCTCGCCGGAGACCTTCACGGTCACCGCCGACGCCACCCGCCGCGTCACCGAAAGCGACGAAACGAACAACACCTACACGGTCACGGTGACCGCCGTCCAGCCCCCGCTCGCCCTCACCATTCAGACCGACAAGCCGAGCTACACCGTGGGCGAGCCCGTGCGCCTCACCGTGAACGTGTCCCGGGCCAGCCACGTGTACGTGGTGGAGCTGGACCCCCAGGGCCGGGCGAAGCTCCTCTTCCCCAACTATTGGGAGCGGGATCCCCGGCTCCCCGCGGGGGCCACGGTGCTCCCGCGCCTTGCGGCCTACCAGATCCGGGCCGGGGAGCCCACAGGGACGAGCCAGATCTTCGCCTTCGCCGCGGATCGCGCCGTCGCCGGCTTCCCCACGGCCTTCCCCAGCCCGACCTTCCCCCTCCTCTCCGCGAACGGGCAGGCGTTCCTGGCGCAAGTGCGCAGCTGGCTTGCGGCGAACGTGCCGGCGGGGAACTGGGCGGAGGCCTCGCTCCAGGTCACGGTGCAGCCCCTGGCCAACCAGCCGCCGGTCGCTTCCTTCACCTTCGCCCCGGCCGAGCCCCTGGTGAACCAGTGGATCACCTTCGACGCCACCGCCTCCCGCGACCCCGACGGCACGATCGTTTCGTACCGCTGGGATTTCGGGGACGGCGCCACGGCCACCGGGGCGCGGGTGACCAAGCGCTACACCGCGCCGGGCACGTACACCGTGACCCTGACGGTGACCGACAACCAGGGCGCGTCGGCCTCCACGAGCCAGCGGGTGGTGGTGCGGCGGCCGAACCAGCCGCCCGTGGCCTCCTTCACCTTCGCCCCGGCCAACCCCAACCCCGGGGACACCGTCACGTTCGACGCCTCCGCCTCTTCTGATCCCGACGGCACCATCGTCGCCTACTCCTGGAGCTTTGGGGACGGCACCACGGCCTCCGGGGCGGTGGTGACCAAGGCCTATGCCGCGGCGGGGACGTACACGGTGACCCTCACGGTGACGGACGACCAGGGGGCCACGGCCTCGGCCACGAGGGCGGTGCAGGTGGGGCCGGTGGCCGCGCTCCCCGGCATGCCCGCCCTCGACAAACCCGGGATCTACGTGTGGGGCGACCCCCAGTACCGGTGGCACATCACGGTGGTGGGCGACCCCGCGTGGACCGCGCCCCGCCCGTTCCGCGTGGAGCTCGCCACCTTGGGGGCCTTCACGCGGGTGGCGGTGACCCCGGCCTCCGCGCCCGCCCCCACCCTCACCGACCGCGACCGCACCCTCGTCTGGGAGGGAACCATTCAGTCCGGCTGGGTGGACCTGCGGTTCGAGCTCACCGGCTCCGGATCCTGGATCCTGCAGCTGGCCTTGTACCTCGACCTGGACGGGGACGGCGATCCCCGGCCGCGCAGCCCCGAGGAGGCCCGCGCCATGGTCTTCCTGCGCGCCAAAAAGGTCCACCCGCCCTACAACCCCATGCTGTTCCTGATCCCGGTGGGCGAGATCGGGGCGGTGGCGCCCACCCACAACTTCCGCATCGCCTACGGAACCTTGGGCCTGCACGTGGTCACCACCACCATCCTCGAGCTGGAGGGCGAAGCCCCCTAGCGGTGCACAAGGTTCGCCTCGCGTCTTAAGCCTCGAGGAGGGAGCTTGTCGGCGAAAAAACCGTGACGCGGGCGGGAAAAAGATGGAAGGGGCGGGGCTCCTCCCCGCCCCTTTATCCTCGGCCCCTCAAGACCCAACGCGGATGGGTCTGCCGGAGGCTATCCCCCGCCCGTGGAATACACGCGGATTTTCGGCAGAAAAGCCCTTCCCAACTTCCCCCTGTGGGGGAGAAGGTTTTTAGGCGGCCCTTCCTTAAGCACAAGGACGAACCCGCCCTTGAGCCCTTGCTTGCCGCAGGTCATGGATAAACCATCGGCCCGCAGGGCGCTTATATACCCCGTGAACGTTTTTCATCCGCAAGAAACTTCCTTCCACCTCAAGGGGCAAGATACGCTCGTTCTCCAGCGCTTCCGCGGCGTAGTCCAGGGCGGCCAAAATGCCCTCCCGCGTGAGGTGCGGATGGCCGCGCAAGATGTCCTCTCTACGGTCAAGCCCGAGGCCAAGCAGCGCAAGGATGTAGGCCACGGAGATGCAGGTGCCACGGATAGGATATTGGAGTATTTCGGCCACGCTTTCCCCTCAACCTCCTAAAAAAGAAAAGGGCCCCGGGATGAACCCGGGGCCCGGGACCGCCTCGGCTACGGCTAGAACGTGAACGTCCAGCCGAAGCAGAAGCTCGGATAGCCCGCGCACTCGGCCACCGGCATCACGAAGTCGAGGTTGAGGGTGAAGTTCGTCATGATCGGGATCTTCACCGCACCGACGAACGCCCGCGTGCCGAACAGGGTGCCCGTAGTGGTGCTGCTCCACAGGATCCGGAGGTTGACGTCGTACTTGCCGCCGCAGCAGGCCGGACCGCAGAACCCGAGCTCGAGGTACTCGTTGGCACCGCAGATGAACTTGGCGCGGATCGCGGACGGGATCGTCGTAGCCGCCGGATCGAAGGCGTGGACGTACTCGAGGTAGTTGCAGTCAGCCAGCGTGCAGCGGACGCGGTAGCCATCGATGCGGATGCCCGTCCAGTTGATGAGACCCGTCGTGGTGGGCGCGCCCCACACGGTGAAGCAGGCCTCGGCGAACCCCGCGAACTTCGGCGTGATCGTCACGGTCTTGGAGCTCACCCCGAAGGTGACGGACACGTCGAGGGACACGCCGCAGCAGAGCGGGATGTTGAGGCCGGAGAAGGTCAGGCTGGAGAAGCCCTCCTTGCTGAAGGACAGGGAGGCGTTGTACTTGATGCCGCAGCAGAACTCCACGCCCTTGAGCTCGACCAGGAGGTCCTGGAAGTAGGTGCCGGCCGAGCAGTCAAGGTAGCGCACCCGCAGGCTCACCGGGGCGATCGTGGTCGTGAACACGTACTGCAGGTTAGCGCCGGTGATCGCAGCAGAACAGGGATCCGCCGTGCCCGCAGGATAGCCGAAGTAGACCGGGTCCCACTCCCCGTCGCGCCAGTGGTTGACGGTGAGGCCCAGCTTGACCCCGGCGAAGTCGAAGCTCGTCACAAGCTGGCCCACCTCATAGGCCGGCGTGGCCGGGTCGAACCGCATCTTGCCGGAGAGGGAGAAGGGACCAAGGGCGCCCTTGAAGCTGAACGCCTGCCCCGTGAGGCCAGCGGCGCCAAAGGTGCTCGTGCTCGTGATGTCAAAGCCGGCCACCGTGTAGGTCAGGGTGAGGCCGCTCTCAAGGGTCGTCGAGGGGAGCAGGCACACCTTGGCCGTCCACTCGCCCTTGAACATGGCAAAGCCCGTGAAGCCCACAATCACCAGAAGAGCCGCAAGAGCCCGCTTCATTCACAACCTCCTTTCCACGCGGAACTCAATGGTAGAAAACGCGCAACGGTCCAAAGCCTTGGACCTCCCACTGCCTTTTTCCCTTCCCTCGCTCCACCACCTCCTGTTTTGAGGAGTTGCGTGCGCCATTATAGGGAGACAGGCGTCCCCTGTCAATACCCCTGCCGTCCCCACCGATTTTCCGCCCGCCCGGCGCGCGCCCCCACCGCACCCACCCCGCCCCGCACGCGTTTTTCTTATTCGCTCACCCCCGCCCAGGCCATGCCCCGCAGAGGCTTGAAACCCTCGTGGCGGCGTTGCGAACGGGAAAGGCCGCGCCTCAGGGGCGGACCTCGAGGGGGTACTGGGTGCGGCCCGCGAGGCCCGCGGAGTCCACCACCGTGAGGCTCACCAAATAGAGCCCCGGCGCGGGGAAGGCCCAGGTGGCCCGCACGCCCTCCGCATCGGCCACCCCGTCGTCGTCGAAGTCCCAAAGGTACGCCACGATCGCGGCGCCCTGGAAGGCCTGGGAGGGCGAGCCGTCGAAGAGGACGGGCTCGCCGGCCCGGGGGACGAGGGGCGCCCAGGTGAACTCCGCCAGGGGCGGCTGGATCACGATCACCGGCCGGGGCCGCTCCCGCACCCCAAAGGCCACCTCCTTGCGCTCCCCAGCCGCCAGCTCCAGCTCCAAAGCGGCGGGGGTGGTGGGCTCATGCCGGGGCGGCAGGGCCTCCCCGACCAGCTCCACCCGGTACCGCCCCGGGAGGAGCTCCGGCCAGGCGAAGCGCCCCGCGGCGTCCGCCAGGACCTCCACGGCCCTGCCGTCCGGGGAGAGGATGCGCACGTAGGCCCGAGGAAAGCCAGGCTCGCCCGGCCCCCGCACCCCGTCGCCGTCCTGGTCCAGGAAAACCCAACCGCTCAGCCCCGCCAGGGGCAGGAGGGGCAGGAGGAGCTCCGTCCTCTGGCCGGGCGCCAACGTGACCGGGAACTCGGGGGTGGGGGCGGCGTAGCCCGCGGGGGCGCGGGCCACCCGCACGCGGTAGGTCCCCGGCGGCCGGCCCGGGAACCGGAACTCCCCCTCCTTCCCCGTGGCGACCTGCAGGTCGTCCAGGGCGAGGACGGCGCCGGGAAGCCCGGGCTCGCCGGGATCCCGGCGGCCGTTTCCGTTCTGGTCCGCAAAGACCACCCCGGAAAGGGCCCCAAAGGCGGGCAAAAACGGGGGCGCCCAGGCGAAACCGTAGGCGAACTCCAAGAAGGCGCCCACGCGCACGGGCTGCGCCCCCTCCCCCCAGCGCGCCTCCGCCCCCAGCCGCAACGTCAGGGCTCCCGCCGGCTGGAGCCCCACCTCGGCCCGGGCCACCCCGCCCCCCCTCCCATACCCCCAGGAAAGCCACAGCCTCTCCTCCACCGCAAGGGCGAAGGTGGCCTCGTCCTGCACCCGCTCCTCCTCCGGGGTGGAAAACCGGGCCTGACGGAACTCCAGCGCGGCCATGACGCGCGGGGAGAACCGGAGGTTCAGCCACTCCCGGAACTCCAGGCGGGCGGAGCTGCGGCGGGAAACGGGGTCGAACAGGCGGGTGTACGCGCCCTGGGCGCCCAGGGTGAACCCCGCCAGGGCGAAGGCGGCCAGGGCCTCGGCGCGGGCCGTGCGCTCGTCCGCGGAGGGGGGGCGGGCGAGGTCCGCCGCCCGCCGCAGCGCCAGGGCCAGGCCCAGCCGCAGCGGCACCCCCTCCGGGAAGAAGTCCCAACCCGCTTGGACCCCTTGCCAGGCGCGCGGGGCGGGGGAAAGGCCGCGCAGGTCATCGCGCTGCCACTCGACGGCGAAGCGGAAGCCCGCCTCCTCCGTGCCCAGCCGGCCGGAAACGAGGAGCCCGGCGCGGTCCGGCGTGAGGGCGGGAAAGCCCGGGTCGACGGCGTATGCCCGGGCCTCCAAAAGAAAAAGCTCGGGGAGCTCCCAGGTGAGGCGCATTTCCCCGGCGAAGCGGGTGAGGCCGTGCACGCGGGCCGCGCCGCCCTCGGCCCGGAACCGCACCCCCTCCAGAACCTGCAGCGCAAGCCACACCGCGCCGGCCTGGCGGTGGAGCCCGGAGCCGCGCTCCTCGCGGTAGGCGCCGCCGGCCTCCCCCCACGCGCCCCGCAGGCCCACCCGCCCGCCCGCCCGGCCCTGCTCCCCCTCCCAGCCCGCGCCCAGGGCCAGGCCCACCCCCGCAAGGGTGAGCTCCGCGCCCACGCCCCAAAAGCCCAGGCCGGAAAGGAGGGAGTTCAGGGCCAAGCTGACCCGGCCCGCCTGCGCCCGCACCGTGTCCGTCACGTAGGCGGCCTGGAAATCGAGGAGTTGGAAGGGCTGGGGCGCCCAGGGGCCGGCCCAGCGGGCGGAAAGCTCCAGGGCCCCCTCGAGCACCGCCCCCCGGCCGGCCACGCCCAGGAAGGAGGTGCCGGACCCAGCCAGGAACTCGTAGGCCAGGCGGGCCCGCCCCTCCATGGCCAGCTCCGCGTACAGCTGCACGGGCACGCGCTCGGGCCCGGGAGGAAGGACCTCGATGTACCAAGCGGTGCGGGCCTCCACCGCAGGGGCGAGGCCGGAGCGGGCCGTGGCCAGCACCACCTCCCGGCCCGGCCGCGCCGCCCCAGGTATGGCCACGCTCACCCGGACCTCCCCGGCCTCCCCGGGGGCCAAGGGCAGCTCGCGGGGACGCACCTCCACCCCCCAGCCCGAGGCAGTGCGCACCTCGAGCCCCACGCGGTCCAGGGCGTTGCCTTGATTCACCACGCGCAAGACGAAGGTCAAGGTCTCGCCGGGCGGGGCGGCCTGGGAGGGCGGCGCCTCGAGGGCCAGGGCGGCCACGGCCTCCACCTCCACGGGGGCCTCGACCACCGCCTCCTCCCCGTCCCCGCGCAGGCGGAGGCGCACCGTGTACGCCCCGCCGCTCGCCGTGCGGGGGAGGTGGAGGGTGAGGAAGAGGAAGTCCTCCTCGCCCGGGCCGAGGACGAGGGCTTCGGGCAGGCCCAGGGCCTCCCAGCCCGGGGGGAGCTCCGGGCGCACCTGGATCCGCAAGGGGGCGGGGGAGCGGTTCGCGATCCGCCACACGTGGACCACCAGCTCCCCGGGGCGGGCGGCCGCGGGCGGGGAAAGGCGCTGCACCGCAAGGCCCTGGCCGAGGGCGAGGGCGCCCCAGAGGACGAGGGGGAGGAGCCGCCGCATCCCCCTCATTGTGGGGGCGCACGGCCCGTGCCCAGGGGAGCCCGGTGCGGTTTTCGGGGGAACTTTGGCCCGGCCGGCTCAGGGGGACAGCCTGCGCCGCAAAAGCTTCAGGTCTTCTTCGTCCACGACCCCGTCGTTGGTGAAGTCGAAGGCCCGGAGGTTGGCGCGCACCGCGGGGCTGGCGAGGTGGCGGGCGAGCAGCTCGGCGTCGGCTTCGGTGAGGAGCCCGTCGCCGTCCACGTCCTCATAGAAGCCGTCGCCGTCGAGGTCGCGGGGCACGCCCAGGCCGGCCTCCAGGGGGAGGAGGGAAAGGGGGCGGACCACCCAGCGGGTGGCCAGGGCCAGGAGGGCTTCGCCGCCGTAGTCCACGGTGGCCAGCAGCTGGTACACGCCGGGGCTGGGGCGGAGGTCCGTGTCCACGCGGATCCAGCGCTCCGCGCCGGGCAGGCAGGGCACGGGCGCGGCGCTGGCCTCGGCCACGGTGCGGCCCTGCACGTCCACCACCCGCAGCGTGGCCTTCACCTCCCGCAGGTTCCGGGGGCCCGTGTTGGCGAACTTCACCCAGGCCCAGAGGGGGTTGAGGCCGCGCACCTCCAGGCCGCGCAGCTCGCCCCGGGCCGGCGCCGGCTCCACCGTGACGTAGACCTTGATGCCGATGCGGCGGGTCACGGTGACGAGGATCCCCTGGTAGGGGACGAGGCGGGGCTCGCCCTGCACGAACACGATGGTCCAGTAGGTGCCGGGCGGGGTCCCCGGCGGCACCTGCACCGTGCCCTGGACCTCGCGGACCTCGCCGGGGCCGAGGACGAAGGAGGTGGGCAGGACGGCGGTCCAGGCGGAGGCGGAGCGGCCGACGGTCCCGGGCGGGTAGAACCGGTTCTCCCCGAATTCGTCGCGGTCCCAATCGCCGAGGTAGAGGACGATCTGCTCGGGCTGGGGGAGCTCGTTGCGCACCAGGAAGGAAAAGGCGAGGGTGACGCCGGGCCGGGCCGTGAGGTCCACCTCCAGGAGGTTCACCTCGAAGGCCGCGCCCAGCAAGCCCACCAGGAGAACGCCCGCCGCCAGGATGCGTTTCATACGGGCCGAATGTTCGGGGAAAGGGGGCCGCGGGACAAGGACTAGGGGACGACGAGGGTGTAGCGGAAGTCCAGGGCGTAGGTGCCGGGCCAGGTGGTGTCGTAGTCCACAAGGAGGCGGAAGCTCAGGGCGAGCTTGGCCCAGCCGGCGGTGCCCTTGGCCACCGCCCGCTCGGAAACGGAAAGGGGGAGGAACCCCTGCTCCACCGGGCTTGCGGAGCCCCCCGCGGCCTCCACCCGCCAAAGGAGGTGGCCGCAGGGCTTCTTGGGGTCGGGCAGGGGGCCGGTGTAGCTCCAGGTCTCCCGCGCCGCCGCGATGTACAGCACCCAGGCCACCGGGCTGTAGAGCGTCACGGCCTGGGCCTCAAGGAGGTCCCGGTAGCCCCGGTCGTAGTCCGCCAGGGTGAGCGTGCCCAGCGCCACCGTCGGGGGCTCGACCTCCAGGACGAGGCCGGTGCGGTAGTAGACGCGCACGGCCACCCAGTCCAGGTAGAGCGTGGGCCAGCGCGGGGCCCAAGCGGTGAGCCGAACCAAAAAGCGGTGCGGCGCGAGTTCCTCCGGTCGCCAGGCCCTTCCCCACAGGTCCTTGGGGCCCCCCAGGAGGAAGGTCTGCCAATAGCTCTCGATGGGGCCCGCGGTTTTGGCCGGCGTCCACGTGGCGCCCCCGTCCCCGGAAAGCTGCACCTCCAGGTAGGCCACAAAAGGCCCACCCGCGGGATGCCGCCGAACATCCAGGCGCACCTCGATCCCCAGGATCTCGGCGCTGCCCGGGATGGGGAACTCGTAGCCGAAGAAGACGTGGGTTTGGCCGGGCTCCGCCAGGGCGTAATCCGCGTCGTCGTAATACGCGCCCTTGGGGTAGCGGAAATCCCCGTAGTCCTGGGAGGGGTTGCGCCAGCCCGTGTCCTGGGCCGCGAGGGGGAGGGCCCAAAGGGCCGCGCTCGTCAGCAGGGCCAGGACGCCGCGGCTCATAAAGAAAGGTTAAGGGCAGCCCGGCTCGTTGGGGGAACCGGGCTGCCCGTTCCACGCGGGGTCACGGCGCGGTGAGGGTGTAGGTGAAGCCCAGGGAGTAGTCGCCGGCCACATCGTTGTCCCAGCTCACCAGGACCCGGAAGTCCATGGTGTGCTGGAAGTTCCCGCCCGGCAGTCCCTGGGCGAGGGTGAACCCGCCCACGGTGAGGCCGGTGAGGGTGTTCAGGTAGTAGGTGATGCGGCCGGGCCGGTTCACGGAGGCCACGCGCAGCAGGAGGTCGCTAGCGGGCTTGGCCCACGGCCCCGTCCAGGTGGCGCTGTTGGCGGCCACCGTGAGCGTCCAGGGCCGGTTGCTCCACACGTACACGATCTGCGCCCCCACGGCGTCCTTGTAGCCGGCGTCGTAGTCCGCGATCGTCAGGGCGCCGAAGTTGATGGTGGACACGTTGACCTCCAGGCGGATCAGGGTCGGCACGTAGAACACCGCCGTGGAGTTCGCCGTCACGCTCGTCTGAGCCATCCCGCTCACCACACCCATAACCCCAGCCACCAAAACCGCCAAAACCTTCAAGCTCTTCATCGAGCACCTCCAAGAGAAGTGGGTTTACCGGGCCTTTGCCCGGGATTTGGCGCTTCTCTTGGGGTGCTTCGGCAGCCCAGCCGTCCCTGAGGGACCTGCGGCTTTGCGCCCCCGCCTTGCGGCGGGTTTGCCTTTATCGGTCACCCCAAATCCGCGGTTTTCCCGTCGGCTCTCACCCCCCTCTTGCGAGTCAGGGGCTCTTGGGCCCAAGACCCCCGATCCGGAGCACGAGGCGGAATCCCCGTGCCGAGGGATTACCAAATTTTATCCGCAAAAGCACCTCGTGCTTGCCCGCCCGGCCCGCGAGGAGGGGGACTTCTTCCGTGGTCACCGCCACCTCCGGGCCGCCCGCCACCGCCACGCGCAGCTCGGCGCGGTCCTCGTCGAGGACCCGCGCCGTCACCGCCCAGGGAACGTTGCTCTTCACCTCCAGGGGGACGAGGAGGGCCTCGGCGCCCAGGTCCTCGGGGGAAAACACAAGCAGGAGCTCCTGGCCCACGAGGTTCCGTCCGGGGAGGGCGAGGACGCTGAGGGCGGGGATGGAGAGGGACACGGAGGTGGTACGGGATACGCTGGTCCCCACGCCCCCGAGGCTCAACGCCCCTACCATGGCCACAAGCAGCCAGATCCTGGCCATTCTTCGGCAGCCCAGCCGTCCCGGAGGGACCTGCGGCTTTGCGCCCCCGCCTTGCGGCGGGTTTGCCTTTATCGGAAGGCCAGGCGGTCTTCCGATTCCCTAGGCTGCCCGGCTCACCCCCTTTGCCCGGCGGTTCCGCCGGGCCTTTCCATTATAAACCAGTGGAAAGTGGTGTCAAGGGATGGAGGCTCAGGGGCAGGCCCCCGCCAGCGCCGCCGCCCGCCGCCGGGCCAACGCGTTGTAAAACGGGCACGCCTCCACCCC
Source organism: Candidatus Bipolaricaulota bacterium (assembly GCA_025060415.1). Classification (GTDB taxonomy): domain Bacteria; phylum Bipolaricaulota; class Bipolaricaulia; order Bipolaricaulales; family Bipolaricaulaceae; genus DTER01. The sequence goes on from JANXBT010000002.1 coordinate 278,111, forward strand.
CCAGCCCGCCCCCTCCCGCCGCAAGGCCTCCCGCACCAGCGCGCACAACAGCTCCCCCTCCCCCGCCCGCTTGGCCCAGTGCTCCGCAAAGTCCACGTAGTTCTGGAGGAAGTCCGGGGCCAGCGCCAGGGCCCGCCGGAACTCCCGCTCCGCCCGGGCGAAGTCCCCGCCCAAAAAGCCCGGGGTCTGGGCCAGGAAGTTGGCGAGGGCCCGCCGCGGCCCGCCCGCCCAATACGCCTCGTCCAGCTCCACGCACCGCTCGAACGCCGCCAACACGTCCCGCGTCCCCCCGGTCAGCGCCGCCCAGTAGTGGAAGCCCAGCCACCGCCCCAGGTTGTTCCCGTACCAAAAGAGGGCCTCCACGTCCGTGCTCCCGCGCAGGGCCGCCCGCAGCCCCTCCCGCGCCTCCGCCTCCTGAAACGCGGGGTCCAGCCGGAGCGCGCGCAGCGCGTACTCCTTGCCCCGGGCGTAAGCCCTCTCCCGCTCCGCCCCCTCCGCGAGGTACCCCTCCGCGAGCTCGAACCAGGCCCGGGAAAGCCGCACCAGCACCGCCCGCACCCCCGCGGGGTCCGCCAGCTGGGGGAGGGCCTCCTCCCAAAGGCGGATGGCCTCGCGCAGCCGCCCCTCGTACGCGGCGAAATCGAACTCCCCCTGCCAGCGGTCGTACAGGGCCTCCGCGCGGGAAAGGAGCGCCTCCACGCCCCCTTGGGCGGAAGCCCAAAGGGCCAACCCCAAGAACACCGGCACGAACTGGCGCCGCATCCTCCCTCCTTGTACGCCGATCCTACCCGTACAATGGGGCGGTGCGGGTTCGCCGGGCCGGCCTCCGCGACCTCCCCGGGATCCACCGGGTGGAGCAGGCGAGCTTTCCCGATCCCTGGCCGCTCTTCGCCTTCCTCCCCTACCTCCTGGACCGGGAGGCCCTGGCCCTCGTGGCCGAGGAGGACGGGGTCCTCGGGTTCCTCCTGGCCCGGCGCGAGGGGGAGGAGGTGCACATCCACGACCTGGCCGTCGCGCCGGCGCACCGCCGCCGGGGGGTGGGCAGCGCCCTGCTGGGCGAGCTGTTCCGGGCGGCCCGGGGCGCCCGGCGGGTGCGGCTGGAGGTGCGGGCCTCCAACCGCACCGCCCAGGCCTTCTACAAAAAGCACGGCTTTCGGGAGGAGGCCGTCCTCCCCGGCTACTACGCGGATGGGGAGGACGGCCTCCTCATGGTGCGCGACCTCCCGTAGGCCTCCCTCAAAGGAGGAGGAGGCCGGCGGCGAGCACCGCTCCCAGGGCCACGAGGCTGGGGGGCAAAAGACGCCGCCAGGTCCCCACGAAGCGGGCCCGCGCGTACTCCACGGACACCGCTAAACACGGATGCAGGGGCGAAAGGAGGTACCCAAGATAACAAGCCTGGTAGATCACGGAGAACCGCAGGCCATCCAGGCTGTTTCCGCCCGCCAGGTACACGGGCAGCACCACGGACAGCGCCGCCTGCTGCCGCCCTGTGGCCAGGCCCATAAGGAGGCTGAGCCCAAGGATGAGGAGGGCCAAGGGGAAGGGGAGGGCGGCCATGGCCTGGGGAAGTCCCGAGGCTTGAAAAGCGCCCAGATACAGGAACACCCCCACCACGATGAGGGAAAAGCGCCAGGGCTGGGTTTTCCTGAGGAGCGTGGGGAGGGCGGGGAACCCTGGGCCCGCGGCCAGGGCCAGGAGGAGGGCGGCGGTGAGGCCGAACGCGGTGGCCACCTCCGGCGCCGGAAGCTTGGCCGTCCGCCGCAGCATTAGGTCCAAAAAAGGCGCCAAAAGGAGGACGGCCAGCCCCCACCCCAAGCGGCCACTCCCTCCCCCGCCCGCGCGCGGCTTTTCCCCGGAAAACGGAGCCAAAAGGAAGACCCCGCCCACAAGGAGCAGGAAGAAGGCCCAGGGCAGTTGCCAGAGGATGGCCGTCCAGAGGTCGAGGCCGGCGAGCTTGGCCCCGGTGATGAGGGCCGCAGAAAGCGGGTAGAACAGGAGGAGGATGTGGCGGAACCACACGTTGGCCGCGGCCCGCTCCTCCGGCTTCCCCCCGCCCAGCCCCTCCAGGATCGGCGCGGAGAAGAGCGCGCCCCCGGGGACGGGAAGGAGCCCAAACAAGGCGGGGGCCACCACGTAGGCCGTCCGCCGCCCGCCGGGGATACGGGCCACCAGCCCAGAAAGGAGGTCCCCCGCCTGGAGGGCCGCGCCGATGAGGGGGATGACCCCCGCGGCGTAGATCAGGGCCAGGACCCCGGGATCGGCCAGGGCCCGCGCGAAGACGGCGGGAAGGGCGGAGGGCGGGGAGGTCCAGAGGCCGAGGACCCCGGCGCCCAGGACCAGGGCCAGCCACAAGCTGCGCTGGGCCAGCGCGAGAAGAAGCCCAAGGGAAACGGCGAAGGCGGCCCAAGCCATGGACGGCGAAGTTTACCCGCCCCGGCGCGCACGCCCTCAGCGCGCGGGGCTTTCCTGGCCAAGGAGGGCCAACAGGGCCGGCAGGGCCTCCTCCATGGCCTCCTCCCCGGCCCGGATGTTCTCCTTCGCCCGCAGGTAGCTCCGCTCCTCGCGGAAGCGGGGGCGCAGGTAGATGTCCGGCGGATCCCGGGCGAGCTTCAACCGGAGAACCTCCTGGACGAGGATGGCCGCGGACTGGTTTAGGACCTCGAAGATCCCGGGGAGGGGGCGGGGGGCGGGCCTTTCCCGGGCGTACTCGCCCAGAACCTCCGGGAGGTGCGCGGGGACCCAGGGCCGGTGGAGGAGGCCCTCGCGCAGGGCCTGGCTCAGGGGCGCCCAGGGCCGGCGGGCCCCGGGCGGGAGGGGGCGGGGCACGGGGTTCGTGTCCACCGCGATCACGACCTCCGCCCCCAGCTCCCGGCACACCCGCACGGGAAGGGGCTCCACCATCCCCCCGTCCACGAGGAGGCGCCCCTCCCAGCGCACGGGCTGAAACACGCCGGGGATGGCGGTGGAGGCGCAGATGGCCTCCACGAGGGGGCCGGAGCGGAGGACCACGGCCGCCCCGGTGTCCAGGTCCGTGGCCACCGCCGCAAACGGGATGGGCAGCTCCTCGATGCGCACGTCCCCCAGGATGGCCCGCAGGTACCGGCGCAGCCCGGCCCCGGAGCTGAGCCCCGTGCGGGGAAAGGTGGGGAGGAAGCTCTTGAGGAGCTTGGCCCGGCTGGCGGTGAGCCACTCCGCCTCGATGCGGGCGAGGGGGACGCCGGCGGCGTAGGCCCCGCCCACCATGGCCCCGATGCTCGCCCCGGCGATGGCCGCAACCGGGATCCCTGCGCGCTCCAGGACCTTGAGGACGCCCACATGGGCCGCGCCCCGCGCCCCGCCCGCCCCCAAGGCCAACCCCACCCGCCTCATGGCCCCCCTTTCCCCGCGCCTACAGGCGGAGCTTGGGGAGGTTGGCCGGCTCGAAGTGCGCGTCGGGGATGGCCTCCGCGCTGCGCTCGGCGATGCGCACCTCCGCCCAGGACCCCTTGAGGAGGTCCTCCACGCGCAGGAGGGCCGGCCGCGTCCCCACCGCATCCGTCACGAGCTCCGGCACGGTGAGCACGCGGGCCAGCTGCCCCTCCCGGTCGTAGAACTCCGCGCGCACCACAAGGTAGTGGTCCCGGTGCACCCACAGGACGATCCGGCTCCACTCCAGGCCCGCCGCGCGCGGGGAAAGGCTCAGCCTCCAGGTGGGATGGCCTGCGAGCTCCTCCGTGCCGGCGAGCACGGCCTGGTAGTCCGCGCGGTAGCTAAAGCCCTTGGCGATGTCCTCGTAGCTGATGCCGCTTCCCGCGATGAACTCGCCCTTACGCTCCCTCTCGCCCACAAGCTCCTTCACCAGGGCGAGCTCCGGCAGGTAGAGCCACATGCGGGTGGCGCCCTCCTTGGGCACGTAGGCCAGAAAGAGCGTGCCCGCTACGTCCGCCGGGGCGGCGTATTGGAGGAGGAACTTCACGGTTCCGTCGGGATACTCCTTGGCCCACACGCGGAAGGCGTAGTCCACGAGGGGCTGCCCCTTCTCCTGGATCGCCACGGCGAGGGCGGCATAGAGGGACTCCCGTCCGGTGCCGAAGAAGCCCTGCTCCTCCACGCGCCGGAGGATCTCGTCCGCGGTCTGGGCGAAGGCCCAGACCCCCAACAGGACGCAAAGCCCGCTAAGCACGAGGCGCTTCATCCTTCCCCTCCTTTTTGGGGGACGGGTTGGGGTCGGCGCCCAGGAGCCCGACCCGTGCCCAAAGGCCGCGCAGGCGCGGCCACGGCTGATACGCCCCTTCCGGCACCCACGCCAGGACGGCCGGCAACACCCAAAGCGCGCCCAGCATGCTCGTGACCATGGTGAGGGCGATGAGCCAGCCGAAGGTGTTGAGGGCCCCGAAGCGCGAAAGGAGCATCACGAGGAACCCCAGGGCCAGGGTGAGGGCGTTGACCACGATGGCCCGGCCGGAGGTGCGGAAGGTCTCGGCCAGGGCCTCCTCGTGGGCGAGGCCCAGCCCGCGCGCGTTCCGGTAGCGGTTGAGGAAGTGCACAGCGTAGTCCACGCCGATCCCCACGGTGAGGCTGGCGATCATCACCGTGGCCATGTCCAAATAGGCCCCCGCGTAGCCCATGACCCCGAAGTTCCCGGCCACGGCCACCAAAAGCGGGATGAGGGCGAGGAGGCCGGCGCCCAAAGAGAGCAGGAGCACGGCCACGATGAAGCCCACCGCGCCGAAGCTCGTGCCCAGGCTCGCCAGCTGGGAGGCGATGAGCTTTTTCGAGAGCTGGATGTACAGGGAGGGCGAGCCCGTGACGTACCAATCCTTGACCGCGGCCGGCTTCTCCTGCGCCACGAACCCCTCCACCGCGCGGAGGAGGGCGTCGTAGCCGGAAAGGCCCACGGAGCGCACCCGGGCGGCGATGCGGCCCACGCGGAAATCGCGGGTGGCCAGGCCCTTGGTGACCTCGCCCCCGCCCATCTCGTAGAGGAGGAGGACCTGGGCCACGGCCCGCGACGTCTCCGGAATGGCGTAGAAAGCGGGGTCGTCCCCGCGCAGGGTGAAGTAGGACTCCTTCACGAGATCCACCAGGGAGGAGGTGGCGCCCACGTCGGGCTGGGCCTCCAAGAAGCGCTGGAGCCGGTCCATGAAGCGCAGGACCTCCGGGTCCTTGAGGCCATCCCGCCGGCCTGTGTCCAGGACGATGGAGAGCTCCTGGCTTCCGCCGAAGCGCTCGTCCACCACCCTAAGGCCCTGGACCACGGGGGAGTCCTCCCGGAAGTAGCGGGTGACATCGGACTCCACGCGCAGCCGGGGAATACCCGCTCCAAGTCCTATCAGAACCAGGAGCACCCCCAGGAGGACCAGGCTGGGGCGACGGGCAAGGGCGCGCGCGAAAACCTGTGCGCTTTGCATTTGGAGCTTGGTCGGCCGCACCTTGGGCACGGGGAAGACCAAAAGGAGGGCGGGGATCATGGCCATGGCCAGAAGGAAGCAGGCCATGACCCCGAACGCCGCGAAGAGGCCGAACTCCCGGGTGGGCACGAGGAAGGAGGAGAGGAGGGTGAGGAAGCCCGCGGCGGTGGTGACGGCCGCGCCCAGCACGGGCACGAACATCTCCTGGATCGTGGCCTGGACCGCCGCCTTCTTGGCCTCGCCCCGGGCCACGCGCTGGAAATACTCGTTCACCACGTGGATCCCGTAGGCGGAGCCCACGGCCACCAGCACCACCGGGAGGAACGTGGAGATCATGGTGAGCTTGTGGCCGGTGAGGCCCACCAGGCCCATGGTCCAGACGAGGCCCACCCCCACCACCCCCAGGGGCAGGACCACGCCCCACGCGTGGCGAAAGCTCACAAGGAGGACGAGCACGACCACCCCCACCACCACGGGGAGGAGGAACGCCAGGTCCTGGCGCATGTAGCGGTTCACGTACACGAGGAACGCGGCGTTCCCGGAGAGGTGGAACTCCTCGGGGCCCGCGTACTGGGCGGCGAGCGCCTCCAGCCGGGCGAGGATTTGGGCCTGGATGTCCTCCCGCACCTCCACGGCCGGGGAGAGGCGCAAGATGGCGAGGGCGCCGCGGCCATCGGCTAAAACCAAGTTGTCCCGCACGGTCCGCTCGGCCAGGGCCTTGCGCCGGAAGAGCTCCACCTCCTCCACGGTCGCCGGCGGCCCGGGGAGGATGGGGCGCACCACCAGCGCGGCCTCCGTCCCCTCCACGACCTTCACGTTGGCCGGGGTGAGGACCTCCTCCACCAGGCCCTCCTCCTTGAGCTTCTCCAGCTCGGCGGTGAGGGCGTAAAGCTTTTGGAGCGAGGGGAGGTCGAAGAGGGTCCCGCCCTCCTCGGCCACGATGGCGAGGAGGAATAGGGACTGGCCGCCGAAGAGGTCCCGGGTGCGCTTGTACTGGGCCACGATGGGGTCGTCCTCAGGGAGCATCTTGGAGTAGTCGGCCTGGAAGCCGATGCGGGGGAGGAAGGCCGCGAAGGCCAGGGTCACCAGGCCGACGGCGGCCAGGACCAGGAAGGGGTGGTCCGTAACCCAACGGGCGAGGCGGCGCATCTACCTCCCTCCCAGGTATCCGCGGGACGCGAAGTAGAGGGTCAAAAGGAGGGGGTAGAGGTCCTCCGCGGGGCCCCGCACCTCCCGCCAGGGGGCGAAGGCCTGGGCCAGGGCGTGCCGCAGGGCCGCCAGGGCCTCCCGGAGCTCGGGGGGAAGGAGGGCCTCCGGCCACGGCGCGCTGAACCACAGGTAGGGCCCTTGGGCGGGGAGGTACACCACGGCGTGGAAGGGCGCGCCGGTCCAGGGCGCGGTGGGGAAGGCGGGGAGGGCCTGGAAGGCGAAGGCGCCCGTGGCCCGGAGGGCCCGCACCACCCCCAAAAGCCGCAGGGACTCCTCCAGGGTTTGGGTTTCGTCCACCAGGAGCACCCGCACCTGGGCCAGCCCGGGGAGGGCCAGGGCCAAGAGGGCCGCCAGGACGGCGCTTTTCCGCATAGGGGCCTCCTTTTTAGGGGCGCAGGGCGTGCCAGGCGAACTCCGCCAGCTCTTGGGCCCCGCGCACGCGGAACTCCGCGGCGAGGGGGTCCTGGCCGGCGGCGCGCAGGGTCACCGCGCCCGCCATGCCCAGGAGGGCGTAGGCCGCAAGGAGGGGGTGCACGGGGCGGATGGCCCCGGCGGCCTGCGCCTCCTCGAGGATGGCGGCGATGGCCCGGGCGTACTCTTCCACCAGCCCGCTCAGCTTCCGCCAGAGGGCGGGGTCCTCGGGCGCCCAGACCCGGCTCAACAGCTGGGCCACCTCGGGGTCCTCGGCGAAGCCGGCGAAGTAGGAGGTGAGCACCTGGCGGAGGATCTCGGGGGCGGGCAGGCCCTGGCGCAGGAGCTCCCGGGCCTGGGCGAGGCGCTCCTCGAAGGCCCGCCGGACCACGGCCAAGAAGAGCTCGTCCTTGGAGCGGAAGTAGTGGTAGAGGGCGCCGATGGAGACTTGGGCGAGCTTGGCGATGTCGCGCATGCCGGTGGCGTGGAAGCCTTGGCGGGCGAAGAGCTTGCGCCCGGCCTCCACGATCCTTTCCACGGCGAGGGGGCCGTCCATATCGAACGTTCGTTCTATTGTCCGGGAACCCGCCCCGCCGTCAAGGGCCCACCTCCGCCCCGCAGGCCCCGCACCGCCAAACCACCGCCCCCGTAAGCAGGCTCCAGCGCACCGGAAGGACCCCGCCCTCCCGGCAGCGGGGGCAGCGCAGAAGCTCCGTCTCCGCCCGAACCGGGCCCTCCACCGCCACCCCAAACCGGGCCGGAAGGGTCAAGGGAAGCGCCACCACGCGCACCTCCAGGGGCGCGGTCAGGGCCAACGGGTGGGCGACCTCCACGCGCACGGGGCTCTCCAGCTGCAGGGGGAGGCCGCGGTGCAGGGCCTGCCAGCCCAGCCAGAACAGGGCCCCCAACGCTAAGACCAACGCCCAGATCCCCGCCACGAGGAACCCGCGGTACACGGGACCACCTCCGGGCGGAGGGTAGCCCGAAAAAGAAAAGCGCGCCCGGGAGGACTCGAACCCCCAACCCTCGGCTCCGAAGGCCGATGCTCTGATCCTATTGAGCTACGGGCGCGGTGAGGCGGGCCGCTGGCGCATCTTCAGCCCGTACGGATCTGTCCTTCAGAACCACGGCCGCGTCCAACCGCCAGCGAACCCCCCTGGGAGGAGCGACGGGACTTGAACCCGCGACCCCCGCGTCCACAGCGCGGTGCTCTGCCAGGCTGAGCTACGCTCCCCTGGCGCGCCCGGGAGGACTCGAACCCCCGACCTGCGGCTTAGAAGGCCGCTGCTCTCGTTCCTTCTGAGCTACGGGCGCCCGGAGCGGGTAACGGGAATCGAACCCGTGCCACTGGCTTGGAAGGCCAGCGCTCTACCACTGAGCTATACCCGCCTGTGGTCGGAGAGGCCGGATTCGAACCGGCGACCTCATGGTCCCGAACCATGCGCGCTAACCAGGCTGCGCTACTCTCCGACCCGCCCTATTTTACCCCTCAGCGCAAAAGGAGGAACCGGGTCCGCCCCGCCCGCACCACCGTGAGGAGCACCTCCTCCCCCTCGCCCAGCGGGGCCACCAGCCGGTTCCAGTCCGCGACGTTGGCCACGGGCTCCCGGTTCACCTCCACGATCACGTCGCCCTCCTGCACGCCCGCCCAATAGGCCCGCGAGCCCGCCTCCACCTGGGTCACCACCACCCCCGTCTCCCGGGCGATGCCGTAGCGGCTCCGCAGCTCCGGGGTCAGGTCCTGCACGGTGAGCCCGAACTTGCGCAGCCCCACCCCCCCGGGGGCCGCCCCCTCCTCGGGCCGCTCCGCCAACACCACGCTCAGGGTGAGGGAGGCCCGCTGGCGCACCACGGTGAGGGTCACCCGCTCGCCCACCCGGCGGTACATGATCTCCCGCTGGAGGTCGTTGGTGGTGCGCACGGCCTTCCCGTCCACGGCCACGATGACGTCGCCGGCGCGCAGCCCGGCCCGCTCCGCGGGCGAGCCCCGCACCACCTCCGTCACCAGCACCCCCTCCCGCACCCCCAGCTGCCGCTCCATGCCCGGAAGCACGTCCTGGATGTACACGCCCAGCCAGGCCCGCGTCACCCGGCCGTACTGCACGATCTGCTCCAGGGCCAACTTGATCTCGTTGATGGGTACGGCGAAGTTGATCCCCTCCACGGCGAGCCCCGAGGCGGTCTGGCGGGCGATGAGCGTGTTCATCCCCACCACCTCGCCGTAGGCGTTCACCAGGGGGCCGCCGGAGTTGCCGGGGTTGATGGCCGCGTCCGTCTGGATCATGCGCCGGAAGTAGCCGGAGCCGTCGGGCCGGGGCACATCCCGGTTCAGGGCGGAAACGATGCCCAGGGTCACGGTGTGGGCAAAGCCCAAGGGGTTCCCGATGGCGATGACCCAATCCCCGATCTCCAGGGCGTCGGAGTCGCCCAGGGGCGCGGCGGGGAGGTCCAGGCCGTCCACGGCCAAAACGGCAAGGTCCAGGAGGTCGTCCGTGCCCACCACCCGGGCCGTCCAGGTGTCCCCGCGCTGGGCCGTCACGCGAATGGCGGTGGCGTTCTCCACCACGTGGTAGTTGGTGAGCACGTACTTCTGGCCCGCGTATTCCACCACGAAGCCCGAGCCCAGGGAGGTCTGGGTGGTCTCGGGCTCGCCGAAGAACCGGCGCAGGAAGGGGTCCTGGAAGAACTGGTCCCACCAGGTGGCCACGCGGCGGGTGGCCTCGATCTTCACCACCGCGGGGGCCACCCGGGCGATGGCCGCCTTGATCGCGGCCTGGCCGGAGGCGGCGATCAGGGCCTGCACGTCCTGGGCCAGGGCCGCCCCCGCCACCAGGCCCACCAGCACCCACACCCAAGCCTTCCGCATGCCTCCATCACCTCCGCCCCCATTTTGGCCCCCGGGGCTTGCACCGCGGGTGCAGCCCGTGTGCAGGGGCTGTGGAGATCCCGGCGGGCCGGGCCTATCATAGCCGCGGTATGGCGGTTCCGCAGAAGAAGGCCATCGCCCTCATGTCGGGCGGGTTGGACTCGGCCCTGGCCGCGGCCCTCACCCGGCGCCTGGGGTTCGAGGTGGTGGGCCTGCACCTGGCCACGGGGTTCTGCACCGGAAAGGGGCGGTGCGACACCGTGCTGGCCCAGGCCCTGGCCCTCGGCATCCCCGTGCGCCTCCTCGATGTGGCGGAGGAATACCTGGAGGTGGTGAAGCGCCCGCGCTTCGGGAGGGGCCAGGGCATGAACCCCTGCTTGGATTGCCGCATCTTCATGGTGCGGAAGGCCGGGGAGCTCCTGGAGGCGGAGGGGGCTTCGTTTGTGGTCACGGGCGAGGTGCTGGGCCAGCGGCCGATGTCCCAGCACCTGCCGGCCCTGGAGCTGGTGGCCCGCGAGTCGGGGCTGGGCGAGCGGCTCGTGCGCCCCCTCTCCGGAAGGCTCCTTGGGCCCACCTTCCCCGAGCGGATGGGCTGGGTGCGGCGGGAGGACTGGCTGGACCTCCAGGGCCGTTCCCGCAAGCGCCAGATGGAGCTCGCCCAGGCGTGGGGGATCCCCGCGTACACCCCGCCCGGCGGCGGGTGCTGCCTGCTTTTGGAGCGGGCCTACGCCAAGCGCCTGCGGGACCTCATCCGGGAAAAGGGGGTGGACGCCCTCACCAAGGAGGACTTCGCCCTTCTTCGGTATGGCCGCCACTTCCGGTTGGGCCCAAAAGTCCGCGTCGTGGTGGGGCGGGACGAGCTGGAGAACGCCGCCCTCCTCGCCTTGGCGGGGGGGCACACCCTGCTGGCCTTCCCCGACGTGCCGGGGCCGGTGGCCCTGGTGGTGGGCGAGGCCGGGGAGGAGGAGCTGCGGCTGGCCGCGGAGCTCGCCGCCCGCTACAGCGACGCGCCGGCGGGCGCGCCCGTGCGGGTCCTGGCCCAGCGGGACGGGCAAACGCGGGAGCTTTGGGTCACGCCCTGGCCCAAGGACGACCCCCGCCTGCGCCGGCTGCGCATCGACCGCTGAAACCCCGCCGGCTATAATGCGGCCCGGCTATGACGGCGCCCACAAAAGGCTATCTGGTGCGGACCAAGGCCAACAGCTTCAAGGTGCTGTGCGCGGACTGCCTGAAGAAGTCGGAGTACGAGGAGTTCGTGCGGCCCTGGAGCGTGCTGTTGAGCTCCCGCTGCGTGAAGTGCCAGGGCCCGGTGGTCCTGAACCCGGAGGAGCCCCGGCCCCCCACGGCCAAGAAGTGATCAGGCGGGGGCGAAGCGGGCCCGGAAGTGCCGCAGCGGCCCGCTTCCCGCCACCAGCCTCAGCCCCCTGAGGCGCTCCCGCCCCTCCAGGACGCGGGCGAAGGTGTGCACCACGTGGCGGAGGTGCTCCTCGGTGTAGACCCGGCGGGGCAGGGCCAACCGCACGAGCTCCATCCGGGCCGCCTCGCCCAGCATCCCTGAGCCCACCTCCACCGCGCGCACCCCGCCCTCCAGGTACAGGGCGCACACCAGGACCTGGCCGGGGAACTGGTCCCGGGGGATGTGGGGGAGGAGGCGGGCGGCGTCCACGTAGACGGCGTGGCCCCCCGGCGGCCAGTACACGGGAACCCCGATCCGGCGCAGCTCCTCCGCCAGCCAGCGCACCTGGCCCACCCGGTCCCGCAGGTACAGGGGGTCGAGGGCCTCCCGCAGGCCCACGGCCAGGGCCGCGAGGTCCCGCCCGGCCAGGCCGCCGTAGGTGGGAAACCCCTCCCAGAGGATGAGCTTTTCCGCGCACCGCTCGTAGAGGTCCGGGTCGCGCAGGGCCAGGAACCCCCCGATGTTCCCCAGCCCGTCCTTCTTGGCGGACACGAGGCAGCCGTCGGCCAGGGAAAAGACCGCGCGGGCGATCGCCGCCGGGGTGTGGTCCGCGTAGCCGGGCTCGCGCTCCCCGATGAAGAAGGCGTTCTCCGCGTGCCGGGCGGCGTCGAGGATGAGGGGGATGCCGTGGGCGTGGGCCACCTCCGCCACGGCCCGGACGTTCGCCAGGGACACGGGCTGCCCGGCCAGGGTGTTGTTGGTGAGGGTGAGCATCACGAACGGCACGCGTTCCCCCTCCCGGCGGAGGAGGGCGCGCAGCGCCTCCACGTCCATGTTCCCCTTGAAGGGGTGGTCGCTTTCGGGGTCGAAGGCCTCGGGGATGGGAAGGTCCACGGGCCGGGCGCCGAGGGCCAGGAGGTTGGCGCGGGTCGTGTCGAAGTGGGAGTTGTTGGGGACGATGTCCCCGGGCTTCACGGTCACGGCGAAGAACACGCGTTCCGCGCCGCGGCCCTGGTGGGTGGGGAGGACGTAGGGGTAGCCCGTGATCTCCTGGACCGCCTCGCGGAAGAGCTCAAACGAGCGGCTGCCCGCGTAGGCCTCGTCGCCCTCCATGAGCGCGGCCCACTGGGCTTGGGACATGGCGCCCGTCCCGGAGTCCGTGAGGAGGTCGATGTACACGTCCGAGCTGCGCAGGTTGAAGACGTTGTAGCCGGCCTCCGCGAGGAGCTTTTCCCGTTCCGCGCGGGAGGGGAGGCGGATGGGCTCCACGACCTTGATCTTGTAGGGCTTCGGCCACCAGCCGTCGTCCATGGGGGCCCTCAATGTTACCCCGCGATCCGCGGCAAGGCGCGCGTTCCCCGCGTTTGACGGGGGAACGTAGCGGGGGTTACACTGCGGCCGTGGACGCCACGGATCCCCAAGTCTCCCTCCTCCAGGAAGAGGCGCAGCTCCAGGCGTGGGTGGAAAAAATTTGCGCGCACCTGGGCCAGGGCCAGGGCTTGCACGCCCTCACGGAGGGCCTGCGCCGGGGCTACACCCTCCTCTTCCCCGCCCTGCGCCGCCTCGCCCGGGAGGGCGAGGAGGGCACGCGCCGGGCCCTCGTGCAGGCCATCGGGGAGGCCGCGGATCCGGCCGACCCCTTCCGCGCCGCCTTCCTCCTGGAGCTCCTCTCCCCCCTCCTTTGGGACCCCGTGCCGGCGATCCGCCGGGCCGCCCGCCGCACCCTGCGGGAAACGCTCCTGGCCGTCTACCCCGGGGAGGCCCTGGAGGCGCTGGTGCAGTGGGCGGCCGAGCCGGAGGCGGCGCGCCAAGCCCTCGCCGCCCAGATGCTGGGCCACGCCCCCCCTCGGGCGGTACGCCGGGCCCTCATCGCCCTGAAGCCCCTGGCCCACAGCCGGGAGCCCCGCGTGCGCCGCGCGGTGCTAGCGGCCTTGAGGCGCCTGGCCCAGACCGCGCCCGAGCCGGTGAGCGCGGAACTCCGCCGCTGGCGGGAGGACCCCGGCCTCGCCCCCATAGCCCGGCGCCTGTTAGACGGAAAGGAGTTTGCGCAGCGCTAGGTCCAGGACGAACGCGGCCGCACCGGCCCAAAGCAGGGCCGGCCAGAGGGCGATCCAGTCGGCCACCGCCTCGCTCCGCTCCGGAAGCTCCTCGTCCTCGAGGAGCGCCCCGCCGGTGAGGCGCGCCAGGGTCCCCAGCGTTTCCCGATCCGGGCCGAGCTCGGCGTACTCCGGGGGGTAGGGCAGGGCCAGCACCGCCGTGCCCCCGTACTGGCCGGTGGCCTCGGCCACGGCCAGGAGGTAGGCGCCCGCCCCGGGATGGGGGAGCTCCGCCTCGTAGCGGCCCGGCGCCACCTGGCGGAACCCTAGCTCCTGGGCGCCGCCCGGCCCCGCCAGCCTCCCCGAAAAGCGCAGGCCATGCACCCAGCGCCCGTCCCGCTCCACGTCCAGGCGGATAACCACCCCCTTCCCCCGCAGCTCCCAGGCGAGGCCCAAGGGTTTGCGCTGCGGCCAAAGCTCCTCCAGAAGCGCCGCGAAGTGGGGGAGCCAGGAGGGATCCGTGGCCCAGGCCCGGGTCCAGCCCCCGCGCAGGTCCGTGTTCAGCACGGCCACTGTGCCCAGCCCCACCCGCCAGAAGGCCAGGAGCGGGTCCCCCCCGGGCAAAAGCAGGGCCACCTCCGCCGTGGGCTTGGGGAAGGTCAGGGCGTAGCCGTGGACAGGGGGGACCGCGGGGGCGGCGAGGGCCGCCGGCCCGGGATAAACAGGGAACTCGCCCTCCACGAAGCGCGGCCGCACCGCCCTCTTCGTCTCCTGGACGAGCACGGCCCGCAGTTCCTTGGGCTCAACGAGGACATGGAGCTCGCCGCGGCCGGCCTGGGCCAGCCCCCCCAGGATCTCCAGATCCGCATCGGGGCCGATGGCGATGGCGGTGACGCCCACCCCGCTTTGCGCCACCTGCTGGTAGAGGGCCGGGAAGGCCCGGTTCTCCCGCACCGTCTTCCCGTCGGAGATGACGATCATGTGGCGGAGGCGGGCGGGCACGTTTTCCAGGGCGGAGAGGGCCAGGAGCACGGCGGGCCAAAGGTCCGTGCCGCCGCTGGGGAAGAGGCCGGCCAGGGCGGCGAAGAGGAGGGGGCGAGTTTGCTCCGCCGGCCCCGGGGGGGCCAGCCAGAACGGGGTGCGGTCGAAGGCCAGGGCGCCCAGCCAATCTTCGGGGGGCACGAGCTCGGCGGCCGCGGCCGCCGCCTCCTTGAGGAGGTCCAGCTTCGTGACCTCGCCGGCCCTCCCGGCCATGGAGGCCGAGCGGTCCAGGACGAACACCACCGCCGCGGTGGCCGCCCGCACGCGCTCGGGCACGGCGTAGGTCACGGGCAGGATCTCCTCCAGCGCCCCGGCGTAGCCGCTTAGGGCCCGCCGCCCCTGCACCACCAGGAGCCCGCCCCCCTCCGCCACAAAGGCCCGCAGGGCCTCCACCCCCGGTGCCCCCAAAAGCCCCAACGGGAAGTCATCAAGGATCACCAGCCCCACCCCCGCCAGATCCGCGGGGCGCAGGAACTCCACCCGCCGGAAGCGCAGCCCCAGCCCCGCCAACGCCGCGTCCACAAGGCCCGCCTCCCGCCCCACCACCAACACCTCCGGCGCCGGGCCCGCCCGCACGGCCCAGCTCAGCCGGTTGTTCGCCCCCAGGGGGTCCTCCGGACAGTCCAAAACAAGCTCCACCAGGTGGAGGCCCTCCTCGGGGAGGGCGAGGACGAAGGCGAGCTCTGTACGGCCGGGCTCCACGCGGAGATCCCGCTCCTCCGCCACCTTCCCGTTGAGGAGCAGGCGGGCGCGGAGGGGGAGGGGCCGGGAGGCGGCGAGGACGCCCAGGAACTCGGCGGCGGCGCCCGGGGGCACGGCCTCCGGCCCGCGGAAGCTCAGGAGCCGCAGGGGGTCCTCCTGGCCCACGGGGAAGACGTGCACGGGGACCCCTTGGGCCCGGGCCTGGGCCGCGGCCGCCCAAAGCTGCCCCTCCGTGTCCCGGCCGTCGGTGATCGCCACGATCTGGCCCTTCCCCTCCAGGAGGGCCAGGGCCAGGTGGAGGGCCGCGCCGAGGTCGGTGCGGGCGGGGTCCAAGTCCACCGGGGAGGCGAGGGCGCGGGGCAGGCCGGGCTGGGGCGGGCGGACCACGGCGGCCCCGCCGGCCGCCACCACCACCCCGATCTCGGCCCCGCGCGCCGCGGCGGACCCGGCCAGCTCCCAAAAGGCGGGCAGGGCCGCCTCGCCCACGCTCGCGGAACGGTCCACCACAAACACGACCCGCTCCCTTTCCCGGCGCAGGGCGAGCTCGGGCTGCGCCAGGGCCAGCCCAAGGAGGGCGAGGGTGAGGGCCCGGCCCACGAGGCGCCGCCCCCGCCGCCACCCCAAAAGGAGGAGGGCAGCGGGCAGGACCAACAGGGCCAGGGCCCAGGGCCAAAGGAGGCGCATCATCCCTCCCGGCGGAGGAAGAGCACGGCCTCCGCGCCGAGGAGGAGGACCAGGGCGAGGGCCGCCCAGGGCCAGAGGGGCTGGAGGGCGCGCGCCGGGCGGACCGGCCGCTCCCCCTCCCCCGCCGCCTCCCCCGGGCGGAAGGCCTCCCAGGGCACGTTCACCGCCAGGGGTTGGGGCCCCCGTGGGCCGTCCAGGGCATAGATCCCCGGCCGCGTGGGCACCCACACCCCCGTGAACGTGCCCTCCTCCGTGCGCATGGAGAACCCGGGCGGGAGGACCACCGCCTCGCCCACGAGCGCGCCCGCGGCGGGCTCCTGGGGCAAAAGCCAGGCCAGGAGGTGGCGCACGAGGATGGGGAAGTCCGGGAGGAGGGGGAGGTTGGTGCGGGCGAGGTCGAGGGCCAAGGCGGCCCGCCGGCCCGCCGGGGTCTCCCAAAGGAACAGGAGGGGGACTTCGCCCGCCCAGAGGAGGACCTGGGCCGTGGGCGGGACCTCCTGGCGCAGCACCTGGCCCAGGCGCCAGGCGCGCAGGGAGAGGTTCTCCAGGAGGGGGCTGGCCTCGGCGCGCAGGGGGCCGGCCTCCGCCGGGCCCACCACGGCCGCGCCGGGCAGCCCCGCGCCCACCAGAAGGCAGGGCCCGGCGGGCTCCCCGGGGAGCGCGGTGCCCACGGCCACGAAAAGATCGGGGTCCTTTTCGTCGCGGCGCAGGGGGGCCGCGGCCCGCAGGGCCGCCCAAAGGTAGCGGTCCTCCGGCCCCCGCCAGGCCACCCTCACCTCCCCGCCCCGCAGCACGAAGTAGCGCACGTTGTCCCAGGCGAAGGCGTCGGAGGGCCGCAGCTCCGCCACGAACGCGCCGGCCCGCGCCCCCGGCAGGACCAGCACCACCTCTTCCTCCTCCCCGGGGGGCACGAGGCGGGCCGCCCAGAACTCCCCGGCCTCGGAAACGATGCGGATTTGCACGTCCTTATAGCCGGACGTGGCGTTGAGGACCCGCAGGAACGCCTCGTAGCGCAGGCCATCCGGGGAGGGCCGCACGGCGAACGCGGTGATCCCCAGGTTCTCCGGCCGGGGGACGGCGATCACCTCCGCGCCGGCGATCCCTGTGGGATCGTCGGTGAGGACCACCACGCGGGGCCAAGGTTCAGGGAGGAGGGCCAGGGCGCGGGCGAGCTCGGGGCGGCGGGTGAGGCGGGGCGCGTAGCGGCGCAGCAGGGCCAGGGCGCGCTCGGGGTCCGCGGTGGGGGGCACGAGGACCTCCGGGGGCTCGGCCCACAGCACGGCGGCCCACGGCCCCGCGGAGTTCCGCAGGACCTCCTCCGCGGCGGCCAGGATCCGCTCGCGGGTCCCTTCCGCGGCGGTGGGGGCGGAGGCGTCCAGGACCAGGAGGGTGGCCCCGGCCGGCCGCAGCACCTCCCGGCCCGGCCGGCTCAGGGCCAACGCGGAAAGGACCACCCCCAAAACCTGCAAGAGGAGGAGCACATCGAAGCGGGCCCGCAGCCGCTCCACCCAGCGCGGCCGGTCCGGCCGTACCCCCTCCCAAAGGAAAAGGGCCGACACGGGCCAATCCCGCTCCCTTCGGCGCAAAAAGTAGAGGACGAGCACGGGGACGAGGGCCAAAAGCCAAAGCCAGGCCCAGGGGAGGAGGAAGGTCACGGCCGCCACCTCCGGGCCAGGGTGAGGGCCGCGGCCACCGGCGAGGTATCGGAGGCGAACAGGAAAAGGCCCACCCCCAGCTCCGCGCAGGCCTGGGCGAGGCCCTCGTTCCAGCGGCGCAGGTTTTCCTGGTAGGCGCGGCGGGCCGCGGGGCCCACGATGGCCGGCCGGCCCCGGCCCTCCTCCGCGTCCACCAGCCGCACCTCCCCAAGAAGGGGCGGGCGGAGGTCCTCTGGGGCGAGGATTTGGACGGCGGCCACGGCGTGGCGGCCGGCGCGCAGGGCCGCCAGCCCCTCCCGCAGGCCGGGCGCCAAAAAGTCCGAGAGGACCAGGCACACCCCGGGTTCCCAGGCCCGCTCCGCCCACGCCCCCAGGGCCCGGCCCAGGTCCGTGCGGCCCGCGGGCACCAGGTCCAGAAGGCTGCGGAAGGCCTGGACCAGCGCGGCCCGGCCCCGCCGGGGCCGCCCCAGGCCCGCGGGCTCCGCGGCAAAGGGGTAGACGCCAAAGCGGTCCCCGCCCCGGAAAGCCAGGAAAAGGAGGGCGGCCGCCAGCCGACGGGCGAAGTGGAGCTTCCCGCCCAGCCCCATGGAGGCCGAGCGGTCCAAAAGCACGTACATGGGGGCCTCCACTTCCCGGGAGAAAACCTTGGTCACGAGCTTCCTGTGGCGGGCGTACACGGCCCAGTCGATGAGGCGGAGGTCGTCGCCGGGCTGGTAGGGGCGGTGGTCCGCGAACTCCAGGGAGGCGCCGGCCCGGCGGCTGAGGTGCCCGCCGGGCGCGTGGGCCCAGGCCCGCCGCAGGGAGAGCCGGGCCCGGCGCAGGGCCCCCAGCTCCGCGGCGCTCAAAAGCCCTAGGGCGGCGGAACGGTCCGCAGGACCTCCCTCAACACGTCCCATGGGCCCACCCCCTCGGCCTCCGCCCGGAAGTTGAGGATCACCCGGTGGACGAAGGCCGGCCGGAACGCGGCCTGCACGTCCTCCACCTCCAGGTGGAACCGGCCCGCCAGGAAGGCGCGGGCCTTGGCCCCTAGAATGAGGGCGAGGCCGGCCCGCGGGCTCGCCCCATAAAGCACGTACTTGCGCACGGCCTCCGGCGCGCCGCCCGCCTGGGGATGGGTGGCGAGGACCAGCCGCGCCGCGTAGGCCAGGAACTCCTCGTGCACGGGGAAGGCCGCCACCGCCCGCTGGGCCAACAGCACCTCCTCCCGGGAGAGCACCGGCTCGGGAAGCACGATCCCCTGGCCTACGGTGTTGCGACGGATGATCTCCACCAGCTCCCCCTCCGCGGGGTAGTCCACCTCCGCCTTGAAGAGGAACCGGTCCACCTGGGCCTCGGGGAGGGGATAGGTGCCCTCCATCTCGATGGGGTTCTGGGTGGCCAGGACGATGAAGGGGTCGGGCAGGGGATGGGTCTCCCTTCCCACCGTGACCTGGCGCTCCTGCATGGCCTCCAGGAGGGCGGACTGGGTCTTGGGGGTGGCGCGGTTCACCTCGTCGGCCAGGACCACGTGGGCGAACACCGGCCCCGGCAGGAAGCGGAAGCCGTCCTCCGAAAGCACGTGGGTGCCGAGGATGTCCGCGGGCATGAGGTCGGGGGTGCACTGGATGCGGGAGAAGCTCAGGCCCAGGGCGCGGGCCAGGGCCCGCACCAACAGGGTCTTGCCCAGGCCGGGCACCCCCTCCAAGAGCACGTGGCCCCGGCCCAACAGCGCCCACAGCACCACCTCCACCACCCGCTCCTGGCCCACGATGACGGAGGCGATGGCCTCCCGCAGGCGGGCCAGGGCCGCTTGCGCCCGGCCGATCTCCGCCGCCGTGATCACGGCCCACCCCCTTCCGCGAGGATCTGGAAGTAGCGGCGCACGAGCTCGCGCAACCCCGGCGGGAGCTCCCGCGCCCGCAGGACGAGCTCGGCCTCGCCCACCTCAAGGGGAGCGGCGCCCGGGGGCTCCGCGCCCGGGGCCTCGCCCGGAAGGCCGAGGACGAAGCCCTGGCGCCAGGGGCCTTCGCCCGGGCGCACCGCCACCGGGAGGACCCCCTCGACCTCGGGCGGGGCCAGGGGCGTGCCGGGCCGCACCGGCTCCCCCCGCTCCCAGCCCGCCCCCACGCCCAGGCCCTCCTCCTCTTCCTCCCACCGCCCGGGCTGCCGCTCGGCCGCCTCGGAGTCCAACAGGATGTCGCCGGGCGCGCGGGCCCCGGCCTCGGGCCCCGGGGCCTCCGCGCCCGGGCCCGAGGAAGAGGCCGTGCCCTCCGGGGCGGAGGGAGGCGCCGCCCCTTCCGCCGGCACTTCCCGCGCGGCCGCAAGGCCCTCCAGGGCCGCGGCCACGATCGCCCGGGCCTCCGCCACCCCGGCCTCCTTCTCCAGCGCCGCGCCGAGGGCGGCACGCAGGTCCGGCCGGCTCAGCTCCGCCACGAGCTCCGCGAACTCCGCGCGGAGGTCGCCCGCCCACTCCGGCCCGGCGGCCTGGGCCAGCAGGGAGGCCAAGCGGCGCAGGAGCCCCTCCTCCCGGCTTAAGCGCTCCCAGACCTCCTCCGGGGGGACCGCCTCGCCCAAAAGCCCGGCCAGGAGCTCCGCGTAGGGGGCCGGGGCGGAGGGGAAACCCGGGGGAAGCTGGGGGACCTCCCGGGGCCCCCGCACCGCCGCCCTGGGCCCCGCCGACGGGGCCTCCTCCGCCGGGCTTTCCTGGACCGGAAGGGCCTCGGCGGGGGCGAGCCCAGGGGAGGGGGCGGGGCCGGGAGGAAGAGCCAGGAAGACGGAAAGGACCAGGGCGGGGAGGAGGGCGAGGGCCTCGGGGAAGAACAGGCGCCAGGGGCGCAGGGAGATCTGGGCGCTGAGGGCGGCGAGGAAGGGGCTTTCGGGGGTGGGGAGCGCGGCCACGAGGCCGGCGAGCTTGCCGCCCAGGCCCAGGCGCCGGCCCACCCGCACCCACCGCACGGAAAGGGGCCAGGCGAAGGCGAGGGCGGCGGCCAGGGGGCCCAGCAGGGCCAGCCCAGGCGGCAGGGCCCACCCCTGCGCGCGGGCCAGGAGGCGCACGCCCAGCCAGAGGGGGAGGGCCAGGCACAGGGCCAGGAAGGCCCGGCGGGCCCGCAGAAGGAGGATCACGCGCGCTGGGATCCTTCGCGCCGCATCCAGCAAACGAGGCTCACCCCGCTTAGGCCCAGGTACAGGAGGAGCCCGGGCCAGGCGCGGCCGCTGCCCTCCCAGAGGGCGGGCAGGAGGGCCAGGGCGCTCACGGGCCAGGCGAGGGCCACGGGCGCAAACAGGGCCAGGAGGAACCCCCCGTACTTGAGCACAAACCTCAACCCATCGGATCTTACCCACCCGGCCAGGGCGTACCCAGCCCCCATCCACACGAAACCGTGGGCCTTGAGGAAGAGGGCGGCGAGGAGGAGGCCGGGCCAGGAGGCCCCGGTCTCCGCGCGGTACACCAAAAGCAGGGGGAGCGCAAGGAGAAGGGCCAGGGCGTTGAAGAGGGAAAGGCGGCGCAGGCGCGCGCGCCGGGGGAAGGGGCCGTAGCCGCGCTCGGCCTCGCCCACCTGCAGGGCCAGCACCCCTTGAAGGAAGGCGAGGATCTGGAGGAAGAGGAGGCGGCGGATGTGCAGATCCGGCCAGAGGAGCGCGGCCAAGAGGCCGCCGCTAGCGAGGATCAGAAAGCCTTGGAAGGGGGTGACCAGGACCTCGGGGAGCTTGGGGAACCTCATGGCAGGCGCACCACGTAGGCCGTCCAGCCCGGCTCGGGCTGGGCCTGGAACACCCGCGCCCGCTCCCAGGGGAGGACGAGGGCGTGGGCGAGCCAGCCGGGGCGGGCCGCGGCCGCGCCGGGCGGGGAGGCCTCGTGGCGGAGCCGCAGGAGGAGGCGGGGCACGGCGGGCTCCAGCTTCAGCACCGTCTGCCAGCCCGCTTCGGTGAACCGCCAGAGGAGGTCGCGGCCCTCCCAGCCCCGCGGAGGGAGGAGCTCGTACCACCACCCCTCCAGGACGAGCTCCTCCCGCCGCCAGGGCGCCACCCCCAGCACCTCCAGGCCAAAGCTAGTTAAGCTGGGCTGTTCGACCACGATTTGAATCGTTCCCCGCCGAGGGGTAGCTTCGCGCAAAACTGAATAAAACCCGGCCAAGATCAGGAAGCCCATGGCGAGGGCGAGGGGGAGCGCGGGCCGGCCTTGGGCCAACCTGGGCAAAGCCCAGGCCGCCCCAAGGAGGTAGAGGAAAAGCCCGGGAAGAAGGAGGGCCCACGCCGGCGGGGGCGGGCGGAGCCCGGCCAAATGGGCCCGCAGGGCCTCCGCCTCCACCCGCACCCCGCCCCCAAGGAAAGCCCGCCAGGCGCCCACCACATCCCCTTCCCGCCCGCCCAAAGGGGTGAACACGCGCAGCTCCGCAAACGGGGAAAGGAGGAGGGGATCCGCGGGGAGCTCCGTGGGCGCGAGGTGGAGGTCCAAGGGCTCGAGGGGCGGGCCGATCCCGGCCCGCAGGGGCTCCGGCTCCGCGCCGAACGCGAGCTCCCCCTCCGCAAGCCCCCGCTCGCCCGCGCGCAGGGCCGCGCGCAGGAGAAAGCTTCCGGCCGGCACAGGCCAGGGCAGGAGGAGGCGCGTTCTCCCGCCCGGGCCCACGGCGCAGGGGACGCGCGCGGTGTAGGTGCCCCTCCCCCGCCAAGGGGAGCCGAACTCCATGGCCAGGCGCAGCTCCCCCTGCACCGCGGTAGGGCCGGGGTTCCGCAGCGTAACCCAAAGGGGGTTCACCGCGCCCAGAACGGGGCGCCCCGCCCAACCCAGCTCCAACTCAAGCTCTATGGGGAAGCCCGTCCACCCCCAAAGAAGCAGCAGGGCCAGGAGGGTCATTGGGGGAGGCCGTTGACGGCCTCCAGGGCGTCGTAGGCCAGCACGTCGGCGTAGACCTGGGTCGTGCGGATGGAGGCGTGCCCGAGCTGCTTCTGCACGAGGCGCAGGTTGTAGCGGGAGGCGCGGTAGAGGAGGGAGGCGTAGGTGTGGCGGCAGGAGTGGACGGTGAGGTGGGCGGGGAGGCCGGCCCAGCGGGCGTAGCGCTTGAACATGAGCCAGACGGCCTGGCGGGTGAGGGGGCCGCCCCGCGGGGAGAGGAAGAGGAAGGCCTCCGGGGAGGTGGGCTCGCCCACGGTCCGCTTCCAGGCGAGGAACTCCGCGAGGTGCTGGCGGAGGGGCTCGCCGATGTGGACGCTGCGGGTTTTGCCGCCCTTGCCGCGGCGGACGATGAGGGCGGCGTGGCCGGGCTCGAGGAGGAGGTCGCCCACGCGGAGGTTCACGATCTCCGAGACGCGGAGGCCGGCGTCGAGGGCCACGTGGAGGATGGCCCAGTCGCGCACCGCGGTTTTGCGGCCCTTTTTCAGGGCCTCGGCGGCGGCCCGGCGGGCCACGGCCTTGAGCCGACGGACTTGCTCCGGGGTCATGAAGTCCTCAAGGGTCAGCTGCAGGGGCATCCTCCCTCCTTTCGCCACTTAACCAAGGATGCAGAAAACTTTACCGAAGAACCGGGGCTCGCCGAAGTCCCTTCCGTCCGGCGTTCCCGGGAGGGGTGACTTGACAAAAGGACCCTTTTGTCAACCCCCCTAGTCCAAGGCATAGCGCTCGATGATCTTCTTCTCCTCGCCCGCCACCTCCGCGGAAAGCTCGATGTAATCCCGTAGTCCCGAGGTGAGGAGCTTCTCCCGAAACAGGGAGTCCAGCTGGAAGATCCCGGCGGAGTTGGTCATGCGCACGTGGATGTGCACGGGCTTCTCCTTCCCCTTCCGGACCTCCACCTTGTCGATGGCCAGGGCGGAGACGGAGTGGATGGTGGGCCGCCCCACCTGGAAGGGGATGCGGGCCCGGCCCTTCTCCATGTCCAGGGCATCCGCGACCTTGAGCACCCCGGCCTCCAGGGTGAGGGGGCGGGCCTCCTTGCGGTGGGCGTACACGGCGTGGAGCACGTCGGCCAAGACCTGGGTCTTGGCCGGCTCCTCGTAGATGCCCGTCAGGAGCTCGTCGGCGAGCGACGCCGCCAGGACCAGGGAGAGGTTTTCGTGGTCGTCGCGGTGGATGGCGTGGCCGATGTCGTGGAGGGCGGCGGCCAGGGTGACCACCACCTCCGCGTCCTCAGGGGAAAGCCCGTGGTCCAGCACGCCCGGCCGCACCCCGGCCTCCATGAGGAGCCGCAAGAGGCGCAGGGCGAGGCGCATCACGATGCGCACGTGCACGGGGCCGTGGTCGTTGATCCCCAGGCGGTTTATGGCCGTGATGTTAGAGCAGGTCCAGAGGGCCTTGAGGCGGGCGGAGCCCGCGATGGCCCGGCGCAACTTCGTCAGCTTCGCGTTGGGCATCAGGCAATTCTGAGGTCCCGCCAGCGCTCCCACCAGGCCCCTTGTCTCGGGGAGGCCTGAAGCCTGGCCTCCAGGGCGCGCACGCGCTCGGAAAGGTCCCGCACCTCCTGGGCCAGGTGCTCGAGGAGGGCCTGCCAGCCCTCCCCCGGGTCCCCGCGGTTTTCCCTGGTTTCTTGCGAAGCCTGGTTTGGCCTTATCCCGTTGGATTCGAGACGGAAGCGCAGGATGTTGGCCGCCTCCTTTAGGGTGCGCCCGGTTTCGCACAAAGCCTGGAGGTCCCTAAGGAGGCGCAGGCCCTCCTCGGTGAGGAGGAGCTGGTTGTTGGGGCCGCGGCGAAGATGGGGAAGGAGGAGGTCCCGGATGGCCTCGATGCGGTTGCGCACCTGGTTCTCCGTGGAGACGCCAAGGATTGCCACGAGTTCCCGCACGCTATACACGGTTTCACCCCCTTTTACCTAGCTTCACGCCAGTAGTGTACGGCTTACACGCCCTGACGATTTGGCCAAAGAAGCTGGCTTAGGTAAGGATTTAGGATGATCACGGTGGGCTGTTATGGGATGCCTTGACCGCGAGGAGCGTAAACAGTGGATTAAGCACGTCGAATACGAATGGGCGATGCTGTGTTACGCCTTTGGTGTGCTCAGCGCGCTGCGCCACGAACCAAGCGGATGCAAGATGATGAGAAACGCATACCTCGAGTGTTTTCTCCTCCACTTCCGGAACCTGTACGAGTTCTTGTTTGAACCGCGGAAGAAGAAAGACGATCTGCGCGCCAGCGACTGGATTCCCGATTGGCTTACCATTGTGGAAAGTGAGCCAAAATTGCGGGACATTAAAGAGTCGTTGAAAACCAAATACTACGATGAGTGCCACAAAAGATTGGCGCATCTTACCCGAACACGCACGGATGAGTATGAGTGGGAAATTTCCATTCCTTTCAGAAAGATAGAGTTCGCTTATCGGCGGTTTCAGCAATTAGTCGAGACCCAGGCACAGCGCGGCGACAACCAAGATATGGCTTAACGATGCGCGTAAAGAAACTGCCTGAGGAAGTGATTCAGAAGATCGCGGCGGGCGAGGTGGTGGATCGCCCCGCCTCGGTCCTAAAGGAGCTCGTGGAAAACAGCATCGACGCCGGCGCTCGCAAGATCCGCGTGGAGCTCGAGCGCGGTGGCATCGCCCGCCTGCTAGTTTCCGACGACGGCCACGGCATGACCCCCGAGGAAATGGCCCTGGCCGTGGAACGTCACACCACCAGCAAGATCGCCACGGAAGAGGACCTCCGGCACATCAAGACCCTGGGGTTTCGGGGCGAAGCCCTGGCCGCGATCTGTGCTGTCGCCAGGGTGCGCTTGGTCTCCCGCACCCCGGACGCGCCCGCCGCCCACGAGCTCCGCGTGGAGGGCGGAAGGATCGTGGAGGAGAAGCCCGCGGCCCATCCCGTGGGGACCACGGTGGAGGTGCGGGACCTTTTCTTCAACGTGCCGGCGCGCCGAAAGTTCCTGGCCACCCCCGCCGCGGAGGCCCGCCGCTCCCTCGAGCTCCTCCGGCACCTCGCCCTCGCCCACTTCGACCGCGGGTTCCTCGTGTTCTCCGAGGGGAGAAGGGTCCTCGAGGTCGCCCCCGTGGGGGCGCCCCTTCCGCGCCTCGGCCAGATCTACGGGGAGAGCTTGGCCCGGCGCCTGATCCCCGTGGAGCTTGTGGAACCCGGGTACCACCTGAGGGCCTTCTTCTCCCCGCCGGAGCTCGCCCAGGCCTCCCGGGCCGACCAACACCTCTTCCTCAACCGCCGGCCGGTGCGGCTGGGCCACCTCGCCGTGCCCATCTACCAGGTCTATTCCCGCTTCCTGGGCCGGGGGCAACACCCCCTCTTCTTCCTCTACCTGGAGGTGGACCCCGAGCTTGTGGACGTGAACGTGCACCCGAAAAAGGAGGAGGTGCGGTTCCAAAACGAGGAGGCGGTTTTGGACCTCCTGCGGCGGGCGGCCCTGCGGGCCCTGGGCGCCTTTTCCCCCACCTGGACCGGCGCGCCGGCTCCGGTCCAAACCCCTCCCCCTACGGCGACACCCTCCCCCGCGCGGGAAGAGGAACTCCTCGACCTCGGCCCATCCCGTGCGCGGCCCTGGCGCATCCTGGGCCAAGTGCAGCGCACCTTCATCCTCGTGGAAACGGAGGAGGGCCTGGAGATCGTGGACCAACACGTGGCCCACGAGCGCGTCCTCTTTGAAAACTTCCGGGACCGCGGGGAGATCCCGGTGCAGCGGTTCTTGATCCCTGTGCCGGTGGAGCTTCCCTTCGATCAGGCGGAGGCCCTGCGCGAGGCCCTTCCTTTTCTGCGCACGCTGGGGGTGGAGCTGGAGCCCTTCGGGGGGAACGCGTTCCTGGTGCGGGGCTGGCCGGCCGCGCTCGCGGAGCGCCAGGCCAAACTGGGCTTCCTGGAGCCCCTGCGGGCGGTGGCCACGCTCTGGCGCGCCGGGAACCGCGAGCTTTTAGAGCTCTGGCGGGAGGTGGCCTGCGCCGCGGCGGTGCGCGCCGGGGAGGAGCTTTCCCCTGCCGAGCAGGAGGCCCTCATCGCGGCGTGGAAGAGCACCAAAGAGCCGGCGCGGTGCCCCCACGGCCGGCCCGTCGCCGTACGGCTCACCTTCGCCGAGATCCGCGAGAAACTCGGCCGCTAGACGCGCAGGACCCAGCGGGTGCCCTCCGGACCGTCCCGCAGCTCCACCCCAAGCTGCCCGAGCTTCTCCCGGATCTTGTCCGCCAGGGCGAAGTTCTTCTCCTTGCGCAGCTGGGCGCGCAGCTCCACGACCAGGTTCAGCAGCTCCTCGGAAAGCTTCCCGAGCTCGGGGGCGCTCCCCGTCCCTTGGAAGAGGCCCAGGGGGCGGGCGAGGCGCCGCACGGCCTCCGCGGCCGCGCGCCAAGCGCCGGGGTCCGCCCGCTTGTAGGCCTCGCCCAGGATCTCCTGGATCACCGCCAGGGCTCCCGGTGTGTTGAAGTCGTCCTCCAGCTCCCGCCAGAAGCGCCGCTCCGCCTCGGCGAGGAACGCGGGGAAGTGGAGGTCTTGGGGCTGGGCCTCCGCGGGGGCGCGCTCCGCCTCGGCCAGGAAGTTGTAGACCCGGCCCACCGCGGCCTTGGCCTCCTCCAGGGCCTCAAAGGAGAAGTCCAGGGGCTTCCGCCAGTGACGGGAAAGGTAGAAGTAGCGTACGGCCTCCGTGCCGAAGAGCCTCACCACGTCGCGGGCGTAGTAGAAGTTCCCCAGGGATTTGGCCATCTTCTCCCCGCGCACGGTGAGCATCCCGTTGTGGAGCCAGATGCGGACGAAGGTTTTTCCCGTAAGGGACTCGGCCTGGGCCCGCTCGTTCTCGTGGTGGGGGAAGATGAGGTCGTTCCCGCCCGCGTGGATGTCGAGGGTCTCCCCGAGGAGGTACATGGACATGACCACGCATTCCGTGTGCCAGCCGGGCCGACCCGGGCCCCAGGGCGAGGGCCACACGGGCTCCCCCGGCTTGGCCCGCTTCCAGAGGGCGAAATCCAGGGGATCGCGCTTGCGCTCGTCCACCTCCACCCGGGCCCCGGCCCGCTGCTCCTCCGCGCTGCGGCCGGAAAGCTCCCCGTACCCAGGATAGGTGCGCACGGAAAAGTACACGTCGCCGTCCACCACGTAGGCGTGGCCCTTCTCCACGAGCCGTTGCACGAACTCCACCATCCTGGGGATGAAGGCCGTGGCCGGGGGGGAGTAGGTGGGCGGCCGCACCCCCAGCCGCTCCAGATCGGCAAAGTACTCCTGGGTGTAGTGCAGGGCGAGCTCCGCGGGGTCCCGCCCCTCCTCCTGGGCCCGGCGGATGATCTTGTCGTCCACGTCCGTCACGTTCTGGACGTAGAGGACCCGCAGGCCTTGGGCCTCGAGGACCCGGCGCAGGGCGTCGAACACGATGAAGGGGCGGGCGTTCCCGATGTGGATGAGGTCGTAGACCGTGGGCCCGCACACGTACATGCGCACCGTGCCGTCCGCGGGCGCCAGCTCCTCCAACCTCCGGCTCAACGTGCTGTAAAGGCGCATCGCCGCAATGGTAGAGCGAAACCAAGTAGAATGGAAGGATGCGTTGGAGCGAGGCCCTTCTGGTGTTGGGGGTTTCCGCGGCGCCCCTCAGCGAGCTGCGGGGCGGCCTGCCCCTGGCCCTCGGCCTGGGGTTCCCCCCGGGAACGAGCCTCCTTCTGGCCCTTTTGGGGAACCTCCTCCCCCTCCCCCTCCTCCTTTGGGGGTGGCCCCGAGCCGTGCCCTGGTTGGAGGGGCTGCCCGGGGCCCTCGGCCGGGGATGCCGGGCGTACCTGGCCTGGCGGAGGCGGCGCGCCCGGGCGCTGCACCGGTACGGGCCCTGGTTCCTTCTGGCCTTCGTGGCCGTGCCCCTCCCCGGCACGGGGGTCTGGACGGGATCCCTCCTGGCCGCCCTGTTGGGGCTGCCCGCCCGCCGGGCGGCCCTCCCCCTCGCCCTGGGCGCCCTGCTCGCCGGGGTGCTCGTGCTTCTGACGAGCCTGGGGCTCTTCCGCCTTTTTGGAGGATAGAAGCCCAAAAGGGTACACTTGGCGGTCATGGCCGGGCGCGTCCAGGAGAAGGTTCCCCTTTCGGAGCTTTTGCGCCGGCACCCCGCGGACATCGCCGAGGTCCTCACCACCCTCAAAGAGGAAGAGGCGGTGGAGCTTTTGCGGCGGCTGTATCTGCGGCGCGCGGCCGCCGCGCCCCTGGGGGAAATGGACCCCGAGGAGGCCGCCCGGCTCCTTGCGGAGCTCAACCGCGACGAGGCCCTCCACATCCTCTCCCACATGGACCCCGACGACGCCGTGGACCTCCTTTTGGAGCTCCCCGAGGCGACCGTGCGGGACCTCCTGTCCCGCCTGGAGGCCCGCAAGGCCCAGATGTTCCGGACCCTCCTCGCCTACCCCCCGGACACCGCCGGCGGGCTCATGTCCCCGGAGGTCTTGGCCCTTCCCGCCCACCTCACCGCCCAGGAGGCCATCGAGGAGATCCGCCGGCGGGCGGAGGAGCTGGAGACCGTGTACTACGCCTACGTGGTGGACGAGGAGCGGAAGCTCCTGGGGGTGCTCTCCCTACGGGACCTCGTCCTGGCCCGGCCGGACACGCCCATCCACGCCCTCATGAACCGGGAGGTCGTGACCCTGCCCGCGGAGATGGACGTGGAGG
Organism: Candidatus Bipolaricaulota bacterium; assembly: GCA_025060415.1. Lineage (GTDB taxonomy): Bacteria > Bipolaricaulota > Bipolaricaulia > Bipolaricaulales > Bipolaricaulaceae > DTER01. Next base: position 307,025 of record JANXBT010000002.1, read on the forward strand.
AGGTGGCCCAGCTCTTCGACAAGTACAACTACCTGGCGCTTCCCGTGGTGGACAAGGAGGGGCACCTTTTGGGGATCGTCACCGTGGACGACGTGATGGACGTGATGCGGGAGGAGGCCACGGAGGACCTGCTGCGGGTGGGCGGGATCCCCGCGGGCGAGGACCTGCCCCTGGACCCCCCGTGGTCCTCGGTGCGGCGGCGGCTCCCCTGGCTGATGGGGCTGGTGGTGCTCAACCTGAGCGTGGCCGGACTGGTCAGCCGCTTTGAGGCCACCATCGCGGAGCTGGCCTTCGTGGCCTCCCTCATGCCCCTGATCGCGGACATGAGCGGCAACGCCGCGTCCCAGGCCCTCACTGTGGTCATCCGGGGCATGGCCCTGGGCCTCGTGGGCTGGAAGGACCTGCCGCGCATCCTCTGGAAGGAGCTGCGCGTGGGGCTTCTGGCCGGGCTGGGCCTGGGGTTGCAGATCGGCCTCCTCTCCCTGCTCCTTTGGCGGAAGCCGATGTTCGGGGCCGTGGCCGGGCTGGCCCTGGCGGGGACCACGGTGGGCGCCTGCCTCACCGGCGGCGCGGTTCCCTTCCTGTTCAAACGGCTTAAGATGGACCCGGCCATGATGTCCGGCCCCGTGGCCACCACCGTGGGCGACCTCATCGGGATCGGCCTCTTCCTGAGCCTCGCCACGGCGTTCCGGGCCCATCTGGCGTGAGCGCCGGCCATGACGGCCCTCCGCGTGGGAAGCCTGGCCCTGATCGCGTTGGGGGTGGCCGTCTCCGGCCTGCCTGTGCCCCTGCGCGCCGCCGGCGGGGGCCTCCTTTTCCTCCTCTGGCTTTGGCTGCTCCGCCCCGGGGCCGAACGGCGCGCCCTGCGCCTCCTCCCCGGCCACGCCCTCCTCTTCTTCGGCGTGGGCCGCACCGGCTCCCTCCCCGGCTTCGCCCTCTGGGCGAGCGCCGTGGCCTTGACCCTGGGCCTGGCCTGCGGCGGGGCCGGGACGCGCCCGCTTTGGGCTATACTCTGGCCCGTTCTGTTGGCGGCCGTCCACCAGGTGGGGGCCGCGCGGCTCACGGGAGCGGCGTTTTGGGCGTGGACCGCGGGGCTGGCCCTCGCGGCCCTCGCCTTGACCCTGAAGGAAGGGCGCACGATCCTTGGGAAAAGGGGTGAGCGATGACGGCATACGCGCAGACCGCGACAGGGCAGGAAGCCACCCAGCAGATCATCTCGCTGGTGGTGATCCTCGTCGTGTTCTTTGCGGTGTTCTATTTCCTCCTCATCCGGCCGCAGCGGCGGAGGCAGCGCGAGCACCTGGCGCTCCTCTCGTCCCTCAAGCGCGGGGACCGCGTGATCACCGCGGGCGGCATCATCGGGACCATCGAGGACATCGACGAGAACGAGGTCGTCCTCGCGGTGGAGGAGGGGAAGCTGCGGGTCTCCAAGACGAGCATCGTGGAGAAGGTGAAGAAGTGAGGGGGCCATGAAGCGCAGGGACTGGATCTATTTCGGCGCGACCCTGGCCGTGCTGTTCGCCGCCCTTGGGCTCCTCTACCCGTTCTGGCCCTTCGAACGGGTGATCAAGCTGGGCCTGGACCTGCAGGGCGGGGTGCGGTTGGTCCTCCAAGCCCAGGGCCTAGAGGGCAAGAAGGAGGCGGAGCGCCGGGACCTGGTGGACCGCCTCATCACCATCTTCTCCGAGCGCGTGGACCAGTACGGGCTGGCGAACGTGGAGATCCGGCCCATGGGGACGGACCGCATCGAGGTGCGCATCCCCGGCGCCACGGACCCCGAGCGGGCCCGGGAGCTTTTGGGCCGCACGGCCATCCTGGAATTCCGTAAGGTCCTGGACTTCGCCACCAACCCCGAGGACCTCGTGGCCAAGCGGGTCCTGCCCCAGGAGATCCTGCCCGGCAAGAACCCCGGCGAGTTCTACCTCGTGGAGGGCGACCCCCTCCTCACCGGGGACGTCCTGGACAACGCAGAGGTGCGGGTGTCCACGGACCCCCGGAACCCCGGCCTCTACCTCCTCCTCACCTTCAACCGGGCGGGAGCGGAGCGGTTCGTGGAGGCCCTCCGCCGCCTGCAGGTGAACGACCGCCTGGCCATCATCCTGGACGGGGTGGTGTACTCCGCGCCCTACATCTCCCCGTCCATCAAGGAGGCGGCGGCCCAGGGGTGGCGGGCGGTGCAGAACTCCACCTCCATCACCGGCCGCTTCACCTTCGAGGAGGCCAAGCTGTTGGCGGTGGTGTTGCGCTCGGGCGCCCTGCCCACCCGGGTGGAGGTGATCGAGGAGCAGCGCGTGGGGCCCACCCTGGGGGCGGAGTACGTGCGCCGCGGCGGGCTGGCCCTCCTGGTGAGCTTCGTGCTCGTCCTCGTCTACATGGTGATCTACTACCGCTGGTACGGGCTGGCCGCGGACTTCGCCCTGGTGCTCACCATGCTCATCGTGCTCGCGGCCCTGCGGGGGTTCGGAGCCACCCTCACCCTCCCCGGCATCGGCGGCCTCGTGCTCACCCTGGGCATGGCCGTGGACGCCAACATCCTCATCTTCGAGCGCATCAAGGAGGAGCGCCGCAGCGGGAAGGCGCCGCTGGCCTGCGTGGCCGCGGGCTACCACCGCGCCCTCTCCGCCGTGCTGGACGCCAACATCACCACCCTCATCACCGCCTTCATCCTCTTCACCCTGGGCTCCGGCCCCGTGGAGGGCTTCGCCATCACCCTGGGGCTGGGCGTGGCCGCCTCCCTCTTCTCCGCGCTCGTGGCCAGCCGCATCCTCCTGGAGAAGAGCGGGCTTGGGGAGTACATCCCGGTCAGCCCGGTGGCCACTGCAAAATGAAGGCCTCCAGGGCCCCGGGGAAGTCCAGCTCCCCCAGCTTGACCTTGAGGTCCAGCTCCTGAAGGAGGGCCAGGGCCTGCACGAGGCGGGCCTGGCCGTGGCGGCGGGCCTGGGCCAGGCGGCGCTGGGCCAGCCACTCCGGGCCGGGCGGCTCCTCCCCGCTCTCCGCCGCGCTGAGCGCCCAAAGGAGCTGCCGTACGTGGTTCACCACGAGGTGGAAGAGGGCCTGGGGGTCCCAGCGGGCCCGCAGGAGCCGGGCCAGGACCGCCAAGGCTTGCCGGCGATCCCCGCTCCCCACCGCGTCCAAAAACCCGTAGGGCTGCGGCTGGGAAAAGAAGAGGAGCTCCCCTAGGCGGGCGCGGGGGAGCCTTCCCCCCTTCCAGAGCGCGAACTTCTGGACCTCTTGGTGGAGGTGGAGGGGGTCGGCCGCGGCCTCCACGAGGAGGTCCACCAGGAAGGGGTGCGCGGGGAGCCCGTGCTCCCGGAGGAGCTCAGCGGCGAGCTCGCGCAGGGCTTTCCCGGTGGGGCGGGGGAAGTGCTGGGCCTCCTCGGCGGCCTGAAAGAGGGGGCCGCGCAGATCCTCCCCGAGGAAGAACACGGCCACCCCCGGGGGGAGCCCCCGCCGCAGGGCCTCCGCCAGCTCCCGCTCCCCCCGCAGGGCGTCGGCGCGGCGCACCACTACGGCCTTCCCCGCGGCGAAAAGGTCGGCGCTCCCCACCTCCAGGAGGATGCGTTCGGGCGGGACCTCGTCGGCGAAGAGCACGGCCCGGGACGCGGGGCCCAGCTCCCCAAGCCGCCGGCGGAGCTGGCGCTCCGCCAGGAACGGGTCGCCGGAGTACACGCCGAACCGCACCATACCCGCCCAGGCTACCGCGCGCGCCCGCGGCCGGCCAGCCCTTGACCCTGAGAGAGCCGCCCCCGTAAGATTCCGCCGGGCCGAGGTGGCGGAATTGGCAGACGCGCTGTCTTGAGGGGGCAGTGGGCTTCGGCCCGTGCGGGTTCGACTCCCGCCCTCGGCACCAGGGGCGCCGCGGCGCCCTTGTATTTTGCCCAGAACGCCCGGCACAATCGGGCCACCCATGGCGAGGCGAAAGCGGTCCGCCCTCCTCCCCCTTCGGATCGCGGGCACGGGCGCCTTCCTCCCCGCAAAAACCCTCACCAACGAGGACCTGGCCCGATTCCTGGACACCAGCGACGAGTGGATCCGCACCCGCACGGGGATCCGGCTCCGCCACGTGCTGGCGGAGGGGGAGGTCCCGGCCCAGATGGGGGTGGCCGCGGCCGGCCGCGCCCTGGCGATGGCGGGGAAAAGCGCGGCCGAGGTGGACCTGCTCCTTGCGGCCACGAACGTCCCGGAGGAGCCCATCCCCGGAACGGCCCCCCACCTCGCCGCCGGGCTGGGCCTGAAAAAAGCCCCCTTCTTGGATGTGACCGCGGGCTGCGCGGGCTTCCTCTACGCCCTGGCCCTGGCCGGGGCCTGGCTCCGGGCCGGGCTGGCCCGGACCGCGCTCGTGGTGGGCACGGAGGCCCCCTCCCGCTTCGTGGACTGGAGCGACCGCGCCACCTGCGTCCTCTTTGGCGACGGCGCGGGCGCCGTGGTCCTGGAAAGGAGCGCGGGCGGCTCGGGCATCCTGGGCCTGGCCCTGCGGGGCGACCCCGCCAAGCTCCACCTTCTGCGCATCGAGGCGGGCGGGGTGCGCCTGCCCGCAAGCGGCGCCACGGTGCAGGCCAAAAAGCACTACCTCCAGATGGAGGGGAAGGGCCTGTTCCGGGCGGCGGTGGGGATGATGGCCGAGGCCACGCGGGCCGCGGCGGCCCAAGCCGGCCTGAGCCTCCAGGACATCGACTGGGTCATCCCCCATCAGGCCAACCTCCGGATCATCGAGGCCCTCACCAAGCGGCTGGGCCTGCCGGAGGGGCGGGTGGTGGTGAACATCGACCGCGTAGCCAACACCTCCACCGCCTCCATCCCCATCGCCCTGGATGAGCTGGTGCGGGCCGGGAAGGTGGAGGGGGGGCAGATCCTGGCCCTCACGGCCTTCGGCGCGGGGGCCAGCTACGGGACGGTGATCCTGCGATGGTAGCCTTCCTCTTCCCCGGGCAGGGGGCGCAGAGCGCGGGGATGGGCGCGGACCTCTTCGCCCATCCCGCGGGCCAGGAGGTGCTGGCCCAGGCGCGGGAGCTGGGCTGGGCGCGGCCGGTGCCGGAGCTCTCGGAGGAGGAGCTCGCCCGCACGGCCGTGGTCCAGCCCGCCCTCTTCCTCGTGGAGTGGGCGGCCTTTTTGGTGCTGCGGGAGCGGGCCGAGCCCGGGGCGGTGGCCGGCCACTCCCTGGGGGAGTTCGCGGCCCTCGCCGCCGCCGGGGTCCTCGCCTGGCCCGAGGCCTTCCGGCTCGTGCGCCTGCGGGGCGAGCTCATGGAGGAGGCGGCCCAGGCCCACCCGGGCGGGATGGTGGCCGCGCTGGGCCTCCCCCCCGCGGAGGTGGAGCGCATCGCCCAGGAGACCGGCTGCTTCGTGGCCAACTACAACGCCCCTACCCAGGTCGTCCTCGCCGGCGGGGAGGAGAGCCTGGCCTGGGCGGAGGCCCGCATCCGCGAGCGGGGGGGCAAGGCCGTGCGGCTGGGCGTGGCCGGGGCCTTCCACTCCCCGTTCATGGCCGAGGCCGCCCGGCGCTTCGCCCAAGCCCTGGACGAGACGCCCTTCCGCCTCCCCCTCCGCCACTTCGTCTCCAGCGCCACCGGGTCCGTGGAAAGCCATCCCGAGCGGATCCGGGAGATCCTGAAGGGGCAGATGGTGCAACCCGTGCGCTGGCAGGCCGCGGTGGAGACCCTCGCCGCCCTGGGGGTGGAGGAGGCCTGGGAGGCGGGCCCGGGCGAGGTCCTCACCCGCCTTGGCAGGAGGATCACCGAGCGGATACGCTTCCGAACCCTAAAGGAGGTCTGGGCCCATGTTTGAGGGGCAAGTGGCCCTCATCACGGGGGGCACCTCGGGGATCGGCCTGGCCACGGCCCGGCTGTTCGTGGCCCAGGGCGGGCGGGCGGTGGTGGTGGGGCGGGACCCCGCGCGGGGGGCCCAGGCCCAGCGGGAGCTGGGGGAGGGCGCGCGGTTCGTGCCGGCCGACGTGGGCGATCCTCAGGGGGTGCGGGCGGCGGTGCAGGCGGCCCTGGACTGGGCGGGGCGGCTGGACTTCCTCGTGCACGCCGCCGGCCACACGCGGGACAAGCTCCTGGTGCGGCTGGACCTGGGGGAGTGGGAGGAGGTCCTGCGGGCCCACCTCACGGGCGGGTACCTCTGCGCGCGGGAGGCCCTGCGGGTGATGATGCGGGCCCGGGCCGGGGCCATGGTGTTCGTGGGCTCGGTGGTGGGCGCGACCGGAAACGTGGGCCAGGCCAACTACGCCGCGGCCAAGGCCGGGCTGGTGGCCCTGGCCAGGACCCTGGCCCGGGAGGCCGCGCCCTGGGGCATCCGGGTGAACGTGGTCGCGCCCGGGCTCATCGAGACCCCCATGACCGCGGCCCTCCCCCCCAAAGTGCGGGAGGAGTACCTCGCCCGCATCCCCCTGGGCCGGCCGGGCCGCCCCGAGGAGGTGGCCGAGGTCATCCTCTTCTTGCTCTCGCCCAAGGCTTCCTATATAACCGGCCACGTCGTCTACGTGGACGGGGGCCTGGTCCCCTGCGCCTGAGGAGGTGGAAGGGATGAGCGACGTCGCCAACCGGGTGAAGGAGATCATCGCGGAGCAGCTCATGGTGGACCTGGAGGAGATCACCGAGGAATCCTCGTTCGTGGACGACCTCGGCGCGGACTCCCTGGATCGGGTGGAGCTGATCATGGAGTTCGAGGAGGAGTTCGGCATCGAGATCCCCGACGAGGAGGCCGAGGGCATCCAGACCGTGGGCGAGGCCATCGCCTACATCGAGCGGAAGCTCCAGGAGAAGGAGAAGGCGAAAAGCGGGGAGATCTGAGGTCCATGACCCAAGTCTACGTGGAGGATCTGGCCCGGCACGAGGGCGAGGAGGTCCTGGTCCAAGGCTGGCTGTACAACAAGCGCTCCTCGGGGAAGGTCCGCTTCGTCCTGGTGCGGGACGGCACGGGGATCGTGCAGGGCGTGGTCACCCCCGAGGCCGACCCCCAGACCTTCGCGCTGGCGGAGCGCCTGCCCCAGGAGAGCTCCCTGCGGCTTTGGGGGCGGGTGCGGGCGGACCCCCGCGCGCCCGGCGGCTACGAGATCCTGGTGCGTCGGATCGAGCCCGTCCACATCCCCAAGGAGCCCTTCCCCATCGGGCTCAAGGAGCACGGGGTGGGCTTCCTCATGGACCACCGCCACCTCTGGATCCGCATGCGCAAGCAGGTGCCGATCCTGCGCATCCGGGACGCCGTGTTCTGGGCCATCCGCTCCTTCTTCAAGGAGCGGGGCTTCGTGGCCACGGAGGCCCCCATCCTCGTGGGCACGGCCGTGGAGGGCACCACCACCCTCTTCCCCCTCGACTACTTCGGGGAGCCGGCCTACCTCTCCCAGTCGGGCCAGCTCTACCTGGAGGCCACCTGCATGGCCCTGGGGCGGGTGTACTGGATCGGCCCGTGCTTCCGCGCGGAGAAGTCCAAGACCCGCCGGCACCTCACGGAGTTCTGGATGGCCGAGGCCGAGGTGGCCTTCCTCGACCACGAGGGGAACCTCAAGCTCCAAGAGGACCTCGTGCGCTACATCGTGGAGTACGTGGTGAGCGAGCGGCGGCGCGAGCTTTTGGAGCTGGAGCGGGACCCGGACCTCCTCCTGCGGGAGGCGCGGGAGCCCTTCGCCCGCATCACCTACCGGGAGGCCATCGACATCATCCGCGCCCACGGCGTGGCCATCGCTTATGGGGACGACTTCGGCGCGCCCGCGGAGGACGCCCTCTCCGCGCACTTCGGCCGGCCCGTGTTCGTGGAGCGCTACCCCAAGGAGATCAAGCCCTTTTACATGAAGCGGGACCCGCGGGACCCCTCCGTGGTGCTGAACGCGGACCTCATCGCGCCCGAGGGGTACGGGGAGATCATCGGCGGCTCCCAGCGCGTGGACACGGAGGAGGAGCTGGTCGCCCAGCTTCAGGAGGCGGGGCTGCCCTTGGAGCCGTACCGGTGGTACATCGACCTGCGGAAGTGGGGGTCGGTCCCGCATTCGGGCTTCGGGCTGGGGGTGGAGCGGACCGTGGCCTGGATCACCGGGGTGAACCACATCCGCGAGACGATTCCGTTCCCAAGGATGTTGGACCGCCTCCATCCTTGACGGGGGCGGGGGGCAGGGGGTACACTGGAGGGCCGGTGCGGAGGCCGAAAATGCCGACCGGTTCCTAATTTTTTCCCAAAAGCAGGGCGGCTGCCGGCCGGTCCGGCAGCCGCCCACCCCCCGTTCCGACCTCAAGCCTTCTTGACCTTGAGCTCGCCCTTCTCCTCCACGGCCTTGAGCTTCTTCTGGACGAGCATCTTCAGGTTCTTGCCGGGCTTGAAGGCCGGAACGACCTTCTCCGGGACGGTGATGCGCTTCTGGGTCTGGGGGTTGATGCGCTGGGAGCGCTTGCGCGCCCGCACCTCGAACTTCCCAAACCCGGTGAGGAGCACGGGCTCGTTGTTGGCCAGGGCCTCGGTGATGATGTCCACCGTGGCATCCAGGGCCTTCCGGGCGTCCTTCTTGGTGAGCCCGGCCCGCTGGGCAATGCGGTCCACCAACTCGGCCTTGTTCACTCCCGATCACCTCCTTTCCCTTTGGCCTTCACGGAAGTATAGAGGGACGAGGAAGGCGCTGTCAAGGGGGCTGCGCATCCCTTGGGGGTTCCCGGGGCAAGGTTGCAGGGCCCGGGCTCCATCAGTAAAGTAGCCCCAACCGTTCCCCCCAAGGAGGAAAACCCGTGGCCAGCGAAATGCGCACGTACGAGGTGGTGTACATCCTCCGCCCGGACCTCGAGGAGGCCCAGCGGCGGGAGAAGATGAAAAAGGTCGAGGCCCTCATCGCCCAAGAGGGCGGGCAGGTGCGGAGCACCGAGGAGTGGGGCCAGCGCATCCTGGCCTACGAGATCGCGCACTTCCGCGAGGGCTACTACGTCCTCGTGACCTTCACCCTCCCCGCGGACCGGGTGGAGAGCTTCCAGCAGCGGTTGGGCATGGACGACGCGTTCCTGCGCTACCAGGTGGTGCGGGTGGACGGGAAGACATGAGCGACGTGAACCGGGTGATCCTCACGGGAAGGCTCACCTCCGACCCCGATTTGCGCTACACCCAAAGCGGCCGCCCCATGCTGCGCTTCGACCTCGCGGTGAACCGGCGCTGGATCAACCCGGAGACCGGCCAGCCCGAGGAGGAGGTCACGTTCGTGCCGGTGGTGGTGTGGGGCCGGCAGGCCGAGACCTGTGCGGCCTACCTGCGCAAGGGCCGCCAGGTGGCGGTGGACGGCCGCCTGCGCGTGCGTTCCTTTGAGACCCAAAACGGGGACCGCCGCCGGGTCACCGAGGTCGTGGCCCAGTCCGTGCACTTCCTCGGGCCCAAGCCGGAGACCGCGGAGCCCGAGCCGCCCGCCCCCGAGGAACCCTACCCCGAAGAGGAGGTGCCGTTTTGAGCGAGAAAGTCAAGACCTGCCGCGTCTGCCAACAGGGGCTGGAGCTGACCTACAAGCGGCCCGAGATCCTGCGCCAGTTCATGAACCGGCGGGGCAAGATCCTGTCCCGGCGCATCACCAAACTCTGCGCCAAGCACCAAAGGATCTTGGCCACCGAGATCGATCGGGCCCGGAAACTCGCGCTCCTCCCCTACGAAGAGCTGCCCTAGGCCCCGATGGCCTCCACCACCGTCCTCCTCTTCGACCGCGGAGGACGGGACGTTGTCGCGCGCGTGCGCACGGCCGCGGCCCGGGCCGTGGTGGGCGTCCTGGCCCGCCTGCCCGCGGTGGCCCAGGTGGTGGTGGCCACGGCGGAGCCCGCGGCGTGGGCCGGCCTGCCCTGCACGGTCCAGGCGGACCCCGCGGAGTGGCACTTCGGCGCCCACTTCACCCGCCTGGTGCGGGAACTCCGCCCGGAACGGCTCCTGTACATCGCCAGCGGGGCCGGGCTCCTCTTCTCCCCGGAGGATTGGGCGCGCCTCCTCCGCGCCGAGCTCCCCCGCCCCTTCGCGGTCCTCAACAACTTCTACTCCACGGACCTGGCCCTGCTGGACCCGCCCGCCCCCTTCCCCGATCTGCTCCGCGATAACCCCATGGGCCTCCGGCTCTGGCAGATGGGCTACGCCTGCTACGAGCTCCCCCGCTGCGCGGCCACCCAGCTGGACATCGACACGCCCGGCGAGCTCCAGATCCTCGCCCTCCACCCCGATCTCCCCGCCCCGGTGCGGGAGGCCCTGGCGGGGATCCCCACGGCGCGGGCCCAGGCCCTCCTCGCGGCCCTGATCGACCCCGAGGCAGAGGTGGTGCTCGTGGGCCGGGTGAGCGGCCACCTCCTGCGCTTCCTGGACCAGGAGGCGGCCTGCCGCTTCCGGGTGGTCTCCGAGGAGCGGGGGATGGAAGCGAGCGGCCGGGCCGAGCGGGGCGCGGTCACCTCCCTTATGGGCCTTTTGGCCGAGCACGCCGGGCCCACAGGGCTCGTGCGCGCCCTGGCCCGCCTGGGCGACGTGGTGGTGTGGGACATCCGGGTGCTCATGGCCCACTACGGGGTCTGGCCGCCCCCCGAGGAGCGCTACGCCTGCGACCTCATGGAGGTCGCCGCGGTGCGCGACCCCCGGCTGCGCGAGCTGGTGCAGGCCTGCGCGGAGAGCTCCACCCCCTTCCTTTTGGGCGGCCACTCCTTGGTGTCCGGCGGGATGTATTTGGCGGTGGAGCTGGCCTGGCGCGGACACGACCGGGAGCCGCGCTTTCGCCCCCTTCCCTTTCCCGGATAATTCCCGGCGATGGAGGCGGAAGCGCGCATCTGGCAGTTGGGGCTGGCGGAGCTGGACCGGTGGATGGCGGAGCTCGCCGCGGCGGAGGAGCGCCGCCAACAAGAGAAGATCATCCTCATCCCCTCGGAGTCCCTCACCCCGCGGGCCGTGCGGGAGGCCCTGGGATCGGCCTTCGTGTCCATTTACGCCGAGGGCTATCCCCGCGAGGAGACCCTGCGGCTTTCCGAGGCACGCCTGCGGGACGTGGCCGAACAGCTCGCCTATTACCGGCGTTACAGCGACCGCCGCTTCTACAAGGGCGTGGAGTTCGCGGACCTCGTGGAGGCCCTGGCTTGCCGGCGCTGCGCCGAGCTCTTCGCCACCCCCGAGGTCCCGCCGGAGGCCATCTTCGTGAACGTCCAGCCCCTCTCCGGGGCGGCCGCCAACCTCGCCATCTACGAGGCCCTCCTCAAGCCGGGCGACACCCTCATGGCCATGGACCTCGCCCAGGGCGGGCACCTCTCCCACGGCTCGCCCTTCCACGTCTCCGGCCGGCGCTACCGCATCGTGAGCTATGGCGTGGACCCGAAGACAGAAAAGCTCGATTACGATCGCATTGCGGATTTAGCCAAGCGGGAAAAGCCCAAGATGATCGTGGCCGGCTACACCTCCTACCCTTGGGCCCCCGACTGGAAGGCCTTCCGCGAGATCGCCTCCTCCGTGGGCGCCTTCCTGTTCGCGGACATCGCCCACACCGCGGGGATGGCCAGCGCCGGCGCCTATCCCACCCCCGTGGGCTACGCGGACGTGGTGATGTTCACCACCCACAAGACCATCTGCGGGCCGCGGGGCGCGGTCATCCTCTCCTTCGACCCCGACATCGCCGCGCGCATCGACCAGGCCGTGTTCCCCGGCGAACAGGGCGGCCCCCACGTGAACAAGTTCGCGGCCATGGCCGTGGCCTTCGCCCTGGCCCAAACCCCCGAGTTCAAACGCCTCATGTTCCGCATCGTGGAGAACGCCCAGGCCCTGGCCCGCTTCCTCGCGGCGGAGGGCCTCCGCCTCTGCTACGGCGGGACGGACACCCACCTTCTGGTCCTGGATCTGCGGGCCGTCCCCACGCCCAACGGGCACCCCCTCCTGGGCGAGGCGGCCGCGCGCATCCTGGACCTGGTGGGCATCGTGGCCAACAAGAACACCATCCCGGGCGACACCTCCGCCGCCGACGCCCGGGGGCTCCGCTACGGCACGCCCTGGGTCACCCAGCGGGGCATGGGCGAGCGGGAGATGCGGGAGATCGCGGAGATCACGGCCCGGGTGTTCCGGGCCATTCACCCCTTCACCTACGCGGGCGTGCGCGGCCCCCTCCCCCGCGGGAAACTCCCCCTCCCCGTCCTGCGGGAGGCCAAGGCCCGGGTGGAGGAGCTCCTTGCCCGCTTCGGCGTGGAGGCGAGGCGGCCGCCCGTGGCCGTGGCCAACCCCAAGGGCCGGGCCAAGGCCATCCTCGTGCGGGGCGGAAGGGCCGAACACCTCCTGCACGAGGCCGCCACCGCCCACGTCCTGCGCCTGAACCCCGGGGAGGCCACGCGCGCCCTCTTCCTCGACGAGAAGGGCGAGGTCCTGAGCGAGGCGGTGATCGGCCGGCTGGCCGACGACGCGCTGGGCCGCAAGCGCTTCGTGGTCCTGGCGCCCGAGGCGCGGGCCGGCGCGCTCGCGGAGTGGCTCGCCGCCCTTTCCGACGGGTACGTGCTCTTCGACCCCCACGACCTCTTCCGCAAGGTGCAGGGGCCGGCGGTGGTGGAGGAGTTCCGGGAGGAGGCGCGGCTGCGCCTGGACGGGCAGGAGCTGGTCGTAGCCGGGGGGCACGCCGATCCGGCCTTTTGGGGCGTCGCCGGCCGGGCGGAGGACGCGCAGAGGGCCTTCCCCCAGCTTTTCGCCCTGGGCAAGCCCTACTTCGTGGGCGGCGGGGCGCTTCGGGGCCAAGGGGGGCGCGCGCCCTACGCGCCCCAGGCCCCGCAGCGGCCGGTGCAGGGAACCGCCCTGCACGCCTGGCACGTGCGCGCCGGCGCGCGCATGACCCACTTCGCGGGCTACGAGATGCCCCTCTGGTACACGTCGGCCCTGGCGGAGCACCGGGCCGTGCGCACCCAGGCCGGGCTCTTCGACCTGGGGCATATGGGGGTGTTCTCCGTGTCCGGCCGCTACGCCGAAAGCTTCCTCAACCTCGTCACCACCAACTACGCGGGCTGGCTCCACCCCGGGCAATCCCAGTACGGGTTCCTCCTCGACCCGGAGGGGCACGTGCTTGATGACCTCATGGTGTACCGGCTGGGCCCGGAGGAGTTCCTCCTTGTCGTGAACGCCGCGAACGAGGGGAAGGACTGGGACTGGCTGTGCGCGGTGAACGAGGGGCGGGCCCTTTTGGACCCGGAGCGGCCGTGGGTGGAGCCCGACGGTCCTGTGGTCCTGCGGGACCTCAAGCGGGAGGAGGGGCTGGTGGACCTGGCCCTGCAGGGGCCGGCCTCCCGGGCGATCCTGGCCCGGCTCCTGCCCCCGCGGGATCGGCACCGGCTCGTGGCCCTGCGCCGCACGGAGTTTTTGGACGTGCGCCTCGCCGGCCAAGAGGTCCTCTGCGCCCGCACCGGCTACACCGGGGAGCCCCTGGGCTACGAGCTTTTGGTGCCGGGGCCCGCGGTGGAAACGGTGTGGGAGGCCCTGCTGGACGCGGGGAAGGAAAAGGGGCTCGTGCCCTGCGGCCTGGCGGCCCGGGACTCCCTGCGCACGGAGGCCGGCCTGCCCCTCTACGGCCACGAGCTCGCGGGCGAGCTCGACATCCTCCCCCACGAGGCGGGCTTTGCCCCCTATGTTAAGCTGCACAAGCCGTTCTTCGTGGGGCGGGCCGCGTACCTTCAGGCCCTGCAGAACTGGACGCGGGAGGTGGTGCGGTTTGGGGTGGAGGCGGGGCAGCGGCCGATCCGGGCCGGCGCGGCCGTGGTGGACGCCACGGGCGCCGTGGTGGGCCGGGTCACCAGCTGCGCCGTCCTGGAGGAGGGCCAGGTGGGGATGGCCCTGGTGCCGCGCGCGCTGGCCGCACCGGAGACGCGCCTGGGGTTCGTGGTGAGCCCCGGCGGGGAAAACCGCGTCCCCCTGGTGGTCTGGGGGAAGGTGCTCCCCCGCTTCCTCCGCCGGGAGATGCTGCCGGAGCCCGGAGGGGATTAGCCCGCGTCCTCGGCCCCCTCGGCCTCCTCCACGCGGGCGCGGATCTCCTCCAGCCGCTTTTGCACGAGGTGGAAGAGGGTACCCTCCGGGTAGGTGCCCTGGGGGTCGGGCTGGCCCGCGGGCATCCCGGAGAGGATCTCCGCCACCTCCTCCACCGTGTCGCAGGCCCAGACGTGGAACTTCCCCGCCCGCACCGCCTCCACCACCTCCTCGGGGAGCATGAGCTCGTCGGCGTTGCGCCGGGGGATGACCACCCCCTGTTCCCCCGTGAGCCCCAGCTCCTTGCACACGAGGAAGTGGCCGTAGATCTTCTCGTTCACCCCGCCCACGGGCTGGAGGTTCCCCTTTTGGTCGATGGCGCCGGTCACGGCGATCCCCTGCCGGAAGGGCACGCCCGCCAGGGCGGAAAGGAGGGCGCACAGCTCCGCGGCGGAGGCGGAATCCCCCTCGATTCCAGAGTAGGCCTGCTCCATGGCCAGGGTGGCGGAGAGGGTGAGGGGGGCCCTCACCGCGAACTTCTCGCCGAAGTAGGACTTGAGGATCATCACGCCCTTGGTGTGGATCTTCCCGCCGAGCTCGGCCTCCCGCTCGATGTCCACCACCCCGGCCTTGCCGGCGAACACGTTGGCCGTGACCCGCTGGGGCCTTCCGAACGCGAAATCCCCCAGGTCCACCACCGCCAGGCCGTTCACCTGGCCCACGGCCGCGCCGTCCACGCGCACCACGAACTTCCCCCGCCGGATCCACTCCCGCACCTTGTCCGCAAGGAGGGACTGGCGGCTCCGCCCCTTTTCGATGGCCAGGCGCACGTGGTCCGCGCCCACCACGGCGGCCCCCTGGCGACGGGCCCAAAAGCTCGCCTCCTCGACGAGGGCGGTGAGCGCGGCAAAGCGCGTGGACAGCTTCCGCTGATCCCCGGCGAGCTCGGCCGCGTACTCCACCACGCGCGCCACCCCCTCCGGGGAAAATGGGAGGACCTCGGGGTTCTCCAGCTCGCGGGCGCGGATGAACCGGGCCACGGCCCAGGCCGCCTCCTCCGTCCAGGGCATCTCCGTGTCGAAGTCCGCGCGCACCGTAAAAAGCTTGCGGAAGTCCTCGTCGTAAAAGTAGAGGAGGTAGTACAGCCAGAGGGGGCCGAGGAGGATCACCTTCACCTGCAGGGGGACGGGCTCGGGCCGCAGCCCCTCCGTGGAGGCGTAGCCCAGCATTTGGGCGGGGTCCTCCACCCGGATCTCCCCCGTTTTCAGGGCGATCTTCAGGGCCTCCCAGGAGAGGGGGAAGCGCAGGAGGTTGAGGGCGGAGAGCACGAGGTAGCCGCCGTTGGCCCGGTGGAGGGCGCCGGCCCGGATCTGGGTGAAGTCCGTGGTCACGATGCCGAACTGCACCCGCCGCTCGATGGTGCCGAAGAGGTTGATGTAGGTGGCGTTTTCCTCCACCACCACCGGCGCGCCCGCAAGCCCGCTGCGGTCCACCAGCACGTTCACCCGGTAGCGCAGGAACCGGTCGGGCTCGGGGAGGGGAAGGGGCAGCGGGGGCTTGCCCTTGCCCGCGAGGATGGCCTCGGCGTTCAGGACCACGTCCTCCTGCACGGCCTCCAGGAACTCCAGGACGCGGGGGATCCCCGCGTACTTGGCGCGCAGCTGGGCCAGGCGGGGCGCGATGAGGAACCGGGTGGCCTCCTGCACCACGCGGCGGTGCCGCTCCTGCCAGCTTTCCTCAAGCTCGCCCACCCGCTGGAACGCCTGGCGCACGAGCTCCTGGATCTCCCCCTGCCGCCGTAGGATCCCCGCCTTCTCCTCCTCCGGCAGCGCCTGGAATTCCTCGTGGGAAAAGGCGGAGCCGTCGGGCTTGAGGGGGATGGTGTTGAGCCCAAAGGGCGTGCGCTGCAGCGCAAACCCCAGGGCGCGCACCCGGCCCTCCAGCTCCCGGAACACCTCCTCCTTTTGGGCCTCCAGCTGCTCCCGCTCCCGCCGGAGCCGGGCCTTGACCTCCTCGGACTCCATCACCCGGGGCAGCTCCCGCTCCAGGAACTCGATGAACCGCTCCATGTCCTGGCGCAGCTCCCGCCCCCTGCCCGGCGGCAGGAGGAGGTAGCGGGGCACGTGGGGCAGGGCGAAGTTGTGCACGTAGCAGATGTCCGGGGGCACGGGTTGGCCGCGGGAAAGCTCCTCCAGGAACTGGGTCACCGCGGAGGTCTTGCCCAAGCCCGGCTCCCCCGCCACGTACACGTTGTACCGGTGTTTGGGGGCCCGCAGGCTGAGGCCCACGCGCAGGGCCTCCAGGGCCCGCTCCTGGCCCACGATCCCCTGCAGGGGCTTCAGCTCCGCGGTGGTGGCGAACGTGAAGAGGCGCGGATCGCAGGTGCGCCGCAGCTTTTCGGGGGGCAAACGCTCGATCACAACAGGCTATCATAGCGGAGGATGCGGGCGCTGGCCATCTTCCTGACGTGGGCCCTCGGCGTTTGTGTCCGCGCCTTCCCCGTCTGGCTCCTCTGGACCACCCCCGAGGAACCCGCCTACCTCGCGCACGTGCCCGCCCTCCTGGCCTCCGCCACAAGCGAGGTCCTCGTGGCCCTCTCCGACCTCCGCGCGTACCCCGAGGGGACCACCGACCCCCTCCTGTTCGCCCTGAAGGGGGCCAAGGAACGCGGCGCGGAGGTGTACGTGCTGTTGGAGCGGGGTCCGGAGGGGCCCGCCCCCGAGCGGCAGGAGGCCGAGGACCTCCTGCGCCGCTGGGGCATCCAAGTGCGGGGGGACCACCCCGAAACCCCCTTGCACGCGAAGTTCCTGGTGGTGGACGGCCGCTTGGTGGTGGTGGGGTCCACCCACTGGACCAAGACCGCCCTCACCCGCAGCGTGCAGGTGGACGTGGTGGTGGAGAGCCCGGAGCTGGCGAGCGCTTTTCGGGCCTTCTTCTTCCGGCTATGGGAGGGGCGGCTCGCGGCCCGGGCCCAGCTCCCGGAGGGCCCCTGGCGGGAACCCGCGGTCCTCCCCCTCCTCGAGCTGCCCGAGTCCCTGCTGCACTTCCAAGCCCTCACCCGCCTCCTCGACCAGGCGAGCCGAAGCGTCCTCGTCCTCCTCTACCAGTGCGCGTACTATCCCCAGTACCCCGACAGCCCCTCCACGCGGCTGCTCCGGCACTTGGCCCACGGGGCCGCGCGGGGCCTCAGGGTTCAGGTCCTCCTCGAGGGCGGGGAGGGGCTGCGGGAGGTGGCGGAGGGCAACCGCCTGGCCGCGGCCTGGCTGTGGGTCCAGGGCGCGGAGGTGCGCCTGGATCCCCTCGGGACCACCCTGCACGCCAAGGTTCTCCTCGTCGACGGCCGGCACTTGGTGGTGACCTCGGCCAACTGGACCTATTCCGGCCTGACGAGGAACGTGGAGGCGGGGGTGCTGTTTTGGGGCACCCCCGGGCTCGCCGAGCGGGCGGCCCAAAGGTTCCAGGAGCTGTGGGCGCGCAGCCGCCCCCTCCCCTAGGGCTGGAAGAACCCGGCGATGGGCACCTCCACCCGCCGCCCCTCCACGTAGCCGCTCACGGCCCCGCTCAGCTGAAAGGGGGTCTCCGCCAGGGGATGGAGGCGGTAGGTGAACGCCAGGCGCATCCCGGGCTCGAGGATCAGGGGCCAGAGGACCTCCAGCTTCTCGGCGCGGCGCCAGAACGCCCCGCCCTCGGCCACCACCTCCAGGGCGAACCCCTTGGGGATCTCCTCCACGAACCCGGGGGCGATCACGGGCACCTTGCTTTGCACCGTCACTTGGACCAGAAGCGTGGTCCCCTCGAGGGTGAGGGTGCGCACCGCTCCCAGGTGGGGGTGGGCCACGATCAGCGCGGTCAGGAGCTCCGCGCGTCCCCCGCTCACCACCTCCACCCGCACCAGGCGGGGCCCTGCGGCCACGCTCAGGGTGGCGTGGGGCTCGCGGGAGCTCAGCTCGAACCGGCCGTCGCCATCGAGGTCCCAGCGGAAGGCGGCGCCCGCCGGCGCCCCCACCACGCTGAGGGTCACCGTCTCCCCAGGCCCCGGGGTGAAGGTGGAACACTGGAGCGTGGCCCCCAACGCGAGAACGCCCCAAAGCACGCCCGCAAAAAGCGCGCGCATCGCTCGCCTCCTTTCCCGAAAAGGGGGGAGGGGCAGCGGGCCGAGCCCGCTGCCCCGGGAAGATCAGCCCGCTTGGTCCCTAGCGGCCAAGGCATGGGGAGGGCGGCTGGCCCGGAAGCGGCTCGCAAATGGGCGTCCCCGTGAGCCAGTAGGCGATGATGGTCTTGATGAGCTCGAAGTCCACCACCCCGGGGGCGCAGGTGCGGGGGATGCGGGTGCCCTCCAGCCAGAAGGCGATGGCCCGCTGCACCTGGGGGAAGGTGATCTTGTCGGAGAGGGCGAGGTCGATGGTGTCCCGAGTCACGTCCCACTTGGCGATGGCGGTGAGGACGCTCAGGCAGTCCGCCAGCTCCACCCGGCCCTGGCCGGTGACGTCCACCTCCAGGCAGGGGAGGCCGGTGTCCACCTTGCCGACTATGGTTTGGAAGTCCCGCTCGGGGCAGGGGCCGGGCCGCGGCGGCCGCACCTGCAGCGTGGGCGGCACCGTGACCTCGTAGATAATGGTCTTGGGCCGGCCCGGCCGCAGCACGTCCAACAGCACCCACTGGTTCACCCCGGGCTTAAAGATGAACCCGTCGTTCTGGATCGGGGTGACCTTCCACCCCACCGGCAGGTCCTCGTCCAGGCCCACGCCGATCACGTCCCGATCGGTGGAGATCTCCACCTTCACCGTGAACTTGTTGCCGATGGCGTTGCCCATGCTGTCGTAGAAGCCGAGGACCACGCCCTCGCAGGGGATGGGGGCGAGGATGGTGCGTTTGGCGGTGACCTTCGCCGCGGGATAGGTGGGCAGGGGCTCGTCCACCGGGGTGCAGGAGTAGGCGTAGGCCGCGATGAGCTTGAGTTTCTCCATGTCCAGGAGCTCCCCGCACACCCCGGGGAGGGGCTGGCCCGTGCGCCAAAGCTCGCCCACCCGCACCACCTGGTCCACGGTGATGGCCTCGGAAAGCCGGAGGTCGATGCGGTCGGGATCGCCCGGCCGGTCCGCCGGCACGAGGTGGGCCACGGCCTCCAGGATGGAGAGGCAGTCGTTGACCATAAGGCAGCTTTCGCCGCCCACCTCCAGCACCACGTCCGGGACCTTGGCCTGGAAGGTGCCGGTGATGCAGAACTGCTGGGGCAGGCGCAGGGAGGCCAGCTGCTCGCTGGGCGGCACCTTCAGGTCGTACACGATGACCCGCTGCGTCCCGGCGCGGATGGTCTCCATGAACACCCACTGCACCGTGGGCCGCTTGAAGATGGCCCCGGCGTTTTGGATGGGGATGACCTCCCAGTTGGCCGGCGGGTCCTCGTCCAGGCCCGCGCCGATCAGGTCCTGGTCCGTCTTGATGGTCACGGTCACCCGGAAGGTGGAGCCCGGAAGCGCCGTGGTGGTGGAGATCTCCCGGATCACCTCCACCGTGATGGGCGAGACGGAGAGGGGAGCGGTGAAGGTCGTGGCCATGCCGGTGTTGTCCACCACCGTGAGGCGCACGGTGAAGGCGCCGCCGGCGGGATAGGTGTAGCGCACCTTGGCCTCGGTGGACACGAGGTCCACCTTGCCGTCGCCGTCGAAGTCCCAGCGGTATTCCGCGATCTTCCCGTCGGGGTCGTAGCTTGCGGAGGCGTCGAACAGGACCTCCTGGCGGGCGCGGGGGGCCGCCGGGCTGATCGTCAGCTTCGCCACCGGGGGCTGGTTCCTCATGCCCTTGATCTGGATGGGGTCCACGGTGTTCAGCTCGATGCGGGTGGGGCGGGCCAGGTCCCCGTGCTTGAACACGATGCGCTGGACCCCAGCCAGGGCCTCCGGGACCACGACCAGCGAGAACTCCTCGCCCAAGGGGCCGAACACCCCGCCGTCGGTGCGCCCGTCCGTCCAGGTCCACATCACTTGGTAGTTCCCGTTGGCCAGGGCGTAGGTGTCGTTGAGCTCGGGGAGGAGCGGGAAGTAGAAGCCGTCGTCGCGGAGGACGAAGTCCGCCCCGATGGGGATGTTCTTGAGGGTGAAGCGGGCGTTGCCGCCCGTGCCGGCCTCGGCCCTCCCCAGGAGGAAGAAGAGGAAGAGTTGGCCCTGCGGCTCCCGGTAGAGGAAGAGGACGGCGGTGTTGGCCTCCCCAAGCGGGTTGCGGCTGCGGGATTGGCCGGCGTCGTAATCGTAGAAGTTGGTGGCCGGCTGGGTCCCCGCAAACGGGGTGACCGCCGCCTTGGTTGCCCCTTGCACCACCTCGAAGTAGCCCTGGGCCAGGAGGGGCACTCCCCAGAGCAGGGCCACCGCCACAACCAGGCTGATCTTCCGCATCATCCTTCCCTCCTTGCTCCCATGTGTGCCGATCGCCCCTACGTTTCCGGGCCTGGCCGAGGGTAGCGAGGGGGAAAGGCGGGAGGGAAGACCCGGGGGGTCACCCCAGCCGCCCTTTGTCCGCGGCCGGGGTGACCCGCGTCCTCAGAGGGAGAGGGGGAGGGGGTTTTGGGCCTGGTGGGGGTGCTCCGGCCCAGGATAGACCTTGAGCTTGCGCAGCATCCGCCGCCCCAGCTCGTTTTTAGGGAGCATCCGCCGCACCGCCAGCTTCAGGGGCAGCTCGGGATGCTTGGCCAAAAGCTCCCGATACGGGATCTCCTTGAGGTTCCCGATGTACCCGGAGTGCCGGTAGTAGACCTTCGTGTCCTCTTTGTCCCCGGTGAGCTTGATCTTGGCCGCGTTGATCACCACCACGTAGTCGCCCACGTCGAAGTGGGGGGTGTAGGTGGGCTTGTGCTTGCCCTGCAGGATCTTGGCGATCTTCGAGGCCAACCGGCCCAGGGGCTGGCCGGCGGCGTCCACCACGTACCAGCGGCGCTCGAACGTCCGTCCGGCGTCCTCCTTCTTGGCCATGTACGTCTTCTGTTTGGCGAGCATGGCCTTGGGAAGCGGAGACTTGGGCATGGCTTCCTCCTTGCGCTCAAGTATATCCCAGGATCTCGGCGCGCACGATCACGTCCTCGGTGCGGGCGCCCGTGCCCACCAGGGCCACGGGCACGCCCACAAATTCCTCCACGAAGCGCACGTAGCGCTGCGCGGCCTTGGGAAGCGCGGAAAAATCCCGCACGCCGGCGATCCCCTCCCCCCACCCCGGCAGGGTCTCGTACACCGGCTCCGCATGGAAGAGCTCGTCCGCGGAAGAGGGGAAGTCCTCCCGGCGCCTCCCTCCCCAGCGGTAGGCCACGGCCACCTTGAGCTCGGAAAAGCCCGAGAGGACGTCGAGCTTGGTGAGGGCCAGGTGGGTGAAGCCGTTGATCGCGCAGGCGTAGCGGAGGGCCACGAGGTCCAGCCAGCCGCAGCGGCGGGGCCGGCCCGTGGTGGCCCCGTACTCCCGGCCGGACTCCCGCAGCCGCTCCCCCACCGCCCCGCGCTCCTCCGTGGGCAAGGGGCCGGCGCCCACCCGCGTGGTGTAGGCCTTGGCCACCCCCACCACGGCCGCGAACTCCACCCGCACCCCCGTCCCCCAAGGGATGCCGTGCACCGTGGTGGGGGAGGAGGTGACGTAAGGGTAGGTCCCCCAGTCGAGGTCGAGGAGGGTGCCCTGGGCGCCCTCGAACACCACGGTTTGGCCCGCGCGCAGGGCGTGGGCCAGCGCGGCCCGGGCGTCCCCAACGGCCGGGGAAAACCGGTCCCGCAGCCGCAGGAGCTCGGCGAGGACCTGGGCCGCCTCCTCCCCGTCCTCGGCGCGCAGCCGCTCCTCCACCCGCTCGGGGTGGAAAAGGTCCACAAGGCGCAGGCCCCGGCGAGCGGCCCGGTCCGCGTACGCCGGCCCGATCCCTTTCCTTGTGGTCCCCAGGGCCTGCGCCGCGCCCTCCCGCTCCTCCCGCCGCCGGTGGTAGGGGAGGATCAGGTGGGCCCGCTCGGAAAGGAGGAGGCGGGGCGGAGGGCGCCCCTGCCCCGCGAGCTCCGCAAGCTCCGCCTCCAGGGCCCAGAGGTCCAGGACCACGCCGTGGGCCAGCACCCCCAAGCAGTGGGGGTGGAGGGCCCCGGCCGGCACCTGGTGGAGGCGGGCCTCCCCATGCGCGTCCACCACGGTGTGGCCGGCGTTGGGGCCGCCGTTGAAGCGCACGCACAGGTCGGCCCGGCGGCAGAGGAAGTGCACGATCTTCCCCTTGGCCTCGTCGCCCCACTGGGCCCCGATCACGGCGATCGCCGGCATCAGCCCCTCCCCACGCGCCGGAGCCAAACCCGGCCGCGCTTCCCGTGGACCTCCAGCTCGGCCTCGTGCTCGGCGCCCGCCAGCGCCCCGGCCACCAGGTCCACGGCCAACACCTCCTCCTTGATCCGCTCGGGGAAGCGGGCGAACACGGCGCTCAGCTCCCCCTCGTACCCCACCACGATGCGGTCGGTGACCTCAAAGCCCGCCTCCTTGCGCAGAAGCTGCAGGCGGTGCACGAGCTCCCTGAGGTCCCCCAGGGCCCGGAGCTCCTCGTCCAGGCGGGTATCGAGGGCCACGGCGCCGCCCGCGTCCTCCTCCACCACGAAGCCGGGCGCCGGCTCCCACGCGACCTGCACGTCCTCCCGAAGGATGAGCACCTTCCCTTGCCCCAGGGCGAGCTCGGCTTGTCCATGCTCCAGGAGCGTGCGGGCCCAGGCGGGGTCGGCCTCGCGGAGGAGCCGGCCCACGGCCTGGGCCTGGGCGCCCAGGCGCGGCCCCAGGCGCCGGAAATCCGGGGCGAGCCGGGGCTGCCGGGCCGCCCCAAGGTCCGGCACCACCCGCAGCTCCAGCACGTTGAGCTCCTCTTTGGCCAGGGCCCAGAGCTCCGGGGGGATGGCGGCGTCCCCGGGCTTTTCCTGCACCAAAAGGAGGCGCAGGGGCTGGCGCACCTTGAGCTTGGCGCGGTTGCGCGCGGCCAGGCCCAGCTCCACCACCTGCCGCACCCGCGCCATCTGCTCCTCTAAGGTGCGGTCCCGGAACAGGGGCGCGGGCCAGTCCGCAAGGTGCACGGACTCCGGGTCCGCCGCGGTGCGCAGGTTCCGCCACATGGCCTCCGCCAAGAACGGCACGAAGGGCGCCAAAAGCACGCTCAGGGTCTTCAGGGCGGCGTAGAGGGTGTGGTAGGCGCAGCGCTTGTCCCGCCCCATCCCCTCGCCCCAAAAGCGCGGCCGGGAGGTGCGGATGTACCAGTTGGAGAGGTCGTCCACGAAGTCCTCCAGCGCACGGGTGGCCCGCACAACGTCGTAGGCGTCCAGGGCCTGGGTCACCTCCTCCACCGCCTGGGACAGGCGGGAGCCCAGCCAGCGGTCCAGGGCCGGCCGCTCCGCCCAGGGGACGACGCCCTCCCCGGGGTCGAACCCGTCGATCGCCGCATAGAGGGCGAAGAAGTCGTGGCAGTGGCGCACGGTCTCCAGAAACCCGAAGCGCGCGGCCCGGACGCCGTCCACGGACAGCCGCCGCTCCGTCCAGGGCGCGGACTCCGAGAGGAGGTACCAGCGGATGGCGTCCGCGCCGTGCTCGTCCGCGAGGGGCAGGGGGTCGATCACGTTGCCCCGGGACTTGCTCATCTTCTGGCCTTGGGCGTCCAGGCCCAGCCCGGTCACCAACACCCGCCGGTAGGGCGTGGCCCCGTGCACCAGGACCCCGGTGACGAGAAGGGTGTAGAACCAGCCGCGCGTCTGGTCCAGGCCCTCGCAGATGAAGTCCGCCGGGTAGTTTTCCCGGAAGAGCTCGGCGTTCTCGAAGGGGTAGTGCCACTGGGCGGTGTGCATGGCGCCGGAGTCGAACCAGGTGTCCAGGACGTAGGGCTCCCGCCGCATCCGCCCCCCGCAGGGGCAGCGCAGCTCCACCCGGTCGATGTAGGGCCGGTGGAGCTCCACGCGGCGGGCGAGGTCGGGGTCCAGGGCCTTGGCCACAAGCTCCGCGCGGGACCCGATCACCTCCTGGTTCCCGCAGGAGGGGCACGTCCACACGGGGAGGGGGGTGCCCCAGTAGCGCTCGCGGGACAGGGCCCAGTCCCGCATGGACTCCAAAAAGTCCCCGAACCGCCCGCGCCCCACGTGCTCCGGATGCCAAGTGATCCGCGCGTTCTCCGCGAGGATCCGGTCCTTCTCCCGAGTGGTGGCGATGAACCAGGAGTCCATGGCGTAGTAGAGGAGGGGGGTGTCGCACCGCCAGCAGAAGGGGTACTCGTGTTCGTAGGTTTCGGCGCGGAAGAGGCGGCCGCGGGCGCGCAAATCCTCAAGGATCTTGGGGTCCGCCTCCTTCACGAACAGGCCGGCGCCGAGGGGGAAGTCCGCGGTGAACCGGCCGGCCCGGTCCACCGGCTGCAGGAGGGGGAGCCCCTCGGCCCGCCCCAGCTCGTAGTCCTCCTCGCCGAAGGCGGGGGCGATGTGCACCACCCCCGTGCCCTCCTCCAGGGACACGAACGCCCCGGCCACCACGCGGTAGGCCCCCTCCCCGGCCAGGGGGTAGAGGGGGAGGTAGCGCCGACCCAGAAGCTCCCGTCCCGGGAATTCCCGGAGGACTTGGGCCTCCTCCCCCAGGACGGCCGCCAGCCGGGGCCGGGCCAGGATCAGCCTCTCCCCCCGGAAGAGGACCTCCACGTAGGGTGCCTCCGGAGCCACGGCCAGGGCCACGTTGGCCGGCAGGGTCCAGGGCGTGGTGGTCCACACCAGGATGGCCACGGAGGGGTCATCCGCAAGGGGCATGCGCACGAACACAGAAGGGTCGGCCACCCGCCGGTAGCCCTGGGCCACCTCGTGGGAGGAAAGGGAGGTCCCGCAGCGCGGGCAATAGGGCAGGATCTTGTGGCCCTTGTAGAGGAGCCCTTTTTTGTGGATCTCCTTGAGCATCCACCACAGGCTCTCGATGTAGGCGTCGGTGTAGGTGATGTAGGGGTGGGCGAGGTCGATCCAGAACCCCAGGCGCACCATCATCCGCTCCCATTCGCGGATGTAGCGGTCCACGGAGGCCCGGCAGGCCCGCACGAAGTTCTCCACCCCAAGCCGCTCGATCTCGGCCTTGGTGGAGAGGCCCAGCTCCTTTTCCACCTCCAGCTCCACGGGGAGGCCGTGGCAATCCCAGCCGGCCCGGCGCGGCACGTAGTAGCCCCGCAGGGTCTTGTAGCGGGGGAAGAGGTCCTTATACACGCGGGCCAAAAGGTGGGCGAAGTGGGGGCGGCCGTTGGCCGTGGGCGGCCCTTCAAAGAACACGAAGCGCTCCCGGCCCCGGCGCCCCTCCACGGAGCGCTCGAACACCCGCCCCTCCTCCCAGAACCGGAGGATCGCCTCTTCCCGCCGCTTGGGATCGCCCTCCAACTTTTGGAACCCCATGCCGCCTCCTTTTCGCCCGGGCGTGCCGTCCACCAGGGGGTGCAGACGGGAAGGGATGAGGTCAGCCCTGCCCCCGCCGGGGCAGGATGATGCGGCGGGAAATCAACAGGACGCGCATGGCCCGCGATTATACCTCACAGGGTATGCACGGGTTTCCCAAGGATCTGCCAGGCCGCCTCCCAAATCGCCTCGGGGAAGGTGGGGTGGGCGTGCACGGCGTGGGCGAGGTCCTCCGGCCGAAGCCCCAGGGCCACGGCCAGGCCCACCTCGCCCAACAGCTCGGTGGCGTGCGGCCCCACCACCTCCGCGCCCACCACCCGCCCCTCCGCGTCCACGGCCAGGCCCACGAAGCCCTCGGGCTCCCCCTCCGCCAGGGCCCGCCCCAGCGCCCCGAAGGGGAACCGGGCCACCCGCAGGCCGGGGGCGTCCAAAGAGGCGCCCACCAGGGCCACCTCGGGCTGGGTGAACACGGCCTGGGGCACGGGCGCAGAGGGGAGCGGAGGAGCGGGCTGGCCCCGCAGCTCCGCGGCCAGGCCCTCCGCCAGGGCCAGGCCCTCGTGGGAGGCCTTGTGGGCCAGCAGCGGCCCCCCGCGCACGTCCCCGATGGCGTAGAGGCCGGGTCCAGCCCGAAAACGCTCGTCCGTGCGCACAAAGCCCCTCTCCAGGGGCACGCCCAGCTCCTCCAGGCCTAATCCGAAGGAGAGGGGCCGCCGGCCCACCGCCACCAGCACGGCCTCGGCCTCGATCTCCTCCGTTCCGCCCGCGGTGCGCACCAGCAGCCCCCGGGGGGTGAGCCCCACCGCCGCGGTCCGCAACCGCACCGCGATCCCCTGGCGCTGCAGGGCCTGGCGCAGGAGGGCCTCCCCCCGCCGGGAAAGCCCCACCCCGGGCAGGAGGCCCTCCAGCATCTCCACCACCGTGACCTGGGCCCCCAGCCGGCGGTACACCGTGGCCAGCTCCAGGCCCACCACGCCGCCGCCCACCACCGCCAGCCGCTCCGGGATCCTGGGGAGGGCCAGGGCGTGGTCCGAGGACCACACCCGCTCCCCGTCCCAAGGGAGGGAGGGGAGCTCGCTGGGGACGGAGCCGGTGGCCAGGACGATGGCCCGGGCGCGCAGGAGCTGCGCGCTTTCCCCGCGGACCTCCACGAGGCCCGGCCCCCGCAGCACCGCCTCCCCCCGCAGGACCTCCACCCCCGCCGCGGAAAGGAGCCGGCCCACGCCCTCCCGCAGCTTGGCCACCACCTCCCCCACGAACCCCCGGAGCCGCGGCAAGTCCACCCGGGCCTCAAGCTCGATCCCCATGTGCGCGTAGAGCGCGCGCTTCCCTAGGGGCAGGGTGGCCGCGTACAGGGCCTTGGTGGGGATGCAGCCGCGGTTGAGGCACGTGCCGCCGAGCTCGGCCCGCTCCACAAGGACGGTCTCGATCCCCAGTTGCCCCAGCCGGCGGGCGGCCACGTAGCCCGCCGGGCCTCCCCCGATCACCACCACGTCCACGGCGCGCATGGCCCCGAAGTGTACCTGGTCCGCCCCGCGCGCGAGCGCTATCCTTCGCCCGGAGGCCGCAATGAAACCGCTTGGAAAATGGATCCTTTTGGCCCTGGGGGCGGCGCTCCTCCCCGGGTGCCTCCCGGCCCACCCCAGCCTTCGGGCGGTGATCCGCACGGAGCCCCCCTCCCCACGGGGCCCCTACCCCCTCACCGTCACCTTCGACGGGAGCGCCTCCCAAGGCCCGATCGAACAGTGGATCTGGACCATTTTCCCCGAGGGCGCGGAAGCCCCAAGCCGGGTGCTCACGGGGGTGCGCGTGAGCCACACCTTCACCGTGCGCGGACGCTACCGGGTGTACCTGGAGGTGCGGGCCGGCCCGGCCTTCGCCCAGGCGGAAACCTGGGTGGAGGTGCGCTCGAAGCCCCCCGTGGCCGCCCTTATGGCCTCCGCCACCCTCGTCCAGGAGGGCCAGCTCGTGCACTTCGAGGCCCACGGCTCCCGGGACGAGGACGGCCAGGTGGTGCGCTACCTCTGGGATTTTGGGGACGGGAGCTGGGCGGAGACCTCGGCCCCCGAGGTCACCCACCGCTACGGCAAGGCCGGGGTGTACGAGGTGCGGCTGGTGGTGGCGGACGACTACGGCGACCTTTCGGCGCCGGCCACGCTGCGGGTCACGGTGTACCCCAAGGGCTGTGGGAGCTGCGGCTGAGCTTTGGGTGCCCGATCTGGTGGGGATCCTGCGGGACCTGGTGCACCAGGTCCCGCCGGGCCGGGTCACGACCTACCGGGCCCTGGCCGAGGCCCTGGGCGACCCGGAGGCCGTGCGCTTCGTCGCCGCCTTCTTGGCCGGCGAGGAGGTCAAGGAGTGGCCGGTCCACCGGGTGGTGCACAGTTCCGGCGCGGTGGGCCGCGTGTTCGGGGAGGACACCTCCTGGGCCGCGGCCAAACTCCGGGCGGAGGGGGTACGGGTGGTGGGCGACCGGGTGGAACCCCTCCTGCGCTACTTCTTTGACGCCTTCCGCACCGACCGCCCCCTGGCCCGGCTCCAGGCGGAGCAGCGGCGCATCGGGGAGCAGGTGCGGCTCGCCCCCCTGCCCGAGCCCCGCCGGATCGGCGCCGTGGACGTGGCCTACCGGGGGGAGCTCGCCTACGCCGCCTACGTCCTGGCGGGACCGGATGGCGATCCCCTCGACTACCTCGTGGCCCAGGCGCCCGCGAAGTTCCCGTACATCCGCACCTACCTTTCCTACCGCGAGCTGCCCGCGTACCTCGCGGTCCTGCGGGAGGCCCAGGGGAAGGGGATGGGGCCGGACGTGCTCTTGGTGGATGGGAACGGGATCTTGCATCCGCGGCGGGCCGGCGTGGCCTCCCACCTCGGCGTCCTCCTGGACCTCCCCAGCGTGGGGGTGGCCAAGGGGCACCTGTGCGGCGACGTGAACACCGAGGGGATGACGATCGGGGAGTGGCGGCCGGTCCTGCTGGGCGAGGAGGTGGCGGGGGCCGCGTTGCGCACCGGCCGCAACCGCACCCTCTTCATCTCCCCCGGCCACCGGGCCGACCTCCCCACCAGCGTGGACCTCGTGGCCTCCCTGACCCGGAACGAAGAGATCCCCACCCCCCTGCGCTTCGCCCACGAGATCGCCACCGAGGCCGCCCGCGCATGAGCTCCCCCTGCCCGGTCTGCGGCAAAAGGAAACTGCTTTCCCGGGCCATCGGGGTGTGCGGCGACTGCCTCCGCCAGCGGCCCCAGGAGGCCGAGCCCTTCGTGGCCAAAGCCCGCGCCCGATCCCGCAGGATCTTCGGCTTTCCCGAGGCCGTGCCCAGGGACCCCCAGGGGCACCCCTGCGGCCTTTGCGTGCACGACTGCCGGGTCCCCCCGGACGGGGTGGGGTTCTGCGGCCTGCCCCCAGGCGAGCGCTCCGTGGCCCGCGTGAGCTGGTACTACGACCCCCTGCCCACCAACTGCGTGGCGGACTTTGTCTGCCCTGGGGGGACGGGCGCGGGCTACCCCCGCTACGCCTACCGCCCCGGGGCCGAATACGGCTACAAAAACCTCGCCGTGTTCTACGAGGCCTGTTCCTTCGATTGCCTCTACTGCCAGAACTGGCACTACCGCGTGGAGGGCCCGCACCGGGCGCCGGTGGGTCCGGAGGACCTGGCCCGGGCGGTGGACGCCCGGACCTCCTGCATCTGCTTTTTCGGGGGCGACCCCACCCCCCAATTGCCCCACGCCCTGCGGGCCGCAGAGCTGGCCCGGGAGGCCCACCCCCAAAGGATCCTGCGCATCTGCTTTGAGACCAACGGCAGCATGAGCCGCGCCCTCCTTGCGCGCATGGTGGAGGTGGCCCTGGCCTCGGGCGGGGTGATCAAGTTCGACCTCAAGGCCTGGGACCCCCACGTGCACTACGCCCTGACCGGCGCCCCCAACGCGCGGACGCTGGAGAACTTCGCCTGGGTGGCGGAGCGGTTCGCCCTGCGGCCGGAGGTCCCCCTTCTCGTGGCCAGCATCTTGCTTGTGCCGGGCTACGTGGACGTGGAGGAGGTGCGGCCCCTGGCCCGCTTTATCGCCGCCCTCAACCCCCACATCCCCGTGAGCCTCCTTGCTTTTTACCCCAACTGCCTCATGGACGACCTGCCCTGCACGTCCGCCGCGCACATGGAGCGGTGCCTGCGGGCTGCGGAGGAGGCCGGGCTCACCCGGGTGCACGTGGGGAACCGCCACCTCCTCTGGCCGGGAGATTACGGGGCATGAGGGTCGTTGGGCTGGCCGGGCCGACGGGGACGGGGAAGTCCACGGTGGCGCGGATGCTGGCGCGCCGGCCCGGCTTCGCCCACGTGGACTGCGACGTCCTGGCCTGGGAGACCTACCGGCCGGGCGGCCCCGCCTATTTGGGGGTGCGCGCCCGCTTCGGCCCACAAATCCTCAACCCCGACGGCACGGTGAACCGGGAGCGGCTCGCTGCCCTGGTGTTCGCCGACCCCCAGGCCCGCAGGGACCTCGAGGACCTCGTGCACCCCTGGGTCATGGCGGCCCTCCGCCAGAGGGCCAAGGAGCTCCAGGGGAAGGGCACGCAGTACCTCCTCGTGGAGGGGGCGCTGCTGCTCCACTCGCCCCACGTGGACCGGGGGTTTTTCGACCTCTTCCTTTGGCTTTCCGTGCCGGAGGAGGAGCGGCGGAGGCGGCTGCGGGCCGCGGGGCTTCCGGAGGAGGTCATCGCCCGCAGGCTGGCGGCCCAGGCCGAGCTCGCCCCGCCCCTCCTCCCCAACCTCCTTGTGGTGGACGGGACGGGCGCGCCCGCCGAGGTGGCCCGCCGGGTCCTCCAGGCCCTCACCCGCTACTTCAGCGCGGCGCCCCCCAGCGCCTGAACCACCGCAAGGTCGGAGAAGGGCAGGGCCCCCTGGGCCAGGATCTGCCGGCGCTCGTGCCCCTTCCCCGCGATGAGCACGCAATCCCCGGCCCGCGCCCACGCCAGGGCGAACCGAATGGCCTCCGCCCGGTCCAAAAGGACCGTGAACCAGCCGCCCACCTCCGCGACCCCCCGCGCCACCTCCTGCGCGATGGCCCGCGGGTCCTCGGACTTGGGGTTGTCCGCGGTGATGACCACCAGGTCCGCCCATTGCCCGGCGAGGCGGCCCATGAGGGCGCGCTTGCCCCGGTCGGCCTCCCCAGGGCAGCCGAACACCACCGCCAGCCGCCGCGCCCGCGGGCGCAGCTCCCGCAGCATCCTCCCCAGGGCCTCGGGGTTGTGGGCGAAGTCCACCACCACCTCGGCCCCCGCCGGGGTACGAAAGCGCGCGTACCGCCCGGGCGGAAGGGTTAAGGCGGCCAAGCCCTCCCGCACCCCGCGCCAGGGGAGCCCCAGGGCCAGGGCCACGCTCAGGGCGGCCAGGGCGTTCTCCACGTTGTGGAGCCCGTGGAAGGGGAGGAAGGCTTCGCCGCCGCCAAAGGGGCTGTGGACGAACAAGCGGGTCCCGGTGGGGTCTTCCGCCAGGCGCAGGGCCCGCACCTCGCCCCGGCCCAGGCCGTAGGTGAGGAGCCGCGCGGAGGGGGCCGCGGCCCGCACGGCCTCCACCGGCGCCCGCACGTTCGCCACCGCCCACGCCCCCTTGGGGAGCATGCGGAACAAGCGCAGCTTGGCCTCAAGATAGGCCTCCAGGGTCCCGTGGAAGTCCAGGTGATCGCGGGCGAAGCTCGTGAACACCGCGGCCCGGAGGTGCACGCCGTCCACGCGGTGCTGCGCCAGCCCAATGGAGGAGGCCTCGAACGCGAAGAACTTTTTCCCCTGGGCCAGGGCCTCCGCGGCGATCCGCTGGAGCTCCGGGGCCTCCGGCGTGGTCACGCAGGAAAGCCCCTCCTCCTCCACGCGCACGGTGGTGATCGTCTCGCACGCGGGGAGGAGCTGGCCCAGGAAGTGGACCACCGTGGTCTTCCCGTTCGTGCCGGTGACCCCGATGGCGCAGAGTTTGCGGGTGGGATGGCCGTAGAAGGCGCAGGCGGCCTGGGCCAGGGCGGCGCGGGCCTTGGGGACCCGGACCACGGGCACGGGGAGATCGAGGGGCCGCTCGGCCACCACGGCCACCGCGCCCTTCCCCACCGCCTCGGCGGCGAAGGCGTGCCCATCGTGCTTGCTCCCCGGCAGGGCGAAGAAGAGGTCCCCGGGCTGCACCCGCCGGGAGTCCCAGCTCAGCCCGCGCACTTCCACCCGCGGAAGGTCCTCCTGCCCAAGGAGCTCCGAGAGGTCGGGCACGGGGCGGAAGGGTAGGGCGGGCGGGGCGCGGAGGGGGCGACAGAGGGGACGCGGCCGTGGGTCGTTTGGCTACTTCGTGTGTTTGTCGGCCACCACGGAGGCCGCGTAGGCCTCGGGTTTGGTGCGCACGAAGAACCCGCTGCCCCGGATCATGCCCACCACCTCCTCCACGAGGTCACGGGTGCGGCCGCCGCGGCCGATGTCCACGTGGATCTCCAGGCGGCAGTCGAACACGCCCCGCTCCTTGAAAGCCTCGATGAGGGCCTGGGCGGTCTCGTAGGAGAGGAGGGCTTCGCGCCAGATGCGGTCGCGCAGGGTTTTGGGCTTCCGCTCCACCACGCGGCGCCAGAAGTACCGGCCGCCCCGGCCCACCCGGTGCACCACGATGGCCGTCACGTACTCCGCCTCGCCGTAGTAGGTCTGGGAGTCCGTGCCCACCACGATGGAGTAGAGGTCCTCGGGGCCGGCGGCCATCATGACCAGGATCTCATCCACCACCTCGGGGAAGGCGAGCCGACCCAGGGTCGGGCTGTAATAAACCGCGTTTTTCCCGTCCATGGGCGACGAAAATTCTAAGGGATCGCAGGGAAAATGCAAACCGATCGCGCCCTGACGATGGGGCCGCAAGCGCGCTGGCCCAAAGCGGCCGAAGGCCCCACGAATTCGGGTCTTCCCAAAGGAATTCCTTGGGGGCCGAAGCGGGGCCGGGAAGGGTTAGCTTCCTAGAGCCAAGGGTCAGCGGCCGCGAAGGAGGGCCGCCACGTCCCACAGGAGCACCGTGCCGTCCGCCGATCCGGAGGCGAGGGTCTTCCCGTCCGGGGAAAACGCCACGAAGAAGACGCCGTCCGTATGCCCGGCGAGGGTGTGGAGCTCCCTCCCGGTGGCCACGTCCCAAAGCTTGATCGTTTTGTCCCACGATCCGGAGGCGAAGGTCTTCCCGTCCGGGGAAAACGCCACGGAGATGATTGAGCCCATATGCCCGGTGAGGGTGCGGAGCTCCCCCCCGGTGGCCATGTCCCACAGCTTGATCGTTTTGTCCCCTGACCCAGAGGCCAGAAGCTTCCCGTCCGGGGAGAACGCCACGGAGTAGACGGGGCCCATATGCCGAGCGAGGACCCGGAGCTCCCTCCCAGCGGCCACGTCCCACAGCCTGATCGTCCTGTCCCCTGACCCGGAGGCTAGAAGCTTCCCATCCGGGGAGAACGCCACGAAGAAGACGCCGTCCGCATGCCCGACGAGGGTTTGGAGCTCCCTCCCGGTGGCCACGTCCCACAGCTTGATCGTCTTGTCCCCCGACCCGGAGGCGAGGGTCCTCCCGTCTGGAGAAAACGCTACGCAGAGGACTACGTCCGTATGCCCGGTGAGGGTGCGGAGCTCCCTCCTGGCGGCCACGTCCCACAGCTTGATCGTTTTGTCCCACGACCCGGAGACGAGGGTCTTCCCGTCTGGAGAAAACGCCACGGAGTAGACAGGGCCTACATGCCCGGCAAGGGCCCGCGGCTCCCTCCCGGTGGCCACGTCCCACAGCTTGATCGTTCTGTCCCACGACCCGGAAGCAAGAAGCTTCCCGTCCGGGGAAAACGCCACAGAGGAGACGGAGTCCGTATGTCCGGCGAGGGTGCGGAGCTCCTTACCTGTGGCCACGTCCCAGAGTTTAATCGTCGTGTCCCTCGACCCGGAGGCGAGGGTCTTCCCGTCCGGGGAAAACGCCACGAAGAATACGGCTTCGGTATGCCCGGCGAGGGTGCGGAGCTCCTTACCTGTGGCCACGTCCCAAAGCTTGATCGTCCCGTCCCACGACCCCGAGGCAAGGAGCTTCCCGTCCGGGCTGAACGCCACCGAGGTGACCCATCCCGTATGCCCAACGAGGGTCCGGACCTCCTGTCCCGTCCCCACGTCCCACAGCTTGATCGTCCCATCTCCCGACCCCGAGGCGAGGAGCTTCCCGTCCGGGCTGAACGCCACCGAGGTGACGAGCCACCTATGCCCAACGAGGGTCCGGACTTCCGTCCCCCGCACGACGTCCCAAAGCTTGATCGTCTCGTCTGCCGACCCCGAGGCAAGGAGCGTCCCGTCCGGGCTGAACGACACCGACCAGACATACAACATATGCCCCTCGAAGGTCCGGACCACCTTCCAGGTCGCCGTGTCCACGAGGTGGACCACGCTCGCCCCTCCCCCCACCGCGAGGTACCGCCCCTTGGGCGACCAGGCCACCACCCAAACCACCCCAAACCCCAGGGTGCGCACGGGCGGCAACGCGCTTTCCCCTGCCGCCACGGTCCCCAACGCCACCACCGCCACCGCAACCAAGACCGCCCTCTTCATCGTCCCCTCCTTCGTCCTGAACTCTCCCCTCGGACAACCCTCCAGCCCTCACCCGCACCTTGGTCTATGGTAGGACTCCTAGGTCTCACGCCCAGCGACGGCAAGGCGGCTCCCCTTCTCAAAGCTCCACCTAAGCCGCGGGATGGAGGGACTGGGGTTCGCGTGATCTTTAGAGGATGCTCCCCAACCCCGGTAGCTCTCCAAGCAAGGGAGCTTCACGCAAGACTGCCCATTAAGGCCGCTTGCAGGGATCTTGAGCACGGCCACGTCGGCCTTGTGGTCAACGCTTACCAGAGAAGCCCGGTATTCCCGCTGCTCTTCCACGATGACCGTGATGCGGATAGCGTCCTCGATCACGTGGGCCGCGGTAAGGATGTAGCCGTCCGGGGAGACGAGGGCCCCGCTGCCGAAGGCAGTGCCCTGGCGGGTTTCCACCTGGATCCAGACCACCGCGGGCTTGGCCGCCTGGATGAGGGACGGCCAGTCCGTGGTTTGGGCCAGCCCGAGGCACGCGCCTCCCACCCAAAGCAGGAACCAAGCTAGCAGACGGGAAAATTTCGTCTCCGCCCCCTTCGCCCACCGAGGGCTTACAAGTTTAATTGTACGCCTCAACGCTGCAGGAGGCGGAGGGCTTGGGGGGAGCCAAACGCCTTTCCCCGCGACCTCGGCTGGGGCCCCCTCCTGTGAGCTCGAAAAGGCGTGACCCCCTGTCCGCGGTTCCCCAAGCCCTGGGCGGACGCTCCCGCGGGCCACGGGGACCATGGAGATTTCCTAAAACCGCGCCGCTTGATCTTGCGTGGGGCGGGCGGACGGGCGTCGCGCACCCTTTACGGGCGCGCCCCGGCAAACCCCACGAAACGGGCGATCTTCCCCATCCCCCGCCGGGTGGAGCAGCGGACTCCTAAGGCTTTCTCGGTCAGGACGGGGAAGATCGAACGGGCTACTGGGCGGGGAGGCTGAAGGTGAAGCGGGCGCCGTTTCGGTTCTCCGCCCAGATGCGGCCCCCGTGGGCCTGCACCAGCTCCTTGGCGATGGCCAGGCCCAGGCCCGTCCCGCCCTCCGCCCGGGATTTGTCGGCCTTGTAGAAGCGCTCGAAGATGTGGGGGAGGTCCTCCGGGGGGATGCCCGGGCCCTGGTCCTGCACGCTCACCCAGATCTCGTTCCCCTCGCGGTGCGCGGAGACGGTCACCGTCGAGCCCGGAGGCGAATACCGAAGGGCGTTGGAAAGGAGGTTCCCTAGGACCTGGCGGATGCGCCGGGGGTCCGCGGAGACCCACAGGCCCGGCTCCCGCACCACAACCACCTCCACGCCCTCCTCCTTGGCCACGGGCCGCACGGCCTCCACCACCCCCGCCACAAGCTCCCCCAGCTCCACCCGCTCCTTTTCCAGGGGGAGGTGCCCGGTGTCCGCCAGGGTCAGGGTGCGCAGGTCCTCCACGAGCTCCCCAAGCTGCAAGGTCTCCTCGTACACCGGGGCCAAGGACTCGGGGGTAAGGGGGAAGGCCCCGTCCAAGATGGCCTCCAGGTTGCCCCGAATCACGGCCAGCGGGGTGCGGAGCTCGTGGGCCACGTCCGCCAGGAACTGCTTGCGCGCGGCCTCCGAGCGCTGGAGGGCCTCGGCCATGCGGTTGAAGGCCTGGGCCAACCTCCCGATCTCGTCCCGGGTGGCCACGGCCACCCGGTGCGCGAGATCCCCTTGGGCGATGCGCTCCGTGGCGTGGATGAGGCGCTGAAGGGGCAGAGCAAGCTGGGTGGCCAAAAGGGTCCCCAAAAGGAGGGCCACGGCGAAGGCCACGGCCCCGGCCACCAGGGCCGCCCGCCGCACGGAGGACAGGAAATCCTGCTCCAGCGGGGTCAGGATCGCGGGGTCGATGGGCACAAGGGTCCCCACCTGCCTTCCCGCGGCGAGCACGGGGATCCCATAGCGCTGAGCTTGCTCCCGCAGCCCGGGGTCGTCGGCGGTGCACCGGCCCAGGAGGCTCTGTTCTGCGCAGCCCACCACGTTCCCCTCCCGGTCCAGGAGGATGTACTGGGCCATGAACCCGGTCACGGACACGACCCGGCCCTGGCGGAGGAGGAAGACCTCCACGCGGGTGCGGAAGAGCTGGTCCACGCCGGCCCAGCTGCCCCGGGCCTCCCAGAACTGCCCAAGGAGGCGGGCCAGCTGCTGGCCGGCGGCCTGGCGCTCCTCCCGGCGGTAGGCGGCGAAGCGCTCGCTTACGGCCCGCGCGGTGAGGAAGTAGGTGCCCACCGCGGCCAGGGTGGCCACCAGGGTCAGCGCCGCTAGCAGCTTCCAGCGGAAGGACATCCGCCCCCTCCCGCGGGGTGGAACTTGTAGCCCACCCCGTGCACGGTGAGGATGTACACGGGGTTCTCCGGGTCGGGCTCGATCTTCCTGCGCAGGTTTTTGATGTGGGAGTCCACGGTGCGGGGGATGGTGGCGTAGGTGCGGTCCCGCAGGGCCTGGAGGAGCTCGCGGCGGGTGAACACCCGGCCGGGGTGGCGGACCAGCACGGCCAGGAGGTCGAACTCCGTGGGCGTGAGGTCCAGAAGCTTGCCGGCCAGGCGGGCCTCCCGGGCGGCCAGGTCCATGGTGAGGGGGCCGGCGTGGAGCACCTCGGCAGCCACCGCCCCCTCCACCCGCCGCAGCACCGCGCGCACCCGCGCCGCCAGCTCCCGCAGGCTGAAGGGCTTCACCACGTAGTCGTCCGCGCCCATCTCCAGGCCCGCCACGCGGTCCGCCTCCTCCGCCCGTGCCGTGAGCATAATGATGGGCACCGCCGACTCCCGCCGAATCCTCTGGGCCAGCTCCAGCCCGTTCATCCCGGGGAGCATGATGTCCAGGATCACCAGGTCCGGCCTCAGGGCCTGGAACCTGTGCCAGCCCGTCTCCCCGTCGAAGGCCACCTCCACGCGGTAGCCCTCGCGGAGGAGGTAGGCCTGCACCATGCGGGCGATCTCCCGCTCGTCCTCCACCACCAGGATCGTGCGCATCCTCCCTTAGGGTACGGCCCAAGGGGGGCAGGGGCCAAGGGGCCCCTACCTGGGCAGGAAGCGGGCTCTTGCTCCCTTCCGCGCCCATTGTCCCTCCCTTTCTGTCGAGGGCCCCCGCAGGGGCTGTGGAAATTCTGTGGAGGCCGGCTAGGATCGGGGGCCATGCGGCGCAGTTTGGACGGCCTTCTTTTCCCCCGTTCCGTGGCGGTGGTGGGCGCCACCCCCCTGCCCGGCAAGATCGGAAACGCGGTGATGGCCAACGTGGCCCGCTTCCCCGGCCCCGTGTTCGCCGTGAACCCCAAGTATTCGGAGGTCCTGGGCCGGCCCTCCTTCCCCAGCGTGCGGGACCTCCCCCAGCCCGTGGACCTGGCGGTGGTGGTCATCCCCGCGGAGGGCGTGCTCCAGGTCCTGCGGGAGTGCGGGGAGAAGGGGATCAAGAACGTGGTGGTCATCTCCGCGGGCTTCAAGGAGATCGGGAAGGAGGGGGTGCAGCGCGAGCGGGAGCTGGTGCGCCTCGCCCACGAGTACGGGCTCAACGTGCTGGGCCCCAACGCGTTCGGCTTCATCTCCCCCAGGGTGGGCCTGAACACCACCTTCGCCCCCCGCACCGCCCTCCCCGGCCACATCGCCTTCCTCTCCCAATCCGGCGCCTTCTGCACCTCCGTCCTGGACTGGGCCTGGAAGGAAAAGATCGGGTTTTCCCACTTCGTCTCCCTGGGGAACAAGGCCGTGCTGGACGAGTGCGACTTCCTCGAGGCGTTCGCGGAGGACCCGGAGACGCGGGTCATCGTGGCCTACCTGGAGGGCATTCGGGACGGGCCGCGGTTCATGGCCCTCGCCCGGGCGATCAGCCGCACGAAGCCCATCGTGATCCTCAAGGCGGGCCGGGCCGAGGCCGGGGCCCGCGCGGTCTCCTCCCACACCGGCACCCTGGCCGGGTCCGACCACGCCTACGAGGCGGCCTTCCGCCAATGCGGGGTGATCCGGGCCCGCACCGTGGAGGAGCTCTTCGATTTCGCCTACATCCTCTCCCGCCAGCCCCTGCCCAAAGGGAAGAGGATCGGGATCGTGACCAACGCCGGCGGGGCGGGGGTGATGGCCGCGGACGCCGCGGAGTGGGAGGGCCTCAGCGTGGCCCGTCTGCGCGAGGAAACCCTGCAGGCCCTGGCCCAGAAGGTCCCCGAGGAGGCCGCCATCTACAACCCCGTGGACGTGGTGGGGCACGCCACCCTGGAGCAGTACCAGGCCGCCCTGGAGCTGGTGCTCGCCGACCCCGGGGTGGACTTGGCGGTGGCCCTCTCCGCCCCCCACCCCATCCTGCGCTTCGCCGACCTGGCCCGGGCGGTGCGCCAGGCCCAGGAGCGGACCGGGAAACCCCTGGCCGTGAGCTTCATGGCCGGGGAGCTGGGGGAGGAGGCGGAGGAGGTCCTGCGGGGCGCGGGCATCCCCTCCTTTTTCGATCCGGCCCGGGCCGTGCGGGCCGTGGCCGTCCTCGCCCGCTACGCCGAGATCCGCCACCGGCCCCAGGAGGCGCCGCCCACCCTCCCCGTGGAGCGGGAGCGGGCCCGCCGGGTCCTGGAGGAGGCGCGGCGGCGGGGGCGGGTGCGGCTGGGCCTGGAGGCCATGGACCTCCTCGCCGCCTACGGGATCCCGCGGGCCCGGGGGGCGCTGGCCAAGACCGCGGAGGAAGCGGGCCGCATCGCCCGGGACCTGGGCACCCCCGTGGCCCTGAAGATCGTGTCGCCCGAGCTCACCCACAAGACCGAGGTGGGCGGGGTGCGCCTGAACGTCCCCCCGGAGGAGGCGGATCGGGTGGCCTGGGAGCTCCTGCGCAGCCTCCGGAGCCGCTTCCCCGAGGTGCCCCTCGACGGGGTGTACGTGCAGGAGATGCTCCCTCCCGGCCGGGAGGTGATCCTGGGAATGGTGCGGGACCCCACGTTCGGCCCCCTCCTCATGTTCGGGCTTGGGGGCATCTACGTGGAGGTCCTGCGGGACGTGGCCTTCGCCGTGGCCCCCCTCTCGCGGGCCGAGGCCGAGGAGCTGCTGGAGCTGGTGCGGGGCAAGCGGCTCCTCACTGGGGTGCGGGGGCAGCCGCCCGTGGCCCGCGCCGCCCTGGTGGAGCTGATCTTGCGGGTCAGCCAGCTGGTGACGGAAAACCCGCAGATCCTGGAGCTGGACCTGAACCCGATCCTGTGCTACCCGGACCGGGTGGTGGCCGTGGATCTCCGGCTCACGGTGAGCGAGGAGGGCGTATGAACCGGATCTACGTGGCGGGGGTGGGGGAGAAGGCGGGGAAGACGGTGGTGATCGCGGGGCTGGCCCAGGCCCTGCGGGAGCAGGGGCTGCGCGTGGCCTACCGCAAGCCGGTGGGGCTGGCCCGGGCCTACCGGCACGGCCGGCCCTGCGACCCCGACGGCGAGGCCATGGCCCAGGTCCTGGACCTGCCCAGCGGGGAGGAGCTGGTGGCGGTGCTGGCGGGCGAGGCGCCGCGGGCCTGGCGCCCGCCCGCGGAGGCCTGGCCGCGCATCGCCGCCTGCGCCCAGGTGGAGGCGGACCTCCTCCTCCTGGAGGGGCGGGAGTGGCTGGGCCGCGGCCTCCTCTCCGGCCTTTCCGACGTGGCCGTGGCCCAGCGGCTCGCCGCCCCGGTGCTCCTCGTGGCCAAGTACGGGGGCGAGCCCAGCGTGGACGCCGTGCTGGCCGCCGCCCAGCTCCTGGGGGGTGGGGTTCGGCTGCTGGGCGTGGTCCTGAACGCGGTTTCCCCGGAGGCCGAGCTCTCCGAGGTGCAGGCCTACGCCGCGCCGTTCCTGGAGGAGCGGGGGATCCCCGTGCTGGGCACCCTGGCCTTCGAGCGGCGGCTCCAGGCCGTGCGGGTGCTGGAGGTCCTGGAGGCCGTGGGCGCGGAGGTGGTGGTGGAGGGGGACCTGCAGGCCGAGGTGGACCGGTTCCTGGTGGGGGCCATGGGCGCGGAGGCCGCCCTGCAGCATTTGCGCCGCATCCCCGGGCAGCTGGCGGTGATCACCGCCGGCGACCGCACGGACATCCAGGCCGTGGCCCTGGCCTTCCCGCGGGTGCGGGCCCTCATCCTCTCCGGCGGGATCCGGCCGGAACGGGCCCTCCTGGCCGAGGCCCAGGAACGGGGGAAGACCCTGGCCGTGGCCCCCCAGGACACCTTCACCGTGGCCGAGACCGCCGACCGCCTCCTGGGCCGCTCCTTCCTGCCCGACCCCCGGCGCCTGGCCCTCCTGCGCGACCTTGTGCGTGAGGGCCTGAACCTGGAGCGGCTGCGCGAGCTCCTACGGTGAGGCCTGGACCTCGAAGGTGAGCTCCGCGGCCAGGGAGTGGCTCACGGAGCAGTAGCGCTCCTGGGAGAGCTGGGCGGCGCGGCGCAGGTTCTCCTCGGGGACGCCCTCGGCCACGTACTTGAGGTGCACTTTGCGCACGGCGCGGGGGTGGTCGGGCGCCCGCTCCGCGCGGATCTCCACCCAGAAGCGGCGGGGCGGGGTGCGCATCTTCTGCAGGATGGAGACGACGTCCATCCCCGTGCACCCGCCCAGGGCGATGAGGAGGAGCTCGGTGGGGCGGGGGGCGGAGTCCTCCCCGCCCACCTCGGGGGCGCCGTCCATGAGGACGGCGTGGCCGGAGGGGCCCCGGCCCACGAACCGCAGACCCTCGTGCCAGCTGACCTTGACCTCCACGGGCCCTCCTTTCGCCACAAATTTCCAAGATTTTGGAATTTTTGACAAGTCCGCCGGGCCCCGCTATACTCCCGGGCCATGGCCGAAAACCTGCAACGGTGGGCCAAGGTGTTCGCCGCCCTGGGGAACGCGGAGCGGCTGGCGGTGGTGAGTTACCTCTTGGCCCGTCGCCGGGGGCACTGCACGGAGATCGCGGAGGCCGTGCGGCTCTCCACCCCCGCCCTCTCCTACCACCTGCGCTTCCTGGAGGAGGCGGGGCTGATCGTGCGGGAGCGCCGCGGCCGCCGGCGCTGCGTGCGCGTGAGCCCGGAGCTCCGGAGGCTCCTGCGCCCGGCGGTGGTGGAGGCCTTGCGAAAGGAGGGAGCATGGAACACGAGGTGATCGTGTACACCACCCCCACCTGCCCCTGGTGCCAGATGGTCAAACGCTACCTCGAGGCCCGCGGCATCCCCTACACCGAGGTCGACGTGTCCCAAAACTACCAGGCCGCGCTGGAGATGGTGCGCAAGTCCGGGCAAACCGGGGTGCCGGTGGTGGAGATCGACGGGGAGATCGTGGTGGGGTTCGACCGGGAGCGGATCGACCAGCTCCTGGGGCTGGCCTAAAACGGGAAGGCGGGGCCGTAAGGCCCCGCCTTTTTGGTGGAGATGAGCGGATTTGAACCGCCGACCTCCGCGTTGCGAACGCGGCGCTCTCCCAGCTGAGCTACATCCCCTTCTGGCGGAGCAGGGGATCGAACCCTGAACCTCGCGGTTATGGGCCGCGCGCTCTCGCCAGTTGAGCTACTCCGCCTGGTTGCGGGGGTAGGATTCGAACCTACGACCTCCGGGTTATGAGCCCGGCGAGCTGCCTGGCTGCTCCACCCCGCTCCTGCCGGGGGCGGGACTCGAACCCGCACGGGTCAGGCACTACCCGGGGGATTTTAAGTCCCCTGCGTCTACCGCTTCCGCCACCCCGGCGGACCCCTTGGAGCGGGAAACGGGATTCGAACCCGCGGCCTCCACCTCGGCAAGGTGGCGCTCTACCCCTGAGCTATTCCCGCTTCCGCCCCAATTATACCGCACCCCAACGGGCCGCCAAGCGGGTGCGAAGGGCGGGATTCGAACCCGCACGCCTCATCGGCACTGGCTCCTAAGGCCAGCGCGTCTGCCGGATTCCGCCACCTTCGCCCCTTCTTTTTTAGCGCCCCGCCGGCGCCCCATCAACCCCCTCCGGGTAGAGGCCCAACAGGCCCGTGGGCTCCGGCCGCCGCCGGAGCCGCACCCCCGGCACCCCCACCACCAACACCTCAGCGGTGTTGTGCACCGTGGCCGAAAGGAGATGCCCTCCCCAGGCCGCCCCGCCCTCCTTGCCCACCACCACGTGCAGATGCACCACCACCCCCTCCGGCCCCTCCCCCACGTTCCCCTGCAGGGAGAGGAGCTCCACCGGCTCGGAGATCCTTTCCTCGCGGTAACCCTTCCCATCCCAAAAACCGAACACCACGTCCCGCAGCATCCCCACCCCGCAGGCCACGACCCCAAAGGCTCCCAGCTCCCGCAGGGCGTCCGGAAGCCTCTCCCCGTCCTGAAGCCGCACCACAAAATTCGCCCCGCTTTGGGCCTTAAGCATGCGCCCTCCTTTCCACCCCAAGGATCACCAGATCGGCCACGTTCGTCCCGGTGGGCCCGGTGCGGAGCAGGTCCCCGGCCGCGTCCAGGGCCGGGTGGCTGTCGTTTTCCGCCAGGGCCCGCCAGGGGTCCACGCCGGCCGCCGCCAGGCGGTCCCAAGTGGTGCCGTCCACGAGGGCGCCCGCAGCGTCCGTGGGGCCGTCCCGGCCGTCCGTGGCCAGGGCCAGGAGGGCCACCCCCGGGAGCCCCGCCGCCTCCGCGGCAAAGGCCAGGGCCAGCTCCTGGTTGCGCCCGCCCAAGCCCTTTCCGCGCACGGTGACCGTGGTCTCGCCGGCGGCCAAAAGGAGAGCGGGAGGCCGCACCGGCCGGCCGTGCCTCCGCTCCTCCTCCGCCAGGGCCGCGAGGACCCGCCCCACCTCCCGCGCCTCCCCCCGCAGGGTGCCCGTGAGGACCCGGGTGCGGAAGCCCGCTTCCCGGCCGAGCTTCTGGGCAAGGGCCAGGGCCGTCCGCCCCGAGCCGATCAGGACGTGGCGGACGCGGGCGAAGCCGGGCGCCCCGGGCTTGGGGGTCTCGGGAAGCCGGCCCTCCGCCCCGGCTTGGAGATGGGCCCGCACGGGCGCCGGGACCTCCTCCCAAATCCCGCGCGCCCGGAGCACGGCCACGGCCTGGCCGAAGGTGGTGGGATCGGGGACGGTGGGGCCGGAGGCGATCGTGGCCAGGTCGTCCCCGGGGACATCGGAGAGGACCAGGCCCAGCACGGCGGCGGGCTGGGCGGCCTGGGCGAGCCGCCCCCCTTTCAGCGCGGAAAGGTGCTTGCGCACCGCGTTCAGCTCGTGGACGGTGGCCCCGGAGCGCCACAGCAAGGCGGTCGTGCGGGCCAGGTCCTCCAGGTCCAGGCCGGGCGCGGGGAGCTCGCACAGGGCGGACCCGCCCCCGGAAATGAGGACCACCAGGAGATCGTCTTTTCCCGCCGCTTGGGCCAGGGCCCAGATCCTTTGGCCGGCCCGCAGGGCGCGCGCGTCGGGGAGGGGATGGCCCGCCTCCGCCACCTCCACAAGGCGGGTGGGCGCGGCGCACCCCTCCGCGGTGACCACGAACCCTTCGGCGATCCGTCGTCCCAAGAGCTCCTCCAGGGCCTGGGCCATGCGGGCGGAGGCCTTCCCGAACCCCACCACGAGCACCCGCCGGAAGCGCCGGAGGTCGTAGCGGTAGGGCCCGGCCCGGAGCTCCTCCCCCTCCACGCGCACCGCGCGGGCCAAGCACCGTTCCGG
Organism: Candidatus Bipolaricaulota bacterium; assembly: GCA_025060415.1. Classification (GTDB taxonomy): domain Bacteria; phylum Bipolaricaulota; class Bipolaricaulia; order Bipolaricaulales; family Bipolaricaulaceae; genus DTER01. The sequence continues at coordinate 350,444 of JANXBT010000002.1, forward strand.
GGCGAGCTCGGCCAGCACGCCCGCCGCAATCCCCCTCAGCACCTCGCGGACGCCCCCCTTGCCCAAGGCTCTCCCCCTCCCTATCCTCGGGGCCTGTGCAGGCTGAGCTCTTGGCGGAGATCGATCGGCGCCTGCGCCAAGCCTTCGGCGACCCCCCACGGCCGCCCTTCGAGCCCCTGGAGCTCCTGATCCGCACCATTCTTTCCCAGAACACCTCCGACCGCAATCGCGATCGGGCCTATGCGGCGCTGCGGGCGCGCTTCCCCCGCTGGGAGGACCTCCTTTCCGCCTCGGAAGCGGAGGTGGCGGCGGCCATCCGGCCCGCGGGGCTGTACCGGCAACGCGCCCGCCGCCTCCGGGAGGTCCTCCGGCGGATCCAGGAGGCGCAGGGGGAGCTCTCCCTGGCCTTCCTGGGCCGCCTCCCCCCGGACGAGGCCGAGGCGTGGCTCCTTTCCCTGCCGGGCGTGGGCAAGAAGACGGCGTCCATCGTGCTCCTTTTCGCCTTCGGGCACGAGAGGTTCCCCGTGGACACGCACATCGCCCGGGTGGCGCGCCGGGTGGGCCTTTGGGCGGGGCGGGGCGATCCCCACGCGGCCCTGGCCCCGTTTGTCCCGCGGGGGCGGGCCTACCCCCTGCACCTGAACCTCATCCGCCTGGGGCGCGAGGTCTGCCGGCCGCGCGCCCCGCGCTGCCCCCAATGCCCCCTCCGCGACCTCTGCGCGTACGCCCAAAGGAGGGAGGATGACACGGGCTGAAGCGCTCAAGCTCGTGGAGGAGCGGGTGCGCACGCGGAACCTGGTGAAGCACCTGCGGGCCGTGGAGGCCGGCATGCGGGCCCTGGCGGAGCGGCTGGGCGGGGACCCGGAGCGGTGGGCCCTGGCCGGGCTCCTCCACGACCTGGATTACGACGAGACGAAGGACCAACCGGAGCGGCACGGCCGGCGCACGGTGGAGCTCCTGCGCGGCCTGGGGTTCGCGGACGAGGAGGTGCTCCAGGCCATCCTGGCCCATGCCGGGCACAAGGAGCCGGAAACGCCCCTCGAGATCGGGCTGACCGCCGTGGACCCCCTCACGGGGCTGATCGTGGCCGCGGCCCTGGTCCACCCCCAGCGGCTCGCGGGGCTCACGGTCCAAAACGTCCTCAACCGCTACAAAGAGAAGGGCTTCGCCCGCTCCGCCTCGCGGGAGGACATCGCCCTCTGCCGGCGGCTCGGCCTGGACCTCCCGGCGTTCGTGGAGGTCGTGCTCTCCGCGATGAAGGGGATCGCCGGGGACCTGGGGCTTTAGATCACCCCGAGCTGGCGGCCCACGCGGGCGAAGGCCTCCAGGGCGAAGTCCAGATCCTCTTTGGTGTGCACGGCGGACACCATGACCCGGATGCGGGCCTTGCCCCGGGGCACGGTGGGGTAGGTGATGGCCTGGGCGAACACGCCCTCCTCAAAGAGCCTCTTGGAGAACTCCCAGGCGGTGTGGGCCTCGCCGAGCATCACCGGGGTGATGGGGGTCTGGGACTGGCCGATATCGAACCCAAGCTCCGCCATCCTGGCCTTGAAGTAGCGCGTGTTCTCCCAGAGCTTTTGCACGCGCGCGTCGGAGCGCATGAGGATGTCCACGGCGGCGATGCAGGCGGCCACGTCCGCGGGGGTGGCGGCGCTGGAAAAGAGGAACGGGCGCCCCCGCTGGCGCAGGTACTCCACGATCTCCCGCTTCCCGGCCACGTAGCCCCCCATGACCCCGAAGGCCTTGGAGAGCGTGCCCACCTCGATGTCCACCCGCCCGTGCAGGCCGAAGTGGTCCACGATCCCCCGGCCGTGGGAACCCAACACCCCCTCGCCGTGGGCGTCGTCCACCATCACCAGGGCCTCGTAGCGCTCGGCGAGCTCCACGATCTCCGGCAGGGGGGCGAGGTCCCCGTCCATGGAGAACACCCCATCGGTGACGATGAGCTTCACCGGCGCGTTCTTCCGCTCCTCCAGGGCCTGGGCCAGGAAGTCCACGTCCCGGTGGGGGTAGATCACGCGCTCCGCCTTGGTGAGGCGGCAGCCGTCGATGATGGAGGCGTGGTTGAGCTCATCCGTGAAGATCACGGCGCCCGGGCCGGCGATGAGGGGGATGGTGGCCAGGTTGGCGCAGAACCCGGATTGGAAGGTCACGGCGTCCTCGCACCCCTTGAACTCCGCGAGCTTGCGCTCCAGCTCCCGGTGGAGGGCCAGGGTGCCGGCGATGGAGCGCACCGCGGCCGGGCCCACCCCGTAGGCCTCGATGGCCCGGATGGCCGCGGCCTTGAGCTCCGGGTCGTTGGCGAACCCCAGGTAGTTGTTGGAGCACATGTTGAGGACGCGCCGGCCGTCCACCACGGTCCAGGCGTCCACGGCGCTCTCGATGGTGCGGATGAGGTTGTACAGCCCCTGGGCTTTGAGGGCCTCCAACTCCGCCACGATGAAGTCGTACTTGCCCATCCTCCCTCCTCCCGGAAAAGGTACCCCAGGGGCCGTACCGGGGCAACTTTTCCCGTTTGCCTTCGCAAAAAGGGCGGGCTAGAATGCGCGCAGTGGGGAAAATATGACGAAAATCCTGGTGACGGGGGCGGCCGGTCAGATCGGATCGGAGCTCACGCAGGTGCTGCGGAGGGAGCACGGGGACGAAAACGTGGTGGCCACGGACATCAAACCCCCCCGCTTCCCCGGGGCCGAGGCCGGGCCCTGGGTCCCGCTGGACGTGACGGACCGGGCGCAAGTGGAGCGGGTCATCCAGGAGTTCGGGATCGCCGAGGTCTACCACCTGGCGGCCGTCCTCTCCGCCAGCGGGGAGCGCGATCCCGACCGGGCCTGGCGCGTGAACACCGAAGGCCTCTACAACGTCCTGGAGGCGGCGCGCCGGCACGGGGTCCGGCGGATCTTCTGGCCCAGCTCCATCGCCGTGTTCGGCCCCAAAACCCCCAGGGTGAACACCCCCCAGGACACGATCCTCGCGCCCACCACCATGTACGGGATCACGAAGGTGGTGGGCGAGCTCCTGTGCGAGTACTACCACCGCCGCTACGGCCTGGACGTGCGGGGCCTGCGCTTCCCCGGGATCATCTCCAGCGCGACCCCGCCGGGCGGGGGGACCACGGATTACGCCGTGGAGATCTTCTACGCCGCGGTGCGGGGCGAGCCCTACACCTGCTTTGTGCGCCCCGACACCGTCCTCCCCATGATGTACATGCCCGACTGCCTGAAGGCCATCCGCCTGCTTATGGCCGCGGACCCCGCGCGCCTTCGCTACCGGATCTACAACGTCACCGGCCTCAGCTTCGCCGCGGAGGAGCTGGCGCGGGAGCTCCAGCGGCGGGTGCCGGGCTTTCGGGTGGAGTACCGGCCCGACTTCCGCCAGGACATCGCGGACAGCTGGCCGCGCACGATCGACGACTCCGCCGCGCGGGAGGACTGGGGCTGGAAGCCGGACTACGACCTGCCGCGGATGGTGGAGGCCATGTTGGCCGCCTTGAGGGAACGGCGCGCGCGGGGGGAGCTTTAGCGCGGGGGCAGGTAGGCCACGGCTTCGATCTCGATGCGGGCCCCCCTGGGGAGGGCGGCCACGCCCACGCAGGCCCGGGCCGGCGGCTCCGCCGGGAAGTACGCGGCGTAGGCCCGGTTCACGGCCTCCAGGTCCCGCATGTCCACGAGGTAGATGGTGACCTTGACCAGGTCCTCGAGGGTGCCGCCGGCGGCGGCCAGGATCTCGCGGATCTGCTCGAGGCACCGCTGGGTTTGGACCTCGATGGGCCCCTGGGGGTCGCGGGGGATTTGGCCGGAGATGAAAAGAAAATCCCCGGCGCGCACGGCCGGGGAGTAGGGGCCGACGACGGGGACCCCGGGAGGGGTGAGGGCGCGCCGGCTCATACCCAGGTGAGGCGGGCCATCTCCGCCCCGTCCCCCCGGCGGGGCCCCAGCTTCAGGATCCGGGTGTAGCCGCCCTCCCGATCCTTGTACTTCGGCCCGATCTCGGCGAACAGCTTCTCCGTGGCCTGCTTGTCCCGCAACACGGCGAAGGCCATGCGCCGGTGGGCCTGGGTGTCCTCCTTGGCCCAGGTGACGAGGCGCTCCACCAGGCGCTGGGTGGCCTTGGCCCGGGCGGGCGTGGTGTCGATCTTCCCGTGCAGGATGAGGTCGCGGGCCTGGCCGGCCAGGACCAGGCGGCGGCGGTCCGCCTTCATCGAGAGCTTGAGGACCTTCTTGCGGTGCCGCATCAGCCCTCCTTTTCGGAGCGCAGGCGATGGCCCAGTTCCTGCAGGCGCTGCTCCAGCTTGGCCAGCGTCTTCTCCCCAAGCCCGTGGATGTCGGCAATCTCCTCGCGGGTGCGAGCGAGGAGGTCGCCCAGGGTGACGATGCCCGCCTCCCGGAGGAGGTTGCAGGCGCGGATTTCAAACCCAAGCTCCGTCAGGGGCCGATCGTATTCGCTGGGGGTTGGGGCCGGGGCCGCCGCGGGGGCCTCCACCCCCTCCAGGAGGGCGAGGTGCCGCCGGAGGATGGACACGGCCTCGCGCACGGCCTCGCGGGGGCTGAGGGCCCCATTGGTCCAAACCTCGAGGACGAGCCGCTCGTAGCCGGAGCGGCCGCCCACCCGCGTCTCCTCCACCACAAAGTTCACCTTCTCCACGGGGGAGAAGTCCGCGTCCACGGGGATGAGGCCCAAGGGGGCGTCCTCGCGCTTGTTCTCCTCGGCGGGCCGGAACCCCCGCCCCACCTCCACCTCCATCTCGATCTCCAGGCGCGCGCCCTCCTCCACCGTGGCGATGTAGTGGTCGGGGTTGACGATGGTGAGGCCCGCGGGGACCTGGATGTCCGCGGCCACCACCTCTTTGGGGCCGGCAACGTTCAGGTACATGCGGTGCAGCGCAGCGTCCTCCGCGCGGATCGCCAAGCCCTTGAGGTTCAGGATGATGGTGAGGATGTCCTCCCGCACCCCTTCGATCACGTCGTATTCGTGGTACTTGCCGGGGATGTAGATGCGGACCACGGCCGCCCCGGGGATGGAGGAGAGGAGGACCCGGCGCAGGGCGTTGCCCAACGTGGTGGCGTAGCCCCGCTCCAACGGAGCCACCACCAACCGGCCGTAGCGGTCGGTGTGCTCCACCCAGCTCGCCGTCTCCGGAAAGAGGAAGTCGGCCATCGCTAGCGGGAGTAGTACTCCACGATGAGGCTCGTGTCCACGGCGTGCTCGAGCTCGTCCAGGGTGGGCTCGGCGCTCACCTGCACCCGCAGGCCCTCGAGGTCCCGGGTGAGCCATTTGGGCACGGGGCGCCGCTGGGCGATCTCCCGGATCATGGGCTTCAGCTTCTCCTTGGACTGGGGCTTGACCTCGACGATGTCCCCCTCCTCCACGAGGTAGGAGGGGATGTTGGTCACCCGGCCGTTGACGAGGAAGTGGCCGTGGGACACGAGCTGGCGGGCCTGGGCCCGGGAGACGGCGAAGCCCGCGCGGTACACCACGTTATCGAGCCGCCGCTCCAGGAACTTCAGCAGGGCCTCGCCCGTGACGCCCTTGAACTCCTTGGCCCACTCCACGTACCGGCGGAACTGCTCCTCCCGCACGCCGTAGATCCTCTTGAGCTTCTGCTTTTCCCGCAGGCGCAGGGCGTAGAGGGTCAGGCGCCGGCGGAACCGGCCGTGCTGGCCGGGGAGGGTGGGCCGCCGCTGCAGCGCGCACTTGGGGGAGTAGCAGCGGTCCCCGCGCAAAAAGAGCTTCACCCCCTCGCGCCGACAAAGCCTGCATTTTGGCCCGATGTACTTGCCCATCGCTCCTCCTAGCTGTGGGGGGTGGGGGTGACGTTCTTCACTTCCTCCACCTGGATGCCCGCGGCCCGCAGGGTTTGGATCACCGGCTGGCGCCCGGGCCCCGCCCCGTTCACCGTCACGACCACGGAACGGATGCCCATCTCCTTCATCTGGCGCACCAGCGCCTGGCACGCCAATTGGGCGGCGTAGGGCGTGCCCTTGCGGGAGCCCGTGAACCCGACCGTCCCCCCGGACTGCCAGGCCAGGGTGTTGCCCTCCAGGTCGGTGAGGGTGAGGATGGTGTTGTTGAAGGTGGAGTGGATGTGGACCCTGGCGCGCTCAAGGCGCACGCTCTTCTTCTTGCGGGTCTGGGCCTGGGGGCTCATCCCTCACTCCTTGGCCTTTTCCTTCTTGCGGCTGCGCCGGCCGGCCTTGTCCGGCCGCGGCCCCTTCCAGGTGCGGGCGTTGGTGCGGGTGCGCTGGCCGCGCACGGGCAGCCCCACCTTGTGCCGCAGGCCGCGGTAGCAGCCGATGTCGATGAGCCGCTGGATGTTGGCCCGCACCTGGCGGCGCAGGTCCCCCTCCACCGGATAGGACTCCACCTCCTGGCGCAGGGCCGCCACCTGCTCCTCCGTAAGGTCCATCACCCGCGTGGCCGGGTCGATCCCCGTCTTCTGCAGGATCTTCTTCGCCAGGGACGGGCCGATCCCATAGATGTAGGTCAGGGCCACATCGATCCGCTTCTTCGCCGGAAGGTTAACGCCCGCGATCCGCGCCATGGCTCACCCCTGCCGCTGTTTGTGCTTGGGATTGCGGCAGATCACCCACAGGCGCCCCTTGCGCCGCAAGACTTGGCACTTCTCACAGATCCGCTTGACGGAGCTGCGCACCTTCATGCCCTCCCTCCCTAGCTCTCGCGGTACACGATCCGGCCGCGGGTGAGGTCGTAGGGGGAGAACTCGCACACCACCTTGTCCCCCACCACCACACGGATGAAGTTCTTCCGCATCTTCCCGGAGGTCACACAGATCGCGGTGTGCCCCGTCTCCAGCCGGACGCGGTACATGCAGTCCGGCAGGACCTCGATCACCTCACCCCGCGCCCGTATCAGCTCCTTTTTGCCCAAATCTCCTCCCCCACCCAACCGGTCAACACCCACGGCCCCTCCGGGGTCAGGGCCACCATCTCCTCGAAGTGGGCGGCCAGGGCCCCGCTCCCGGTGACCGCGGTCCACCCGTCCGGCAGAATCCGGACAGGCAAATCGTCGCCCTTGAGCATGGGCTCCGGGCACAGCACCATGCCCTCCCGCAGGACCGGCCCGAACCCCGGCGGACCGAAGTTCGGGATCTGGGGATCCTCGTGGAGGGCCCGGCCGATCCCGTGCCCCACGAACTCCTTCACCGGATAGAAACCGAACCTCCGCGCCGTGGACTCGATGGCGTAGGAGAGGTCCGAGACGTGCGCGCCGATCTTAGCGGCCTCAAGGGCGGCCCGCAAGGCGGCGAGCGTGGCCCGCACCAAAGCCTGGGCCTCCGGCCCCACCTGCCCCACGCCCACCGTCACCGCGGCGTCCGCGTAGTACCCACCCCGCCGCAGCCCCAGGTCCAGGGAAATCACATCCCCCTCCCGCAGCACCCGGCGGAAGGAGGGGATCCCGTGCACCACCTCCGCGTTCACGGAACAGCAGAGGGTGGCGGGGTAGCCCTGGTAGCCCTTGAAGGCCGGGGCGGCGCCGGCGGCGCGGATCCACCGCTCCGCCAGGCGATCCAATTCGCCGGTGGTAATTCCGGGCTCCACCCGCGCCGCCAAATCCAGGAGGATTTCCCGCAGAAGGCGGGCGTTCTCCGCCACCACCTCCAGCTCCCGTTCGGTCTTGAGGGCGATCATCGCAGGATCTGGGCCACGGCCTGGAAGACCTCCTCGGGAGAGCGGTCGGCCGGCACGCGCCGGAGCAGCCCCCGCTGGGCGTAGTAGGCCACGAGGGGGGCGGAGTCCCGCATGTACACCTCGAACCGGCGGGCCACCACCTCGGGCCTATCGTCCTCCCGCTGCACGAGGGGGCCGCCGCAGCGGTCGCACCTCCCCGGCTCCCGGGGCGGCTGGGTCACGAGGTTGTACACGGCCCCGCAGGCCCCGCACACCCGACGGCTCGACAGCCGCCGCACCACCTCCTCCTGCCCGATCTCCAGGAACACCACCACATCCACGGAGGTGAAGCGCTCCAGCCCCTCGGCCTGGGCCACGGTGCGGGGGAAGCCGTCGAAGAGGACCCCCTTCCGGGCGTCCACCCTCTGCCGCACCAGGGCGAGGATGACCTCGTCGGGGACGAGCTCGCCCCGGGCCATGTAGCCGTGGGCCAGCTGGCCCAGGGGGGTGCCCTTGGCCACCTCCTCCCGCAGCATGTCCCCCGTGGAGACGTGCAGGAAACCGAACGCCTGGACGAGGCGGCTGGCGAGCGTGCCCTTTCCTGCGCCCGGCGGCCCAAGGAGGACGACGTTCTTCATCCCCGCCTCCCCAGGAAGCGCGCCCCCTTGATGAGGGACTCGTACTGGCGCATGACGAGGTGGGCCTCGATCTGCAGGATCGTATCGATGCCCACGCCCACGAGGATGAGGAGGGAGGTGCCGCCCAGCCAGAACCCCCGGATGCCGGAGGCCGCGCGGAAGATGAAGGGCAGCACCGCAATCCCCGCGAGGAAGAGCGCGCCCACGAGGTTGAGGCGGTTCACGATCTCCCGCAGGTACTGGGCGGTGGAGGCCCCCGGCCGCACCCCTGGCACGAACCCCCCCGCCTCCCGCAAGTTCTTCGCGATCTCCTCGGGATCGAACACGAGCGAGGCGTAGAAGTAGGTGAAGAAGATGGTGAGAGCCACGTAGGCCAGGAGGTAGGCGAGGCTTCCGGGCTCCACGTAGTTCTGGAGCCAGCGAAGCTGGGGCACCCAGGCCGCGATGGAGCTGGGGAGGCTGAGGATGGCGGAGGCGAAGATGATGGGGATGACCCCGCCCAGGTTCACCCGCAGGGGGAGGTAGGTGGAGTGCCCGCCGTACACGCGGCGCCCCGTGGTGCGCTTGGCGTACTGGACGAGGATCTTGCGCTGGCCCTGCTGCATGACCACCGTGAGGGCCACCACGGCCACGAACACCACCACCAGGCCCAGGGCCCACAGGGGGTGCACGGTGCCCGTGGAGATCTCGATGTAGGTGGCCTGGATCTCCGCGGGGAGGCGGGCCACGATCCCCGCCATGATCAGCATGGAGATCCCGTTCCCGATGCCGTTTTCGGTGATGCGCTCGCCGATCCACATGAGGAAGATGCTTCCCGCGGTGAGGGCCACCAGGGAGATGAGGAAGAACTGGAACGTACGGTCCGCCAGGCCGTAGGAGATGGCCATGTAGCTCATGGCATAGGCCTGGAGGAGGGCCATGAACACCGTGCCCCAGCGCGTGTACTGGGTGAGCTTTTTCCGGCCCTCCCGCCCCTCCTCCTGGAGCTTCTTGAGGGCCGGCACCACGGGGATGAGGAGGGACAGGATGATGGAGACGTTGATGTAGGGGATGACGCCCAGGGCGAACAAGGAGAAGTTCTCCAGGCCCCCGCCGGTGAAGAGGTTCAGGAACTGGAGGAGCCCGGTGCCGAAGGCCTCCCTCAGGATCTGCCCCAAGGCCTCGGTCTTGATCCCCGGCACCGGGATGTGCACGCCGATCCGGTAGACCAGGAGCATCCCCAGGGTGTAGAGGATGCGTTTGCGCAGCTCCTCCACGAGGAAGACCTGCTGGAGGCGGCTAAGCACCGGCAACCTCCTCGGCCCGGCCGCCCGCGGCCTCGATCTTCTGCTTGGCCGCGCGGCTGAACTTGTGGGCCCGCACGACCAGGGGCTTGGTGAGCGTGCCCTCGCCCAAGACCTTCAGGCCGTCCTTGGGGTCCTTCACCAGCCCCTTCGCCATGAGCTTCTCCAGGGTGACCTCCTCGCCTGGGGCGAAGTGCTTCTCCAGGAGGCCCACGTTGACGATGGCGTACTCCGTGGCCAGGGGGTTATGGAAGCCGCGCTTGGGGAAGCGCATCCAAAGCGGGGTTTGTCCGCCCTCGAATCCGGGGCGCATGCGCACCCCGGAGCGGGCGCCCTGGCCCTTCGTGCCCCGGCCGGACTCGTGCCCGCCGTGGCCGGAGCTGTGGCCCCGCCCCACCCGCTTGGGCCGATGCTTGGCCCCCGGCTGCGGCCGCAGATCATCCAGGTCCAGCACCATGGTCGCCCTCCAGGATCTCCTTCAGGGGTTTGCCGCGGCGTTTGGCCACGCTCTCTGGGCTCTCCAGCTGGGCGAGGGCCGCGAGGGTGGCCCGGGCCAGGTTGAGGGGGTTGGTGGAGCGCAGGGCCTTGGTGAGCACGTCCTTGATCCCAGCCATGCGGCACACCGCGCCCACGGTGCGGCCGGCGATGATGCCCGTGCCCGGGTAGGCCGGGCGCAGGAGGACCTTGGCCGCCCCGTACTCGCCCATCACCTCATGGGGGATGGTCCCGTTCACGATGGGCACCTCGATCATGTGCTTCAGGGCGTCGCGGATGGCCTGCTGCACGGCCGCCGGGATCTCGATGGACTTGCCCATGCCCACGCCCACCCGCCCCGCGCCGTTGCCCACCACCACGACCACCCGGAAGCGCATGCGCTTCCCTCCCTTGGTGACGCGGCCCACGCGCCGGATCTCGATGACCTCGTTTTGCAGCTGTTCAGGAACCTGGGCGATCAAAACTCCAGCCCCCCCTCCCGGGCCGCCTCGGCCAGGGCCCGGACCTTCCCATGGTACGGGTAGCCCCCGCGGTCGAACACCACCCGCCGGATGCCCTTGGCCAGCGCCCGCTGGGCGATGAGCTGCCCCACCAGGCGCGCCGCCTCGATGTTGTCGGACTTGATCTTGTCCCGGATCTCCGGGTCCAGGGTGGAGGCGGCCACAAGCGTGCGGCTCCCCTGCCGCGGGGTGTCGTCGATGATCTGGGCGTAGATGTGCCGGAGGCTCTTGAACACGCAAAGGCGCGGGCGCTCCGGCGTGCCCATGATCCTGCGCCGAATGCGCATGTGCCGTTTGATCCGCCGTTCGTTCCGCGAAAGCTTCGCCATAGCGATCACGCCTTGGCCCCGAGCTTCCCAACCTTCTTCACGATCTCCTCGCCCTTGTAGCGGATGCCGGTGCCGCGGTAGGGCTCAGGCGGCTTGATCTTCCGGATGTTCGCGGCCACCTGCCCCACCAGGTACTTGTCGATCCCGCGCACGAGGATGCGGGTGGGCTCCGGGACCTGCACCTCCACGCCCTCCGGGATGGGGAAGCGCACGGGATGGGAGAACCCCACCTCCAGCACCAGGGTGCGCCCCTCCAGCTTGGCCCGGTAGCCCAGGCCGTGGATCTCCAGCTCCTTCTCCCACTTCTTCGTGACGCCCTGGACCATGTTGTGGATGAGGGCGCGGTAGAGGCCGTGGCGGGCGCGGTAGGGCGCGCGGTCGCCCTTGCGCTCCACCCGCACCTTCCCGTCCTCCACCGTGATGGCCACGTAGGCGGGGTCGTAGGGGCAGCGCAGGGTGCCCAGCGGGCCCTGCACCACCACCTCCTGGGGGAGGACCTCCACCTTGACTCCAGGCGGCAAGGGAATCGGCTTCCTTCCGATCTTGGACATGGCCCACCTCACCAGACCTCGCAGAGGACCTCGCCGCCCAGCCCGCGCCGGCGCGCCTCCCGGTCGGTCATCACCCCTTGGGAGGTGGAGACGATGGCGATGCCCAGGCCCTGGCGGGGCCGAGGGAGCTCCCGCACGCCCGCGTAGACCCGGCGGGAGGTGCGGCTGATGCGGCGCAGGCCGCGGATGGCCGGCCGCCAGTTCCGCGTCCCCTCCCGCAGGTACTTCAGGCGGATGCGCAAAAGCGGGAAGCTCTCCCCGGGCTCCACGGCGTAGCCCGCGATGTACCCCTCCTCCTGGAGGACGCGGGCGATCTCCACCTTGAGCTTGGAGGAGGGGAGCACCACCTCCTCCGCCCGCCGGGCCAGGGCGTTGCGCAAGCGGGTGAGCATGTCCGCAATGGGGTCGTCCACGGTCATGACCTCCTCCTCACCATGAGGCCTTCTTCACCCCGGGGATCTGCCCGTCCAGGGCGAGCTTGCGGAAGCACATGCGGCAGAGGCCGAAGTCGCGGATGTACCCGCGCGGCCGGCCGCACAGGCTGCAGCGGTTGCGGTGCCGCACCCGGAACTTCGGCGGTTTCTTCATCTTCTCGATCTTGCACTTGCGCGCCATCGTCCCCCCTAGTTCTCCCGGAACGGGCAGCCCAGGGCCCGCAGCAGGTGGTAGGCCTCGCGGTCGGTCCGGGCCGTGGTCACGATGACCACGTCCATCCCCTGGGGCCGCACCACGTCGTCGTAGCTCACCTCCGGGAAGGCCAGCTGGTCGGGGATCCCCAGGGAGAGGTTCCCCCGGCCGTCGAAGGCGTTGGGGTCCACCCCCTTGAAGTCGCGGATCCCCGGCAGGACCACCCGGAAGAGCTTGTGGAGGAACTCGTAGGCCCGCACGCCGCGCAGGGTGACCATGCACCCGATGGGATCGCCCTTCTTGATCTTGAAGTCGGAGATGGCCTTCTTGGCGCGGGTCACCACCGGCTTCTGCCCGGAGATCTGGGCCAGGTTCTTCATGGCCCCCTCCAGGACCTTGGGGTCGTCATGCTTGCCCACGCCCATGTTGATCACGACCTTCTCGATCCGGGGCACCTGCATCACGTTCGTGTACCCCAGCTCCCGCATGAGCCGGGGCACGATCTCCTTCTTGTAGCGTTCGTAGAGGAGCATGGCCTCAATCGAAGGTGGCCCCGCACTGCTTGCAGCGGCGGAGCTTGCGTCCCTCCACCCACGCGAAGCCGATGCGCGTGGGGACCCCGCACTCCGGGCAGATCACCTTCACGTTGGAGATGTGGATGGGCGCCTCCTTTTTGATGATGCCCGGTTCGCGCACCGTGGCCGTGGGGCGCTGGTGCTTGGTCACGATGTTCACGCCCTCCACCAGCACGCGGCCCTCGTCGGGGAAGACCCGCAGGACTTTGCCGATCTTGCCGCGGTCGTCCCCGGCGATGACCTTGACCCGATCGCCCTTCTTGACCTTGGCCATCCCTACACCACCTCGGGGGCCAGGGAGATGATGCGCATCATCCCCTTTTCCCGGAGCTCCCGGGCCACGGGCCCGAACACCCGGGTCCCGATGGGCTGGAGGTTCTTGTCCACCAGGACCACCGCGTTGTCGTCAAAACGGATGGTGCTGCCGTCCGCCCGGCGGTAGGCCTGGCGGGTGCGCACCACCACGCCCCGCACGATGTCCCCCTTGTCGAACTCCGAGGTGGGCAGCCGCTTCTTCACCGAGGCCACGATGATATCGCCGATCTCGGCCTTGCGCTTCTTGCCGAGCACGTTGATGCACTCCACCTCCTTGACCCCGGTGTTGTCGGCCACCACCAGCCGCGTGCGCAGTTGCACGGCCATGGCTATTGGGCGCGGCGCAGGACCTCTACCAGCCGCCAGCGCTTGAGCTTGGAAAGCGGCCGGGTCTCCTCGATCCGCACCAAGTCCCCAACCCGCGCCTGTTGGTGCTCGTCGTGCACGTAGTACTTGGTGCGGCGCCGGACGTGCTTGTGGTACAGGGGGTGCTCCACAAGCCGCTCCTCCACCACCACGATGGTCTTCTGCATCCTATCGCTCACCACAACCCCGATGCGTTGCCGCCGCCTACCCATAGCGCACCCCCCGCTCCCGCAGGATCGTGAGGGCCCGGGCGATGTCCCGCTTGGTCTTTTTGATCTCCGCCGTGTTGGTCAGCTGGCCCGAGGCCAACTGGAACCGGAGGTTCAGGAGCTTCCGCTTCCACTCCTGAACCCGCTGCATCAGCTCCTCGTTGGAGAGCTCCCGTAGGTCCCGCGCTTTCATGGCGCACCCCCCACGGGGATCCGTCGGGCCAGCTTGGTGGGGATGGGAAGTTTAGCCGAAACCTTGCGGTGGATCTCCTTGGCCTCCTCCTCGTCCACCCCGGAGAACTCGAACAGGATCCGGCCGGGCTTCACCACCGCCACCCAGCCCACCACGTCGCCCTTCCCCTTGCCCATGCGGGACTCCGCCGGCTTCCGGGTGTAGGGCTTGTCCGGGAAGATGCGCACCCACACCTTCCCCTTGGGGGTGGAGCGGGCGAGCACGGTGCGGGCGGCCTCGATCTGCTGGGCCGTGATCCAGGAGGGGGCGAGGGCCTGGATCCCGTAGTCCCCGAAGGCCACGGTGTTGCCGCGGGTGGCCTGGCCCTTGATGTGCCGGCCCTTCTGCTGCTTGCGGTATTTCGTGCGCTTCGGCGCCAAAAGCGACATGTCACCTCACCTCCGCCCGCCTCTCCTTGAGCGTCCAGATCTCGCCCCGGAACACCCAGGCCTTGACCCCGATCACCCCGTACTTGGTCCAGGCGATGGTGCAGGCGTAGTCCACGTCGGCCCGCAGGGTCTGGAGGGGCACCCGGCCCTCCTTGATCTCCACGGAATGGGCCAGCTCCGCCCCGCCCAGCCGGCCGGAGACCCGGATCTTCACGCCCTGGGCGCCCGCGGCCATGACCCGCCGCACCGCCTCCTTCATGGCCCGGTAGGGGTTCACCCGGTTCTCGATCTGGAAGGCCACGTCCTGGGCGACGATGGCCGCCTCCAGCTCGGGCTTGTCCACCTCCATCACGTGGACCACGATCTCCCGGCCGGTCAGCTGGCGCAGGCGCTCCTGGAGGGCCATGATCTCCGCGCCGCCCCGGCCGATGACGATCCCGGGCCGCACGGCCCGGATGATGACCTTGGCCCGGGCCTCCGTGGCCCGCTCGATGAGGACCTCGGCGATCCCCGCGCCCCGGTAGGTCTTCTCGATGTGGTCGCGGATGCGCCGGTCCTCGGCCACGTACACCGGGACCTTCCCTTTGGGCGCAAACCAGGTGGAGCGCCACTTGCGCAGGATCCCCAGGCGGAAGCCGACGGGGTGCGTCTTCTGCCCCATCACCCCTCCTTCTCCCCCACGACGATGGTGATGTGGGAAAGCCATCGCTCGATGATGTCCGCGCGGCCGAAGGCCCGGGGGTTGAGGCGCTTGAGCCGCGGGCCCTCGTCCACGTAGGCCTTCACCACCCAAAGCTTGTCCTCGTCCATCTCGAAGTTGTGCACGGCGTTGGCCACCGCGGAGTCCAGGACCTTGCGGATGATGCGCGCGGCCTTCTTGGGGGAGAGGGCCAACAGCCGCCGGGCCTCCCGCACGGGCTTGCCCCGGATCTCGTTGATCACGAGCCGCGCCTTGAGGGGCGAGACCCGCACGAACCGCGCCCGCGCCAGCGCCTCCCGCATCCCCACCCCCTTACTTCGGGGCCGGCGGGGCCTTCTTCTTCACCCCGCCGTGGGCCCGGAACGTCCGGGTGGGCGCGAACTCCCCCAGCCGGTGGCCCACCATGGCCTCCGTGATGCGCACCGGCACGTGGGTACGGCCGTTGTGCACGTAGATCGTGAGCCCCACCATGTCCGGCACGATCACCGAGGCCCGCGACCAGGTCTTGATCTCGCTCAAAAGGCCGCGCTTGAACTTCTCGACCTTCTCGATCAGGGTGGGATCGACGAACGGCCCCTTCCGTTTGGACCTGGCCATCACTTCCTCCTCTTCCTGGGCTGGATGATCAGCTTGTCGCTGGGCTTCTTCTTGCGGGTGGGCACGCCGCGGGCGGGCTTGCCCCAGGGGGTCTTGGGCGGGTGGCCCTCGCCGGTGCGGCCCTCGCCCCCGCCGTGGGGGTGGTCGTCGGCGCCCATGGCCGTGCCCCGCACCGCCGGCCGCCAGCCCTTGTTGCGCCGCCGCCCCGCCTTCCCGTACCGCACGTTCTTGTGGTCCACGTTGGCCACCTGGCCCACCGTGGCCATGCACGCCGGGTGGAAGGCCCGGATCTCCCCGGAGGGCAGGCGCAGGATCACCCGGTCCTCCTCCTTGCCCAGGACCTGGGCGGCCGTGCCCGCGGCCCGCGCGATCTTCCCGCCCGAGCCCGGATAGAACTCCACGTTGTGCACCAGGGTCCCGTCCGGGATCTTCCACAAGGGGAGGGCGTTGCCCGGCCGGGGCTCCGCGTGCTCCCCCGCCTCCACCACGTCCCCCACCCTGAGCTCCACGGGGGTGAGGATGTAGCGCTTCTCCCCATCGGCGTAGTGGAGGAGGCTGATCCACGCGGACCGGTTGGGGTCGTACTCGATGGACACCACCCGGGCGGGGACGCCCTGCTTCTCCCGGTAGAAGTCCACCAGGCGGTAGAGGCGCTTGTGGCCGCCGCCCCGGTGGCGCACGGTGATCCGGCCCTGGTTGTTGCGGCCGGCGTGGCGCTGGAGCGGCACCACCAGGCTCTTCTCCGGCTCGTCCGTGGTGAGCTCCGCGAAGTCCGGCAGAACGGCGTGCCGCTGCCCCGGCGTGACCGGCTTGAGCTTCTTAAGTCCCATAGGCCCTCACCCCACGATCTCGATCT
Source organism: Candidatus Bipolaricaulota bacterium (assembly GCA_025060415.1). Classification (GTDB taxonomy): domain Bacteria; phylum Bipolaricaulota; class Bipolaricaulia; order Bipolaricaulales; family Bipolaricaulaceae; genus DTER01. Next base: position 366,731 of record JANXBT010000002.1, read on the forward strand.
TGTGCCCCGGCGCGAGCTTCACCACCGCCCGCTTCGTGCGCTTGGTGCGGCCGTGGCGCCGGTCCAGGCGCGTCCGGCGGGGCTTGCCCGGCCGGTACATCGTCCACACCTTCTCCACCTTCACCTTGAACAGCTCCTCCACGGCCGCCCGGATCTCCGGCTTGGTGGCGTCCGGGTGCACCTCGAACGTGTACTTCCCCTGCTCCATCTCCCGCCAGCTCTTCTCCGAGAGGATGGGGCGGAGGAGGATGTCCTCAGGCAGCAACCGGGGCATGGCTGAACCTCCTGATCAGGGCCTCCAGGCCCTGGACGGTGAGGAGGATCCCCTCGTGGTTCAGGACCTCGTAGGCCGTGAGGAGGTCGGCCCGGTGGCACTCCACGCCGGGGAGGTTGGCGAAGGATTTGTACACCGGGACCTGGTACTCCTCGGGGGCCACCACCACGAGCGTCTTCTCCGGCAGGCCCAGGCGCTGGAGGAGGGCCAAGGCCGCCTTGGTCTTGGGGCGGGCGAAGCCCAGGCGGTCGATGAGCCAAATCCGCTCCTCCTGGGCCCGGGCGGAGAGGGCGCAGGCCAGGGCCTTGCGCCGCATCTTCTTGGGGAGGTCCACGTCCCAGTCCTTGGGCTTGGGGCCGAAGGTCACGCCGCCGTGGCGCCAGAGGGGGGAGCGGATGGAGCCGTGGCGGGCCCGGCCCGTGTGCTTTTGCGGCCAGGGCTTGCGGCCGCCGCCCCGCACCTCCCCCCGCGTCTTTGTGGAGGCCGTGCCCTGCCGACGGTTCAAAAGGTGGGTGCGCACCGCCCGCCAAAGGAGGTCCGGGGACACCTCCACCCCGAACACCTCGGGCGGGAGCTCCACCTCCACGGGCTCCTTCTCCGGCTGATCGAAGCTGTAGAGCTTGGCCTTAGGCATCGTGCTTCCTTATGCGGAGGATCCCGGAGCGGGGACCGGGCACCGAACCCTTGAGCACCAGGAGGTTGTGTTCCTTGTCCACCTTGAGGACCTGGAGGTTGCGCACGGTGACGCGGTCCGCTCCGAAGTGACCGGGGTAGCGTTTGCCCTTCACCACCTTGCGCAGGCCCATGGGGCCGGCGGTGCCGGGGCGGCGGATCCACTTGTGCCCGTGGGACCCCGGCCGGGTGTGGAAGCCCCAGCGCTTGATGGTCCCGGCGAACCCCCGGCCCTTGGAGATCCCGGTCACGTCCACCAACTCCCCTTCGGAAAACACCTCCACCCCGAACGCCTGCCCCACCCGGTAGGGGGCGGGATCGGGCACCTTCACCTCAAAGAGGAAGCGCTTGGGCGCCACGCCCGCCTTCCGGAAGTGGCCGAGGAGGGGCTTGGAGAGCTTGCGCTCCTCCACGTCCCCCGCGCCCAGCTGGAGGGCGGCGTAGCCGTCGCGCTCCGGGGTCTTGATCTGCACCACCACGGCGGGCTCCACCTGCACCACCGTGGCCGCGAGGGCCCGCCCCTCCCCGTCGAACCACTGGGTCATCCCCACCTTCCGCCCCACCATCACCCAGGCCATGGTCTCCCTCACAGCTTGATCTCCACGTCGATCCCCGCGGGAAGCTCCACGTCCATGAGGGCGTTGATGGTGGCCGCCGTGGGCTCCTTGATGTCCAAAAGCCGCTTGTGGACCTTGAGCTCGAAGTGCTCCATGGAGCGCTTGTCCACGTGCGGCGAGCGCAGGACGGTGTAGAGGTGGCGCTCCGTGGGCAGGGGGATGGGCCCACTGATCTTGGCCCGGGTGGGCCGCACCGCCTCCACGATGCGCCGCACCGCCTCGTCCACCAGTTCGTGGTCGTAGCCCTTGATGCGAATCCGGATCTTCTCCCTAGCCATAACCCCGGCTCCTCAGCACCTCACGAGCAAGGTCCTCGGGCACCACCTCGTAGCGGGCCACCCGAAGGGTATGGACAGCTCGCCCCTGGGTCAGGGAACGCAGCTGCGTTGCGTACCCAAAAGTTTCGACCACGGGGAGGCTACAGCGGATGATGTCCACCGTTCCCCGGGTCTGGATGGCTCGGATCTCGCCCCTTCGGCGCCCTAGATCCGAAACGACCTCGCCCAGGTACTCGCTGGGCGTGATTATATCGCCCTCGGCCACCGGCTCCAGGAGGAGAACCCCGCCCTCCTCCAGCGCCCGCCTTAGGGCCTGCGTTCCCGCCGCCTCGAACGCCACCTCCGTGGACTCCAAGGGGTGGAATTTCCCCTCCACGAGCACGGCCCGCACGTCCGTCACGGGGAAGCCGCCCACGGGGCTGGCCGTGAGCGCGCCCTGGATCCCCCGGCGCACCGCCTCCACAAACCCCTTGGGCAGGGCCCCCTCGGGGACCTCCGCGCGGAACTCGAACCCGCCGCCGCGGGGAAGGGGCTCGAACCGCACCCGGATCCAGGCGTACTGGGGCTTCCCCCCCACGGCCCTGGCGAACTCCTCCACGACCTCCACGGGCCGGGCCAGGGTCTCCTTGTACACCACGATGGGCTTGCCCACCCGGTGCGGCACGCGGAACTCGTCCCGCACCCGCCGCAGTAGCACCTCCAGGTGGAGCTCGCCCATCCCCCCCACGAGGATCTGGCCGGTGGTCTCGTCGTCCTGGACGCGGAAGGTCGGGTCCTCCTGGGCCAGCTTTTGGAGGGCTTCGCGGAGGGCCGGCTCCTCCTTCTCCGAGCGGGGCTCCACGGCCAGGAACACCACGGGCTCGGGGAAGGCGATGGGCTCGTAGAGGATGGGGTGCTCCGGGTCGCACAGGGTGTTCCCGGTGTAGGCCGGCGCGGAGAGGATCAGGCCCACGATGTCCCCCGCCAGCGCCCGCTCCAGCGGGTCGCGCTTGTTCGCGTGCAGCCGGAAGATGCGCATGACCCGGGCCCGCGTGCCCTGGGTGGCGTTGAGCACCACCTGCCCCTCCGTGAGCGTCCCGGAGTAGACGCGGGTGTAGAGGAGGCGGTCCGCGTAGGGGTCGGTGAACACCTTGAACACCAGGGCGGAGAAGGGCGCGTCGGGAAGGGGGGGACGCACCTCCTCCGTTTTTCCGTCCAGGGCCGTGCCGCGGGCGGGCGGGATGTCCAGGGGCGAGGGGAGGAAGTCCACCACCGCGTCGAGCACCGGCTGGACCCCGATCTTTTCGTAGGCCGAGCCGCCCAAAACGGGGACCCAAAGGCGGGACAGGGTCACCTCGCGCAGCACCCGCAGGGCTAGGTCCAGGGGGATCTCCTCCCCCTCCAAGTAGCGCACGGCGACCTCGTCGGAGGCCTCGCTGAGGGCCTCAAAGAGCTTCTCCCGCCAGGCCCGCGCCTCCTCCTCCACCTCCGGGGGGACGGGCAGGTAGACGTAGTGCCGGCCCAGGCTCTCCGGGTCCCAGCGGATGGCCTGGAACCGCAGGAGGTCCACCATCCCCAGGAGGTTCCCCTCGGGGTCCCGCCAGGGGTAGACCAAGGGGAGGGCCACCGCGCCCAGCTTCGCCCCGATGTCCGCGAAGGCGCGGGCGAAGTCCGCCTCCGCGCGGTCGAGCTTGTTGATGAAGGCGATGCGGGGGACGCGGTAGCGGTCGGCCTGGCGCCAGACCGCCTCCGATTGGGACTCCACCCCCTCCACCCCGGAGAAGACCACGATGGCCCCGTCCAGGACGCGGAGGCTGCGCTCCACCTCCACGGTGAAGTCCACGTGGCCGGGGGTGTCCACGATGTTGATCTGGTGCCCCCTCCAGAAGACGGTGGTGGCGGCGGCGGTGATGGTGATGCCCCGCTCCCGCTCCTGGTCCATCCAGTCCATCTCGGTGGTGCCCTCGTGGACCTCCCCCATCTTGTGGATCTTTCCGGTGTAGAAGAGGATGCGCTCGGTGAGCGTGGTCTTCCCCGCGTCGATGTGGGCGATGATCCCGATGTTCCGGACCTTACGTAGGTCGTAGGGGTCGGCCATAGGGCGGGAGGGGGGTCACCAGCGGTAGTGGGCGAACGCGCGGTTGGCCTCGGCCATGCGGTGGGCTTCCTGCTTGCGGGCCACGGCCCCGCCCTCGCCCTTGGCCGCGGCGATGATCTCCGCGGCCAGGCGCTCGGCCATGGTCTTCTCCGGCCGCTCCCGCGCGGCATCCCGGATCCAGCGCAGCGCGAGCATGGTCTGGCGGTGGGGCGGCACGTCGAAGGGGACCTGGTAGGTGGCCCCGCCCACCCGGCGGGAGCGGACCTCCATCTTGGGCATGCAGTTCTGCACGGCCTTGAGGAACGTCTCCAGGGCCGGGCCCTCCCCGCGCTTCTCGATGAGGTCGAACGCCTCGTACACGATGCGCCGCGCCAGGGACTTCTTGCCGTCCCACATGATGTAGTTGATGAACTTCTCCACGAGCTTGGAGCCGTAGCGGATGTCGGGGGGCACGTCGCGGCCGGGGATGACGATGTCGTAGGTGGCCATATCAGCCCTCCTTGGGCTTGCGCACGCCGTAGCGGGAGCGGCTCTGGCGGCGGCCCTCCACGCCCGCGCAGTCCAGGGCCCCCCGCACGATGTGGTACTTCACGCCCGGCAGGTCCTTCACCCGTCCCCCGCGGACGAGCACGATGGAGTGTTCCTGGAGGTTGTGCCCCTCCCCGGGGATGTAGGCCGTGACCTCCCGGCCGTTGGAGAGGCGCACCCGCGCCACCTTGCGCAGCGCGGAGTTGGGCTTCTTGGGGGTGCGGGTGAACACGCGCAGGCACACCCCACGCTTCTGCGGGCACCCCTCCAGGGCCACCGACTTGCTCTTCCACGGGTTCGGCTTCCTCCCGTGCCTCACCAGCTGGCTGAACGTGGGCATAGTCCTCCTTTGAGTTTAGTTTTTCGCCGATCCCTTCTCAAGCTCCTCCGGCCGGCGGAAGCCCGTGCCCACCGGGATCTTCTTCCCCACCATGAGGCAGGGCTTCAGGCTATCGAGGTAGTCCTCCTCGCCCCGCAGGGCCGCGTCCGCCAGCACCTTGGTGGTGCGCTCGAAGGAGGCCGCGGCCAGCCAGGACTTGCGCACCAACGCCACGCGGGAAATGCGCAACAGCTCCCGCTCCCCCTGGGGCAGGCGGTACTCGGCGATCCGCACGGTGCGCGGCTCGCCGTGCACCTCCACCCGCACCTGGCGCACGCCCAGGGCCACGGCCCGCTCCAAAAGCTCCCGGGTCAGGGTCTCCCCGGCCTCGGCCACGAGGGTCCCGCCCCGCAGGATGGGCGCCAGGAGCTTGGCCCCCACGATCTCCTCCCGGGCCCGGCGGATCTTCTCGTTCTCCTCGGAAAGCCGGCGCACCTCCAGCTGGAAGATCTCCAAGGGCACGATGTCGTTGAGGAGGAAGTTGGACTCCCCGGGGTCGAGGATGCGCACGTTGTTGAGGATCTGGCGAAGCACGATCTCGAAGTGCTTGTCGTTGATGTCCACGCCCTGGGTCTTGTAGACGCGCTGGAGCTCCTCCAGGAGGTACTCGAAGGCCTTGCGCACGCCGGCCACTTCCATGAGGTACTGGGGCGGCACGACGCCCTTGGAGATGGGGTCGCCCCGTTCCACCTTGTCGCCCTCCCGCACGATGGCGGCCTCCGTGCACTCCACCCGCGCCCGGAACCGGAAGCGCACGGTGCAGAGGTCCCCCTCCCGCTGGACCTCCTCCACCACCACCGTCTCGGAGAGGGGGGGCAGGCCCAGGCGCAGGATCTCCTGGCCCTCCCGCACGGGCGCGCCGTGCTCCACCCGGGGCTCCAGGCCCGGGGGCACGGGGAGGATCACGCCCCGGCTCCCCGCGGCCCGGATGGCCAGGGAGCGGTCCGCCAGGAGCACGGTCCCCGCCGTCTCCGCGGTGAGGGCCAGCGGCCGCGAGCGGGTGGTGAGCTTCCGCCCCTCCTCCACCTCCTCCCCGTTCTGCACCAGGACCTGGGCCCCGTAGGGCACCTCGTAGGAGTAGGTGCGGCCGTCCCGGCCGTGGAGGAGGAGGTACCGGTGCTTCTTGTCCTCGCGGAGCTCCACCCGGCCCGCCGCCTCCGCCACCACCGCCTCCACGTGGAACTCCTCCGTGAGCCGGGCGCCCTCCTCCACCTCCTGGCGGTGGCGCACCACGGGCCGCACGCCCTCCGGGAGGAGGTAGACGCGGTCCACGTCCTCGTCGAGGAGGGCGAGGTAGCGGCGGCCGTCCTCGGTGAAGAAGAAGGCCCGGCCCTCCACGGGGCTCTTGAGGGAGAAGAGGCGGGAGGTGTCCACCTCCTCGCCCTCGGCCACCGGGAGGAGGGCGGCGGGGAGGACCACCGTGCGCGGATCGGACTCGATCTCCACGAGGTCGTGGCCGGTGCGGGTGGTCTCCACCTTCAGGACCCGGCCGGGGATGGGCGCCACCGCCGCGTGGGGGGCCTTCGTGGTCTTGCGGGCCTCGAACAGTTCCTCCGCCCGCGGCAGGCCCTGCGTGATGTCCACCCCGGCCACCCCGCCGGTGTGGAACGTCCGCATGGTGAGCTGGGTGCCCGGCTCGCCGATGGACTGGGCGGCGAGGATGCCCACCGCCGTCCCCGGCTCCACCAGGCGGTGGAAGGCGAAGTCCATGCCGTAGCAGAGCTGGCAGACCCCGCCGGGCGTCTGGCAGGTCACGGGCGAGCGCACGAAGAAGCGGGGCCGCACCCGGATCCGCTCCACCCCCGCGGCCCGCAGCTCCCGCACGAGCTCCGGGGTCAGGGCCTCGTTCTCCCGCACGAGCACGGCCAGGGTCTGGGGGTGGAGCACGTCCCGCACGGACTTCGCCAGGTGCGCCCGCTCCTCCACCCCGGGCGCGGTGAGGTCCAACTCCGCCTCCAGGCGGCCCACCCGCTCCGCCGTGGCCCGGTCGAGCATCACCCCCGCGGGCACGAGGACCTCGCCCGTGACGGGGTGGTAGATGGGCTCGGCCGTGACCCGCCCGTAGATCCGCTCGGGGATGTCCTCCATGATCTCGCCCTTGGGCGCAAAGTAAAGGGGGTCGATCTCGATGCCCTGGCGGGTCCCGCAGTCGTATTCCTTGACGATCACGTCCACGCAGGCGTCCACGAGGCGGCGGGTGAGGTAGCCCGCGGTGGCCGTGCGCAGGGCCGTGTCCGCGGTGCCCTTGCGCGCGCCGTGGGTGGAGATGAAGTACTCGAAGATGGAGAGGCCCTCCCGGAAGTTGGAGATCACCGGCCACTCGATGACCCGCCCCTGGGGGTCGGCCATGGGGCCGCGCATCCCCGAAAGCTGCTTCACCTGGCCGGAGGAACCGCGGGCCCCGGAGGCCACGATCCCGTACACCGGGTTGAACGGGTTCCGCGCCAGGTTCTGCATGGTGGCCTTCTCCACCCGGTCCACGGTCTCCCGCCACACCCGGGTCACCGCCTGGTACCGCTGCTCCGCGGTGCACAGCCCCCGCAGGTACATGCGCTGGATGCGGTCCACCTTCTCCTGGGCCTCCTGCACGATCTCCCACTTCTCCGGGGGGATCTCGCAGTCGGGGATGGAGATGGTGAGCCCCGAGAGGGTGGCGAAGCGGAAGCCGATCTCCTTGAGCTGGTCCAGGACCTCCGCGGTCTTCTCCCAGCCGTGGCGAAGGTAGCACTCGCCGATGAGGCGGCGCACGCGGCGGGAGTCGAAGAGGGCCCGGTAGTCCCGGAGGTCCGGGGGGAGGACGCTGTTCAGGAGCGCCCGGCCCAGCGTGGTCTCCACAAGCTTCCCGTCGATGCGGATCTTCACCGGCGCGTGCAGGTCCAGATGCCCAAGCTCCCAGGCCTTCAGGGCCTCCTCGAGGGAGCGGAAGGCCTTGCCCCTCCCCTTCCCCTGGGGGTTCTCCAGGGTGAGGTAGTAGAAGCCGTAGACCTGGTCCTGGGTGGGGATGGCCAGGGGCCGGCCGTGGGCCGGGGAGAGGATGTTCTTCGCGGAGAGCATGATCTCCTTGGCCTCCCACACCGCCTCCTTGGAGAGGGGGAGGTGCACGGCCATCTGGTCCCCGTCGAAGTCGGCGTTGTAGGGCGGGCACACGTGGGGGTGGATCTGGATGGCGTCCCCGTCCACGAGGATGGGCTCGAAGGCCTGGATGGAGAGGCGGTGCAGGGTGGGGGCGCGGTTCAGGAGCACGGGGTATTCCTTGACCAGCTGCTCCAGCACGTCCCACACCTCGGGGAGCTCCCCGGCCAGGGCCCGGTTCTTCACCTCGTCGTAGTCCGCGTAGGGGAGGCCCTCCACCTTGGCGAGGATGAAGGGCTTGAAGAGCTCCAGGGCCATCTTCTTGGGGATGCCGCACTGGTGGAGCTTGAGCTTGGGGTTGACCACGATGACGGCGCGGCCGGAGTAGTCCACGCGGCGGCCCAGGAGGTGCCGGCGCAGCCGCCCCTGCTTCCCCTGGATGCGCTCCGAAAGGCTCTTCAGGGGCCGGCCATCCCGCCCCTTGATGGGGTTGTCCTTCTTCTCGTTGTGGATGAGGGCGTCCACCGCCTCCTGCAGCATCCGCCGCTCGTTGCGCAGGATGATCTCGGGCGCGCCCATCTCCATGAGCTTTTTGAGGCGGTTGTTGCGGTTGATGATGCGGCGGTAGAGGTCGTTGAGGTCGGTGGTGGCGAACTTCCCTCCCTCCAGCTGGATCATGGGGCGCAGGGCTGGGGGGAGCACGGGGATGACCTCGAGCACCATGTCCTGGGGGCGGTTCCCGGAGCGGCGGAGCTGCTCCACCACCTCCAGGCGGTGGAGGATGCGGCGGCGGTCGGTCTGGCCCACGGTGCGGTCCAACTCCTCCCAGAGCTCCTCCGCGAGCCGATCGAGGTCCAACGCCGCGAGGAGCTTTTTGATGCCCTCCGCGCCCGTGGCCGCCTCAAACCCCCCGGGATAGGCCCGCTCGTAGGCCCGCACCTCCAGGGTGGAGAGCATCTGCCCCACCCGCAGGGGCACGTTCTCCCCCACCCGCACCACAAGGTGGGTGAGGTTGTCCACCACCTCCGTCACGGGGTGCCCCTCCACGCCCTCGTAGCGGGCCCGGAACATTTCGAACATCGTCTGGGAACAGATTTCCTTCGCGGGCCGCTCGCAGAGGAGCTCCCCCTCGGCCACCTCATCCCCGTCCTCCACGAAGAGCTCGGCGTCCAGGGTGACGGGGTACTCGTGGTGGCCCACCACGAGCACGCGGAAGGATTCCCCGTTTTGGAGGCGGCGGTCCTCGAAGCGCACGCGGCCCGCCTCCTCCGCGACGATGCGGGGGCTGGCCGTAAGAAGGTAGGCCCGCTCCGCCTGGAACGTGAACACCCCCTGCAGGATGCGCAGCTCTGTGCCGTACAGGGTCTCCCCGGGGCGGACCTTCGGGGAGGCGGATTGGGTCACCACGTACAGCTCCTCCCGGGCCGTCTCCGTCTCGTAGTAGGCGATGCGCCGGAGGTCCCGGCGCTTGATGCCCAACAGGCGGGAGAGGGGGCTGGCCACGCCCTTGAGGTACCAGAAGTGCACCACCGGGCTGGCCAGGCGGATGTGCCCCATGTTCACCCGGCGCACCGAGGAGTCGGTGACGAGGACCCCGCATTTATCGCAGGTGATGCCCTCGTAGCGCTTGCCCCGGTACTTGCCGCAGGCGCACTCGTAGTCGTTCTCGGGGCCGAAGATCTCCTCCGCGTAAAGGCCCCCGCGCTCGGGCTTGTGGGTGCGGTAGTTGATGGTCTCGGAGTTCGTCACCTCCCCCTTGGACCAGGAGAGGATCTCCTCGGGGGAGGCCAGGCCGATCCTGATCTTCGCAATATCGTCCCCGGAAATCGGCACCGCTCACCACCTCAGCTCTTTTCGCTCGTCTTCCCGCCCTCGGACTTGCGGCGGTAGTCCGTGGTGTAGAAGCCGCTGCCCTTGTAGATCACCCCGAAACGGGAAAGGAGCCGGGTGACCGCGTCGGCGCCGCAGCCCGGGCAGCGCACCCGCGGGTCCCCGTTCCTCACCAACTCCCGAAACTCCGTCCCGCAGCGGTCGCAGCGGAAACGGTAGATGGGCATCACCCACCTCCTTTTGCCGAACCCCGCAGGGAGTGGAGCGTACAAGAGGAACCGAAAAAGTTAGTTTACCCAGGAAAGCCCTTCGCGCAAGGGCTTGGGGAGGACCCGCAGGCGCCCGGTCTCCTCGGCCGCCTCGGCGCGAAAGCACACGGTCCAGGCCCGGTCGGCGTCGAACCCCCCTAGGGCCAGGAGCTTCCGGGCCGCCAGCGCCAGCACCCGCTCGCGGGCCTGCGGGGGGAGCTTGGCCCACGGGCCGCGCAAAAGCCCAAGCGGCGAGCCCGGAAGAGACACGTACAGCCGCACATCCTCGGGGAGGAACAGCTCCTGGAGCCGGACCTGCTCCGCCGGCGTGGTGGCCACCGCAAGCACGGCCCCATAGGGGAGCCGGAAGAGGTGGGGGAACTCCAGAAGCCGCACGAAGTTCGCCGTGAACAGGCTGTGGTGGTCCTGCCCGAACTCCTGGACGCGTTGGGCGAAAACGGGGTCCGCAAGAAGGCAGAAGCGCCCGGAAACCCGCGGGGAGAGCCCCAGACCCTGGGCGAGCGGGACCAGCTTGGAGCGCAGGGACCCGTCGGCGGAGAGGTCCAGCAGGGCCTCCCGGTCCACCGCCCCCTCGACCTCGGCCAGGGTGGGGGAGAGGAGCTTGGCGGAGAGGGGGCGCAGCACGCGTCCCGCCAGCCCCACGCTTGCATCCAAGCCTTCCAGGGCCTCCGGGGAGAGGCCGCCCCGGCCCACCACCTCGCCGGTGACCACGAGGTCGAACCCGCGGCGGCGGAGGAGCCTGGCCGCCTTCTCCAGGAGCAGCCCGCGGCAAGCCCCGCAGGGGAAGGGCCCGCGGCCCCGGCCCGGCAGGCGCAGGAACTCCCGCTTCACCGTGATCGTGCGCAGGGGGAACCCCAGGGCGCGGGCCACCCGCGCCACACGCTCCTCGTCCCGAAAAAACGGGGAATGGAAGAAGACGAGGTGGAGGTCCCGCAGACCCGCCCGTTGGGCGAGGCGTACGGCCAGCGCGGAGGCCAGGCTGCCGGAAAAGAGCACAAGCCCCCGCGTACCTCACCTCCTAGGGCCGCGGCCGGATGAGGCCGTACCGCCCGTCCTTCTTCTTGAACAGCACCGCCGGGGCCTCCTCTCCGGCCTCGAAGAAGACGAGGAAGTCCCGCCCGCTCGCCTCCAGGTGCTCGACCGCCTCCTCCAGGGTGAGGGGCTTGCGCACGTAGTCCTCCACCTCCTCCACCTTGGGCTTGGCCGCGCCCCGGCCCGGCGGGGCCTCCTCCCCGGACTTCCGCACCACGCGCAGCTTCTCCTTGAACTCCACGAGCTGCCGCTGCATCTTGTCCACCGCTTGGTCCACCGAGGCCAGGATGTCCGGGCTCTCCCCCAGCGCCTTCACCACCTTCTTGTTCACGAGGTGGGCGATGATCTGGGTGCGGTGGGTGGGACCCTCCGCCTCCAGGACCACGTCCATGCGGCTGATGCGGTCGAAGTAGCGGGAGAGCACGCCCACCTTCTTCTCCACGTACTCGCGCACCGCGGAAGAGGGGATGGAATGGCGCTCCACGATGTGCAGCTCCATTTATGCCTCCCTTTTTTCATTATACGCGGTTCGCTCCTTTGGTCAAGGAGTTTAAATTTTCTTCGTGGATCAGCCGGCGGGCCTCCGCCAGCGCCTCCTCCCGCGTTACGATCTCCCCCGCGAGGATCCGCTCGTGCACCTCCTCCAGGATCCGGCCGAGGCGCGGCCCGGGCCGCTCGCCCAGGGCCAGCAGATCGTGCCCGGAGAGGAGCTCCCGCGCCCGCTTCAGCCCCTGCACCCGCCGCAGGTGCACCAGGAGGCGCACGGTTTGGGCCAGGACCGGGAGCCAGGCCGCGCTCCGGTGGGCCGTGGCCTCCGCGTCGCAGATCACCAGCCGCAGGAGGTCCGCAAACAGGGGGAACCTCCGGGGAACCGCGGCGAGCGGGGCCCCCTCGTCCTCCCCCGTGCACAGGAGCCGCACCTGCTTCCCCAGCCCCATTTCGGGCAGACGGGCCACCCGCATGTGCTCGGCCACGAGGAACCGCACGCGCTCGATCTCCCGCCGGGAGAAGCGCAGGCGCGCCAGGATCCCCTCGGCCATGCCCGCCCCGATCTGGCAGTGGCCGGCCATGTTCTCCCCGCCCGAGCGGGCCAAGGCCCGGGGCTTCCCCACGTCGTGGAGGAGGAGGGCCATCTTCAGGAGGGGGTCGTCCCAGATCCCGTCCGCCTGGGCCAGGGCGAGGAGGGTGTGGGCGAACACGTCGCCCTCGGGATGGTAGGCGGGGTCCTGGGGCACCCCTTGGAGCGCCGCCACCTCGGGGAGGAGGTGGACCAAAAGCCCCAGCTCCCCAAGGAGGCGCAGGCCCTCCGCGGACCGGGGCGTGGAAAGGATGCGCATCAGCTCCTCCCGGATCCGCTCCCAGGAGATGCCCAAGATCTTGGGGGCGTGGGCGCGGATGGCCGCCGCCGTCCCCTCCTCGAGGCGAAACCCCAGCTGGCACGCGAACCGCACCGCCCGCAGCATGCGCAGGTAGTCCTCGCCCAGGCGCGCGTGGGGATCCCCAATGGTGCGGATCAGCCCCGCCCGGAGGTCGGCGACCCCGCCCACGAGGTCCAGGACCTCCCCGTCCTTGGTGGCCGCCAGCCCGTTCACCGTGAAATCGCGGCGGCGCAGGTCCTCCTCCAGGGAGGCCCACTGGACGCGCCGGGGCCGGCGGCCGTCCGCGTACTCCCCCTCCGCCCGAAACGTGGCCACCTCGTATTGCCGGCCGTCCGGCCCCACCACGACCACCACCCCAAACGCCTCGCCCACCGTCAGGACCTTGTAGTGGCGGGAGAAGAGGCGGCGCACCTCTTCGGGCGGGGCGGAGGTGGCGAGGTCCAGGTCCTTGGGATGGAACTCCTGGCCCGCGAACTGGGCCAGGAGGGCGTCGCGCACGACCCCGCCCACGAGGACCGCCAGGTGCCCGGCGGCCTCCAGCTCCGCCACGATCCTTTGGGCCACGGGGTGCTCGGCCCAGATTCGCTCGATGGGGATGCGCACGGGGGATTATCCCTCGGTTTGCGGGGAAAACCCAGCAGGGCTAGGATTGTAAAGGAGGGCGAAATGGAGCACGCCGCAGTCCAAGAGGCCCGCGAGCGGATGGGGAAGACCCTGGAGGTCCTGCGCCAGGAGCTGGGCAAGGTCCACACCGGCCGGGCCAACCCCGCCCTGCTGGAGGACCTGCGCGTGGACTACTACGGGGTGCCCACGCCCCTCAAGCACCTGGCCAACATCGTCGCGCCCGACCCGGACCTCCTCGTGGTGCGGCCGTTCGACAAGTCCCAGATCGGGGCCATCGAGAAGGCCATTCGCGCCGCGGACCTGGGCCTCAACCCCCAGAACGACGGCCAGCTCATCCGCATCCGGGTCCCCCGCCTCTCCGAGGAGCGCCGCAACGAGCTGGCCAAGCTGGTGGCCAAAAAGGCGGAGGAAGCGAAGATCGCCCTGCGCAACATCCGGCGGGAGCTGCGGGAGCGCCTCGAGCAGGAGAAGAAGGACGGGAAGCTCTCCGAGGACGATTTCTTCCGCCTGCAAAAGGAGCTGGACCAGATCACCGCGGACTTCACCAAGAGGGTGGAGGAGCTCGCGGAAAAGAAGGCGGAAGAGATGCGGACCCTCTAGGCCATGCCGGGGCTCAAGCCCGCCCTGCTCCTTGGGGCCGGGGCAATGGTGGTCCTCTCCTTCCTGCGCCCGCCGTGGGCCCTGGGGGTGTTGGTGGGGTTGGGCGCGGTGGGGCTGGCGCGCCTCCTCCATGCCCGGCTCCTGGGGCTGGCCCTGGCGGAGGGGAAGAGGGCGGCGTTCGTGGCGGCCGGTTTGGGGAGGTTCGGGCTCCTTGCGGGGGTGGCCGTGTTGGGGGTCCGGTGGGGCGCCGACCCCCTGGGGGTGGCCCTGGGGCTCGCCCTCTTCCCCCTTGGGCTTTGGCTGGAGCTAGGGCTCTATGTCCTCCGAAATCGGTAGGGACCTGGTTTGGCGGGTTCCGGTCGGGCCGTGGGCCATCGCCCTCAACCCCCTCACCCTGGCCGCGGCCCTGGGCGTGGCGCTGGGGCTCGTGCTTTTGGGCCTGTGGCTGCGCCGGGGGATCCCCGCGGACCCCGAGGCCCCGCCCTCCCGCCGCCTCGTGCTCCTCACCGCGTTCCTGGAATTCGTCGAGCGCCAGATCCTCGGGGCCATGGAGGAGGGGATCAAGCGCGCGCTTTTGCCCTTTGTGGCCACGCTTTTCCTCTTCGTTTTGGCCAGCAACCTCGCGCCGCTCCTGCCCCTCCCCGGCCTCGTCGCCCCCACCCGCGACCTCAACGTGACCCTGGGCCTGGCCCTCCTCGTCTACGCCCTCTGCCACCTCTACGGGATCCGGGTCAAGGGCCTTTGGCGCCACGGGAAGAGCTACCTCGAGCCCCTCCCCGTCATGCTCCCCATGAACCTGGTGGGCGACCTGGGGCGCACCCTCTCCCACGCCTTCCGCCTCTTTGGGAACATCCTGGGCGGCTCCATCATGCTCGCGGTGATCTTCCCGGTGCTGGTGGACTTGGTCCTCCGCTTTCGCTGGATCCTGGGGGTCTTGCTTCTGCTTGTGGGGGCCCTGGCGTTGCGGGCCCTGGCCCGGCGGGGGAAGGCCAGGGCCTTCCGCGTGCTGGGCCTCCTTTGGCTCGGCGCCTTGGCCCTCTTCGTCGTCCACATCTGGGTCCCGCTCGTTTGGGCGGCGCCCGCCGCGTTCCTTGTGGGCACGGGCGCCGGGGTGATCCTCAACTTCTTCTTCGGGGTCTTCTCCGGGACGATCCAGGCGTTGGTGTTCACGCTCCTTGCGGCCGCGTACATCCAGATGGCCGTGGAGTGAAAAGGAGGGGAGGAATGCAGATCACGGGCGCGGAGTTCGTGCAGGCCATGAAGTACTTGGCGGCGGGGATTTGCATGGGGATCGGGGCCATCGGTCCGGCCCTGGGCGAGGGCCGCATCGGCGCCTCCGCCCTAGAGGGCATGGCCCGCCAACCGGAGATGGCCAACACCCTCCTCCGCAACATGATCATCGCCGACGCCATCGCCGAGACCACCGGCATCTACTCCCTCATCGTGGCCATCATGATCCTGTTCGTGGTGTGATATGGCGCTCGGCTGGGAAACGATCATCAGGAGCCTGAACTGGACCCTCATCTTCAACGTCGTCTCCTTCCTCCTTCTGGTGTTCGTGCTGCGGCGGATCCTTTTCCGGCCGGCCCTGCGCTGGCTGGAGGCCCGCCGGGCCGCGGAGGAGGCCCGCCTGAGCCGGGCCAAGGCCCTGGAGGCCCAGGCCGAGGAGCTGCGCCGGCGGGCGGAGGCGGAGCTGGCCCA
Organism: Candidatus Bipolaricaulota bacterium; assembly: GCA_025060415.1. GTDB lineage: Bacteria > Bipolaricaulota > Bipolaricaulia > Bipolaricaulales > Bipolaricaulaceae > DTER01. The sequence continues at coordinate 382,063 of JANXBT010000002.1, forward strand.
GGCCAACCGGCTGGCCCGGGAGCTCGTGGCCCGCGCGGAGGCCGAGGCGCGGGCGATCGTGCGCCGGGCTCGCGAGGAAGCCCGGGAGGAGGCCCGCCGCATCCTGCAGGAGGCCGAGCGCGCCGCGGCCCGGGCCCAGGAGGAGGCCTTAGCCGAGCTGCGCCGGGCTTACGCGGAGCTCGTGGTCCTGGCCGCGGCCCAGGTCCTCGGCCGCGAGGTCCGCCCCGAGGACCACGACCGCCTCCTGCAGGAGTTCCTCGCGCGGCTGGGGCCGGGCGCCCTCTCCTGAGCCATGCGGGAGGAGCCCCTGGCCGAGCGCTACGCCAAGGCCCTGTTGGCCGCAAGCCAGGAGGGCGGGGCCGCGGACCGCGTGGCCCAGGACCTCCTCTTCCTCCGCCGCCTCCAGGCGGAAGTCCCGGAGCTTCTCTCCTTCCTGGCCCACCCCCGCGTGGACCCCGCCGCCAAGGAGCGCCTCCTCCTCGCCCTGGACGCCGCCCTCCACCCCTACACCCTGAACCTCCTCCGGCTCCTGGTGCGGAGGGGGCGGGCGGGCCTCCTCCCCGCCCTCGTCCCCGCGTACTTCGCGGCCTGGGAGGGGCAGGGCGGCCCGGTCCACGTGGTGGTCCGCACCGCGCAGCCCCTCCCCCCCGAGGACCAGGCTAAACTTCGGGCCCGGCTCAAGGAGGCCCTCGGCCGCGAAGTGGCCCTGGAGGAGGAGGTGGCGCCCGAGCTGTTGGCGGGGGTGGAGCTCGTGATCGGCGGCAAGCGGTGGGACGCGTCGGTGCGGGGGCGGCTGGGCCGCCTGCGTCGGGCCCTGGGAGGTTGACATGCCCCGGTACGACGAGATCGCGGCCGTCCTCAAAAGGCAGATCCAAAGCCTCGGGGCGGACCTAGAGATGGAGGAGGTGGGGGTGGTGGTGGAGGTGGGCGACGGCATCGCCCGCGTGTGGGGCCTGCGCTCCGCCATGGCCTCCGAGCTCCTCCTCTTCCCCGGCGACGTGTACGGTTTGGTCCTGGACCTCACCGAGGACTCGGTGGGCGTGGCCATCCTCGGCCCGGACGAGCACATCAAGGAGGGCGACGAAGTGCGCCGCACCGGGAGGGTCCTGGAGACCCCGGTGGGCCGGGGGTTTTTGGGCCGGGTGGTGGACCCCCTGGGCCGGCCCCTGGACGGCGGCCCCCCCATCGAGCCCGAGGGCTACCGCAAAACCGACGCCAAAGCCCCCGGCGTGATCATGCGCCAGCCCGTGAACACCCCCCTCCAGACCGGGATCAAGTGCATCGACGCCCTCACCCCCATCGGCCGGGGCCAGCGCGAGCTCATCATCGGCGACCGCCGCACCGGGAAGACCGCGATCGCCATCGACACCATCATCAACCAAAAGGGCCAGGGCGTGTACTGCATCTATGTGGCCATCGGCCAGAAGTCCTCCACCATCGCAAAGGTGGTGGACGCCCTGCGGCGCCACGGGGCCATGGAGTACACGATCGTGGTGGCCGCCTCCGCCGAGGATCCCGCCCCGCTCCAGTACATCGCGCCCTACGCGGGCTGCGCCATGGGCGAGTACTTCCGGGACCGGGGTGAGGACGCCCTCATCGTCTACGACGATCTTTCCAAGCACGCGGTGGCCTACCGCCAGATCTCCCTGCTTTTGCGGCGGCCGCCGGGCCGCGAGGCCTACCCCGGCGACATCTTCTACCTCCACTCCCGCCTCCTGGAGCGGGCCGCGCGCCTGGCCGACGAGTACGGCGGCGGCTCCCTCACCGCCCTCCCCATCGTGGAGACCAAGGCCGGGGACATCACCGCCTACATCCCCACGAACCTCATCTCCATCACCGACGGCCAGATCTATCTCGAGGCTGACCTCTTCAACAAGGGGCAGCGGCCGGCCATGAACGTGGGGCTCTCGGTGTCCCGCGTGGGCGGCGCCGCCCAGATCCCCGCCATGAAGGAGGTGGCCGGCCAGCTCCGCCTGGAGCTCGCCCAGTACCGGGACCTCGCGGCGTTCGCGGAGTTCGCCCAGGAACTGGACGAAGCCTCGCAGGCCCAGCTCGCCCGCGGCGCCCGCGTCATGGAGATCCTAAAACAGGACCAGTACGCGCCCATGCCCGTGGAGGAGCAGGTGGCCTCCCTCTACGCCGCGGTGACCGGGCACCTGGACGACATCCCCGTGGAGGCCGTGCGCGCCTTTGAGAAGGGCTTTCTTGCCTACCTGCGCGAGCACCATGGCGAGGTCCTGGCCGAGCTCCGCCGGGAAAAGCGGCTTACGGAGCGGGTGCGCGCGGGGCTTGAGCAAGCCCTTTCTGAGTTCAAAAGGACTTTCCGCGCCTGACCCATGGCCAAGAAGCTCCGGCAGCTGCGGCGCCGCATCCGCAACATCCAGCACATCCGCCAGATCGCTAAGGCCATGTACACCATCGCCTCCACCCAGGTCATCCAGCGCAAAAAGGAGCTCCTTTCCGCGCGGGCTTTCCCCGCGGAGGCCGGGCGGGTTTTGGCCGAGCTCCGGGCCTGGGCCCGCGCCAACTTCCTCGCCCACCCGCTGCTGGAGGGGAACGGGCTTTCCGGCCACGGGCTCCTCGTCGTGAACGCCGACCGCGGGCTTTGTGGGCGCTACGTGGCCGAGGTGAACCAGGCCGCCCTCCGGTTTTTGGAGGCCCATCCCCAAACGAAGCTGATCCTTGTGGGCGAGAAGGCCATCCGCTTTTTCGCCCCCGCGCGGTGGCCCATCGCGGCCACCCACCGCCGCCTGGAGCGGCCCCGCCTCCCCCACGCCCAGGCCCTCGCCCACGAGGTGCTCGCCCTGTACCGGGAGGTGGGCGAGGTGCACGTCGTGTACACGGAATTCCGGGGGGAGCTGATCCAGCGGGTGCGCACGGAGCGCCTCCTGCCCATCCCCCTGCCGGAAAGGCCGGCCCGGGAGCACCTCGTGGAGCCCGCGCTGGCGATCCTCGTGGAGGAGCTCGGGAAGACCTGGCTTTTGGGCAGGCTCTACCAGATCCTTTTGGAGGCGAAGACCGCGGAACACGCGGCGCGCCGCCAGGCCATGAAGACCGCCACCGACAACGCCGACGAGATGCTGGAGAAGCTCACGATCCAATACAATAAGGCCCGCCAGCAGAGCATCACCCTGGAGCTCATGGACATCATGGGCGGCGCGGAGGCCATCCGGGAGGAGCTGTGAACGTGCGGGAAGCGGTGGCGGAGGGTTGGATCGTGGCCGTGCGCGGCCCCGTGGTGGACGTGGCCTTCCCCCGCGGGCACCTTCCCCCCCTGCGCCAGGCCCTGGTGGTCCCCCGGGAGGAGAAGGACCTGGTGCTGGAAGTGGCCCAGCATTTGGGGGACTCCACGGTGCGCACCATCGCCATGGACTCCACGGACGGGCTGCGCCGGGGGGACAAGGTCTACGATACGGGGGGCCCTATCACCGTGCCCGTGGGCCCGGAGATCCTGGGCCGCATGTTCGATCTCGTGGGCAACCCCATCGACAACCTCCCGCCCCCGCCCGTCAAGAAGCGTTACCCCATCCACCGCGATCCGCCCCCTCTGGATGAGCTCTCCGTGGAGGACGAGATCCTCGAGACCGGCATCAAGGTGATCGACCTCATGGCGCCCATCCCCAAGGGCGGGAAGGTGGGGCTGTTTGGGGGCGCGGGGGTGGGGAAGACCGTGCTCATCATGGAGCTCATCCGGGCCATCGCCTACGAGCACAAGGGGTATTCCGTGTTCGCCGGGGTGGGCGAGCGCTCCCGCGAGGGCAACGAGCTCTATTTGGAGATGAAGCGGGCCGGGGTCCTCCCCAACACCGTGCTCGTCTACGGGCAGATGAACGAGCCCCCAGGCGCGCGCTTCCGCGTGGGCCTCACCGGCGTGACCATGGCCGAGTACTTCCGGGACGAGGAGGGGAAGGACGTCCTCCTCTTCATCGACAACATCTTCCGTTTTGCCCAGGCGGGCTCCGAGGTCTCCGCGCTCCTGGGCCGCATGCCCTCCGAGGTGGGCTACCAACCCACCTTGGCCACGGACATCGCGGAGCTGCAGGAACGCATCGCCTCCACCCGCCGCGGCTCCATCACCTCCATCCAAGCCATTTACGTCCCGGCCGACGACTTCACCGACCCCGCGCCGGCCACGGTCTTCGCGCACCTGGACGCCACGATCGTCCTCACCCGGGAGCTCGCGGAAAAGGGGATATACCCGGCCGTGGACCCCCTGCAGTCCGACTCCCGGCTCATGGACCCGCGCCTCCTCTCCCGGGAGCACTACGAAGTGGCGCAAAAGGCGCGGGCCATCCTCCAGCGTTACCAAGACCTCCAGGACATCATCGCCATCATGGGGATGGAGGAGCTTTCCGAGGAGGACCAGATCACCGTGTATCGGGCCCGCAAGATCCAGCGGTTTATGGCCCAGCCCTTCCACGTGGCCGAGCACTTCACCGGGCGCAAGGGCGTCTACGTGCCCCTGGAGGAGACCGTGCGCGGGTTCAAGATGATCGTGGAGGGGGAGCTCGACGACGTGCCGGAACCCGCGTTCTACATGGTGGGCACGATCGACGAGGTCCTCGCCCGGGCCAAACGCTAGCCCCGCATCCCCTCCAGGGCCGAGAACACCTCGGCCAGGCTGGACACCTCCCTCTGGGGGACGTGAAGGGGGCTTAAGGGCCTCTGTTGGGCGTAGGGGCCGACCAAAACGCGCAGCGTGGACATGCCAAGGAGCCGGGCCGGGAAGATGTCGTGGTCGAGGCGGTCGCCCACCATCACCGCCTCCTCCGGCCGCACGCCTAAGGCATCGAGGATCATGCGGAAGAAGAGGGGAATGGGCTTGGAAATTCCCATTGTATCCGAAACCTCTTGCCAGCGGAAGCACGTAAGGAGCCCGTCGTTTTCCAAAAGTTCCAAAGCCCGCGGCGGCTGGTTGGCCGCCAAGGCCAGCAGGTAGTGCTCCGCAAGTTTCAAGATCGCCTCCTTAGCCTCCGGCCGCACGAACACCCCGGGTAATTCTTTTTGGAATTCCCTATTGCGAGCGCGAAAGGTCGCCAAAATGGTCTTAAACTTTGTCAAATCGGGGCGCACGAACCGCCAGGCCGTGGAAAGCCAAGGATTGGGCTCGCAGCGCGCGATCTCCTCTTGGAGCACCGCCGCAAACTCCTCCCGGGTCACCGAGAGGCCTGCCCGGGCAAGTTCCTCAAGCAAAAGCTCCGTCCAAGCCTGGTATTCCGCGTCCTCGTTGAACACCGGCCCGCCCAAGTCCAAAAGGATGGCCCGGATCATTTGATCCCCATTTTCTTCGTAGCGATCTTTTCGGGGAGCATATAGCGGATGGAATCCTCCGCGGTCACGCCCCGGAGGGCCGCAAGGATGCAAACCAGTGCGTGGCCGATGGCCAAATGCGCGGTTTGGATGCGGGTGCTCGAGGGGCCCTCGGGCTTGGCGTTGCTTTTGATCACCACCTGCGCATATTTGCCCAAAGGCGTATCCAGGTTCTCCGTGATAGCCACGGTGAGGGCGCCCTTCTCCCGGGCCAGCCGCACCGCCTCGTAGACAAAACCCGTCCCGCCCGAGGCGGAAATTCCTATAAGCACGTCCTTCTCCGTAACCTGATCAGCGATGAATCGGGCCAAACCACCTTCCTCTTCGCCCGTCCCCTTGGCAAAGGAGACGGGAAGGGCTTGAGCCATGTTGTTGGTGAGGCAAAGGCAAGGGACCCCAGTCTCGTAGCACTGGCCGGCGATCTCCTCGGCCACCAAGGCCGAGGCCCCCGCGCCCGTGGTCACGATCCGACCCCCGTTCCTCACGCGTTCTTGGATCAACGCCAGCGCCCGAAGAAAACCCTCCTTGGCTGTGACCAGGGAGGAAAGAATCCCTTCAGCTTCTAAGCGCAGCGCTTTTTCGAACATCTCTTCCGGGGTGGCGCAACCGGTAAAGTCGTAGCCCACCATGAACGGCCGGTTCACGTCGATCACTTGGCCCACGGAGTCGATGAGCACGCGCCCATTCCACTCGTGCTCCTCGAACTCCAGGGTCGTGCCTGGAAGGTCCCCAATTCGCAGGCTTTTTCCCGTGAGTTTGGCAATGAGGCTGGTTTTCCCGGAGTTGAAGATCCCGAGGATCACAATGCGGGAGCCTTCTGGGAAACGCCGTTCGATTTCGGCCGCCACCCAGGGCACGTTCTCCCCGGTGAGGAGGGACATCACGGGGAACTCCTGGCCAAGCTCCCTCTGCACCGTATGCACCCTGGCTTGGTCCACAAGATCCAGTTTGTTCCCCACGATCAACAGGGGAAGGTGCGCTCGCTCTACGGCCTCCAAGAACAGCTGCAGGGTGGGGACCTGGGGATCGTACAAGTTCACAAGGAGCACGGCTCCTGTGGCCCGGCACATTTCGAAGGGCGTGACCATCTTCTTAGTGACTCGCGTGCTCATTTCTCACCCCCAAGCAACAAAGGGAGCATACGCCCTCGCCTCAAACCAGCCCAAGGGCAAATATCCTAAAGCCTTGAGACCTCGGCCGCGAAGCTTTTCAGGATCTAGCCGAGTTTGTACCCGATCTTGCGCAGGAACTCCTTGCGCTCGGCCTGCTCCTTTTCGCCCTCGACCCCCTTGGTTTTCACCCCGTCGATGACCCCAAGGATCCCCCGCCCTTGCTCGGTCTCGGCCACGATCACCTCCACGGGGTTGGCCGTGGCGCAGAAGATACGGCACACCTCGGGAACCATTTTGATCGCGTTGAGGACATTGATGGGATACATCCCCCGCATGAGGATGAGGAAGATATGGCCGCACCCAAGGTTCAGGGCGTTGTGCTTCGCGAGCTCGACGAGCTCGGGATCCGTCCCGGACCAGCGCACCAGGGCGGGGCCCGAGGCTTCACAGAACGCCAAGCCGAACTTCGCGCCCGGCACAGCGTTGACCATGGCCTCGTGCAGGTCCTCCACGGTCTTGATGAAATGGGCCTGCCCAAGGATCAGGTTCACCTCCGCCGGCTTTTCGATCTTCACCACCTTGAGCTCCATGGTCCCCCCTTTCCTCCGCTCAGCGCAGGTGATAGAGCAAGGCGGCTAGGGCAGCAAACACGCCCTCTAGGGCCATAAGCATAAGGGTCAAGCTGCGCTCGGGGAGGCCGCCGAGGAGTTTGAGCAAGGCCTGTCCCAACCCCACTGGGCCGTGCTCCGGGCAACGCAGTTTTCCCTCGGCCCCGAGGGCTCCGGCCCAACCCCGCGCGGGAAAGCGGTGTACGGCCTTGATCACGAGATCCAAAGCGCAGGGGGCAATGAAAACGACCCCGCAAACTCGTGGTTGCCCGCGACGCGGCTCGCCGCCAGGAGGGCGCCCACGGAGAGGGTGCCCCACGTCTCCCACGAAGATCCGCGCTGGGTAGCGCCGCACCCAGGCCGGCAAAGAGGATGGCCAAGGCGGTCGCAGACCCCACCTTCCAGGCCACCGAGACGCGCCCAGCCATGGCCATAACCCCCCATCCCCCGCTCGGCACCATGGAAGCCCGCCAGCATGTTGACGGCGTTGGCCGCGCCCGTCACCCCTAAAGGTACAAGGAAAAGGGGATAGAAAATCCCGGGGTTGATCGGTCCCACAGAGGGCACGATAAGCCTCGCTTGCCTGGCGCGAACAGCCGCCCAGGGCAAGGCCGCGGGCACGGGAAGAAAGGCCTTCACTCCTTGACGCAAGTCCAAAAGGTCGTCGAGGATCCCCACGAGCCCGGTGAGGAGCACCGTCGCCAGGACCGCAAGCAGGGCCACGCCGCCCATCTCCGGGACCTTAGGCTGGCCTGCCTTATGCGGGTCCTTCCCCATGATCCCTGCGCGCCGCGGTTTAGGAATGAGCGGCCCGGTGGCCAAAACGGAAACGCCGAGGAAAAACCATACGCCTTACATGGCATCCAACCCTAGGCTACGCAGAAGGGAGACACAACGCCCCCGAAAAACACGCGCCCAGGGTTGCCTGAGGCCTGGCCGTGACGATAGGGGGTAGCTCCGCAAGCCTAGGAGGTTTGATCCTCTAGGACTCCCGTCCGGCTGGGGCCGCACACCAGAGGCTCCCGACGACAGTGGAGAAGGCGTCATGGAGTGCGCCAAGACAGCCCAACTCCTGAGGGCGAAGTACCCCAAACGCTCGCTTCGTCCCTCTAAGGGGCTTCGACGCCGATCCCGGGGGAGGGGATTTTGGAGTGGCTCAGCGTGTCTCTGACGTGCGCCCCGGCTTGCTCAGGCAAGCGTTTTCGTGCGGCCCTCTTACTCCCGCGAGGGCGTTCCCCGAAGCATTCAAGAAGCCATGGCCATGGCCATGGCCATGACCCGGCCGGTAATCACCACGGATGCCCCCGGCTGCCGGGAGACGGTGATCCCAGGAGTGAACGGCTTTCTTGTTCCGCCGCGGGACGTGGAAGCCCTGGCTTCCGCCATGGAAAAGTTCATTCGCGAGCCAGAGCTCATCGAAAGGATGGGGAGGGAATCCCGGCGCTCGGCCGAGGAGCGCTCCGACGTCCGTAGGATCAGCCAAATCCTTCTTCGCGAAATGGGGCCTTGAGGCAAGGGACCCGCAGGCCCAGAGAACGAGCAAGAAAAGCAGGGCCTGCGGTAGGGGCAGGGTGAGAAAGCCCAAAGGGAGTCGTCGAGAGCGCCTCCCTTCGAGGGCCGCGGGGAAGGAGGTCCGACTCGATGCCCCCCTTTTCGGACCGATGGGGAGGGTTTCGGTCTAGAGTTCGAAACCGAGCTTCAGGGCGGCGAGGTTTTCTTGCGCGGCGCGGCCGCGGCCTGCGGCCCGCACCAGCGGATCGAGCGGAAAAAGCCCGAGCTTGGCCAGGAACCCCAGAGCTGCCACGGGCGCAAGCCGCCCGGGATCGCCCGGCCGGCCCGCCGAAGCCCTTTGCACGAACGGACGGGCCTCCACGCGAAAGCCCGGGGGCACAGAATTTTTCGCGAGCGCGGCGTCCAACACCACCAAACCGCCCCGCTCCACCCAACCCATGGCCTCCGGGAACGCGCGCGGATGGAGGATCACCGCCACCTGGGCCTCTCGAAAGTAGGGGGAGAGGATGGGCTCCTCCGAGACGACGAGCTCGGAGTGAACGGGGGTCCCCATGACCTCCGCGCCGTAGGCGTAACGCAAGGCCACTTCTTTCCCTTCCTCGGCTAAGGCTTGGGCCAAGAGCCTTCCCGCGAAAACGATGCCCTGCCCGCCGATCCCGGAGATCCTGAGCCTAAGCTCCGCCATGGTTTTGCTCCTTGAGGGTCCGCAGGAGGCCGGGGCGGTGGCGCACCACATATTCGCCCACGGCGATCTCCTCGGGCCCGGCCTCCCCCACGGGCTTGCTTTGGGCCCGGAGCCACTTCATGGCCTCCACGGGGGCCATGGCCAACCTTCCGCCCACGCGGGCCGGGCACTGGCTCACCACCTCCACGAACCGGAATCCCTCCAGGGTCAGGGCCCGGGCGAGGGCCTTTTCCAGTTGCGGCAGATGCGCGGTGGTCCAGCGGGCCACGTAGTTGGCGCCCGCCGCGGCCACCACCTGGGCCACGTCCATGGGGTACTCCGGGTTCCCATAGGGCGTGGTGGAAGTGGGGAGGCCGTGGGGCGTGGTGGGACCCACCTGGCCCCCGGTCATGGCGTACACGAGGTTGTTGACCATCACCACAAGGAGGTCGGCGTTGCGGCGGGCCGCGTGGAGGAGGTGGTTCCCCCCGATGCCGGCGATGTCGCCATCCCCGCCCACCACGATCACGCAAAGCTCCGGACGGCGCAGCTTAACGCCCAGGGCCGTGGGGATGGCCCGGCCGTGGGCCACATGGAGGCTATCGGCCAAAAAGTGGGGGCTGGGGATCCAGGCCGCGCAGCCGATCCCCGCCACGAACACGGTTTGCCTCAACGCAATCCCCGCTTGGGCGAGGGCCCGCAGGAGGGCCCCGGCCACGAGCCCATTCCCGCACCCAGGGCAGAACACGGTGGGAAGCGCCTCGGGCCGCAAAAAGGCGTGCAGAGCGTGTCCCTTCATCGCAGGATCTCCAAAATCCTCGCCGCGAGCTCCTCGGGGAAGATAGGGATCCCCCCGCCGACCTTGGGGAAGCGGAGGACGGGGCAACGGCCGGCGGCGATCCTCTCCACGTCCCACACGAGCTGGCCGAGGCTCAGCTCCGGCACGAGGACCGCGCGGGCCCGCTCCGCAAGGGCCCGGATGGGCTCCTCGGGTAGGGGCCAGAGGGTCTTGAGGACGACCACGCCCACCCGCACCCGGCCGGCGAGGATTTTCCGGGCCGCCAGGGCGCTGCGGGCCACCGAACCGTAGGCCACGACCCCCACCTCCGCCTCCTCCACGCCCACCGCCTCGTAGCGGAACAGCTCCTCCCGATTGAGCCAAATCTTCTGCCAAAGGCGCTCCACAAGCGCGCGGTGCACCTCAGGGTCGGAGGTCTGGCGCAGGCCCCAGGGGTCGTGGGTGGAGGCGGTCACGAGGAGGGCGTGGCCCTCGCCCAGGCGGGGCATGGCCGGGGGCAGGCGCGGATCCGGGGAGCCGAAGGGCGGCTCGTGGTCCCTGGGGCGCCGGCGTTCGGCGCGCTCCACCTCGCCCGGCACCCGCACGGTCTCCCAGGTGTGGGCCAAAAGCTCGTCGGAAAGGAGGACCACGGGGGTGCGCAGCCGTTCCGCAGTGTTCACGGCGAACACCGTGAGCTCGAAGCAATCCTGGACGGAGGAGGGGGCGAAGACCGGGAGGGCTTGGTCGCCGTGGCGTCCCCAGCGGGCCTGGAGGAGGTCGCCCTGGGCGGCCTTGGAGGCCTGGCCCGTGCCCGGGCCCACCCGCATCACGTCCACCACCAAAAGGGGCGTCTCCGTCATCACCGCGATCCCTAAGCCCTCCTGCATGAGGGAGAAGCCCGGGCCGCTGGTGGCCGTCATGGCCTTGGCATCGGCCCAGGAGGCCCCGATGAGCATGAAGATCGCGGCGATCTCGTCCTCGGCCTGCAGGAAGACCCCGCCCCGCTTGGGGAGCTCGCGGGCCATGTGCTCCATGATCTCCGAGGAGGGGGTGATGGGATAGCCCGCGTAGAAGTCCACGCCCGCGGCGAGGGCGCCCTCGGCCACGGCGATGTTGCCCGACCAGAGCCGGCGCTCAGGGCTCATCGAAGAGGCCAAGCCCGCGGGCGGCGCGCCCCTCGGGCAGGAGCGGGGGCTCGGCGGGGGCCTCCCCGGCGGCCGGGCGGGGGAGCGCGGCCACGTCCTCCCGACAGAAGTCCACGAACGGGCAGTACTTGCACTGGTCGAATTCCCAATCGGATTTGTCGGGAAGAGGCGGGAGCTCCCCCCGCACGAAGATGAGCTCGCGCAGGGCCTCGAACTCGGAAAGCACGCGCCGCACCGCCCCCCGGTCCAACTCCACCAGGAACTCCCGCAGCTCCTGGGTAGCCTTGTTCTCGGCCAGGAGGATCCCCTGGGGGATCTGAAAGTAGTGGAGGTAGAGCTGGAGCTGGAGGTAGTGGTCGCGCCGGGGCGCGATGGCCATCTGGTCGAAGTTGTAGGGGTGGACGGTCTTGATCTCCACCACGTAGTTCTTGCCGCCCAGGGAAATGATGGCGTCGGCCCGGCCGTGGAAGAGGGCGCCTTCAGGAATAGGGACCTCCGCAGCCACCACCAACCCTAGAGCGTAGAGGGCCTGGACGATGCGGCGGTGGGCGTCCTCGCCCACCGCGAGTTTCCGTGCGGTTTGGCCATCCAGGGGCGGCCGGGGAAAGCCCTTCACCGTGTAGAAGATCTGGCGCGGGCACTTCCCCACCTCGGAGACGTAAAAGTAATCGCGCTCGCGGTGGGGCTCCTCACGCTGGAAGTACTCCTCCAAAAGCTCGATGAGCATCGTCAAGGAGTCTACTCCTCCGCTTCGGGCCCCACAACGCCCGCGTCGTCGAGGATATCCAGGACATCGAGTTCCGTGACCGTGGCCGCGGTGCCCAGGAGGGCGGCGAGGCTGGGCTCGGTGCCGCCCCGGTCGCCGGACACAAGCTCCTTCACGTAGAGGCCAGCTTCGCAGGTGATCTCGAGCTCGGCCTCGGTGGGGGAGAGGAGGCGGCCCTGGGCGGCGAGGACGCGGCGGCGCCGGACCAGGTCGGCCCGACGGTGCCGCACCCGCTCCGGCGTGCGCTGGCGGATCTCGCCCACCAGCCCTGCCACGGCCCGCTGAAAGGCCTCCTCCGCGACCGGCGCCGAAAAGGAGACCTTGGCCAGATAGCGCTTCGCGAACTTCCCGGACTTCACCCGCTCCTCGAGCTCCGGGGTGGCGGGCCGAAGGTCCAAGAGCTCCACGGCGCCGAAGGTGCGGCGGCGCACCTCCTCGGCGACCCAGGCCAAGTCGACGCGGCGGCGGCGGGGCCCCTCCACGGTGAGGAGGAAGGGCCGGCCCCGCCCCAGCATGCGGGCATCGGCGTCCTCTCGGCCCGCCCCGTGCAGATGGCCGCCCACCCCGCCCGTGGCCTCCAGAAACACCGGGAGAACGAGCTCCTCCACGGAGGCCGCGGCGAGCTTCCCCGTGCCCCCGCACGCCCCGCAGCCCCGCCCCCGGCAATGGGGACAGGTCCAGGCCGTCTGGGCGATCCCCCGCACGAGCTTCCGGTAGCGGCCGTAGAACACCGCGGGGTTCACCTGAAGCTCGACCGCGTCCTTTTCCATGTCCACGAGGAACTGGACGTCGGGGCGGCCGTAGTCCACCTGGGCCGTGCGGCCCTCCCGCCGCAGGAGCTCCGCGAAGGCCTGGCCCAGGGCGCGGTTGAGGTGGCGGCGCACGGGCTCGGCCCAGGGCGAGGGGAACCGCTCGGCGAGGAACTCCTCGGTGGCCTCCAGGCGCGGGGAGAGGTGCACGCCGAAGAGGAAGGTGTGGAACTCGTAGGGGCGGGCGAGCTCCCAGGCCTTCTGGGCCCAGGCGGAGATGCGGGCGAAGGCGCCGCCGCACACCCAGCATTCCTCTGGGGGGACGGGGCCGAAGGCGAGGGCGGCGCGGAGGAGGGCGCCCCGTTCGGGGTTCGTGAGCCCCCCGGGGAGGAGGGCGAAGCGCCGGCCCAAACAGGGGTCGCAGATGGGGCCGGCCGCCAGAAGCTTTTCCGCCAGGGAAAGCGGATCCACGCCGGAATTTTCCGCTTGGCGCGGCGTTTGGGCAAAGCTATACTCCAACGGGCCGGGGCGTGGCGCAGCCTGGAAGCGCACCTGCTTTGGGAGCAGGGGGTCGCTGGTTCAAATCCAGTCGCCCCGACCACATCGTTCTGGGGAAGGAGCGGGAATGGAAAAGCTTGTGGGCTTGGCGCTGAGCGTGCTTAGGGACCTGGGCGCGGAGTTCGGGGAAGTGCGGGTGGAGCGCAGGGTCGACGAGAGCCTCCGCACCAAGAACCTCGAGGTGGAGGTCCTCTCCCGCAGGGAGTCCGCGGGGATTGGGATCCGCGTGCTGTACAAGGGCGCGTGGGGCTTCGCCGCCACCGGCGACCTCTCCGAGGGCGGGGTGCGCCGGGCGGCGGAGCAGGCTCTGGCCATCGCCCGGGCCTCCGCAAGCCTCCTCCGGGAGCCGGTGCGGCTGGCCCCGGAGCCCGCGCACCGCGGGACCTACGTGACCCCGGTGAAGAAGGATCCCTTGGCCGTTCCCATCCAGGACAAGCTGGCCCTCCTCTTTGCGGCCGCGGAGCGGATCCTCAGGGTCCCCGGGGTCCTCATGGCCAAGGGGAGCCTGGCGGCCTGGCGCATCGAGAAGTGGTTCGGCAACACGGAAGGCAGCGAAATCCACCAGGTGATCACCAGCTGCGGGGCGGGGATCGAGGCCTACGCGGCCAAGCCCGGGGAGATGCAAAAAAGGAGCTTCCCCAACTCCTTCGGCGGGGATTTCGCCAACGCCGGCTACGAGTTCATCGAGTCCCTGGGCCTTGTGGAGAACGCCGAGCGCATCGGGGAGGAGGCCGTGGCCCTGCTTTCCGCGCCGGTCTGCCCCACCGGCGTGTTCGACGTGATCATCGATGGCTCCCAGATGGCCCTCCAGGTGCACGAGTCCCTGGGGCACCCGGCGGAGCTGGACCGGGTGCTGGGGACGGAGCTCTCCTACGCGGGCGGGAGCTTCCTCACCCTGGAGAAGCGCGGGAACTTCCGGTACGGCTCGGAGATCGTGAACATCGTGGCCGATGCCACCGCGCCCGGAGGCCTGGGCACCTTCGGCTACGACGACGAGGGCGTGGAAGCCCAGCGCGTGGATCTGGTGCGGGAGGGGGTCTTCGTGGGCTACCTCACCTCCCGGGAGACCGCGGGGAAGCTGGGCCTGCCGCGGAGCAGCGGCGCGGCCCGGGCCTCAAGCTGGGCGCGCATCCCCCTAGTGCGCATGACCAACATCAACCTCCTCCCCGGGAAAGGGCGGCTCGCCGACCTCCTTGCGGACACGGAGCACGGGATCTACTTTGAGACCAACAAATCCTGGTCCATCGACGATCGGCGCGTGAACTTCCAATTCGGCACGGAGATCGCCTGGGAGATCCGGAACGGGAAAAAGGTGCGGATGCTCAAGAACGCCCTCTATACCGGGATCACCCCGCAGTTTTGGGGGTCCTGTGTGGCCATTGCGGGGCCGGAGGAGTGGCGGCTTTGGGGGCTGCCCAACTGCGGGAAGGGCGAGCCGGGCCAGGTGATGCAGGTGGGCCACGGCGCGGCGCCCGCCAAGTTCACGAACGTCCAGGTGAGGGGGGCGGCATGATCCTCGTGGAGTTCTCCATCACGCCCATCGGTGCGGGCGAATCCGTATCGGAGTACGTGGCGGAGTGCCTGCGGATCGTGCGGCAAAGCGGCCTCCCCCACGAGCTCACGGCCATGGGCACGATCCTGGAGGGCGAGTGGGACGAGGTGATGAGCGTGATCAAGGCCTGCCACATGGCCGTGCGCCGCAAATGCCGGCGGGTCTCCACCCTCATCAAGATCGACGACCGGGAGGCCCCGCCGGGCCGGATCCGGGCCAAGGTGGAGTCCGTCCTCAAAAAGCTAGAACAGGCCTAGGATGTAGTGGGCGAAAAAGTAGTAGATCGGGGCGGAGGCGAGGATCCCGTCGATGCGGTCCAGGATCCCGCCGTGGCCGGGGAAGAAGCGGCCGGTGTCCTTGACCCCGGCGGCCCGCTTCACCAAGGATTCAAAGAGGTCGCCCAGCTGGGCGAAGGCGCCCACCCCAAAGCCCAGGATCAGGGCCGCCGGCCAGAACTGACCTAGATCGGCCAGGAAGCGGGGGAGGAACAAGCCCGCCGCTCCCGCAAGGAGGAGCCCCCCGGCCACCCCCTCCCAGGTCTTGGCCAGCGACACCCGGGGCAGGAGGCGGTGCCGCCCCAAAAGGCTCCCCACGAAGTAGGCCCCGCTGTCGTAGCCCCACACGATGAGGAGAAAATGGAGGACGTGCCAGAACCCGCCCCGGCGGTGGAAGAGGAGGACGAACCCGAGCATGGCGGGGATGTAAAGGAGCCCGAAGATCCCGGCCACGGAGGCGAGGAAGCCCTCTTGGGTCCCCCGCCGGGAGAAGCTGTAGATCACGAGGAAATAGGCGAAGGCGAAGGCGAGGATGAAGGCGAATTCCCCCTCCTTGGGGAGGAGGAGGAAGAGGAAGGCGGGGATGGCGAAGAGAAAAGCCTCCTTGGGGAGGGTCACGCCCAGGCGGGCCACGAGGCCCACGTACTCCCAGCCCGCGCCCACCCCCACCCCGGAAAGGAGCAGGGCCACAAGCCAATCCTGATCGAAGCGGTCCGCAAGCCAAAAGATGGCCAGCACCGAGGGGATGGCCAAGGACGCGGTGAGAAGCCGAAGGCGTAGGTCTTTCAAGCCCCCACCTTTCCGAAGTTCCGGGTACGGCTTTGGAAGTCCTTCAGGGCCAAGAGGAGCTCCTCCTCCGTGAAGTCGGGCCAGAGGGTGGGGGTGAAGTAGAACTCGGTGTAGGCGGCCTCAAAGAGGAAGAAATTGGAGAGGCGCTGATGGCCCCCGGTGCGGATGAGGAGGTCCGGATCGGGGAGGGCCCCGCCGGGGAGGAGCGCCCGGAACCGCTCCAGGGTGAGCTCCTCGGGCGCGAGCTTCCCCGCCTGGGCCAGGGCCATGGCGCGGCGGGCGGCGGTGAGCACGTCCCATCGCCCCCCAAAATTCAAGGCTACCGTGAACACCAGGTTCCGCCCGCCCCGGCTCGCCTCCACCGCCGCCCGCAAGGCCTCTTGGAGGCTGGGCGGGAAGGGGGCGAGATCCCCAAGGATCCGGAGCTCCACGCCGCTTTGGCGCAGCTCCTCCAGGCGGGTGCGGGCGAACTCCTCCAGGAGGGCAAAAAGGAAATCCAACTCGCTTTTGGGCCGGTCCCAGTTCTCCGTGGAGAAGGCGAAGACCGTGAGGTAGGGGAAGAGCCTCTCTTGGGCCACGAAGCGGACGATGCGCTCCGCGGTGGCACTGCCCTGGCGGTGGCCCTCGCTGCGGGGCAGGCCCCGGGCCTTGGCCCAACGGCCGTTCCCGTCCATGATGATGGCCACGTGCTGGGGCAAGGGCTTGGCCCGCACCTCCTCAAGGAGCTGCCGCAAAGGCACGGCGCACCTCCCTGAGGACGGGGAACGGGGCTACGACGAGCAACAGATCCTCTTCGCCCAGGCGGGAAGCGAGGCGTTGGGCGGCGCCGGGGAGCTCCGCAGGGGCCACCTCCCGGGCCCAGGCGAACGCGGGCCGCAGGGTCGCCAGCATGGCCTGGGCCAGTGTGGCCGAGGGATGAGCAAGGAGCAAGTGCCGCCGTCCCGCGAGGTACGGAAGGCGTTCCAGAGCGCGGTGCAGGGCTTGGGCCGCGGCCGCGCTGGGGGCGGCGTCGAGGATCACCCAGGGCGCCCGGTGCACCAGCTCGAACCGGCCGGGGAGGGACACCTGGGCCAGCCCCTCCTGCACCGCCCGGCGGGACAGGCCCAGCCCGCCCAGGAGCTCGGCGCAGGCGGCCAGGGCCACGGCGAGGTTGGGGGCCTGGTACGCGCCCAAAAAGGGCGTCTCGAAGGGCCCCAAGGAGAAGGGGTCGGAGCGGGAGCGCCACACGGCCCGCTCCCAGCGCAGCTCCAGGAGCTCCACGTCCTCGGGGTCCACCAGGCTCAGGGCGGCGCCCGTGGCCCGGCACGCCTCGGCCAGGGCCACCAGGGCCTCGTCGGCGGCGGTGGTGAGGAGGGGCACGCCGGGCTGGGCCAGGCCCCGCACCTCCCACTCCGCGTTCTCGGGCGGCGCCACGTGGGTGAGGAGGGAGAGCTGGGGCCGCACGCAGTTCGTGGGGTCCCAGGGGCCACCCAGGGAGCGCTCCAGGAGCACGAGCGCCGCGCCGGCGGCGGCGAAGTGCGCCAGGGCCGCGGCGAACACGGCCTCCTGCGGGGTGGGGCGGCCCACGTCCGCGAAGCCCGCCCAGGGCCGCACCGCCCGCGCCACCAGGGCCTCGAGGCGCTCCCGGGCCACGGGCTCGCCCGCCAGCCGCGCGGCCTCCCACGGTCGCTCCGGGTCGGAGGACGTCAAGGCGCCCGCGGGCACGCCCGCCGCGCGCAGAACGCTCTCCAGGAGGGCGATGACGGAGGTCTTCCCGTGGGCGCCGGCCACGTGGACGGCGGTCAGCCCCGCCTCCGGGTGGCCCAGGCGCTCCAGGAGGCGCCGCACCCGCGCCAGGCCGGGCAAGGCCTCCGGGGAAAGCTCCGCCCAGATGCTCACCGGCCCGCCTCCAGCAGGCGGAGGAGGCGCGCCTGGCGGGCCCGGAGCTCCTGGGCGCGCCGTTCCGCCTCGGCCACGACCTCCTCGGGCGCCCGCTCCCGGAAATCGCTGCGGCTCAGGCGCTCTTCCAGCGCCGAAAGCTCGGCCTCCACCTTGGCCAGGGACCGCCGGAGCCGCGCCTCCACCGCGGCCCAGTCCACGGCGCCCGGCAAGGGGAGGAAGAAGGGGAGGTCGCCGGCCAGGCCGCGGGCGGCGGCGGGCGGGGGGGTGGCCCCGGGCGCGAGCCGGGCCCGCACCCGGGCCAGCCGGGCCAGGGCCCCGCCCAGCTCCCCAAGGAGCCGCTCGGCCTGGGCCCCCCCGGTCACCACCAGCTCGAGCTCCTGCCCCGGCTCCAGCCCCAGCTCGCTGCGCAGGGCCCGGACCTCCCGCACCAGCTCCTGGAACGCCGCGAGAACCTGCTCGGCTTCGGGATCGTGCCAGCGCGGGTCGGGCCGGGGGAAGGCGCTCCGGGAGACCTCCAGGCCCAGATGGCCGCCGATCTCCTCGGTGATGTAGGGGAGGAAGGGGTGGAGGAGGCGCACGCTGGCCTCCAGGAGGTGGCGGAGGACGAGCTGGGCCGTGCGCCGGGCCTCGGGGTCCTCCCCGTACAGGCGCACCTTGGCGAGCTCCAGGTACCAGTCGCACACCTCGCCCCACACGAAGTGGTAGAGGGTTTCCGCGGCGAGGTGGAACAGGTAGCGCTCGAGGTAATCGCGGACCGCGGCGGTCACGGCCTGGAGCCGAGAGAGGATCCAGCGGTCCTCCCAGGCCAGGGCGCGGCCCGGCAGGGCGAGGCCCGCGGGGAGGTCCGCGGTGTTCGCGAGCACGAAACGGGCCATGTTCCAGATCTTGTTCAGGAAATCGCGGGACTCCTCAAGCAGCGCGCGGGAAAACCGGGCGGAGCGGCCCTTCCCGGAGATGTGGACCATGGTGAAGCGCAGGGCGTCCGCGCCGTGGCTCTGGATGAGCTCCATGGGGTCGATCACGTTGCCCCGGGTCTTGCTCATCTTCTGGCCCCGCTCGTCCACGATGAGGGGGGTGATGAGCACCGTCCGGAACGGGACCTCGCCCAAGAAGTGCAGGCCCATCATGACCATGCGCGCCACCCAGAAGAAGAGGATGTCGAACCCGGTGATGAGGAGGTCCGTGGGGTAGAAGGTGCGCAGGTCCGGGGTGCGTTCGGGCCAGCCCATGACGGAGAACGGCCACAGGGCCGAGGAGAACCAGGTGTCCAGGACGTCCTCGTCCTGGCGGAGCTCCACGTCCTTGCCGTAGCGCTCGCGCGCGAGCCGCCGCGCCTCCTCCTCGTCCAGGGCCACGAAGATTTCCCCCTCCGGGCCGTACCAGGCGGGGATGCGGTGCCCCCACCACAGCTGCCGGGAGATGCACCAGTCGCGGATGTTCTCCAGCCAGTCGAAGTAGACCTTGGTCCAGCGCTCCGGGACGAACCGGATTTTGCCCTCTTGCACGACGCGGAGGGCCGGCTCCGCCAGGGGCTTGGTGCGCACGAACCACTGCACGGAGAGGCGGGGCTCCACGGGGGTGCGGCAGCGCTGGCAGTGCCCCACGGCGTGCCGGTAGGGAACGACCTTCTCTAGGAGCCCTTCCGCCGCGAGGCGCGCCACCAGGGCCTCCCGGGCCCGGAACCGGTCCAGCCCGGCGAAGGGCCCGCCGTTCGCGTTGAGGGTGCCGTCCGGGTTCAGCACGTTCACCGCGGGGAGCCCCAGGCGCTGGCCGATCTGGAAGTCCACGGGATCGTGGGCCGGGGTGATCTTGAGGACGCCGGTGCCGAACTCCGGGTCCACCTCCTCCGCGGCCACGATGGGCAGCCGCCGGCCCAGGACGGGAAGGAGGGCGGTTTTCCCGATGAGGTGCCGGTGGCGCTCGTCGCGGGGGTTCACGGCCAGGGCCGTGTCCCCCAGCATCGTCTCCGGCCGGGTGGTGGCCACCGTGACGTACCCCCCCTCCTCCAGGGGGTAGCGCACGAAGTACAGGTTCCCCTGGACCTCCTCGTGCTCGACCTCGAGGTCAGAGAGGGCCGTCTCGCAGCGCGGGCACCAGTGGATGAGGTACTCGCCCCGGTAGATCAGGCCCTCCCGGTAGAGCTGGACGAAGGCGGTGCGCACGGCGTGGGACAGCCCGGGGTCGAGGGTGAAGCGCAGGCGCGACCAGTCGCAGGAGCAGCCCAGGGCCTTGAGCTGGGCCACGATCTCGTTCCCGTACTTTTCCTTCCACTGCCACACCCGCGCCAGGAAGGCCTCCCGCCCCAGGTCCTTGCGGGTCTTCCCCTCCTTGAGGAGCTCCATTTCCACCACGGTCTGGGTGGCGATGCCCGCGTGGTCCGTTCCGGGGAACCAGCAGGCCTCGTAGCCGTCCATGCGCTTGAAGCGGATGACCACGTCCTGGAGGGTGTTGTTGAGGGCGTGGCCCATGTGGAGCCGGCCGGTGATGTTGGGGGGTGGGATCACGATGGCAAAGGGCTTCTTGCCGCTGGCGGGGTTGCACACCCAGCCCTTGGCCTCCCAGCGGGCCAGGATCCGGGGCTCGACCTCGGTGGGGTTGTAGCGGGGCGGCAGGTCCATCCTAGCCTCCCAGCCAAGCGGCGTCCGCCGCGGCGTAGCTCACGAGCTCCTCCTCCCGGAAGAAGAGGGCGATCTCCCGGGCCGCGGAGGCGGGGGAGTCCGAGCCGTGGATGAGGTTCATGGTCACGGAGAGCCCGAAGTCCCCGCGGATCGTGCCGGGCTCGGCCTCCAGGGGATTCGTCTTCCCCATCATCTTCCGCACCACCTCCACCGCCCGCGGCCCCTCCACCACCAGGGCCACCACGGGGGCGGAGGTGATGAAGGAAACCAGCTCCGAGAAGAAGGGCTTTTCCCGGTGCTCCGCGTAGTGCCTCTCCGCGAGCTCCCGGGAGACCCGGATCATCTTGAGCCCCACGATCTTGAGCCCTTTGTCCTCCAGGCGGGCGATGATGCGGCCCACCAGCCGGCGTTGGACCGCGTCGGGCTTGAGCAGGACCAGCGTACGCTCCATGCTGCCTCCTTCGCGTGGGATCCATCCGCAAGTTTACCGGAAAGGCCCCACCCCGCCGAAGTTGGCCCCGGCCGCCCCTTGCGGTAGGCTTGAGCCAAGTCCAAGGAGGGGGAAGTGGTCCGCAAACTCATCACCGCGGAATCCGTGACCGAAGGCCATCCGGACAAGCTCGCCGACCGCATTTCCGATGCCGTCCTGGACGCGGTCCTGGCCCAGGACCCCTACGGGCGCGTGGCCTGCGAAACCTTCGTCATGCAGGGCCTGATCGTGGTGGGCGGGGAGGTCACCACCACCGCCTGCTTCGACCCGGGCCGCATCGCCCGCCGGGTCCTGGCCGACGTGGGGTACGTCAAGCCCGAGTACGGGATCGCCCCCGACGCCTGCGCCGTGGCCAACCTCATCCGGCAGCAGTCGCCCGACATCGCCCAGGCCGTGCTCCGCTCCCAGGAGGCCAAGGCCGGCTCCACCGACCCCAGGGACGTCCTGGGGGCCGGAGACCAGGGGATCATGTTCGGCTACGCCACCACCGAGACGCCGGAGCGCATGCCCCTTCCGATCGTCCTGGCCCACAAGCTGGCCAAACGCCTGGCCCAGGTGCGCAAGGACGGCAGCCTCCCTTATCTACGGCCGGACGGGAAGACCCAGGTCACCGTGGAGTACGAGGATGGGAGGCCCATCCGGGTGCACACCGTGCTCCTGGCCGCCCAGCACGCCGAGGACGTGGACCTCGAGCAGCTCCGGGAGGACCTGAAAAAGTACGTGGTGGAGCCCGTCCTGGACGGATGGATGGACGAGGAGACCCGGGTGTTCGTGAACACCTCGGGCCGGTTCGTGATCGGCGGGCCGGCCTCGGACACGGGCATGACCGGCCGGAAGATCATCGCCGACACCTACGGCGGCTACGGCTCCCACGGGGGCGGGGCCTTCTCCGGGAAGGACCCCACCAAGGTGGACCGCTCCGCCTCCTACTACGCCCGGTACGTGGCGGTGAACCTGGTGGCCGCGGGGCTGGCGGAGGAGTGCGAAATCCAGGTGGCCTACGCCATCGGCCGGGCCCGGCCGCTGGCCCTCAACGTGGAGACCTTCGGCACGGAGAAGGTGCCCCTCGCGGCCCTGCGGAGGGCGGTGGAGGAGCTGTTCGACTTCCGGCCGGCGGCGATCATCGAGGAGCTGGACCTACGCCGGCCCATCTACGAGCCCTTCTCCTGCTACGGCCACTTCGGCCGGCTGGACCTGGACCCGCCCTGGGAAAGGCCGGCCAAGGTGGAGCCGCTCCTGCGGGCCGTGGGGGCGCGGGTGCGGGGATGACCTCAGCCCACGACCTTTCTGGCGAACTCCTGAGCCACCTTGAGGTCCTCTGGGGAGGGCCGGCCCCGGCCCACCAGCCCCAACAGGAACCAGTCCCGCCCGGGACAAGCGAACCGGTCCACCACCCGGGCGCCCTTTTCCTGGAGGATTTTGGCCAGAACCTCGATCTGGCTGGGTCTGCCCCCGTAGGTGCCGAACACCGCGGCCCTGACGCCCTGGGGCAGGGCCCAGGCCAAGAGGGCCCGGCGCAGGGCCCGCGAGGGACGCCACCCGTACACCCCGTCCCCAACGAAAATCACATCGCCCGGCTCCACCTTGGGCAGGGGCTCTCGCCGCACATCCACGAGGGTCCCACCCACGGCCTCGGCCAGGGCCCGAGCCACCTTCCGCGTGTTCCCCGTAAGCGAGGCGTACACGACGTAGACCTTGCCCGCCATAGCGGAACAATTGTACCATGCGGGTGATCGCCGATCTCCATCTGCATTCCCGCTATTCCCGGGCCACGAGCGCCGATATGAGCCTCCCCGGCCTGGCCCGCTGGGCCAAGCTCAAGGGGATCACCCTCTTGGGGACGGGGGACTTCACCCACCCCGGCTGGTATAAGGAGCTGGTGGGCGCGCTGCGCCCCGCGGGCGAGGGGATCTACGCCTACGAGGGCGCGCATTTCGTGTTCACGGCGGAGGTGGCCGCGGTGTGGAACCACGGGGGGCGCTTGCGCCGCGTGCATTTTCTTCTCCTTGCCCCCAGCGCGGAGGACGCCGCCCGGATCAGCCGGGAGCTCGCGGCCTTCGGGAACCTCGCCGCCGACGGCCGCCCCACCCTGGGGGTCAGCGGGGAAAAGCTCGTGGAGGCCGTGCGCGCGGCCAGCCCCGCGGCCGTGCTCATCCCCGCCCACGCCTGGACACCCTGGTGGTCGATCTTCGGCTCCAACTCGGGGTTCGACTCCCTGGAGGAGGCCTTAGGCCGGGCCCGACCCGAGGTGTTCGCCCTGGAAACCGGGCTCTCCTCCGATCCCCCCATGAACTGGCGCCTTTCTGCCCTCGACACGGTGGCCCTCGTGTCCTTTTCCGACGCCCACTCGCCCACCCGCCTGGGCCGCGAGGCCTGCGTGTTCGAGCTCCCGGAGCTTTCCTATTCGGGCCTGGTGGAGGCCCTGCGCGCCCGCGACCCCACCCGGTTCCTCTTCACCGTGGAGTTCTTCCCTGAGGAGGGGAAGTACCACTACGATGGGCACCGGGCCTGCCAGGTGGTCTTCTCCCCGGAGGAGACGCGGCGGCACGGAGGAAAGTGTCCGGTGTGCGGCAAGCCCCTCACGGTGGGGGTGATGCACCGAGTGGAGGAGCTGGCGGACCGGCCGCCGGGGGTCAAGCCGCCGGGGGCCATCCCCTACCGCTCCCTCGTCCCCCTGCAGGAGATCATCGCCCAGGTGTTGGGGCAGGACCCGGAAACGCGGGGGGTGCTCGCCCAATACCTGAAGGTGGTGCAGCGGTTCGGCGCGGAGTTCTCCGTGCTTTTGGACGTCCCGGCCGCGGAGGTGGAGCGGGAGTTCCCCAAATTGGGGAGGGCCCTGGAGAAGGTGCGGCGGGGCGAGCTGCGCATCCGCCCCGGCTACGATGGGGTGTACGGCGAGATCAAAATTAACTTAGGGGACACAAATCTTGAACTTCCTTTATTCTAAGGTGTGACATAAATCAATTGGGACTGTCGTTGTTGAACCAATTACGACTCAGCCCCGCTTTAAGGCTATGGAAAGAACATTGAAGAGGGCTGGCAAACGCATCGACTAAGCATGTGCGAAGGCTAAGATGGGGTTGCTGAGCGGGTGACACGTTTCCTCTTTTCCTCTGTTTTCTCGAAAACAACCTTTTATAGTATAGTCCAAGGGTCTGCTTTGACTCGATTTGACAGGTTGATGCCCCTGTGCTACGCTATTGCTGTGGTTTCATTTTGCTGTGGTGACTAAAGGATTGCGGTAGTCACTACAGTGAAGCAGGGGGGGGGACCAAGTATGGACTTCGGTATTGGGAGTGGTCGGTGTTCTGTGTGTTGGCTTCGTGGTTTATGTGGTTTTAGGGCTCAGGAAAGTGCCCCAATCATATGCCCTTGCCGTTGAGCGATTGGGAAAATATAAGTAAGAGAACAATTTACGCGGGAATTCATATTGTACGGTCTGTTTTCGAAAAGGAAAGGATGCTTGTTGCACGTTCTGTGGAGACGCAACCTGCAGAAGCGGTAGTTCGAGCAGACTCGTAATGGTTTGGGCGACGGTTGACATACGCGTACTCGATGTGTCAACAGCGGAGTTTGAGGCCTTTGAGGTGGAAGTTAGTCCTACTGGCATCGAGATCTTGTTCTTCCAGTTTGTTGCTAGCGCCCGCGACATCGCCCGTGCTGTAGCTCATGAAATTGTAGCCCTAGTACCCCCAAAAATGTAAAAAGAAATGACTAGGAGCGGCGCAACAAAATGGCTTCCCAAGACGATCCGGTTGTCTTGCATGGCTGCATAGGGGGTCTTGCTTGTACAGAATCCCGAGCGAGGCCAGGGGTTCAGAAGAGGGGGTGATGCTATGTTTATTGTTGTCATATTATTTTTTGCTTGCCAATCAGGATGTTATACTGCTTACTGTTGGGGACCGAAAACCCACTACCAGCTTGTAGAGAATGCGCTCACGAATATCCTAGGTAGTAGCCTTGCTGAAGAGATAGCGCAGAATACAGAGGAACCAGACTGTTGCCATCCTGAGGGATGCCTCAGCGTAGCAGGAAAGTTATGGGGGTGCGATTGCAATCAGCTAAAGAATGACCCAGATCGGGATAAGCTCTGCTCGTATGATCACGGGTTAACGGAATTGATGACAGAGGAAGAAAAGGAAAGATTTGGTGCAGGTGGAGTAGAAAGGGCTGTAGTATTTTTCGTTCAAAAAGCCTGCGAAGCTAAAACGCGTAATGATCCAAGATGGAAAAAGTATCTCGGCTGGGCTTGTCATTTTTTAGCCGATGCCTTGTGTCCACCCCATTGCTCCGAGTCAGATTGGTGGGAACAGCGGGATTGGGAGGCATCTTTCTTAATAGGATTGCCTGCCTTATTTTTTGAGCCAAGGCGTTCCCTTGTTTTTGAAGCATATTTTGATTTATTAGGAGGCGAATATATTAAAAACGCGAAGGGTCAAGACTCCCCAGCATTTAAGACGCTCTTCGATATAAATAAATGGGTGATTGACGAAGCAAGACGGGTAAAGGATGAATATAAACCCGCTACCCGTAGATTTTCCTTTGATGTTCCATATCTAAGGAGAGAACACCTTGTAGACATCTGTAAGAAAATCGGGTTTGGAATAAGGGGAATATATCAATATGTTCTGAACTCGGGCTGCTCGCTTCCTACAACGGACGATCTGCATGTGCCCCCGCTTTCGACGGGCTACTCCGCCACCATACTGGTGATGGACGTTTCAGGTAGCATGGCATCGCGCTGGCGGGGAGGTGTCAAGATAGAATCCGCTAAAAAAGCGGCTCTGCAATTCATCGAACAAGTGGCTAATGAACCGCGACCGTCTGGGACCGTACATATGATCGGTGTTGTTACCTTCAGTGACAATGCTCGCCTGGCCTGCCCTCTCACTCCCAATTATGCCGAAGCTAAGAAGACCATTATAGGTTTAGGGACGCTAAACATGACGAACATGGGCGCAGGTCTAGATGAGGCTCTTAAAGAACTAGCCAAGGTACCCTCGGGAAGGCGTTTTATCATACTCCTTAGTGACGGGATGACAAACACAGGAAAATCACGGGATCAAATTTTAGCCACGTCAGTATCTGAAGCTCGCGCCAAAGGGATTTGCATTTATACGGTAGGGTTTGGCGACCCAGGAGACATTGACGAGGATTTTCTGAAGAAGGTGGCGCTTCACTCCGGCTGCGGAACGTATAACTACGCTTCGAGCGGACTAGAACTCTTTGGTACATATATCAAGGTCAGACACGCTATGCTCGGAAGTAACCGCATTGTAGACTTTGCCTCGGGTTCTTCTCCCGTTCGCATGCTGGCAGGGCAAACCGCAACTCTGGGCGCTTTCCAGCTTACAGCGCCTGCACAGGAGCTTCACTTTACACTCGCTTGGTCTGAACCAGGCCGGATGCAGGCCATTCTAGTGGACCCCAATGGAAAGAGGGTAGGCACGGGTTATCCAGGAGTTCAGATGTACTCAGGCACCGGTTTTGTACACCTCACTGTGTTCCAACCTAAACCAGGCATATGGAGAGCTTCCGCGGCCGCGAACACTTCTTTCGTTCAGGGAGTCCAATATTACGGGGTTGTGTCTGCGCGCACCGGTGGCATCGTTATCCCGTACAAACTTCCCACCCCCTGTTTCGACGTGTTAGGCACAGAAATCTGTGTTCCGTTCCCGGACTTGCCAACGGTCCTTATCGTCGTCGGATCCATAGCTATCCTCGCTTGGGTCGTGTACACGCGGCTGACAGCCCCATGAAGGCAAGCCAAATGACCTAAGTGCGCGCCACATGCCGGACACGCGGCTCGACGGCGCGCTGCGCGGTTGAAACCCCACTTTGGCCAAGTCGATGATCACTGGGTGGGTACGGTAAGCGGGATTTGCAAGACCGCATCGTAGTGGCTAAAGAAGACCGCGATGTGTTGAGTCGCTAGAGTGTTGATACTCGGCTCTTGTAGTTCGCGGAGGAGGCAGGCATCGGTATGGCTAGTAAAGGGACGCAAGATTTCGGTGGCCAGTTGGGTTAATGGGGGCAAAGTAAGGGAAACGCTTGTCGTAGCATCCGTGTGGCTAATAAAAATCTTCGTCAACGAAGTTGAGGATGTCGTCAGGTTGGGCTCGGTAAGGGTTAAGATGTTTTGTCCGTCAACGTGACTTACAAAAGTAGCTGAAAGGGTACCCGCCTTTGTAACGATGGCTGGAGCAACCAGTTCCTGGGAGGTGTACACATCCCAGCCCTCGACTTCCAAGCTTGCAGGAACGGGTTTCGGTCCAGGCCATAGAATCCAAAGAAGCACCACTGCCGCCGCAACACCAAGGAGTATGAGCAAAGTATGATCCATAGCCATCCCCTACGGGCTTTGGTAGATTACTACTAGCGCCAGCCCTGCTGAGCCACAATCCCCGCCTTGCTGACTATATACGAGTTCTAGCTCGTGAAGGACTCCAACGCGCAATAAGTCAACGGGTAAGTCTTTAACCTCATAGGCCGGGGGAAACCTCTCGTCACCGCTGAGCTTACTGATCAAAGAACCGTTAAGCGTCAGATTTGATACGAAACTCTGCCAAACATGAGGGCATTCCAAGTTGCATCCATAATGATAATAGGAGACATGATGGATTTTGTAATTAGACGGAAACTTTAAGTACATTACTTTCGTGTCCGCTGCCGGGAAAACTCGCAAAAGAATCAGCATATTATTAGCTTTAGGATATCGAAAGTCGTAGAATGTTGGTTTCGGAAGCGTGAACTGAAGAGCAGCTGCTACTTTCTCAATTGCGGCCTCCAGTGTAGTACTGATTCTTGGTTGAGGATTATGTACATCGCCCAACCACCTGATGATCGAAGCCGTGGGCTCTGAAGGCAGGAAGAACGCGACGATCCAACCTTGTACGTCGATGTAGACGTGAGGATAGGTCTTTTGAACGAAATCGGAAATTTCTACCGTGCCCAGGATATGGCTGCCACTGACATCCTTAATGCGGTGGAAAATCTTTGTAAGCGCGTCATCAATGCGTATGGTGCGGTCGAGCTTCACCCACGCGCTGATACCCGCGGCGTCCTTTGGGAAAGCCAAAGCTCCTTCAGGCGCGACAAGCGGCGTTTGGGCTACCGCAAGACTAACCGTTAACCCCACCAAGCTGGCCAACAGCGAAATTCTGCGCATAACCACCCTCCTTTTAAACACGATTACTAACGCGAATGAGATGCGCCCTATGGTTCAAACAATGAAATTTCACCATGCTCGCTTAAAACGCATTATACAAGAAAGGCCGCGGCGCCAGACCTCCGGGTAGCCTTTTTGCCGTTTTTGTCTTTCCGGCGCCGCGGCCAACCTGCTATAGCCATAAACTAAAGCCTACAAGCGGTACAGGGTAAACCCACCAAGGACGGTAACCCCACCAAGGGAGGTAGTAGCCAGCAAGATAGGTGAAGAACCCTGCAAACACCGCAGCCCCTCCCGCACTCAAGCAAAAGAGTTTGTCTGCATTTATGAGGAGAGGGTACGTGATTCCGAACTCAATGTAGGGAACGATAACAGCGATCGTGCCCCAGCCCCAGAAAAAGTTGAGTTTCTCTGGTTGTAGCCCTTCCTTAGCGGTGTAGTTCCTTGAGCTTACGCCTAGTCCAAAGTTGAACCCCCAGGCTCCGCGGATGAAGCCCTCCTGGTCGTAACGGACCCAGCCGATGGTAGGGAAATCAAGACCGATGACCATAGTAAGCTTGGGCATCTCCTCAGCAAAGCCCGCTGCGGTTATCCCCACAACCAGCGCCAAAGGAACAGCGAAACGCCTCATATGGGTTGCACCCTCAAAACGACGGCAGGTAATAACTCAAAGAAACAGTGAACCACGTTCCCCGCACCCAACAGTAGTACCAAGGGCAATACCAACAGTCCCGGCAGCAAAGGCAGTAAGTGAAGGCCATCCCTCCGGTGAAACCGAAGACCAGGTTTTCCAAACCTGGGGGGCACCATTCTACACCCATCCCGGCCCAGCCTGTCCACCACCAAGTGCCGCGGATAGGGAGGGCTGCGCCCACGGCGATGTACGGCCGAAAGGTGCAGAAATCGCGGAGTGTCTGAAGGGCGGCGAAGTAGAACCAGTCGAACTGGAAGGGGTTAGCAAGGCCGACTTCGAAGGCCGAGCGCGAGCTAAGCCAAAACCGAGCGGTCAGGAGAGGGGCACTCTGGCTTAGGGAAATCCCGAGGGACACAGACCCGCTGCCGGGACAACACAGCTCTTGGGCCCTGAAGCTTTGCCCCAGGGCCAGCACTACTACAGCGAGGAGCCCGGCTTTCCAAACCCTCATCTAGTCCTCCTTATTTTTCCCTTACTTTTTGTCCGCATTTTCAGCAACTCCTGCACCTCCTTAGCAGCTTTCTCTTTAAAGTAGAAATCCAAGGCCTCCGCTATAAGTCGAGAGTACCCCCGATGGCCACGTTTGGCCGCGAGAGTCCGCAACAGCACCTGTTGTTCCCTGGGAAGGGTGATAGTAGTGCGCACGCCCTCTCTGCGCATATCCACCTCCTTGGGGACGGTGAGGGAGGGCAAGGACTTTTTTGCGGGATGGGGAAGAATAAAGCCCTTGCCCTCCCCTTGTTCCCCTACCCTCCCCTAGGTCCTACGGACAAGACGGCACTGGTGCACCAGGCTCGCAGCAGGGCGCTTTCTTGGTGCAGTCGTCCGTAGCGCACATGGGGTTGTAGATCACTTGAAGGGCAGGCCCAGTGCCGGCGGGCCCGCCGCCGAACAAGGCCACAGCGAGGTCTAGGATGCCGTTGCGATCGAAGTCCCCCACGGCAAGGGAAATGGGGTTCTTGCCTATTTTGATCTGAAGGTCTACCCCGAACTTCCCGCCCAGGTTGGCCAGAACCGTCACCCGGTCCGCCCCGTATTCCGCAACCGCGAGGTCTATTTTTGTGTCACGGTTAAAGTCGCCGGCCACGATGGCCACTGGCTCACCATCAAGCTTTATGCGCTGAGCAATCGAAAACTTCCAACACCCGTCGTTGTGCACGTAAGTAAGAGCGGAGAAGGCGGGGTCCACTGTGGCCAGGTCCACCTTCCCGTCGTCATCGAAATCGGCCACGACAACGGCCCGTAACATGTGCCCCAAAACAATGTTTGTCCTATGTTTAAATTTTCCTAGGCACTCGTTTTCAAAGAAGATAAGGCTATTGTTAGAAGCAATCACGATGTCTACATCGCCGTCGCGGTCAAAGTCGCCGCTTGTGATAAACGCCACATGGCAAATCTGCGCGTAGGGCGTAAGGTCAAGGGGGTCAATCTTTGCGGTGGGGAAGATGACCTTGAGGCCCAGGGAATCTAGGACTGCCAGGTCCAGGATCCCGTCGCCGTTGAAGTCCGCAAGAGCGATGTGAGTAGCGGTCACGGTGGTAAGAGTGGTGAGCTTAAGGGAGACAGGATCAGCCACCTTAAAGGAGGTCCAAGCCGGGGTGTACTGAGTGGCCGTAAAGATGCGGATTTCGTAGGCATCCCTAGGGCGGTCGAACACCAAGCCCCAGGCCAAGGCCACAGGAGCGTCCGCTAGAGTGAAGACCTTGGGCGCGGGCCAAGACACAGGACAAGGCGCGGGACAGACCTTGCTCCCCGGGTTCAAGAGTACAGGAATGGCGTTGCAGGAATGACAAGCTAGAGCGATGTCCTCCCAACCGTCGGCGTTGAAATCTCCGGCAATCACGTACGTGGGGCGGATGCACTCCAACACCACGTTTTGGACAAGCGGCATCCGAGCCAGACCCCAAAAGCTTAGGATCCCCACAACAACCAAAGAAAGACGCTTCACGAAAACCACCTCCCTTTCTAGCGAAGCACCAACCACATTAACAAGGCTCCCATAAGGAGCCCGATCACGAGCCAAGGAAGGCAGGAGGGACAGGCTTCGCAGGGCACATAGATCCCACGAATGAGGAGCTGCTCACAGCAAGGGCCCAGCTCAATCCGCAGGATCCCGGAGTCCGGAAGATCGGAGATCTCCATCCACCACTCACCCTTAGCGGGAACGATCACAGTGGAGACAAGCTGGCAATCGAGGAGGACACGGATCTTTCCCGCGGGTTCAGGGGACTCGAACACGAAGAGGAGCGTTTTGTGAGGGATAAGTCTTAAGGTGAGCTCATAGGCTGGGGCTGGGGGAACCTGAGCCGCGCTAAGAAGAAGCCCGCGTTCCGTGAGACCTGCGTGGCCCACTACGCAACCCGCACCCCACCCGAGTTCACACCAGCCCTCCAGGCCTGGCCTCCCCGTTCCAGTGCGTACAGTAACTGCAGCCACCGGAAGGGCCCAAAGCACCACAAACAGAGCTAGCCCTATCCCCCTCATGGGGTCTCCTTACGCACCCGCCATAGTCGCACCCGGCCACCCTGCTCCAGCCCAAGGAGGTCGAGAACCCCGTCTCCATTGAGGTCATAGGCGCACAGGGAAAGAAGAGGGGCGTGATGAGGAACCTGGACGATAGCAATGACGGTCTCCCCGCGCCGAAAAAGAAGCTCGCCAGGGTTATTGGAATAATGCACCAAAAGCACGTCTCCCTGGGGCATCTCAAGAAAGGCGTAAAGTTCAGAAGGTCTGGGTATAAGTTTGGTCAAGCTTTCCGGCACTTTACCCCACTCCAAAAACGCACCCTGTGGGGCCAAGTTCCATACCACAGGTCCACCCTCACGGAGCCATACGATTTCATAGGCCTTAGACCCGTCAAGTTGTAGAGTTAGCACGTCCTGTACCCCGCGAGGCAAACCACTGAAAATAGGTTTGGAGACCAAAAAGTCTTTACCAAAAAGGAGGAAGGCCATATCCCGCGTGCTCCAGCTCACAGCGAGGACATCTCCAAACCCGTTCCCGTCGAGGTCAGCCACGAGAAGACGGTCTGGCTTGAACCCGAGGTAGAAGTCGCCCCTGGGCAGTACGCCCCCTTCACTCCCTTGATAGAAAAGAAGGCTTACCCCGTCGGCGAGGACAAGGTCAAACTTTCCATCTCCGTTGAGGTCGCCAGCAGCAACGAGTTGGGCACTTGTACGCCCCAGGGTCAAAGACGGAAACTCCTCAACCTGCAGGGAAGCAGCAACGGAACCATCTTTGGGACCATCTTTTAGCCGACCCTCCCCCTTTTCAGGAGCGGGTGAAAGGGGAGGGTTTGGCACAGAAGCTGAGTTGGATTCGGCCTTCAGCGCTTGCCCAGGGGTCCGTCCCAGACAGTTCCTACAGAGGGCAGGATTGTAAATAACTTGGACCTTGTTTTCGGTAAACAAGGCCACCGCCAGGTCCGTCATCCCGTCTCGGTCGAAGTCCTCTGTAGCTAGGGCCACAGGCATCTGCCCCACTTTGAAGGTTTGGACGATCCGGAAGAACTGGACATCAATCCTCTCTGGCGGGGTCGGACCCTGGGCACACGGATCGGGGCGTTCCGTCTTCCCTAGCTCGGAGAGCTCATTAATAAGGAGGGTCACCCGGTTCGCATCTTTTTCGGCCACAACGAGATCCGGCAAACCGTTGCGGTCGAAGTCAGCCGCCACCACGGCCCAAGGGCCGCCGTCAAACTTAAGCCTCTGTCCCCGCTCGAACCGCCAACAGCCCCGGTTCATCACCACCGTGAGGGCCCCGAACTCGGGGTCCACCACAGCCAGGTCCCCATACCCGTCCCGGTTGAAATCCGCGAGGGTGAAGGCTTTGAGCTTTGTGCCCAGCTTGATTTCCGCCTTCTGGACGAACTTAAGCTTGCCTTCGCCTGTCTCGTTTCGGAAGAACAGAAGGAGCCCATCCATGGAAACCACGAGATCCAAGAGACCATCACGGTCGAAGTCGCTCGCCCCAAGGAAATAAAGATCTCGTCCAGCAAACTCAAGAAGATAAGCTGGAGGTTTCCCTGCGCACCCTTGTGCGGGAACGGCAGGAATGAGCTTGGCTCGCTCGCCCAAATAAAAGCCAACCTTCATGGAGATCCCGTCCAGGACAGCCACATCCGTCGTGCCGTCGTTGTCGAAATCCCCGAGGACGAGATGGGTGAGGGTAGTAAAGGGGAGAACCTCCACTTTGACGGGACCGCCCGAGACCAGTTTCAAAAACGGAGCCTTGGCCTCCACAGGCGTGAACCGCACGAGGCCCGGTTGGTACTGCGTGACGGCCACAAGGTTGGGAAAGACCGAGGTATAGGGAAGACAGGCGGGCGCTGCTGCACATGCGGGATCCATAAAGGAGCCCACGGCCAAGGCTACGGGCGCGTCCTCCAGTATCCACTGCACCTTATCCTTGAAACTCGCCAAGGGGGCTTTAGTGTTTTCAAAGAGCACTACGGCGTTAGAGGAGTGACAGGCGACCGCGAGATCCGGGAACCCATCGCGGTTGAAGTCCGCAGCGACGAGAGAGACGGGTTGAATCGCCCCAAGGTCCAGGGAGAGGAGGGCCTGCCCCCAAGCCCCAGCCGCCCCGATTCCGAGGGCCAGGAGTATGACACTTGTCCGCATGGCACCTCCCGTGTGTCTCGATTTATGGTAGGCATGAAGGTGCCTAAGTCAAGTATTGCATATTACATCGCAATTGTAATTTTCGTTACACTTGTACGCTTAAATGCTTTATATATATCCATCGCTTCGAGAAAGAAAGGTTCGCGATCTATGAAGCCGCTGGAAGGGATCCGGGTTTTGGATCTTTCGCGGATCCTGGCCGGGCCGCTGTGCACGATGTGGCTGGCCGACCTCGGCGCGGAGGTGATCAAGGTGGAGCGGCCCGACGGGGGCGACGAGACCCGCCGCTGGGGCCCGCCCTTCGTGGCCGGGGAATCCGCCTACTTCCTGGCCGTCAACCGCGGGAAGTACGGGATCGCCCTGGACCTCACCACCCCTACGGGCCAAGAGATCCTGAGAAAACTCGTGGAAAAGAGCGACGTGGTCGTGCACAACTTCCTGCCCGCCACGGCGGAAAAGCTCGGGGTCACCTACGAGGCCGTGCGCCGGCTCAACCCCCGCGCGGTCTACCTGTCCATCCTGGGCTTCCCGCCCGGCCCGTACCGGGAGGAGCCCGGCTTTGACGCCCTCATCCAGGCCCTGGGCGGGCTCATGGCCATCACCGGCGAGGACGCGCGGCCCGCCAAGGTGGGCGTGGCCATCGTGGACGTCCTCACCGCCTGGGCCGGCCTGTGCGGGGTCTTGGGCGCCCTCCTCCTGCGGGAAAAAACCGGGGAGGGAATGGCCGTGGAGGCCACCCTCATCGAGAACTCCGCCGCGGCCCTGGTGAACGTGGCCCAAGCCTTCCTCCTCACGAAAAAGGAGCCGAAACGCCTGGGCACCGCCCACCCCCAGATCGTGCCCTACCAGGCCTTCCCCGCTGCAGATGGCCTGCTCATGGTGGCCGTGGGGACGGACGCCCAGTTCCGCGCCCTGTGCGCCGTCTTGGGCCGGCCGGAGCTCGCCGACGACCCCCGCTTCGCCACCAACCCCGCCCGGGTCCAGAACCGCGAGCTCCTCCTCCCCCTCCTGGAGGAGATCCTGCTGCAGAGGCCCCGTGCCTTTTGGATCCAGGAGCTCAAGCGGGCGGGGGTGCCCGCAGGCCCCGTGAACTCCCTTTCCGACCTCTTCGGCGATCCGGGGCTGGTGGGAAGGATCCTTCTGGAGGTGGAGCACCCCAGCGTGGGCCGCTACCCCACCTTGGTGTGCCCGGTGTCCCTGGCCTGGCCGGGAAGCCCCCTGCCGCCGCCGCGGCTGGGCGAACACACGGAGCTCGTGCTCCGCCGCCTGGGCCTGGCCTAGCCCCCCTCACGGGACGGTCTGGCGCGCGGGGATCCCGGCGATCAGGGTGCGCACGCCCTCAAGGAACCGCCGCGCGTACTCCTCCCAAGCCCCTTGCTCCCGCAGCTTAGAGAGCTCCGCCCAGACCTGACTGGCCAGGGCCCGCTTCCCTTCCGCCCCGTATAGATCCTGCGCGAGATAGCCGAACAGGCGCGCCCGCCGCGCAAGCTTTTCCCAAAGCTCCGGCGTGGGCGGCGGAAGGGGGCCCTCCAGGAGATCCCAGAACGCTTGGATCTCCCTCCTTCCCGCAAGGATGTCCAACGCCAGGTCCCCCGCCTTGGGGAAGAGGGGTAGGACCAGGCGCGCGCAGGTCAAAAGCTCCTGCTGGGCGACCGCATAGAGGCGCCGCGCTTCGGGGGAGAGCTCCCCGGCGAGCCACGCCCGCCATTCCTCTTCCCAGCGGGCGAGGTGCTCCTCCCAAGCCGCAAGCCAGGCCGGAAGCCGGTTTAGGAGGCTAGCCCAACTGTACTTGCGGCTCAAGAAGTCCACCAGGCTGGCCCCTACGTCGTAGAGCACCGTGGACCTTGGGGGGAGGTCGCGCAGGCCGCCCTCGCGCGCCCAGGCCGCCGCCAGGAAGTAGACCTGAAAAGGCGGGATATGGGGCGGGACCACGGACCCACGTCGGGTGTACTCCGCGAGCCCCTCGATGAGGAGGAGGGGCAAGGTGTGGAAGTCCAGGCCCTGCTCTTCCGCCCAAACCAGGGTGGCCCAGTGCGCCATCTCGTGGGAAAGCGCGAGCAGGAAGTAGTCCCGCGGCGAAAGCGGGGGAAGCCCCTCCCGCGGCACGAGGAGGATCGGGCCCGGCACGCTCTGAATAAGCTGCCAAATCCAGGGATCGGCCAAAGCTAAAGGCTTCCGCCACCTCTCCCCTGGGGGGATGAAGACCCCGCTTACGCCATACACCCCTAGGCTTTCCTCGAGCGCCTCGTCCGAGGGGAACACCACAAGCGTCAGCGGCTGGAGTTCGCGGTCCCGGAAGCGGAGGGGTGGGATGGCCCAGAAGGTCTCGGGTTTAGGTCCGGGCACGACCAGGCCCTGGGCGGGGAAGCCTTCGCCGGGGAGAGCCCGCGCCTCCTGTGCGGTTTGGGCGCGCACCTCTTGGGGGGTGCCCCAACCCGCCGGACTGGGGACGGGCGTAAGCCCCCAAAACGAAAACACCCGCTCGACCCAGTTCTGGGCCAGGGTGAGGTAGGTTTGCGCCTAGGGCGGGACCTCGCCCACCCAAAAGACCACGCCGTACCGCCAGGGCATGGGGGTGAGGGAGGGGGCGGCCGCCCCCACCAGGCCGAGCGCAAGCACCAAAACCCCAAGGAGCTTCATGGCTCCACCCCCTGCCCTTTTAAGGCAGCCCGAAAAAGGGGGCCGTGGGGCCTCAGGCCCAAACGACCAGGGCTCCCGGCAGGAGTTCGACTTCCAGGGTGGCCACGCGCTCGGGGAGGAGCTCGCCGTCGAGGTGCACGAAGAGGGGGCGCTCCGCACGCACGGAGGCCCGGGCGGTGCGGAGGAGCCGGGCCCGGGCCAGGCGGAGGTAGCTTCCGTCCCGGGTCTTGGGCAGGACGGCGAGGCGCACCAGGCGCGGGTAGTGGCCGAGGAGGGCGAGGTCGAGGAGGCCGTCGTCGGGCCGGGCCTGGGGGGCGAGGCAGAAGCCGCCGCCGGCCCACGGCCCGTTCATAGCCGCCACAGCCAAAAGCTCCCCACAAAACCGCTCCGCCCCCGCCCTCACCTCCACCCCAAACGGCCGGAACCGCAAAACCTCGAACGCCGTGGCCAAAAGGTACCCCAGCTCGCCCCGCAGGAACCGATGCCGGCGGTAGTGGTGGGCGATCTGGCCATCGATCCCCATCCCGAGGGCGTTCAGGTAGTAGCGGCCGTTGGCCTCGCCCACGTCCACCCGCCGCTTTCGCCCGCGGGCCAGGACCTCCACGGCCTTTTCCAGGGCCATGGGGAGCCCCAACGCGCGGGCGAAATCGTTCCCGGAACCCAAGGGGAGGACGGCCAGGGCGGTCTTTGTGCCCACGAGGGCCTGGGCCACCTCGTTCACGGTACCGTCGCCGCCCGCGGCCACCACCACCTCCGCCCCCTGCCCGCAGAGGGCGCAGGCCAGCTCCGTGGCCTGCCCCGGGCCTTCGGTGCGCAGGATCTCCGCCCGCAGCCCCAGCGCGGCGAACGCGCGCTGAACCTCCTCCACGCGTTCGCCCGCCAAACCGCGCCCCGCAGCAGGGTTCAAAATGACCGGGATCGTCCGCATAAAGGACGCGATCCTAACTCAGAAAGGGCTAGAGCACCACCCTCAGGGCGGCGGGATGCACGCGGATCGCAAGCTTGTCCGTGCGGGGGAGGAGTTCGCCGTCCACGTAGACCGGCAGGGGCCGGCTCGTCTCCACCTCCACCCAGCGCACCAGGGCGGCGCGTACCCCCTTTAAGCCCAGGTGCTTTCCCCGCCGCACCTTCACGAGGATGGGCACGCGCACGATGCGCGGGTAATGGCGGATGGCGATGAGGTTGAGCGCTCCGTCGGTGAGGCGGGCCCCGGGCGCGAGGTGGAAGCCCCCGGCGGTGTGGGAACCGTTCATCACGGAGATCATGAGCCCCTGGAATTCCCAGGAGCCCGCGTCGCTCCGCAGGCGCGCGAGGAAGGGGCGGAAGCGGGCCACCTCGTACAGGGCCGCCCAAAGGTAACCCAGCTCCCCTCGCAGGAACTTCCAGCGCACGAAGTCCTCAGCGATCTGGCCGTCGATGCCCATCCCCAAGGAGTTCAGGTAGAAGCGGCCGTTGGCCTCGCCCACGTCCACGGGCTTGGGCTCCCCACGGGCCAGACGCCGCAAGGCGTCGTCCAGGTCCACGAAGCCCACGAGGGAGCGGAGGAAATCGTTTCCGGAGCCCAAGGGGATGACGCCGAGGGCGGCGTTCGTCCCCACCAGGGCTTGAGCCACCTCGTTCAGGGTGCCGTCGCCGCCCGCGGCGGCCACCAGGGGCGCGCCCCCGCGCACCAGCTCCCGTGCCATCTCCGTGGCCTCGCCGGCGCGCGTGGTCCGCAGCAGCACGAGGCGGAGGCCGAGCCCCCGCGCCTTGCCTTCGAGCTCGGCGGCGCGGGCGGCAGCCCGCCCCCGGTCCGCCGTGGGATTAAAAATGACCGGAAGCTCGCGCATAACCTCATTTTACCCAGGGCGTAGGGCGCGGCCCTCCGGAAACCTCGGCCGGCGGGGAAGGGGCGGGGCCTGGCCCCCGGCCTCCCCCGCGCGGCTACAATCCTCCCGTGCCCGTGCGGCCCTACCTCCAGGCCCGGGTGGAGGACCACTACCGCGCGGTGCGCGTGCTTCCGGCGGCTTGGGCCGCGGAAGAGGGCGATCGGATCGCGGGGAAAGCCGTTCTGGTCAAGCCTAACTGCGTTTCCGCCCGGCGGGAGGCGGCCAGCGCCTAGGTCCGCGCCGCCCTGGAGGTCCTCGCTCAGCTCCGCCCCAAACGGCTTTTGCTCGGCGAGGGCTCCGGCGAGGACACCCCGCACCTCGGGTGCCTCTCCTGGGCTGAGACGTTCGGGGCCGAGGTCCTGGACCTCAACGCGGACGAACGCGTGCGGCGGGAGATCCACGATGCCCAGAGACACCCGATCCCGGTGCGGGTTGCCAGGACGGCCCTGGAAATCTTCCGCGTCCCTTCGGCCCTCCCGAAGACCCACGACTACGTGATCGTGACCCTGGGGATCAGAGACCTCGTGAGGGGGGCCATCCCCAAACCCGACAGGCCCGAGGTCCACCAGGAGCATCCGGCCATGAATCGGAACCTCGCCCTTCTCGCGCGGGAGCTTGCGCCCCAGCTCGCGTGATCGACGGCTTTGTGGGGATGGAGGGGACGGAGCCTGTGGGTGGGGATCCCGTTCCCCACCGGTTCGTTTTTGTGGGGAGCGACCCGGCGGAGGTGGACGCGGCCGCGGCCACCCTCATGGGCTTCCCGCCCGAAGGCGCCCGTTGGGGCTCGGGCGCGCTGTCCCCCACGGCCTGGGAGGTGGTGGGCGATCCCCCGGCGGAGGCGGTGCGCCCGTACCGGTCCCATCCCACCGACGCGGAGCCGAGGCGCGGGCGGCTTGGCGGAGTCGCATGGGCTGGGAAAATAGGAGGGTGTTGGAGCGGTTTGGGGAGCCCGGGATCCTGCGGCGCGCCGAGGTCGACCCCCTCCTGCGCGAGGTCTTGGAGGGAGCCCTGTCCGAGATCCACCGGCTCCTTTTGGCCCATGGGCGCCCCTTTCGGCTCCGGGCCCTGCTCACCCGGGACGGGGAGTACCTCCTGCGCCTGGAGGTGGCCTACGCGGACCGGGAGGAGCGGGACCGTCTTTGGGACGCGGCGGCGCAGGCCCTGGAGCGGGCCCGCGCCGGCCGGCCCGTGCACATCCTCTGCGGCATCGCCCGCCTGAACCCCGAGGGCTAGCCATGGAGCTTCCCCGCGCGTTCGGCGTCCTCCTCCACCCCACGAGCTTGCCGGGGCCCTGGGGCTGCGGGGTCCTGGGCCGGGAAGCCTGGGAATTCCTGGACTGGCTGGCCGCGGCCGGAGCGACGTTCTGGCAAGTGCTCCCCTTGGGCCCCACGGGCTTTGGGGACTCCCCTTACCAGAGCTTCTCGGCCTTCGCCGGCAACCCCTACCTCATCGACCCCGAGGACCTCGTGCGCCGGGGCTGGCTTCCGCCCGAGCCGCCGCCTCCCGCCCCCCCGGACCGCGTGGACTACGGGCTCCTGTACCGCTGGAAATGGGGCCTCCTGCGCCGGGCCTTCGCGGGCTTCCTGGCGCGCGCGGATCCCCAGGAAAAGCGGGACTTCGCGCGCTTTTGGGAGGAGGAGAAGGACTGGCTTTGGGACTACGCCCTTTTCATGGCCCTGAAGGAGCGGTTCGGCGGCCGGCCCTGGAACGAATGGCCCCGGGACCTCCGCCGCCGCGACCCCCCGGCCTTGGCCGCGCTCCTTGAGGCGGAGGACGCGCGCTTCCACGGCTGGACGCAATGGGTCTTCTTCCGGCAGTGGGGCGCGCTCCGGGAGCACGCCCGGCGGCAGGGCCTGCGGGTGATCGGCGACATCCCCATTTTCGTGGCCTACGATTCCGCGGATGTGTGGGTTCATCCGGAGCTCTTCGAGCTCGACGGGGAGGGGAGGCCCCGGGTGGTGGCGGGCGTCCCGCCGGACTACTTCAGCCCCACCGGCCAGCGCTGGGGCAACCCCCTCTACCGCTGGTCCGCCCACAAGGCCGAGGGCTTCCGCTGGTGGATCGCCCGCGTCCGCCAGACCCTGCGCCTGTGCGACCTTCTGAGGATCGACCACT
Source organism: Candidatus Bipolaricaulota bacterium (assembly GCA_025060415.1). GTDB lineage: Bacteria > Bipolaricaulota > Bipolaricaulia > Bipolaricaulales > Bipolaricaulaceae > DTER01. The sequence goes on from JANXBT010000002.1 coordinate 421,977, forward strand.
TCCGGGGGTTTGCCGCGTACTGGGAGATCCCCGCGGAGGAGCCCACGGCCGTGGGCGGCCGCTGGGTCCCCGCCCCCGGGGAAAAGCTCTTCCGGCGGATGCAGGCCGAACTGGGGACGCTCCCCATCCTCGCCGAGGACCTGGGCGTCATCACCCCCGACGTGGAGGAGCTGCGCGACAAGTTCGGCTTCCCGGGGATGAGGGTCCTGCAGTTCGCCTTCGACGGGAAGCCCGACAACCCCCACCTCCCAGAGAACTTCCCGGCCCACGGCCGGGTGGTGGTGTACACGGGCACCCACGACAACGACACGGCCCGGGGCTGGTACGGGGGCCTTGGGGGGGAGGAGCGGGCGCGCGTGCAGGCCTATCTGGCCCGGCACGGCCTCGCCGCGGCGGAGGAGGAGGTGCCCTGGGCCCTCATCGCCCTGGCCTTCCGGAGCCGGGCCCGTCTCGCGGTGGTGCCCATGCAGGACCTGCTGGGCCTGGGGAGCGAGGCGCGCATGAACTACCCTAGCCGTCCCGCGGGGAACTGGGCCTGGCGCCTGGGCGCCCTCCCCGACCCGGGGCTGGCCCAGCGGCTGCGGGCCTTGGCCGAGGAAACCCAACGGGCCCCGCGCCTTTGATCATGTTGCCCCGAAGGCCTCTTAGGTCTATACTGGCCATCCAGTCGCCGGAATGGGGCGACAAGGAGGGAGCGGATGTTGTTTAAGGAGAAGAAGCCGGAAACGCCCAAGCAGCCCAAAAAACCCTGCGGGAAGTGAGCGCCGCGGTTCGCGAAAAACCTTGCGGGGGACGAGTTTCTGCTATGCTTAGACCCCGCGCGCAACGTGCAAGGAGGTGCGTGTGAGTAAGAAGACGAAGATCGGCATTGGTGTTGCAGTGGTGGCGGTCATCGGGATCGTGGTGGGGATCCTGGTGACCCGTCCTAAGGGCGATTTCACCCTCCCCGCCACCCTCACCGTGAACGTGCCCCTGGCCCGCACGGGCACGGCGGAGGTGACCCTCACCCCGCCCAAGGACAAGACCCTGCCGGCCGGCGACATCACCTTCTCCATCAAGGAAACCACCCTCCCGGCGGGGCTGAAGGTCGCCTTCAACCCGGCCAAGATCACGGTCAAGGCGGGGGATGAGCAGAAGAAGACGCAGAAGACCACGCTGAGCGTGGAGGCCGGGACGGCGGCTAAGACCGGCACCTACACCCTGACCGTGGTGGCCAAGGGCGGCGGGGTGACCCGGGAGAGCAAGCTCACCATCAACGTGGTGGCGGCTCCCGACTACGCCCTGGAGGTCTCCCCCACCGCGGTCACCGTGCGCCAGGGCGCGTCCGCCACGGTCACCGTGACCGTGAAGCCCAACGACACGATGCGGACCATCACCAAGGAGACGGTGGACCTCACGGTGACGGGGGCGCCCACGGGCGTGCGGGTCACCGTGGATCCCACGAAGGTCCCGGTGGATAAGCCCACGGCCACGGTGAAGATCGACGTGCCGGCCACGGGCGTGGACGCCAGGGACTACACCCTTACCATCACGGGCAAGGCCTCGGGCATTGCCGACAAGACCGCGTCCCTGCGGCTCACCGTGCAGTTGGTGGACTTCAGCCTGAAGGCGGAGCCCGCGGAGGTCACGGTGGCCCCGGGCGCCACGGCTAGGGTTACCATCGCCATCACCCGCACCAACCATACCGACGCCGTGCGCTTCACGGCCAGGGGCCTGCCGGCCGGCGTGACGGCCACGTTCGACCCCGCGTCCGCCACGGGCGCCTCCACCACCCTGACCCTGACCGTGCCGGCGGAGGCCACCCCGGGCACGGCCACCATCACCGTGGAGGGCACGGACGGCGTGCGCACGAAGACCGCCACCTTCCGGCTCACCATCACCCCGCCTCCGGCGGGCTGATCCCAACCCCTCCGCGAACGGGAAGGGGGCGGCCAGGCCGCCCCCTTTTTCTTTTCCCTAAGGACGCCCCGTCCGGCCGCTCCCGCGTTAGACTCCCCGCGATGGAAGGGGAGCTCACGCCCATGATGCGGCAGTACCGGGACATGAAGGCCCGGTACCCCGAGGCCATCCTCTTCTTTCAGCTCGGGGATTTCTACGAGACGTTCTTTGAGGACGCGGAGCTCGTTTCCCGGGAGCTGGAGATCACCCTGACGAGCCGGGACGGGGTGCCCATGGCGGGGGTGCCCGTGCGGCGGGCCGAGTTCTACGTGCAAAAGCTCCTGAAGCGGGGCTACAAGGTGGCCCTGTGCCCGCAGCTGGAGCCGCCCGGAAAAGGGAGAAGGCTTCTGAAACGGGCGGTGGTGCGGGTCCTCACCCCCGGCACGGTCATCGAGGAGGGGGCCCTGGAGGCCGATCGGGATGTGCTCCTGGCCGCCGTGTGGCCGGAGGCCGGGCGAGCGGGGATGGCCTGGGCGGAGGCCGCCTCCGGCGCGTTCTTCGCCGAAGAGCTCCCCTGGGATGAGCTCCCCAACCTCGCCGCCCGCCTTTCGGTGGCCGAATGGCTCCTGCCCGAGGGGGTGGAGCTGCCCTGGAGGCCCGCGGCGGCCGTGACCCCCCGCCCCCCCTCCTATTTCCAAGAAAGCCCGCTGTTCGCGCGCTTCCCCGGGGCCCTGGCCGGCGCGCCGCTGGCCGCCAAGGCCGCAGGCGCCCTCCTCCGTTATCTTGGGGAGACCCTGGGGGAGTTGCCCCATCTGCGCCCGCCAACCCTGCGCAGCGAGGCCGAGACCATGGTCCTCGACGCCTTCACCCAGCGGTCGCTGGAGCTCGTGGAGCCCCTGCGGCCCGAGGGGAAGCTCACGCTCCTTTCCGTCCTGGACCGCACGAAGACCCCTATGGGGCGGCGGCTCCTCCGCCGCTGGGTGCTGAGCCCCCTGCGGGAGCGGGCGGCCATCGAGGCCCGCCTCGATTCCGTGGAGATCCTAATTTCCACCGACCTCTGGGCCCGCTTGGAAAAGCCCCTCTCCCGCTGCCACGACCTCCCCCGCCTCCTTTCGCCCCTGGGAATGGGCCATCCCAGCCCCCTGCACCTCTTGGCCCTGGCCCGCACCCTCGCCGCCGTGGAGGAGATCGCCCGAATCCTCGGGGAGTTGCCGGAGCCCCTTCCGGAGCCCCTCCGGCGGGTGCGGGAGGCCCTGGAGCGGGCCCCCTTGGGCCTCGTGGACCTCTTGCGCCGGGCCCTCGTGGACCACCCCCCGCCCAGCCTGGAGGAGGGCGGCGTCCTGCGGGAGGGCTTCGACGAGAGGCTCGACGCCTTGCGCGCGGAGATCCGCAAACTCCGCGAGGAGCTCGCGCTCCTGGAGGCCCGGGAGCGCGAACGCACCGGCATCCCCAACCTGCGCATCGGGTACAACCGCGTGTTCGGCTACTTCTTCGAGGTCACGCGGGGCCAGCTTTCCCGGGTGCCCAAGGACTGGCAGCGCCGGCAGTCCCTCACGGGCGCGGAGCGCTTCACCTCGCCGGAGCTCTCCGCTTTGGCGGATCGGCTCCTCGGCGCGGAGGAGGAGGCCCTGAACCGCGAGGCCGAGCTCTTCCAGGGCCTGGTCGCGGCGGTGCAGCAGGAGCTGGGCTCCTTGGGCGTGGTGGGCGAGGCCCTGGCCGAGCTCGACGCCCTGCGCTCCCTGGCCGAGGTGGCCCACAAGAAGGGCTACACCCGGCCACGCTTCACCGAAGCCCGCCGCCTCCGCATCCGCGAGGGGCGCCATCCCGTGGTGGAGGAGACCGTGACCTTCGTGCCCAACGACCTCGTCATGGACGAACGCACCCACCTGGCGCTGGTGACCGGCCCGAACATGGCTGGGAAGTCCGTGTTCCTGCGGCAGGTGGCGCTCATTGCTCTGCTGGCGCAGATGGGCTCCTTCGTGCCGGCCAAGGAGGCGGAGCTCCCCCTCTTCGACAAGATCTTCACCCGGGTGGGGGCCTCCGATGCCGTGGCCGAAGGGATCTCCACCTTCATGGCCGAGATGCAGGAGGCCGCGGGGATCCTCGCCGGGGCCACGGCGAACTCCCTGGTGATCCTGGACGAGCTGGGAAGGGGCACGAGCACTCACGACGGGATGGCCCTGGCCTGGGCCATCGCCAAGCACCTCGCGGAGAAGGTGCGGTGCAAGACCCTGTTCGCCACGCACTACCGGGAGCTGGCGGACCTCGCGGAGGCGCTTCCTGGGGTGATGAACCTCCACGCCGCGGCGCGGGAGTGGAAGGGCGAGGTGGTCTTCCTCTACCGGATCCTGCCCGGGGTGGCCGAGAAATCCTACGGGATCCAGGTGGCCAAGCTCGCCCGCCTCCCGCCCGAGGTCCTGGCCGAGGCCGAGCGCAAGCTCGCCGAGCTGGAAAAAAGGGCCGCGCTCAAACCCAAGGCTGAGCTCCTCCCCCTTTTCGGCCCGGAGGAGCACCCGGTGTTGGCGGAGCTGCGCCGCCTTATTCCAGAGAAGCTCACCCCATTGGAAGCTTTGGCGCTCCTTTTCCAGCTCAAAGAAAAGCTCTAGGTTGGCTTTTGCACTTTATCCTGCTGTCTCCTCAGGACGGCGTGGAAGGAGTATCTTCTTTAGGTTCCATTCCACCCCGGCTTGGGCGAAGACCTCTTCGGCCACGAAAATTGGGGATTTTGTGCGCAAAGCCAAGGCTATAGCGTCCGAGGGCCGAGCGTCCACCGCCTTGGGCTCCTCGCCATCCCGCGAAACGTAAACTTTCGCATAGAAAACCCCTTCCTTAATCTCCGAGATCTCCACTCGGGCAAGACGGGCGCCCAGGGCTTCAAGGAGCCCGCAGGTGAGATCGTGGCTCAAAGGCCGCGGGAAACGCCCACCCCGCCACGCTATAGCAATGGAAGTGAATTCTGGCTCAGCAATCCAAATGGGCACAGCATCAAAAGAATTTTTGTCTTTAAGCACAAACACTGGCTCGTCGTCCCCCAACAACGCCACAAGTTCCACTTCGCGCATCTTCCCACCCCCATTTTTATAAAATTTGCCTCTGTCACCAACTGTTCTCAACTTGTAGAAGGGAAGCGGCAAAAAGGAGGTCCTCTGGATAAGTTAGCTTGAGATTTTTGAGATCACCGGGGACGGTGGCCACAGGGATCCCGCGGGAAAGGAGGGCCGCAGCGTCATCAGGAAGGTCCTCGTCGCACTCCTGCAGGGCCGAAAGGAGGAGCTCCCGCCGGAAGCCTTGAGGAGTTTGTATGGCCACAAGACCTGCGCGAGGCAACACTTCAGGCTTGAGAAAGTCGTTTTCCGCATAGCGCAGGGTGTCCACCACGGGAAGGACAGGCACGGCTGCTCCGTGTTTTTCTGCGGCCACAAGGACCCGCCGGATCAGCTCCGGGCTCACCAGGGGGCGCGCCGCGTCGTGGATGAGCACGATCTCCCCTCGGGCGGCCTCTACCCCAGCCAAGGAGGAATCGCGGCGTCGGGGGCCTCCCGTCACCACGCGCACGGGGATTTCCAGATCCTGAAGGAGGGCGGCGGCCCGGAGCTCCGCGCCCGGCCTTACGACCGCCACGAGCTCTTCCACCGCCCCCGCCTCCTGGAACGCGCGCGCCGCGCGCACGAGCACGGGGACCCCGCCGAGCTCGAGGAAGACCTTGTCTTGGCCGAAGCGCTCGGCCTTGCCCGCCGCCAGCAGGATCCCCGAGGCCCTCACGGCCGCGGCCGGTCGAAGGAGAGCTTGCGCAGCTCCGTGCCGTCGGGCCGGATGGCCCACGCCCCCCAGCTCCCGCCCCGGTTGGAGTTGAACACGATCGTCCCGTCGGCGGCCCAGAAGGGGTTCACGTCCAGGGCGGGATCGGTGGTGAGCCGCTGCACCCGGCCGGTGGCCACCTCGACCACAAAGAGGTCCCAGTTGTCCTTCTCCTGCATGCCGATGAAGGCCAGCCGCGCCCCGTCCGGCGACCAGGTGGGGTAGACCACGTCCTGATCCATGCGCACCAGGAGCCGCTCCTCCTGGCTTTGGAGGTCCAGGACGTAAAGGCCGTAGGTGCGGGCTCCGCCGGGGCGCGCCACGTACGCCAGGAACCGGCCGTCCGGGGACAGCACGGGCTGCCAGAAGTCCACCGGCTGCTCCCGCGCGCCAAAGAGAAGGGAGCAGCCGCCAAGGCCCAGGGCGAGGGCGCCGAGGAGCACGAGTTTGGCCGCTTTCATGTGGCGTCGAACCCCCTCCGTTTCGGTAGAATCGGACGCATTGTACGGGCCGGGCATGCGGGCCACCAAGACGGAGGAGCTTTTGCGGTGGGGCGCGGCGCGCCTGCGGGGGCTGGCCGACCCCGGGCGGGAAGCGCGCCGGGCTCTGGCCCTGGCCTGCGGCGCGGACGGCCTCCTCCCCGAGCGGCTCCGCCCCTATGAGGTCCAGCGGTTCCGGCGCCTGGTGGAGGCGCGGGCCCGCGGCCTCCCCTGGCCCGCCCTGGAGGGCAGCACCGCCTTCCTGGACTTCGAGGTCCTGGTCCCGCCGGGCGTGTTCGTCCCCCGGCCGGAGACGGAGGAGCTGGCCGAGCTGGCCCTGCGGATCTGGCGGGATCTGCCCGGCTCCCCCCGGGCCCTGGACTGGGGCACGGGGACCGGGGTCCTGGCCCTGGCCTTGGCCCGGGCCCGGCCCACGGCCGAGGTGTGGGCCCTGGACGTCAGCGCCCGCGCCGTGGCCGCCGCCCGCCGCAACGCCCAACGGCTGGGCCTCCGCCTCCACCTCCTCCGCTCCCACGGCTTCGCCCGCGTTACGGGGAAATTCCAGCTCCTCGTGGCCAACCCGCCCTACATCCCCACCGCCCAGCTCGCCCGTTTGCCCCGGGACGTGCGGGCGGTGGACCCCCGCCGGGCCCTGGACGGGGGGCCGGACGGCCTCCGCTGGATCCGCGCGCTCCTTTGGGAGGGCCCGGACTTCCTCACCCCCGGCGGGTTCCTCCTCCTGGAGATCGGCCACGATCAAGGGGAGGCCGTGCTTCGGCTGGCCCGCGCCGCGGGCGCCTGGAAGGAGGCCTGCGTCCTCCGCGACCTCGCGGGCCGACCCCGCTTCTTCTGGGGGCAACGGTGCTAGCCATCCAGGTCTCCGAGCTGCGCTTCGTCACGGAGGAGGGCGTGGGCGTGTTCGACGGGCTGAGCCTGAGCGTGCCGCGGGAGGGGTTCGTGTGGGTGGTGGGCCCGCCCGGCTCCGGGAAGACCCTGCTTTTGCGCATCCTCCTGCGGGAGGTGCGGCCCCAGGGGGGGCAGATCCTCCTCCTGGGCCGGAACATCCGGCGCATCTCCGCCAAGAGCTTCCGGGCCGTGCGCCGGCGCGTGGGGTACCTCCCCGAGGAGCCGCCCCTCCTGCGGGAGCGCACCGTCCTGGGCCACCTCCTCTTCAAGCTGCGGGCCCTGGGCCTGCGCGGCGAGGAGGCCCAGGACGCCCTCCACCGCGCCCTGGACCTGGCCGAGCTCAAGGAGATTGCGGAGCGCAAGGCCGCGGAACTGAGCCCCTTAGAGCAAAAGCGGCTGGGGTTGGCCCTTGCCCTCTTCCCGAACGCCGCCCTCCTCCTGTGCGATGACCCCCTGCGCGGCCTCGACCCCCGCGATCAGGAGAGGCTCCTGGGGACGTTGGAGCGCATCCACCGGGGCGGGGTGACGCTCCTCGGCACGGCCCGGGAGGAGGCCCTGCTGCGGGCCGCCGGCTTCGCCCCCGGAGGGGCCAAGCGCGCGTTGATCTACCTGCGGGAGCCGGTGCGCCCATGAGGGGCTTTAGCTACGTGCTCTTGGACTTCCTGCGCGCCAACCTCCGCCAGGCGGGCCGCCTGGGGGGTTGGGCCCTGGCCGTGGCCCTGGCCCTCGCCGGCGCCACCGCCCTCCTCTTCCTCCCCTTGGACGCCGGCGGGGCCTCTACGGCGGGCCAACCGCTCCTCGTGCTGACCCTGGACCCCCTGCTCTCGGAGGCGGAGGTCAACCGCCTGGCCTGGCAGATCGGGGGCTGGCCGGAGGCCCTGCGCGTGAACTTCCGGTTCGCGGGGGAGACGGACCCCGAGCCGTTGGGGGAGCGGGCCCTGGTGGTGGAGGTGCGGCCGGGGGGGCAGGAGGCCCTCCTGGCCCGGCTGGCCAAGCTCGGGGGGATCCGCAAGGTCGCGGCCCTGGAGCGGCGGGCCGCGCCCGCGCCCTTCCCCTCGGCGGCGCGCCTCGGCGCCCTGGCCGCCCTGGTCCTCGGCCTGGGCCTGAGCCTGGCCCTGGGCTACCGCGCCGCGCGCCGGGCCGCCGCCCTGTGGAGGGAGGAGCGCGAGATCCTCCGCCTGGCGGGGCTCGGCCCCCTCCACCTGCAGGGGCCGTTTTGGGCCCTGGGCGTCCTCGTCGGCCTCCTGGGGGCCGCCCTCTTCCTCCTCGCCCTTCGGCTGGGCCTGCGCTTCCTCCCCCAGGACCCGGGCTGGCGCGCCCTGGCCCGGCAGACGCCGCTTTTGACCGGGGTTTCCTTCCCGGTGGGCGCGCTCCTTGGACTTTTAGGGAGCCTCCTGCGGCCTCACTCGTAGCGCAGGGCCTCCACGGGCGGGAGCTTGGCCGCCCGGATGGCTGGGAAGAGCCCGGAGAGGGCCCCCACCGCGAACGCAAAGAGCAGGGATCCGAAAACGAGGCCCGCCGTGAGGGCGGGGGCGAACGCGCCCTGGGCCTCGAACACGCGGCTCACCACGAGGGTGGCCACCCAGGCCACCCCTAAGCCCGTGAGCAGGCCCAACGCCCCCCCGGCCAGGCCCATGAGCCCGGACTCAAAAAGGAAAAGGAGGAGCACATGGGAATCCTTGGCCCCGATGGCCTTGAGGACCCCGATCTCCCGGGTGCGCTCCAACACCGCGGTGTACATGGTGTTCATCACGCCCACCCCGCCCACAAGGAGGGCGATCCCCGCAATCCCCGCCAGGAAGGCCTGCACCCCGCGGATCACCGACTGGATGTTGCGGGTGAGGTCCTCGAAGTCCGTGAGGGCGGCGTTGCGCTCGCCCACGGCGCTCAGGTGGGCGCGGATCCGCTCGCGCACGAGGGCCATGTCCGCGCGGTCCGCCAGGCGCACCACGGCGTAGTGCACGAGCTCGGGCCCGGGGAAGAGCTGGCGCAGCTCGGACAGGGAGATGACGAGGAGGTCGAGGAGGCTTAGGCCGCCGGTGGCGAACCCCCCAGCCCGCTGGGCCTGGAGGATCCCCACCACCCGGAAGGGGCGGCCCTCGATGCGCACGGTGTCCCCCGCCTCCGCGCCCAGCACCCGGGCGGTGCGGCTCCCCAAGAGGACCTCGCCCGGCGCCTCCAGGGCCCGCCCGCTGGCCACCGTGAGGTTCATCTCCGTCACGAACTCCGCCATGGCCGGGTCGTAGCCCAACACGGCCAGGAACCCCTTCCCGCCGGGGCCCTCCACGTAGGCCGTCTCCGTGCGCACGGCGATGGCGCTCTTCACCCCGGGGATGGCCCGCAGGGCCTCGACGTCCAGGCGGATGCGCTGCCCCAGGTTCAGCCCGCGCGCGGTCACCAGGATCGTGTTGTACCCCACGATCTGCTCCACCCGCCGGGCGATCGTGCGCTGGAGCCCCTGCCCCACGGAGATCAAGGCCACCACGGCCGCCGTGCCGATGAGGATGCCGATCACCGTGAGCCAGGAGCGCAGGCCCCGATGGCGGATGTTGCGCAGGCTCAGGCGCAGGATGTCCAGGAGCATCAGGCCACCTCCACGATGCGGCCGTCCCGCAGGCGCAGCCGGGCCTGGGCCACCGCCGCCGCCTCCGGGTCGTGCGTGGCCAGGACGATCGTCCGCCCCTGCCGGTTCAGCTCGGCCAACAGGGCCAGGATCTCCCGGCCCGTGGCGGAGTCCAGGTTGCCCGTGGGCTCGTCGGCGAGAAGGAGGGCGGGGTCGGTGACGAGGGCCCGGGCCAGGGCCACCCGCTGCTGCTGGCCTCCCGAAAGCTGGTTGGGGCGGTGGCGGAGGCGGTCGCCCAGGCCCAGCCGCTCCAGGACGGCCCGGGCCCGCTGCCGCCGCTCCCGCCACGGCACGCCCAAAAACACCAGGGGCAGCTCCACGTTCTCCAAGGCGGTGAGGTTGGGCACGAGGTTGAACATCTGGAACACGAAGCCGATGCGCCTCCCCCGCAGCTCCGCCAGCCGCGCCCCGTTCAGGCGCGTGACGTCGGCGCCCTCCCAGAGGACCCTCCCCGCGGTGGGCCGGTCCAAAAGCCCAAGGAGGTGGAGGAGGGTGGACTTGCCCGAGCCCGAGGGGCCCATGAGGGCCAAGAAGTCGCCGGGCCGCACGGCCAGGTCCACCCCGCGCAGGGCGGGCACCTCCACCTCGCCCAAGCGGTAGACCTTGGTGACCCCCTGGAGCTCCACCAGGGCCGCGCTCATGGCCGCCGGTACTCCACGAGCACCATCTCCCAGGTGATGCGGCCCCGCTCCCGCACCCGCAGGAGGGGCAGGAGGTACACGGGATCCCGCAGGCTGAAGCCCACCTCGATCAGGGTTTCCGGGCGGTCCGCCGGCCGGAACTCCCCAAGGAGGCAGGGGATCCCCGCGATCTCGCCCCGCTCGCGCACGAAGAACTCCCCCCCGGGGAGGGCGTAGCGCTCGCCCACCGCCAGGGCCTCGCGCCTCCGGATGAGCACGGCGAGGGCGGAGAGGTCCAGGGTGGGGTTGCCCATGGCCTGGACGAGCAAGGGGGCCCCGAGGAACCCCAGCACCGCGAGCTCCGCGGCCGTCCCCTCCAGGCTCAGGGCCATGTGCACCCGGAAGCGCCCCTCGGGCAGCCCCTCCACGCTCAGGCGCAGCGCCTGGGCCGGGCCGAGCCCGGCCAAGGCCCAAACCATCTCCGTCCTCCCCAGGGGGAAGTCCCTGAGCTCGGCCTGGGCCAGGCCCAGGACGCCGAAAACCCCCAAAACCGCGAAAACAAGGACGCGCCGCATGCTTGCCTCCGGATCCCCTATGCTACTCGGATTTTTTGTCCTGCTCCATGGGGACCGCGAGGCGCCCCCAGCGTAGGAGCCCTTGGCGCATGAGGAGGTAAAGGCCGAGCCCGACCTGGAGGAACTCCACGAAGCGAAAGAGGAGGTTGTAGGCGAAGGCGCTGGGGACGGGGATGCCGAGGAGCTGGAAGGCGCCGGCGCGGCCGCCGTCGGCCAGGCCCAGCCCGCCCGGGGTCAGCCAGAGGAAGGCCCCGATGAACACGTTCAGGGTGAAGAACAGGGAGAGCTGGGGGAAGGTGAAGAGGGCCTGGCGGGCGAAGTGGAAAAAGAGCTGGGGCCGGATGTAGGTGCAGAAGACGGCGGCCAGCTGGAGGGCCAGGGCCGCCAGGGCATGCCCCGGGCACTGGGCGAAGACCTCGTGGATCTGGTCCTCCATTTCCGCGGCGCCGGCCGCGAGCCGGGCCAGGGCCCTCCGCCCGGGGAGGAGGCGGCCCAGGGCCCGCAGGGCCCGGGAGATCCAGCGCCGGTTGCGGGTGAAGGAGACCGCGCCCAGGGCGAGCAGGACGACCATGACCCCGAACCCCAGGCCCAGGGCGCCCTTGCTCGCCAGGGACATGCTGGGGGAAACGAAGGCGAAGAACCCGCCGATGGCGGCGAAGGCAAGGAGGGAAAACCCGGCCAGCAGGCGCTCCACCAGCACCGTGGCCGTGACGCGGGCCAGGCTCACCCCCGCCTCCTTGGCCACCCAGTACACCCGCACCGGCTCGCCCCCCAAGTACGCGGAGGGGGTGAGGTAGGTGACGGCGGACGCGGCGAGCATGGGGGCCAGGACCTTCTTCCAGGGGAGAGGGATGCCCGCGCCCCTAAGGAGCAGGTACCAGCTCCAGGTCCAGACAAAAAAGGAGAGGGCCACGTTGCCCACCACGGCTAAGAACCCCCAGCCGCCCACGGCCTGCAGCTCCTGCCACACGCGCCGGGGGTCGGAGGCGTAGATGAGGCCCACGAAAAGGCCCAGCCCCACGAGGACGAGGGCCGCGGACAGGACCCGGCGCAGGATGCCTACCTCCCTTCCAGGAAGCGTTTCAGGAGGGACAGGGCGGCCTCGCTGGCGGACCAGCGCACCCCCTGCCGGGAGCCCCGGAACTCGTGGCGTTCCACCTCCACCCCGTGGGGATGGGCCAGGGCCACGTACACCAGGCCCACGGGCTTTTCCGGGGTGCCGCCGGAGGGGCCGGCGATGCCCGTGATTGCCAGGGCCAAGTCCGCCTGGAGGAGGCGGCGCACGCCCTCGGCCATGGCCCGGGCGCAGGCTGCGGACACCGCACCGTGCCGCGCCAGCACCTCCGCCGGCACGCCCAACACCCCCTCCTTCACGGCGTTGGCGTAGGCCACAACCCCGCCCCGGAAGTAGGCGGAGGACCCGGGGACCTCGGTGAGGCGCATGCCCAGAAGGCCGCCCGTGCAGGATTCGGCCACGGCCAGGGTCAGGCCCCGCTCCCGCAACAGCCGTCCGACCTCCACCTCAAGCAAGCTCCACCTCCAAGGCCCGCGCCAAAAGGCTCACCGCCTCCACCAGATCGCCCCGCAGGAGGACGTCCGCGTAGGCGTCGTAGGGGGTGGGCTCGGCGTTGGCGATGAGGAGCTGGGCTCCGCGGCTCACGGCGAAGGGCACGAGGCCCGCCACCGGCCACACCGTGAGGGAGGTGCCCAGGACGAACAGAAGGTCGGCTTCGGCCAGCTCCCGCTGGGCCACCGCGAAGTCGGGGGTCACGGGCTCCCCGAACAGCACCACGTCGGGCTTCACCAGGCCGCCGCACCCGCAGCGGGCCAGCCCGGTGCGCTCCACCTCCGCCGCCACCCATTCCATGGGGTAGGAGGCCCGGCAGGAGAGGCAGGAGGCGGAGCGCACATGCCCGTGCACCTCCAGCACCCGCCGGGAGCCGGCCCGCTGATGGAGGCCATCGATGTTCTGGGTGATGATCCCCCGCAGGAGGCCCCGCGCCTCCAGGGCCGCCAGGAAGCGGTGCACGGGGTTGGGCTGGGCCTGGCGCATGGCCTGGAACCTCCAGAGCCAGAAGGCGTAGAAGGCCCGGGGGTCGCGTTGGAAGCCCTCGAGGGTCGAGACCTCTTCGGGGTTGTGGGTGCGCCAAAGGCCCTGGGGGCCGCGGAAGTCGGGGATGCCCGAAGGGGTGGAGACCCCAGCGCCCGTGAGGGCCCAGGCGCGGCCCGCCTCCTGCAGGAGGCGGGCCGCCAGGCGCACCGCGGAGGGCGCGATCCCCATACGCTAAAGTCTCGGCTCCCTTGAGCCCCGGAGCAACCCCGGTTGTCCCCAAAACCGACGGGGATTATCATTCGTTGGAGCAGCCATGGCGGGGCATTCCAAGTGGGCCAACATCAAGTACCGCAAGGAGAAGCAAGACAAGAAGCGTTCCAACCTGTTTTCTAAACTCACCCGGGAGATCATCGTCTGCGCCCGCCAGGATCCCAACCCCGACACGAACCCCGCGCTGGCGGCGGCCATCGAGCGGGCCAAGGCCGCCAACATGCCCAAGGAGAACATCGAGCGCGCCATCCAGCGCGCCGCGGGCGGGCTGGAGGGCACCAACCTCCAGGAGGTCATCTACGAGGGCTACGGTCCCGGCGGGGTGGCCATCCTCCTCCGGGCCTACACGGACAACCGCAACCGCACGGCCGCGGCCGTGCGCCACATCTTCGAAAAGCACGGGGGGAACCTCAGCGGCGAGGGCAGCGTGGCCTGGCAGTTCGAGCGCCGCGGCATCCTCCAGATCAAGGCCCTGCCCAAGGGCATGGACAAGGAGACCCTCATCCTCCTTGCGGCCGAGGCCGGCGCCGAGGACTTCGTGGAGGAGGACAACACCCTCACCTTCTACACCCAGCCCAAGGACCTGGCGGACGTGCGGGACGCCCTGCGGGAAAAGGGCGTGGAGATCGAGCGCGCGGTGATCGGGTTCCTGCCCAAGACCACGGTGCGGGTGGAGGGCCCGGAGGCGGAAAAGCTCCTGCGGCTCCTCGATGAGCTCGACGAGGCCGAGGAGATCCAGGAGGTCGTGGCCAACTTCGACATCCCCGACGAGATCCTGGCCAAGGTGGAAGGGGCCTAGGCCTGCCAGAGCACGGCCAAAACGAAAAACAGCCCGAGCGCCGCGAACGCGGAAGCTGGGACCCCCAAGGGCAGCGCCTCCCGCGGCTGCAAGACCTCGTAGGCCCGCACGCCCTCGGGCCCCAGGCGCACCACCCCCAGGGCTTTGCCGTGGCTCCCGGCCTGCACGATGGGCACGCCCTCCACGTACAAGGGCTCCCGAAACACCCGGTGGTTGTGCCCCAGCACGAACAGCGCGGGCTTCTTGGAGAGCCGGCGCACCAGGTCCTGGGCGCGCCGGAGGTCCAGGTGGCCCAGGAGGATGAAGAGGTCGTGGGGGGGCGCGGCGGCCAGTGCGGCCTCCAGAGCCTCCCCGGGGTCGAGGAGCTCCCAGCCCGGCCAAACTATGGCCAGATCCCACAAAACCCCAAGAAGCAGGACCCGCAGGCCCTTGACCTCCACGAGGGCCCAGGGTTTTGTGGGCAGGGGCGCGCGCAGGTTCGTGGCCAGCACGGCAAACGGCGTCTCCGCCAGGATCCGGCTCAGAACCCTCGGCCCCAGATAGGTCTCGTGGTTGGCCAGGACCATGGCCGTGTAGCCCAGCGCGGCCATGGCCCGCATGGTCTCCCAGGCCTCCGCCTCCCCGGTGGGGCGGCGGGTGTCCTCCCAGGCGTCGCCGCCGTCCAACACCAGGTCCGCCCGAAGGAAGACCTCCCGGAACTCCCCGAGCCGGGCCACGGCGGTGTGGAGGTCCGTGGTGAACACCACGGTGAGCTCCCAGCCCAGGCCGGAACCGAAGAAGACCGCGGCTAAAAGTAGAGCCCGCACCATGCGGACAGACCCCCTTGGCGGATCAGGATGCTGCCCCAAAGCTGCCGGAAGCGCAGGCGGAGCCCCAGGGCGTTCTCCGCGCCGAGGCTGCCGAACAGGGAGAGGTAGGGATCCTCGGCGAGCTCCCAGGCCAGGGAGGGCCCGGTTTCCGCGCGGACCAGGGCCACGAGGGCGTGGCCGGGCGCGCGGGCCAGGGCCACCCGCGGGGGCACCTCCGCCCACAGGAACCAGGGCCCGGCCAGGAGGGAGATCCGCACGGCCAGGGGAGGCTCCGCAAGGCCCACGAAGAACTGGGCGGGGCCGAGGGGGAGGATGAGCCAGGGTTGGGGGCCCAGGGCCACGGCCCCGCTCCCGGCCATGGCCACCGGCAGCGTCCCAAGGGCCCAAAACCACACAGCCAGCTCCATTGGCGTCCCCGCTGGGGAACGCGCATTATAGGGGGAAATGCTCCCGAAGGTTCGGGAAGCCCTGCGCCGCTACCGCATGGTCGCGCCTGGGGAGAGGGTGCTGGTGGCCGTCTCCGGGGGAGCGGACTCCATGGCCCTCCTCTACGGCCTCTATTGGCTGCGCAAGGAGTTCGGCCTGAGCCTGGCCATCGCCCACCTGGACCACGGGATCCGGCCGGACACCGCCGAGGACCTGCGGGTGGTGCGGGCCGCCGCCGAGGACCTCGGCCTCCCCCTCCTCCATGAGCGGGTGGATGCCCCCGCCTACGCCCGGGAGAAGAAGCTCAACCTGGAGGAGGCGGCGCGGCGGCTGCGGCGGGAGTTCCTCCTGCGCGCCGCACAAACCCTGGAGGCCCAGAAGATCGCCCTGGGCCACACCCGCACGGATTTGGCCGAGACCGTCCTCCTCCACCTTCTGCGGGGCGCGGGGCCCGCGGGCCTGCGCGGCTTCCTCCCCGTGGTCCCGCCCTTCATCCGTCCCCTCGTCCTCGTGGGCCGCGAGGAAACGCGGGCCTTCTGCCAAGAGCACGCCATCCCCTTCCGCGACGACCCCACGAACTATGACACCCGCCTCACCCGCAACGCCATCCGGCTGGAGCTCCTGCCCCTTTTGCGCAAGCACAACGCGCGGGCCGAGGAGGCCTTGGCCCGGGCCGCCGAGCTCCTTGGGCAGACCCAGGAGGTCTTGGCGTGGACGGCCCAAAGGCTTTTGGCGGAGCTGCGGCGGGGCCGCGGTCTAGATTTGGCGAGGCTTCGGGAGCTCCCGCCCCCGGTGCAGGCCCTCCTGGTGCGGGCCCTGGCCCACGAGCACGGGATCGCCCTCTACCGAAAGCACGTGGAGGCGGTGCTGCGGGCCTTGGCCCGGGGCGAAGCCGCGGAGGTCTACCTCCCCCAGGGCCTGCTCGCCCGCCTGGGCGGTGGCCTTTTCGTGGTGGAGCGGGCGGCCCCTGTGCCAACGGGGCCCTGGGCTCTCGGGGTTCCGGGCGAAACGGAGATCCCCGCGCTCGGCCTCGCCGTCCGCGCGGAGAGGCTCCCCCGCCCCGCGGACCTCGACACCCACGACCTTTGGGCGGTCTACGTTTCGCCGGCGCGGGTGCGGCCGCCCCTGGCGGTGCGCGTCCCCACCCGCACGGACCGGATCGTGCCCTTCGGCCGCACGGACGCCGTGCGGGTCTGGGACCTGCTCGCCAAGGAGGGCGTGCCCCGCTGGGAGCGGGCCCGCTGGCCCCTGGTCGTGGACGAACAAGGGGTGGTGTGGGTGGTGGGCCTCCGCCTTAACCGGGAGTATGCTGTGCTCCCGGAGGATGCGGAGGTCCTGCGGATCTCCGCGCGCAGGCTATGAGCACGCTGGCGCTGTTCCTGGTGACGATCCTCGTCCTCGTGGGGTTCCACGAGTTGGGGCATTTCTTGGCGGCCAAGCTCGTGCGCATCGGGGTGGTGGAGTTCGCCATCGGCTTCGGCCCGCCCCTCCGGACCTGGAAGCGGGGGAAGACCCGGTACAGCCTGCGCCTCCTCCCCTTGGGGGGCTACGTGCGCCTGGCCGGGGAGGGCTGGGACCCCGGGGAGTTCCCGGCCGAGGAGACGTACTACGGCCGGCCGGCCTGGGCCCGGCTCCTCGTGGCCCTGCTCGGCCCGGCCTTCAACCTCCTTTTGGCCCTGGTCCTGGCCTTCGCGGGCTTTGGGCTTATCGGGCTGCCCCGCCTGCGCGTGGCCGGCCTCGTCCCCGGCCGGCCGGCGGAACAGGCCCTGCAGGTGGGCGACGTCCTCCTCGCTGTGGAGGGAAGGCCCATCTGGAGCACGGACGAGGTGGGCCCCCTCGTCCAGGCCCGGGCCCCAGAACCCGTGCGCTTCCACATCCTGCGCGAAGGCCGCCCCCTGGAGGTGGCCCTCACCCCGGTCTACGCCCTGGAGGAGCAGCGTTACCTCGTGGGCGCCTACTTCCTGCCCCAGGTGACCCTGGCCGAGCTGGAGGAGGTCCCGCCCCTCACCCTCCTTTCCGCCGCGGGCTTCCGCGGCGGCGACCGGGTGGTGGAGGCCTGCGGGCGGCCCGTGCGCTCCCAACTGGAGCTCCTTTTGGCGGTGGAGGAGGGGTGCCGCGAGGTGCGGGTCCAGCGGGCCGAGGGGCTCGTGAGCTTGCCCCTGCCGGAGGACGCCGGGCGGGCCTTCGCTCAGGGGAGGTGGCGTGCGCTGCCCATGGTGTATGGGCCGATCGGGCTGGGGCGGGCGCTGCGCCTGGCCGGCCAGCAGGTGGGCCAGGCCCTGTTCCTTGTGGCGGCGGCCCTGCAGGCCCTGGTGGCCCGGCGCCTCCCCGCCGGGGAGGCCGTGAGCGGCCCGGTGGGCATCGCCGCCCTGCTCGCCGAGGGCCTGGCCGCCGGCCCCTTGGTCGTCCTCCTCCTCATCGCCGTCATCAGCGTGAACCTCGCCCTCTTCAACCTCCTGCCCATCCCCGCCCTGGACGGCTCGCGCCTCCTTTTCGCGCTGGTGGAGCTTTTGACCCGGCGCCGCGTCCCCCCGCAGGTGGAAACCCTCGTGCACACCCTGGGCTTTGTCCTCCTCCTGGGGCTTCTGATCCTCATCACGGCGCGCGATCTTCTGCGCCTCTTCGGATGAGGGCCACGGCCCAGGCCGCGATCCCCTCCCCCCGGCCCAGCGCGCCCATCCCCTCCGCCGTGGTGGCCTTGATGGACACCGCCTCCTCCGCGATCCCCAGCACCGCCGCGATGTTCCGGCGCATCTGGGGGACGTAGGGGGCGAGCTTCGGCCGCTCCGCCACCACCGCCACGTCCACCTGGACCGGCAGGTACCCGGCCTGGGCCAGCAGCGCGCGCACCTGGCCCAGGAGGAGGAGGGAGGAGGCCTCACGCCAGCGCTCCTCCGTGGGGGGGAAGTGCCGGCCGAGGTCGCCGAGGGCGGCGGCGCCCAGGAGGGCGTCGCAGACCGCATGAAGGATCACGTCCGCATCGGAGTGGCCCAGGAGGCCGGCCTCGTGGGGGATGTCCACTCCGCCCAGGACGAGGCGCCGCCCGGGGGCGAAGCGGTGGAAGTCCAGGCCTATTCCGACGCGGAAGTCCACGGCCCGAACGCCTCCTCGGCCGCCCGGCGGGCGAGCTCGGGCGGAAAGCCCCGCCGGAGGAGGAAGGCGTAGGCGCGGCGGAGGGCCACCGGGGGCGGGAGCCCTTCCCAGAGGCGCCGGCGGGAGGCGAGGGCCCGCCGGGCCAGTTCCTCCTCGGAAAGCTCGGGGAGCACGGCCTGCGCGGCCTCCTCCGCCAACGCCCCCTCCACCCCCCGGGCCCGCAGCTCCCCGGCGATCCGCCGGCGGGGGCAGGGCCGGGAAAGGAGCCGGTCCTCGGCATAAAGGAGGGCGAAGGCCCGGTCGTCCACGAGCGCGGCCTCCTCGGCGCGGCGCAGCACCCTCTCCACTACTTCCCTAGAGAAGCCGCGGCGGAGGAGGCGCTGGCGCAATTCCTCGCGGGCGCGCGGCCGGAGGGAAAGGAGGCGCAGCGCGTAGCTCCAGGCCCGCTCCTCCTCCCTCATTCGCCCAAGGGCTTCGGCTCGGGGATCCCCGCCTTGGCCCGGATGTCCTTGGCGATCCGCTGGGCGAGGTCGGGGTGCTCCTCCAGGAACTGGGCGGCTTGGGCCAGGCCCTGGCCGAGGCGGATGTCGCCGTAGGAGTACCAGGCCCCGGCGCGGGTCACCACCCCCCACTCCACGCCGGTGTTGAGGATGTCCCGCTCTTTCACGATGCCCCGGCCGTAGATGATGTCGAAGGAGGCCTCGCGGTAGGGCGGGGCCACCTTGCTCTTCACCACCCGCACGTGGGCCTTCATGCCCACGCGCTCGTCGCCCTCCGCGATTTTCCCCTCGGACCAGATGTTGAGGCGCACGGAGGCGTAGAACTTGAGGGCCCGGCCGCCGGTGGTGGTGGTGGCGGGGCCGAAGGGACCGGGCTGGATGGCCGCACGGATCTGGTTCACGAACACCGCCACCGTCTTGGACTGGGCGATGGCCGCGGCCAGCTTGCGCATGGCCTGGGACATGAGCCGGGCCTGCAGGCCCACCTGGGCCTCGCCCATCTGCCCCTGCAGCTCCGCCTCCGGCACCAGCGCGGCCACGGAGTCCACCACGATCACGTCCACCGCGCCCGAGCGCACCAGGGCCTCCATGATCTCCAGGGCCTGCTCGCCCGAGCTGGGCTGGGAAAGGAGGAGCTCGTCCAGGTCCACGCCGATGGCCTTGCAGTAGCCGGGGTCCAGGGCGTGCTCGGCGTCGATGAAGGCGGCGGTGCCGCCGAGGCGTTGGGCCTCGGCCACGATGGAGAGGGCCAGGGTGGTCTTGCCCGAGGCCTCCGGGCCGAAGATCTCCACGATGCGGCCCCGCGGAACCCCGCCCACCCCCAGGGCGATGTCCAGGGCGAGGGAGCCGGTGGGGATCACCTCCACCTCGGCCACCGGCCGCTCCCCCAGGCGCATGATGGCCCCCTCGCCGTAGGCCTTCTGGATCTGCTTGATCACGTTCTCCAGGATCTCCTGGCGCTTGGGGTTCCCGTCCTTCCTCTCCGGATTGGCCATGGAAAATCCCTCCGCGCGTTATGGTAAGGCCGGGGGTTCGGGGGCACAAGGAGCGGGAAGGACCAGGGCTTCGCGGCCCAAGAGCCGGCGGGGGATGAGGTCCCTTCCGTCGAAGGCGCACACCAGGGCCCGGGCCTCCATCCCCGCCGCCAGGGCCTGGCAGAAGCCGGCCGCGAAGCGCGGGTCGACCCTGGCGTTCGGCCCAAACCGCTCCGCATCCGGCCGCTGCACCACAAACAGGACCAGGGCCCCCTCGCCCGCCTGGGCCACCCGCGCCAGCTCCCCAAGATGCCGCTGCCCCCGCCGGGTCGGCGCGTCCGGGAACAGGGCCACCCCCGCTTCCACCAGCGTCACGGACTTCACCTCCACCCAGACCCGCGCCCGCCCCCGCACCAGGAGGAAGTCCGCCCGCCCCTCCCCAAGGCGGGGCTCCCGCGCCGCCACCCGGAAGCCCCTAAGCTCGGGGAGGGCGCCCTGGGCCAAGAACCGGGGGAACAGGCGGTTGGGCAGGGTGGAATCCAGGGAGACGAGGAACGGGCCGAGGTCCGCGCCCACGGCGGTGAAGGCCGTCCTCCGCCCAGGGGGCGCGGGCCGGAGGAGGAGGCGGCGGCCGGGGCTTAGGACCTCCGCGAGCCGGCCGGGGTTGGGCAGGTGGGCCAGGGCGCGCCGCCGCCCCACCCGGACCACCAGGGTGAAGCGATTGGGCCGCGCCAGGAACTCAGCCCAGACGGGCTCCATGGCGGCGTTGTTCGCGCACGAAGCGGGCGGCGCTGCGCCCCGCCAAATACCCCGTGGAGAACGCGGCCTGGAGGTTGTAGCCCCCGCTCTCCCCATCGAAGTCGAGGATCTCTCCGGCGAAGAAGAGGCCGGGGACGAGGCGGCTCCCCATGGTCTTGGGATCAACCTCCTCGAGGGCTATGCCGCCGCGGGTGGCCATGGCCTCCGCCCAATCCCCCAGCGCGGCCACGGGGAAGGGATGGCCCAGGGCCAGGCTTTCCGCGAGCCCCCGCCGCGCCTCCCGCGGGAGCTCCGCGGCCCGCTGCTCCAGGCCCAGGCCCACGGCCGCCAGGAGGGCCCGGGCCAAGCCCCGCGGCAACCCCAACCCCCTCAGGACGGTGGCGAGCTGGCGCTTGCCCCGGGCCCGCTCAAGAAGGCGGCGTTCCGCCTCCACGGAGGTGCGGAGCCCTGGGGCCAAGGCCACCCGGAGGACGTCGCCTGGGTCCACCTCGCGGGAAAGGTCCAGGATCGCAGGCCCGGAAAGGCCGACGTGGGTGAAGAGGACGGCCCCCTCTTTTTGGGCCAGGGTGCGCCCGCCGCGCACCAGGAGCACCCGCGTGGAAGGGAGGCTCACCCCGGCACAGGCCCGAAACGGCGCGAAGGCCGCGGGTTCCACCCGGACCGGGACCAAGGCCGGCCGTGGGGGCACGAGGCGGTGGCCGAAGCCGGCCGCAAGGCGGTAGCCGTCCGGCTCGGGGTTGCGGGCCCTCCCCCCCGTGGCCAACACCACCGCCCTCCCCTCCGCCCGCAGGCCGCCTTCCCCCTGGATCCGAAAGACCCCGCGGGCCCTCCGGAGCTCCTGAACCCGCGCCTCCAGGCGCAGGGCCACGCCCAAGCGATCGAGCTCCGTGAGGAGCACGACGAGGGCGTCGCGCGCCCGCCCGGTTTTGGGGAAGAGGCGGCCGTCCGCCTCGGCCACGAGGGGGAGGCCCCGTGCGGCGAAAAAGGCCGCGAGGTCCCGATTGGAAAACGCGTAGAGGGCGGGGCGGAGGAAGCGCGCCGCCTCGCCCGCACGGCGCCCGCCGTGGTAGTGCCGGAGGAGCTCGGGAACCTCGCCGGTGTGGGAGAGGTTGCCCCGTCCGCCGCCCGCGTAGGGGAGCTTTCCGCCCGGTTCCTTCCCCCGCTCCAGGACCAAGACCGCGGCGCCCTCCTGGGCCGCGGCGAGGGCGGCCAGGAGCCCCGCCGGGCCCGCCCCCACCACGACCACCTCCCACGGGGCGCGGGGCATGGGGCCCGCGGGCTCACTGCGCCTCAGGGCGGAAGAAGGGCGAGGCGGGGCAGCCGGGGCAGGGCTGGCGGTACCGCGGGCACTCCGGGCAGAAGGCGCCGCACGGCGCGCGCTCCGTCGGAGGGTAGGAATCCCTGGGCTCCATGCGCACGGGGAACGCCGGGTGGTCCGTGACGTACACGGCGGCGCGCACCAGGCCCAGGGTGATCGCGGGGCTCTCGGCCACCGCCTGCAGCCACCAGGCCCGCGCCTCCTCCAGGTAGAACACCCCCACCACCATGCGGCCGAAGGCGGAGAGGAAGTAGACGTAGGGGCAGTCCGCAAAGACCTCGGCGATCTTTGCAGCGGCGGCCTCCGTGGGGGCCTCCCCAAGCAGCAGGTAGCACTTCTGCGCGCTCACCGGTTCTTCCATAGCTCGAACAACTCCTCCAGGGCCGGCCGAAACCGGCGGGCGAAGTCCCCCAAGCCCTTGGGCTCCGGCTCGTTCCGCACCCGCACGTACGGTACCCTGTGCCCGCCGAGGGTCAAATACCCCGCCTCCTTGGGGGCCAGCTCCTCCCAGTCGTCCTCGCGGTAGGTGCGGGCCATCTCCTCCTCGGGGACGGCGTGGGTGAGGAGGCCGTCCCGCCGGTCCCGGTCGTAGCGGGCGCGGTTGCGCCGCAGCGACTCCTCATAGGAAACGGAAAGGTAGAGGATGGCGCCCTCCGCCCAGACCGGCGGGGGGAGGAGGGGCAGGGCGTGGGCGTAGGCCCCCGGCCCGCCCCGGGAGAACTCCACGACCACCGTCTCCCCGGGGCGGGCGGGGGCCGCGGCGATCCGCGCGCCCAGGCGGTGGAGGAGGAAGTCCCAAAGGAGGGGGTCGGCCACGGCGTAGTTCTCCGCGCAGCGCCGGGAATGGAGCCTGCCCCGACCCAATCGCTCCCACACGTCATCCTCCACGAACTTCTCCCAGAGGATGGGGAAGTCGTCGAGGACGCGAAGGGCCCCGAGGTGGTAGGCGCGCGCCCGCTCCGCGGCGGGCAACCCCTGGAGGAATTGGATGAGCTCGGTTTTCCCCGCGGCGGGCCGGCCCAGGAGCACAAGGTAGGGGAGGACCTCCGGCGCGGGCTGGGGGGCGTAGCGCAGCTCCAGAGCGTGCAGGACGTCGGCCAGGACCTCCGCCGGGGAGCGGTCCGCGGGGACGGTCACCACCCGGTCGCCGCGCCGCGCGTGCCACGCGGCGAGCCAGCCGCTCATGCGGGCCAGGACCTCCCCGGGCACGAAGAACCGGGGATCGCCGCGGGCCTCCTGCCGCGCCAGGGAGACCTCCAGCGGCGCGTCGAACCGCACAAAGAGGGCAGGCCAAAGCAGATCGGGCTCCAGGCGGGCGAAGGCCTCGAGGAACCCCTGGTCGTCCAGGGCCGCGCAATAGGCGGCATGCACGCCCAGATGGGAGTCCTCCAGCACCATCCTGCCCTGCTCCAGGGCCGCGCGGATCTGGGCCTGGCGCCGGGGGAGGGCGGCCAGCAAGGCCTCGGTCAGCTTCCCCCGATCCCGCCAGGGATCGAGCCCCTCCCGTTCCACCACCTCCCGCACGAGCTCGGGCAGGACGAGGAGGTTGGGGAAGTAGAGGCGGAGGAGGGCGAGGACCTCGCTTTTGCCCAGGGCGGGAAGGCCTTCCACCGCGGCGTACATGGCAAAAAGAAATGGGCGGAGGAGGACTTGAACCCCCGACATCTCCCCCGTGAAGGGAGCGCTCTACCTGCTGAGCTATCCGCCCGCGTTGGACATTTTAGGGGTGGGGGGAGGGGGGCTCAACCCTTGAGGGAGCCGGCCAAAAGCCCGCGCATGAAGTAGCGGCCCAGGAAGATGTAGACCAAGAGGGTGGGCAGGGCCGCGAGGAGCGCCCCGGCCATCTGCACGTTCCACTCCACGATGTAGGAGCCCGCGAGGTTGTTGAGGGCCACGGTGATGGGCTGGACCGCGGGGTTTTGGGCCAGGGTCACGGCGAAGAGGAAGTCGTTCCAGATGGAGGTGAACTGCCAGATGAGCACCACGGCGAACCCCGGCAGGGAGAGGGGGAGCATGATGCGCCGGTACACCCCTAGGAGCCCGGCCCCATCGATGCGCGCGGCCTCCACCAGCTCCTTAGGCACGGTGGCGTAGTAGTTGCGGAAGATGAGGGTGGTGATGGGGATCCCATAGATCACGTGGGTGAGGATGAGCCCGGGGATGGTGCCGTAGAGGCCCAACGCGCGCATGGTCTGCACCAGAGGGATGAGGACGCTCTGATAGGGGATGAACATGCCGAAGAGGGCGAGGGTGAACAGGGTGTTGGCCCCGCGGAAGCGCCAGCGCGCGAAGACGTAGCCGTTGAGGGAGCCCAGGAACGCGGAGAGCAACGTGGCGGGGAGGACCATGAGGAAGCTGTTTTTGAGGTTGGGCGCGAGCCCGTGGTAGCCCATGCCCCCAAAGAGGGCCCGCCGAAAGCTCTCCAGGGAAAGGGAACGCGGAGGAGACCACATCCGGTAGAGGTTCACCTCGGCGAAGCTCTTGAAGCTGGTGACCAAAAGCACGTACACGGGGAGGAGGTAGTACACGGCGAAGGCGAGCAGGACGAGGTAGAGGAGGAGGCGCCCGGCCCTCATACCTCCACCTCACGCCGCAGGCTCAACCGGAGGTAGGGCACGATGAGGAGGGACACGATGAGGAGGAGGATGACGGCGATCCCGGCCCCCTGGCCGAAGCGGTTGGCCCGGAAGGTGGTTTCCCACATGAAGTACGCGGGCACATCGCAGGAGAACCCCGGCCCGGTCCCGGTCATGGCCACCACCAGGTCGTAGATCTTCAAGGAGATGTGCCCCAGGACGATGAGGGCGCCGAACGTGATGGGCCGAAGGAGGGGGAGGACCACGTAGCGGTAGATCTGCAGCTCCGAGGCGCCGTCCACCCGCGCGGCCTCCCGGAGCTCCTCCGGGATCCCCCGCAGGCCCGCCAGGTACATGGCCATGACGTAGCCGGACATCTGCCAGATGGCCGCCACGGCCACGGCGATGATCCCCACCCGGGGATCCGTGTACCACCCGGACTTCAAAAACCCCAGGCCCATCAGCTCCAGAAGCCGGTTGATCCCGGTGCTGCCCATCTGCGGGCTTCCCGGGTTGAGCAGCCACCGCCACACCACCCCGGTGACGATGAAGGAGAGGGCCAAGGGGTAGAGGTAGACCGTGCGGAAGAAGCCCTCCGCCCGGACCCGGCGGTCCAACAGCACCGCGAGGAGGAACCCCAGCACCACGGACCCGCCCACAAACAGGCCCGTGAACACCCCCAGGTTCCGCAGGGTGATGAGGAAGCGGGGGTTTTGGAGGAGGCGTTGGTAGTTGGTCCAGCCCACGAAGGTGTAGTCCGGGACGAGCCGGTTCCAGTTGGAAAGGGAGACGTAGCCCGTCCAGCCGATGAAGCCGTAGACGAAGGCGAAGAGGGCCAGGACGGAGGGGAGGACGAGGAGGACGCTCAACACCTGTTCGCGCCGGCGGTAGAACCTCATGGCAAGAAAAAAGGGCCCGACCCGAGAGAGGCCGGGCCCTTTCCTCCGCATCCTACTTCCCGAGGGCGGCCCGAGCCGCGGCCACCAGCGCCGCCTGGGTGCCCGCCACGTCCTTGGTCACCAGGAAGAGGTTGATGGCGTCCTTGAAGTCCACCACCCAGGACTCCGGCGCGGCCGCGCCGTGCATGACGCTGGGCACGATGGCGTCCCGCGCCCAGTCCTCCATGCAGGACTGGAGGTAGGGGTTGAACTGGGCCTTCTCCTCGGGGGTGATGTCCGTGCGGGCCGGGATGGAGCCCTTGCGCATGTTGAAGGCGATCTGGCCCGCCTTGGAGCCGCAAACCTCAAGCCAGCCGATCACGTTGATGGGGTTGGGCGCGCGCTTGGGGAAGGCGAAGGTGTCGGAGAGGGCCACGAACACGCCCTTGGTGCCGGGAACGGGGGCCCAGCCCACGTCCACGCCCTTGGCCATGAACCAACCCATGGCCCAGTCGCCCATGACGTTCATGGCCCCGCGGCCCGCGGCGATGTACTCCAGCACCGTGTCCCAGGTGTGGGCGGAGTAGTCGGCGTTCACGTAGTCCAGGATCTTCTTCAGGACCTCAAGGGCGCGGGTCACCCCGGGATGGGTCCAGGGCGTCTCGCCCGTCCACAGGCCCCGGTACTCCTCGGGCGTGAGGGTGCTGGCCAGGATGGTCTCAAAGAGGTGCGGGGCCTCCCAGCCGCCCGCGTTGGCCAAAGTGATGGGCACGATGCCCTTGCCCTTGAGGAACTCGCAGATCTGGAAGAACTCCTCCCAGTTGGCCGGCGGCTTCAGGTTGTAGCGGGCGAAGATCTCCTTGCTGTACCAAAGCACGTTGGAGCGGTGGATGTTCACGGGCACGCCCCAGTAGTGGCCCTTGTAGAGCATGAGTTGGAGGAGGTCGGGCGGGAACACCTTGTCCCAGCCGTAGATGGCGTAGAGGTCATCCAGCGGGCGCAGGTAGACCTCGGGGCTGTAGCCCTCCACCTCGAGCCCGGCGTGGAGCTGGAAGGTGTCGGGCGGGTCGCCCGCGATGAGGCGCGGCTTAAGCACGGCCTTGAACACGAAGCCCGCGCCCCCGGCCACGGTGGCGTTCACGATCACCACGTCGGCGTAGCGCTGGCGATAGAGGTCAAACAGGGCCTCCAGGCCTTCGGCCTCGCCGCCGGCCGTCCACCAGGAGCCCACCACGAGCTTGCCGCCCCCGAAGAGGTCCTCCACGCGGTTGGGGTCCCAGACGGCCAAGAAGGCCTGCGCCCAGGTCTTCTCGGGGATGAAGACCTTGGCCCCCGCCGGGATCACCTCGTCCAGCCGGGAAATGCGATAGTAGGTGGCGTCCACCAGGGCCTTGCTGTTGGTGGCCCGCATGATGGCCGGGGCAAAGGCCTTGTCCCCCAGGGCCTTGAGGGCCACGGCGTCCAGGGCGCTCGGGCTATCCAGGACGAGCGGAACCCCGGCCTGGGCTAGCCCCAAAAGGCCGACCGCCACCAAACCCACCAAAAGGCCAATCCCTTTGCGCTTCACAGCGCTCACCTCCTGGGAATCCCAAACCCGAAGACCGGGAAAACCCAACCCGCCTTGCCTACCTCCTCGCCTGCTCTGGCAGGCTTCATCCCAATTATAGAAAGGCGTTCACGCCTCCTCCAGCTCGGACAGAAGGACGGCAAGGGACTCCCCCTCCTTCCTGCGGGTGATCTCCACAAGGCCGAGCTTGGTGATGTCGATGAAGTCCGCGGGAACTCGGTCCTTCTTGAGCTCCTCCTTGAGCGCCTCGATCACCTTCTCCTTGTCCTTCTCGTTGGCCATGTCCACGAAGTCCACGATGATGATGCCGGAGATCTTGCGCAGCCGGAGGATCCTGGGGATGAGGCGCGCGGCCTCCAGGTTGGTGTTGAGGATGGCCGCGGCCTGGTTTTTGTGCTTCACGTCCGAGCCGGTATTCACGTCGATGGCGGTGAGGGCCTCGGTTTCGTCCACGGTGATGAACCCCCCGCCCTTGAGGGGGATCTTCCGCTGCAGGGCCACGCGCAGGGCCTCCTCCACCCCGTAGCGCACGAAGAGGGGGACTGCGCCCCGGTACAGCCGCACCCGGCCCTTAAGCCTCGACAGCTGCAGCTCCTCCAGGTACTTAAGGATTTCCTGGTAGGTCGCCTCGTCGTCCACGATGAGGGAGTCCACGTCCTCGAGGAAGCGGTCGCGCACCACGGTCCGCACCAGGTCGGGCGGGGCGTAGAGGAGCTTGGGCGCGGAGTGCTGCTGGGCTTTGGCGGTGATCTCCTTCCAGGTGTTCCAAAGCTGTTCGAAGTCCCGTTCCAGCTCCTCGCGGGAGGCGGAGCGGGCGGCGGTGCGGGCGATGAGGCCCGTGCCCGCGGGCTTCAGCGCGTGGGCGAGCTGGCGCAGGCGCCGGGCCACCCCCCGCTCCTCGATGCGCCGGGACACGCTCACCCGGTCCTCCGTGGGGAGGAACACCCAAAACCGGCCGGGCAGGCTGATCTTGGTGGTGCCCTGGGCGTTCTTCTCGCCCACCTCATCCCGCCGGACTTGCACGATCACGCTCTCCCCGGGCCGGAGGAGCTTTTGGATGGGGGGGGCGCCGCGGCCGGGCTCGAACCCCTTCGCTTTCAAGATCCCGTCGTGGAGCTCGTGGGCCGCCAAAAAGAGGGGCTTTTTCTCGCCCACCTGCACGAAGGCCGCCCCCAGCCCGGGCAGGACCGTCTCCACCCTCCCCTTGTAAATGTTGCCCACCAGGGAGCGGCGCTCGGGGACCTCGAAGTGCACCTCCACAAGCTCGCCGTCCTCCACGATGGCCACCCGCTTGCGGAGGCCCTCCTCCCCGCGCTCCACGGTGATGAGGATGTGGTTCCCCTTGATCGTGCCGACCTCCTTGGCTTGGGCCTCAACCTGGGACCACAAGCCGGCTGAGGTCGGCCACCCGGAGGAACAGCTGGGAGAGCTCGCGCAGGAAGCCCAAGCGGTTCGCGCGCACCTGCCCGTCCTCACACATCACCAGGACCTCGTCGAAGTAGCGATCGATGGGGGCCTTGAGGCGGAGCAGGGCCTCCAAGGCCTCGGCGTAGCGGTGCTGGGCCAGGGCCGCGTCTACCCGCGGCCCCACCTCCTGGTACGCGCGCCAAAGGTCCCGCTCCGCATCTTCGGAGAAGAGCTCCGGCCGGAAGCCCTGGGCCTCCTGGCCCTTGGTGATGTTGCGGACGCGGCTGAAGGCCAAAGCCAGGGCGGAAAGCTCGGGCTTCCCCGCCCAGGCGGCCAGGGCCTGGGCCCGCTCCCAAACCCCCAGGAAATCCCCGCTCTCCTGGGCCATCACCGCGTCCGCCACGTCGTAGGGAATCGCTCGCTCCTCCAGCGCCGACCGCAGCCGGTCCCAAAGGAAGGCCTTCACCCGCGCCGCCGGCTCGGTCCCCGGATAGAGGTCCGCCACGTCCTCCACCAACGCGAAGAGATCAAGCCGCAAGCCCTTTTCCAGGATCAGGCGCACCGCGGCGCTCCCCCGGCGCCGCACGGCGTAGGGGTCGCGCGACCCCGTGGGGATCTCGCCCACGCGGATGGGGCCGATCACCCCGTCCAGCTTGTCCGCGAGGCTCAGGGCCACCCCAAGGGGGCTTTCAGGCAGGGGGTCCTCCCGGGTGCGCGGCCGCACGTGTTCGGCGATGGCCCGCGCCACCTCCGGCCGCTCCCCGTCCAAGCCGGCGTAGATCCCGCCCATCACGCCCTCCAGCTCCGGGAACTCCCGCACCATCACGGTGAGGAGGTCCGCCTTGCACAGGAGGGCCGCGCGGTCCAGGAGGTCCGCGGGGAGCTCCAGCTCCGCGGCCAGGCGGCGGGCGATGCGGCGGATCCGCTCCACCCGGTCCCAGAGGGTCCCCAGGCGCGCCTCGTACACCACGCCCTGGAGCTCGGGGACCCGGGCGCTCAGGGGCCGGCGGCGGTCCTCCTCAAAGAAGGCGCGGGCGTCGCGCAGGCGGATGCCCACCACCCGCTCGTAGCCACGCCGGATCACCTCCGGATCGCCCTCCCCCTCCGCGAACCCCAGGAAGACCTCGGCGATCCTCCCGCCGCGGGTGAAGGGCACGAACTTCCCCTCCTCGCGCAGGGCCGCCACCACCACCGGCTCGGGGAGCTCCAGGAACTCCGCGGGGATGCGCCCCACGACCGGCCGGGGCCACTCCGTCTGGCCCAAAAGCATGGTCCAAAGCTCGGGGGAGAGGGCGGCCTTGGCCCCGTGCTCCTGCTCCACCGCCGCGATGGCCGCGCGCAAAAGGCGCGCGCGCTCCTCGGGATCGGCGAGGACCTTGGCGGCGCGCAGGGCCTCCGCGTAGTCGGCGGCGTGCCGCAGCGCCACGGGGCCGCCAAAGAAGCGGTGCCCCTGGGAGAGGCGGCCGGCCTCCACCCCGGCCAGGCGCAGGGGAACGACCTCCCCGTCCCGCAGGGCCACGACCCACCGGATGGGGCGCAGGAAGGCCGTGGGCCCCTCCCAGCGCATGAACTTCGAGCAGGGCACGGCGGCCAACGCCCGGGCCACGATCCCCTCCAGGAGCTCGGCCACGGGCGCGCCGGGGCGGCGCACCCGGAGGAAGAGGTACTCCTTGTCGCCCAGCCGCTTGCGCACGAGGTCCGCGGGCGCGGCGCCGTAGCGCCGGAGGAACCCGAGCCCGGCCGGGGTCAGGTTCCCCTGGGCATCGAGCCCCACGGCGGCGGCGGGGCCCCGCACCTCCTCCACCAGGTCCTCCTGCCTCTCCCCGATCCCCTCCACCAGGAGGGCCACCCGGCGCAGGGTCCAGAAGAGCCGGATGGGGCCGTGGGGCACGCGCGCCGCCTGGAGCTCCCTAGCGAAGGCCTCCCGAAAGGCTTGGGCTACGGACTCCGCCTCCTCCGCGGGCAGGTCCTCAAACCCGATCTCGAGGAGAAGCGCGGGCACCGACCACCTCCGCCAAGTACGTCTCGGCGCAGGCGCGAGCGAGGGCGCGCACCCGGGCGATGTAGGTCTCGCGCTCCGCCGTGGCCAGGGCCCCCCGGGCGTCCAGGGTGTTGAAGAGGTGCGAGCAGCGCAGGGTGTGGTCGTAGGCCGGGTACACCAAGCCCAGGCTCAGGCACTCCTTGGCCTCGGCCTCGTGGAAGTCGAACATCTGGCGGGCCCGTTCCACGTTGGCGCGCGCGAAGTGGTACACGCTGAACTGGCGCTCCCGCTCGCGGAAGAGCTCCCCGTAGGTGAGCCACTCCGCCCACTTCAGGTCGAACGCGGACTCCTGCCCCTGGAGGAAGAGGGCGATGCGCTCCAGGCCGTAGGTGAGCTCCACGGAGACCGGGTCCAGGTCCACCCCGCCCATCTGCTGGAAGTACGTGAACTGGGTGATCTCCATGCCGTCCAGCCAGACCTGCCAGCCCACCCCCCACGCCCCCAGGGTGGGCGACTCCCAGTCGTCGTGGGAGAACTTCACGTCGTGCTCTTTCAGGTCCAGCCCCACCGCCTCCAGCGAGCGCAGGTACAGGTCCTGGATGTCCGGGGGCGGGGGCTTCAGGATGACCTGGTACTGGTGGTGGAGGCCGAAGCGGATGGGGTTTTCCCCGTAGCGGCCATCGGCCGGGCGCCGGGAGGGCTCCACGTAGGCCACCCGCCAGGGGCGCGGCCCCAGCACCCCAAAGAACGTGGCGGGGTTGAAGGTGCCCGCGCCCTTCTCCAGGTCGTAGGGCTCCATGAGGGCGCACCCCTGCGCCCGCCAGAAGCGGTGCAGGGCCAACACCAGGTCCTGGAAGGTGTTCATGACGCGCCCTTGGCGAGCTCCACCACCTGGGCGAAGGCCTGGGGATCGCGCAGGGCCAGCTCCGAGAGGATCTTCCGGTTCAAGCCGACCCCGGCCCGGCGCAGCGCGCCCATGAAGCGCGAGTAGTTGAACCCGTAGGGCCGCACGGCCGCGCCGATGCGCACGATCCACAGCCGGCGCATCGTCCGCTTGCGCAGCTTGCGGGACACGAAATGGTGCCGCAGGGCCTTGAGGAGCGACTGCCGCGCGATGCGGTAGCAGTTCTTGCGCTTCCCCTTATAGCCCTTGGTGAGGTCGAGGATCTTGCGGCGTCGCCGCGCGTGCTTCACGCCACCCGGAACGCGCATGGCTCCCTCCTCAGATCTGCAGGAGTCGGCGCATCATCCTTTTGTCCGCGCCCCGGACCTCCACAAGCTTCCGGGCCGCCCGCTTGTACTGCGGGCGCTTCTTGGTGCGCTTGTGCTCGTACCCGGCCTTGCGATGGAAGATCCGGCCCGTCGCGGTGACCTTGAACCGCTTGGCCGATGCCTTATGGGTCTTCCCCGGTTTCATGGGCCTCCTCCTTTGCGGGAAAGGGGCGCCAGGAGGATCTCCAGGGTGCGGCCCTTCTCCTCCGCGCCCTGCTCCACCTTAGCCAGATCCTGGGTGAGCTGCACCACGCGGTCCAGGAGCTCCTTGCCCTTCTCGATGTGGATGATCTGGCGGCCCTTGAAGAACACCACCGCCCGCACCTTCATCCCCTCCTCCAGGAACTCCCGGATCCGCTGGACCTTGGTCTGGAAGTCGTGCTCCCCGGTCTGGATCGTGAACTTCACCTCTTTGACCTTCCCCGCCTTGGGCTGCTTTTTCTCCCGCTTCTGCAGCTGGTAGCGGTACTTCCCGAAGTCCACAATTTTACAGACCACGGGGTTGGCGTCAGGGGCCACCTCCACCAGGTCCAGGCCCCGCTCCCGGGCCAGGGCCAGGGCCCGCTCCAGCGGGGTCACCCCCAGGTTCTTCCCGTCGCTATCGATGAGCAAAACCTCCCGGGCCTGAATCTGCTCGTTGACGCGAAACTGCCGCTTGATGGGGATCCCCCCTTTCCTCGCCTATTCTAGGGGCGAGGTCCTCCGTGCACCATAGAGGCCGCGCTCCCGGATGAACCGGTCCACCGCCTCGGGCACCAGGCCCGCGGTGGGCAGCCCCAACCGGTACCGACGCCGCACCTCCGAGGAGGAGAGGGCGATGGGCGCCATGGCCAGGAAATGCAGCTCCGCCCGGTCGAAGGGCGGCTTGCGGAAGCGCCCCAAATCCACGCCGGGGCGGGGGGCCACGATGAACGGGCACAGGGTGAGGAGCCGAGGCCAGTCGTGCCAGAGCTCGATCTGGGAGAAGATGTCCGCGCCCACGATGTAGGCCACGCCCTCCGGGTACTCCCCCTTGAGGAGGGCGATGGTGTCCACGGTGTAGGCGGGGCCGGGCCGGTCCAGCTCCACCCGGGACACGGCGAACCCCGGCCGCCCCGCGATGGCCAGCTTCACCATCTCGTAGCGCCACTCCCCGGGGACCCCGTCCTCCACCTCCCGGTGGGGCGGCCGGCCGGTGGGGATGAACAGGACCTCCCGCAGGCCGAACTGGCGCAGGGCCTCCTCGGCCACCCGCAGGTGCCCCACGTGGATGGGGTTGAACGTCCCACCGAAAAGCCCAACCCTACCCGACAAACTCAAGGGTTTTCCCCCCGATCACCACGGGCGTGCCCGCCGCCACCCCCTGCCGGCGCAGGGCCCGCACCACCCCCAGCCGCTCCAACTCCTCCCACAGGTACTCCCGCGCGTCGGGGGTGGAGAGGTCCAGGCGGCGCACGAGGGCCTCCACCGCCGGGCCGCGTACCACCACCCTGCCCCCCTCCACGGCCACCGCGAAGGGCGGGGGCTCCGGGGTGAGCTGCCACTCCCGGTAGCGGGGCCGCTCCGCCGGCCCCTCCGGCGGGATCTCCTGCAATTTTTGCCACAAAACGCGGATGAGCTCCCGCACCCCCTGCCCGGTGTGCGCGGAGATGGGGTGGAGCACGATGCCCTCCCGGGCAAACCGCTCCACCTCCCGCGCCACCTGCTCGGGGGTGAGGAGGTCGATCTTGTTGCCCGCCACCACCTCCGGCTTCGCCCGCAGCTCCTCCCAGGCCGCGAGCTCCCTGCGGATCGCGAAGTAGTCGGAAAGAGGATCGCGCCCCTCCACCCGCGCCAGGTCCACCAGGTGCAGGAGGAGCTTGGCCCGCGTGGCGTGGCGCAGGAACTTGTCCCCCAGGCCCCGCCCCTCGTGGGCGCCCTCGATGAGGCCGGGGAGGTCGGCCATCACGAACGAGGCGAACTCGTCCACCCGCACCACCCCCAGGTTGGGGGTGAGGGTGGTGAAGGGGTAGGCCGCGACCTTGGGCTTTTTGTCGGACACGCGGGAGAGGAGGGAGGACTTCCCCACGTTGGGGAAGCCGATGATGCCCACGTCGGCCAGGAGGCGCAGCTCGAGCTTGAGCCAGCGGGCCTCGCCGGGCTCGCCGAACTCCCGGATGCGGGGGGCGCGGCGGGCGGAGGAGGCGAAGGCCTTGTTGCCCCGGCCGCCCCGGCCGCCCCGGGCCACCACCACCTCCTGCCCCTCCGCCACGAGGTCCGCCAGCAGGGCGCCGGTGGCGAGGTCGCGCACCACCGTGCCCACGGGGACCAGGATCACCAGGTCCTCCCCGCGCTTGCCCTGGGCGTTGTTGGGGCCGCCGGGCGCCCCGTCCTCGGCGCGAAAATGCACCTGCGGGTGGAAGTGGGCGAAGGTGTTGACGGAGCGGCTGGCCCGCAGGATCACGCTGCCGCCGTCGCCGCCCCGGCCGCCGTCGGGCGAGCCCCGCGGGTTGTGGCGGGTGCGGGCAAAGCTGATGAGGCCATCGCCGCCCTTGCCCCCGGAAACGTGGATGACGGCCTCGTCAAACCCCACCCGCCGTCCCTACTTCCCCTCCCCCAAGGGGATGACGTTCACGTAGATGCGCTTGCGGCCGGCGAACTCCACGATGCCCGTGGTGGTCGCGTAGATGGTGAAGTCCCGGCCCATCTTCACGCCCCGGCCGGGGTAGAACTTAGTCCCCCGCTGCCGCACGATGATGCACCCGGGCCACACCAGCTCCCCGCCGAAGCGCTTGATCCCCAGGCGCTGCCCCGGGGAGTCGTGCACGTTCTGGGTGGACCCGCCGCTGGCCTTGTGCGCCATCCGCGCTCACCTCCTAAACGAGCACGTCCAGCCCCACCTCCCGCACCGCCACCTTGCCCGGACGGTCCTGGGAGAGGGCCTTCAACCCCAAGACCATGGTCTCGAGGATCGCGTCCAATTCCCGGTCCAGGAAGAGGTCGGACCGGTCCACCCGGTACCGCAAGACCGTGCCCTCGCGGGACACCTCGGGGTCCAGGTGCAGGTAGTGCTTCATCCCCAACACGGGGGCCTCCACGAGCACGGCCGCGGCCAACCCCTCCGGGGAGTCGTCCCCGTAGAGGGTGACCACCTGCACCCGGCCCTCCTCGTCCCGCTCGATCAGCACCTCCACCATGTCAGCTCCGCACGATCTCCAGGATCTTCGTGCGCATGAAGGGCTGGCGGTGCCCCTTCTTGCGCCGGTACCCCTTCTTCGGGGTGTACTTGAAGATGATCACCTTGGGGAGCTTCCCGATCTCCTGGACCTCGCCCACCACGCGCACGCCCGCAAGATAGGGCGTGCCCACCTCCACGCGCTCGCCGTTGCGCAAAAGGAGGACCCGGTCGAAGGTGACCCGCGCCCCCACCGGCACCCCCGGCAGGACCTCGTGGATCAGCTCCAGCCCGGGTTCCACGAAGTATTGTTTGCCGCCGATCTCCACGACCCCGTACATGGCGTCACCTCGCTTGGCCCAAGGCTTTGGGGGGAACGAAAACAATCCTACCGAATGCGCGTGCCGGGCTCCACCTCGCGGTCCGGCCCCACCAGGGCCAAGGTCCCATCGGAGGCGGCCAGGATCATGCCCTCCGAGCGCACCCCCCGGATCACCGCGGGCTTCAGGTTCGCCACCACCGCCACCAGCCGCCCCCGCAGCTCCTCGGGCCTGTAGTGCTGGCGGATCCCCGCCACCACCTGCACCTGCCGGTCGCCCAGATCCAAAAGGAGCTTGAGGAGCTTCTCCGCGCCCGGGATCTCCTCGGCGTGCACGATGCGGGCCACCCGCAGGTCGATGCGCTGGAACTCCTCCAGGGAGATCAAACCCTCCTCTTTCAGCATGGCGTACCTCCGTTTCAGATCGGCGATGTCCACGTGGGCCAGGAGGGGCCGGGGCGGCGCGGCCAGCCGGGTGCCCCCGCAGCCCCCCTCCACCTCCGCCAGGCCCGGCCGGGCCAGGCCCAAAAGCCCGTACACCTCCCGGGAGAACATGGGGATGAAGGGCTCCAGGAGGATGGCCAGGGCCTTCACCAGGTGGGCGGCGGAGGCCACGGCCTCCGCGTCCCCGGTCTGCCAGGGCGCGCGTCCCTGGAAGAAGCGGTTCCCGAACTCCGCCAGGCGCACGGCCGCCCGCAGGGCCGGCGCGAGCTGCCCCGCCCGCACCGCCTGCCACGCCTCCTCCCTCGCGGCCCGGATGCGCTCCAGGACCTCGCCCGCCGTGGGCCCCTCCGGCACCACCCCCCCGTGCCGCGTCCACACATAGGAAAGCACGCGGTGCACGAAGTTCGCGATGTTGTCCACCAGGACCGCGTTCACCGCCCTGTCGAACTCCTCCCAGGAGAACTCCACGTCCTTCGTCTCCGGCCGGTTGTAGAAGAGGTAGAACCGCCAGTACACGGGCGGGAGGAGCTTGAGGGCCTCGTCGGCGAAGACCCCGATCCGGCGGGTCTTGGAGAACTGTTCCCCTCCCTCCCAGCTCAGGTACTCCGTGGCGGAGATCTGGTCCGGGAGGTGGAAGGGCTTTCCGGAGGCCAAAAGGAGGGCGGGCAGGATCACGGTGTGGAAGGGGATGTTGTCCTTGCCCTGGGTGTAGATCTGCCAGACCTCCTCGCCGAACCAGAAGTCCTTCCAGCGCTCCTCCTCCCCGCGGCGGCGGAAGTGCTCGATCGTGGCGGACACGTAGCCCAAGACCGCCTCCGCCCACACGTAGATGACCTTCCCCTCCGCGCCGGGGAAGGGCGCGGGGATGCCCCAGCTCAGGTCCCGCGTGACCGCCCGGGGCCGCAGGCCCTCCTCGATCATGCGCTGGGTGAACAGCTTCACGTTCCCCTGGAAGTCCCGGCCCCTTACGTACTCCAGGAGCCGGGGCGCGAGCTTCTCCAGGTCCAGGTACCAGTGGCGGGTGGGGCGGCGCACCACCGCCGTGGCCCCGCAGAAGGCGCAGCGCGGGGAGAGGAGGAGCTCGGGCTCCAAAAGGGCACCGCAGGCGTCGCACTGGTTCCCCTGGGCGTAGGGGTAGCCGCACTTGGGGCAGGTCCCCACGATGAACCGGTCGGCCAGGAACCGCCCGCAGGACTGGCAGTAGGCCCGCTCCTCGTCCCGGGCGAAGATGTAGCCGTTCCGCTCCATGTCCCGGAAGAGCGCGGTCACGAACTCCTTGTGGACCGGGCTTTCCGTGGTGGTGTAGTTGTCGATGTCCACCTCGAAGGCGCGCAGGATCCGCAGGATCTCCGCGTGCACGCGGGCGGCGAGCTCCGCCGGGCTCAAGCCCTGGCGGTAGGCCTCGTACTCGATCTTCGTCCCGTGGGCGTCGGTCCCGGAAACGTGGAGGACCTCATAGCCCGCGAGGCGATAGAAGCGGGTGAAGGCGTCCCCGGAAAGGAGGCAGCCGATGAGGTTCCCCAGGTGGGGGATGCCCGAGCCGTAGGGCCAGGCGCTGCACACCAGGACGCGCTTCACGTTCGGGTTCATGGTGCCCCAATTGGGGGCGATTATAGCGCGGGTAAACTATGGGCTTGTGCGGCCGGCCACGATGGGCAAGGAGCTGGTGGTGCGCACGGCCAACCGCGTGGGGCTGCTGGCCGACGTGGCCAAGCTCCTCTCCACCCAAGGGATCAACATCCTGGCCACGGCCGTGTTCGTCCAGGGGGAGGAGGCCGAGCTGCACCTGGTGGTGGACGCCCACCACTACGCCCTGGAGAGCCTGCGGCGGGCGGAGTTCCCCACCGAGGAGCGGGAGGTGGTCCTCGTGGAGCTGCCCAACCGGCCCGGGTTCCTGCGCCGGGTGACGGAGGCCCTGGCCCGCCAGGGCCTGGACATCCGCTACCTCTACGCCTCCGCCGCGGAGGACACCCCCCACACCCTCGTGGTCTTCTCCTGCACCCACAACGGGAAGGCTGTGCTCCTTCTCCGGGAGCGCTAACCCAGCGTCGAGGTGCAGTGGGGGCAGCGCACCGCGCCGATGGGGATCTGGGTCTTGCAGTACGGGCATTCCTTCGTTGTGGGCGCCGGAGCCTCTTTGGGCCTGCGCATTTTCATCACGACCCGCAACAACAGGAACATCACAAGGGCGACGATGAGGAAGTTGATGAGGTGGTTGATGAAGCGGCCGTAGTAGATGGCGGGGGCGCCGGCCTGGCGCGCAGCTTCCGCCGAGGGGTACTTCTCCGGCCCCAACACCACAAAGAGGTTGGAGAAGTCCACGTTGCCCACCAGCTTCCCGATGGGCGGCATCACGATGTCGAAGATGAAGGAGTTCACCACCGCGCCGAAGGCCACCCCCATCACGAAGGCCACAGCGATCTCCACGAGGTTCCCCCGGGCGATGAAGTCCCGAAAGTCCTGCCAAAAAGCGCGCATCCCTCCCTCCTTTTCCCCATTTTAGGCGGGGCTGCGGGCCCTGGGCCAACCGTGCGCTACCATTGCCGGGTATGGTGGGAACGTGGATCAACATGGGGACGGTGCTCGTAGGGGGGAGCCTGGGCTGGGCCTTGGGCGCGCGCTTCCCCGCCCGGGTGCGGGAGGCCGCCACGCTGGGGGTGGGCCTCGTGACCCTGGTCCTGGGGATGCAGATGGCCTTGAGGACCCAAAACGTCCTCGTGCTCCTCCTTTCCGTGATCCTGGGCGGGGCCTTGGGCGGGGCCCTGCGCCTCTCCGCGGCCCTCGAACGGGGAAGCCAGAGGGTGGAACGCCTTTTCCCCGGCCGGCCCCTGGCCCAGGCCTTCCTCACCGCCAGCCTCCTTTTCTGTGTGGGGCCGATGACCCTCGTGGGCGCCATCCAGGACGGGCTCTTTGGGGACTGGACGATCCTGGGGGCCAAGGCCATCCTGGACGGGATCTCCGCGGCCGCCCTGGCCGCCGCCCTCGGCCCAGGGGTCCTCCTCTCCCTCGGGGTGATCCTCGTGTACCAGGGCGGGGTGACCCTCTTGGCGCGGGCCTTCGCCCAAAGCCTTTCCGGGTTCAGTCCCCAGCACCCGGCGGTGGTGGAGCTCACGGCCGCCGGCGGGGCCATCGTCCTCGCCATCGGCCTGTCCCTCCTGCGCCTCAGGGACACCCGGCCCGCCGATTTCCTCCCGGCCCTGGCCCTCGCCCCCCTCCTCGCCCTCCTCTTCCGCGCCCTGGGGGGGTGAAGGATGCGCCCGCCCCGCCTCGGCCCGCTTTTAGCCGCGCAGCTGGTGGCCTCCGCGGGCTTCTCCCTGGCCCTGCCCTTCCTCTCCCTCTACCTCGTGCAAAAGCGGGGGGTCCCCATGGCCCTGGTGGGGACGGTGATGCTGGGGGCGGCCTTTGCCAGCGCCCTGGGCCAGTTCCTGGGCGGGGAGGCCGCGGACCGCCTGGGCCGCCGCCCCACCCTCGCCGCCGCCCTCCTCCTGCGCGGGGCCACCTTCCTCGGCCTGGGCGCCCTCATGGCCCTGCACGGCCCGGTGTGGGCCATCGTCCTTCTTTTCCTCCTTGTGCGGGTCACGGGCGGGATGGCCATGCCCCCGGTCTCGGCCCTCGTGGCCGACCGGGCCGAGCGGAACCGCATGGAGGGCTATGGCCTCCTCCGCGTGAGCTCCAACCTCGGCTGGGGCGCGGGGCCCGCCCTCGGCGGCTTCCTCGCCGCCTCCCTCCCCTACGCCCACCTCTTCCTCCTGGCCGCGGGCGCCACCGGGCTGGCCCTGGTCCTGGTGCTGGTGGGGGTGGCGGAGCCCCCGCGCCGCCCCTCCGCTGCCCCCGCGCGGGAGGTCCTCGCGGCCCTGCGGGACCGCCGCCTCCTGGCCTTCCTGGCCCTGTGCCTCCCCGTGTTCCTCGTGGCCGGACAGATGGTGTCCACCCTCTCCGTGTTCACCGTGGAGCGGGCGGGCCTTACCCCGGCCCAGTTCGGCGGCCTTCTTACCCTGAACGGCTTTCTTGTGGCGGGCGCCCAGTACCCCCTGGCGCGGGTGAGCGGGCGCTGGCCCCGCCGCCGGGCCCTGGCCCTGGGCGCCGGCCTCTACGGTCTGGGCTACCTCAGCTTCGGCTGGGTGCGGCCCTACCCCCTGATGCTGGGGGCCATGGCCGTGGTGACCCTGGGCGAGATGCTGTTCGCGCCGGCGGCGCTGGCGGTGGCCGCGGACCTGGCCTCCCCCGAACACCGCGGCCGCTACCTGGGGGCCTTCGGGCTGGCCGAGAGCTTCGGGTGGTCCGCCGGCGCCTTCCTGGGCGGGCTCCTTTTGGACCTCGTGCCCTGGGCGCCGGGGGTGTGGGGGGCGATCGCCGCCCTAGGCTTCCTGGCCGCGGGGCTGTTCCTGGCCGCCCAGGGCGGCCACGGCCCGTTCCAGCTCCAGGCCGCGCGAGCCCTTGATCAAAAGCAGGGCCGGCCCTGAGCCCAGGGCCTCCCGGATCCCCTGGACCAGGCGGGCCAGGTCCTCGGGCTCGGCCAGGCCCGGCCCGCCCCAGTGGGCAAAGGCCGCGCTCATGCGGGGACCGAAGGCGAAGAGGAAGTCCAGCCGGACCGCCCGCGCCGCCTCCACCGCCGCCCGGTGGAACAGCTCCTCCTCGGCGCCCAGCTCCAGCATGTCCCCAAGGAGCGCGGCCCGGATCCGCACAGGGAGCTTGAGCTTGGCGAGGGTGAGGAGCGCCGCCTGGACGGAGACGGGGTTGGCGTTGTAGCAGTCATCGAGGATCCAGCCGAAGGGGGCCGGCCGTAGCTCCAGCCGGTGGGGCGGGGGCGGCACCCGGGCCAGGCCCTGGGCCGCGACCTTCCCGGGGACGCCCAGGCCCCAGGCCAGGGCCAGGGCGCCGCAGGCCAGGACGGCCCGGTGGGCCCCGAGGAGCCGGAGCCTCACGGGCAGGGCCCCGGCCGGCGTCTCCGCCACGAACCGCACCCCCTGGGGGTCGTCCTCCACGATGTCCCGGGGGAAGAAGTCGGCCTCCTCGCTCTGGCCGAAGCGCAAACAGAACCCGTCGCACCGCTCCACCCGCGCCCGCAGCTCCGGGAAGTCCCAGGAGAGGGCGAGGATGCCCTCCTCCGGAAGGCACTCCGCCAGGGTCCACACGGCCTCGGCCGCGCGCTCCACGCTCCCCAGGAGGGCCAGGTGGGCGGGCCCCACGCTGGTGATGAGCCCGGCCCAGGGCTGGACAAGCTCGCACAGCCGCCGCAGCTCCTCCGGGTCGGACTCGGCGAGCTCGAACACCGCCATCTCCGCGTCCTTGGGGACGGAAAGGAGGGCCAGGGCCACGCCGAGGGCGGTGTTGTAGCTTTCGGGCGCGCGGTAGGTGCGGTAGGTGGTGCTCAGGGCCCCGGCCACGAGCTCCTTGGCCGTGGTTTTTCCGAAGGAGCCGGTGATGCCCACGGCCACGAAT
The DNA here is from genome assembly GCA_025060415.1 of Candidatus Bipolaricaulota bacterium. GTDB lineage: Bacteria > Bipolaricaulota > Bipolaricaulia > Bipolaricaulales > Bipolaricaulaceae > DTER01. The sequence continues at coordinate 462,876 of JANXBT010000002.1, forward strand.
TCCAAGGCCTCCCGGCGCCAGCGGGCCAGCTCCCCCAGGGCCTTGGGCACGTCGGGCACAAGGAGGAGGTTGTGGCCCACCCCGGGGTCGCGGGAGACGAGGGCGCCCACGGCGCCCTTGGCCAGGGCCTCGGCCACGAAGTCGTGGCCGTCGTGGCGCCGGCCGGGCAGGGCCACGAAGAGCTCCCCGGGCCGGATGCGGCGGGAATCCGCACAGGCCCCGCGCACCTCAAAGGGACCCCTGGGCCGGAGGAGCTGAGCCTCCAGGACCTCCGCGGCCTCCCGCAGGTCCCACATCACCCCTCCAAGGGCAGGATCAGGGACCTCCGGCCGTAGACCACCGCGCCGGGGAATTGGGTGGACACGGAATCCACCCCAAAGAGCCAGGGCTCGCCCACGAAATCGGAGATGGGATGGATCCCGAAAAGCTCCACGGTGAGGGTGTCGTAGGTGGGGATGTCCTCGATGTAGTCGAGGAGGTCGGCGAGGGACTCGAAGACCTTGGGCGGCTCGCCCTTCTCCCGCAGGCGGGGCCCGCCGTAAGCCCGCAGCTCCACGTAGGGGCTGCGCAGCTCCCGAGGGATTTGGATGGAGCCCTCGAAGGCCTGGACCTCGCCGCGCCAGTGCCGCACCAGCAGGGTGAACTCCACCGTCTCGCCCGGCCGATAGCTGCGCTTGTCCGTGGCCAGGTCCAGGATCTCCACGGCCCTGAAGGTGGGCTCCACCCTGGCCGTGAGGCGCAGGGAGGAAAACCCGGGGTCCCGGAACTCGTTGTAGGCCAAGACCTCCAGGACCAGGGCGGCCTCCCAGGGCGCGAGGGCGGCCACGTCCTGGGTGGAGAGGAACACGTTCTTGCGGGTGAGGGTGCGGGGGAGACCCCGGCCACCCAGGGTGTACTCCACCTCCACCGTGCCCGGGCCGATGCGGTCCAAGGCGGAATCCACGGCCTCCACCCCCGCCACGTAGACCAAAAGGGGCGTGAGCCGGGCTTCGTCCACCAGCTTGGTCGTCAACCGCCCCTGCCCCTCGCCGCGGACCTCGATGGCCACGTCGAGGCCCAAGGGGACGCGGTCGGTGCGCCCGCCCACGCCCGCCCAGCGGTCCGCGAACACCCCGCCCCGCAGCTCCGCCAGGGAGCCGAACTTGTAGGAGATGTCGTAGGCCGCCACCGTGTCCAGCACCGTGGCCCCCGTGAGGAAGTAGCGGGGGCTCCCGGCGAAGAGGAAGGGGTGGCCGAAGGCCAGGACCTTGGGGCCGTCCACGAGGGTGACGGTGCCGAGCGCCCCCACGGTGAGGTCTCCCAGGGCCAGGGCCACGCCCACCGGCGCGCCCGGCGCGAACTCCATGGGCGTGGCGCTCCCCACGGCCGGCGCCGCAAACACCTGGGAAAGCCCCAGCTCCCTCAGCCCCGCCAGCCTCCCCCGCCCCGCGAGGAGGAGCTCCTGAAGGGGATGGGCCAGGGCCCGCAGGTCCACCCCGTCCCGCAGGAGGGCCAGGGTGCGGGGGGAGAGGCCGCTCACCATCACGGGAGCGGCCAGGGGCCAGGCCACGAGGGCCCCCTCGGGGATCGTTTCGGGCGGCGCGGCCACAAGGAGGAGCCGCTCGATCCCCAGGGCCCGGAGGTTCCCCTCCCGGGGGAGGGGGACCTCTTCCTCATCCAGCTCCGCCAGGAGCTTCAGCATGGACTCGATAGGGGTCACCAGGCCCAGGGGCTTGGTGCGGTCCAGGGACCAGGCGGCGGCCCGGGACAGGGCCCCAGCCAGGCGCCCCTCGAAGTACACGGGGCTTCCGGACATGCCCGCGGCGATCCCTCCCGAGCGCTGGATGGCCTCGCCAAACGCGCGCACCACCAGGAAGTCGTGGCGCTCCCCGGGCTCGTCCAGGACGTCCACCACCTCCACCTCGAACCGCACGATCTCCGTGCCCCGCACCACCGTCAGGCCGTACCCCACCATCCCCGGCCGGATCTCCCTGAGGGGGATGATCTCCACGCCGAGGCCCACCCAAACCGCCCACCCCGCCGCCAGCACGCCCAGAACCCAGCGCATTCACACCCCCTTGCTGAGCGCGACGGCGCGGGCCGCGCCCTCCTCCATGGTCCGCACGGGCACGAACCCCGCGCCCTCGAGGATCCGGCGCCCCTCCTCCTCGTTGGTGCCCACGAGGCGAATGACCACGGGGAGGTCCTTCCCCTGGAGGGCCTCCACCAGGCCGCGGGCCACCTCGTCGCAGCGGGTGATCCCGCCGAAGACGTTCACGAAAAGGACCTTGGCCCGGCCGTCCTTGAGGATGATTTCCACCCCTTTTTTGACGCGTTCGGCCCTGGCCCCGCCCCCGATGTCCAGGAAGTTGGCGGGCCGGCCGCCCGCCTGGACCACCAAATCCAGCGTGGCCATGACCAGGCCCGCGCCGTTCCCCAGGATCCCGATCTCCCCGTCCAGGCGCACGTAGCTCATCCCCGCGGCCTTGGCCTCCGCCTCCAGGGGGTCCGCGCCCGCCTCGCTCAGCCCCTCAAACTGCGGGCCGGGGCTGTGGTCGTCGTCCAGGATGACCTTGGCGTCGAGGGCCCAGAGCTTCCCGTCCACCTCCGCCAGGGGGTTGATCTCCACGAGGTGGGCCTCGTAGGTGAGGAAGGCCTGCCAGAGCTTTTTGGCCAGGTCCATGAGGGCGGGCCGCAGGGGGGCGGGGGCGAGGGCGAAGAGGCGCCGGAGGCGGAAGGCGGAAGGCCCCTCCAGGGGCGGCACGGCCTCCCGGCTCACCAGGTGCGGGCTCTGCCGGGCCACCTCCTCGATCTCCACCCCGCCCTGGGGCGAGTAGAGGAAGAGGGGCATGCGCCGGGAGCGGTCCAGGGTGAGCCCGAGGTAGTGCTCCGCCCTGGGGGTTACGGCCTCCAACACGAGGAGGCTTTCCACCCGGAACCCCTTTAGGGTCGAGCCCAGCATCTCCTGGGCCAGCCGCTCCGCCTCCGCGGGGCTTTGGGCGAGGCGGACCCCGCCGGCCTTCCCCCGGCCGCCCACCGGCACCTGGGCCTTGAGCACCACGGGCTTCCCCAGCTCCGCCGCGATCCTGTGGGCCTCCGCGGGGCTGCGGGCCAGGCCGCCTGGGGGCACTGGGATCCCCACGCGCGCCAAAACCTCCCGGCCTTGCCACTCCAAAAGCCGCACGCCGCCTCCTTCCCTACAGGGAAGGTTAACCGCATCCCTTCCCAAAAACCAGGGCCAAGGGGCGCGGGTTCGCCGGGCAAATGCGGATGGCTTGCGATTTTTCTGCTTTCCGCTAAAATCCATGCGGCTATGGCTGAGATCCGCAACCACGACTACGACGTGGACAAGATCAAGGTCCTGGCGGACATGGAGGCCGTGCGCCAGCGGCCGGGGATGTACATCGGCTCCACTGGGCCCGAGGGCCTCCTGCAGATGATCTACGAGGTGGTGGACAACGCCGTGGACGAGGCCCTGGCCGGCTTCTGCACGGAGATCGACGTGATCATCCACGAGGACAAGCGCGTCACCGTGCGCGACAACGGCCGGGGCATCCCCGTGGGCCTCCACCCCGAGACGGGCATCAACACCGTGGAGCTCGTGCTCACCACCCTCCATGCCGGCGCGAAGTTCGGGGAGGGCGGGTACAAGGTCTCCGGCGGCCTGCACGGGGTGGGCGTCTCCGCGGTCAACGCCCTCTCCGAGCACCTCGTAGTGGAGGTGCGCTGGAAAGACGGGAAGATCTACCGCCAGGAGTTCTCCCGCGGCAAGAAGCTCACGGAGCTCACGGTGGTGGGCGAAACCAAGGAGACGGGGACCACCGTGACCTTCCTGCCCGACCGGGAGATCTTCGGGGAGATCAGCTACAACTTCTCCAAGCTCACGCACCGGCTGCAGGAGCTCGCATATTTGGTGGCCGGGCTCACCATCCGCCTGGACAACCGGATCACCGGGGTCAAGCGCACCTTCCGGGCCGAGGGGGGCATCGCCGCCTTCGTCAAGGAGCTCGCCGTCGGGAAAGAGCCCATCCATCCCGAGCCCATCTACCTGGCGGAGGACCGGGGCGACATGGCCGTGGAGATCGCCCTGCTGTTTACGGACGCCGTGGAGGAGGAGGTCTTCACCTTCGTGAACTGCATCAACACCCGGGAGGGCGGGACCCACCTCACCGGGCTGCGCTCCGCCCTCACCAAGGTGGTGAACGACTACGCCCGGGAAAAGCGCCTTCTCCGCCAGGACGAGGAGGCCTTGCCGGGGGAGGCCATCCGGGAGGGGCTGGTGGCCATCCTGGCCATGAAGCTCACCCGGCCGGAGTTCGAGGGCCAGACCAAGGTGAAGCTGGGGAACCCCGAGGCCCGCACGTTTGTGGAGGAGGTGGTGCGGGACCAGCTGTCCGCGTACTTCGCCAAGAACCCCGCGGTGGCCCGGGCCATCGTGGAGCACGCCCTGACGGCCCATCGGGCGCGGCTGGCGGCGGCGCGGGCCCGCAAGCTCGTGCGCCGAAAAGGTGCCCTGTTTGCCGGCGGCCTCCCCGGGAAGCTGGCGGACTGCACCAGCGAGGACCCCACGAAGGCCGAGCTCTTCATCGTGGAGGGCGACTCCGCGGGCGGCTCGGCCAAGCAGGGCCGGGACCGCACCTTCCAGGCCATCCTCCCCCTCCGCGGCAAGGTCCTGAACGTGGAGAAGGCCCACCTCCGCAAGCTCCTGGAGAACGAGGAGCTGCGGGCCATCATCACCGCCCTGGGCACGGGCATCCGCGAGGAGTTCGACCTCTCGAGGCTCCGGTACCACAAGATCATCATCATGGCCGATGCGGACGTGGACGGAGCGCACATCCGCACGCTCCTCCTCACCTTCTTCTTCCGGAACCTGCGCCCCCTCATCGAAAACGGCCACCTCTTCATCGCCAAGGCCCCGCTCTACCTCGTGCAGAAGGGCACGACCCGCAAGTACCTCTACTCGGAAGAAGAGCTCCAGCGCTTCCTAGCCCAAGCCGACGGGCAGTGGACGGTGCGGCGGTTCAAGGGGCTGGGCGAGATGAACCCCGAGGAGCTCTGGGAGACCACGATGAACCCGGCCACCCGCATCCTGCGCAAGGTCACCATCCGCGACGCCCTCGAGGCCGACGAGATCTTCACTACCCTCATGGGCCACGACGTGGCCCGCCGGCGCGACTTCATCCGGGAAAACGCCCACCGCGTCTTCTCCCTGGACATCTAGTTGCGCCCCGGACCCCCTCCCCGGAAAATACTTCTGCCCGGTGGGGGCGTAGCTCAGCTGGGAGAGCGCTGGCATGGCATGCCAGAGGTCACGGGTTCAAGTCCCGTCGCCTCCACCATCTTTCTTTTTGCCTTCCCCCGGCCCCTGGGGGTATGCTGCCCCCTCCTGAAGGGGGAGCGATGAAGGCGAAGATCCTGGTCCTCCTGGTCTTGGCCCTGGGGGCCGGCGGGCTTGGGGGGTGGGCGCCCCACACAGTCTACGTGGAGCTCCTCGGCGTGGGCATCCTCTACTCCGTGAACTACGAGCACCGGCTGAGCCCCTTGCTGAGCGTGGGGGTGGGCGCCACCCAGTGGGAGCTGGGCCTTTGGGGCCCGCCCACGACGGTGACGGGGCTCTTGGGCCACCTCAAGCTCCTCTTGGGCCAGCTCCGCAGCCACCACCTGGAGGTGGGGGTGAGCCTGGCCACGTTTCTGCCCCGGCCGCCCCTTCTCCTGGCGCCCCTCTGGGGGTACCGCTTCCAGCCCGCCGCCGGTGGGCTGGTTTTCCGCGGCACCCTGCTCGCCCTCGTCGGGCCCGACGGCCTCCTCCCCTTCTTCGGCCTCTCCTTGGGCTGGGCCTTCTAGCGCTTAGGGCCCCAGGAGCCGCACGGGCGTGGAGACGAGGAGGGAAAGCCCCTCCACCTCGAACTCCAGCTCCGCGAAGCACCCGAGGTAGCCGGACGGGCGCCGGAGTTCGGCGACGAAGCGCTGGCCGTCCCCGGGGAGCTCCTCGGCCTGCCAGCGGGCGCGGTCCAGATCGGGGCTAGGGCCCTCGGCCCGCCAGAGGCGCGCGCGCCGCGCGGGCCGGTCGGCCTGGACCACGAGCTCCACCCGGTCCCCAAGGGGGCGCCAGAAGCCCTGCACCCTGGGGAGGGGCCGGCCCAGGGCCACGGCTCGGGCGAAGGCGGCAAGGGTGGAGAGGACCCCCTCCCCAAGGAGCACGTTGTGGCCCACGTTGGGCACCACATAAAGGAGCTTGGGCTCGGGGAGGCCCGGCCAATAGAGGGCGGTGGCATCCGTGGCCCAGTAGGGGTCGTTGGAGCCCACCACGAGGAGCTTGGGCATGGTGTAGGCGTAGCGGTAGCTGTAGGGGTCCACCAGCCAGGCCAGGCGCAGGGCCGCCGGGGTGGGCGCGGCCAGGGTGGTGAGCCCCCGCGCCGTGTAGTCCCCAAGCTTCGGGGAAGGCCCGCCCAGGAGCTCCTCCTGGCGGGCCAACTGCGCCGGGAAGTTCAGGAAATCGAAGACGATGGGGATGATCCCGAGAACCCGGGGGTCCACCGCCGCGGCCAGGTAGGCGGTCCAGCCGCGCTTGGACGCTCCCACAAGAAGGAAGCCCCGCAGCTTCCCGCCCCAGAGCTCCGGGGCCAGCGCGGCAAGCGCGTCCATGGCGGCCACCGCGCTCTGCACCATGGGGAAGAGGAGCGGCCAGTCCGCGCTCCCCTCGGCGAGGTAGCGCGCGAACGTGTGGGCGATCAGGGCGTCCTCCCGCAGCCCGAAGAGGGGCTGGTTCGGCACGGAGTTGAGGATGGCCACGCGCAGGCCCGCGGCCTGGGCCAAGGCCAGCCCCAAAAGCTCCTCGCCCGGGTAGGGATCGCCGCCAAGGTACAGGAGCATCACGTCCTCCACGGCGCGCCGCCCGGGGTCCACAAGGAGGAGCCGGTGCGTCCAAGGAAGGCCCCGCCAGACCTGGGAGCGCAGGCGCAGCTCCCAGGTCCCGGGCACCCCCTCCGGGGCGCGCACCACCTCCCACCGGACCTCGCCCCGCTGGGCCCGCACGTAGTCAAAGAGCTCCGTGGGGGGTTGGGCGAGGCCCGTGAGCCCAAAGACCGATGCCAACGCAACCCAAGCGAGCGCGCGCATGCCCATCCCTCCCCCATTGTAGCCGGTCCCCTTCTCCAAACGGCCAAGACGGGTATCATAGGAGCCGATGGCGAGGAAGAGTTGGCCGATCCTGCTTGTGCTCTTGGCGGCGGTGCCCGTGGCTGCCGCCGACCTCTCTGGGCGCCTCTCCACCTCCTTCGCCCTGGGCCACTCCTTCACCGCCTGGAACACCCTGGAGCTTCGCCTGTCCTTTTCCGGGTTCGAGCTGCAGAGCCTCTCCACCTGGCAGGGGGTTAACCTCACCGCGCAGGCCTTCCGCTGGCGCGGGGACTTCGGGAACCTGGCGATCCAGGCGGGGGTCACCCTGCAGCCCTGGGGGCTGCCCCGCCCGGGGGCTTGGACGGCCCAAGAGTTCCGCATCGTCTCCAGCTTCGTCGGCCTGGAGCTGCACCTGGGGAACCTGCGGCTGGAGGTGCTCTTTCAGGCGGGTCCGGCCGCGCCGTGAGGGCGCTCCGCCGCTGGCGCCGGAGGAGGCTGCGCACCCGGCCCTTCCCGCCGCAGTGGCTCCCCTTCCTCACGGGCATCCCGCTCCTCCCCTTCCTTCCCCCGGAGGACCAGGGCGAGCTTTTGGGCTACATCCAGGTCCTTTTGGCGGAAAAGCGGTTTGAGGGCGCGGCGGGGTTCCGCGTGGACGACCGGGTCCGGGTCACCGTGGCCGGGAACGCCGCCCTCCTCCTGCTCCACCGGGAAACGGACTACTTCCCGTTCCTGCGCACGGTGGTGGTCTACCCCACCCTGTACGTGGCGCGGTACACGCGGGCCGCCCCGGGCGGGGCGGTGGAGGAAGGGGTGGAGGTGCGGGCTGGGGAGTCCTGGCCCCTGGGCACGGTGGTCCTGGCGTGGGATGCCGTGGCGGCGGCCGGGTTCGGCCCCGGGGCCCGCAACGTCGTCGTGCACGAGTTCGCCCACCAGTTGGACCTGGAAGACGGCGCCCTGCAGGGCGTCCCGGTCCTTCCCCCCGCGCTCCGCGGCACCTGGCCGGAGGCGTTCTTCAGGGAGTACGAGCGCCTGCGGGCCTGGCCCTGGCCCACGCCCCTGAGGGCCGGACGGGAAAGCCCTGCGGAATTCTTCGCCGTGGCCGTCGAGCTCTTCTTCGCCGACCCCTGGGGCCTACGCGCCCACCACCCCGGCCTCTACCGCCTCCTTGGGGAGCTGTTCCGCCAGGACCCGGCTGCGCTAATCTAGGCCGGCCTCCGCGTCCTCCGCGGGGCCCACGGCCTCGGCGGGGTGGCGCGCCAGGGCCTTGCGCGCGGAGACCAAATAACCGGTGAAGCCCACCATGCGCTCCAGGGGCCGCACGCCCTCCCGCTCCCGCACGAGCATCCGCCGCTCCAGGATCTCCACGGCTTCAATCCACACGAAGCCGTTTTCCGCGAGGGCCTTCACGGCCTGCTTGAGCTGCTCGGCGGTGGGCACGAGGAGGGCAAGGGGGCGTCCAGGGGCCAGGGCCTCCCGGGCCGGGGGGATGGCCTCCCAAGGTGTGGGCAGGTCCAGAAAGACCGCGTCCACCTCGCGCACGGGGAAGGGCTCGCCCGCGGTGAGGATCTGGGCCTCCACCCGCTCGGCATACCCAAGCTTTTTGATGTTCTGGAGGGCGTTGTAGAGGAAGTCGGGCCGGCGGTCGTAGGTGTAGACCTTCCCCTGCGGCCCCACAAGTTGGGCCAGGAGGATGGTGAAGGCACCGGAGCCCGTGCCCATCTCGATGACCCGGGCCCCGGGGAAGAGGTCCAGGGCCAACACGAGCCAGCCCGCGTCTTTGGGGTACACGATCTGGGTTTGGCGGTGGACCTTCATCATGCGGTCCGCCACCCGCGGCCGGAAGGCGATGAAGGGGTGGCCGGTGGAGGAGAGGACCTCCGTGCCCTCGGGCTTCCCCGCGAGGTCGTCGTGGCGGATGACGCCGCGGTGGGAGTGGAAGGCGCCGCCGGGGGTGAGGGTGACGAGGAAGGTGCGCCCCCGGCCGGTCTCCCAGAGGATCACCGGCTCCCCGTACTCAAGCGGGCGCACGCTGGGCCATCCTTTCCCGGATGCGGCAGAACCGGCACGGCCCCTGCGCCGCCGTGGGCATCCCGCAGGACGGGCAGTCCCGCACCTCCACTTCCTTGGGCTTGGGGAGCTGGGGGTGCACGCGCAGGAAGGCCTTGAGGAACGTGATCTTCGTGGAGGGCGCCGCGTCCTCCAGGCGGTTGAGGATGTCCTTGAGGAAGAGGGAGCGGGCGCCCACGCTGTGCGGGCACTCCTCGTAGATGTAGCGGATCCCGCGGATCAGGCAATAGGCCACCATCTCCCGCTCGGAGAGGAAGACCAGGGGTTTGACCTTGCGGGCGAGCTTGGGCCCGGCGGGGAGGACGGGGTACTGGCGGGCCAGGTACTCCAGGTCCCAGCGGAGGGTGTTCCCAAGGAGGGTGGCGGCCTCGTCGTCCAGGTTGTGGCCGGTGGCCAGGGCCGCGTACCCCCCTTCCCAGGCCACGCGGTTCATGAGGTAGCGCTTGAGGGCGCCGCAGTGGGCGCAGGGCTCCCCCCGCAGGGTCGCCGCGATCTCATCCAGGCCCGCGCCCACCTCCTCCGCCAAGGCCACCACGTGCAGCGGCAGCCCCCGCGCGCGGGCAAACTCCTCGCAGAACTCCCGGGAGCGGCGGGAGTAGTCAGCAATGCCCAGGTCGATGTAAAGCCCGTCGGCCTTGTAGCCGAGGTGGGTGAGGATGGCCCAAAGGCCCAGGGAATCCTTCCCCCCGGAGACGGCCACCAGGATCTTCTCCTCCGGGGTGAACATGCGGAACTCCCGGATGGCTCTCTCCGCCTCCTTCTCCACCCGGGCCACGAGGTGCTCCGGGCAGAGGCGCAGGTTGGCGTGGCGCAGGCGGAGGACGGCCTCGTTCGCGCAAAACGTGCAGCGCACCCTAGCCTCCGGAGATGACGTCGATGAGCTCGAGCTCCTCGCCGTCCTGGGGCCGGTAGTCCAGGGGGACGATCTTCCCCTCCCGGACCACGAGGACCGTGTCCGGCAGGATCCCGGCCTCCCGCAGGATCCGCTCCAGGGATTGGCCCGCGGGGGCGGTGAGAACCTTGTCCCTTCGGCGCAGGGTGACCACGGGAAAAAGTATACCCGCCCCGGCCTCCACCGTTTCTCCACAACCCCTGCCCCGCCCCTGCACCCTCCTCCGCCAAAATGGAGGGTGGGAGGTGAAAGGATCATGAGGAAACTGGCCTTTGGCTTTGGCCTTTCGGCCCTGCTTGCGTTGGGCGCGTTCGGACAGGCGCTGGGCGCGCGGGGGGCCGAACCCCTTGGCCGGGAAACCCTCGTCCTCCTCTGGATCAACGCCCTAGAGCTCACCCCCGACCAGATGAAGGCCCTTCTCAGGCTCACGGAAGAGCTCATGCCCCTGCGCGAGGAGATCTTGGCCATGCCCGAAAAGCTCTATGAAAAGCTCCTCGCCTTCACGGGGACTCCTAAGGAGCTTCGGGAGCTTTTGGCCGCCTACCAAAAGGAGCTGCAGGAAAAGTTGCAGGCCCTGGAGGACAAGTTTACTTCCGGCCTGAAGAAGATCCTTACCGTGGCTCAGTGGGAGCGGCTCCGGCACGGAATCTTTGTGGAGCCCGAGCCGCGCGGTCGGGAGCGCCTGCCCCGCATAATTCCGGAGCCACCCCTCCGACCCGAGCCCCCGTTGCTTCTGCGCCTTGAACTCCTGCGGGGTATGGCCCTGGTGCGCCTCCTCCCCACCCTTCAGGAAGTCCTCACCGCAAAGCTTGAGGTTCTATTCTAACGGAATAGCCCCACCTGCCGCGGTCCGGTGCCCGAAGGGCGGGCCAAAACCCGCCCTTCTTTTTTCACTCCACGATGAGCTCGGGAGCGAGCCGGTCGGTGCTGGCCAGGAGGAAGTCCGGGCTCAGGGAAAGGGCGTCCACGGGGCAGGCGTCCACGCACTGGGCGCAGAACGTGCAGCGGGCCACGTACATGCGGATCTTCTTCACCTCGGGCTTGAACTCGATCACCTTCGCCGGACACACCCGGATACAAAGCTGGCAACCAATACACTTCTCCCGGTCGTAGGCGATTTTCCCCCGGAACTTGGGGGGCACGGGGACCGGCGGATGGATCTTGGCCTTCCCCTCTTGCACCTGGGCCAGGAACCGCGTGACCGATTTGGGCATGTACTTGACGGGGAACCGGTTTGTAGCGGGCCGGGAAATGAGCTGGGCAACCAGGGTCTTCAGGATCATCCTGACACCACCTTGTCCAAAGCCAGGAGCAAAAGACCGCTTAAGGCCACGGCGGTGACGCGCCACCAGAAGCCACGGGCGATCTGGTCAACCTTGAGGCGGGCCATGCCCACCCGCACCGTGGTCACCGCCGCCGCCATCACCCCGAACACCTTGGCGAGCCAAAAGAGGAGGTCCACGGCCTGGGCCGCGGCTCCCGCAAGGCCCAAGGGCTGCGCGATCCCGTAGGGCACAAAGAGGGCCACCACGAGCCCAGCCATTACCACCGTGCGTACTGCGTCCGCCAAGTAGAACAGGGCCAAGTAGGTGCCCGAGTACTCCACAAACAGGCCGCCGGCGATTTCCGTCTCCGCCTCCGGGATGTCGAACGGGATCTTGGCCAGCTCCGCGGGCGTCACCACAAGGAGCGAGACGAGGAGCACTACAAGCCCAATGAGGCCTAGCGGCCCCACGACGCCCCAAAGGGGGTACCGCGCCATCTGGCCCAGGGAGAAGGCGGGGGCGATGCCCAAGGTGGAGAGGCGCCAAGCCAGGGCCACGAGGACCACCGCCAGGGGGAACTCGTAGGAGACGAGCATCACCAGCTCGCGCTGGGCGCCCACCACGCCTAAGGGCGAGCCGGAGGCGAAGCCGCCCAAGGCCATGGCCAGGGCGGGCACAGCGAGAAGGTACAGGACCAAAAGGGCATCCCCATGGCCCTCGAGGATGGGCCCGAACGGGCCCCAAGGAAGGTAAAGGAGGGCGGTGAAGGAGGCGATGGCGGCCACGAAGGGCATGGCCGAAAACACCCAGGCCACCGCGGTTTTGGGGATCACCGTTTCCTTAGCGAGGAGCTTTCCGAGGTCCAGGAAGGGCTGGCGCAGGGGCGGGCCGAGGCGGGCCTGCATGCGCGCCGCGATCTTGCGGTCCAAGCCGCGGTAGAGGAGGCCGACGATCCCCCCGCCCACCAGGGCCAACACGGCCTGCCCCAAAATGGCCCAGCCGCTCATCGCTGCATCCTCCGCGTCTTCTCCCAGGAGAGTTTCAAGAGCTTTTCTTTAGGCCAGACCTCTTCCTTCCCACCCCGCACGAGGTACACCCGGTCCATGCAGCAAATACAGGGGTCGATGCTGGCCGCGATGATGGGGATGTCCGCGATCTCCTGGTCCTCGAACATGGGGTACCAGCTCAGGAGGTTGGAGTAGGTGGGAGCCTTCACCTTCCACACGAGGAGGGACTCCTCCCCGGCGGCCAGGCGCACGTAGTGGATGACCTCGCCCCGAGGCGCCTCGTGCCAGCCCAGCCCCTCCCCCTCCGCCTTCTTCAGGTATGCCAAAAGCGCGGGGATCTTGGGGAAGGAGGTGATCTCCCCTTCCGGCATGTTCTCCAGGGCCTGTTCGATGATGTTCAGGGACTGCTCCACCTCCAGGAGGCGCACCACGATCTTGTCGTACACGTCGCCCACGGGGGTGAGGCCGTAGTCCTCCGGGGTGATGGCCCGGACCTGGAAATCGGGGTAGGCAAGGTAGGGCCGGTCCTGGCGCACGTCCTTGCGGAGGCCCGAGGCCCGGGCCGTGGGGCCCACGGCGCAGAGCTCCTCCGCCTCCTTCGGCTCCAGGACCCCCACGCCCCGGGTGCGGGCCTCCACGGTGGGGTCGCGCAAGAACGCGTCCAGAAGCTGCTCCAAAAGCCCGCGGTAGTAGCGAATGGCCTCCCACACCTTGGGGTACTGCTCGGGCGCGATGTCGCGCCGCACCCCGCCGAAGATGGGGATGGCGTAGTCGATGCGGTTCCCGGAGAGCTCCTCAAGCACGTCCAACACCTTTTCCCGCACCCGCCAGGTGAGGTGGAGGAGGGTGTCGAACCCCAGCTCGTGGGCGGCCACGCCCGCCCAAAGGAGGTGGGAGTGGATGCGCTCCAACTCCGAGATGATGACCCGGATGTACTGGGCGCGGGGGGGGACCTCGATCCCGGCGGCGCGCTCCACGGCCTGGGTGAAGGCGATGGGGTGGGAGACGGAGCAGATCCCGCAGATCCGCTCCGCAAGGTACAGGATCTGGATGAGGTTCCGGCCCTGGCGCATGCCCATGAACTCGATCCCCCGGTGGGCGAAGCCCGTGCGGATGTCCACCCCCACGATGCGCTCGCCCCGCACCCGGAACGTGAGGCGGATGGGCTCCTTCAGGGCGGGATGAATGGGGCCGATGGGCACGGCGAAGGTCTCGCCCAGGGCGGCCTCCGCGCCCACCAGCTCCCGCTCCACCACCCGCTCCTCCACCGCCGGGAGGACCGGATCGTTATCCTTGGGGTTCCTTGCGCTCATGGCCCTTCTCCCACTCCACCATGCGGTGCAAAAACCGCGCGAGTTCGGGCTCGTCCCGCCGCCAGGGGTGCACGGGGAAGCCGTCGGGCAAAAACACGTGATCCCGCCGGGGGATCCCCAGGAAGTCCACCCCCAAGAACTCGATCTTTTCCCGCTCCGTGATCTCCGCGCCCGGAAGGACCGCGCAAAGGGAGGGCGCGGTGGGGTCGGACTTGGGGAGGAAAGTGCGCAGGGTGACCACCACTTCGCCGCCCTCCGTGCCGAACCCCACGGCAAGATGATAGAGGAGCTCGATGGTTTCCCCGGCGTCGTGGCCGGAGATGACGGAGATGTGCAGGGGTCCCAGGGCCTTCAGGGCGGCCACGGCCTTGGGGAGGGCCTCCCGCTCCACCTCCGCCCAGACCTCCTCCACCGTCCACTTGCGGCGCACGCCCACCTCCCGGGGGCGCAGCTCGTAGCTCCGGAGCTGCGCGCCCAGGGAGGCGGTGAGCGCCCGCAGGACCTCCTCCGCCCTCATGCCTTGGCCCCCAACTTCTCCAATTTGGCCACGGCTTTGACCACCCCGTCGATGATGGCCTCGGGCCGGGGCGGGCAGCCGGGAACGTACACGTCCACGGGGATGATGCGGTCCACCGGCCCCACCACGTTGTAGCTTTCGTAGAACACGCCGGAGGTGGAGCCGCAGCCGCCCACCACCACCACGGCCTTGGGATCGGGGGTTTGCTCGTAGACCCTTTTGAGGCGCTCGGCCATGGGCCGGGTCACGGGGCCGGTCACCAGGAGCACGTCGGCGTGGCGGGGGGTGCCCACAAGCCGGATCCCAAAGCGCTCCACGTCGTAGCGGGGGGTGAGGGCGGCCACGATCTCGATGTCGCAGCCGTTGCAGGAGCCCGTGGCCACGTGGAAGACCCACAACGCCCGCTTGAACGCCGAAAGCCCCATGCCCCCTCCTAAAGCAAAAGGAGCAGCAATACTACCCCGAGGACGACCACAAACCAACCGGCGTAGTCGTTGACCACGCCGGAGTGCCAGCCCCGCAGGCGCTCCAGGAGCGGCCGCAGGGCCTCGGTGAGGCCCCAGTAGAGGTGGAGGGCGCCCACCCGGGGGTTTTCCACCCGCTCGCCGGAGACAAAGGGGAGTTCCTGTTCCGTGCCGCGCTTGTACTCCCGCCGGCCCCGCCACCACAGGAGCCCCGCCAGGAGGAACGTGCCCAGGGCCGCCGCCGCCCAGATGAGGGGGCTCCAGTACCCCTGCCCGGTGAGGACCGTCAGGGCCTCCCGCATCTCACCCCCCTAGGACGGCCGCGAGGTACTGGGCCCGGCCGCGCCACAGCGCCTCCGCCGCCGGCGTCACCACGCCCTCCAGGAAAAACCCGGGCACCAAACCCAGCACCACGATCCCCACCGCAAGCACCGCCATGGCGAGGAGGAACACCGCGGGAACCCGGCGGGGGACCTCCGCCCTGGGCCCGAGGAACGCGCCTTGGAAAGCCCGGGCGTAGACGGCCAAAAGGAGGATGGAGGCCAGGACCGCGATCGCCGTGAGGATGGGGGAGAGCCGGAAGCTCCCCTCGTAGATGAGGATTTTTGAGGCGAACCCGTTGAGGGGCGGGATGCCCGCCAGGGCCAGGGAGGCCAGGAGGAAGCAGAGGGCCACCTCGGGCAGGCCGTGGCCCAAGCCCCCGAGTTCCCGCAGGTCCCGCGTGCCCGTGGCCCACTCCACCGCCCCCACGCACAGGAACAGGAGGCCCACCGTGAGGGCGTCGTTGAGCATGTGGAACACCCCGCCTTTGAGGGCCACAAGGCCGTAGTCGGGCCGGCCGGCCAGGGTCGCCAACCCCACGCCCACCCCCAGCATCATGTACCCGATCTGGGAGACCGCGCCGTAGGCCACCAGCCGCCCGAGGTCCGTCTGGAGGAGGGCCATGAACGCCGCCACCACCAGGGTGAGGAGGCCCATGGCCACCACGAGCCACCCCAGGCCGGCGTCCCAGACCCCGCCGTACAGGGTGAAGAGGACCCGCCAAAGCCCGTAGAGGGAGACCTGGGTGTTCACCACAAGGAGGAGGGTTTGGGCGGCGGGGGCCTCGCCGTAGGCATCGGGGGCCCAGAAGTGCACGGGCGCGGCCGCCGCCTTCATGGCCAGGGCCCCAAGGAACAGGGCCAGGGCCAGCCGATCCACCCGACTCCCCCGCAGCTGGGCCGAGAGGTACGCGAGGTTCAACGCCCCGTACTCCCCATAGAGGAGGGCCACGGCCAAAAGGAAGAGGAGGCCGCTCAGGCTATAAAGGAGCATCGTTTTGAACGCGGCCTCGGGGGCCCGGCTCGTCCAGGTGCGGTACCCGATGAGGGCGCAGGCGGCGATGCTCGTGACCTCCAAGAAGACGAAGAAGTTGAAGAGGTCCCCGGTGTAGGCCATGCCCAGGATGCCGGCGAGGAGCAGGAGCCCTAGGGTCAGGGCCAAGTTCTTCCCCTCTTCCTCGGGGAGGAACTTCAAGGCGAAGGGGAAGGCCACAAGGGCAAGAAGCCCGGCGATGATGCCCATGAACGCGCTCATCCCGTCCACCACGAGCATGATGCGGATGGGGAAGCCACCGGGGGCCAGGGTCTCCTGAGGGCTGCGCGCCCCCAACACGTAGACCCAAAGGCCCTGGGCGAAGACGTGGACGGCCACGTAACCCACGCAAGCCCCCACGAAGAGCACGACGAGGAGGGCCCAGAGGTCCCGCAGCCGCCGGTGGAGCTTGGCCAAAAGCGGGGTGGCGAAGCCCCCAAGGAGGGGCACGGCGATGGCCAGGATGGGGATGTGGGCGCCCATCCCTCACCCCCGCAGGTCCCGGATCTTGCGGGCGTCCAGGGTCCCTTTGTGGCGGTAGATGACCACGGCGAAGGCGAGCATGAGGGCCGTCGTGGCCAGCCCGATGACGATGCTGGTGAGGGTCAGGGCCTGGGGGGTGGGGAGGACCATGGGCGCGCCCGCGGGAGCATAGGTGTAGATGGGCGGAACGCCGCCGCGCACGTACCCCAACGCCACAAGGAACAGGTTCACCCCGCTCTCGATGAGGCCGATCCCGATCACGAGCTTGATGAGGTTGCGCTTGAACACCAGGGTCCAGAGGCCCAGGGCGATGAGGACCATACAGGCCACGAACGGGAGGTTACCGATCATCCTCGCCTCCGAAGAGGGCAAAGAGGAGGACGGCGGCACCCAGACCGGCCAGGACCTTGAACCCCACGGCCCAGTTCATGAGGGGGAGGGTGCCGGCGGTGTTGAGGTCCCCGGGGTTGGGCCCGTAGGGCACAGGGCGGCCAAAGAGCCCGTAGCTTCCGGCCAGGACGTTGGCGAAGTAGGTGAGGCCGAGGCCGAGAAAGCCCAGGACCACAAAGGCTGTGCCGCCCAGGCTCTCCAGGGCGGAAAGAAGGCCCTTTTTGTCCTTGAGCCGGCCGGCCCCGAAGGCCACGAGGACCATGGCCAGGGCGGAGGCCGCCACCGCCCCGCCCTGGAACCCCCCGCCCGGAGTGAGGTGCCCGTGCATGATCACGTAGCCCCCAAACACGAGGGCCACCGGGAAGAGGACCCGCGCCACCGTGCGCACCACCACCGTCATGCCCGCAGCCTCCTGAGGATCAAGGCCACCCCGGTCACCGCGGTGAACAGCACCGTGGCCTCGCCCAGGGTGTCGTAGCCCCGGTAGTCGAAGACGATGGCGGTCACGGCGTTGTTGGCGGCCACCTCCGGTTGGGAGTAGCGGTTGAAGTACTGGTCCATCTCCGTCCGGGGAGGGTCCCCAAAGGGGCGCAGGGCCACGGCGCCAAAAAGGAGGAAGCCGGCCACCAAAAGGAACGCCGCAAGGGCCACCCAACGGCTCATTCCTCCTCCTTCCGGCGCGTCCTCCGGATGGCCAAAAGGAAGATGGCCGTGGTGAGGGCCGCGCCGATGCCGGCCTGGGCGATGGCCACGTCCGGCGCCTGGAGGAGATAAAAGGCCAGGGAGAGGAAGAGGCCTTGGGCGCCCAAGGCCAGGGCCGCCGCGAGAAGGTCCCGCAGCACCACCGCCAGCAGGCCGGCGAGGACCGTCATGGCCAGGCTCATGGTGAGGAGGCTGGCCCAGAGGGTCATTTCCGCTCCTCCAAGCGATCCACCACGGCCTGGAAGGGCTTGATGCCGGCGCGGTGGGCGGCCCGGGCCAGGGCATGGGAGCCCGTGGGGTTGGTGAGGAGGAGGAAGACCAGGGCCAGCGCGGCCCGGATCACCATGCCGATCCCGTCCCCGCCGCCCCGCACCGCCCCGTGCACCACCACCGCCAGGATGGAAAAGATGGAACCAAAGGTGGTGCACTTCGTGGCCCCGTGGATGCGGGTGTACACGTCCGGAAAGCGCAGGAGGGCCACGGCCCCCAGGCCGTTGAACACCGCCCCGATGGCCAGGAACGCGTAGATGAGGGCGCTCACTTCAGGCCCTCCTCCAGGTAGCGGGCGATGTAGAGCGTGCCCACAAAGGAGAGGAGGGCGTAGACGAGGGCCACGTCCAGGATGATCATGAGGTCGAAGGCCGCGCCCACAAGGACCATGATGGCCACGACCAGGGTGTTGATGGTGTCCAGGGCCACGGCCCGGTCCGCCGCCGTGGGGCCGATCCCCAACCGGATGGCGCACACCAGGGCGTACGCCAGGAGGACCGCCGCCGCCACCCCAAAGGAGAGCTCCACGATCATTCCGCCACCACCTTGGCCCACTTGGGGAACGGGCCACAGACCTCCTCCGGCGTGGGGTCCACGTTGCGCACGTTGATCCAGTGCACGTAGAAGTCCCCCGTCGCCTCGTCCACCTCGAGGGTCAGGGTGCCGGGGGTGAGGGTGATGGAGTTGGCCAGGAAGGTGCGGCCCGCGTCCGTCCTCAGGCCCGGGTTGAACCGGACGATGCCGGGGCGGATGCGGCCGGTGATCACCCGGTAGGCCACGTCCAGGTTGGCCTTGGCCATGGCCAGGAAGAAGGGGCCCAGGAGGTACACGAGGAACAGCACCCACCGCCAGGGTTGGAGGAGGCGCCCGCCGCCCCGCTCCCAAAGGAGGCGATAGGAAACAAGGGCCACCAAGAAGGAGATCACCGCCCCCGCGAGGAGCTCGTCCAGGGACCAAAGGCCCAGGGGGCCGCTGGGGATGGTGAGCACAAGGTAAACAAGAAAAGCCAGCGCGAACGTAGCCGCGATCTGAGCGACCCGGCGCATGGCAGGCCAACTATACTCGCCCCGGCCCGCGCGGGCAAGCGGGAACAAGGGTCCCGCGCTTTCCCCTCTCCCCTTGGGCCTGGAGGCGGGGGGCGGGGGCGCTAAGATCGGGGGCCATGCACGACCTCATGGGCCCCTTTGGCGACGTGCTCCAGCGCCAGTTGGAGCTGGCCTCCCAGAACTACGCGCGCCTCAAGGCCAAGGGGGTGCGGGCCATCAACGTCATGGGCGCCATCGGCTCGGGGAAGACCGAGCTCATCCTGCGCCTGGCGGAGAAGCTGCGGGAGCGGGGGCTGCGGGTGGGGGCCATCGCCGGGGACGTGGCCGGCGACGACGACTACCAGCGCTTCCGCGCCGCAGGCCTCCCCGCCCTCCAGATCAACACCGGCGACCAGTGCCACCTCGACGCCCACCAGGTCGGCCACGCCCTGGAAAACTTCCCCTTGGGCCAAGTGGACGTCCTGTTCATCGAGAACGTGGGGAACCTCGTGTGCCCCGCGGACTTCCCCTTGGGCACGGACGCCGATCTCGTGGTGATCTCCGTAACCGAGGGTGACGACATGGTGCGCAAGCACCCCAAGATCTTCGCCCAAACGGACGTGGTGGCCATCAACAAGGTGGATCTGGCCGCGTTCGTGGGGGTGGACCCGGAGCGGATCGCCGCGGACTACCGCCGGGTGAACCCCCACGGGAGGGTGGTGTTCACCGCGGCCAAAAGCGGCCGGGGCGTGGAGGAGCTCCTCGCCGCCCTGGGCTTTTGATGCACGAGTACTCCCTGGCCCAGGCCCTCCTCGCGGGGCTCCAGGACCACCTGCGCCGGAACCCCGTGCCCGGCCGGGTCGTCAAGGTGCACGTGCGCAAGGGCGAGCTCCTCTCCCTTTCGGAGTGGGCCCTGCGGGAGGCCTGGCGCCTCCTCACGGAGGGCACCGAGCTTGCCGGGTCCGAGCTGGTCTTGGAAAACGTGCCGGTGCGGGTGCGGTGTCCCGCGTGCGGCTACGCGGGCGAGGCCCGCCGCCTCACGGAGGAGGGCTGGCACATCGCGGTGCCCATCCTTTCCTGTCCGCGCTGCGGGTCCCCCGTGGAGGTCCTCGAGGGGCGGGACCTGGCCATCGTGGGCCTCACCGTGGGGGAGGCCCCGGGGACCTAGCCTCCTGGGCCCGCCGCCCTCACGGGAGCGGCCCCACCCGGCGCAGCTTGTACCGCTCGTAGATGAGCTCCGGCGGGTTCCTCAGGCGCACCACCACCGGGAGGGTTCGCTCCCCGAGGAGGGCCCGGAACCGCGCCTCGCCCTCCCCCAGCTCCTCCAGGGCCAGGACCACGACCAGGGGGGCCTCCCGGTCCTCCACCACAAGCTCCACCGTCCCGCCCCGCGGCCGCAGCGTGGCCCGCATCGTGTCCCGATAGGTCGCGTAAACCCCCAGGACCCTCTCGCTCAGGGCCTCCAGGCGCACGAAGGGGAGCTTCTCGAGGGGCTCGCCCAAAAGGAAGGCGAGGGCGGCCTGGGCGAGCTGGGCCATGGGGTAGCCGGAGCCGTTGGCCAGGACGGCCACGCCCACCCCCTCCTCGGGGATGAACCCGATGTGCGCGGTGTACACGAGGACGCTCCCCCCGTGCCCAATGAGGGTGCGGCCGAAGAACCTCTGGACGGAGAGGCCAAGGGCATAGGCGGCGGGGCCCACGGGCTCGGGCCAGCGGGGCTCCACCGGGATGGGCACCCGGGGGGTCACGAGCTCCGCGTAGCTTTCCGGCCGTAGGAGGGGCGCGCCCCTCCGCAGCCACATCCCCAGGTACTTGGCCAGATCCAAAACGGTGCTCACCAGGGCCCCGTCGCTCCCGATGGGGAGGGGCCGCACCTTCCCCGGCTTGGGCTGGCCCTCCGCGGGCACGAGGTAAGGGGTGGCCAGCTCCGGCAGCTCCTCGCCCAGAAAACCGGTGGCCGCCATGCCCAGGGGCGCAAGGATCCTCTTCCGCACGTAGTCCGCGTAGGGGAGGCCGGAAAGCTTCTCGATGATCCCCCCAAGGAGGATGTAGCCCTCGTTGAGGTAGAACCAGCGCTCGCCCGGCTTGGCCTCCACCCAGTCCTCCGCGCCGTTGAGCCAGGCCACGAAGTCCTCCACCGCCGCCAGGCCCAGGGGCCTCCCGCCTGTGCCCTGCTCCCAGCGGATCTCCGCCTCGGCGTAGGCCAGGGCGGGAAGCCCCGTGGTGTGGGTGAGGAGGTGCCAGAGGCGGATGGGTTCGCCCAGGGGGCGGATCCGGAGGGGCAGGAACTTCTCCACCGGGTCGTCCAGCGCCAGCTTCCCCTCCTCCCGAAGCTGGAGGATGCCCACCGCCGTGAAGGATTTGGTGATGCTGCCGATGCCGTAGGCCGTGGACGGTGTGGCCGGAAGCCTCTTTTCGAGGTCCCGGAAACCGAAGCCCCGGGCGTAGACGACCTCCTCCCCCCGCACCAGGGCCAGGCTCACCCCGGGGAGCCGGGTCCGCCGCATCCGCTCCCGCACGAACTCCTCCAGCGCCTCCCAGTTCCCCATCGCTCACTCTCCTGGCCGAACCTTCTCCCCCACGGTATAGGTGCGCACCGGCTTCAACCACTCCTTCCGGATTTCCACGAACCCGAAGCCGGGGGCCTCGGGGTCCGCTAGGGTTTGGCAGCCGTTGCGGATGGCGGAGCCGCCGCGGGCCACGAGCTGGGCCTCCGGCCGCTCGCCCAAATCCAGGTCGCGGAAGACCACGTTGGCCTCGCTCAGGGCGAAGTGCACGGCGGCCGTGGCGGAAAGGTTGGATTCCACCATCCCCCCGATCATGTTGGGGAGGCCCGCGTGCTTGCAGATCGCGGCGATCTCCTTCGCGCGCAGGAGCCCCCCGGCCTTCATGAGCTTGATGTTCACGTAATCGCAGGCGCCCAGCCGGATGGCGCGGAGCGCGTCCGCGGGGGAGTGCACGCTCTCGTCGGCCATGACCGGGATGGGCGAGCGCTTCCGCACCCAGGCCATCCCCTCCAGGTCCTCCGCGGGCACGGGCTGCTCTACAAATTCCACCCCGTATTCGCTCAAGCGGGTGAGGGCCCATACGGCCTGGGCCCGCGTCCAGCCCTGGTTGGCGTCGATCCACAGGCGGACGCCCTCGCCGATGGCTTCCCGCACCGCCCGCACCCGCGCCACGTCCTTTTGGGGGTCCTCGCCCACCTTCACCTTGATGGCCCGGAACCCCGCGGCCACCAGGGCCCGCGCCTCCGCCGCCATCCGCGCGGGCTCGTCGATCCCCACGGTGAAGTCCGTCTCCACCGGCTCGGCGAGGCTCCCGCCCAGGAGGCGCCACACGGGCTCGCCGTAGATCTGGCCCACGAGGTCGTGCAGGGCCAGATCCAAGGCGGCCTTGGCCGCGGCGTTCCCCAAAAGCACCCGGTCCAGCTTGTCTACAAGGTAGCGGATCCGGCGCGGGTCCTCCCCGAGGACCGCGGGGATGAGGTGATCCAGGGCAGCCAGCACGGAATCCGGCGTGCACCCCAGGATCAAGGCGCTTGGGGAGGCCTCGCCCCAGCCCACCCGCCCGTGGTTGTCGTGGAGGGCCACGACGATCTCCGTCTTCTCCGTGGTCGTGCCCAGGGCGATGCGGAAGGGCTTCCCCAGGGTGAACCGAAAAAGGAACACCTCCGCCCGCTCCACCCGGATCTTGGCCATCCGCGCTCACCGCGTGAGGATAGCGGGGGAGGGGGGCCGGCGCCTAGAGGGGAATGCGGCCGCGGAGGGCCCGCCCCAGCGTGAGTTCGTCAGCCGACTCCAGGTCCCGCCCCACGGGGATCCCCTGGGCGATCTGGGAGACCCGAACCCCAAGGGGCTTGAGGAGCCGCAAAAGGTGCAGGGCCGTGAGGTCGCCCTCCAGCTTGGGCTCTAGGGCCAGGATGACCTCCTCCGTCCCCTCCTCCCGCACCCGCGCCAGCAGGTGCGCAAGGGTCAGATCCTCGGCGCGGACCCCGGAGGTGGGCGAAATGAGCCCGCCCAGCACGTGGTAGAGGCCCCGGTACTCCCCGGTGCGCTCGATCCGCTCCACCTCCCAGGGATGGGCCACCACGCAGATCGTCTTGCCGTCGCGCGAGGGGTCCCGGCAGATGGGGCAGAGGCCCTCTTCGGCGAACCCGTGGCAGCGCGGGCACCGCCCCACGCGGGAAAGCCCGGAAAGGGCGCGGATCAGGCGCTCGGCCTCTTCGGGCTTGGCCAGGAGATAGAAGGCGATGCGCTCCGCGGAGCGCCGGCCGATCCCGGGAAGCCGGGCCAAAGCCGCAAGCACCTCCTCCAGGCTGGGGATCATGGCGAGCTTATGATCTCACCCTCCAATTTTTCCGCCAAGAGCCGGGCCGCTTCCTCCAGGGACAGCGGTTTCGGCCCGGTGTTGCCGGCGTAGGCGATCTCCACGGCCAGGAGGGGGTCGAAGAACCGGCGGGCCACCTCCTCCAGGGCGGCCCGCACCTCCTTGTCCTTGAGGGCCTCGTAGTGGTAGCGGTAGCCCTCGGGCAGGGTGAGGCGGAGGATCCCGTCCGCGTAGGTCCCCTGGGCGGGGGCCAGGAAGACGCCGAGGTCGGCGCGGGCCTCCCAGGCCGCCCGCACGAGTTCCGCCCACCTCTCCGCCTCGGGCCCGGCGGCGGCCGGCCCCGGGGAGGGAGGCTCCGCGTCCGGCAGGGAGGGCTCGGGTTCCTCTTCCCCGGGCGGGGGGGCGGGGCTTGGGGAGGCTTCCCCGCGGGGCTCGTGGGGCTTGGGGTTCTTCGGGAGGCCGCAGTGCTCGAGCACGAAGAGCTCCAGGCGCAGGCGGCGGGAGAAGGCCCGGGGCAGCTCGGCCCGCAGCGCCAGGAGGGCTCCAAGGAAGGGCCAGAGGGCGGCCTCCCCGGCGACCACCCGATCCCGGGCACGGCCGAGGAGCTCCTCGGCGAAGAGGGCGAGGTCCTGGCCGCGGCGGGCAAGCTCCTCCACCAGGGCCAGGGCCGCGTCCGCGTCGCGGGCCACAAGGGCGTCCAGGAACCGGTCGATCTGCTCTTGGGCGGGAAGGCCCAGGTAGGCCTCCAGGCGCGCGGGCGTGAGGGGGCCGGTCCGGCCCAGCTGCTCCAAGAGCACGAGGGCGTCGCGCAGGGAGCCGCCGGAGCGACGGGCCAAGGCCTCGGCCGCCCCAGGCCCCAACGCGAACCCCTCCGCCTGCGCGATCTCCCGCACCCTGGCGGCGATGAGCTCCTCGGGGATGGGCTGGAGCCAAAACGCCTGGCACCGGGAAAGCACGGTGGGCGGAACCTTATGGGGTTCGGTGGTGGCGAAGATAAATAGCACGTGGGGCGGGGGCTCCTCCAGGGTCTTGAGGAGGGCGTTGAAGGCTTCTTGGGTGAGCATGTGGACCTCGTCGATGATGTAGACCTTGTAGCGGGCGCCGGCGGGGAGGAAGGCCACCTCTTCGCGGAGCTGCCGCACCTGGTCGATGCCGCGGTGAGAGGCGCCGTCGATCTCCACCACGTCCAAGGATTGCCCAGAGAGGATTCGGACGCAGTTGGGGCAGCGGTTGCAGGGCTCCCCGTCCTCGGGGGCGAGGCAGTTGACGGCCCGGGCGAGGAGCCGGGCGAGCGTGGTCTTGCCCACGCCCCGCTGGCCGGCGAAGAGATAGGCGTGGTGCAGCTTCCCCTGGGCCACGGCGCGCTTGAGCGTGGCCACCACAAGCTCCTGGCCCACGACCTCGGCGAACCGCTTCGGGCGCCACCGGCGGTACAGGGAAAGCTCCTCCGCCATATCCCCGAAAGATTAGGGGATGGGGGGCCGGGGGACCACGGACCTACAGGCGGTCGATATCGGGCACAGTTCCGTCGGCGAGGCGCCAGAGCTGCTCGCCCGCGTTGGGCACCACGAGGATCCCCTCCGCCTCCCGCCCGCGGAACGCCTCAGGGTTGAGGGTGCGGGGATCGTGGTAGCCCAAGTTGATGCGGCGGCAGACCTCCTCGGGGATCCCGGTGGCCAAGATCACCTGGATGCGCGGTCTTTCTACGCCGGCGCGGAAGGTCCCGATGCCCTTCACGTGGGTGGCGTGGGCGAGCACCGCCCAGGGCACATGCTTGTACTTCTCCCACTGGGCGAGGAAGAAATCGCGCACGTGGTAGCCCACTTGCAGAAGCCACTCTCCGTGCGTAGGCGAGATCTCGCGGATGTGGGGGGCGTAGATGACGAGGGTGCCGCCGTCGGCCACCACGGGCTCGAGCTTGTACATGCACTTTCCAGCCAGCCAGAGCTCCCGGTACATGGGAGGGGCCAGGGAAAGGACGAAGTCGTAGGCGCGCGGAGCCCACACGATGTTCACCTTGGCGGAGAGGTCGGCCGCGGCCTCCCAGGCCTCCACCACCTCTCCAAGAAAAAGCCCCAGGACCTCGTGGCCCCGCAGGACGAGGGAGAGGCCGAGTCTAGGGGTGGGCACGCACCGCGCGGCCTCCTCGATCATCTCCCGCACGGGGGTCCACTTGTGCCCGTTCACCTTGGGGTTGGTGATGAGAGCCCCAAGCCAGTGGGAGACGTTCACCATGGTGGGGCCCGAGATCCCCGGGAAAAGATATTTATGCCCTCCCGAAAAGCCCACCACCTCGTGGGGAAACACCGGGCCCACCAGGAGGATCTGGTCGTAGGCGAGGGCGAGGCGGTTGACCTCCACAGCCACCTCGAGCGCGAGAAGGCCCCGGGAGATCTGGGCCATGCGGTCGCGGGAGATCTCCCCTACCCGCACAAGGGCCTGGGGGTCCGCCCACGCGTGCTGATAAACCCGGACGCGCGGGTGGGGAAAGCGGGGCCCAAAGTGTCGGGAGAGCTGAGCCTCCGAAAGGGGCGGATGGGTGCCCAGGGCCACGAGGAACGCGAGCTCCTTTACCCGAGGGAGCACAGCTTCGATTAGGGCCTCGTAGATCACGGGCATGGGCAGAGTACGGGTGTCGTCGGGGACGATCACAAGGAGTCGGTCCCGCGTGAAATCCGTTTGGCTTAAGAACTCCTGGAGTTTAGTGCGGAGCTCCGGCTCAGGGATAGGACGGCCAGGGGCGAACCCTAGCATCGCGGGGCCTCCTCCCAGCGGGTATGGAATTTCCCAGGCCTGTCCAAGCGCTCGTAGGTGTGGGCGCCGAAGTAGTCCCGCTGCGCCTGGGTGAGGTTAGCCGGAAGCCGCCCGGTACGGTAGGCATCGAGGAAGTTTAGGGCCGAACTGAAGGCGGGCACGGGGATCCCTGTCCGGTGCGCCAGGCATACGACGTCCCGCAGGCTCTCCTGCCCTTTAACCCAAAACTCTCGGAACGGCTCCGCTAAAACAAGGAGCGGGAGATCGGGCTCCCGTCGGAAGGCCTCGCGCATATCTTGAAGCATCCGCGCACGAATGATGCACCCTGCGGTCCAGACCCGCGCCACCTCCGCCAAGGAAAAGCCATAGCCGTGTTCCGTTGAGGCATCCCGCAGCTGCCGGAACCCTTGGGCGTAGGCGGTGATCACAGCCAAAGCGTAAGCCTTGCGGAGGTTCTCGAGGGTTTCCTGCACGGGAAGGGGAGGGTTGGGGGCCGGACCGGGCAGAACCTTTTCTGCACGCACGCGCTCCTCCTTTAGGGCGGAGACAATGCGGGCGAACACGGCTTCGGCGAGGGTGGGCGTGGGCGCCCCAAGGTCCAGCGCCGCTTGGGTGGACCACTTCCCTGTCCCCTTTTGCTCCGCCGCGTCCTTTATCGCCTCCACCAAAAACCCGCCGGTCTCGGAGTCCTTGGTGCGCAGGATGTCCACCGTGATCTCAAGAAGGTAGGACTCCAGCTCCTTTTGATTCCATTCCGCAAAGACGGCGGCGATCTCAGAGGGAGTAAACCCAAGGCCGCGTTTTAAGAGGTCATAGCATTCAGCGATGGTTTGCATGATGGCGTATTCGATGCCGTTGTGCACCATTTTCACGTAGTGTCCAGACCCGCCGGGGCCGAAGTAACCGGTGCAGGGTCCATCCAGACCTCGAGCAGCGATGGCTTCAAAGATCGGCTCAATGCGGGCGTAGTCCGCGGCATGGCCCCCGGCCATGAGGGCTGGGCCTTCCAGAGCCCCAGCCTCCCCGCCGGAGATCCCCACCCCAAGGTAAAGAAGGCCGCGGGATTCGGCCTCACGGATTCGCCGCTCGGTGTCAGCAAAATGGGAGTTCCCCCCATCGATCAGGAGGTCGCCTGGTTCAAGGAGGGGGAAAAGCTCGGAAGGGACCTCGTCCACGGGCCTCCCGGCCTGAACCATAAGGAGGATAGCCCGGGGCCGCGCCAGGGCGCTCACGAACTCCGGAAGCGCGAAAGTGGGAAGGATCGGCTCGTCTTTTACGCGCGCCATGAGGGCTTGGGTGCGCTCGGCGCTGCGGTTGTAGCCGGCCACTGAGAAGCCATGTTGGGCCATGTTCAAGGCCAAATTTTGGCCCATCGTGGCCAGGCCAATGACGCCAAACTGGGCCTTCATCCTTCCGCCTCCCACGGGGGCCGCTCCGGCAGGGCCCGCTCGAACTGGGCGATCTTCTCCTCCAGAAAGGAAACGATCCAAGCCCACCCGATAGAACTCCTCCCAGGAGTCCTCCTCGTGCCCAGGGATGATGGGGTAGAAAAGGACCCCGTTTTCCCTGGCGGCCTCCAAATCCCCGGGCGCATCCCCGATCATAAGGACATGGTCCTTGGCATAGTGGCGGGCCATGGCCACGATTTGCTGGGATTTTGTGCCCATCTCCTGCCCGCAGATGAGCCGCGCGTATTTATCGATTCCGTGCTCGGCTCACTCCCGCTCCCGGGCCTCCACCGGACTCTGGGAGACCACTACCATGTCCGCTATGTTTTGCAGATGCGCCAAGGTCTCGCGCAGGTAGGGGAAGAGCGGGATTCCTTTAACGATCTCCTTGATGGCCCAATTCACTCGCTCGCTCCCGCGCCGCTTCCTCCACACCCTTAGTGATTTCCGCAAAGAAGGGGTTTAGGATGTCTGGCACAATGAGGCCTAGAGCACCAAGGGATCCCTTGACTAACCCGCGAGCAAGCTCGTTGCGCTTGTAGCCAAGAAGCTCGGCCAAGCGTTGGATACTAAGAGGGGAATCGTTCAGGGCTCGGGAGACGGTAGACGGAGAAACTCCTGCCATTTTGGCAATGTCCTTGATCGTAACCATATTTCGTCGTCTCCTACGCGCGCGGCAAGCTAGGCCTTGAGGATCTCCATCTTCATGGCCACGAGGCCGGAAAGGAGCTTGGGATAAAAGTCCGTGGACTTCTGGGGCATGGGCTCGCCTGCGTCCGCCACGGCCAGCACGTCCTCCACCTGCGTGGGATTCAGAAGAAAAGCGATCTGGCCCTTCCCCTCGTCCATGAGGGCCACGGCCTCCTCCGCGGTGTGCGTGTACTCCACGTTCGTCCCCCGGGCCAGCGTCTCCTCGTCGATCCCCAGGACCTTCTCCAGGATGGCCTTGTGCAGGATCGCCACATCCAGGCGCTTCCAGGCGGGGGCGTGCGCGCCGGGCACCACTTCCTCCGGGTTTTTCTTGAGCCGAAGCCCGAAGAACTTCCCGCCGCTGTAGGCCACGAAGACCTTTTCCCTGCGCCCCAAGCCCTGGCCTAGATAGGCGCGGGCCTCAGGGAAATCGCGCAGCTCTTCGACGAGGAAGTCCTCCTGCACCTGGCGCAGGAAATCCGGCAGGGAGAACCGCGGGAGCCCGTGCACGACCCGCGGGGTAGGACGGATCACGCAGCCGGGCTCGGCCACGTTCACCAGGGTCACGGGGATGGAGGTGAAGCTCTCGGAGCCAAGCGGCTTCCATCCCCTGCCAAAACACTCCTCCATGAAGATGCCGGCGGTCTCGAACCGGTGGTGCCCATCGGCGATGTACACGGGCAGAGGCGCGAGGGCGTCCTGGACCTCCCTCAGGGCCGGAGGGTCGGAAACGCGCCACATCTCGTGGACGTTCCCGAAGTCGTCCTGGGCGCGCATGTCCGGCGCGCGGCCCCCCACCGCGGCGAGCAAGGCCTGGGTGGCCCGCCGCGCGGGGTCCCGATAGAGGAGGAAGATGTGCTCCAGGTGCGCCTCCGTGGCGCGGAAGAGCTTCAGCCGGTCCTCCTTGGGACCGCGCAGGGTCCGCTCGTGCTTCTTCACCAGGCTTTCCCGCAGGTCCAAGAGGGCCACGAAGCCCAGCCGCTCGTAGGACCCCCCCTCGTGGGCGAAGCGCACCCGGTACAGGTAGAACGCGGGCTCCCCGTCGCGCACCAGGATCCCCTGGGAGAGCCACTCCCGGAAGAGCTCCGCCCGCTTGGCGTATTCCGCCTCGTCCTTGGGCGGGGTCTTCGTGCCGATGAGGCGCACGAAGTTGTAGGGCGAGCGCCGCAGGTACTCCGCTTCCTCCTTGGGGCCGATGCGGTCGTAGGGCTGGGTCACCACCGCGGAGAGGTCGGGCACGAGGCTGGGGTTGTAGCGGATGCCGCGGAACGGGTAGATCTTGGCCATCGCCGCTCCTTTTCAGGACTTAGCCCAAGAGAGGAGGATTTCCACGATCTCGTCGCCGATGCGGGCCTGGGCCTCATGGGTTTGGGCGCCGATGTGGGGGGTGAGGGTCACCTTGGGATGCCGCAGGAGCTCCATGTTCTTGGGCGGCTCCTCTTCGAACACGTCGAGGCCCGCGCCGCCCAGCTTCCCGGAGTTCAGGGCCTCCAGGAGGGCGCGCTCGTCCACCACCCCGCCCCGGGCGCAGTTGATGAGGAAGGCCCCGTCCTTCATGAGGGCGATTTCCCGTGCGCCGATCACGGGCCCGGCGGGATCCGGCGGGATGTGGAGGGAGACGAAGTCGCTTTCGCGCAAGAGCTCCTCCAGGGAGACCATGCGCACCCCGGGGAGGGGCGACTCCTTCACGTACTTGTCGTAGGCCAGGACGCGCATGCCCAGGCACAGGGCCCGGCGGGCCAGGGCCTGCCCGATGCGGCCGATCCCGATGATCCCCAGCGTCTTCCCCTGGAGCTCGATCCCGTGGAACGCCCTCTTCTCCCACTTGCCCTCGCGCATCGTCTCGGTGGCGCGCACGAGGGAGCGGGCCAGGGCGAACATGTGGGCCAAGGCGAGCTCGGCCACGGAGTCCGTGCTGGCCTTGGGGGTGTTGAGGACCTTGATGCCTTTGGCCTCGGCGTAGTCGGCGTCGATGTTGTCGAGGCCCACCCCGGCCCGGATGATGAGCCGGAGGCCCTGGGCCGCGTCCAGGGCGGGCCGCCGCACCTTCGTGGCCGAACGCACCACGATCGCGTCGTAGCCCTTTCTCAGCTCCTCCGCCAGCTCGCCCTCCCCCATCCCCGTCTTCACCGTGACGGAAAGGCCGGCCTCCCGGAGCCGGGCCACGGCCCGCTCGTCGATGGGGTCGCAGATAAGCACCTTCATCCCCGCCTCCTCAGCTCAGGCCCAGGATTTCCTCGATGGCGCGCAGGAGCCCGTGGATGTCGGCCACGGTGAGGTCGCCCATGTGGGCGATGCGGAAGGTCTTCTCCCGCAGGTCCCCATAGCCGTTGGAGATGCGCATCCCGTACTCGCGGATGAGGGTCTTGTTGAGCTCGTCCACGGAGATCCCCCGCGTGTTTTTGATGCACGTCACGGTCTTGGACCAGTAGCCCGCCTCGGGGTAGATGTCGAAGTATTTTTGGGCCCAGCTCTGCACGATCCGCGCCATCTCCTCGTGGCGGGCGAACCGCCGCTCCAGGCCCTCCTCGAAAATGTAGTCGAGCTGCAGGTTGAGGGCGAAAAGGTGGGGGATGGTGGGCGTGGCCGGGGTCTCGTTCTTCTTGTGGGAGTTGAGCATCACCAGGAAGTTGAAGTAGTAGGTGCGGGGCTTCACCTGCTCGGCGCGCTTTAGCGCCCGCTCGGAGACGGCGCACACGGTGAGGCCGGGCGGAAGCCCAAAGCACTTCTGCACGCCCGCCAGGCACACGTCCAGGCCAAGCTTGTCGAACTCGATCTTCACCCCGCCCATGGCCGTGACCGCGTCCACCAGGAGCAACACGTCCGGGAACTTCCGCACCACCTCCGCGATCTCCGCCAGCGGGTTCATGAGCCCGGTGGAGGTCTCGTTGAACACGAGGGTCACGGCGTCGAACTCCCCGGTCTTGAGCTTGGCCTCCACCTGTTCGGGCCGAATGGCCTTATCCCAGGGCACCTCCAGGGCCTCGCAAGGGATCCCGCAGGCTTGGGTGATCTCGTGCCAGCGCTTGGCGAACGCGCCGTTCACGAGGTTCAGGCACTTCTTCTTCACGCAGTTGAGGACCGCGGCCTCCATGACCCCGGTGGAGGACGAGGTGAACAGGAACACGGTCTGCTCGGTATACAGGAACTTTTTGAGCTTCGCTTGGAGCTCGGCGTAGAGCTCGCGGAACTCGGGGGTGCGGTGGTAGATCTGGGGGGTGGCCATGGCCTGGAGGACCTCCGGCCGGACCTCGATGGGCCCAGGGACGAAAAGCTTCACGTGCGACCTGCGCATCCCTCCTCCTTTTTGTTCCGTTCAATCTTCCCTTAGCCTGTCGGGCTGTCAACTCCCCGCCTAATGGGGGCCAGCCCGGCGCAAACCCATGCTCTGCGCCAAGACCAACGCCTTCTTGTACTCCTCGGACGTGATCCGCCGGGAAATCTCCGGAAATTCCCAGGCCCGGTGCGTGGGGTAGTATTGAGCCATGAGGTTCACGTAGGTGTCCGGCGAGATCTCCTCCCGCAGGAACCGCAACACCCGCTCCGTCCCCGCAAGATCGTTGGGCAAAACCAGGTGGCGCACGAGGAGGCCCCGCACCGCTAGCCCATTTTTCACCACGAGATCCCCCACCTGGCGGTGCATCTCCTTGAGCGCCGCGCACGCCCGCGCGAAATAGTCCGGCGCGGAGGAAAGCCGCGCCGCCACCCCATCGTCCCCGTACTTGAAGTCGGGCATGTAGATGTCCACCACGCCCTCAAGGAGCCGCAAGGCCTCCACGGACTCGTAGCCCCCGCAGTTCCACACGAGCGGGATCTCCAGGCCCTGGTCCCGGGCCAAGGCCAGGGCCTCCAGGATCATGGGCGCCTGATGGGTGGGCGTGACCAGGTTCACGTTGTGGCAGCCCAGGCGCTCCAGGCGCAGCATGAGCCGCGCCAAATCCTCCACGGAGATCTCCTCCCCCTCGCCGAGCTGGGAGATCGTGAAGTTCTGGCAGAAAACGCAGCCCAGGTTGCAGCCGGAGAAAAAGATGGTGCCGGAGCCGAAGCGGCCCACGAGCTCCCGCTCCTCGCCGAAATGGGGGCCGAAGCTGGCCACCCAGGGCCTCAGGCCCGTGCGGCAGAAGCCCTTTTCCCCCCGGTCCCGCCGCGCGCCGCACGCCCGGGGGCACAGGCGGCAAGGGGAGGCCAAGTCGTACAAGGCCTGGATGCGCCGTTCCAGCTCCGAGGCACTGAGGTTGAGGTACGCCGGGTACTTCACGGCCGCCACCCCGCGGCCAGAAGAAGCCGCCACAGGGCGCATAAGGGGAGCCCCACCACGTTGTAAAAATCCCCCTCGATCCGCTCCACGAAGGCCGCGGCCGGGCCCTGGATGGCGTAGGCCCCAGCCTTATCCAGAACCTCCTCCCGCCCCAAGTACCACTCGATTTCCCAGTCGGCCAGGGGGCGGAAGAGGACCCGCGTTTCCACGAGCTCCCGGAGGGTTTGGCCGGCGCGGCGCACCACCAGGCCCGTGGCCACGGTGTGCCAGCCGCCGGACAGGGCCCGCAAGAACTCCCGGGCCTCCCCCAGGTCCCGCGGCTTCCCGAAGGCCCGGCCCTCCCGGAACACCCCGGTGTCCGCGGCCACCACCCACGCCTCCGGGTGCTTTGCCGCCACCGCCGCCGCCTTGCGCTCCGCCAAGACCAAGAGGTCCATAGGCCCCCGCACCGCGTCCTCCGGAACGTCCGGCGGGACCACGGAAAACGCGGGCACAAGGAGGCGCAAAAGGGCGGCCCGGCGCGGGGAGGAGGAGGCCAGAATGAACGTTGGGCTCGTATAATCCGTGGCCATGGACATCGTTTTTAGCCCGCGGTGCCTGGAGTATAACGCGGTGGGCCACCCGGAAAACCCCGCCCGCGTGCGCCTGCTCAAGGACTACCTCGCCCGCCTGGGGTTCCCCTTCCTGGAGCCGGAGCCCGCCCCGGCCGAGGCCATCCTCAAAGTGCACACGCCGGAGCTCCTGCGCCGCGTGGAGACGGGGGACTTTTACGATCCCGACTGTCCGGTGTACCCCAACCTCGCGTTCTACGCGAAGCTGGCGGTGGGCGGGGCCATCCTGGCCCAGAGGGTGCACGGGTTCTCCATCCTGCGGCCGCCGGGGCACCACGCCGGCCCCAACTTCCTCGGGGGCTTCTGCTACCTCAACAACCTCGCCGTGGCCGTGCGCCTCTCCGGCAAAAGGACGCTCATCGTGGACATCGACGGCCACCACGGGAACGGCACGGAGGCCATCTTCCTCCACGACCCTAAGGTGACCTACGTGAGCCTGCACCGCATGTACAACTACCCCGGGACGGGGCACACCTCCTACGCCAACGCCATCAACGTGCCGCTTCCGCCCCGCTGCGGCGGGGAGCGCTACGTGGAGGCCCTGGAGGGGGCCCTGGAGCGGGCCGGGAAGGGCTACGAGGAGCTGGCCATCTCCGTGGGCTTCGACACCTATAAGGAGGACCCCTTGGCCTCCCTGGGCCTGGAAGTGGAGGACTACTACCATGTGGGCTACGTGTTGGGCCAGCTGAAGCTGCCCACGTTCTGCGTGCTGGAGGGGGGGTACGTGCCGGAGATCATGGGGCCGGCCGCCCACGCCTTCATCTCCGGCCTGGAGGAGGGAGGAGCCCGCACCGGCCCCCAAAATTAGCCCTTCCCCACCCTCGGCTATAATCCCGGGCCATGCGTTCGAAACTTTTCGTCGTTTTTGCGATCGCGTCGCTTTCCGTGAGCGCAAGCCCCCTGCGCGTGTCCCTCCCGCCCATGTTGGGGGCGCTCCCGGTGGCCCTGGCCGAACGGCTGGGGTACTTCGCCGAGGAGGGGATCCCCGTCCAGCTCGTGCCCCTGCCCAGCCAGCGCGACCGGATCCTCGCCTTCCAGGCCGGCCAGATCGACGCCCTCGTCACCGACCTCACCTCCGCCCTCCTCCTTGTGGCCACCCAGCCCCAGGAGGCGGCGATCGCCGCCGCCCTGTTCGTGCCCGCCCAGGACGGCTCCCACCTCGCCCTCCTCACCCCCGCCAACTACTCCCGCCTCTACACCCTCGCGGACTTCTTGGCGCGGGCCAGCGCCGGACGCGTGCAGATCGCCGTGCCGCGCCAGTCCGACCTGGAGTACGCCCTGGACCAGCTCCTGGCCCGCCACGGGGTGCGCGTGCCCCCGGAGTGGCTCGTGGGACAGGACAACCTCCTGCTCAACGCCACCTGGCTCCTTTTCGGGATGACCGCGGTGGGGGTCCTGCCCCAGCCCTACGTGGACTACCTCCTCCACTACGAGTTCGAGGGGAAGCCGGAGCTGCGGGTGCTGGCGGACTTCGCGGGGATCCCCTTGCCCCCCGACGTCCTCGTGGTGCGGCGAAGCTTGGGCGCGGATGAGGTGCGGCGGTTCCTCGCCGCGGTGGGGCGGGCGGCGGCGCACATCCGGGCCATGGCCCGGGAGGAGCTCATCGCCCTGGCCATGCCCGTGGCCATCGCCCTCTTCTTCCCCGGGGTGAACCTGGAGGCGGCGGCGCCGGAGGACCGGGCCCGGGTGGAGGCGGCCGTGGAGGCCCTGCGCATCCCGTACTTCCCCGACCCCCGCCCCGTGGACCCCGAGATCCTGGGCCTAGTGGCGGACTGGGCCAGGAAGAAGGGGTACCTTGCCCGCTCCCTGAGCTACGCGGAAGCCGTCTGGCCCGGGCAATGATCGAGGTGCGCGGCGTCTCCCTCGTTTACGGGAGCGGGCCCGCGGCCGTTCCCGCGATCGCCGAGCTCTCCTTTTCCGTGGAGGAGGGGGAGATGGTGGCCGTGGTGGGCCCCTCCGGCTGCGGCAAAACCAGCCTCCTCCTCCTTTTGGACGGCTTGGTGCGCCCCACCTCCGGACAGGTCCTCATCGCGGGGGAGGAGGTGCGGGGGGTGCGGCGGGACGTAGCCCTGGTCCTGCAGGACGCCGGGCTCCTGCCCTGGAAGACCGTGCGGCAGAACGCGGAGCTGGCCCTGCGGATTCAGAAGCGGCGGGAGAGCGTGGACGGGATCCTGGCCGCCCTGGGGTTGAGCGGGTTCGAGCGGCGCTTCCCCGCGGAGCTCTCGGAGGGGATGCGCCGGCGGGTGGGCATCGCCCGGGCCCTGGCCCTCCGCCCCCGCGTCCTCCTCATGGACGAGCCCATGGCCAACCTGGATTCCCTCACGCGGGAGCGCATCCAAAATCTCCTTTTGGACCTGTGGTGGGAGATGCGCTTCACCGCCGTCCTCGTCACCCACGACATCGAGGAGGCCGTGTTCCTTGGGCAGCGCATCCTTGTGCTTACGCCCCGGCCGGCCCGCCTGCGGGAGGTCCTGGAAAACCCGGGGATGGGCAGCCAGGAGTACCGGGGGAGCCCGGACTTCTTGGCGCGCGTGCGGGCCTTGCGCCGGATCCTGGGGGAGAACGGATGAAGCAAGTCCTCGCCTACGCCCTAGCGGTGCTGGCGGTGGTGGCCGGCTGGTCCGCCCTCTCCTACGGCCTTTTCCGGGCCAAAGAGCGGGTGATCCTGCCCTACCCCTGGCAGGCGGCCCGGGCTGCCGGCGAGGTCCTCGACACCCTGGCCCTGGCCTTCGGCACCTCCGCCCTCCGCTTCCTCGCGGCCCTGGTGGTCTCCTTCCTCCTGGGCCTGCCCATCGGGCTGGCCCTGGGGTTCGAGCCCCGCCTGGACCAGTACCTCGCGCCCTTCGTGTACCTCCTCTACCCCATGCCCCCGGTGGCCCTCCTCCTCTTCCTGTACCTGGCCTTCGGCCTGGGCGAGGTGGTGCGGCTGGTGGTGGTGGTGATGGCCCTGTTCTTCCAGGTGGCGGTGGCCGCCCACGGCGCGGCCAAGTTCATCCCCGCCTCCCACATCCTGGCGGTGCGCTCCGCCGGGGCCTCCCGCTGGCAGCTTTATT
This sequence comes from Candidatus Bipolaricaulota bacterium, assembly GCA_025060415.1. Taxonomy (GTDB): domain Bacteria; phylum Bipolaricaulota; class Bipolaricaulia; order Bipolaricaulales; family Bipolaricaulaceae; genus DTER01. The sequence continues at coordinate 498,862 of JANXBT010000002.1, forward strand.
GGCACGTGGTCCTCCCCGCCACCCTCCCCAGCGTCCTCACCGCCGCCCGCGTCTCCGTGGGGTTGGGGATCACCATGCTCTACATCGCCGAGACCAAGTTGGGGATCCTCCTCCCCCCGCACCAGGCCCTGGGGCGGTTCATCGAGTACTACACGTTCCGGGGGGACATCGCCCTGGCGGGCGTGGTGGCCCTGGCCCTCCTTGGGCTTTTGTTCTACGTGGTCCTGGAGATCCTGGAGCGGCGGCTTTGCCGCTGGAAGTATGTGGGGGTGAAGGGTGGGGGAAGTTAGGCGGGTGTGGGTGGTGCACAACGCCCGGCGGGCCGAGGCCGCGGCCGCGGCCTGGAACGTGGCCCGGCGGTGCGAGCGGGAGGGCCTGGCGGTGGAGGTGGGCTCGGAGCTTCCCCTGCCCGGGCCCGGGCCGGACCTCGTGATCGCCGTGGGCGGGGACGGCACGGTCCTGCGCACCGCCGCCGCCCTCTACCCCCAGGAGATCCCGATCCTGCCGGTGTTGTTCGGCGGGGTGGGGTTCCTGAGCGCCGTGGAGGCCGCGCGGTTTGAGGAGGCCCTGGAGGCGGTGCGGGCGGGCCGGGCCCAGGTGGAGCGGCGGATGCGCCTGCTGGCCCAGGGCCCGGGCTTTTCCGCCACCGCCCTCAACGAGATCGCCGTGGTGGGGCCGGGCCAGCAGCGCTTCGTGGAGCTCACCCTGTGCGTGGGCGCGGAGGCCCTGGGCACGTTCGGAGGGGACGGCGTGCTTTTGGCCACGCCCACGGGGAGCACGGCCTACGCCCTGGCCGCCGGCGGCCCGATCCTGGCCCCCGGCCTCCCCGCCTTCCTCCTCGTGCCCCTCAACCCCCACAAGCTCGGCCTGCGGCCGGTGGTCCTCCCCGAGGGGGCGGAGGTGCGGGTGCGGGCGGAGCGCCAGGCCCTGGCCCTGGCCGATGGCGACCCCATCGGCGCCCTCTCCCCAGGGGCCGAGCTCAGGGTGCGGCGCGCGCCCAAGGACACCCTCCTGGTGCGCCTCCCCCAAACGCCGGGCCTCTTTGCCCGCCTGCGGGAGAAGCTGGGTTGGCCATGAAAGGAGGAGCGGTGCATCCGGAGAGGATTTTGGAAGAGGTGCCCAGGCTGCGCGTGGCCGACGATCTGGAGGTCCTTGTCCTGCACAGCCGCGAGGAGCTCACCCGCTTCACCTTCGGCCACATCCACCAGAACGTGGCGGAGGAGGACACGGTGGTGTACGTGCGGGCCTGGGTGGGGGGGAAGACCGGGGTGGTGCAGACGAACGAGGTCTCCCTGGAGGGGCTGAGGCGGGCGGCGCGGGAGGCGGCGGAGCTGGCGCGGGCCCAGACCCAGCCCGCGGGGTACGAGCCGCCGGGGCCGGCCCCCTACCCCCAGGTCGAGGCCTTCGACGAGGCCACCTGGAACGCGAGCCCCGCCCTGCGGGCGGAGCTCGTGCGCCGGGCCGTGGCCGAGGCCAACCGCCTGGGCTTCAACGCCTCCGGCGCGCTGGCCACCGGGGGCGACGCGATCTGGATCCGCACCACCCGCGGGGTCGAGGCCCACTTCCGCCGTACCCTCCTGCGCTTCGTCACCGTGATCCTGGGGAAGGAGGCGGGCTCGGGCTACGCGGAGTTCACGAGCACGCGGGTCGGGGAGTTCCGGCCGGAGGAGGTGGCCGGGCGGGCCCTCGAGAAGGCGGCCCGCTCGGAGAAGCGCCTCCCCCTCGAGCCGGGGGAGTACCCGGTGGTGCTGGAGGAGCCGGCCGTGGCCACGCTCCTGGGGATGCTGGCCTCCATGGGCTTCTCCGCCCGGGCCGTCCTCGAGAACCGCAGCTTCTTCTGCCAGCGCTTCGGCGAAAAGATGGTCTCCGAGCTCGTCACCGTGTACGACGATGCCCTCCACCCCAAGACGATCCCCATGCCCTTCGACTTCGAGGGGGTGCCCAAGACCCGGGTGTACTTCTTCCGGGGGGGCGTGGCCGCGGGGGTGGTGCACGACTCCCGCACGGCCAAGCTCATGGGCACGAAGTCCACGGGGCACGCCCTGCCGCCGGCGGCCGCGGGCTGGTCGCCCCTGCCCACGCACCTGGTGATGGAGCCCGGCACGGCCACGGACGGGGAGCTCCTCTCCGGCCTCGCCCGCGGCCTTCTGGTCACGCGCTTCCACTACGCCCGCACCGTGGACCCCATGCGGGGCATCATGACCATGATGACCCGCGACGGCACCTTCCTGGTCGAGGACGGGCGGATCGTGGCCGCCGTGGAGGACCTGCGCGTGACGGAGTCGGGCCTGCGCGCCCTGGCCCTGGTGCAGGCGGTGGGGCGGGACCTCACCCTCATCACCGGCGGGGAGGGCTTCGGGGCCACCCTGGTCCCCAAGCTCCGGATCGAAAGGTTCGCCTTCACCGGGCGGACGGAAAGGATCTAGCATGTCGGCCCTGGCGGAGCTCAAGAGCTACGTGGCGGAGATGGTGGAGCTCCAGGCCGCCGCGGCCATCGCCCACTGGGACGCCCGCACCTACATGCCCGAGCGGGGGGTGGAGACGCGGGCCAAGGTGGTGGGCCGGCTGTCGCGCCTGGCCTTCGAGCGCGTGGTCTCCCCCAAATTCGGGGAGCTTTTGGCCGCCGCAGAAAAGGAGCTCCCGAACGCCTCCGAGGCGGAGCGGGCCATGGTCCGCATGGGGAAGAGGGACCACGAACGGGCCCGCGCCATCCCCCCGGACTTCTATCAGAGGTTCGTGGAGCTCTGCACCAAGGCGGAATCCGTGTGGGAGAAGGCCAAGGCCGAGGCCAACTTCGCCCTCTTCCGGCCCTACTTGGCGGAGATCGTGGACATGGTGCGGGAGATGGCCCGCCTGATCGGCTACAAGGAGCACCCCTACGACGCCCTCCTTGAGGAGTACGAGCCGGGGATGACCACGCGGGAGGTGGCCGGGATCCTGGGCGGCCTGCGGGAGCGGCTCGTGCCCTTTGTGCGGGAGCTTCAGGAGCGGGGTACGCCGCCGCCCCCCATCCCCGCGGGCCGCTACCGCCTCCCCAGCCAGAAGGCCCTCTGCACCGAGGTCCTCAAGGCCATCGGCTACGACTTCTCCGCGGGGAGGCTCGACGAGTCCGCCCACCCCTTCACCATCGGCCTGGGCCCAGGGGACACCCGCGTCACCAACCGCTACAACGAGGCGGAGCCCTTCTCCGCCCTTTATGGAGCCCTCCACGAGGGCGGGCATGCCCTCTACGACCAGGGCATCCCGCCGGAGCTCTACTGGATGGGCCTGGCCGGCGGCGCCTCCTACGGGATCCACGAGTCCCAGTCCCGCTTCTGGGAAAACCAAATCGGAAGGAGCCTCGCCTTCTGGGAGTTCTTCAAGCCCCGGCTCGCCCGGCGGTTCCGCGGGTTCGCCCGCACCTCCCCGGAAACGATCTTCCGTATGGTGAACAAAGTGGAGCCCTCCCTCATCCGCGTGGAGGCCGATGAGGTCACCTACAACCTCCACATCTGCCTCCGCTTCGAGCTCGAGGTGGAGCTCCTGGAGGGGCGCCTCAAGGTGGAGGACCTTCCGGAGCGGTGGAACGCGGCGATGAAGGCCTACTTGGGGGTGGTGCCCCCGGACGACGCGAAAGGGGTGCTCCAGGACGTGCACTGGTCGGGCGGGGCCTTCGGGTACTTCCCCTCCTATGCCCTGGGGAACCTCTACGCCGCCCAGTTCATGGAGAAATTGCAAGAGGCCCAGCCCAACCTGTGGGACGAAGTGCGGAAAGGGCAATTCCAAAACGTCCTCTCTTGGCTGCGGCAGAACATCCATCGCTACGGGCGCATGTACTTCCCCGAGGAGCTGTGCCAGAAAGTCACGGGGGAAAAGCTCTCGCCGGAGCCCTTCCTCCGGTACCTGCGGGAGAAGTACGCCCTCGTGTACCGGTTGTAGCCCGGAGGGCTCCCTCGCCCCTCGAGGCTGGGGCGGACCGCCCAAGCGGAGGCTCAGCGGGCCCCGCGCGGGTTTGGGCCGGGGGAGTCCAACAAAAAGGAAGCGCTTGAGAAATCCGCCTTTTGGCGGCGCGCAAGCCCGCGGGGAGCGCCTCGCGCTGGAAGCGCGGCCCCCTTGGGCCAAGGGAAGCTACTCGTTGTGGGGGATCTTGAGGGTGCTTCCGCCGATGAACTCGCGCACGAGGTGGTCCCCGGGGATGAGGCTTTGGTCCTGCACTTCCCAGAGGGTGAGGCCGGCCACCTGGGAGAGGAGCTGGGTGATCCGGCGGTAGCGGATCTGGGCGTCCAAAAAGGAGCTGTAGGGAGCGAGCTCGTCCGGCCGCGGCCAAATCCCATCCGGCAAGAAGAAGGGCTTCAACACCGCCAGGTCGAAGGGCATGCCGCCCTGGATCTGGTAGTCCGCCAGGCCCATGAGGGGGATGATGGAGAAGAGCTCGCCCGCGCGCACGTAGTGCCAGTGGAGCAGGGTGTGGAGGGGCGGGTGGTTGCGGTGCGTGGCGTCCCGGAGCATCCGCCGCAGGAGCCGCACGTCCGTGAACTGGGTGAGCTTCCCCGTGGTGCCGTCGCCCTCGTACAGCATATTGGCGGCCTCGATGTACACGCGGAACATGTTCTCCTTGGGGATCCCCGCGGTGAGGGGCGGATAGAACCCATGGAGACAGTCCAGGAGGAGGATCTGGTCCTTCCGGAGCCGCACGGGCTTGGTGCCCACGTGCTTGCCCTCCTTGAAGCTGTAGATGGGCTTTTCGATGGTCTGTCCATCCAGGAGGGCCTTGAGGTGCTGGTTGATCCGTTGGATGTCCAGGGCCTCGGGGGTCTCGAAGTTGCGGTCGTTGAGCCAGTCTGTAGGGTGCTCCACCACCGGCCAGAAGTAGTCGTCCAGGTTGAGCATGAGGAAGTGGAGCCCTTCCCGCTCCAGGCGCTGGGTGAGCTTCACCGTGGTCGTGGTCTTCCCGGAGGAGGAGGGGCCGGAGATCCAGATCATGCGGATCTCGTCCCCCTGGGCGAGGCGCTGGAGGACCTTTTGGGCGGCCTCGTCGAGGGCGCGCTCGTAGCGCTCGGTGGCGGCCTCCACCAGGTCCTTAAGCCTTCCGGAGCGCACGATCTCGTTGAGGCCCTCCACGGTGTCGCAGCCGTGGGCCCGGTTCCAGGCCAGGGTCTCCTCGTGGAGCCTCGTGGGGTAGCCGTTGCCCACGAATTGGTCCATGGTGATGGCGCCCGCCCGCACCCAGTACTTCCCCCACCGCCAGCACTCGTAGGCATCGGCCACGGTCACCAAGCCGAAGCTGCGCAGCACGTGCAGCACCGTGTCCTGGATCTCCTCGATGGTGGGCGGGAAGTTGGCGATCCAGTGGCGGGGGTCGCGGTTGAGGGTGATCACCACCACATCGGAGAGGAACTCCGCGATGTGCTCGTCGTCGCCGAACATGAAGAGCTTGTCGTTGATGCCGGGGAGGAGGTCCTGGGCGAACCCGCCCACGGAGCGGGCGGCGCGCAGGATGGCGTTGACGATGCGGCCCTGATCGAAGGGAACGAGGGAGCGGTCGCGCTTCTGGACCTTGCGGATCCGGTTCTGGACGATCACAAAAACGAATTATAAGCGCGGCCCCTAAAAGAGCCAGCCGTGCTCCAACCCGAGGTAGAGGAGGGTGCGGAGGCGCGCCGCGGGGAGCGAGCAATCCGGCCGCGCCGAGCCCAGGCCGTACAGAAGGCCGAGGGCCCCCAAGGCGGTGAGGAGCCCCCCGAAGGAGCCATGGCCCAGGCTCACCAGCCATTGCCCCGCCCCCAGGAAGAGGAGCCCGGCCAGGACCAGGCCCTCGCGGAAGTACTGGCAGGTCCAAAGCTCCCGTTGGGCGCGGCCCAGGGCCCGGGACCACGCCCGCCGGTCCACCCGCGGCCGCGGGTCCTCCCCCAGGTCCAGGGCCAACCGCTGCACGTCCTCCAGGGCCACCCACCGCAGCCCCTCCGCCGTGAGGAAGCCGAGCTGGGTGGGGGTGAGGCCCTGCACGCGCCCCGTCAGGACCGTGCCGTCGGACAGCACCAGGGTGTCGGCCCAGCCGGCCAGCCCCGCCACGACCGCAAGCCACAACGCCCAGCGCATCCGCTCCCTCCCGGAAAGGAACTTTACCGGGCCGCCGCGCCGCCCCTGGGGTCACGCGCCTCCGCCCCACGCCCCTTTCGTCCGCTAGAATGGGGCGTGCGCATTTTGGCCGTGGGCGACGAGGTCAGCCCCGCCCTGGAACGGGCCGTCCTCTCCCCCTCCTTCCCCAAGGTGGACCTCATCCTCTCCTGCGGGGACCTGCCCTACGATTACCTGGAGTTCCTCCTGGACGCGGTGGATGCGCCCCTCCTCTTCGTGCGGGGGAACCACGACCGGCCCATCCACAGCGAGGACCGGGTGATCCAGGCCCCCCAAGGCGGGGTGGACGTGGACGGCCGGGTCGTGGAGAGGAAGGGCGTCATCGTGGTGGGGTTTGGGGGGTGCGCGCGGTACGATCCCCGGGCGGAGAACCAGTACACGGAGGGGCAGATGCGTTGGCGGATCCGGAGGCTGTGGCCGCGGCTGTGGTGGAACGCGCGCCGGCGGGGCCGGGCCTGCGACATCCTCCTCACCCATGCCCCGCCCTTTGGGGTCCACGACGGGACGGACCCCGCCCACCGCGGGTTTGAGGCGTTCCTGTGGTTCATCCGGCGCTGGCGGCCCCGGATCCACCTCCACGGCCACACCCCGCCCCGGCCGGGCCTCCCCGCCACCACCCAAATCGGCCCCACCCAGGTCGTGCACGTGCGCGGCTTCCGCCTCCTGGAGCTGTGAGCCATGCCCATCCCCTTCGCGCGCTTTTGGGAACGCATCTTCCCCTTCGCCCGCAACGAGCCCTCCTTCCTCCTCCCCTTCGACTGGGTGAAGGAGAAGGTGCCCATAACCGGCTGGCGGTATTTGGGCCTGCAGGAGGTGGAGCTGGAGAAGATCGTGGGCAGCGTGAACCGCTACCAGGACTTCACCCGGGCCTTCTTGCCCCTTTATGAAGACGTGCGGCTGAAGAAGGTCGAGGCGGCCTTGAGCCGCGGCGAGGTCCTCCCGCCCGTGCAGCTATACAAGCTGGGCGAAGCCTACTTTGTGGTGGACGGCCACCACCGCGTGGCCGCCGCCAAACGGCAGGGGGGCAAGTTCATCGACGCCGAGGTGTGGGAGTTCATCCCCCTGGTGCCCATCTCCCCCACGGACACGGAAAAGGACATCCTCCTCAAGGCCGAGTACGCCGCGTTCCTCCGCCACACCCGCCTCAAGGAGCTCCGGCCCGAGGCGGAAATCCTCTTCTCCGAGCTCTCCGGCTACCGCAAGCTCCTGGAGCACATCGACGTGCACCGCTACTTCCGGGGGATCGAGGAGGGCCGGGAGGTCCCGTACGAGGAGGCGGTGGTCTCCTGGTACGACCGGGTGTACAAGCCCATCGTGGAGGCCATCCGCGAGACCGGGATTTTGGCGTACTTCCCGGGGCGCACGGAGGCCGACCTCTACGTTTGGCTTTCCGAGCACCTCTATTACCTGGCGCAGGAGCAGGGCGGGATGCCCGAGCTGCACGCCGCGGCCCGCGCCTTCGCCCAAAAGTACGGGGTCAGCCCGAAGAACTAGGCCGGAAGAGCTTCCGCGCCCGCCAGAAGTACTCCCCCCCGGAGATCACGGCCAGGGCCACCGCCAAGTACAAGAACACCTCCTTGAACACCAGCCCCAGCGCGCCAACCCCGAAGTAGCGGGTGGCCAAAATGAACAGGGCCAGGCCCACGTGGGAGAGGGTCTTGAGCTTCCCCAACGGGCTGGCGGGGATCACCAGGCCCTCGGCGAGGGCGAGCACGCGCAGCCCGGTGACCAAAAACTCGCGGGCCAGGATGACGATCACCGGGAGGGCCCGCAGCTCCCCGAACTCCACGAAGGACACAAACGCCGCGGCCACCAGGATCTTGTCGGCGATGGGATCCGCCAGCTTCCCGAACGTGGTCACCTCCCGCAGGGAGCGGGCCAGGTACCCGTCCACGGCGTCGGTGAGGGCGGCGACGGCGAACAGGGCCAGGGCGAGGATCTTGCACACCGTCCCCGGGAGGAACAGGAACGCCAAAAAGAGGGGGACCGCGGCGAGGCGGGCGAGCGTAAGGCTGTTGGGGACGTTCCAGCGCACGGGGGCAACCTAGCGCAAAACCCGGGCGCGGTCAACGACGGGGCTCAGACGCCCAGGTACGCCCTCCGCACGAGGTCGGACTCGCGCAGCGCGGGGGCGGAGCCGTGGGCCACGATGCGCCCCGTCTCCAGGACGTAGCCGTAGTCGGCCAGGGAGAGGGCGGCGCGGGCGTTCTGCTCCACAAGGAGGAGGGTGCGGCCCTCCGCCTTCAGGCGGGCGAAGGCCCGGTACATCTCGGCGATGAGGACGGGGGCCAAGCCCAGGGAGGGCTCGTCCAGGAGGAGGATTTTGGGGCCGGCCATGAGGGCCCGGCCCACGGCCAGCATCTGCTGCTCCCCGCCGGAGAGGGTCCCGCCCCGCTGCCGCACCCGCTCCTTCAGGCGCGGGAAGAGGGAGAACACGAACTCCAGATCCCGGGCCACGCCGGCGGAATCGCTGCGGGCGTAGGCCCCCAAAAGGAGGTTCTCCAGGACCGTGAGGTCGGGGAAGATGCGGCGGCCCTCGGGCGCCAGGGAGAGCCCCAGCCGCACGATCTCGTGGGGCCGCCGCCCCAGCAGGGAGCGGCCGTCCAGGGTGATCGCGCCCTCCCGGGGCCGCACCAGCCCCATGATGGCCCGCAGGGTCGTGGTCTTGCCCGCGCCGTTGGCGCCCAAAAGGGTCACCACGCTCCCCTTGGGCACGGAAAAGGAGACCCCCTGCAGCGCGTGGATTCCCCCGTAGAACACGTGGAGGTTGCGGATCTCAAGCACGGAGGGCCTCCTCGCCTAAGTAAGCCTCGATCACCTTGGGGTGGCGCTTGATCTCCTCCGGGGTGCCCTCGGCGATGCTAACCCCAAAGTCGATCACGCGAATGCGCGGGCAGATCCCCATCACCACCTGCATCACGTGCTCGATGAGGAAGATGGTGAGGCCGAAGGTCTCGCGGATCTTGAGGATGAAGCCCATGAGGTCCTGGGCCTCCTGGGGGTTCATGCCCGCGGCGGGCTCGTCCAAAAGGAGGAGCTTGGGTTGGGTGGCCAGGGCCCGGGCGATCTCCACCCGCCGTTGGAGCCCATAAGGCAGGGCTCCGGCCCGGAAGTGCGCCCACCGCTCCAGGCCCACCGCGGCCAAAAGCTCCAGCCCCCGCTCCCGCATCCACCGCTCCTCCCGCACGTACCGCGGGGTGGGAAGAAGGGCGTCGAACACGGTGGAGCGCACGCGGGGGTGGAAGGAGATGAGCACGTTCTCCAGGGCCGTCATCTCCCGGCAGAGGCGGATGTTCTGGAAGGTGCGGGCGATGCCGAGCCGGGCGATCTTCCAGGGGGGGAGGCCGGTGATGTCCCGGCCCTCGAAGAGCACGCGGCCCTCGCTGGGCACGTAGTGGCCGGTGATCATGTTGAAGATCGTGGTCTTCCCGGCGCCGTTGGGGCCGATGAGGCCCACCAGCTCCCCGTAGCGGATGTCCATGGAGAACTCGCGCACGGCCACGAGGCCGCCGAACCGCATGGTGAGGTTCTGCAGGCTCAGGATCACCGAATCTTGGACCATACCCACCTCCCGGCCCGGCCCAACCCGGCCCAGGTGAACTCCTCCTGCCCAAAGAGGCCCCGCCGGAAGAAGAGCATGGAGGCGATGAGGAGGAGGGCGAACACCACCATGCGCATGCCCGGCACCACCGCGGTGTCCACGAACCGCAGGGCCTCAAAGATCGTGGCGAAGATGAACCCGCCCACCACCGCCCCGCTGATGCTCCCCATCCCCCCAAGCACGATGATGAGGAGGAGGTAGAAGGTCATGAAGAAGCGGAAGAGGTCGGGGGTGATGGTGCCGATGAGGGCGGCCATGAGGCCGCCGGCCAGCCCGGCGCAGAACGCGCTAAAAAGGAAGGCCAGGAGCTTGTGGCGGAACACGTTGATGCCCATGGACTCCGCCGCCAGCTCGTCCTCCCGGATGGCCCGCAGGGCCCGGCCGAAGCTGGAGTTCTTCAGGCGCACCGCCGCGTACACCACCACCACCAGGATCCCAAAGGTCCACCACAGGTTCGTGTAGGGCGGGATGCCCTTGATGCCCATGGCGCCGTTGGTGAGCTGGGGGAGGTTGGCCACAAGAAGGAAGAGGATCTCCCCAAAGCCCAGGGTGGCGATGGCCAGGTAATCCCCGCGCAGGGCGCGCAGGGCGGGGATGCCCACGACCACCGCGGCCAGGACCGCGGCCACCCCGCCCGCCAGCAGCGCCAAAATGAACATGGAGCCGGGCAGGGCGATGCGGTTGAACGGCCACACCAGGGGCCGCAGGATCCACACCATCTCCTTTTGGTGCAGGGGGAGGATGAGGAGGGTGGTGAGGTACGCGCCCAAAAGCATGAACCCGTGGGCCCCCAGGGAGAACTGGCCGGTGACCCCGTTGATGACGGTGTAGCCCACCGCGGCGATGGCGTAGATGGCGCCGAAGTTGAGGACGCGCCAGATGAACCGATCCAAGCCCTTCTCGCCCCAGCTCACGAAGGCGAACAGCCCGGCGAGCACAAGCCCAGTGAGGAAGAAGCGCCAATAGGCCCGCAGGACAGCAAGAAGGTCACGCCCCCAGGCCCGCAGCACGGCGAGAAGACCCCGCGCCCAGGCCCGCAGGCGGACAGGCCAGTTACGCGCCCACGCCCTCATACCTTCTCCTTCAGGGGCTTCCCCAGGATCCCCGTGGGCTTGAAGAGGAGGAAGAGGATGAGCACACCAAACACGAAGGCGTCGCGCAGGCCGGAGAGGTGGGGGAGGAAGGCCACGAACAGGATCTCCGCCAGGCCGAGGAGGTAGCCGCCGAGCATGGCGCCCACGATGTTGCCTATGCCGCCCACCACGGCGGCGGTGAAGGAGCGCAGGCCCGGCAGGACGCCCATGTCCCACTGGAGCCGCGGGTAGCGGCAGCCCCAGAGGATCCCGCCCACGGCGGCCAGGGCCGAGCCCACCAGGAAGGTGTAGGAGATGACCCGGTTGATGTCCGCGCCCATGAGGGCGGTGGTTTCGATGTCCGTGGCGATGGCGCGCATGGCCCGCCCCACCTTCGTGCGGTACACCAAAAAGAGGAGGGCCAGGAGGCAGGCCGCGGCGATGAGGGGCACCCAGAGGGTCACGCCCTGGATGCGCACCGTGCCCACCGTGTAGACCTGGGTCATGAACGCCGGGGTGGGGAAGGGCTTTTGCCGTCCGCCGGCCCAGGGGAGGACGATGATGGTGTTGCCCAAAAGGAAGGACACGCCCATGGCCGTGATGAAGAGGGAGATGCGGGGGGCGTGGCGCAGCGGCCGGTAGGCCACGCGCTCGATCACCACCCCCATGCCCGCGGTGAGGGCCACGGCCAACAAGGCCGCCAGCCACCAGGGCAACTGGAAGATGAAGAACCAGTAGAACAGCCAGTAGCCGGCGAACATGAAGATGTCGCCGTGGGCGAAGTTGATGAACCGCAGGATCCCGTACACCAGGGTGTAGCCGATGGCGATGAGGGCGTAGAGGCTGCCCAGGGTGAAGCCGTTGAGGAGCTGCTGGAGGAAGATGCTCAACGGGGCTCCTTTTGGGGATCCAAGGGGGCCGGGGGTTGGCCCCGGCCCCCTCCCCGGCTCACATGCCGATGCGGGCCTTGAGGGCCTTGGCCTCGCCCGCGGGGATCACCGTCTTCAGGGCGAACTGGCCCTCCCGCACCTCCAGGAACACGAAGTCCTTGGCGGGGTTGCGGGTGACGGGGTCCATGATGGTGCGGCCGGTCACGACCTCCAGGTCGATGGTGGCCAGGGCGTCCCTAATCTTCTTGGGGTTCGGCTCGCCCGCGAGCTCGATGGCCTTCACCACAAGGAGGTAGGCGTCCACGGCCATGGCCTCCATGGAGGAGGGGGAGCGGCCGAACCGCTGCCGATAGAGGGAGTAGAACTTGAGGCCGATCTCGGTGGCCACGGCGTCCTCGTGGAAGAAGGTGGTGAACACCACGCCCTCCACGGCCTTGCCGCCGATTTGGATCAGCTCCGGAGCGTCGTAGCCGTCCCCGCCCAGCACGGGGATGGTGATGCCCAGGTCCCGCGCCTGCTTGATCATGAGGGCCGCCTCGGTGTAGTAGTTGGGGCAGTAGATCACATCGGGGTTGAGGCGCAGGATCTCCGTGAGCTGGGCGGTGTAGTCCACGTCGCCGGAGCGCACCGCCAGCTCCGCGAGCACCTTCCCGCCCTGGCGGGTGAAGGCCTCGCGGAAGAAGCGGGCCAGGCCCACGCAGTAGGGCTGGACCACGTCCACCACGATCACCGCGGTGCGGGCCTTCATGTACTCGTAGGCCAGGTAGGCGGCCACCACGCCCTGGTCGTCGTCCACAAAGCAGGCGCGGAAGCAGTAGTCGCCCACCTTGGTGGTGAGGGGGCTGGTGGTGGTGATGCCGATCATGGGGATGCCGGCGCGCTGCACGATCTCCGCGGCGCCCAAAAACGGCCCGGAGCACATCGTGCCCAGGATGGCCACGACCTTCTCCACCTCGATGAGGCGGGTGGCGCCGGTGGCGGCCTCCACGGGCTCCGTGCGCGCATCGTAGTACACGATCTCGATGGGCCGCCCAAGGACGCGCGTGGGCACCAGGCCCACCTCCCGGGCGAACTCGATGGCCGTGCGGGCCATCTGCCCGTAGGCGGCGCAGGCGCCGGTGAACTCCAAAAGGCCTCCGATCTTAATGGGCTCCTGGGCCGCGGCGGCCAAACCCAAGGCCAACACCAAAATCGCCAAACCCCGGAATTTCATCGCTCACCCCCTTTCCATCCCCGGAAGCTCCCAATCCCTAGCGCACGCCGAACCCTATCCTGCCGGCACCGCCTCCGGTGCGGCCAAAGTCAATGCACTATAGCGAGACCAGAGGTCCTGCGTCAAGCGCCCGCCGGAAGGAGGGGGAAGGCCCCTTGCGGCAAGGCTTAAAAGGGGGGCGCCCGATGCGAAAAAAGAAAAGGGGCCGGGTTTTTCCCGGCCCCTGCAAGCGGTTGGCGACCGAGGGATTACCGCGGCCGCGGGGCGGGAGCCGGAGCCGGGGTCGGCGCCGGAGCCGGCTTGAACAGCTCCCCAAACAGGAACGTCGCGGACAGCACCAGCGACTCCCCGGGGTTCTTCGCCAGCACGTAGGCCGCGTCCACGGAGAGCCCGCCCAGCGCGAACCCCGCGCCCACCGTGACGTAGTACTCCTCGAACTTCAGCTCGGGCGCCACCAGCCCCGCCCGCACCGCCAGGTTCTCGATGAGCGCGAACTCCAACCCCAGCCGCAGGTTCTTCACGGCGAAGGTGGAGGAGAGCTCCACGTCCGCCCCCACCTTGAGGGCGCCCTCCAGGAGCTTCCCCGCCGCGCCCACCACGTACACCGGCGTCACCGGCTGGGCCAGGGTCGTGCCCAGGTCCTTGGCCACCACGGCCAGGGCCAGCTCGGGAAGCACGGGCACAATGAGGCCGAGGTCGAAGCCGAAGCCCGAGTAGTCCTTGGTGATCTTCTCCAGCAGGTACTTGAGGTTGGCCCCGACCCAGCCGAACTCCCCGAGCTTGACGCCCACGGTGCCGATGAAGGCGTTGGCGGTGTAGAAGTCCCCGGCGGTGGCGTTGGCCCAGGCGAGGCCGATCCCGTAGCCGGCGAAGCTGAACCCGCCGCTCACGTACTGATACGGCACCATGCCGAAGAGCTGGCTGGTGGCCCCGCCGATCCACACGTTCTCCCCGAAGGCGAGGATGCCCGCGGGGTTCCACAGGGCCGCCGTGCCGTCGTCCGCCAGGGCGCTGAACGCCCCGCCCATCCCCAACGCCTTCGCCCCAAGCCCGCCCTGGAACACCAGGGGCCGCTGGTACTGGGCCCAAGCCCCCAGGGCCAGGGCGCCCAAGAGGATCGCCGCGATCGCTAGCCGCTTCATCGTTCTTTACCTCCTCGAGGATCCCAAGGGGGCGGGGCCCCACCGGGCCCCGCCCCCCTCCGCCTCAGCGCTCGATGTACACGAACCCCTTGAACGGCCCGAAGACCTTACCGGCGCCCTCCACCACGGCCACGTAGATGTACGCGCCGTTGCCGAGGTTACCGCCGTTCCAGGTCAGGGAGGCCGTGTTCCGCCCCTCCACCACCGCCACCTTCGCGCCCGTCAGGTCGTAGAGGGTGACCGTGATCTTCTCGGCCACCGCGCCCGCGGGCTCGGCCTGGATAGTGAAGGTGGTGGTGGTCTTGAACGGGTTGGGCGCCACCGTGACGCCGCGCACGTTGGCCAGGGCCTTGGCCACCACGGTCGCCGTGGCCTGGGCCGTGCGCGTGGCCACGTAGGGGTCCGTGTACTTGGCCGTGATCGTGCCCAGCTTCACCGTCTCGGGCAGCACGTAGGTGACCCGGAACTTGCCGGGCTGGCCGGGCACGGCCTCGAGCCGGTTCCAGCTGGTGATCACGTTGCCGTCCTTGTCGAGGAGCACGAGGACGTTCGTGCCCACGATCTCCGCGGCGCCCGCGTACTGCTCGTCGGTCACGGTGAGGGTCACCGTGTCGCCCGGGTAGTAGGTGGTGCGGTCGAAGGCCACGCCCAGGGCCACCACGGGCGGGGTGACCGCGCCGGCGCCGCCCAGGCTGACCTTAATGGAGATGATGGCGATGTCGGAGTGGTTGGAGGGGTCCTGGTAGAAGGCCATGATGGTGTCGCCGCCGGAGGAGTTCAGGCCGTCCGGACCCACGGCCACGCACACCGTGGAGCGGAACACGCCCGTGCCCACCCCGGTCTCCCGCAGGTCCAGCCGCTCCCAGGTCCCCTTCTGGGCGTTGAACATGAAGACCTTCACCGTCGCCGGGATCCCGGAGATGGAGGAAGCACCAAGATCAAGGAATTGGCCAAGAACGTTGTCTTCGCCGCCCCAGATCGGCGCCGAGTGCTCCTCATCATCTGCATCGGCGTCCTTGTTCCAGCCGCCGAAGATGAACTCCCTGAGGAGCGGGTTCTCGTTCTGGTCCAGGTCCGTGACCTCAAGGTACAGGTTGCCCGCCAGGGAGATCTCCGTCACCGGCTGGTAGTTCCCGTCCAGGAAGCGCATGTGGTGGGTCTTGCCGTCGAAGACCTGGAAGTCGTACACCTTCACCTTGGCGAAGGACACGTCCCAGTACTGGTTGCGGGCGGAATCAGCGATTGCAGGCGGGAAGTTATCGTCATTGGGGTTGCCGTCGCCCAGCGCGTTGAGGTCCTCCTGCTCGTAGTCCACGGAGTTGTACTGCACGAAGATCGTGTCCTCGTTGAACGCCTGGACCTTCCAGTCGTCGAACACCAGCTGGTACCCGTTCACCGCGTCCCACACGGGCTCGAGGCGGATCCCGCTCTGGGTGAAGAAGATGCCGCTGTTGTTGGAGACCTCGTCGATGATCACGTACTCGCTGTCGTCCTCGTTGTGCGGGTCGCAGATGTGGACCACGATCTTGTCCTGGCAGCAGGCGTTCACGTTGGCGTCGGCGTCGTAGACGCGGATATAAAGCCCGCCGTGGCCGATCTTCACCTCGGAGACGGGGACGCCGTTGGCGTCGGTGATCCAGGTCTGGGAGTGGTACTTGTTGGAGTTCACGTAGATCGCGGTGAGGTCCATGTCATCGAAGTCGTTGGGGTCGAGGTAGTAGAAGGTGATGGTGGAGTAGATGGGAAGCCGGTCATCCCGGGTGAGCCCCAGGGCCTCCTGGAAGTTCTCGAGGTTGCCGAAGTTGAACTCGAAGACCCCGGTGTCCGGGCCCGTCTCCGCGGCGAAGAACACGGCCCGAAGGAGCGTTTCGCTCAGGTTCGCCGCCCACGCCGCGCCGTCATAGTCGATGAAGCGGTCGTCATAGATGTTGAACCAGCGGATGGGGGCGTCAATGAGGGTGCCGCCAGCATCGTAGCCGCCCCACCGCAGCAGGCTGCAGAAGTTGTTCACGCCCGGAGTCTCTACAGGATTCCAGCTCCCGGGGTTGAGGATGACGAAGAAGGGCACGTACTCGATCTCGTTGGGGTTGAGGTTCTCGTCCTTGTCCTCGATGCGCACGATGATGTTGTCACAGGCCGGGCAGCGGTAGGACACGACCGCGGGCGTGGCCGTGAGCCTGGCCACCGTGTCCGCGATCTTCACCTGGTCCTGGTCGATGTTCATCGGGTTGGTGTTGTCGCGCACGATCAGGATCAGGGTGTCGTTGTTCTCCAGCCGGCCGGTTACGTCAACAAACCGAGTGCGCTCGACGGTCCTATTCTGAGGCAGATCACCGGCCACGACATCCTCATCAACGTATTCCCAGTTCCCATCATTCCACGTGGTCACAGCGGGAGTGACGTTGCCGAGGACGTGGACCATGCCGGCGGGGACGTCGGCGTAATCATCGCGCGAGCCCACCTGAACGCTGACTTTCGTGTTGGAGCCCGTCCCGGCGACCCAGAAGTAGAGGCCGCTCCCGATGCCGCCAAGCTCCCGGAACACCGCGCTCTCGACCTCCGGCGTGTCGGGATCATCGGCGACGACGATGTAGGCGCCGGTCTTGAAGTCGAAGATGAGGAGGTCCGCGGTGAACTCGTCGATGCCGCAGGCGCCCTTCTCCGGGTCCTTGACGGCGATGTACACGTACCGCCCCTCCTGGACCTCGCCGAGCTTCTTGCCGGCGGCGTCCGCGAAGTAGGCGTCAAACGCCCAGGCCATGGTCCCCACGACCACGGCCGCCAAAACCGCGCCAATCCACCCTAGCCGCTTCAACGTCCAACCTCCTTTCCCTTCCAAAGCCGCGAAACCCTCCCGCGACCTATTCCGCAAGGAGTCCGCCAACCGCTTTTCACCTCCTTGGCAAAAAGCGCCGCCCGGAGGCTCGGCCCGATCCTACCCGAAACTTCGCTGCTCTGTCAAGCCGGATTCCTCCAGGCTTGGCGCCAACGGGCCCTATCTTAGGAAACCCGCCTTGCCCCGTCAAGCCGGGGCCCCTTGCCTCCCGCACAGGGACGCGCAAGTCTCCCCCCGCGCCCCGCTCCCGCCCAACCCAGAGGTTCCGCACCCCGCCGGACGCTTGTCCCGCCCTAGGGGGAAGATTCCCCTTCCGCCCCGCCCGGCGTGGGCCTCCCCAGCACCGTCACCGCCACCTCCGCGGAGAAGGCCCCGGGCGGAACGCACCCCAGCCCGCTCACCGCCCGCACCTTGTAGCGGTAGGTGGTGCCCAAGGGGCTCGGGCTCCAGGGCAGGTCCTCCGAAAACGTCGTGGAGGAGACCTGCTCCACCTTTCGCCAGGCCACCCCGGGCTCCGTGCGCCAGATCTCGTACGTCGCCCGCAGTTCCTGGGCCGCGGGCACGGCGTTCCACTGGAGCTTTACGGTGACGCCCGCCTCGGAGGTCTGCACGATGGCGGCCGAGAGGCCGGTGACCTGGGCCAGGGTGCCGCCGCGGTGGCCGCTGTCGGCCACGGAGGCCGGGCCGCACCCCGCCTCGTGGCAGGCCCGCACCTTGTACCACCGCGTGACGCAAAGCGCCACGGTTTGCACGTCGTCGTAGGAGGTGGCCGTCACCGTGGCCAGCAGGACGAAGTCGTCCTCCCTGCCGGTGTCGGAGCGGAGGACCTCGTAGCGTTTGGCGCCGGGCACGGCGTCCCAGGTCACGCGGATCCGGTCGAGGTAGACGCCGTCGGAGGCCTGGACGTTGCGGGGCTGGCCGGGGAGGGCCCCCTCGTCCCGGCCGTCTCCGCCCGCCGCGGCGTAGCCCGAGTCGGGCTCGGAAAACGGCCCGTGCCCCAGGACGTTCCAGGCCCGCACCTTGTACCAGTACGTGGTGCCCACGGTCACCGCCCGGTCGTCGTAGGAGGTGGCGGTGGTTTCAGCCAGGAGCTCGTAGGGGCCGTCGCGGGCGGCGGCGCGCCACACCTCGTAGCGGGCGGCGCCGGCGACCGCGCCCCAGCTGACCCGCACCCGGTCGGCGTAGACGCCGTCCGAGGCCTGGACGTTGGGGGGCGCGCCGGGAAGCTGAAGGGCGGCGGCCCCAAAATCGGGCGGGGAAAAGTCGCCGCAGCCGTAGTCGTTGCAGGCCTGCACCTTGTACCAGTACACCCGGCCCCGCACCACCTCCCGGTCCTCGTAGGAGGGGGTGGAAACCTGGGCGATGGGGAGGTAGTCGCCCGCGGGGATGTCCGAGCGCCAAACCTTGTAGTAGCTTGCCGCGGGGGCGGGCGACCAGGTGAGGCGGATGCGGTCGGGGAAGGTGCCGTCGGAGGCCTGGAGGTTGCGGGGCGGCGGGGGCGGGAAGGGGCCGAGGCGGAAGCCCGCGTCGGCCGCGGAAAACGCGCTGCAGCCGAAGGGGTTGCAGGCCCGCACCCGGTACCAGTAGAGGACGTTGGGCGCCGCCCCCACATCCAGGAAGCGGGGGGCCTCCGTCTCCCCGATCTTCTCGTAGTCGCCGTCCTCCGCTTCCGCGCGGAACACCTCGTAGCGGGCGGCGCGGGGCACCGCCGACCAGGTGAGGAGCACGTGCTCCTGGTACTCGCCGTCGGAGGCGCTCAGGTGGGTGGGCGCGGCCGGAGGGGCCCAGAGAAAACATCCGCTCAGAAGGCCCAGAAAAAAGAGCAGCGCGGCCAGAAGGCATGCCCGCTTTCCGATTCCTCGCATCGTCGCCCCCTTTGGGCGATGGTAGAGCGCGGGGCGCGCCCCGGCCAAGGACTTCCGGGAGCCCCAGGAGCGCCGTTCCAGCCAAAAAGGGGCCTCCCCCGGTCGGGGAGGCCGAAGCGGGCCCGCGCTTGAGGGGATCGCGGCCTACCGCCGCCGGCCGCACCCGCCCGGACCGCACTCCGCCACCTTGAGGAGCTTGGTGGCCCGCCCCTCCGCGCCCGAGGGGTCCACCACCGTGAGGACCACCACGTACTCGCCCGCCTTGGTGTAGGCGTGCTGCACGAGCTTTCCCTCGCCGGTGCGGCCGTCCCCAAAGTCCCAAAGGTAGCGCAGCGGGTCGCCGTCGGGATCGGACGAGGGGGAGGCGTCGAAGGCCACGGGCTCCTCGGCCCAGGGGTCGCTGGGCCATACGGAGAAGGCGGCCTTGGGCGGGTTGTTGAGGACGCGGATGAGGGCCGTGGCCCGGCCCGTTCCGGAAGGCCCCACCACCACCAGGGTCACCATGTACTCCCCGGCCCGGCGGTAGGTGTGCTCCACCACCGGCCCGGCGGCCACCTCCGAGCCGTCCCCGAAGTCCCAGAGGTAGTCGGTGAGGGCGCCTGCGGGGTCCAAGGAGCGGGTGGCGTCGAAGCGCACGGTGAGGGGGGCCTGGCCCTCCCGGGGCTCGGCCCGCAGCACCGCCGTGACCCCGCTTCCCGGCGAAAGGGATGGGCGCACGCACCCGCCCAAGGCCAGGCCCAAAACGGCGAGCGCGCCCAACCCCAAAAGGCGCCTAGCGGCCACAGCTCGGCCCTCCCAACACCGTCACGGTCTTGCTCACGCTGGCCACCTCCCCCACCTCGTCCACCACGGAGAGGGTCACCACGTAGGCCCCGCCGTAGCGGTAGCTTTTTTCCACCACCGGGCCTTCGGCGGAGGTGCCGTCGCCGAAGGCCCAGAGGTAGCGCACGATCCTTCCGTTGGGGCTTTGGGAGGCGGAGGCGTCGAAGCGGAGGGTCTCGTAGGTGGCGGGCAAGGGCGGGGCGAAGGAGAAGTCCGGCTGGGGCTTGGGAAAGCGCACGGTGATCTGGGCCTCGCGGGAGCCCTTGAGGCCGCGCTCGTCGTAGACGGTGAGGGTCACGCGGTAGGTGCCGCCGCGGCGGTAGGTGTGGGAAACAATAGGACCAAAGCCGCGCGTGCCGTCGCCGAAGTCCCAGATGTACTCGGCGATGCGGCCCCCCTCGGAAAAGGAAAGGGAGCCGTCGCAGACCACGGTGAGGGGGGCCACCCCCTCCGTGGGCCGCAGGGCGAACAGGGCCTGCGGGGGCTTGGGGGTGAACTTCGGAGTGCACCCAAAAAGCCCCACCAGCCCAAGGCCAATTCCCAAGACCAGACAAAGACGGCGCATCCTCGCCTCCTACAGGGCGAACTCCACCCGCAGGGTGAGCCCCACCCAAAGCCCGGAGAGGTCCAGGCCATCGGGGACCCCGTTCTTGTCCAGGTCCATGGGCAGGGCGTCGGAAAGGAGGGCGGGGAAGAGGGCCCAGCGGTAGCCGGCCTCCACGCCCAGGGTGAGCACGGAAAGCAGGGGGAAGGCCGCGCGGGCCCAAAAGCCGGCCACGAACGCCCGGCCCCGGAAGCTCCAGGTGCCCTGGTGGGGCACGAAGGGCAGGGGCAGCGGCGGGCTGCCCACGGCGGCGGGGAGCGCCGCGGCGTAGTCCACGCGGGCCACGCCGAAGCCGGCAAAAAGGGCGAGCCAAAGGAGCCCGGGCCAGGGCGAGAAGAGGAGGGCCCCGTGGAGGTCGGCGTAGGTGAGGCCCAGGCGCACGACGACCGGGTCGGGGCCCCAGCGGCCCTCCGTGCCCGTGGCGGCCTCGAACGCGCTGAAGCCCAGGGCCAGGGCGAAGGGCGCGCCCAGGGTCGCCCCCGCCCGCACCCCCAGCCCCCCGGCCACCAGGGGCACCGCCGGAACCGCCCCGCCCAAAAGCTCGTTCCCGTAGGCGAGGGACACGTTGGTGAGCTGGAGGAAGGCGGAGAGGGCGGGCGGGTAGGCGTGGAAGAAGTGGGGGCCGGACTCGAACCCCACGGGCACGGCCAGGGCGAACGCGCTCACGGCCCAAGGGAGGAGGGCCCCCACCCGCCGGAACACCCCCGCGCCATCCCAACGCATCCTGCCCCCTTGCACGTAACGGAAACTACAGGCGCGCTCGCCCTCGTGCGGGGACAGCCCGCCGGGGAAGAGGGCCGCTTCGTCCGGCCTAAACGCCCCGCAGTTCCTCCCAAAAGAGGTCGATTGTCCGGAGGATGTCCTGGCGGGAGACGTCGAGGTGGGTGACGAGCCGCAGTTTGCGGGGCTCGGTGCCCGCGCCGGCGGGCGCCACCAGCACCCCTCGGCGCTTGAGCCGCTCCGCCAGCTCCGGCGCCGTGGGCCCCCGCACGATCTCCACCAGCACGATGTTCGTCTCCGGCGGGGTCACGGAAAGGCAGGGGATCTGCGCTAGGCCCTCCGCAAGGAGGCGGGCGTTCTCATGGTCCTCGGCCAGGCGGTCGATGTGGTGGGCGAGGGCATAAAGGCCGGCGGCGGCAAGGATCCCGGCCTGGCGCATCCCCCCGCCCAACGCCTTCCGCACCCGCCGCGCCTCCGCAATGAACTCCCGGGAGCCGCAGAGCACGGAGCCCACAGGCGCCCCAAGCCCCTTGGAGAGGCAGAACATCACGGAGTCGAAGCCGCGCACGAGCTCCGAGACGGGCAGGCCCAGGGCCACCGCGGCGTTGAAGATCCGGGCGCCATCCAGGTGCACGGGGATCCCGTGGGCGTGGGCCACGGCGAGCACCTCCCGGGCCACCCCAAGGGGGAAGATCGTGCCGCCCGCGGCGTTGTGGGTGTTCTCCAAGCACACCAGGCCCGTTTGGGCCAGGTAGTAGAGG
Source organism: Candidatus Bipolaricaulota bacterium (assembly GCA_025060415.1). Lineage (GTDB taxonomy): Bacteria > Bipolaricaulota > Bipolaricaulia > Bipolaricaulales > Bipolaricaulaceae > DTER01. The sequence continues at coordinate 520,506 of JANXBT010000002.1, forward strand.
TTGGGGCGGATGGCCGCCCGCACCTGGTCCGCGGTGATGACCCCCCGTTGGCCGGGGAGGGGCCGGGGCTGGACCCCGGAAAAGCGGGCCAGGGTGGCCATCTCCACGTTGTAGATGTGGGACTGGGCCTCGAGGATCACCTCCTGGCCGGGCCGGGTGTGCACGGCGATGGCCACCTGGTTGCCCATGGTGCCCGAGGGGACAAAAAGCGCGGCCTCGAAACCCAAGAGCTCCGCGGCCCGCTCCTGCAGGCGGTTCACCGTGGGGTCCTCGCCGTACACGTCGTCGCCCACCTCCGCCTCGGCCATGGCCCGGCGCATCCCCGGGGTGGGCTTGGTCACCGTGTCCGAACGCAGATCGATCATCGCCATCCCTCCTCGCCGATGAGGGGCACGAAGGTCACGGGGCAAAGGTACTCATACACGGGCCTTCCCGCCGCCTTGTGGACGAGCCAGAGGTCCTGGTCGAAGCGGCCGCCCACGGGGATGACCATGCGGCCGCCCTCCGCGAGCTGGGCCAGGAGGCTTGGGGGCACCTTGGGCGCCGCGGCCGTCACGAGGATCCGGGAAAAAGGGGCCTCCTCCGGCCAGCCCTTGGTCCCGTCCCCCACCCGGAAGCGCACGTTGGTGTAGCCCAGGCGCCGGAGGCGCGCCTCCGCCTCCTGGGAGAGCTCGGGGATCCGCTCCACGGTGAACACCTCCCCGGCCAGCTCCGCCAGGACCGCCGTTTGGTAGCCGGAGCCGGTCCCGATCTCCAGGACCCGGTCCGCGGGGGAGGGCGCCAGGGCCTGGGTGGAGAGGGCCACGATGTAGGGCTGGGAGATGGTCTGGCCGGCGCCGATGGGCAGGGGGCGGTCCTCGTAGGCCAGGGGCAGGTACTCCGGGAGGACGAAGAGGTGCCGGGGGACTTTCTCCAGGGCCGCCAACACCCGGGGGTCGGCGATGCCCTTGCGGCGCAGGTGCGCCAGGAGGGCCTTACGGGCCCGGGCCAGCTCCGCCTCGTCCGGCCAATGCACCTACCCCTCGCCCCCTTCCCCCGCGCAGGAGCGGAACGCCGCAAGGGCCTCCTGGGCCGCCGCCAGGTCCTCCTCCGGCACGAGGAGCTGCACCTCCGCCAGCCCGTCCACCGTAAGCGGGTAGACGCTGGGCGGGACGTGGTAGCGCAGCTGCACCCGGATCCCCTCGCCCTCCAGGAAGCCCTTGAGGATTTGGGCCTCCGTCTCCCCCCACACCACGGTGAGCTTCACCCACTTTTCCATAAGGGCAATCTTACGCCCGCTTTCGGGCGGGGCGCGCTTTTGCCGGAGCGGGGGCGGGATGGTAGGATTTGCGCCGCATGTACCTCATCGTGGTGGGTGCGGGCGGGATCGGCAGCGCCCTCATCGAGCTGGCCGTGCGCGACCGCCACAACGTGGCGGTCATCGAGCGCAACCCCGAGAAGGCCCAGGCCATCGCCCGAAGATACGACGTCTTGGTGATCCAGGCGGACGCGGCCTCTGTGGACGCCTTGCGGGAGGCCGGGGCCGAGCGGGCCGATGCCCTCATCACCACCACCTCCGACGACGCCACCAACCTCATGGTCATCGCCGCGGCCCAGGACCTGGGCGTGCCCACCATCGTCTCCGTGGTGAACAACCGCGCCCACACCGAGCTCTTCCGGCGGTTGGGCGCCCACGTGATGGAGAACCCCGACGTGATCGTGGCCGAGTACCTGTACCACGCGGCCCTGCACCCCAAGCTGCGGGACCTGGTGACCCTGCCCGGCGGGGCCCAGCTCTTTCGCATCACCGTGCCGCCCACCTCCCCCCTGGTGGGCCGCTCCCTGCGCGAGGCGGGCGAGGAGGGGATCATCCCGGAGGGGGTGCTCGTGGCTGCCGTGGAGCGGGATGGGGAGCTGGAGATCGCCAAGGGCAGCACGGTCATCCACGCGGGGGACGTCCTCACCGTGTTCAGCAAGGAGCACACGCCCGAGCGCCTGATCGCCATCCTCACCGGCTGATCCCATGGGCCTAGGGGACCTCGGCATCGTCCTGCGGGACCTGGGGCTTTTGTCCCTGGTGGTGGCGCTCATGGCCGCGGCCTCCTTCCCCGTGGCCGTGCTCTTCCGGGAGGGGGTGGCCCTGCGGCCCCTGGGCCTGACCCTGGGCGCCAGCCTCCTGGTGTGGGCCCTCCTCTACTGGCCGTTTCGGCGCAGCGGGGAGACCCAGCTCCGCCACGCCCTGGTGGTGGCCGGGCTGGGCTGGCTTTTGGTGGCCGCCCTGGGGGCGCTTCCCCTGTTCCTCCTGTCCCGGCGGCTGGGCGGCGGCCTCCTCTACCCCTACGCGGACTTCGCCAACGCCTTCTTCGAGAGCATCTCCGGCTTCACGGGCACCGGCCTGACCATGGCCCTGCGGCCGGACCTCCTCCCCAAGACCCTGCAGTGGTGGCGCTCCCTCATGGAGTGGATCGGGGGGATGGGGGTGATCGTGCTCATGATCGCCCTCCTGGCCGGGCCGGGCCTGTCCGCCGCCACCCTCTACTACGCCGAGGCCCGCACGGAAAAGATCCACCCCTCCGTGCGCTCCACCGTGCGCACCATGTGGTGGATCTACGGGCTGTACACGGGCCTGAGCGTGCTGGCCTTCTTCGCCGCGGGCATGCCCCCCTGGGAGGCCCTGAACCACGCCATGACCGGGGTGGCCACGGGCGGGTTCTCCCTGTGGCCGGAGTCCCTGGGCCGCTACCGCTCCCTGGCGGTGGAGGTGGCGGCCATGTTCGCCATGGTGGCCGGCGCGGTGAGCTTTGTGGTGCACTACCAGATGCTGCTGAGCGGGCCCGGCGTGCTGTGGCGGGACCTCCAGACCCGCTGGTTCCTTCTGGCCCTCCTTTTGGGCACGGGGCTCCTTGGGGCCGTGCTGTTGGGGCCTTGGCCGGCCCGGGAGGCCTTCCGCGTCGCCGCCTTCCAGTACGTCTCGGCCATGACCTGCACGGGCTTCCAGACCGTGGACCTCGCCCGCTGGTCGGAGGCGGGGAAGTTCCTGCTGGTGGTGGGGATGGTGGTGGGCGGGGCCGCGGGGTCCACCGCCGGCGGGATCAAGGTGCTGCGCCTGGCCACCCTGGCCGGCGGGGTGCGCTGGCAGATCCGCCGCCTCCTGTCCCCGCCGGACGCGGTCGTCCCCTGCCGCCTGGGCGCGGAGTGCTACTCCGAGGAGGAGATCTACCGCCGGATGGGCCAGGCCGCGGCCCTCTTCTTCCTGTGGGTGGCCTTCCTCGTGGCCGGGGCCTTCCTCCTGGCCCAGCTCTACCCGCCGGGCCGCTACACCCTCGCCGACTTCCTGTTCGAGGTGGCCTCCGCCCAAAGCAACGTGGGCCTCTCCGTGGGCCTCACCCACCCCGGCATGCCCACCCTGGCCAAGCTGCTCCTCTCCTTCCACATGTGGGTGGGGCGGCTGGAGATCATCCCCGTGCTGATCCTGGTGCGGACGCTTTTGGGCCGCCGCTGAGCGGAAGGCCCCCAAGAAGCGAGGGAGGCCCCGGCCAAAACTCAGCCCTCGGGGAAGGGGTAGCGCAGGACGGGCTGGCGCGCGGCCCGGGCCTCGTCGAGCCGCTTCACCGGCGCCCGCTGCGGCGCCCCCTTCAACAGCTCCGGCTGCGTCCGCGCCTCCTCCGCGATCTTGAGCATCGCCTCCACGAACGCGTCCAGGACCTCCTTGGGCTCGGTCTCCGTGGGCTCGATCATCAGGGCCTCCCGCACGATGAGGGGGAAGTAGATCGTGGGCGGATGGAACCCGTAGTCGATGAGGCGCTTGGCGATGTCGAGGGTGCGGATCCCCTCGGCCAGGCCCTCCCCCGAGAGCACGAACTCGTGCTTGCAGAGGCGGTCGTAGGGGAGCTTGTAGGTGCCCTTGAGGCGCACGCGCAGGTAGTTGGCGGCCAGGACGGCGGCCGCGGAGACCTCGCGCATCCCCGCGTCGCCCAGGGTGAGGATGTACGCGAGCGCCCGCACCATGACGAGGAAATTCCCGAAGTAGGGGTGGACGCGGCCGATGGTCTTGGGTTTGTCGTAGTTGAGCCGGAACGTTTCGCCCTCCTTGACGATCTCGGGCACGGGGAGGTAGGGGAGGAGGGGGGCGGAGACGGCGATGGGGCCGGCGCCGGGGCCGCCGCCCCCATGGGGCGTGGAGAAGGTCTTGTGCAGGTTGAAGTGGAAGATGTCGGCGCCCATGTCGCCCGGCCGGGCCCGCCCCAAAAAGGCGTTGAGGTTGGCCCCATCGAAGTAGCAGAGCCCGCCCGCCTCGTGCACCAGCCGCGTAATCTCCAGGATGTCCTCCTCGAAAAGGCCCAGGGTGTTGGGCACGGTGAGCATGATCCCCGCCACTTCCTCGTCGAGGTTCCGCTTGAGGGCCTCCAGGTCCACCAGGCCCCGCCGGTCCGAGGGGAGGGCGACGACCCGGAAGCCGGCCATGGCCGCGGAGGCGGGGTTGGTGCCGTGGGCGGAGTCGGGCAGGAGGATCTTGTGGCGCCTGGGGAGCTCGCCCCGGTCCTCGAAGTAGCGCTTGATGAGGAACATGCCGGTGAGCTCGCCGTGGGCGCCGGCCGCGGGCTGCAGGCTCACCCCCGGTAGGCCCGCGATCCCCTTCAGGTACTCGGAAAGCTCCCAGAGGACCGCCAACGCCCCCTGCACCTCCTCCTCAGGGAGGAGGGGGTGGAGCTGGGTGAAGCCCGGCAGGCGGGCGAGGTCCTCGTGGAGCTTGGGGTTGTACTTCATGGTGCAGCTGCCCAGGGGGTAGAAGCCCGTGTCCACGCCGTAGTTGAGGCGGGAGAGGGCGGTGTAGTGGCGGACGAGCTCGGGCTGGGAGACCTCGGGGAGGCGGGGCGGGCTTTTCCGGCGCATCGCCTCGGGGATGTGGCGGAGGAGGTCCTCCTCCGGCTGCGTGAGCTCGGGCAGGGCCAAGGCCCGCCGCCCCTTCTGGCCGCGGTCATAGAGGGTGGGCATGGCTACTCCTTTCCGGCCAGGGCACGCACAAAGAGCTCCAGCTCCTCGGGGGTGCGCTTCTCCGTCACCGCCACGAGGAAGGCGTTGTCCACCCCGCATTTTCGGAGGAGCGCGGGGCCGGCCACGGCGATCCCGTGCCGGCGGAGCCGCTCCACGCTGGCCTGGGCATCCGCGCAGGCCACGGCGAACTCGTAGAGGAAGGGCCCGCGGAACGCCGGCCGGAAGCCGGGGAGGGCGAACACCCGCGCCGCCAGGGCATGGGCCCGCTCCATCGAGAGGAGGGCGATGCGCCGCAACCCCTCCGGGCCCAGGGCCCCCAGGTACACCGTGGCCGCCAGGGCGCACAACGCGGAGTTCGTACAGATGTTGGAGGTGGCCTCCTCCCGGCGGATGTGCTGCTCGCGCGTCTGCAGGGCCATGACGTAGCCCTCCTTCCCCTCGGCGTCCACGGTGCGGCCGGAGATCCGGCCCGGCATGCGCCGCAGGTGCTCCATCCGCGTGGCGAAAAGCCCCAAAAGGGGCCCGCCAAAGGAGAGGGGGAGGCCCAGGACCTGCCCCTCCCCCACCACCACGTCCGCCCCGAACTTCCCCGGCGGCTCTAACACCCCTAGCGCAATAGGGTTCACGTACACGATGAGGAAGGCCTTCCCCAGCCGCTCCTTGAGGCCGGAGAGGTCCTCGATCACCCCAAAGAAGTTGGGCTCTTGCACGATGAGGGCGCAGGTGTCCGCGGGGATCTCCCCCAGTTGGATTTGGCCGGCCTCGTCGTAGGGCACGTCCACCAGGCGCAGGCCCGCGGCCCAGGCGTAGGTGGCCAGGACCTCCCGCACGTGGGGGTGCAGGGACTTAGGGACGAGGACGGTGGAGCCGCCGGTGGCCCGGCGGGCCATGTACACGGCCTCGCTGAGGGCCGTGGCCCCGTCGTACATGGAGGCGTTGGCCACCTCCAGGCCCGTGAGCTCGCACACCATGGTTTGGAACTCGAACATCCAGGTGAGGGTGCCCTGGGAGATCTCCGCCTGGTAGGGGGTGTAGGCGGTGTAGAACTCGGAGCGGGCGAGGATGTGGCCCACCAGGGGCGGGACGTAGTGGTCGTAGAGGCCGGCGCCGAGGAAGGGGATGAGGCGCCGGCCGGTGGAGCGCTCGGCGAGCCCAGCGATGTAGCGGGAAACCCAGATCTCATCCCGGGGCGGAAGCCCCAGGGGCCGGAAGCGCCGGCGCACCTCCTCCGGGATGTCGGAAAAAAGGGCCTCCACATCCGGGAGGCCCACCGCCCTCAGCATCGCCTCGATGTCGCGTTCCGTATGCGGTATGTACGGGTTCATCCCCCTCCCTTCAGGAGCTCCTCGTAGGCCTCCGGGGAGAGCAGGGCCTCCACCTCCCGGGCATCCGCGACCTCAAGGGCGAAGAGCCACCCCTGGCCATAAGGGTCCTTGTTGATCAGGTCGGGGCTGGCGGCGACGGCGGGGTTCACCTCCACCACCTTCCCCGAGAGGGGCGAGAAGACCTCGCCCACGGCCTTGACCGACTCCACCGTGGCCACCCGCTCCCCCTTTTTCGCCACCCTTCCCGGGGGAGGGAGCTCCACGTACACGATGTCCCCCAGGGATTTTTGGGCGTGGTGGGTGATGCCCACCCGGGCCCGCCCGTCCTCGAGGCGCACCCACTCGTGCTCCTTGGTGTAGCGCAGCTCCTTGGGAACCACGCGCCCTCCTTTCTAAAACGGCACCTCCTCGGCCTCCTTGGTGGGGGAGTAGAAGGTGGCGTAGCTTTTGTGGAAAAGGAGGCGGAAGCTGCCGGTGGGGCCGTTGCGCTGCTTGGCGATGATGATCTCCGTTTCCACCACCGGCCCGTCCTCGCCCCGCTTCCCTTCGGGCCGGTGGATGAACACCACCAGGTCCGCGTCCTGTTCGATGGCCCCGGACTCACGCAGGTCGGAGAGGCGGGGCTTGGCGTCCTCCCCCCGCCGCTCCACCTGCCGGTTCAGCTGCGAACAGGCCACGACAGGGATCCCCAGCTCGCGGGCCATCCCCTTCAGGGTTCGGGAAACGTAGGCGATCTGCTGCTCGCGCACGTCCGTCTTGATCCCGGCCTCCACGAGCTGGAGGTAGTCCACGACCACCAGGTCCAGGCCGTGCTCGCGCATCATCTGGCGGGCCTTGGCCTTGATGGAGAGCACGGTGGCGTTGGGGGTGTCGTCGATGAGGATGACGGCGTCGTTGAGGCGGCCGGCGGCGGCGGCGATCAGGCCCCACTTGGCGGGGGGGAGGTACCCCGCGCGCAGGCGGTGCAGGTCCACCTGGGCCTCCGCGCACAAAAGCCTTTCCAGGACCTGCTCCTTGGACATCTCCAGGGAGAAGATGCCCACCCTTTTGCCCTGGCGGAGGGCGGCGTCACGGGCGATGGCCAGGGCCAGGGCCGTCTTGCCCGTGCCGGGGCGGCCCGCGATGACCACGAAGTCCGCCGGCCGGAAGCCCGCGGTGTAGGCGTCGAACTCCTGGAACCCCGTGGAGATGGCCGTGACCGGCCGCCGCTTGGGGTCCTTGTGGAGCTCCTCCAGGGCCTCCAGGTGGGCGGGGAGGAAGTCCCGAAGGAGGAAGTAGCCGGGCATGGAGCGGCGCTCGGCGATGGTGAAGATCATCTCCTCCGCCCGGTCCAGGGCCTCCTCCACCCCCAGGGCCTCGGTGTAGCCCAGCTCAGCAATGCGGGCGGCGGCCTCGATGAGCCAGCGCCGGAGGGCCTTCTGCTCCACGATGTCCGCGTAGTGCTCCACGGCCGCCGTCACCGGCACGCGCACAAGGAGCTCCTGGAGGTAGCTCCTCCCCCCGACCTCCGCGAGCTTCCCCCGCTCCTCCAGGCGGTTGGCCACGGTCACCACATCGGGAAGCTGGCCGTGCTCAAAAAGCTCGAGGATCGTGCGGTAGATCTCCTGGTGGGCCTTGAAGTAGAAGTGCTCGGGCCGGAGGCGGGTGAGGAGTTTGGGCACGACCTCCTCGGGGGCAAGCAGGGCCGCGCCCAGCACGACCTGCTCGGCCTCCGGGTTGCGGGGGATGTGGCGGAGCTCCCCGTCCAGCACAATCCCATCTTAGCTCCCCCGCGGGGAGGTTCCCAGCGGAAGGCCGCCCCTTTGTGGCGGACAAAGGTCCCGGATATACTCCCGCGCCTTTGCGGAAAGGAGGAGGTTTGGCCTTGCTCACCATGAAGGAACTCCTGGAAGCGGGGGTCCACTTCGGCCACCGCACCCGCAAGTGGAACCCCAAGATGCGCCACTTCATCTACATGGAGCGGAAGGGGATCCATATCATCGACCTCACCAAGACCCTGGAGATGTTCGAGCGCGCCTACCACTTCGTGCGGGAGCAGGCCGCCCAGGGGAAGGGGATCCTGTTTGTGGGCACCAAGCGCCAGGTGCAGGCCATCGTGGAGGAGGAGGCCAAGCGCTGCGGCGGCCACTGGGTGAACCGGCGCTGGGTGGGCGGCACCCTCACCAACTTCGAGGTCGTCCGGCGCCGCATTCTCCACATGCTGGAGCTGGAGCGCAACTTCGCGGAGGGGAAGTACGAGCGCCTGCCCATCAAGGAAAGGCTGCGCTTGGAAAAGGAGCTGTTGCGCCTGCGCAAGAACTTCGAGGGCCTGCGGCAGATGGACCGGCTGCCGGGCGTGGTGTTCATCATCGACCCCACCGTGGAGATCCACGCCGTGCGCGAGGCCAACGCCATGAGGATCCCCATCGTGGCCATCTGCGACACCGACGCCGACCCGGACCTCATCGACTACCCCATCCCCGGCAACGACGACGCCATCAAGTCCACCCGCCTCATCACCTCCCGCATCGCCGACGCGGTGATCGAGGGCCGGGAGGGCCTGCAGGTGACGGAGGCCCCGGTGGAGCGGCCTGCGGGCATGCCCACCCCGGAGATGATCGCCGTGGACGAGGAACACCTCATGGAGATGATGGAGAAGTTCCACGAGGAAAAGGAGTGAGCGATGGAGATCACGGCGGAGCTGGTGAAGCGCCTCCGGGACGAGACTGGGCTGGGGATCATGGACTGCAAGCAGGCCCTGATCAAGGCCGGCGGGGACATCGAGAAGGCCAAGAAGATCCTGCGCGAGGAGGGGAAGGAGTTCCTGGCCACCCAGACCCGGGCGGTGAAGGAGGGCCGGGTGGAGGCCTACATCCACCACTCCGGGAAGATCGGGGTCCTGGTGGAGGTGAACACGGCCACGGACTTCGCCGCCAACTCCGAGGCGTTCCGGGAGTTCTTGAAGAACCTGGCCATGCAGATCGCCGCGGCCCGGCCCCGCTGGATCGCCCCCGAGGACGTGCCCCAAGAGGTGATCGCGCAGGAGCGGGAGATCCTGCGCAAGCAGGCCGAGCGGGAGGGCAAACCCCCGCACATCGTGGAGAAGATCGTGGAGGGCCGCCTGCAGAAGTTCTTCGAGGAGAACTGCCTCCTCAAGCAGCCCTACGTGCGCGACCCCAGCCTGCGCGTGGAGGACGTGGTGGGGGAACTGGCGGCCAAGCTGGGGGAGCCCGTGGTGATCCGGAGGTTCGTGCGCTTCCAGGTGGGCGAGGCATGACGTTGCGCTGGAAACGGGCCCTCCTCAAGATCTCCGGGGAGGTCCTGGGTGGGAAGGAAGGCCCCTTGGACAAAGGGGCCTTCTCTTTTTATGCCGGGGAGATCGGGCGGGCCCGCGCGGCCGGGGCGGAGCTGGCGGTGGTGGTGGGCGGGGGCAACGTGGCCCGCGGCGCGGCCCTCGCCTTCCTCCCCCCCACCGCCGGCCACACCGTGGGCATGCTCGGCACCCTCCTCAACGCCTTGGTGCTGCGGGAGTTCCTCCTGGGACAGGGGATCCCCGCCCTCCTCATGTCCGCCCTGCCCGTGCCGGGGGTGGCCGAGCCCGTGGACCCCTGGCGGGCCAAGGAGGCCCTGGCCGCCGGGGCCGTGACCCTGTTCGCCGCGGGAACCGGCGACCCCTACGTCACCACCGACACCGCCGCCGTGATCCGCGCCCTGTCCGTGGACGCCCAGGTCGTCCTCAAGGCCTCGAAGGTGCCCGGGCTTTTCGACGACGACCCCCTGCGCAACCCCCAGGCCAAGTTCCTCCCCCGCCTGAGCCACGCGGAGTATCTCGCGCGGGGCCTGCGCGCCATGGACGGGGCGGCGGTGGCCATCGCCGGGGAGAATCGGCTCCCCATTGTGATCTTCCAGGCGGACGCGGAGGGCGCCCTCCTCGCGGCCCTGCAAGGGCGGCGCGGCTCCCTCATCGGGGGCGAGGGATGACGGAAAAGGAGGTCTTGGATTCCCTCTGCCGCCGGCGTCCCGTGCGGCGGTTGGCGGGCGAGCCGGTGCCCCGGGAGAGGCCCGAGGTTTGACTCAAGGCGGCCATGGCCGCGCCCGCGGGCCACTTCGACTTCTTCCAAGACCTGGTGCTGGTGGAGAACCTCCTTTTGGCCGCGGCCAACCTGGGCCTGGGCGCCACCTGGTGCGGCATGGACGAGAAGCGCCAGGAGGTCCTGCGCCCGCTCCTGGGCATCCCCGAAGACTACTGGATCTTCGCGGTGATCCCGGTGGGGGTGCCCGCGGAGAGCCCGCCGCCCCGCACCCAGTACGACCCGGGGAAGGTGCACTGGGAGCGCTTTGGGAACCGCGGGGCCTGAAAAGGAAAAGGCCGGGCTTGGGCCCCGCCCCGCTGGCCCCGACGGGATTTGTAACCCAGGGTTAGGGTTTGGTAACCCAAATACGATGCCGCTTGTACGCGGGGCCGGCCCAGCCGGTTATGGGCGAC
>JANXBT010000030.1 GCA_025060415.1 Candidatus Bipolaricaulota bacterium
CCGGCTGCAGGGGGACGGCGCCTACCTAGTGTCGCAATCCCTTTCAGGGTGGGAAGGGTTCTTCCACTCCACCCTACCTCGTCCCCGACCTGACCTTTGGGCCATGGGGGTCGCAATCCCTTTCAGGGTGGGAAGGGTTCTTCCACTCCTGTAGCCCCCGCAGGAGAGTATCAAGACCGCGGAGGTCGCAATCCCTTTCAGGGTGGGAAGGGTTCTTCCACAGGGCGCATAGCGCGCGCCCTGCTACGCCTAAAACTGTCGCAATCCCTTTCAGGGTGGGAAGGGTTCTTCCACGGGAAGATGAAAACTCGAATTTATATCACGGAATTCGACAAGTCGCAATCCCTTTCAGGGTGGGAAGGGTTCTTCCACATGACGGCCTAATGGTGAGCCCGCCCCAGTCCCTTTAGTCGCAATCCCTTTCAGGGTGGGAAGGGTTCTTCCACAGTCGGGGGGTAAATGCGAGGGCTGTCGGAATGGCGTGAGGAACAGTAAGTTTGTGTGTGGGGTGGGTTCTGGCGCGTGGGTGCCTGGCCTGT
>JANXBT010000031.1 GCA_025060415.1 Candidatus Bipolaricaulota bacterium
CGTCGGAGCGCGAGCCTCAATTAAAGGTGGAAGAACCCTTCCCACCCTGAAAGGGATTGCGACGAGAACCGGCCCTGCAGCTCCAGGGCCTCCCGCAGGCCCCGGAGTGGAAGAACCCTTCCCACCCTGAAAGGGATTGCGACCAATTAGGTACTCCCTGAGCTCCTCCTCATTCTGGAAGTGGAAGAACCCTTCCCACCCTGAAAGGGATTGCGACACCTCGGCCCGCCACGCCATTAGGCGTGGCAGGCCGCTGTGGAAGACCCCTTCCCACCCTGAAAGGGATTGCGACTTCACCTCCTCGGTTCCGGCAGCAGGGAAAAGAAAGGTGGAAGACCCCTTCCCACCCTGAAAGGGATTGCGACGTTTTCTTTTCGGTGACCCTAGTTACGACTTGTACGGCCAATGTGGAAGACCCCTTCCCACCCTGAAAGGGATTGCGACAGCAAGGTGACGCGAGCCTTTAGCTCCCCGAGGGTGACCGTGGAAGACCCCTTCCCACCCTGAAAGGGATTGCGACAGCTGCTGG
>JANXBT010000032.1 GCA_025060415.1 Candidatus Bipolaricaulota bacterium
ATAATCCAGTACGCAGTGGAAGAACTCTTCCCACCCTGAAAGGGATTGCGACGCAGAAACGATTTTCTGCACCAACGCCTCAGAAAATGCCAGAGGAAGAACCCTTCCCACCCTGAAAGGGATTGCGACTTCTTGTTGAATTCGACTATTGTGTAGTGAAGGCCCATTGTGGAAGAACCCTTCCCACCCTGAAAGGGATTGCGACTTTGTGTTCGCCCGTGCCACCACCTGCACTGGCAGGACTCCGTGGAAGAACCCTTCCCACCCTGAAAGGGATTGCGACATTTACCACGGGAATTCCCAAAGGAACGTAGAGTTTTGGTGGAAGAACCCTTCCCACCCTGAAAGGGATTGCGACTGTGGGTAGTTGAAGAAGACGACGGGGATGTCGTTGATGTTGTGGAAGAACCCTTCCCACCCTGAAAGGGATTGCGACGGAATCTTTTCCCGACGGATGACAACCTTGACCTTACGGTGGAAGAACCCTTCCCACCCTGAAAGGGATTGCGACGTAAGTAG
>JANXBT010000033.1 GCA_025060415.1 Candidatus Bipolaricaulota bacterium
GTTGCGGGCGACATAGCGGAAGCTATCGGAACCAGCGAAATCAGCATTGGGCCGATAGCGAAACGCTCCGGTGGGCGAGAAGTAGTCGAGTGTCCCGTAATGTGGTCCAGATCCAGGAACCCAATGAGCCGTGAGCGTTCCCCCCGTTGGATCACGGTCATTTGCTAAGACGCCGGGGGCCTCGACAACGAGGGTGCTGCCAGCACGTACTTCATAATGATCGTCTGCTGCGGCGACTGGTTCTTTTACGGTGATCGTCACCGTGGCCGTGTTGGAATAGGCATTACTTGTGTCCTTCGCCCGGTAGGTAAAAGTCGTTGTCCCTGTCCAGTTGGCCGGCGGGGTGTACGTGAACGATCCGTTGCTGTTCAGCATCACCGACCCTTGAGCCGGACCGGACACGAGATGGGCGGTGAGGGCGTCTCCATCAGGGTCGGAGTCGTTGGCCAGCACCCCGGGCGCGCCCACGTTAAGCGGCGTGTTCTTGTACGTCGTGTAGCTGTCGTTCT
>JANXBT010000034.1 GCA_025060415.1 Candidatus Bipolaricaulota bacterium
TCGGGCGAGTTCAGTGGGCTGCCCAACCGCGAAGGAATGGAACGCCTCGCCGAGTGGTTCGAGGCGCAGGGCATCGGGCAGCGCAAGGTGCAATACCGCCTGCGCGACTGGCTGATTAGCCGCCAACGCTACTGGGGCGCGCCGATTCCGATGGTCTACTGCCCCGACTGCGGTGAGGTGCCCGTGCCCGAAGACCAGTTGCCCGTGCTGTTGCCCGATGTGGAGCAGTATCAGCCGTCGGGCACGGGCGAGTCGCCGTTGGCGAGCATTCCTGTGTTTGTGAACGCCCCCTGCCCGCAGTGTGGCAAGCCCGCCAAGCGCGAAACCGACACGATGGGCGGCTTCGCGTGCAGCAGCTGGTACTTCCTGCGCTTCTGCGACCCCCACAACGACAAGGAGCCGTTCAGCCCCGAAAAGGCGCGCTACTGGATGCCTGTGGACTACTATGTGGGCGGGGCAGAGCATGCAGTGATGCACTTGCTGTACGCCCGCTTTTGGACGA
>JANXBT010000035.1 GCA_025060415.1 Candidatus Bipolaricaulota bacterium
GCCAGGGGGTTTTTGTCCACGCCGTAGATGCAGTGGGTGATGACGTCGCGGGTGGCGGGGCGGATGTGTTCGGGAGCGGGTTCGTCCTCGCCGGTGCGGATGCGGGCAAGTTCTTTGCCCAATCGGCGGGCAGCAGCCAGCAGAAAGTGCCCTGAACCGCAGGCGGGGTCCACCACACGCAGCGAGAGGATGGCGGCTTGGGCAAGGAGCCAGTAGCGAATGGCGAGTGGGGTTTGGGACCACATTACGGCGAGTTCTTCCGCCGTTGGAGGCTGCGTTCCAACGAAGTGAGCTGCCTGCCCAGGTGCTGCAGGGTGTCTAGAAGCGCCGACGACGTTGCTTCCGCTGGCAGAAGTCCCACCTGTTCGCTGATGAGCAGGAGCGTCTCCCGCTCCGTCCGGCTCCCGTTGGCTTGGCGAAGGAATTGAATGAATGCCGCTGTGGAGCGACGTCCCCATCCCTCCACGATGTTCGCGGGGATCGAGACTGCTGTGCGGCAG
>JANXBT010000003.1 GCA_025060415.1 Candidatus Bipolaricaulota bacterium
CACGGTGACCGTGGTCGCGCCTTGGGGGGCGAGGACGGGGAGGACCGCCTCCCCGGTGGCATCCCCAGCGATGCGGACCACGACCCCGGCCGGGCTTGCCCCGCAGCCCCCGTTCTCCACGGTGACCCGTACCGTGCCCGGCCGGCAGGCGTTCTCTACAGCCGGGACCACTTCGGTCACCCGTAGGTCCGGGATGTTCCCCTGGAGGTTCACGCAGCGGGTGTTGTTCGTCCCGCTGCACTCGCAGATCGCGTTGTTGTAGTCCGCCTCAATGAGGAGCGACACCGTGCACCCGGGGAGGGCGCAGAGGTTGAAGGGGAAGGTGTGGCTGACGGTGAACGTTTGCTCGCCCTTGGCCGGGATGCTGACCCCGGTGAACGTGGCCGTCCAGGTGTAAAGGACCGTCCCCGTGCAGCCCGGGCCCTCCCGAAGCACGAACCGCATGGGCACAGGAGCCGTGAGGGGCGCACAGCCCTCGTTCCCCAGGGTCACGGTCCCGGAGATCCGCACCTGGCCGTCCCCGGCGCAGGTGAGGCTGAGGTTCTCCCCCCGCACGGTGAGGTCGGGCGTGGCCCAGGCGAGGTCCGCGCACAGGGCGTTGTTCGTCCCGTCGCACTCGCAGATCGAACCCGTAGGGTCGGCCTCGATGAGGAGGGAGAACGTGCACGCGCCCGTGGCACAGAGATCGATCGGGAAGGTCTGGCTAATCGTGAAGGTCTGCTCCCCCTTGGCCGGGATGTTGACCCCGGTGAGGGTGGTGGTCCAGGAGTAGAGGACGGTCCCCGTGCAGCCGGGCCCGCTGCGGAGGGTGAAGCGCATCGGGACGTTCGCCGTAAGCGGGCTCCCGCAGCCCTCGTTCCCCAGGGTCACCGTGCCAAAGACGCGAGCCTGGCCATCCCCAGCGCAGGAGAGGCTCAGGCTATGCCGGCGCACCGTGAGGTCGGGCAAGGTAATCGTCCAGGCGCGGGAGGCGGAGTTGTTGTCCTCCCGGCACTCGCAGAGGGCGTTCTCCACGTCCAGGATCACGGCGAAGTTGTAGGGGCACTGGGCACAGGTGACCGGCCAATTGGGGATCGTGATCGTTCGGCTCCCTCCTGGGGCGATGGGGAGCGTCCCCCCGAAGTCGGCGCTGAAGTACCCGGAGACCGACCAACCGCTTACGGTTTCGATGAGGGTGAGGCGGAAGTCCTGGGCTACGGCCGCGTCGCCGGCGTTACGGACCGTGATTTGGACGCGCCCGGTGTAGTTCCCGTCCGCGGTGCAGGTGAGGAGGGGAACGATGTCCGTGGAGCTCAGGTAAACGTCAGGGATGGTGGCTTGGGCTGTGGCCGTGACCGGCCCGCCGCCGGTGCAGCCTTCGACGGTGTTCGGATCCCCGTCAAAGGGGCCGCAGCCCCACCAGGCCTGGGCCGTGTTGAGCCGCAGGGAGAGGGAACAGTTGTTCGCAGGCTGGGTCATCCGGACCGTGATCTCCACTGTCCGGGACTCGCCAGGACCCAAGGGCCCGAACTCCCAACCCCACTTTTGCCCGCCCATGGGGGTTGCCGGCGGGTTCGAGCCCACGTAGACGAGGTTCGCCCCAAGCGTGTCCTCGATCCTGACCCAGTCCGCGCTTGCTGTCCCGGTGTTCTGGACCCGGATCTGCCAGGTGGCCGTGCTGTTGGGATCAAAGCAGTTCAACGGAACCGACACCGGGGTCTTTGCGATCGTGAGGTTGGGAACGGACGGGGCGAGGGCGAAGCTCGCGTCGAACTGGCGCTGGCTCTCAAGGCAGCAGTCGTAGAAGTACACCCTTACGGCGGCGTTCCCCGGGGTGCGGTAGCAGGCGGCCTGGAGCCCGAACTGGAGCCGGATCGTCCCCCCGGGCGGGATCGCGGGGCAGAGGTTCTCCGCGGGGTTGCCCGGGTCGTACCAGTAGAGGTAGCCATCCGGCAAGATGTAGGGGTCGAGGGCAGAGACGAACCCCGTGCCGCAGTCCACCTGCGTGGTCCCCGGGACGTAGGAAAGGCCAGCCGGGAGCCCGATCCGCACGTCGAGGGCCGACGCCGTGGCCGAAGAGGGATTGTGGATCTCCAGGGTCATCGTGGCCGTCCCGCAGGCGGGGATCTGGGTCGGGCTCAAGCTGGCCAACACGGCGACATTAGGGATGCGCGTGGCCACGAGCTCCTGGAAGACGTAGGTGTCCGTAAGACAGTCCGCGTCCAGCGTGCAGGAGCTCCCGTCTTCGTTGGTCCCGCAGCCCCACCACGCGCGGACCTGGTTGCGGAGCTCGCCGCACCCCGTTTCCCGGGCGGTGAGGGTGAGCTGGGCCGTAGCGCCCGGGGGCAGGTTCCGCAGGGCCCAGGTCACGAGGGAGCCCAGGTTACACCCGTTGTCCACCCCGTAGGCCCCGCCGGTCGAGGAGACGTAGGCGAACCCGCTCCCGAGCTCGTCCTCAACCCATACGTAGGGGATGGGGATTGGGCCGGTGTTCGTGACGTCGATCCGCCACGTGACCGTGCCCTCGCAGTCGACCGGCCCGTTCCCCGGCGGGGAGACCTGGACTTTTCGGATGGCCAGGCTGGGACGGCGGGCCTCCACCCGGAACGTCCCCACGGGGAGGCTCCTGGGCTCCCCGCACACGTTCACATAGTCCACGGCCACCTCAAGGTCCCCGCCGGTGAAGTGGCACAGCGCGCGCACCTCGAACTCGATCTCGAGGGTCTGCCGGGCGCGGAGCTCGGCCAACCCGGGCACCGCGGATTCCGTCCACTCCAAGGTGTATCCGGTCCAGGGGCTTCCGGTGATTGTGGGGTCCGCGCCCGCCTGCCAGGCCCCGGCGCCCTTCCGCCAGCGGGTGGTGCCGGACACGTACTCCATCCCCGGCGGCAGGGTCTCGCGGACCACCAGGCGGTAGACCGCGGGATCGCCCGTGTTGCGGATACGGATGAGGGCCGCCTGGCTGGCGCAGGACGGGATGGGGGAAGCGGTGGAGGAGGTGGCGAGGAGCTGGGCGGAGGGGACGAGGACGGTGGAGGAATCGTGCACCGGTGGCAAACATTCCTCACCGCCGCAGCCCAAGCCCACGGTGACCTCGTTCCACAGCTCTTGGCAACCCACCATGCGCGCGACGAGGGTGATCACGCGCTGTTCCCCGGGGGCCAGGGATGCGATGCGCCAAAGCACGCCGTTCACGTCGTTTCCCAGGCGGTCCTTGTTCGGCAGCGTCGTGACCCCGCCGGAGGGGGAAACGCTGGAGGAGACGTACTCTAGGCCGGTTCCCAGCCGGTCCTCCACCCAGACCTCATGGGCGTATCCGGAGCCGCTGTTGACCACGTAGATCGTCCAGGTGAGGGTGTTCTGTGTGGCGTAGACGACCTCCGGCGTCTTGTACACGAAAAGGTAAGAGCTGCGCAGGAAAAGGGGCGCATCCGATCCGCTAGTGGAACAAGGCCCGCCGCAGCCGTCCTCGTACAGCGCGGTGGCCCGGAGCTCCGTGCCTGGACCGCACCGCTTGCGCACCTGGAAGGTCAGCACCGATTGGGCCCCAGCGGGTTGCCCCACGAACGCATCGCCGTACGTCCACTCGTAGTAGTTCGCGTGTTCCGTGGGCACGGTTTCCACGGGCTGCACGCCGCTCACCTGCACGCTGTCCAGGTCCACGATGTAGTAGTTCGTGTTCTCAAGGCGCAGGACGACGGCGCGCGGGTCGTACGGCGAGGTCTTCGTGAGGGTGACCGTCACGCTATAGGTCCCGCAAGGGTCGACGAAATCGTCGGGGATGCCCGTCACCGTCACGCTTAGGGAGGGGGTGGTGGCGGTGATGCGCAGGGTCTCCGTTACCTGGCAGGGCTGGGTGCAGGCGTCGCCCACGGTGCACCCAGGGCCCAAGTCCAAGGTGGTCCAGGTGTAGAACGAAGCGGAACCCGGGCAGAGGAGCGGGGCCGCGTTCGGGGTGAGCCGGAGTTGGTACGTGATCTCCAGCGTATGCCCCCACACGGGGCGCGCATCCGCGATGCCCTGCACGACCAACGCGCCGCCCGGGGTGTGGTCCACCACGCTTACCGGGCTTGCGGGAGCGCCGTCGATCGCGATCGCCAGCGTCCCATCCACGTACTCCTGGGCGTTTGCAGCGTAGGCAGTGAAGGTGAGGTCGGTAAAGTAGATTTCCGGCCCCTCCTCGGCAAAAGTGTAGGTGTGGGTGTACGTGATCACCCCGCATTTTTCCTGGACGCTGGGCTCGGCCTGGTGGGAGGAGGTGACCAGCTGATAGCACTCTATGGCGATGGGGAGGGAGCTTGCTGCGGTCAGGGTGCAGCCGCAGCAATCCTGGGCCGTGGCCGTAGCCGTGAGCGTGGCCACCTGGCCACACCCTGGGGTCCCCGGGGCGCGCAAGGCCAACGTCGTGGAAAAGGGAAGGGCAGGGGAGGCCGTCCAAGCGATCGTGCCGCCGGTCCCATCGGGGCCAGGAGTCCAGGTCCCTCCGCCCGCGTCCGCCACGGTGAACCCCGGCGGCACGTTCACCCCCACGGCGATCTCGCTGGTCGCCCCGTTTTCCCCGCAGGTGGCGAGGCCGGAAAAGGCGACGGCGAGGTGGTACTCACCCAGGGTGCAGATGTAGACCTCATCCGGACCGGTGAGGCTCACGTTGAGGGCGGGAGGGCCGGCGGGGCCATAGGTCGTGGAAAAGCTCCCAATCTTCACCGGCGGGAAGAACGGCTCCCCGCAGACGTTCTCGTAAACCGTGCGGCAAATCACGGTCCCGCTGGGGACCACGGTGCACCAATCCCCAGGGTAGGTCACGGTGAAGGTCAGGTTAAACGTCCCTCCGGGCGGGATTGGGTTTTCAAGATAGAACCAGCCGTTGTCGTAGGTGGCGCCCGCGCCCACCTCGCTCACCACCAGGGGCCGGCAATCCAGGAACATGCGCACGTTCCTGGCCTCGCCCTCCCCCACGTTCCTGATGGGGATCACCACCGTCACCCCGTCCCGATCGCAGTAGGGGATCTGGACGTTCGGGGGCGTCCAGTCGAGGAGCGGCTGTTTGAGGATCAGGCGCACGGAGGCCGAGGCCGTGCCCCCTTGGGCGGCGGTGTCGAAACACACCGTGCCGTCGTCGCAGCCGAAGCGCACGTCGGCCTTGTTGCTGAGCCCCGTGCAGGCGATGACCTCGGCCTGAAGCTCGATGTGCACGCGCTCCCCAGGGGCGAGGCTTGGGAACTCCCAAACGATCACCTGGCCCATGGGGGTTCCCGCGGGAGTGGAACCCACGTACCGGAGCCCGGGGCCGAGCTCGTCGGTCACGACCACGTTGTAGATGGGGCCAAGCCCCGTGTTCTCCACCACGAGCGTCCAGCTCACGGTATCCCCTACGGCCGCGGAAAGGGTCCCGGGCTCCTTGTAGACCAAGGCGGCCCCGGGGAGGATTTGGATCGGCTGGGAATCCGTGAGGTAGAGGGGGAGGCCCTCCTCCACGTAGTCGACCTTGGCGCTCAGGGTGCCGGAGAGCGTCCCACAACCCGTGAGCAGATCAAACCGTAGGATGACCGTCTCCCCCGGCGGGAGCTCGTAGGGGGCCCCCAGGATCTCATTGATGTCCCAGACGAGGTCGAGTCCGGACGGGGTGGGCTCCGCGGGGACCGTTGCCCCGTCCGGGAGGGTGATCCCCCCGGAGCCCGGGACGTAAGAAAACCCCGCGTTGGGGCGGGTGATCGTGAAGCGGAGCCCCGTCGCGGTCCGCACGCCGGCGGTGAAGGAGACCGTGTAAGTCCTCGCCTCGCAACGGCCCATCGCCGTGGGCCCGGTGAGGTCGAGGGCCTGTGCCAGCGCCAACACTGCGCCCATCCCGCACAACGCGGCCAGGGCCACGATCCGCATAAGCACCCTCCTCATCCCTGAACCATTGTGCCAGGGCCTAGCCCGGCCGAGAAGTCCTCCGAGCCCCAGGGGGCCGCTATTCGTTACATGGCGAGGGCGCGTGCGACCACGTAGGCCCCCACACCCAGGAAGAGGAAGCCGGCCCCAAGCTGCACGTACTTCGTGGGGAGGTAGCACCCCAGCCACCCTCCGAGGAAGGCCCCAAGCAGGCTGACCAGGGAGAGGGCCAGGGCCGCCCCCAGGAACACGGGCCAGGGCGCGCGGTGCTGCGCGGCCAAGGCGAACACCGCAAGCTGGGTTTTGTCCCCAAGCTCGGCCAAGAACAGAAGGCCGAAGGTGGTGAGCACCAACCGCCAATCCATCGGAGCCTCCTCTGCGCACGCTATCCAAGCCTTTTCCTTCCCGCAACTGCGGTTATACTTAGCGCTCCTATGGATCCCCTACAAACGCGCGAGCGTATCCTCAACGGCCCCATCCTGAAGACCCTGGTCCTCCTTGCCTGGCCGGTGATGGTCACCAGCGCCCTCCAGGCCCTGTACAACCTGGTGGACGCGTTTTGGTTGGGGCGGCTGGGGACGGCGGCGGTGGCCGCCCCCGGCATGGCCTGGCCCATCCTTTTCTTTTTCATGTCCTTCGCCGGCGGGTTTCAAGCCGCCGGCTCCACCTTCGTGGCCCAGTACTTTGGGGCCGGGGACCGCCGGGGCGCCGAGGCCTCCGCCGGGCAACTCCTGGGCTTCCTAGGGCTCCTCTCCGTGGCCTTGGGCGCCCTGGGCTACGCCCTCGCCCCCACCGTCCTGCGCCTCATCCGCGCCCCGGCCGAGGTCTTCCCCTACGCCCTCACCTACCTGCGCATCGAGTGCCTGGGGCTTCCCATCATGTTCGCGGCCCAGGCCTTCGGCGGCTTCATGGTGGGGTTGGGCCAGACCCGCTTCCTCATGTACATCAGCGCCTCGTCCCTCCTCCTGAACGCCGTTTTGGATCCGCTGTTCATTTTCGGATGGGGGCCCTTTCCCGCGTGGGGGGTGGCCGGTGCCGCCTGGGCCACGGTCCTCTCCCGGGCCGTGGTCGCCGCCATCGGCCTGGCCCTCCTCTTTTCCGGGCGCCGCGGCCTGCGCCTAGCCCCCAGGGATCTGCGGCCCAAGCTCTCCTTCGTCCTCCCCATCCTGCGGGTGGGCTTGCCCAACGTGCTCGACCAGGCCAGCACCTCCTTGGGCTTCGTGGTGATGATGGGCCTCGTGGCCGGGTTCGGCACGACCGTGGTGGCGGCCTACACCGTGGGCAACCGCATCATCAACCTGATCAACGTGGTGAGCTGGGGGGCGGGGAGCGCCCTGGTGGCCATGATCGGCCAGAACTTGGGTGCGGAGCGGTACGCGCGCGCCGGCCAGGTGGCCCGCCGGGGGATCCTGGCCACGTTCCTGGCCCTGGTGGGCCTCTATGGGGTCACCCTCCTCCTGCGCCGGCCCCTGTTCGCCCTGTTCGTGCGCGACCCCGCGGTGATCCAGGAGGGCGTTTGGTACATCATGATCTTCGGCATCTCCATCCCCTTCTTTGGGCTTTTCGATGCGGCGGCCGCGGTGTTCCGGGGCTCCGGGCACACCGTGCCCCCCATGGTCATGGCCCTGGTGCGCCTGTGGGGCCTGCGCGTGTTCCTTTCCTGGCTCTTCGGCTACCGGCTGGGCTACGGCCCCACGGGGATGTGGGTGGGCATGACCCTGAGCAACGTGCTGGCGGGGGTGGCCCTGGTGCTGTGGCTCCGCCGGGGCACGTGGAAGCGGCGGGTGGTGCGCACCGCCCCGGCCCTCGGCCCCTCCACCCTGACCCACAAATAGCCCCTTGACAGGGGGCCGCCGCCCGTTGTACTTAGAGCTCGTGATGGCCGAAAGGCTGGTGTGCGGAAAGGAGGTGGTCCGCGGGGCGAAGGCCTACGTGTGGTACTGGTTCGCATGAGGGCGTGACTCTCTCCTAAAGGGAGGGTCATGCCCGGCACCGCAAGCCAAGGCTTGCGGTTTTTTGTTTTATAAGGGGGTGCGGATGAGGCGTGTTCTTGTGCTGGGCCTTCTTGCGGTTTTGGGGTGCGCGGGGGCGGCCCGCCCCCTCCTCATCGGGATCACCCAGATCGTGGACCATCCCGCCCTCAACGCCACCCGCGACGGCATCCTCGAGGGGCTGCGCCGCGCCGGATACGTGGAGGGCAAAAACGTCCAGTTCCTCTTCGCCAACGCCCAGGGCGACTTCTCCGTGGCCGTCGCCATCGCCCAGGAGTTCCGCGCCCGCGGCGTGGACCTGGTCATCTCCATCACCACCCCCTCCTCCCAGGCCGCCGTCCAGGTGTTCAAGGACACCCGCGTGCCCGTGATCTTCTCCGCCGTCACCGACCCCGTGGGCGCGGGGATCGCGGGCTACCCCAACGTGACCGGGGCCTCCGACCTGATCGACGTGCGCGCCGATGTGGCGCTCCTGCTTAAGCTCATCCCGGGCCTGCGCCGCCTGGGCCAGATCTACAACCCCGGCGAAGCGAACTCCGCCATCCTCACGGAGATGACGAAGCGGGCCTGCGCGGAGCTGGGGATCGAGCTCGTCCTTGCGGCCGCCAACAGCACCGCCGAGGTCCCCCTGGCCGCCCAAGCCCTCGTCGGCCGGGTGGACGCCCTCTACTGCACCACGGACAACACCGTGGCCGCGGCCCTGGACGCGGTGGTGGCCATCTCCAAAGCCCACCGGATCCCCTTCCTCTTCGCCGACCCCACGAGCCTGGAGCGGGGGGTCCTCGTCTGCACGGGGTTCGACTACTTCGACCACGGCCTCCTCACCGCCGAGATCGTGGTCCGGGTGCTCCAAGGCACGCCGCCCTCGGCCATCCCCTTCGTGCGCCAGGCGGGGACCCAGGTGCTCTTTAACCTCGACGTTGCCGAGGAGATCGGGTTCCGTTTCCCTCCGGAGGCCAAGGGGCTTGCGACCGTGCTCCTCTTCGGCGGGCGCAGGTTCGTGAGGGAGTGAGCCCATGCTTTTTCTGCACGCCGCCGAGCAGGGCCTGATCTACGGCCTTACGGCCCTCGGGGTCTACCTCGCCTTCCGGGTACTCGCGTTCCCCGACCTCTCCGTGGACGGGACGTTCCCGTTGGGCGCGGCCGTGGCGGGAACGCTCGTCCTGCGGGGACTCAGCCCCCATCTGGCCCTGCTTGGGGCGCTGGGCGCGGGCCTGGTGGCCGGCGCCTTCACCGGGCTGCTGGCCACCAGGCTCCGCATCCCCGGGCTCCTCGCCGGCGTCCTCACCATGATCATGCTCTACTCCCTGAACCTGCGCCTCATGGGCCGCCCCAACCTCCCCCTGCTGGGGCGGCCCTCGGCCCTGGTGGGCCTGGCCCGCGCCCTGGCCATCCCCCGCGGCTACGAGGCCCTCGCCGCCTCCGGGATCTTCGCCCTCGCCGCGCTCGGCCTCCTCCTCCTTTTCCTCCACACCGAGCTTGGGGGAGCCCTGCGCGCCGTGGGGCAGAACCCGGAGATGGTGCGGGCCCTGGGCACGAACCCCGAGAACCTGGTGGTGCTGGGCGTGGCCCTCGCCAACGGCCTAGTGGCCCTCTCGGGCGCCCTGGCCTCCCAGTACTCCGGGTTCGCCGACGTGGGCATGGGGATCGGCACCCTCGTGGCCGGCCTGGCCTCCGTCCTGGTGGGGGAGATGCTCCTGCGCCCGCGGGGGATCCTCCCCCACCTCGTGGCCGTGCTCCTCGGTTCCCTGGTGTACCGGTTGGCGATCGCGCTGGCCCTGCGGTATGGGGCGGCCCTGGGGTTCACCGCCTCGGACCTGCGGCTGGTGACGGCCCTCGTGGTGCTGGGCGCGCTCGCGGCGCCCGTGCTCCGCACGGCCGTGCGGGGAGGGGAGGCCTGATGCTCGAGGTCGTAGGGGTGACCAAGACCTTTGCCCTTGGGGCGGAGCGGGTGGTGGCGTTGGAGGACGTGAACTTGGCGCTGGGCGAGGGCGAGGTGGCCACGGTGATCGGCTCCAACGGCGCGGGGAAGACCACGCTCCTTAACGTGATTGCGGGCACCTGCCGCCCCGACCGGGGGAGGATCAAGTTGGCCGGCCAGGACATCACCCGTTGGCCCGTGCACAAGCGCGCTTCCCTCATCGGCCGGGTTTACCAGGACCCCCTGCGGGGGACGGCGGCCCAGATGACGGTCCTGGAGAACCTGGCGTTGGCCAGCCGCAAGGGCCGCCGGGGGCTGGGGCCCCTGGTGGGCCGGCGGCGCCTAGCCCTAAGGGAGGCGGTGGCCCAGCTCGGGATGGGCCTGGAAAAGCGCCTCGCCGAGCGGGTGGCCCACCTCTCCGGCGGGGAAAGGCAAGCCCTCACCGTGCTCATGGCCACCCTCACCCGGCCCAAGCTCCTCCTTTTGGACGAGCACACCGCGGCCCTGGACCCCGCCAACGCCGAACGCGTCCTCAAGATCACCGAAGACCTCGTGCGGGAAAACCGCATCACTACCGTAATGGTCACGCACCGCATGGACCAAGCCCTCGCCGTGGGCGAGCGGCTCGTCATGATGCACAAGGGCCGCGTGCTCCTGGACCTTGGGTATGAAGCCAAAAGGGGTTTGCGTGTGGAGGACCTGGTGGCGCTGTTCCGCAAGGTGGGCGTGGCGGACGACGCCCTTCTTTTGGCCGAGCTCCCCGGGAACGGGTGGGCGGCGTCCGCGGCCGCGAAGGAGGGCTCGCATGGCCTCGTTCAAATTCGTGCTGCCTGAGGAGCGGATCCCCAAGGATTGGTACAACCTCGTGGCGGACTTGCCCAAGCCCCTCCCGCCGGCGTTGAACCCCAAAACGTTGGCCCCGGTGCAGCCGGACGAGCTTGAGCCCCTTTTCCCCCGGGCGCTCCTCGCCCAGGAGGGCACGCGCGACCGCTGGGTTCCCATCCCGGAGCCGGTGCGCGCGGTGTACGCCCTCTGGCGCCCCACGCCCCTCTACCGGGCCCACCGGCTGGAGCGGGCCCTCGACACCCCGGCCCACCTCTACTACAAGTACGAAGGCACCTCGCCCACCGGAAGCCACAAGCCCAACACCGCGGTGGCCCAGGCCTTCTACAACCGGGAGGAGGGGGTGCGACGCCTGACCACGGAGACGGGGGCCGGGCAATGGGGCAGTGCCCTGGCCTTCGCCTGCCGCATGTTCGGCCTCGCCTGCAAGGTGTACATGGTGCGCGTTTCCTACGAGCAGAAGCCCTACCGGCGAGTGCTCATGGAGACCTACGGCGCGGAGGTCGTGCCCAGCCCCAGTGCCCATACGCAAGCGGGGCGGCGGGTGTTGGCCGAAGACCCGCAAAGCCCCGGCTCCCTGGGGATCGCCATCAGCGAAGCTGTGGAAGACGCGGCCTCCCGGGAGGACACGAAGTACGCCCTGGGCTCGGTCCTCAACCACGTGCTTTTGCACCAGACGGTCATCGGGGAGGAGGCCCGCCTGCAGATGGAGCTCGCCGGTGAGGAGCCGGATGTGGTGATCGGCTGCGTGGGCGGGGGCTCGAACTTCGCCGGCCTGGCCTTCCCGTTTCTGCGGGACCGCCTGGCGGGCAGGGCCCGCACCCGGTTTGTGGCCGTGGAGCCCACGGCCTGCCCCTCCCTCACCCGCGGCGTCTACACCTACGACTTTGGGGACACCGTGGGCCTGACCCCGCTCCTCAAGATGCACACGTTGGGGCATTCCTTCGTGCCGCCCAAGGTGCACGCCGGCGGCCTGCGCTACCACGGCATGGCGCCCACCGTCTCCCTGCTGGTGGCGGAGGGGATCGTGGAGGCCCGTGCCGTGCGCCAGGCGGACGCGTTCGCCGGGGCGGTCCTTTTCGCCCAGACGGAGGGGATCGTGCCCGCGCCCGAGGCCGCCCACGCCGTCGCTGTGGCCATCGCGGAGGCCCTCCGGGCCCGCGAGGAGGGGCAGAAAAGGGTGATCCTGTTCAACCTCTCCGGGCACGGGTACTTCGACCTCCAGGCTTATCAGGAGTACCTGGCGGGGACCCTGGCCAGCGACTCCTTCGCGCCGGAGGCAGTGGAGGCTAGCCTGGCGCAACTACCCCGGGTGAGCGCGGTCTCCGAGGGGATTTAGAAGTGGCCCACCTCCTGGTCGGCCGCCAACCCACCAGCACCGCCAGGCCCTAAGGGGGGCGGAAGAGGAGCGGGATCCGGCGCAGCGCCGCGAGCTCCTCCCGCTCCCCTAGCCGGGCCTGGCGCACCGCCCGCTCCAGTACGGCCAGGGTGCGGTCGTAGGTGGCCCAGTCCAGGGGATAAGGCGTCCCGTCCTTGCCGCCGTGGGCGAAGGCGAAGCGGGCTGGGTCGCGGAAGGAGGCGGGCGCCCCGTACAGGAGCTCCGCCAGCAGCGCCAGGGCCCGCAGGCCCTTGGCCCCCAGCCCCGGCACCCCCAAAAGCCGCTCGAAGTCCGGGGCCGCGGCCGCATAAGTGCGGAGGAACACGCCCTCCAGCCGCCGGGGATCGAGGTCGGAAAGGAGCAGGGCGTGGCGCTCCGGGAGCTTGAGGGTCCTCAGCCGCATCAGTTCGGCCACCACCCGGTCCGGAGGCCTGCGGGCGAGCTCGGGGATCGCCTCCCGGGCGGGCGCGGCCTCCCGGGCCACGAGGTTCAGGACCAAGTCCGCGCGGGCCCCCACCACGGCCGCGTGGGGCTCCACCACAAAGCTTTCCAAGCCCTCCGAAAGCCAGTGGTAGCGCCGGGCCCGGCGCGCGGACTCCCGCATCCCCTGCTGCACCACGCACCAACGCCCCTCCCGGTCGAAGAAGAAGGCGTGGTGGTAGATCTGGAACCCGTCCTGGAGGGCAGCGGAGTCCACCTTCGCGCTCAGGCGGGAGGCGTACACGAGGGGCGCCGGATCGAGCCCGATCCTCTCCGCTTGCGCCTCGATTTCCTTGGGGGTTTCGCGGGAGGCCGCGCCCTTCCCGCCCGCGGCGAAGAGGCCGATCTCGGGCCCCACCTCCGCCAGCGCCGCCCGCAGCGCCCCGCAGGTCGTGGTGGTGAGGCCGCTGGAGTGCCAGTCGAACCCAAGGAGGCAACCCAGGGCCTGGAACCAATGGGGGTCGGCGAGCCGGCGCAAGACCTCGGCCGTGCCGAACTCCTCCACCAGGGCGAGGAGGATGGCCCGGCTCAGCCGCACCATGCGCAGGAACAGCCCGCGGGGGACGTGCCCGCTGTGCAAGGGGAGGTCCGCGTAGCCCGTGCGCGCGGCCATCACTTCCGCCGCCCAAGCAGGCGGCCCCCTTCCAAAACGGGCTCCGCCCGGCCCGCGGCCACAAGAAAAGAGAGGCCAGCAAACCCCATGGTGCGGGCGAGCCGGAACCCCACGAGGTCCAGGTTCCGCACCCCCACGAGCTCCTCGCCCGTGCGGGGGAGGGCCAAGGCCCGCTCCCCCTCCTCCGCCGCGGCGAGGAGGTTCTCCTGAAGGGTCTTGGCAGCGCAGGCCAAGGTCGCCTCCCTCAGGAGGGCCGCGCGTACGCCCGTACCTTCTCCAGGCCCCGCACGGCCCGGGCCAGATCGTAGCCGAAGGGGATGGGGTGTTTGGCGAGGGTCTCCGGGGGGAAGAGGGCGTCGGCGCAGAAGCGGAACCCGTCCGCGGCCACGCCCACCGGCCCGCGCGCCAAGGGCCCCGGCTCCACGGGGGTCACCGTGCGCAAGGTTTGGGCCAGGGTGAACTTCCCGCGGAGCGCGGGGAGGAGGGAGGCGCCGGAGAAGAAGATGGGCTCCCAAATGGGGCGGCGCATCCCCGCGGCCTCCATGGGCGGGGCCCATGGGGGCAGGCCCTTTCCCTCCCAGAAATGCGCGCCCCCGAAGCGGTCGGCGTGGGCGAGGAGGACCCCACGGGGGCGCAGCTCCTCGGCCCAGCGCCAAAGCCGCCGCACCCTCGTCCAAGCCGGCGTCCCCAAACACCGCCTCCCCTTCGGCCGCGATGACCCCGGGGTTCACCCCACCCCGCCGCACCGCCCCGCCCGGGCGCAGCGCGACGATTTCCCTCGCGCCGAGTATAGCGCCCGCATTGCGCGGAGGACGGAACGCGCTAAACTGCAAGGGATATGCAACGCCTCGAGGTGGTGGGGTATCTTGAGGAGCGCTTCCCCAGGGTCCTGGCCGAGGAGTGGGACCGCACCGGGCTCCAGGTGGGAACGCTGCAAGGGCCTTGTCGGCGCGTCCTCGTAGCCCTGGACCTCGCCCTCGCCCACCTCCCTCTCCTCGTCGGGGTGGACCTCGTGGTGGTGCACCATCCCCTTCTCTTCCAGCCCCTGGAGGCGGTGCGGCCGGAAACCCCCCTGGGCCAAAAGTTGCGGGCCCTGTTGGCCGCCGGCACCGCCCTCTACGCCCTGCACACCCCCTACGACGCGGCCCAAGGGGGGTTGAACGACCTTTTAGCGGCGCACCTGGGCCTCCAGGGGACGCGGCCTCTTCGGCCGCGCGGCCGGCTCTTCAAGCTCGTGGTGTACGTGCCCCCCAGCCACGAGGAGGCCGTGGCCCAGGCCTTGTTCCGCGCGGGCGCCGGCAAGATCGGAAAGTACGGGCACTGCTCGTTCCGCACCCGCGGGACCGGGACGTTCCTCCCCGAGGAGGGCGCCCAGCCCTTCCTTGGCGCCGTGGGCCGCGAGGAGCACGTGGAGGAGGTGCGCCTGGAGACGATCGTGCCGGAGGAGCGGGTGGAGGGGGCGGTGCAGGCCATGCTTGAGGCCCATCCCTACGAGGAGGTGGCCTACGATGTCTACCCCTTGGCCCATCGCGTGGGGTTCCACGGCCTTGGCCGGGTGGGCACGCTGCCTGCGCCCGTCCCCGCCGCGGCGCTCGTCCAGACGTTCGCGGAAAGGCTGGGGATGGAAGGGCCCAAGGCCGTGTTCGGCCCCACGGAGCGGGCGGTGACCCGGGTGGCCGTGTGCGGGGGGAGCGCCGGGGACCTCGTGCCGGCGGCCCTCCAGGCCCAGGCCGAGCTCCTCCTCGCCGGGGAGATGGGCTACCACCGCGTCCAGGAGGCGGTGGAGGCAGGGCTCACCGTGGCCCTGTTCGGCCACGCCGAGACGGAGCGGCCCTTCGTGGGCCACGTGGCCCAACTCCTCAGGGAGCGCTTTCCAGGGCTCGAGGTGATCCAGGGGTGAACGAGGTGCTGGGGGTGCTGCAGGCTTTGGCCGAGCTGGACCACGCCCTGCACCACCTCTCCGGCCGCCTATCCGACCTGGATCAGGAGGAAGCGGCCTTGAAGGAGCGCCTGCGCCAGGAGGACGAGGGCATGGCCCGCCGGCGGGAGGCGCACCGCAAGCTCCGGCAGGCCGCGCTGGACCGCACCGCCGAGGCCGACGCCACCGACGCCAAGATCCGGGAGTACCAGCGCAAGCTGGACCACGAGATCATTTCCTACAAGGAGATGGAGTTCCTGCGGGAGCAGGTGAAGCTCCTGCGGGCGCGGTTGGACCAACTGAGCGAGGAGGCCCTGCGGCTCATGGACGCCGTGGAGGAGGACGCCCAGAGGCTTGCGGAGGACGAGCAGCGCCACAAGGAGCGCCGGGCGCGCCTTTTGGAGGAGCTCCAGGCCCTGGGGAAAAAGCGGGAGGAGCTGCAGCAAGCGCGGGCGGAGCTGGAGGCCCGGCGCGGGGAGGCGCTGGGCCGGCTGCCCCCGCCGGTCCGGCAGCGCTACGAGCAGCTGCGCGCCCGCCTCCCCAACCCCGTGGTGTACGTGGACGGGCAGGCCTGCAGCGGGTGCCATCTTAGGCTTTCCGAGGCCACGTTGCTCAAGCTTCGGGAGGGTCGGGAGGTGGTGACCTGCGAGAACTGCTCGCGCTTTTTGCTGCTGCGCTGGTAGCCTGGGCCCAGCCCTACCCCCTGCCCCTGCAGACCGGCCCCCTCAACGACTACGGCCAGACCCTGGAGGCCGAGGACCGCGCGCGGCTCTTGGCGCTTCTATCGGCCCTGGCGGAGCGGGGCTTGGAGCTCGTGTACCTCGCCAGCTGGCACGACCCCTTCGGCGATCCCCAGCGGTACGCGGCCGAGGTCTTCCGGGCCTGGGGCCTCCGGGAACACCAGGTCCTCCTGGTGTTCCTGCGGGGGGCGGACCGGCGCTGGCGGGTGGTGGTGCGGGCGGGCCCCAAGGCCCGTCTCCCCGAAAACGTGGAGGCCCTTAGGCAGCGGGCGGAGCTCGAGGCCAACCGTGCCCGGCCGGGCTACGCCGCCGTGCGTTTCGTGGGCGGCCTCCTCTCCGCCCTTGGGGAGCCTGCGTCCGCCCGCACCGGCTTCGCCCTCCCTTGGCGGGCCCTCCTGGCGGGCGGGGCCGCTTTGGCCGGGCTCTTCCTCCTCCTTCGGCTCCTGTGTCCCCGCTGCTTTTGGCCGCTGCGCCGGGTGCGCTCGGTGGGCGGTATACTTTGGGTGTGCCCGCGGTGTCGGTACACCCGGGCCGGTTGGGGGAGACGGCCAGGGGGCCGCAGGGGTTTTTACCCCTGAGGAAGGTCCGGACTCCGCAGGGCAGGCCGCTCGGGGCAACCCGAGAGGGAGCGATCCCTGGAAAGTGCCACAGAGAACAGACCGCCAGCGGCCCCTCCGGGAGGGGTGCGGGCAAGGGTGAAACGGTGGGGTAAGAGCCCACCGCCGGGGCCGCGAGGTTCCCGGGCACGGCAAACCCCGGCCGGAGCAAGGCCAAATAGGGAGGCGCTTGAGGGTGGCCCGCCCGATGCCTCCGGGTAGGCCGCACAGAGGAATGGCCCCCCACGACAGAATCCGGCCTATGGCCCTCTCCCCCTCCCCTTCTTATAATGCCGCCGTGCTGCGCAAGGAGGTGAGCGTATGATTTGGCTTTTCTATCCGCAGACCCTGGCCCTGCTCCTTCCCGCGCTGCTCCTGGCCATCTACGCCCAGTACAAGGTGCGCGCGGCCTACGCCAAGTACCTGCGCGTGCCCACCCAGCGGCGGGTGAGCGCGGCGGAGGCCGCCCGCCTCCTCCTCAGCCGCGCCGGGGTGACCAACGTGCAGATCGAGGCCATCCGCCAGCCCCTGGGCGACCACTACGACCCCCGCCGGCGGGTCCTCCGGCTTTCGGCCCCGGACTCGGTGTCCGTGGCCGCGGTGGGCGTGGCCGCCCACGAGGCCGGGCATGCCCTCCAGCACGCCCAGGGCTACGCCCCCCTGGTCCTGCGCTCGGCCATCGTTCCTGTGGCCATGTTCGGCTCCCAGCTCGCCTTCCCCCTCTTCTTTTTGGGCCTCATCTTCTACTTTGAGCCGCTGGTGAACGCGGGGATCATCCTGTTCTCCGCCGCCGTGCTGTTCACCTTGGTGACCCTGCCCGTGGAGTTCAACGCCTCCCGGCGGGCGGTGGAGGCCCTGCGCGCCGCCGGCCTCGTCAGCGAGGGGGAGCTCGGCGCGGTGAAGGAGGTCCTCACCGCCGCGGCCCTCACCTACGTGGCCTCCGCGGCCATGGCCCTGGCCCAGCTTCTGGGCATGCTCCTCATCGCCGGCAGCCGCCGCCGCTCCTGAATGAAGCTCTCCCTTTCCATCCTCAACGCGGACCTCGCCTGCCCCCTCGCCGTGATCCAGGGGCTTGCGGACCTCGTGGACTACGTGCATTTCGACGTCATGGACGGGCACTTCGTGCCCAACCTCACCTTCGGCCCCCTCCTCCCCAACGCCCTGCGGGAAAAGATCGCGCTCCCCTTCGACATCCACCTCATGGTGGACCGGCCGGCCCTGTATGCCCCCCGCTTTGCGGTGCGGCCCGGGGACGTGATCACCTTCCATGTGGAGGCCCTGGACCCCCCCGACGCGGGGATCGAGGCCGTGCGCAAGCTGGGGTGCCGGGTGGGCCTCTCCCTGCGGCCGCGGACCCCCCTCTCCCTGCTCGCCCCCTACCTGGACCAGATCGACTGGGTGCTGGTGATGAGCGTGGAGCCCGGGTTCGGCGGGCAGAGTTTCCTTCCGGAGTCGCTGGAGCGCATCGCGCAGCTGCGGCGCATGATCGGGGACCGGCCGATCCAGATCGCTGTGGACGGGGGCCTCGGCCCGGAGAACGTGGCCGAGGTGCTACGGGCCGGCGCCGAGGTGATCGTGGCCGGGGCCGCCATCTTCCGCGCGAAAAACCCACGCGAAGCCGCCCTCAACCTGTGGAAGGCCGCGGGACTCCCGAGGACCTGATGCGCCGGGCCCTCGCCCTGGCCCAGCGGGGCGAGGGCTACACCCGCCCCAATCCCCTCGTGGGCGCGGTGGTGGTGCGGGATGGGGAGATCGTGGCCGAGGCCTACCACGAGCGGTTCGGCGGCCCGCACGCGGAGATCCTGGCCCTGGAGCGGGCGGGCCCGCGGGCCCGCGGCGCCGAACTCTACGTGAACCTCGAGCCCTGCGTGGATTTCCCCGGCAAGAAAACCCCGTCCTGCACGGAGGCCATCCTCCAGGCGGGCATCCGCAAGGTGGTGATCGCCACCCGCGATCCCAACCCCCAGGTCCACGGCCGGGGCGTGGCCCGCCTGCGCGAGGCGGGGGTGGAGGTCGTGGAGGGCGTCCTCGCCGAGGAGGCCCGGAAGCTCAACGAGATCTTCTTCCATTGGATCACCACGCGCACGCCCTTCGTGGCCCTGAAGCTCGCCCTCACCCTGGACGGCAAGATCGCCAGCGCCACTGGGCGCTCCCGGTGGATCACGGGGCCGGAGGCCCGCCGGAGGGTGCATGAGCTGCGCCGCCGCTACGCCGCGGTGCTCGTGGGGGCCAACACCGTGCTCGCCGACGACCCCGCGCTCACCGTGCGGGAGGTGGCGGGCCCACAGCCCTTGCGCGTCGTCTTGGACGGCGCGGGGAGGGTCCCGCCCTCCGCGCGGGTCTTTTCGGGGGAGGCCCCCGCTCTAGTGGCCACGGCCCGCATGCCCCCCGAAAAGGAGGAGGCGCTGCGGGCGCGGGGCGTGGAGGTCCTGCGCCTCCCCTGCGGTGAAGGCGTGGACCTCCCCAAGCTGTTGGCGGTCCTGGGCGCGCGGGGCGTGGACTCCCTGCTCGTGGAGGGCGGCGGGGAGGTGGCCTGGTCCTTCCTCGCCCAAGGCCTCGTGCACAAGATCTATTTCTTTTACGCGCCCCTCATCCTAGGGGGCAAGGGGGCGGTGCCCGCCGTGGGTGGGGAGGGGTTCCCGGAGCCCGCCCAGGGGATCCGCGTGCGGGAGGTCCAGCTGGAGCGGGTGGGCGAGGACCTCCTGCTGACGGGCTACCCCGAGTACACCGGCGCGCGCTTGGCCACCTTCGGCACCAACGCCTCGGGCACGGGCTCGTAGCGCTCAAAGCGCAGGGTGAAGGAGCCGCGGCCGCTGGTGAGGCTGCGGAGGGTCGTGGCGTAGCCGAAAAGCTCCGCCAGGGGGACGCGGGCCACCACCACCGCGGAGCTCCCTTTCTGTTCCAAGGCCAGGAGCTTCCCCCGCCGGGCGGCGAGGTCGCCCACCACGGCGCCCACGCTTGCCTCGGGCACGGCGGCCTCCACGCGCATCACGGGCTCCAAAAGGAGGGTTCCCAGCTTGGCGAGGGCCTCGCGCAGGGCCTGGGCCGCGCAGGTGCGGAAGGCCTGCTCGGAGGAGTCCACCTCGTGGTAGGAGCCGTCGAGGAGGATGAACTTGAGGTCCACCACGGGGAAGCCCAAGGGGCCCTGGGCCATGGCCTCCGCCAGGCCCTTGCGCACCGCCGGGATGTACTCCTTGGGCACGCGGCCGCCCACCACCCGGCTTTCAAACTCCAGCCCTGTTCCGGGCGCGGCGGGCTCGACGCGGAAGAGGAGGTGGGCGTACTGGCCCCGGCCGCCCGTCTGCTTCACGTGCTTGTGCTCGAACTCCCCGGCCCGCAGCGGCGTCTCCCGGTAGGCCACCTGGGGCGCCCCGGCCACCACCTCCACCCCGAACTCCCGCCGCAGCCGGTCCACCACGATTTCCAGGTGCAGCTCGCCCATGCCGGAGACCACGAGCTCGCCGGTTTCCGGATCCGCCCGCAGGGCGAGGGTGGGGTCCTCCGCGGCCAGGGCGGCGAGGGCCCGGGAGAGGCGATCCGCATCGGTGCGGCGCGCCGGGGAAACGGCCAGGTCCAACACGGGCGCCGGGAACTCCATGGCCTCCAGGAGGATGGGGGCCGCGGGATCGCACAGGGTGTCGCCGGTGTGGGCCTCCTCCAGCCCCACCAGGGCCCCGACCTCGCCGGCGCCCAACTCCTCCACGGGCAGGCGCTCGTCCGCGTGCACGCGGAACAGGTGCCCCACGCGCTGCACCTCCCCCCGGCCGGCGTGGAGCACGGAAGCCCCGCTCCGCAGGACCCCGGAATAAACCCGCACGAAGTAGACCTTCCCCACGTGGCGGTCCGCTTGGATCTTGAAGATCAGGGCGGAAAGGGGCTCCTCCGGGCTGGGCGCGCGCGCCACGGGTTGGCCCGCCCAGGTCCCCCGCACGGCGGGGAGGTCGGCGGGCGAGGGAAGGAGCTCCACCACGGCGTCGAGGAGGCGGCGCACGCCCTTGAGCTGGGCCGCGGAGCCCGCGAAGACGGGCACGATTTTCCCGGCGAGGGTGGCCCGGCGCAGCGCCGCCCGCAGCTCTTCGGGGGATGCTTCCCCGGCCAAAAAGAGCTCGAGGAACCGGTCGTCGGCCTCGGCCACGGCCTCCAGGAGCCGTTCCCGCGCGGCCTCCGCGTCCCGCCGGAGCTCCGCAGGGATGGGGAGGCGCGGGGGCTCCGCCCCGTGCTCGCCCTCCTCAAGGAGGATGGCCTCCAGGGTGAGGAGGTCGATGAGCCCCCGGAAGCCGTCCTCCGCGCCGATGGGGAGCACGAGGGGCACGGGGTTGGCCCCCAGATCGCGGCGCATCTCCTCCAGGACGCCGAAGAAGTCGGCGCCCACGCGGTCCATCTTGTTCACGAAGGCGAGGCGAGGGACGCCGTAGCGCTCGGCCTGGCGCCAGATGGCCTCGGACTGGGCCTCCACCCCGCCCACGGCGCAAAACAGCGCGATCATCCCGTCCACCACGCGCAGGGCTCGTTCCACTTCGGCCGTGAAGTCCACGTGGCCAGGGGTGTCGATGAGGTTGATGGCGTGGCCTTTCCAGGGGAGGGTGGTGGCCGCGGCGGTGATGGTGATGCCGCGCTCGCGCTCTTGAGGCATCCAGTCCAGGGTGGCCTCGCCCGCGTCCACCGCGCCGAAGCGGTGCTTCCTCCCGGAGAGGAAGAGCATGGCCTCGGAAAGGGTGGTCTTGCCGGCATCGATGTGCGCGGCGATCCCGATGTTGCGAATCCTGGACATAGCTAACCTTCGTTCCATGTTGGCCTCCGGGCTTTCCCGCGGAGCGGCAAAAGAAAAGGGCCTTTCCGGCCCGCAGGATGGGCCAAGGATACCCGTGGGCCGGGGCGGCGCAAGGCCCGGGACGGGAGGCCCCGTGCTTGCCCGGTTTGGGGAGGCTCACTACGATAAAAGTTCGGTGGGCCCGTAGCTCAGGGGTAGAGCAGCCGGCTCATAACCGGTGGGTCGCAGGTTCGATCCCTGCCGGGCCCAGGACCATGCGCAAGCTTTTTCTTTCCGCGGGCGGCGCGGCCCGGGGCGAGCCGGCCGTGGCCGCCATCGGCGTCGTCCTCACCGACCCGCAGGGGCGCGTCCTGGAGCGCCTGGGGAAGTGCATCGGCCGCGCCAACGCCGAGGTCGCGGAGTACCGGGCCATCCTGGAGGGCCTGCGCCTGGCCCTCCAGCGCCAGCCCGAGGAGCTCGTCCTGTTCAGCGACAACCACCAGGTCGTGAACCAGCTTTGTGGCACCCTTTCCCCGCGCGACCCCGCCGTGCAGCACCTGAACAAGCTCGCCCAGGAGCTCCTGCGGCGCTTCCCCCGGGCGCGGGTGAGCTACGTGGACCCCGAGGCCAACCGGGCGGCGCGGCGCCTGGCCGAGCTCGCCCTGCACGAGGAGCGCCGCACCGAGCGCGAGCGCCAGCTCCTGCGCCAGGAGATCCTGGCCCTCCTGGAGGAGCTCTCCCTGGAGGATCTCCGGCGGGTCCACGGCTTCCTTTTGAGCTTTCAGCGGGAGCGGGCCGATGCGCATCGTCCTCCAGCGGGTGCGTGAGGCCTGGGTGCGGGTGGAGGGGCAGGAGGTGGCGCGCATCGGCCCCGGCCTCCTCCTTTTGGTGGGGATCGGCCGCGCCGACGACGAGGGGGAGGTGCGCTTCTGGGCCAAGCGCATCCCTGATCTGCGCGTCTTTTCCGACGCGGAGGGCAAACTCAACCGCTCCCTGCGGGAGGTGGGCGGGGAGATCCTTTGCGTCTCGCAATTCACGCTCTATGGGGATGCGTTGGCGGGGCGGAGGCCCAGTTTTGATGGGGCCGCGCCGGCCGCGCAGGCCCGCGCCCTCTATGAACTCTTCCTCCAGGCCCTGGCTGCGGAGGGCGTGCCCGTGCGCACCGGGGTGTTCGGCGCCCACATGGAGGTGGGCCTCGTGAACGATGGGCCGGTGACCTTGATTCTGGAGCGTCCCCCGGCAAAATAGCGCCGCCAAAGGAGGGGACATGGCGGCCGTTCCGAAGTCCCGTAGATCGCATCGGGAAGTGCGTCTGCGCCGCACCCATTGGCGGGCCAAGCTCCAGGCGGCCACGGAGTGCCCCCACTGCCACCAGTTCCGCCTGCCCCACCGGGTCTGCCCGCACTGCGGTTACTACAACGGGATGCAGGTTCTGGCGGGGAAGGAGAAGGGGTGAGCTAGGGGGAGGGGCGGCCCTCCACAAGGAAGATGGGCAGGGTGAGGAAGAGGAGGGCGGCCCCGGAAAGGAACGGCGCGGCGTAGCCGAACGCATCCGCCAAGTACCCGCCCAGCGCCGCGCCGATCACGTTGCCCAGCCCGGCCACGGCGTTGTACAGCCCCAGGCTTTGCCCCCGCAGCTCGGCCGGGGCCAGGCGCGACACCAGCGCCGTGGTGGCCAGCTGAAAAAAGGACCAGGTGATCCCGGCCAGGGCGAAGAGGAGGGGGAGGAGCCAGGGCGTGGCCCCGCGGCCCACGGCGGCGAACCCCGCGAAGATCCCCACCCGCACGAGGAGGGCGAAGGCCAGCGCCGGCCGGTGCCCCCAGCCGGCGATGGCCCGCCGGGCCCAGTCGTAGGCGAAAATCCCCAGGGCGTGGTGGGCCACGTAGAGGGCGAACACCAGCTCGTTGGGCCACCCCAGCTTCTGCCGCAGGAACACCGGGAAGGGCGCGAACACCAGGGCGAACCCCACAAAGGAGAGGAGCTCGCCGTAGTAGCACAGCACGAGCTCCGGGCCGAAGGCCGTGCGCCCCTGCAGGAAGCGCAGGAGCTGGCGGGGGCTTAGGGCCTCCAGGAGGTAGGTGGGGCCGTAGCGCAGCCGCTCCACCACGTACGTGCCCAGGCCCAGGGTCCAGTCCCAAAAGCCCGCGCGGCCCTGGGCGCGGGGCTCGGGCAGGCTGCGGAGGGCCAAAAGCCCGGAGAGCCCGGCCACGAGGGC
Source organism: Candidatus Bipolaricaulota bacterium (assembly GCA_025060415.1). Classification (GTDB taxonomy): domain Bacteria; phylum Bipolaricaulota; class Bipolaricaulia; order Bipolaricaulales; family Bipolaricaulaceae; genus DTER01. Next base: position 23,300 of record JANXBT010000003.1, read on the forward strand.
GAGGAGAAGGGCCAGGGAGCGCAGGCCCCAGCCCTCCCCTACAAAGCGGGCCAGCAGGGTGGTCCAGACCGCGCCGAGGATCAGGCCTGCGGTCCACCCCACCCCGCCAAAGGCGTTGAACCGCCCGATCTCCCGCTCCCAGCGCTCCCGCGGGAAGGCGGAGAGGACCAGGAGGGTGGCGGCGGTGCCCGCGGCCATCCACAGGAACGTGGCCCCGGCGTTGAGGGGAAAGAGGGCCCCGCGGCGCGCCAGGAAGGCCAAGAGGGCGTAGCACGCGGCCACCCCCCAAAAGCCCAAAAGCACGAGGGGCCGGCGGCGGGCGCTCAGGTCCGCGAACTTCCCCCAAAACAGGCTGGCCACGATGTGGGTGGCGCTGCCCACCGCCGCCAAAAGCCCGACCTCGCCCGCGCCCGCCCCCAGGAAGTAGGCGTAAAGGGGCAGGAGCTGGGAGAACGCGCCCAGCGCCACGTTCACCGCGAGGAACGCCCAGTACCAGCCCGGCGCGCTCATAGCGGGTCGAGGAGGGCCAGGCTGCGGCGGAGGCCGTCCGGATCGGGGAGCTCCAGGACGATCCGGCCCTGGAAGCCGTGGTCCGCGAGGGCCCGGAGGGCCTCGCGCCAGGGCGCGGTGCCCTCGTCCAAGGGCAGGTGGGCGTCCCAGTCGCCCCGGTTGTCGTGGAGGTGCACGTGGAGCAGGCGGCCCGCGATCCGGGCGATGTGCTCCCGCGGCGCCCCGCCCAGGGTGTGGAGGTGCCCCAGGTCAAAACAGGCCCAAAGTTCGGGGAACTCCGCGAGGACGGCGGCGTGCTCCTCGGCGGTCTGGACCAGCCCGCGGTCCCGGCCGTTCCCCAGGTTCTCCAGGGCCAGCCGCACCCCCAGGCGCGCCGCCCGGGGCAGGAGCACCCCCAGGGCGAACCGCAGGAGGTCCCAGCTGCGCGCGTGCCACTCGGGGAAGGGCACGTACTCCGCGGGGAGGCGGCCCGGATGGATGACCATCACCTCCGCCCCGATCTCGGCGGTCAGGTCCAGGCTGCGCACGAGCTCCCGCAGGGAGGCGGCGGCCACGGCGCGCACGGGCCAGGTCAGGTTCACCCCGTGGATGGGCATGTGCAGGGAGAGCCGGAGGCCGTTTTCCCCCAGGGCGCGCAGGCGGCGGCGGTCCGCGGGGGAGAGCTCGTCGGGGTGGGCGATGCCCGGGTCCGCCCGCAGCTCCACCCCGCCCAGCCCCAGCTCCTGGGCCAGCTCCACCCAGGCCCAGAGGTCCCGGCCCGGGACGTGGAAGGTGGCCAGCCCCAGCCGCGCGCGGTCCATGTCAGTCCATGCGCAGGCCGCCGTTGATGGAGAGGGTGGCGCCCGTGATGTAGCCCGCCTCCTCCGAGCAGAGGAAGGCGATGAGGGCGGCCACCTCCTCGGGCTGGGCCACCCGCCCCAGGGGGATCTGGCGGAGGATCTCCGGCCCGCGGGCGCGCAGCTGCTCCCGGTTGATGTCGGTGTCCACAAAGCCGGGGCAGACCGCGTTCACCGTGATCCCGTGGGGCGCGAGGGCCAGGGCGAAGGACTTGGTGAGGCCCAAAAGGCCGGCCTTGGCCGCGGCGTAGTGGACGCCGTGGGGCGAGCCCGTGAGGGCCCGCAGGGAGGAGACGTTCACGATCCGCCCGAACCCCGCGGCCTTCATGTAGGGCACGGCGGCCTGGATGAACAAAAACGGCGCGGTGAGCCCCACCTGGATCATACGCTCCCAATCGGCAAGGGAGAGGCTTTCCGGGGGGACCCGCTGCACGTAGCCCGCGTTGTTCACTAAAACGTGCAGCCCCCCGAGCGCGGCGGCCACCTCGTCCACCACGGGCTTGATGCGGGCCAGCTCCGTCAGGTCCAAGGGGATGGCCAAGGCCCGGCGGCCCAGGGCTTCCACCTCTGCCGCCACCCGCTCCGCCTCCGCGCGCGCGGACCGATAGGTGAAGGCCACATCCAAGCCCATCTGGGCCAGGCGGCGGACGGTGGCCGCGCCGATCCCCCGGGAGCCGCCCGTGACCAAAGCCACGCGGTTCATGTGCCGAACAGGCGGTCGCCGGCGTCGCCCAGCCCCGGCCGGATGTACCCGTGGGGGTCGAGCTCCCGGTCCAGGGCGGCGGCGTACACGGGCACGTCGGGGTGGGCCCGGGCCATGGCCCGCACCCCCTCCGGCGCGGCCACCAGGCACAGGAAGCGGATGTCCCGCCCGCCCCGCTCCTTCACCAGCTGCACGGCGTGCACGGCCGAGCCCCCCGTGGCCAGCATGGGGTCCACCACGATCACCAGGGCCTCCGCCAGGTTCGGCGGCAGCTTCACGAAGTACTGCACGGGCTTCAGGGTGGCGGGATCGCGGTAGAGCCCGATGTGCCCCACGTAGGCGCTGGGGATGAGGGAGAGGACGCCGTCCAGCATGACGATCCCGGCCCGGAGGATGGGCACGAGGACCACGGGCCGGGCCAGCTCCACCCCCTGCGTGCGCTCAAAGGGCGTCTCCACCTCCACCGGCCGCACCGGGAAGTCCCGGGTGATCTCGTAGACCATGAGGGCCGTGAGCTCCTCCAGGATCTGGCGGAACTGCAGCCGGTCCGTGCGCTTGTCCCGGAGCTTGGTGAGCTTGGCTTGGATCAAAGGATGCCGCACCAGCACCAGGTTGTCCATGGCCGCCGAAGGTTATCCCTAGGGGGGCCGCCCGCCAACTCAAATGAGCGAGAAGAGCCGGCGTTTCTGTCCCAAAAGCCGGTCGATGTGGACCTGCCAGAGCTTGAGGGATTTGTAGAGGGAGGCCACCAGCCACTCCCGCACGGGGTCGTGCTCCCCAAGGAGGGCGTAGAGGTGGGCCTGGACGGTGTCCTGAGGGGGCTCCCGTTTGAGCCAGCGCACGAGGGCCTGGAGCACGGCCCACAGCTGTTCCAGCCGCTCCGGGGCCGCCTGGGGGAGCTCGGCCAGCGCCGCCTGGCACACCCGGATGTCCGGGGTCTGGGCCGCGCCGAGGCCCTGGGCCAGGCGGCGCACGTTCCCAAGGACGTTGTAGGCGCAGGCGCAGCGCAGGAGCTTGGGAAGGGGCGCCTCCTCCCCGTCCAGGAGGCGGCGGGTGAGGGGGTGGGCAGCGCGCTCGGCCCAGGCCTCCAGCACGGCGTCGGTGGCCACCCAGCCCCGGCCGAAGGCGGTGAGGGCCTCGCCCACGGCCCGCGCCGCCTCCGCCTTGGCGGGCGTGCGCGCCCCCAGGAGGGGCCCCAGCTCCCGCGCCTCCCGCCCCCCGGCCCAGGCCAGGAACTCCCGGCCCAGGGCGTGGAGGCGCAGGTGCACGGCCAGGGGCACGTCCCCGCAGCCCCCCAGGCGGGGACCGGGCTTCCCCGCGCCGATCATGGCCATCACCTGCTCCAGGCCGTCGAAGAACCGATGGGAGCAGGGCTCGAAGCCCCAGCGGGGCATGAGGTCCCGCACGCGCACCGCCCAGCGGGGAAGCCCGAGGGACTCCGCCCGCTCGTTGAGGTACACGATCTCCTCGTCGAAGGCCTCGCGGCCCTCGACGCCTGGGGCCTCCCACCACTCCAGGATGCGTTTTTCGGCGATGCGCACAAGGCCTCCCGCGGGAAGTGTTGCGCGAATTACGTTAGGGACAAATCCTTTGCCCAAAGCCATTCTACTTCCCCGCCCCGGGGCGGACAAAAGCGGGTAGACTTGCGGCCGTGCCCGGGTTCTGGCCGCTGTTTTTGGCCGTGGCCGTGGCCCTCCTGGGGCTGGGCGTGATCTCCCCCATCCTCCCCCTCTACGTGCGCACGTTCGGGGCCAGCGGGCTGGAGGTGGGGCTGGTGTTCGCGGCGTTCGCCGCGGCCCGGTTCCTGGGCGGCCCCCTCTTCGGCCGCCTCTCCGACCGCTGGGCCCGCAAACCCCTCATCCTCACCGGGCTCGGCCTCTACGCCCTCGTGTCCCTGGCCTACACCCTGGCCCAGTCCCTTTGGCAGCTGGGCCTCCTGCGCCTGGTGCAGGGCCTGGCCTCCACCCTCGTCACGCCCCAGGCCCAGGCCTACGTGGCCGAGCGCACCCCGCCCGGACGGGAAGGCCGGACCCTCAACCTCTTCTACACCGCCCAGTTCCTGGGCATGGGCCTGGGCCCCCTTCTAGGCGGGAGCTTGGCCGAGCACTTCGGCCTCACCGCCCCCTTTTACGCCATGGGCCTCCTCACCGCCGTGGCCCTTTGGGCCGTGCTTTTCCTGGTCCCCATGGAGGGGCGGCCCCCGGCGGAGCGCGCAAAGGCTCGGCCGCCCTGGCGGGCGGTCCTGGCCCGGCGGGAGCTGTGGGCCATCGTGGCCTACATGGGCACGCGCGGCTTCTGGCGCCAGGCCTTCAACGCCTTCTTCCCCCTCCTCGCCGCCGAAAAGGGCCTGAGCGAGACGATGATCGGCACGGTCCTCACCCTCTATTTCGTGGGGGAGAGCGCCTTCCAGATCCCCGCGGGGTACCTGGCGGACCTCCTGCCCCACCGGCCCCAGGTCCTCCTGGGCGGGATGCTCGCCACCGTGCCCCTGTTCTTCGTGCCCCTCGTGTCCGCGCCCTGGGCCTTGGCCCTCCTGGCGCTGCTCATGGGCGCGGCCAGCGCCCTGGGGCGGGGCTCCATCATCGTGGTGCGCACCCAGCTGGGCCGCACGCACGGGATGGGCACGGTCACGGGCGTGCAGGACGCGGCCTTCGCCTCCGGACAATCCCTGGGGCCGACCCTCGCCGGGGTGGCCCACGCCCTGGCCGGCCCCGCCGCCCCCCTGTTTTTGAGCGGCGGCCTGGGCCTGCTCGGCGCCCTCCTCGCCGGCCTCCTGGTAGCCCCTCTCCCCACGGAACCCGAGGCCCGCGCGCGGTGTAACTAGGGGCGGAGGTGACCCCAAGATGCGCAGGGCGCTCGTGGCGCTGGTTTTGGCCGGCGCGGGCCTGGCCTGGGCCCAGGAACCCTCCCCCTTGGGCCTCGTCCCCCAGCCCGTCCCCGGCCTCACCGTGGCCATCTGGACGGAAAAGCCCCACTATTACCTGGGCGAGACGGCCCGCTTTTTCGTGTACCTGTCCCAGCCCGCCTACCTTTACGTGTTCGACATCGAGCCCACCGGCCTTGTGCGCCTCATCTTCCCCAACCCCTACTCGCCCAACCCCTGGAAGCCCGCGGGCACCCACGTCTTCCCGGACGGGGACTATGTGTTCCGCGTGGCCCCGCCGGCGGGGCGGGAGAGCCTGCAGGCCCTCGCCTGCCGGCAGCCCTTGCCCCTCGCCCCGGGCACGGAGGCCGACCCCTTCCCCCTCCTTGGGCCGGATCCGCAGGCGGGGCGGGCGCGGGTCCTGGGGCTCGTCCCCGATCCGTCCTGCGGGTGCTGCGCCACCGCCTGGACGAGCTTCCAGATCCTGTTGGGGCATGCGGTGGCGCCGTGCTGTCCGGCGCCGTGCCCGCCGGTGCCCTGCCCGCCCTGCTGGGTGGGGCCCTGCCCCCCTTGCCTCGGCGCGGTGGTCCTCTGCCCCGGCATGTGCTGGCACTACAACCCCGCCACGGGGAGCTGGCAGGTGGTGATCGGCGAGGGGTGTCCGGGGCCGGGCTGGTGCTGGTGCCTGGGGCCGGACGGCCAGTGGCGGCTCCAGCTCCGCCTCTGCTTCGGGGATTGTCCTTGAGGGGCGCAAGGGCCCGCGGGTGGGCCTCCCTCAGCCCTCACAGGCCCGCTTGAGGACTACCAGGGAGGCCCACCACCCTCCCACGAGGTACCGGTCCACCGCGGGGACGAGCACGTGGCCCTCCGTGCGGGCGAGGTGCAGGAGGAGGAGCCAGCGGGCGGGGTGGATCTGGACCCGCTGGAGGAGCAGGCCGGGCTGGCGCACGGCCTGGGGCGCAAAGGGCGGGATCTCCTCCACGGGCTCGAGCTGGGCGCCCACCACGCGCCGAAGGTCGGGCGGGCTGGGGAGGGAGGTGGTGGCGCGCAGCAGGGCCTCCAGGAGTTCGGGCAGGGCGTCGGCGCCGAAGTCCGGGCCCACGCTCCAGGAGAGCCACCAGGGTGGGCCTTCCCGGCCGGGCGCGATGCGCAAAAACGCCGGAGGGCTATAGGGCGGCAGGGCCCGCACCGCCTCCCACCGCCGCCTCCCCTCCCGAACCCAGAGGGCCATGGTGCTTCAACCAACGCTCCAGGATATCCCGGGCGCCGGCCTTGTCCATGGGCCGGTTTCCGCTTCCGCAGCGCGCGGAAAGCACGCACCGCGGACAACCTTCCTTGCAAGGGCAGCGGCTCAGGTGCTCGGCCGTACGGCGCACCCACTCCTCGGCCCGGGAAAGCAGGGCCCGGCTTATCCCAATCCCGTCCGGGAACCCGTCGTAAATGAGGATCGTGGGCCGCCCGGTGTCGGGATGAACCGGGGCAGAGACGCCGCCCACGTCTTTGGCGCTTGTGCCCACCAGGAGGGGCACCAAGGCCACGAGGGCGTGCTCCGCGCCGTGCAAGGCCCCCGGGTCCTCCCAAGGCGTGGGCCACACCAGCCAGATCCCCTCCGTTTGGAACTCCACGGGCGGCAGCTGGAGGGGGCGCACGTCCACCAGGCGCCCGCGGTGGAGGACCTTGTAGGCCCGCACCTCCTCCCGCACCTCCACCGTTCCGAACCCTAGCCCGTCCCGTTGCACCTCGGGGCGAAGGATCCGCACCGTCTCCGCAATCACGGCCCGGGTGGTGTAGTCCTCCGGGCACTCCTCGAGCTCGGCGTAGCCCTGGGCCAGGTCCAGGGTGCGCACGCGGAAGGGCTGGCCCTGGTGGAGGAGGACGGCGCCGGGGAAGGCCTCGCGCCGGGCGCGCACCTCGTCCCACACCTCCAGGGTTTGCCCCCGCCAGAGGAGCCGCACCTGGCGGGCGGAGAGGGCCTCGAGGGGGGCTTGGTCCACGGCGCGGGTGCGCCCCGCGTACACCAGGCCCGCGGGGGTCCGGGCCAGCGGCCCGTCCCGCAGGAGGGCGGCGAGCTCCTCCTCGGCCACCCCCAGCGGGCCCAGCTCCTCCGGACGGAGGGGGAGCTCGGCGGCCGCGCACACCAGGTGCCGGAACAGAAGCCCCCGGTGGCGGGGGTTGAGCACGGGGAGTTCCACCGGGCCGAACACGAGCTCCTCCGGGTGGTAGAGGAAGTAGTAGTCCAGGGGGTCCTCCTCGGGGACGTACACGAGGAGGGCGGGGCGGCCGGCCCGCCCGGCCCGGCCCGCCTGCTGCCGCGCCGAGGCCAACGAGCCCGGATAGCCCACCAGGACCACCGCGTCCAGGCCGCCGATGTCCACCCCCAGCTCCAGGGCGCAGGTGGAGACCACCAGCCGCAGGGTTCCCGCGCGCAGGCCGGCCTCCAGGGCCCGCCGCTCCTCGGGGAGGTAGCCGGCCCGGTAGGCGGCGATCCGCTCCCCGAGGTGGGGGGCGGCCGCGCGCACCGCCGCGCTCAGGGCCTCCGCCCGGCGGCGCGAGGGCACAAACACCAGGGTCTGCAGCCCCTGCTCCAGGAGGAAGCCGCACAGGCGCAGGACCTGGGCGAAGGGGGGGTCCTGGGGGGCGCGGTCGGGGTCCCAAAACCACCAGGTGCGGGGCCCCTGGGGCGATCCGTCCGCGGTGATGGGATGGGCTTCCCGCCCGAGGAGGGCCCGGGCCAGGCCCGCGGGGTCGCCGCAGGTGGCGGAGGCCAGCACGAAGAGGGGCTGGGCGCCGTAGCGCCGGAGGATCCGCTGCAGGCGCCAAAGGAGGAGGGCCACCCCGGAGCCGAACGCGCCCTGGTACCAGTGGGCCTCGTCCAAGACCACGTACCGCAGGCGCGCCAGGAACGGCGCCCAAAGGTGGTGCCACTCCAGGTACTGGTGGAGGGCGTAGGGGTTGGTGAGGAGGATGCGGGCCCGTCCCCGCAGCTTGGGGCGCACGTGGGCCGGCGTGTCCCCGTCGTAAATCCCTACCACCTCCACCCCCAAACACGCCCCGATCTCCCGCCACTGGCGCAGCTGGTCCTGGGCCAGGGCCTTCAGGGGGTAAAGGAGGAGGGCGGTGGCCGTGGGGTCCTCGGCCAGGTGGGCTAGCACAGGGAGGGCCATGGCCAGGGTTTTGCCCGAGGAGGGCCCGGTGGCGAGGATCACATCCTTTCCGGAAAGGATGGCCTCCATGGCCTCCGCCTGGTGGCGGAAGAGGCGGAGGCCGCGGGCCTCCAGCCAGGCCCGCGCGGGCTGCGGGAGCCCGGCCGGCGGGGGTGCGTACACCCCGGGCCGGGGCGGCACCTCCACCGCCCGCCCCACCTGCCCCCGGTACCACCCCTCCCGCTCAAGCCGCGTAAGGAGTTCGCGCATGCTCCTCCCAAAGGCGGCCCAAAAGCAGGGCCACGCTCACCACGTCCTCCCGGTTGTGGGCGAGGATGGGCAGGAGGTACCGGGGTTGGCGCGTGCGCAAAAAGGCCTCGTAGTAGAGGGGCACGAGCGCGCTGGGGATGTCCAGGGCCCGGGTGCGCCCCAGGACCCGTCGCTCCACGCCGCTCAGGGAGCAGTCGCCCAGGGCCGGGGCCCAGAGGCGCCGGGCGAAAAAGAGGAGGTCCAGGTGGGCGGGCTCGGGGAGGTCGCCCAGGCCGTAGTAGGCCAGGCGGGCGCGGAGCTGCCGCCAGTCGTGGGCCTTGCTGTTGTAGCCCACCACCACGGGCCGGTCCGGGAGCTCCGCCAGGGTCTGGGCGAGCACGGCCATCTCCTCCGCCAGGTCCCGCGCCAGGAATTGGCGCACCACGAGCCGGCCCCCCGCCAGCCGGCCCACCCCCACCAGGAACACCGGGAGGGTGGACAGGCCCAGGGACTCCAGGTCCAAGAAAACCAGCTCCTGCTCCGCGGCCAGCGCGGACAGCCAAAGGAGGAGGGGGTGGGAGGCGGAATACCCGCGGGCGAGGCCCTGGGCGAGGCGGGGCAGGTCGCGCCGGGCCAGGGCCTCCGCCCACGGCGCGGCGTCCCGGCCGAACCGGGGGTGGCGGGCGAGCTCAAACAGGGTGTAGCCGCGGGCGCGGAGAAGGGCCTCCCGCACCGGGCCGATCCCGTAGACCAGGCCCAGGGCCTGGGCGAGGCGGGCCTGGGCCTCCTCGGGGTCGGGCCGGCTCAGGGCCAAGGGGAACTCCGCCTCCACCAGGAGGCAGGGGCCATGGGGCGTGGCAAGGGTCTTCCCGCCCAGGTCCTCCAGGGTTCGCGCGCCCCAATCCCAGGCCATCGCGGGATTATAGGCTTGAGGAAAGCTGCTGTAATCTGCATAATTCCCGGCCTCGCGGAGGTGGGCGATGGGAACGGACCTCAAACGGCGGATCCTTGGTCTGCTTTTCCTGCTTGTGGGCGTTGGCGTTGGGGCCCTGGCAGAGCGCTCCTTCATGTTCTACACGGAGTACCCCACCGTGGTCCTCTCCCCGGATCGGGAGCTCTCCCTGGACGTGATCCTGCGGAACACCGGGGTCTCCTCGGAGACCATCGTTTTGGAGGTGGCGGGCCCGGCGGGCTGGAACGCCCGGTTTGAGACGAGCTCCTACCCGGTGATGCAGATCGGGGCGGTCCACCTCCTGGCGGAGGCGGAGAAGCCCACCACGGTGCGGTTCAAGGCCAAGCCGCCCAGCGGGGCCCGGACCGGCACCTACACCTTCACCCTCACCGCCCGCACGGAGGACGGCAAGCTCAGCCAATCCCTGCCCGTGCGGGTGGTCCTGCAGGCCACCCCAACCCCCACGGACGCGGAAAAGGAGACCAAGCTCACCCTGTCCGTGAGCTACCCCTCCCTGGAGAACCCGGCGGGGAAGGACTTCACCTACGACATCACCATCCGTAACGAGGCCCCCACCGAGCGGGTGGTGAACCTGCGGGGCCAGGTGCCCTTCCTCTGGCGGGCCTACTTCACCCCCCGCTGGCAGACGGACACCCGCATCACCTCCATCAAGGTCGGGGCCAACTCCGTGGAGACGGTGCGGTTCGTGGTGACCCCGCCGGTGGGGGTGGAGCAGGGGGAGTACCCCCTGGTGTTCGTGGCCCAGGCGGACGGGGACACCGCCTCCCTCAGCCTCAAGGCCGTGGTGACCGGGACCTACGACCTGCGGCTGGGCACGGAGTCCGAGGTGACCGGGCAGGGCGACACCCGCAACATCCGGGCCACCGAGGGCCGCGAGCGCACCTTCACCCTCTACCTTTGGAACGCGGGCACCGCCCCCCTCACCCACCTCACGTTCTTCGCCACCAAGCCCGCGGGCTGGGAGGTGACCTTCGTGCCCGAGAGGATCGAGGAGCTCCCGCCCCTCTCCCTGGCCCTGAAGCCGGAGAAGGTCACGGTGAAGATCAAGCCGGCCGCGCGGGCCATCCCCGGCGACTATCAGGTGAGCCTGGTGGCCTCCGCCACCCAGGACCGGGAGCAGATGGACCTCCGGGTCACGGTGGCCGCGGGCATGGGCTGGGGTTGGGTGGGCGTGGGCGTGGTGGTGGTCGTGGTGGCCGGCCTCACCGGGATCTTCGTGCGCCTGGGCCGGCGCTAGCCATGATCGTCGAGGCCAAGGGCCTGAAAAAGGAGTACCGCGGGGTGCGGGCCCTGGATGGCCTCGATCTGGCCATCGCGGAGGGCGAGATCTACGGCCTTCTGGGGCCCAACGGCTCGGGCAAGACCACGACCATCCTCATCCTCCTGGGCCTCACCGAGCCCACCGCGGGCGCGGTGCGGGTCTGCGGGCACGATCCGGTGCGGGAGCCCCTGGCGGTGAAGCGCCTGGTGGGCTACATGCCCGAGAAGGTCGGCTTTTACGAGGAGCTCTCGGCGGTGGAGAACCTGCGGTACATCACCCGCCTGAACGGGATCCCCGAAGGGGAGGCGCGCCGCCGCATCGCCGAGGCCCTGGAGCAGGTGGGCCTGAGGGAGGTGGCCCACCGGCCGGTGGCCACCTTCTCCCATGGGATGCGCCAGCGCCTGGGCCTGGCGGACGTGCTGGTGAAGCGGCCTAAGCTGGCCATCCTGGACGAGCCCACCTCCGGGATCGACCCCGAGGGTGCGGCCCAGATCCTGGACCTCATCCGGCGGCTGCGGGACGAGGCGGGGATGACGGTGCTCCTTTCCTCCCACCTGCTGCACCAGGTGCAGCGGGTGTGCGACCGGGTGGGCATCCTGCACCGGGGGCGGATGGTGGCCGAGGGGCGGGTGGCCGAGCTCACGGCCTCCGGGGGGTACCTGGCCCGGGTGGGCCGGGCCAGCCCCCGCCTGCGGGCCCGCCTGGAGGCCGAGGACTGGGCCCTGGCCGTGGAGGAGGTCGGCCCGGGCGAGCTGGCCCTGACCCTGGCCGAGGACGGCCGCCCCGCGCTCCTGCGGTTCGTGGCCGAGGAAGGCGGGGTGGTGCTGGAGCTCCGCCCCAAACAGCCCACCCTGGAGGAGATCTACCTCCGCTACTTCCGGGAGTGAGCCCATGGGCGCCGTGTTCTGGAAGGAGCTGGCGGACCACCTGGGGAGCCGAAGGTTCTTCCTCCTGAGCCTCATCATCCTCGTGGTGGCGGGGACCTCCGTGTACCTGGGGATCCAGGGCTTCCAGCAGAACCCCGGGGCGGCCCAGGACTTCCCGTACCTGCGGCTTTTCACCACCGCCCCCGGGGCCCTGCCCTCGTTCCTCTCCTTCCTGGCCTTCTTCGGGCCGCTTTTGGCGGTGCTGTTGGGCTTCGACGCGGTGAACTCCGAGTTCACCCGGGGCACGGTGAGCCGGGTCCTCGCCCAGCCCATCTACCGGGATGCCTGGATCAACGGGAAGTTCCTGGCCGGGCTGGCCACGCTGGGGATCGTGGTGGTGAGCATCGTCCTCCTCATCTTCGGGCTCGGTCTTTTTGCCCTGGGCTTCCCGCCCGACGGGCCCGAGCTCGCCCGGCTCGGGGTGTTCCTCGTCGTGGCCCTCCTCTACCTCGGGTTCTGGCTGGCCCTGGGGATCCTCTACTCCGTGCTGTTCCGCAGCACGGCCAGCTCGGCCCTGGCCGCGGTGGCCACCTGGCTCTTCTTCACCCTCTTCCTGTACATGATCGCGGGGGTGGTGGCCGATCAGGTGGTGCCCGTGCGGGCCGATTCGCCCGCCGAGGCCTGGCTCCGCCACGAAAACCTGCGCGACTTCATCCTCCGCTTCTCGCCCGTGGCCCTGTTCGAGGAGGCCACCCTGCCCATCCTCGTGCCCTCCTACCGGGGGCTGAGCCTGCTGGCGCTCCTCATGCAGCCCGGGGTGCCCACCAACCCCCTGCCCCTGGGCCAGAGCCTCCTGGTGGGCTGGCCCCAGCTCGTGGGCCTGCTCGCCCTCACCTCCGTGTGCTTCGCCGCGGCCTACCTCGTGTTCATGCGCCGCGAGATCCGCACCAGCTGAGGGCGCCCCCGGGCGGCACCTCGAGGGTGCCCTTCCCCGCGAGGCGCGTTTCCTTGCCGTCCGGGGTGAGGGAGCCCTCGCCGGGTTCCCCTTCCTGCACGCGGAAAACGGCATGGCCCCAAGGTGCACGGGGATGTTCGCCGCCGGGGCCCCGAGCTCGCCGGCGGCGTCGAACACCGCCGAGGAGCAGTCCTGCCGCTCCTCGATAGTAGGCCGTGCGGATGAGCGTGGCCGGCATCCCCTCCGATATCCCGCACAGGGCATGCTCCACCGCCGCCAGGGCGATGGGGTGGGGGAAGCCCGGGGCGGTGCCCACGAAGCGGGCGCCCACCCCGCCTCCGGCGGGCCCGGAGAAGAGGAGGGAGGCGGTGGGGGCTTCCGGGCCCGCGGCGCGCTCCCCTCCGGCCAGACGACGTCGGTGAACGTGCCGCCCACGACCGCGTCCATTGGCTCTGCAGGCTCACCTCAACCCCACCGCGAACGGGGCCGCGTGCAGGCCGCTTGGGTAAAATGGCGCCGCAAGGAGGTCGGATGCGGCGATTGCAGACCCTGGGGTATCTCGCGGGTTTCCTCGGCGTCCTTTTGGCCCTCGTGGCTTTGCTCCGGGTGAGCGGCATCGACCGGCGCGTGACCCAAGTACGCGAGGAGCTGCTCCTGATGAACTTGGGCACCCGTATTCACACCCTCCGCCCCCTCTCCACGCGCGTCGACTCCCTGAGCACCGATCTTTCCAAGGTTTCCTCCGAGGTGCGCACCCTGACGGGCGAGGTTTCGGGCGCGCGGAGCCGGCTGGACCAGGTCTCCAGGGACCTGGCCTCCCTGACCACCCGGGTGGCGGCCCTGGACTCCGCCCGTCTGGAGGAGCTGTCGCGGCGGGTGGGCGCGGTCGCGGAGGAGCTGGCCCAGCTGCGGGAGCGGCTGGCGCGGTGGGAGGCGGAACAGGCCAAGGTGGTGGGGGCGTTGGCCCGGCTGGAGGCGGCGGAGCGGGAGGTGGCGGAGCTCCGCAGCCAGCTGGCCGCCTTGGACGCCGGGAAGATCGAGGCCACGGCCCAGCGCGTGGCCGGCGTGGCCGAGGACCTCGGGCGGTTGCAGGCGCGGCTGGGCGCGCTGGAGGCGGAGCAGGCGGCGGCCCTGGCGGAGCTCGCGGCCCAGGGGCTGCGCCTCGGCGTCGTGGACGCCGAAGCCCTGTTCCTGAGGGTGTTCTTGCCCCAGGTGGCCGCGGAGCGCCGGGCCCTCCAGGCCAAAGCCCAGGCCCTCCAGGAGCTCCAGGCCCGCTACGCCCAGGGCCGGATCCCGGCCCCCTCCTACCAGCAGGAGTACGCCCGGCTCCAGGCGGAGTACGTGCAGGCCCTGGCCCAGGTGAACCTGGCCATGTGCGCGAAGATGCTAGCGTCCCCGGGGTTTGCCGACCTCCGTGCGGAGCTGCAGGCCCTGCAGGACCAGGCCCTGACGTGGGCGGAGGAGGCGGAGGCCCTGGTGCGGCAGGCCCAGGTGGCCGTCCTCAACTACGCCGAGTTCTTCGGCCAAATCCAGCAGGTCCAGGCCGCGTTCCAGCAGGTGGACCAGCTCCTCACCCAGGTGGCGGCGGCGAAGATCCTAACGGTGGCCCAGGAGGTGGCGCGGGAGCAGGGCTTCCACCTCGTGCTCCGCACGAAGGATGTGGTCCTGTACTTCGCCGCGCCGGTGGCGGACCTGGGCGAGGCCGTGGAGGCGCGCCTCCGGCGGCTGTTCGGCTCCTGACCGAAAGCGGCCCGAGGGGGCGGTTCAGCGCAACCGCACCCCCAGGTAATAGGGCCAGATCACCAGGGCCAGGATGGCCTGCCACCAGGGGAGCTGGGCGTAGGCCAGGGTGAAGAGCCAGCCGGCGAACCAAAACAAGCCCGCAAAGGGCGGGCCCGCGCGTCCCTTGAGCCCCATGCGCCCTCCTTTGGGCCCAGGGTAGGCGCCGGACCCCCTGGCCCAAAGCCCACGTTTCGCCTGGGGAGGGCGCACAGATCTCCGGCCGGGGTTTGTCCGCGGGGCGGCGGGCGCTCAGGCGCTCCGGGAGGGGCGGCGCACCCGGAGTTTTCGCCCCTCTTGGGCCACGACCTCCACGGGCTCGCCGCGGGCGATGGGCGGCTCCTCCGCCCGCGCCCACCACAGCTCCCCGTGCACGAACACCCAGCCCTCGGGGTTGAGGTCGTCCCGGGCCTCGCCCACCAGCCCCACCAGGGTCGTGAGGGGCCGGGGCTTGTGGCGCTGGGCCCGCAGCCCCTTGGCCAGGATGAAGAAGAAGATGGCCGTGAGGGTGCCCAAGGTGGCGGCCACCGTGCCCCAGGAGAGCCGCACCACCGGCGACTCCGCCTCAAAGAGGGAGAGCGAGCCCAAAACGAGGCTGGCCAGGCCGCCCAGGGTCAGCAGGCCGTAGGAGGGGGTGAACACGTCCAGGACGATGAGGGCCAGGCCGAAGAGGATGAGGCCCACGCCCACAAAGCTGACGGGGAAGAGCTGGAGGCCGAACAGGGCCAGGAGGAGGGCGGGCACCCCCACCACCAGGCCCAGGCCCACCCCCGGGGTGAGGAACTCGTAGATCAGGGCGTAAAGGCCGAGCATGAGCAGGATGTAGACCAGGTTGGGGTCGGCAAGGTGGGCGAGGAACCGGTCCCGGAAGGTCATGGGAAGCTCCCGCACCGGGAGGCCGGCCACGGCGAGGACGCGGCCGTCCCGCAGGCGAAACCCCTCCAGCTTGCGGAGGAGGTCCGGAAGGGACTCGGCCACGAGGTCGATCACGCCGAGTTCCAGGGCCTCCTGGGCGGTGGCGGTGGCGGACTGGCGCACGGCGCGTTCGGCCCAGTCGGCGTTGCGGCCGCGGGCCTCGGCGATGGCCCGGAGGCGGGCGGCCGCATCGCTCACGACCTTTTGGACGGCGGGGTCCTTCTCCTCGGGGAGCGTGCCGCCCAGGGCCACGGGATGGGCCGCGCCCGTGCTGGTGCCCGGGGCCATGGCGGCCACGTGGGCCGCGAGGAGGAGGAAGGTTCCAGCGGAGGCGGCCCGGGCGCCCGCCGGCCCCACCCACACCGCCACCGGCACCTCCGAGGCCAGCAGGGCCTCCACGATGTCCTTCGTGGCCGTGTCCAGGCCGCCGGGGGTGTCGAGGACGAGGACCACCAGGGCCGCGCCCCGCCGCTGCGCCTCCGCAAGCCCCCGCCGCACGTAGGCGCTCGTGGCGGGGTTCACCGTCCCGTCCAGCTCAAGCCGCAGGATCTCCCCGGCCCCCACCCCCAGGGACGCGCTCAGGAAAAGGGCCAGCCCACCCCAGAGCTTGCGCATCCCTAGAATTGTACGCGGACGGGCCGCTTCCCAAAAAGCCGGCGCTACTCCTTGTGCCGGAAGAAGGTGAGGACGAGCTCGCAGAGGATGCGCACGAAAAGCGGGCCCAAAAAGAGGCTCACCAGGCCGAGGAACACCAGGCGGGCGCTGCCCAGCAAAACCCCCTCCACGACGCTGATGATGCCCGTGATCACGGCGATGCCCACGCCGATCCAGAACACCACGGGCATCACGCGCGGGGTGATGAACTTCCGGAACTGCACGAAATCCTCCCACCACTCGTTCATCGTCGCCTCCTTCGCCCCGGCTTTAGGGAAACTAACCGGCCGGGGCGTTCCGCGTCAACCCGGTCCCGCCGAAGGCCGACGCCCCTGCCCGCGTTTCCTTCGCGGCCGAGGCCTTAGCCCATGGAAGTTCGCTTCCCAAGAGGTTCGGTCGTGCGCTTCCGCCCTCGGCCCTTTGTGCGCTTGGGCGCGGGGCCTCGGGCGCCCCCTCGCCGCCCGCATCCCCTCCCGGCTACAATGCGCCCCGGAAGGCGATGGCGCGCGTCCAGCCCGGGAGCGTGGTGCGCTTCCGCGATCGCCTGTGGGTCCTCCTGCCCAGCCCCCGGGAGGTGTTCCGCCTGCGCCCCCTCACCGGCACCGAGGACGAGGTGGTGGAGGTTCATCGAGAGCTCGCCGAGCTTCTGGGCTACTCCTACCCCACGGAGCGCGTGGAGCCCGCGGGCTTCCCCCTCCCCCAGCCGGAGGGCATCCAGGACGGCGCCGCCGTGCACCTCCTTTGGCAGGCGGCGCGCCTGCTTTTGCGGGAGGGCGCCGCGCCCCTGCGCAGCCTCGGCCGCATCTCCATCCGCCCCCGCACCTACCAGCTCGTCCCCCTTCTTATGGCCCTGCGCCTGGACCCCGTGCGGCTGCTCATCGCCGACGACGTGGGCGTGGGCAAGACCATCGAAGCCGCCCTCATCGCCCGCGAGCTCTGGGACCGCGGGGAAATTCGGCGCTTCGCCGTCCTCTGCCCGCCCTACCTTTGCGACCAGTGGGCGAAGGAGCTCGCGGAGAAGTTCCACTTCGATCCCGTGGTGGTGGGCTCGGCCACCCTGGCGGCGCTGGAGCGCCAGGTCCCCCCGGGCCATAGCGTCTACGGCTACTTCCCCGTCCAGGTCCTCAGCATCGACTTCGTCAAGCGCGAGCCCCATAAGCTCCAGTTTTTGCGCCACGCGCCGGAGCTAGTGATCGTGGACGAGGCCCACGGGGCCACGCCCGTGGGGGAGGAGCGCCACCAACGCTACGCGCTCGTGCGGGCCCTGGCCGATGACCCCCAACGGCACCTGATCCTCCTTACGGCCACCCCCCACAGCGGCATCCCCGAGGCCTTCCAAAAGCTTTTGGGGCTGTTGGACCGGGAGTTCGAGGCCTGGGCGCCTTCGGCCTGGACTGAGGAGCAGCGGGCCCGCTTGGCCCGCCACTTCGTGCAGCGCACCCGCGCGGACATCAAAAACGTGTGGGAGCAGGGGGAGCTCCTCTTCCCCGAGCGGGAGACCCAGGACGTGACCTACACCCTTTCGCCCGAGCAGCGGCAGCTTTTCCAGGAGGTGCACGCGCTCTGCTTGGGGATCGTGCAGGGGGCGCGGGGGCTGGCGGCTCCGCGGCGGCGGATGCGCTATTGGGCGGCGCTGGCCCTCCTGCGGGCGGTGATGTCCAGTCCGGCGGCGGCCGCGGCCGCCCTGCGCCTGCGCCGCCCCGGCCCCACAGAGGGCACTGAGGACACCGAGGGCTGGGACCTGGGCCAGTTCGCCTACGAGCCCACGGAGGCCCCGCCCACGGACGAGGTGCCCACCCCCCTCCTCAGCCACCCCGACGCCGGCCTCCCCCTCCGCGAGGAGTGGCCCCTGCGCCGCCTGCGGGAGCGGGTGCGCGCCCTCACCCCCGCGCGCGACGCCAAGCTCCAAAAGGCCATCGAGGCCGTGAAGGACCTCCTGCGCCAGGGCTTTCATCCCATCGTGTGGTGTTTCTATGTGCCCACCGCGGAGTACGTGGCCGCGGAGCTGGAGAAGGCCCTGGCCCCGGAGTTCCCCCGCGCCCGCGTGCTGTGCCTCACCGGCCGCCTGGGCGAGGAGGAGCGCCGGGCCCTCGTGGAGGACTTCATGCGCCAGGAGGGCATCCAGCGGGTGCTGGTGGCCACGGAGTGCCTCGCCGAGGGCGTGAACCTCCAGGAGGGGTTCAACGCCGTGCTGCACTACGACCTCCCCTGGAACCCCAACCGGCTCGAGCAACGGGAGGGCCGGGTGGACCGCTACGGCCAGCCCTCCCCCAAGGTGCGCGCCCTTCGCTTCTACGGCCGGGACAACCCCGTGGACGGCGCGGTCATCCGCGTCCTCCTCAACAAGGCCCGGGAGATCCGGCAAAGCCTGGGCACCTACGTGCCCGTGCCCGCAGAGGAGGAGTACGTGATCGACGCCCTCATCCACGCCTTGTTCAGTGGCCCCTCCCACCGCCTCCAGGAGGACCTCGCCTTCGAGTTCATGCAGGAGTACACACAGGAGTTCCACCGGCGCTGGGAGCTGGATGCCCAGCGGGAGAAGGAGAGCCGCACGCGTTTTGCCCAGCGGGCCCTCCGGCCGGAGGAGGTGGAGGCCGAGCTCCGCCGGACCGACGCCGTGCTGGGCGATCCCGCGGCGGTGGAGCGGTTCGTGCGGGAGGCCCTGGGGCGGCTGGGGATCCCCGTGGAGCAGGATCGCCGGGACCCCAAGGTTTACCACCTGAACCTGGAGGAGGCGGCGCTGGCGCGGGTGCCCTTGCTGCAGGCAGTGTGGCCGCGGGAGGGGCGGGGCCGGGCGCTTCGCCCCCGCTGGAGCGTGGCCTTTGTGAGCCCCACGCCGGAGGGCGCGGAGTACGTGGGCCGCAACCACCGCCTGGTGGTGGCCCTGGCCCAGCATCTTTTCGAGGCCGCCCTGGCCGGCCAGGCGGGCCCGGCGGCCCGCTGCGGCGCCCTCCGCACCTCCGCCGTCCCCCTCCTCACCGTGCTCCTCCTCCTGCGCGCCCGCTACCTCCTGTCCCCGCCCGCGGACTCCGCCCTCCTCGCGGAGGAGGTCCTCGTCACCGGTTTTGTCGGTGCCGACGAGGTCCTGCTTCCCCAGGACGCGGCCCTGGAGCTCCTTGGCCGGGCCCAGCCGGTGGGGAACATCCCCGAGCCCGAAAAGCGCGAGCTTGTGGAGTACGCCCTGGCGCGGGTCCGGCCCTGGCTGGAGGAAAAGGACGCCGGCCCCCTTGGGAAGCTCCTTGCGGCGCGGGCCGGGGAGCTGGAGGAGGCCCATCGCCGGCTGCGCCGCACCCTGGGCGCGCGCGTGCGCGGCTTTTCCGTGGCGCCCCAGTGGCCACCGGATGTCCTGGGGATCCTCGTGCTGCAGCCCTTGGTCGGGGGGTGAACCATGCCCGAGGCCGTAGCGGAGCGCGCCAACGTGCGGAGCCCAGGCCCGGTCATCCGCCTGGAGGGCGGCCTCTTCAGCCCCGACTTCCTGGATCGCCTCAGCGAAAAGGACACCCCGGGCCAGAAGCCCGAGGACTTCGGCCTCCCCAAGGGCGAGTCCCTTCTTGAGCACATCGCCGAGGTCTACCAGGACGCCCGGGTCTACTGGCAGCGGTTCCGGGAGGCTCTGGAGCGCCTCTCCCCCGAGGACCGGGCCACCTCCCTCACCCGCGACCGCTGGGTCATCCCCTTCCTGAGCCTGTTGGGGTACGAGCTGGAGCGCAACCCCACGGCGTGGGTGGTGGGGGGCGAGACCTTCGCCATTTCCCATCGGGCAGGTGCGGGGGAGGATGCGCCGCCGGTGCACATCGCGGGCGCGCGGCAGGAGCTGGGGAGGCGCGATCCCGCCGGGCCCCGCCTCTCCCCCCACGCCCTCCTTCAAGAGTACCTCAACCGCACCGACCACCTCTGGGGCCTGGTCACCAACGGCCTTGTCCTGCGGGTGCTGCGCAAGACCCCGGCTGTGCGCCACCAGGCCTACCTGGAGTTCGACCTCGCCGCCCTCTTTGAGGCCGACCGTTTTGAGGACTTCGTGGTCCTCTTCCGCCTCCTCCACCGCAGCCGCCTGCCCCGCGGCATCGCCGACGCCCCCACGTGCTGGCTGGAGTACTACCACCGCCAGGCCGTGGAGCTGGGCAACCGCGCCCGCGACCGCCTCCGCGACGGCGTGGTGGAGGCCCTTAAGGCCTTGGGGAACGGCTTCCTTTCCCACCCCAAAAACGAGGAGCTGCGGCGCAAGGTGCGCCAGGGCCAGCTCCCGCCCGCCCAGTTCTACCAGCAGCTGTTGCGCCTGGTGTACCGCTTCCTGTTCCTGTTCACGGCGGAGGAGCGGGGGATCCTGGGCGGGAACGAGGTGTACCGCCGGAGCTACAGCCTCAGCCGCCTGCGGCGCCTGGCCGACGACCCCCGCGCCTACTCCGACCACCACGACCTCTGGCTTTCCCTGCGCGTGCTTTGGCACGTGCTGCGCGATCCCGGGGCCAAGCAGGATGGGAAGCCCCTGGCGGCCCTCCTGGGCCTTCCGGTCCTGGACGGCGATCTCTTCAGCTACGAGGGCCTGGCCGACCTGGAGGAAAGCCTCCTCACCAATCGGGCCCTCCTCCAGGCCATCCGCCACCTGAGCTACTTCCACGACCCCGAGGCCCGGGCCCTGCGCCGCGTCAACTACGCGTTCCTCGACGTGGAGGAGCTGGGCTCCGTCTACGAGAGCCTTTTGGACTTTCGGCCGCTGATCCTGGACGACCCACCCCGCTTCGAGCTGGGCGAGGGCACGGAGCGCAAGTCCACGGGCTCCTACTACACACCGCACGAGCTCGTGCAGGAGCTCATCGGTTCGGCCCTGGAGCCCGTGCTGGCGGAGCGGCTGCGGGCGGCCAAGACCCGCGAGGAGAAGGAGCGCGCCATCCTCTCCCTGCGGGTGATCGACCCGGCCACGGGCTCCGGGCACTTCCTTCTGGCCGCGGCCCGGCGCCTGGGAAAGGAGCTGGCCCGCGTGCGCACCGGCGAGGAGGAGCCCGCGCCCGAGGCCCTGCGCGCGGCCATCCGCGACGTCATCACCCACTGCCTCTACGGCGTGGACAAAAACCCCCTGGCCGTGGAGCTGTGCAAGGTGGCCCTGTGGATCGAGGGCCACACCCTGGGCAAGCCCCTCACCTTCCTGGATCACCGCATCCGCTGCGGCGACTCCCTGGTGGGCGTGTTCGACCTTTCCGTGCTGGCGCGGGGCATCCCCGCGGGGGCCTACGATCCCGTGGCCGACGACGACAAGAACTTCGCCAGCCGCTTCAAGCGGGAAATCCGCCGCCAAGAGGAGGAGCGGGCCTCCGGCCTCCTCCCCCTCTTCCGCCCCGCGGAGCTCCTCCAGCGGCTCGCCCAAAGGCTCGAGGCCCTGGCCGCGCTCCCCGAGGACACCCCGGAGGAGGTCCAGCGGAAGTCCGCGCTCTACCGCGAGCTGGAGCGGGATCCGGAGCTGGGGAGGCTGCGGCTGGCGTGCGACCTTTGGACCGCGGCGTTCTTCGCGCGCCTGCAGGAGAAGGAGGTCCAGCTCATCCCCAAGCCGTTGGACGTTTACCGGGCGTTGGCCCAGGGGGAGGCGGCCCTGGCGCCGCCGCTGGTGGGGGCGGTGCGGGCCCAGGCCGAACGGCTGCGCTTCTTCCACTGGCCCCTGGAGTTCCCGGAGGTGTTCGCCCGGGGCGGGTTCGACGTGGTCCTGTGCAACCCACCTTGGGAGATGGTGCAGCTCGACCCAGAAGAGTTTTTTGCCCACAGTGCGCCAGAAATTGCTCGTGCCGCCAACATGGCGGAGCGCATGCGCATGATTGAGGCGCTGCGATCGAGCAACCCAACCCTATACCAGCAGTTCTGGCAGGCCCAGCACGAAAACGACTGCCTCAAAAAGTTTTTGCACGAATCGGGACGGTTTCCCCAAACGGGATCTGGGCGCATGAACATGGCCTATCTATTCGTCGAGCTAATGGACAAGCTTTTGAACCGCGCAGGAAGGCTCGGCACCATTGTGCCCACAGGCCTAATGACGGACGCATTTACACAGCGCTTCTCTTCAGCAGTTCTTACCTCCGGCCGCCTGGCCAGCCTCTTGGACTTCGAAAACCGGGAGGGCGTCTTCCCCGCCGTTCACCGCAGCTACAAGTTCTGCCTGCTCACCCTGCGGGGGACGGCGGGCGGGCCATCACGGGAGCCCCCGGCCCGCTTCGCCTTCTTCCTCACCCGCACGGACCAGCTGCGCGACCCCCAGCGCACCTTCACCCTGGCGCCCGAGGACCTGGCCCTCCTCAACCCCAACACCCGCACCTGCCCCATCTTCCGCACCCGCCAGGACGCCGAGCTCACCAAGGCCATCTACCGCCGCGTCCCCATCCTGGTGAACGAGTCCACGGATGCGAACCCTTGGGGTGTGCGTTTTCTCCTCATGTTCATGATGAACACCGACTCCCATCTTTTCCGCACCCGGGAGCAGCTGGAGCGGGAGGGGTTCCGCCTGGTGGGCAACGTGTTCGTCAAGGCCGGGCTGCGCTACCTGCCCCTCTACGAGGCCAAGATGGTCTGGCACTACGACCACCGCTACGGCACCTATGCGGGGGTGAAGGCGCGGACGGACACGCACCTTCCCACGCCCAGCGAGGCCCAGCACGCGGACCCGGGCTTCCTTGTGCAGCCCTGGTACTGGGTGCCGGAGGAGGAGGTGGAGGCCCGCCTTGGGGATTGGCCCCATCCCTGGCTCCTCGGGTTCCGGGACGTTACTAATGCTACCAACGAGCGCACGGCCGTCTTCAGCTTGCTGCCTAGGGTAGGCGTTGGGCATACCCTTCCCCTGGTCATTTTGCCGAGCAAGTCCGACGCGCTAAGGCTCACCCTGTTGTTGGGCAACACGATTAGTTTTGTCTTCGATTACGTCGCGCGGCAAAAGATTTCCGGGGAGCACCTCACCTTTTTTGTTCTTCGGCAGCTGCCTGTTCTGCCGCCCACGCATTACGCCCCCACAGACACCCTTTTCGTGGTGCCGCGGGTGTTGGAGCTGGTGTACACGGCCTGGGACGTGAAGCCCTTTGCCGATGAGGTTTGGCGTGCGGCCGACGCGGCCCTGCGCGCCGCCCTCCGCCGCCAGTGGGAGGACAACGCGGCGCAAACCGGCGGCCACCCCTGGACCCCACCGCCCTGGGTCGCGGCCTACCCCGAGATCGCGACCGACCCCCAACAGGGCATCCCCCTCCCGCCCTTCAAGTGGCACGAAGGGCGCCGGGCGGTCCTGCGCGCCGAACTCGACGCCTACTACGCCCGGCTCTACGGCCTCTCCCGCAAACAGCTCCGCTACATCCTCGACCCCGCCGACCTCACGGAAAAGGAGCTCCAGGACCTCCTGGACCCCGGGGAGGAGGTCTCCGATCCCCTGGACCCGGCGGGGTACGCCCAGCGCCAAGAGAGGAGCACCTTCCCGGGCGAGACGTTCCGCGTGCTCAAGGAGAAGGAGTTGGAGCGGTACGGGGAGTACCGCACCCGTCGCTTGGTGCTGGAGGCTTGGGCGCGGCTTTGGGGGTGAGGGCGATGCTGGATCTCCTTTTGGGCGGGGCTTTGGGGTTGGTCTTGGGCCTGCTTTTTGGGGTGGTTTGGGCCGCGCGGCGGGGGCGCGCCGCCCGGCTTGCGCTCGAAGGCGAGCGGGACGCCCTGGCCCGGGAGCTGGCGGACCTGCGCCAAAAGCACCAGGAGCTGCAGCTGCAGCACGTGGACCTGCAGGCGCGGCTGCGCGCGGCCGAGGAGAAGGCCCAGTGGCTGGGCCAGGCCCGGGAGGCCCTGGAGGCCACGTTCAAGGCCCTGGCGAGCGACGTCCTCACCGCCAACGCCCAGCAGCTTGTGGAGCGGGCCAAGGACGCGCTGGAGGCGCTTCTGGCGGAGGCCCGGGGCGACTGGGGCAAGAACGCGGAGGCGCTGCGCGGCCTCTTGGTCCCCCTGCGGGAGGCCCTGGAAAAGCTGGAGCGGCGCGTGCAGGAGGTGGAGGCCGCGCGGGAGCGCGCCTTCGGCAGCCTCACCAAGCAGCTGGAGCAGATGGCGTTGGGGCACAGCGAGCTGCGGGCGATCGCCGGGCAGCTGGTGCAGGCGTTGCGGTCGCCCACGGCCCGGGGGCGCTGGGGGGAGGTGCAGCTGCGGCGCATCGTGGAGCTGGCGGGCCTGCAGCGCCACATCGACTTCGCCGAGCAGGTGGGCACGGACCGGGGCCGGCCCGACCTCATCGTCTACCTGCCCAACGGCGGGCAACTGGCGGTGGACGCCAAGGCCCCCATGGACGCGTTCCTGCGGGCCCTGGAGGCCCCAAACGAGGAGGCCCGCCGCGCCTGCCTGAACGAGCACGCCGAGCGCCTCCTGGGCCACATGCGCGAGCTGGGAAAGCGCGGCTACTGGGCCAGCCTGGAGCGGGCCCCGGACCTGGTGGTGATGTTCGTGCCCTCGGAAAGCTGCGTGGCCGCGGCGTTCGAGGCCCGGCCCGAGCTCCTCGAGGAGGGCTGGCGGAACCGGGTGGTGGTGGCCTCGCCCACCCTGCTTTTCGCCCTCCTCCGGACCGTGGCCTACGCCTGGCAGCAGCAGGAGGTGGCCGAGGAGGCCCAGAAGCTGGCGCGGGAGGCGCTGGAGCTGATCCAGCGGTTCGCCACGTTCGGGGAGCACTTCAAGCGCTTGGGGGACCGGTTGGGGGCGGCGGTGGAGGCGTACAACGAGGCGGCGGGCTCCATGCGCCGGCGGCTTTTGCCCCTGGCCCAGCGCTACGCCGAGCAGGCGGGCAAGGAGCTCCCTGAGCCGCCCGAGGTCCCCCGCCCCACCCCCTTCGAGGCCTGAAGGCCTTGAGGCTGCAGCTCCCAAGATTGCGTGGCCAAGCCTCTGGGCAGCTCCAGCCCCGTCTCCGTACCATATCGTCTAGGAGGCGGTCGTGAGCGTGCGGGAGCTCCACCGGCGGGTCCTGGAGGAGTACCAAACGTTCGTGCGCTCCTACATCAACATCGCCGACCCGCGCATCCGCGACTTCGTGGAAAACCAGGTCCTCGCGACGCAGGAGCTGTGGCCCCCGCCCCTCCTCCAGCTCTCCCCCACCTACCAGGAGGCCCAGACCCTGGAGGAGCTCGCGCAGGAGGGCCTCATCCACCCGGAGACGGCCCGGATCTTCAACCTGCGCCTGGCCGGCCGGCGCCTGTGGCGGCACCAAGTGGAGGGCATCACCCTGGCCCAAAAGGGACAGGACTTCGTGGTCACCTCCGGCACCGGCTCGGGAAAGACCCTTTGTTTCCTCGTGCCCATCGTGGATGCGGTGGTGCGCCACCCCGGCATCCCCGGCCCCGTGGCCTTCCTCATCTACCCCACCAACGCCTTGGTGAACTCCCAGCACGCCGCCCTCCAGGACCTGGCCCAGGCCTACCGGAGGCAGTTCGGCCGCGATTTCCCCGTCACCTTCGCCCGCTACACCGGGGAAACCGAGGAGTCCGAGCGCCAAAGGATCCGGGGAGAGCCGCCCCACCTGCTCCTCACGAACTACGTGATGATGGAGCTGATCCTCGTGCGGCCCGAGGACCGCCCGCTTCTGGAGCCCAAGGCCCCGCCCGAGGTCCCCTTCTTCCTCGTTTTCGACGAGCTCCACACTTACCGAGGGCGGCAAGGCGCGGACGTGGCCCTGCTGGTGCGCCGGCTCCGGGCCCGCCTCCCCCGGGAACGCGTGGTGCACATCGGCACCAGCGCCACCATGGTCGGCCACCGGCACGACACCCCGGAGGAGCGGCGCCGGGAGGTGGCGCGCTTCGCCGCGCGCTTCTTCGGCCGCCCCCTCCCCCCGGAACACGTGGTGGAGGAGACCCTGAGCGAGATCAGCCAGGGCGGGGTGCCCACGGCGGAGGAGCTCCGCGCCGCCCTGGCCCAGCCCCTGCCTCAAGACCCCACGGCCTTCCGCCGCCACCCCTTGGTGCGCTGGGTGGAGCACGCCCTGAGCGTGGAACGGGCGGAGGGCCAGCTGCGGCGCCGCGTGCCCAAGCGCGTGGACACGGTGGTGCGCGATCTGGCCCAGGCCCTGGAAGTGCCCGCGGACCGCGCGGAGGAACTCCTGTGGGGCGTCCTGGAGCTGGGGCAAAAGCTGGGGATTTTCGCGTTCAAGCTGCACCAGTTCATCAGCCAAAGCCCCGAGGTCTTCGCCACCTTGGAGCCGCCCGAGGCCCGCCGCCTGGGCCTCCGCCCCCAGATAGTGGATGGCCTCCCCCTCTTCCCGCTGCGCTTCTGCCGGGGCTGCGGCCAGGAGTACTACCTGGCCCAGCTCACGGAGGAAAGGCTCGTGCCCAACTGGGAGGAGGGGGAGGAGGGGGAGAGCGGCTACGTGGCCCTGGCCCTGGGGGAGCTTGCGGAGTTTGAACGGCCGGAGGAGTGGGTGGGGCCGGACGGGCGGGTGCGCGCACCCTGGCGGGACCGCCTCCCCCGGAAGCTCTGGGTCCTGCCCAACGGCACCCTGAGCACGATGGGCGCGCCGGACGCCCTGCCCGTTTGGTGGCAAGGGCCGCGCTTTTGGGTGTGCCTGAGGTGCGGGCGGACCTACACCGAGCGGGAGACGGAGTACCGCAAGCTGAGCCGGCTGGCCAGCGAGGGGCGGGCCATGGCCACCACGGTCCTGGCCACGGCCCTCCTGCGCCACGCCGCCGCCCTCGCCGAACCCACGCGGGCCAAGCTCCTCTGCTTCACCGACAACCGGCAGGACGCGTCCTTCCAAGCCGGGCACTTCAACGACTTCGTGCAGACCGCGGTTTTGCGCGCGGCCCTCTACGCCGCCCTCCAACGGCATGGGGAGCTGCGGTTCGATCGGGTGGCCCGGGAGGTGGTGCGCGCCTCCGGCCTGCGCCTGGTCGATGTGGCCAAAGAGCCCCGCCTCACCGAGGAGAGCCCCTCGGCCAAGGACGTCTGGGAAACGTTTGAGGCGCTCACGGAGTACCGCCTCTATCAGGATCTCCGGCGGGGGTGGCGCGTGGTCCAGCCCAACCTGGAGGAGGTGGGCCTGATCCGCGTGGATTACCTGGGGCTGGAGGACTTCGCCGCCGACGACCGGCGGTGGCGGGACCTCCCCGGCCTGGCCCACCTCCCCCCGGCCCAACGGGCGGAGATCCTCCGCGCGGTGCTGGACTACTTCCGGCGCAAGGGCGCCCTCGACGCCCCCGTCCTCAGCGACGACGCCCTGAGCCGCCTGGAGCGCCGCGTCCGGCAACACCTCAACGAGTTCTGGGGCTTTGATGCCGATGAGCCGGCCGGGTCCAGGGTTTTGGAGCGGCCGACCGGCCTGCGGGTGGGCCCCCGCACCCACCTCGCCCGGCTCCTGGCGCGCTTCCTGGACCTGCGCACCGAAGCCCAGCGGGGAGAGGTCCTCGCGGCCCTGTTCGAACGGCTCACGCAGTGGGGGTACCTGCGGGCGGGGCTGGGCAGGAACGGGGAAAGGGTCTACTACCTGAACGCGGCGATGCTGGTGTGGCGCCTGGGCACGGGGGAGGACGCCCCCCGCTCCGCCCCGGTGAACGCGTTCTTCCGAAACCTGTACCGCGAGGCCGCGCGGGAACTGGTGGAGCTGGAGGCGCGGGAGCACACGGCCCAGGTGGTGGCCCCGGGCGAGCGCCTGCGGCGGGAGCGCCGGTTCCGCTGGAGCGCGGAGGACCAACAGGACCCCACCCTGGGGCGCCGGCTTCCCCTCCTGGTCTGCACCCCCACCCTGGAGCTGGGCATCGACATCGCCGACCTGGACATGGTGTTCCTGCGCAACGTTCCGCCCACGCCCGCCAACTATGCCCAGCGCAGCGGCCGCGCCGGCCGCCAGGGCCAGGCCGGCCTCATCCTCACCTTCTGCGGGGCCGAGCACAACCACGACCAGTACTTCTTCCGCCATCCCGAGGAGATGGTGAGCGGCCGTGTCCGCGCCCCCCGCCTGGACTTCCACAACCCCGACCTCCTGCGCGCCCACATCCAAGCGGAGTGGCTGGCGGAAGTGGGCCTGCCCCTGGACCAGAGCCTGGAGAACGTGATCGATCTGAACGCATACCCAGAGCTCCCCCTGCGGGATAGGGTGCGCCAGGATCTCCAGCTTCGGCCGGAGCGCCTCCAGGCCCTGCGGGAGCGCCTGCGGCGGGTCTTCCAGGACCTGGAAAAGGAGCTGGGGCCCAGCGGGTGGTTCTCCCCGCAGTGGGTGGAGCAGGTCGTGGACCAGGCCCCCCAGGAGTTCGACCGGGCCTTTGAACGCTGGCGGGAGCTGTACCGGGCGGCCACGCGGCTGCGCGAGCGGGCCCGCTACATGGAGGACCACGCGCCCTCCCTGAAGGCCCAAACAGAAGCCAAACGCCTCCAAGAGGAGGCCCGGCGCCAGCTCAACCTCCTGCTTCAGCGCCACGTGGCCCGCGAAGAAAGCGACTTCTACCCCTATCGGTACTTGGCCAGCGAGGGATTCCTCCCGGGCTACAACTTCCCCGCCCTGCCCGTGCGGGCCTGGGTGCCCCGCGGGGAGGGCGAGTACATCGCGCGCCCGCGCTTCCTGGCCCTCACGGAGTTCGCCCCTGAAGCCGTGGTGTACCACGAGGGCGCCAAATGGAGGGTGGCGGAGTTCCAGACCCCGCCGGGAGGGCTGGCCGAGCGCTTCTCCCAAAAGCGCCGGTGCCTCCGGTGCGGGGCCCTGGCCGAGCCCCACGAGGACCAGTGCCCCTCCTGCCGCACCCTCCTTGACCCCTCCACCGGCGAGTGGCTCGATCTCCTGGAGCTGCCGAACGTGCGGCTGGAGCGGAGCGAACGCATCACCTGCGAGGAGGAGGAGCGGTACCGCCGCGGCTTCCGCGTGGAGGTGGCGTTCCGGTTGGGCCCAGCGGAGCGGGTCCAGGAGGCTATCGTGCGCGACCCCCAGGGGGTGCTGGCGCGCCTGCGCTACGCCCCGGCCGCCACCTTGTTCCTCATCAACCGGGGCGTCCGGAACGATCCCGTGCCCGGGTTCCTCGTGGACCTCCACCAGGGCTCCTTCCCCAGGGACTCCGAGGAGTGGACGTCCGAAACGCGCCGCGTTTCCCTGCTTGTGCACAACACGCGCAACCTTCTTTTCCTGCACCTGGCCCCGCCGCAGTGGCGCGCGGACCCCGTGGTGGAGATCAGCCTGGCCTACGCCCTCAAGCGCGCCCTCGAAAAGACCTATCACCTGGAGGAGCGGGAGCTGGCGGTGGAGGTTATCGGCCAAGGGGAGCACCGCGCGCTGCTCTTTTACGAGGAGGCGGAGGGCGGGGTGGGGGCCCTCCGCCGCCTCGTGGAGGAGCCCCAGGCCTTGGCGGAGGCGGCGGCGGAGGCCCTGCGCACCTGCCACTTCCACGAGGACACCGGCGAGGACCTCAGCGATGCCCACGCAGCCTGCTACGAATGCCTCCTGAGCTACGAAAACCACGAGGAATTGCCCCACCTCAACCGGCTCCGGATCCGCGAGATCCTCCTGCGCCTTTCCCAGGCCACCGTGGAGCTCTCGGGACCCACGCGGACGCGGGAGCAGCAGTACCAGTGGCTCCTGGACCGAATCGACCCCCGCTCCTCCCTGGAACGCGAGTTCCTGGAGTTCCTCTACCGCGGGGGCTTTCGCCTCCCTGAGGGCGCGCAGCACCGCGTGGCCAGCGCGGGGGCTGTGGCCGATTTCTTCTACCCACCGAACGTGCTTGTGTTCTGCGATGGGCCGGACCACGACCGGCCGGACCAGCAGGAGCGCGACCGGCGCCAGCGCGAGCTCCTGCGCCTCCTCGGCTACCGCGTCGTGTCCATCCGCTACAACGAACCCTTCGCGTCCCAGGTGGCGCGCTACCCCGAGGTCTTCGGCCCTGGCCGGGACACGGTTTCGCGCCCAGGTGAAGAGGGGTGATTCGGGCGACCCGCGCAAAAATGGGCCGGAAAGGGATCGACTTCTGGTGGGTGGTGCAGGACTCGAACCTGCGACCCCACGCACGTCAAGCGTGTGCTCTACCGGACTGAGCTAACCACCCGTCGGGTCCCTAAGCTAAAGGGCCGGGAGGCGGCGCCCGGAT
Organism: Candidatus Bipolaricaulota bacterium; assembly: GCA_025060415.1. Taxonomy (GTDB): domain Bacteria; phylum Bipolaricaulota; class Bipolaricaulia; order Bipolaricaulales; family Bipolaricaulaceae; genus DTER01. Next base: position 53,049 of record JANXBT010000003.1, read on the forward strand.
TCGAACCGGGGAATAAGGGATTTGCAGTCCCTCGCCTTAACCGCTTGGCTACGCCGCCCTCCTCTCCATTATAGTGCCCCGTGGCCGGGCCGGCCACCCGCGGTTCAGCGCAGCACCCGCACCCCCCGCGCCTCCAGCTCCGCCACCACCCGCTGGCCCTCCTCACCCAGGAGGACCCCGCCCAGCACAAGGAGCCGGAGCGCGGGAAGGTCCAAAAGGGGCTTCCAATCCCGCACGGGATTGCCCGCCACGGCCAGGATCTGGAGCTGACGAAGACCCCGCAAGGGGCTCAAGTCCTCCACGCGGTTGCGGCTCACCACCAGGTCCCGGAGTTGGACGAGGTCCGCCAAAGGCGCTAAGGAACGAATGAGGTTCCCGTCCAACATAAGGGTGCGCAGGTTCCCCAGGTCCCGCAAGGGGCTGAGGTCGCTGATGCGGTTCTCCGAGGCCTTCAGCCAACGGAGGCGGCTCAGGGTCCGCAGCGGCGCAAGGTCGCGCAGCCCGGTGTTCCCTAAGCCCAGGGTCTCCAAGGCCCTGAGCTCCCCCAAGGGCGTAAAGTCGGCGATGGGGTTGTCGCTCAGGTCCAGGTAGACGAGGTCCTTAAGGTTCGCCAGGGGCCGGATGTCCCTGATCTCGTTGCCCCGGAGGTCGAGGTGCCGCAGGCGGCGCAAGTGGGCCAAGGGGGCGACGTCCGTGATGTTCGCGAACGCCAGCTCCAACCGCTCAAGCTGGGCGAGCGCGGCGAGGGGACGCAGGTCCGCGATAGGGTTCATCGAGAGCGAAAGCCAACGCAGTTCGCGGAGCGCGGAAAGGGGGGAAAGGTCGGAGATCGCGTTCATATCCGCCCAAAGGACCGTAAGGGAGGGCAGGGAGGCCAAGGGTTCGAGGTCGAGCACGTTGCTTCCGTTCACGGCGAGGAAGCGCAGGCCCGTCAAAAGCACCAAGGGCTGCAAATCCAAGACCTCCGTGTGCGCGAGGGTCAGGGTTTCCAGGCGCACGAGGCTTGCCAGGGGCAGGATGTCCCGCACCGGGTTCTGGGTGAGGTCGAGTTCCTGCAGGTTGCGCAGCCCCACTAAGGGCCAAAGGTTCTCCACGTGGTTGAAGCCCAAATAGAGGCGGCGCAAGTCCAAAAGCTCCGCCAAGGGCCGCACGTCGCGGATCCGGTTGTGCATGAGGTTCAGATCCTCAAGGTTCCGCAGCTTGGCCAGCGGGGAAAGGTCCGCGATGCGGTTCACCGAGAGGTCCAAAACCCTGAGGTTGACGGCGTGCTCCAGGCCCGTGAGGTCCTCGATGCCGTATCCCGCGGCGTGGAGTTCCGTGAGGCGCGCGAGTTCCTCGGCGAGGATGGGCCCTTCGGGCTTACCCAGGGCCTGGCGCAGGGCCGCTTCCAGGGCGGGATCGGGGACCCGCACCTCGCCCGCCTGGAGCACTAACCCCACGAGAAGGGCCAGGCAAATCCCAAGCCATCGCATACGCACCCCCTCCGCCCAGTATACCCCCGTGGGGCTCCCAAGGGGGCGCGGCGTAAGGGCGGCAAGGGAAGCGGGAAAGCTTGGGCTCAGGAGGGGGGCAGCTCCGCCGCCCCGGCCTTCGGGAGGGAGGTTTTCCCCTCCAGGATGTACTCCGCCAAGAGGGCCTCCTGTTCGGCGGGGGTGAGGTCGCCCGCCTGGCCCAGGGCCTGGCGCCGGGCCCGCACGGCAAAATAAAGGGAAATCCCCGCCGCCACGGAAACGTTCAAGGACTCCACCAGCCCCCACATGGGGATGCGGAACGTCCCGTCGCACTGGGCCAAGAGGTTTGGAGGAACCCCCGCCACCTCGTTGCCGAAGGCCAAGGCCAAGGGCGCCTCGCCGGGAAGGGCCTCCACAGGGAGCTCGCCGCTGGGGGTGGCGGCAAGGATCCGGAACCCTTGCGCGCGCAGGGCGGCGAACGCCGCCTCGCCCCGCCGGAACCGCAGGATGCGCACCCAGCGCTCCGCGCCCTGGCTCACCTGGGGCGCCGGCCGAAACGGCACATCCTCCTCCACCACGTAGACCTCAAGGAGGCCCAAGGCCTCGCAGGTGCGGAGGATGGCCGCCACGTTGTGGGGGTTTTGGAGGTTGACGCAGACGGCCACCACGCTCTTGAGGCGCGCGGCCACGGCCTTGCGCAGGCGTTCGGTCCGGGTCGCCACCCTTCAGAACTCGTCCTCGTCCTCGTCGAAATCCTCGTCGAACCCGAAGGCCACCTCTTCCAGCTCCAGCGGGTCCTCCTCCACGACCTCCAGGACGGCGCCGCACTCCGGGCAGGTCACGCGGCGGCCGAACACGGCCTCCCCTTGGGAGAGCCGGAGCTCCGCATCGCACACGGGGCACGTCGCACGCGGCATGGCTCACCTCGCTGAATTCCCTTCCTCCGCGCTTTTTGCGCGGGGCCGCGCGAGTTTAGAGGCCCCGCTTGGGCCTGTCAAACCGCGCCGTCTTGGGATGGGCACGGGCCGAGGGGCGCGGATACAATCGCGGCCCTATGCTCTATTTCCTTTTGGCCCTCGCCGGGTTGGGGATCGGCGTTTTGGGCTCCCTCCTCGGCATCGGCGGCGGCATCTTCGTCGTCCCCCTGCTTCTTCTCTCCGGCCTGGTGGCCACCCCCCAAGAGGCCGCGGGCACCAGCATCGTGGGGGTCCTGGCCACGGGGATCTCCGCCTCCGTGGCCTACCTCCTGCGGGGGAAGACCCCCTGGCGGGTGAGCCTAAGCCTGATGCCCGGGGCCCTGGCCGGGAGCTTTCTCGGCGCGCACTTCGCGGGCCGGGTGGCCTCCGCAGCCCTCACCCTGGCCTTCGGCCTCTTTCTCCTCTACCCCGCCGGGGTCCTCCTTTTGGGGCGGGAGCCCAAGGAGTTGGTGCGGGCGCGCGGGGGGCGGGCCCGGCCCGTGTGGGCCTGGGCCCTGGTGGGGCTGGCGGCGGGCGCCGCGGGCAGCCTCTTCGGCATCGGCGGCGGGGTGATCATGGTCCCTGCCCTCGTCTGGCTGGGCCTGCCCATGCTGGAGGCCGTGGCCGGAAGCCTGTTGGTCATGGTGCCCACGGCCGCGCTGACCACGGCCCTCCACGCCCTGGCCGGCCGTACCCATTGGGACCTCGCTCTCCCCTTGGCCGGGGGGATCCTGGTGGGGGCCCAGCTGGGCCCGCTCCTGGCCGTGCGCCTGCCCCAGCGCACCCTGCGTCGGCTGTTCGCCCTCGTCCTGCTTTATTCGGCCGCGAACATGATCCGCAAGGGCCTCGGAGCCTAGGCGAAGGCGTCCACAAGGATCCGGACGAGGAGGAGGATCCAGCCGATCCCCACCACGAGCCAGATCACCCTGCGGGCCGCGGCGAGGATCTGGAACACGAAAAGCACGAGGGTGAGGAGGGCCAGGTACCCCAGGGGGAGGATGAGCTCCGGGGCCACTTCCCGCGGGAGGATGAGGCGGAGGAGGTGGGCCAGGCCCCGGCCCAGCAGCCCCGCCAGCTCCTGGAGGAACGTCAGGAGCCGGGACCACGAGAAGTCCGCGGGCGCTGCGCTCACGGCCCCGAGCCTACGCCCCGGGGCAAACGAAAAGGGCGCCGCGTGGGCGGCGCCCAGGGGACAAGGTTCACCCCCTCAGTCCTTGTCCTCGGCCTCCTCCACGGCGTCCTCGATCTTCTCCAGGAGGTCGGAGACCCGCTCGAACGCGGACTCCAGCTCCTCCCGCACCATGGCCAGTTCGGAGAGGAGCGGCTTGATCTTGTCGATGAGCTCTTTTTTCGTCACGTAGGCCATAAACCACCTCCCGGCCGGATTTTACCCGATGCGGTCGAGAATGAGGGGGGAGGGAGGAGGCGGCGTGGGGCCGATGCGGAAGGCCTCCTCGGCCCTTTTTTGGGCCTCGAAGAGGCGGTCGGGGCGGCCCACGTGCAGGCGGGCCAGGGGCTGGCCCCTTTCCACCTCCGCCCCCACCTTGACTAGGAGCTCCACCCCGGCGGCAGGGTCCACCCGCTGGCCCTTCACCTCCCGCCCCGCGCCCAAAAGCCCGCAGGCCTGGCCGATGGCCCGGGCCCGGATGGCCTGCACGTACCCGCTTTGGGGAGAGGGGACCTCCACCACCTGGGCCGCCCTGGGCAGGCGCTCCGGCTCCTCCACGGCCCGCACGTCCCCGCCTTGGGCGGCCACGAGCTCCCGGAACTTGGCGAAGGCCTTCCCCCCGTCCAAAAGGCGGGCGAGCTTGGCCTTTCCCTCCTCGGGGGCGGAGGCCTCGCCCACGAGCACGAGGAGCTCCGCGCCCAGGGCGAGGACGACCTCGCGCAGGTCCTCCGGGCCCTCGCCCCGCAGGACCTCGAGGGCCTGCCGCACCTCCAGGGCGTTCCCCGCCATCCGCCCCAGGGGCTGGTCCATGGCGGTGATGAGGGCGGCGAATTTCTTGCCCAGGCGGTTCCCCACGCGGACCAGGGTCTCCGCGAGCCGGCGGGCCTCGGGGAGGGTGCGCATGAACGCGCCGTCCCCGCATTTCACGTCGAGCACGATGGCGTCCGCCCCGCCCGCGATCTTCTTGGAGAGCACGGAGGCGGCGATGAGGGGGAGGGAGGGGACCGTGCCCGTCACGTCCCGCAGCTCATAAAGGAGGCGGTCCGCGGGGACGAGCTCGGCGGTGTGGTCGGCGATCACCGCGCCCACCCGCCGGGCCTGGGCCACGATCTCCGCGGGGGAGAGTTCGGTGCGCACGCCGGGGATGGCCTCGAACTTGTCGATGGTGCCGCCCGTGTGGCCCAGGGCCCGTCCGGAGAGCTTGGCCATGACGAGGCCGGCGGCGGCCATGAGGGGCACCAGCACCAGGGTGACCGTGTCGCCCACCCCGCCCGTGGAGTGCTTGTCCACCTTGATCCCGGGCACCGCCGAAAGGTCGATCCTCTCCCCGCTTTCCACCATGCTCTCCGTGAGGGCCACCGTCTCCGCCTCGCTCATCCCCTGGAAGTACACGGCCATGAGGAACGCGGCCATCTGGTAGTCGGGGATGTGGCCGGCCACGTAGCCCCGGAGGAGCCACCGGATCTCCGCGGGGGTCAATTCGCCGCCGTCCCTCTTCTTTTCGATCAGGTCCACCGCGCGCATGGCCGCAAAATTCTAACCCCTCCCGGTTCCGCTGCCGCCTTTCGGCTACCATCGGGCCCGATGGAGCGGCTGATCGGGGTGGACATCGGCGGGACCCGCACGCGGGTGGGCGCGGTCCTGGCCGGCCGGATCCTGGCCCGCCGGGCCTTCCCCACCCGGGGCGTGCCCGAGGTGCGCGCGGCGATCCAGGAGGTCCTGGAGGAGGTCGGCTGGGCCAGGCCCGACGCCATCGGGGTGGGCGCGCCCGCCCCCCTCGACATGCGCCAGGGCCGCATCCTCCACGCCCCCAACCTCCCCCACTGGAACGGGGTGAACGTGGTGGAGGAGCTGGGGCGCGCCTTCGCCTGCCCCGTCTTCTTGGGCAACGACGCGAACTGCGCGGCGGTGGGCGAGCTCGCCTACGGCTGGCGCGCCCAGGACTTCCTGTACGTGACCTGGTCCACGGGGATCGGCGGGGGGATCGTGGCCGGCGGGCAGGTGGTGTGGGGCGCCACGGGCCAGGCCGGGGAGATCGGGCACATCCCCCTCCGGCCCGACGGCCCCCGCTGCAACTGCGGGAAGCGGGGGTGCCTGGAGGCCCTGGCGGGCGGGGCCGGCCTGCGGGCGCGGGCCCAGGAACGCCTGGGACTGCCCCTCTCCGCCCAGGAGCTGGTGGAGCGGGCCCGGCGGGGCGAGCCCGGCCCCCTGGCCCTCGTGGAAGAGGCCTGCGCAGCCATGGGCCAGGGCCTGGCCATCGCCGCCGAGCTCCTCGAGCCGGAGATGATCATCTTGGGCGGGGGCTTCACCGCCTCCTGGGATTTCCTGGGGCCCAAGGTCCGGGCGGCGTTTGAGGATCTGAGCCGCGTGCGGCCCAGGCTGGAGCTCACCAAGCTCGGGGACGACGTGGGCCTCCTGGGCGCCGCGGCCCTCCCCCTCCACTTCCCCCGCTTCTAGAAGGCCCGCGTGACTTCGAGTGCCGCCCGCGGGCCCCCTCCCCACACGAGGGAAAACAGCGCGCTCCCTCCCTTGGCGCTCTGGCTCAGGGCGAGCCCGCCCCCACCCAGGCCCAACCAGACCTGGGCCTTCCCTCCCGCGCCCTCCCAAACCAAGGTCACCCGGTGCTCCCGGGCGGGCGCAAGCTGGATGTGGGCGCGCAGGGTCCACGCGCCCGCCGCGCCCTCAAGCTCCAGGGCCGCGGCCTCCCCCAGGGTGAGCGCAGCCCCGTGGGCCGCGAGGCGGAGGGTGGCCGCGAGGGGTGGGCCCTCCGCCTGCACCGCGGCCGTCCAGGCCTCCCCGGCCAGCTCGCCCAGGGCCCACGCCCGGCCCACCCAAAGGGGCTGGAGGTTCAGGGCCGCCCAGCCCCCCCTTCCGCCGGCCGCCACCCGCACCGCCACGCCCCCGCGGGAAAAGCTGCGGGAAAGGGAGCCGGAAAGGAACGCATCCGCTCGCCCCGTGGCGAATAGGATCCCTTCGAGCTTCCAGGAGCCCAGCGCGCCGGATCCGGACACGCTGAGGGCGGCGCGCCGGAACCCCGGGGGGAGGAGTTGGGCTTCCCCCCGCACGGCGATCGAAACGCCCAAAAAGTCCCAGCTTTGGCTTGCCCAGGCCAGGGCCTCCTTGGGCGTTTCGAGGCGCACCCCCACTTCCCCGGCGCCCGCCGAGGCCGCCGCAACCAGGAGCAGGAGGAGGATCACGGGCGCAGCCGCTCCGCGACCAGGGCCACGGCGCGCTTCACCGCCGGGGTGCGGAAAGGCACGGTGGCCCCGTCCAGCTGTACGATCAGGCCCTCCGGGGTCTTGGCCACGATGAGGAAGAACTGCTGGAGGAAATCTTGGTCGGTGGCGAAGGCCCGGATCAGGGCGGTCTCGCCCTGGGCGGCGAAGAAGACCTCCTTGAGGACCACCGCGCCGCCCTCCCAGGTCTCCTTGACCCCGGCCAGTTGTTGGAGCCGCTCGGGCCGGAACTCCGCGGGGACCTTGGCGTGGGGCATGCCTCCCTCCGCGATCCTGGGCACGGTCCCGGGCCGGACCTTCCGGGCCAGGACCCGCCAGATGGTGAGGCCGCGGGCGCGCCATTTCCGCTCGTAGCGGGTGCCAGGCCCGTCGGAGAGGGGGCTGGGCCCCGCCACGGCCAAGCCCGCGCCCCCAAGGTGCTGCGCGGCCTCCTCCGCATACCACAGGGCATCCGTGACGAGCTGGAACTCGCCCCCCTCCTCCAGCACCGCCGCGAGGGCTTGGGCGAAGGCCCCGTCCACCAGCCTCCGCTCGGCGTGCCGGGCCTTGGGCCAGGGGCAGGGGAAGTTCACGAACACCCGGGTTACGCTCCCGTCGGGGAAGAGCTCGCGGAGGCCGAACTTCCCGTCCAGGAGGGCCAGGCGCACGTTCCCCACCCCGCCGAGGCGCAGCTTGCGCCCGGCCTTCACGATGCAGGTGAGGCTCGTCTCGAAGCCCACCCAGTTCCAGTCCGGGTGCCTTTGCGCCATCTCCGCGAGGAACTCCCCGTTGCCGAAGCCGATCTCCACGGCCAGGGGGGCCCGGCGGAGGAAGACCTCCTCCCAGCGGGGCGGAAGTTCCTCCCAACGCGCCGGGTGAATGAGGTAGGGCACAAAATCCATGGGTTCCAAGGATACCGTACACTCCTGGGGATGGCCGGCCGGTTCATCGATGTCGAGGTAGAGGTGAAGTTCGCGCAAAAGCCTGGCCCGCCCACGAGCTTTGTTTGGGAAGGGAAAGAGCACCGCATCGTGGAGATCCTGGAATTCCACAGGCGGCTGGACTTCAAGAGCGCGTGGTGGCGGCGCCGCCACCGCGACTGGTACCGGGTGCGCACGGAAGAGGGCCGGGTGTTCGACCTTTATTTCCACCGCGGCCCGGGCCGGCCTTATTGGGTCCTCCTCCGCGAGCTATAGGTCGAACTCCGCCACGAGGAAGGTGTGGTCCGAGGGCTTTTCCGCCCGGCGGGCCTCCCGGTCGATCCAGGCCCGCACGGACCGCTCCGCCAGCGGCCGCGTGGCCCAAATGTGGTCCACCCGCCAGCCCAGGTTCCGCTCCAGCGCCCGGGGCACCCGATAATCCCAAAACGTGTACTGGCCCGGCTCCCCAGGGTGATGCTTGCGAAAGACGTCCACAAAGCCCCACCGCCGGATCTCCTCCAGGGCCGCGCGCGCTTTTGGGTGGAAGTCCACGTGGTTTTGGAGCTTGTCGGGGCTGTGCACGTCGATCTCTTCGGGGGCCACGTTGAAGTCCCCGCACCAAAGGAGGGGCTCCGCGGGGGAAAAGCGCCGGGCGAAGAAGCGCCGGAGCCGCGCCAGCCACTCCAGCTTGTACTGGAACATGGGGCTTTCCACGGATTGGCCCTGGGGCACGTAGGTGTTGACGAGGGGGATCCCCCGCACCCAGAGGAGGATGAGGCGGTCCTCGTCGGCCGGGCCGCCGTCGTCGAGGCCGAAGTGCACGCCCGTGGGCTCCTCGCGGGTGGCCACGGCCACGCCCGCTTGCCCCTTGAACCCCCGGAACACCACGTGGTAGCCGGCCTCCTGGAAGGCCCGGGCGGGGAACGCCGCGTCCGGCGTCTTCGTCTCCTGGAGGCAGAGGACGTCGGGCTTCTCCCGGGAAAGCCAGCTTAGGACCAGGGGGAGGCGGCTGCGGATGGAGTTGCAGTTGTAGGTGGCCACCTTGAACAGGGCCATCGGCGCCTCCGCCGGGATTCTACTGCCCCCCGAGGATCCGGTAGAACTCGGGCCTTCGGTCGGCGAGGACGTCGTTCAGGCGGGTGAGGCGCTTGTCGCGGGCCCGCAGGGGGTCGATCTCCACCGCCCGCACCTCTTCCCGGTCCTGGGGGGCTTGGGCCAGCACCTGTCCGTCGGGAGCCACCACCTGGGACAGGCCCGTGAACCGCAAGGCCTCCCCGGTGCGGGCCTCCGTCCCGATCCGGTTGGCGGTCACGGTGAACACCCGGTTCTCCAGGGCCCGAACCCGCATCGTGAGCTGCCCCAGGCCGGGGATCACCAGGTTCGCGGGATGGGCAAGGAGGTCCGCGCCCAAGAGGGCGAGGGTCCGCGCCACCTCGGGGAACAGGTGGTCGTAGCAGATGAGCAGCCCCACGCGGGCCGGCCCGACCTCCGCCACCGCCAGCGGGCGATCCCCGGGGGCGAAGAGGTTCTTCTCCTCGTAGAACAGGTGGATCTTGCGGTAGTGGGCGAGGACCCCCTGCGGCCCGAGGAGGAGGGCGGAGTTGTAGAACCGGCCCCCGGCCGCCTCCGCGATCCCCACCACGAGGTGGCAGCCGCCCTGCCGGGCCAGGGCAAGGAGGCGGCGCACCGTCGGCCCCTGGGGCACGGGCTCCGCCAGCTCCGCGAGCTCCCCCCGGTTGCGGAACTGGTAGCCGGTGGTGCAGAGCTCCGGGAGGACCCAGAGGTCGGCCCCCTCCCCGGCCAAAAGCTCCTCGATCCGCCTCAGGTTCCGCTCCTTCTCCCCGAATTCCGGGGCGAACTGCACGTATCCCACGCGCATGGCGCCTACTCTACCCTCCCGAGTTTCCCCGCCAAGGACAGCTGAGCCGCCCGCCCGCCTCCGGTAGGATTTTTCCCGATGCCGATCCGGGTGGGCGAGGAGCGGTTCGCCGAGCTCGTGCGGGAGGCCCTCGCGGAACTCCCCCCGGAGTTCCAGCGCTACCTCCAGGGCCTAGAGGTGCGGGTGGAGGACTACCCCAGCGACGAGCTCATGCGGGAGTGGGGCCTGAAGCCCCCCGATTACCCTTTCGGCATGTACGAGGGGCCGAGCCTGCTGGAGGCCGACGACCCCCGGGACTTCCCGGGCACGATCGTGCTCTTCCGTCGGCCGCTGGAGGAGTGGTGCGGCAGCGAAGAGGAGCTCAGGGACCAGATCCGGCGCACGGTCTTCCATGAGCTGGCGCATCGTTTTGGCTTTCCGGAGGAGGGGATGCCCGAGGAGGTGCGGGCGGGCGCGGGCTTCCCCTGGCCGGAGGCGGAGCGGTTGGCCGAGGCCCAGCGGTTTTGGGAGCAGGCCCGCCACGACCTCGGCGCCGCGCAGGTCCTGCAGGCCGCCGGCTTCCCCGATTGGGCCCTGGAGACGGCCCTCACCGCCGCCTACCGCGGCCTCGTGGCCTTCCTCCTCCGGAAGGGCGAGGACCCCGAGATCGTGCTCGCGGAGGGGATCCCCGCGCTCCTGGTGCGCGCGGCCAAGCACCAGCGAGGGCTGGGGCGCTTCCGGGGCCTGGCCCGACTGGACCGGGTGAGCACGGACATGGGCGACCCGGGGGTGGAACCGCCCCGCCGGCGGGTGCGGGAAAAGGAGGCGGCCGCGGCCGTGCGCCTGGCCGCCGAGCTCCTCAAGGCCCTGGGAGGAGGGGAGGATGGAGCGGTTTGAGGCGGAGGTCGAGGGGACGCGCTTGGTCCTGGTGCAGGGGGATATCACCCGGCAGGAGGTGGAGGCCGTTGTGAACGCGGCCAACCCGGACTTGACCCCCGGGGGCGGGGTCTCTGGGGCCATTCACCGGGCCGGCGGGCCGGCGGTCACGGAGGCCGCCGCCCGCCTCCGCCGGGAGCGCGGGCCCCTCCCCACCGGGGAGGCCGTGCTCACCCCCGGCGGAAACCTCCCCGCCAAATACGTGATCCACACCGTGGGCCCGGTCTGGCACGGCGGCACCCAGGGCGAGCCCGAGCTCCTGGCTAAAGCCTACCGCTCCTGCCTCTCCCTCGCGGTCGCCCACGGCCTCAGGACCCTCGCCTTCCCCAACATCTCCACAGGCGCCTACGGCTACCCCGTGGACCGGGCGGCGGAGGTGGCCTTGCGCACCGTGCGCGACTTCCTGCGGGAGAACCCTGGGAAGCTGGCGGAGGTGCGGTTCGTGCTCTTTTCCGCCTCCGACTTCCAGGCCTACCGCGCGGCCTGGGAGCGCGTGAAGGGCTTATAATCCCGCTATGATCCGGCCGGGGAAGCCCAGGGATACCGTTCAGGCGATCTTCCCCGATGGGCGCATCCTGGAGGGTCCTGTGGGCACGCGGCTGGGGGAGTTCGTGGCCGCGGCCTATCCGGACCCGGTGGTGCCGGCGGTGGCCGCCCTGGTGGACGGGGAGCTTTGGGAGCTCTCCGAGCCCCTGCGGCGCGACGCCGAGGTGCGCCCCATCTTCCTCACCGACTCGGAGGGGATCCGCATCTACACCCGCTCCCTAAGCTTCCTTTTGGCCGCGGCCGCGGCGGAACTCTTCCCCCAGGCCCGGCTCATCATTGACCACTCCGTGCCCTTTGGGGGCTACTACTGCCGGGTGGCGGGCCGGCCCCCGTTTTCCCCGGAGGAGCTGGCCCGCCTGGAGGCCCGCATGCGGGCCTGGGTGGAGGAGGACCGCCCCATCGAAAAGGAGGTGGTCCCGGCGGCGGAGGCCGCGCGCCTTCTGGAGGCCCAGGGCCTCCGCGCCAAGGCCCAGCTCCTCGCCTCCTGGAACGCCGCGGCCATCCCCCTCTACCGTCTGGGCTCCTTCCGGGACTACCTCTTCGGCCCCATGGTCCCCTCCGCCGGGCACCTGCGCTACTTCCGCCTCCACCCCTACCACGACGGCTTCATCCTCCAATTCCCCCGGCGGGAGCGGCCCACCGAGCTCGCCCCCGTGGAGGACTACCACGCCCTCTGGCAGGTGTTCGAGGAGTACGGGCGGTGGCTGGAGCTCCTTGGGGTCCACGACGTGCCCGCGATGAACGAGACCATCCGCACGGGGCGCATCACCGAGATCATCCTCGTCTCCGAGGCCCTGCACGAACAGCGGATCGCCCAGATCGCTCAAGCCATCGCCGAGCGCAGCCCCAAGATCGTCCTCATCGCCGGCCCCTCCTCCTCGGGGAAGACCACGTTCACCAAGCGGCTGGCCATCCAGCTTCTGGCCCTGGGGCTCCGGCCCTACCCCATCTCCCTGGACGACTACTTCCTGCCCCGGGAGGAAATGGCCCGGCGCGGCCTCACCGACTTCGACGACATCTCCGCCGTGGACCTCCCCCTCTTCCACCGGCAGATGGAGGCCCTCCTGGCCGGGAAGAGCGTGACCCTCCCCTCCTTCGACTTCCCCAGCGGGAAGCGCAAGGAGGGCCTGACCCTCAAGCTCCACGCGGACGCCCTCCTCCTTGTGGAGGGCTTGCATTGCCTGAACCCCGCGCTGCTCCCCCAGGATTTCCCGGCTCAGACCTTCCGCATCTACGTTTCGGCCCTCACCCAGCTCAACGTGGACGACCACGTGCGCATCTCCACCACGGACACGCGCCTAGTTCGCCGCATCGTGCGGGATGCGGCGTTCCGCGGCTACGATGCGGAAAAGACCCTGAGCCTTTGGGGGAACGTCCGCCGCGGGGAAAAGCGCTTCATCTTCCCCTTCCAAAGCCGGGCGGACGTGATGTTCAACTCCGCCCTGGTGTACGAGTGGAACGTGCTGCGGTCGCGGGCGGAGCCGCTCCTCCTGCAGGTGCGCCACCCCCGGCTGCGCCTGGAGGCGGAACGGCTCCTGGGCGTCCTTCGCCTCTTCACCCCCTATCCGGGCGAGGAGGTGCCCGCCACCTCCATCCTGCGGGAGTTCATCGGGGGCGGGATCCTCGCCGGTTACTACCCCAGCCCCTTCGAGCGGGCCACCTGGAGGCGCGGATGAGCGCACTGGATCAGAGGTTTCGGCGGATCGAGCCTTGGGTGGGGTTCGCGGAGGTGCAAAAGCAGCTGCACCGGGAGGGCGCCTTCCTGGTGTCCGTGGACCCCAAGGGCCGGCCCAACGCCATGACCATCGGTTGGGCCCTCCTGGGCACGGCCTGGCGCCTGCCCGTCCTCCTCGTGCTCGTGCGGCCCTCCCGCTACACCCACGGCTGCCTCCTCCACTCCGGCGCGTTCACGGTGAACGTGCCCTTCGGCACGATGGGCAAGGAGCTGGAGTTCTGCGGGGAGAAGTCCGGGCGGGACGTGGACAAGTTCCGGGAGCTCGGCCTGCGCTGGGAACCGGGACGGGAAGTCCCCATCCCCGTCCTCACCGATTGCGACCTCATCTACGAGTGCCGGGTGGTGGCCCGCGCGCCGCTCCCCCCTGACGGCCTCCTCTCCGCGGAGGTGCGCGGCCGGTTCTACCCCCAGGGGAACCTACACACCCTGTTCTTCGGGGAGGTGGTGGCGGCCTGGCGCGCCCGTAAGTAGCCGCAGGGCCTCCACCACGCCCTCGGCGATCCGCAGGGAGCGCGTGGAGATCCGGAAGGGGAGGGTGGGGTCGTCCCGGGGGTCGATCTCCGCCACCTTCATGCCCGGGGCGACCGGGAGGCCCGGATGGAGGAGGCCACGGATCACGCCGGCCACGGGCGCGCGGAGGACCTCCGCCCCCACGCGCCCCACCGGCTCGCCCTCCGCCACCCGCGCCCCGATCTCCCGCAAGGGCTCGAAGATCCCCGGGCAGGGCGCGCGCAGTACCCTTTCCTCGGAAAGCCCCTCCACGGCGCAGGGCCGGTGGGTGGGGGGAAGGGGGCTTCCCGCGAGGTGCACGCGGCCGAGCGCGGGCCCCTCCAGGGTCTCCACGGCGGCGTGGCAGTCCACCCCCGGGGTGAACCCCGGGCCCAGCCCGATCACCACGGGCGCCTCCGCCAGGCGCGTGCCCAGGTTCCGTTTGGCCATGCGGGCGTCCACGAGCACCGCGGGCCGCAGCTCCGCCAGGGCTCCGCCCTCGGGCGCCAGGACGGCCACCAGACCGGCGCGGACCAGGTCCAGCGCCTCCGCGGGGGAGCGGGCCCGGCGGGCCCTCACCCCCTGCACCTCCCACTCCCCCCGGTACACGGCCTCGGCAAAGGAGACGAGGCGGCGCAGCGCCGTGGGCTGCGGAAGCTCCGCGTACACTAGGGCGTAGCCCAGGGAACGAAGCAGGAGGCCCACGGCGGTGCCCACGTCGCCCGCGCCCCGCAGGAACGCCAGCTTCAGCTCTGCCACGGGATGAACTGGCCGCGCCCGGGCTGGGCGAGCACCTCGCCCTCCCGGTACACCCACTCCCCCCGGGACAGCACGCCCACCACCCGCCCCTGCACCGGGAGGCCCTCATAGGGGGAGAAGTCCGTGGCCATGTGGAGGTCCTGGGCGTGGAGGGTCCAGCGGGCGCGGGGGTCGAGGAGGACGAGGTCGGCGTCGGCGCCCGGGCGGAGGGCCCCTTTGCGCGGCCACAGGCCGAAGGCCCGGGCTGGACCCTCGCTCAGGTACCAGGCCAACCGCCCCAGCCCCAGCCGCCCCCGGGCCACCCCCTCGGAGTAAAGGAGCACCAGGAGGGTCTCCACCCCGGGCAGGCCGGAGGGCAGGCGGGCCGGCTCCTCCCGATACGGGTCCTTCTGGGCGCGGGTGAAGGCGCAGTGGTCGGTGGCCACGGCCTGGAGGAGACCGCGGCCCAAGGCCTCCCACAGGGCCCTCTGGTCCGCGGGCGTGCGCAGGGGCGGGGTCACGGAGAAGCGGTGCCCATCCGGGCGGGCGTACACGGACTCGTCCAAAAGGAGGTAGTGCGGGCAGGTCTCGCCCAGGATGGGCGCGCCCTGGCGCCGGGCCCAGCGCAGGGCCGCCAGGCCCGCCGCCGAGGAGATGTGCGCCACGTAGGTGGGGCAGCGCGTGGCCCGGCTCAGGGCGCCCACCTCTAGGATGGCCACCTCCTCGCTCAGGGCCGGCCGGGCCCAGGGGAACGGACCCTTCCGCGGCTCCACCAGCTCCTCGGCCTCCGCGTGCACCATGGCCACGCCCCCGATCTCCCGGATGGCCTCCAGGGCAGCCTTGAGGGTCCCGAGGTCCGTGCGCCGCCCCGAGTCCGCGTAAGCCAGGTAGAACTTGAAGGAGCGCACGCCCAGTTCCGCGCAGGCCCGGATCTCCTCCGTGCGGTCCCGGGTCCAGCCCACCATCTCCACGTGGAAGGTGTAGTCGGCGAGGCTGGGGCGGGCCTCGGCCCGGCGGGCCTCCACCGCCTCGGGGAGGGGGAGGCCGGGCCGGCCCACGGTGAAGTCCACAAAGGTGGTGACCCCGCCGGCCAACGCCGCCCGCGACCCGGACAGGAAATCGTCAGCGGTGCGCGTGCCCGCCACGGGCAGGGCGAAGTGCACGTGGGCGTCCACCACCCCCGGCAGGAGGAGGAGGCCCGTGACGTCCTCGCGGCGCGCGGCGCGCCCCCCGCGCCCGCCCACCCGCACGATGCGGCCCTCCCGGATGTGGACGGCCCCAGGCCCGATCCGCCGCGGCGTCACCACCGTCCCGCCCTCCAGGATCAACTCCGCCATGGCCGCGGAGCTTAGCCCCGCGGGGACGGCCTGCCCAGCCTGGGGCATAATGCCCTCCGATGGCACGGCCCTTCCTTCTGGACCTCTCCCTTGAGGAGCTCGCGCAGGAGCTGAGGGCGCTGGGCCAGCCCCGCTACCGCGCCCACCAGGTGTGGGAATGGGTCTGGCGCCACCTCTGCTTTGACTTCGCGCGCATGACCAACCTGCCCCTCGCCCTGCGGGAGGCCCTGGCGGAGCGCTTCCGCCTGGAGCTCCCCGCGGTGCGGGCGCGCGAGGCGGACGAGGAGGGCACGGAGAAGGTGCTCCTGGAGCTTGCGGACGGGGCCAGCGTGGAGGCCGTGCTCATCCCCGAGGAGGACCGGCGCACGGTGTGCGTGTCCACCCAGGTGGGGTGTCCGGTGGGGTGCGCGTTCTGCGCCACCGGCCAGATGGGCTTTGTGCGCAACCTCACCCCCGGGGAGATCGCCGCCCAGGTCCTGCATTTCGCCGCCGCCCTCCGGGAAAAGGGGGAGCGGGTGACCCACGTGGTGGTGATGGGCATGGGCGAGCCCCTCCTCAACTACGAGGCCACCCTGAAGGCCCTGCGGAACCTCAACGACCCGCGGGGCTTCCGGCTGGGCGCGCGGCGGATCACGATCTCCACCGTGGGGGTGGTGCCGGGGATCCTACGCCTGGCCCAGGAGGGGCGGCAGTTCAACCTGGCCATCTCGCTCCACGCGCCGGAGGAGGGGCTGCGGCGGAGGCTTGTTCCCCTGGCGGAGCGCTGGCCCCTTGCGGAGGTGCTGGCCGCGGCGGACGCCTACGCCCTGGCCACCGGCCGCCGCGTCACCTACGAGTACGTGCTCTTAGGGGGGGTGAACGACGGCTTGGCCCAGGCCCGGGCCCTGGCCCAGCTCCTGCGCGGCCGGCTGGCCCACGTGAACCTTCTTCTGTTCAACCCCGCCCCGGGCCTCCCCTTCGCCCGGCCCTCCGAGGGCCAGGTGGAGCTGTTCCGGCGGGAGCTCCTCGCCCACGGGATCGACGTGACGGTGCGGCGTTCCCGCGGGCTGCGGATCCAGGCGGCTTGCGGGCAGCTCCGCTCCCGCCACTTGGGCGCCGCCGGCGCGCCCGCCGTTCAAGGTGCGGTCAAAAATGGGCGGGGCGGAGGAAACGCTTGACAGTGGGCCCAAGCTCACGTTACCATGCCCGGGAGATTGGGGGTAAGTGATGTTTTTGGGGACGCGCTTGGGGCTTGGCGTCCGCGCCCTCTATGAGCTCGCGATCCTTCCGGGGCGGCGGAGCGCGGTGCGCGACCTGGCCCAGGCGTGCGGGACCACGGAGGCCGTCTTGCGCCGCATCCTCCTGCGGCTGCGCGCGGCCGGGTACTTGGAGGCCCAAAAGGGCCGGGCCGGCGGCTTCCGCCTCGTGCAGGACCCCCAGGCGATCCGGATCGCCGCCGTGGCCCAGGTCCTGGAGGAGGAGCCGGTGCTGACGCTGGGCCGTCCGCGCCGCGGCCTGGGACCCCTGCCCCCCGATTGCCCCACCCTCCCCTTCTGGCAGGCCCTGGAGGAGCGGTTCTTGGCGGAGCTGGACAAGGCCACCCTGGCGGACGTGATCGCCCTGGCGGGCGAGGCGGCGCGGTCCGCGGGCCGGGCACGGCCCAAGGCCCGGTCCCGGCGCCGCTCCCGCCGCTAGCCCCCCAGCGCCCTCCGCAAGGCCCGCAGGGGCAAGAGGGCGCAGTTCCGGCGCGTGGGGATCACCCCGCCCAGCGCGGAAAGGAGCTCCTCGTCCCTCATCTCCCGCAGCTCCGCCACCGTCCGGCCCCGGATGAGCTCGGTGAGGAGGGAGGCCGCGGCCTGGGAGATGGCGCAGCCCTGGCCGTCGAACCGCACGTCCGTGACCCTCCCCTCGGCCACCTGGAGCTCCAAGCGCACCGCGTCCCCGCACAGGGGGTTCACCTCCACCCCCACCAAGTCGGGCTTGTCCAGCCGCCCCCTGTTGCGGGGGTTCCGCCAGTGCTCCAGGATCACCTCCTCATAAGGGCTCATCGCAGCGCCTCCCACGCCCGGTCCAAGGCGGCGAGGAAGGCCTCCACCTCCTCGCGGGTGTTGTAGAGGTAGAACGAGGCCCGGCAGGACGCGGGGATCCCGAGCTTGCGGTGGAGGGGCTGGGCGCAGTGGTGCCCGGCGCGGATGCAGATCCCCTCCTGATCCAGGAGGGTGGCCACGTCGTGGGGGTGGAGGCCCTTCAGGTTGAAGGCGACGAGGGCCCCGCGCGCCCGGGGATCCCGGGGGCCGTAGACCTCCGCGAAGGGCCGGGCCAGGAGGCCCTCGAGGGCCAGGGCGGTGAGGGCCTCCCCGTGGGCGCGGATCGCCTCCATGCCGATCCCCTCCAGGTACTCCACGGCCGCCGCCAGGGCGACGGCCTGGGCGATGGGCGGGGTGCCCGCCTCGAATCGGGCCGGCGGATCGGCCCACGTGGCCCCCTCCAGCCACACCTCCCGGACCATCTCCCCGCCCGTGAGGAGGGGCGGCCACGCCTCCAGGAGCTCCGCCTGGGCCCAGAGGACCCCGATCCCCGTGGGGCCCAGCATCTTGTGGCCGGAGAAGGCCAACACGTCCGCCCCCAGCTCCCCCACGTCCACGGGCATGTGGGGCACGGACTGGGCGGCGTCCACGACCACCACCGCGCCCACCCGGTGGGCCTCCTCCGCGATCGCGGGCACGGGGTTGATCGTGCCCAGCACGTTGGAGGCGTGGGCCAGGGCCACCACCCGGGTGCGGCCATCGAGGAGGCGCCGGAAGGCCCCGAGGTCCAGGTGCCCCTCCGGGGTGATGGGGATGGCCCGGAGCTCCGCGCCCCGGCGCCGGGTCACCTCCTGCCAAGGCAGGAGGTTGGCGTGGTGTTCCATCTCCGTGACGAGGATGCGGTCCCCGGGGGCGAGGCGGGTCTCGCCCAGGGCCCAGGCCGCCAGGTTCAGGGCCTCCGTGGTGCCCCGGGTGAACACGACCTCCTCGGGGCGCGCTCCTAGAAAGGCCGCGATCCGCCGGCGCGCCCCCTCATAAAGCTCGGTGGCCTCGTGAGCCAACAGGTAGATCCCCCGGCGCACGTTGGCGTTCCTCTCCCGGTAGAAGCGGGCCTCGGCCTCGATCACCGGCACCGGCTTTTGGCTGGTGGCCGCGGAGTCCAAGTAGATGAGGGGGCGCCCGTTCTCCCGCCGGGCGAGGATGGGGAAATCCGCGCGGATCCGGGCCAGGTCCATCAGGCCACCGCCTTCTCAAAGCTCATCTCCAAAAGCCGCCGCAGCTCCAACGCGTACTCCCAGGGGATCTCCTTGAGGATGGGGGAGACGAACCCGTTCACGATGAGGCTCAGGGCCTGGGCCTCGTCCAGGCCCCGGGAGCGGAGGTAGAAGAGCTGTTCCTGGGAGACGCGGCCCACGGTGGCCTCGTGCCCCAGCTCCACCTCGTCGGTTTCCGCCCGCACCACGGGGATGGTCTCCGTGCGGGCCTCCGGGGAGAGGAGGAGGGTGGAGCACTCCATGTGGGCCTTGGCCCCCCGGGCTTCGGGCGCCACGTGGATCGTCCCTCGGAACACGCTGGTGGCCCGGCCCTGGACCACGGAGCGCGCCACCAGCCGGGAGGACGTGTCCGGCGCGCGGTGGATCGCCCGGGCCCCCGTGTCCAGCCACATCCCCTCCTGGGCGAAGGTGAAGGAGAGGTTTTCCGTGGCTGCGCCCTTCCCCAGGAGCACGGTGGTGGGGTAGAGCATGGTCACCCGGCTGCCCAGGGAGCCGGAGACCCAGTCCACGCGGGCCCCGGCGTAGGCCCAGGCCCGCTTGTTGTTCAGGTTGTAGACGTTGCGCGACCAGTTCTGGATGGTGGTGAAGCGCACCCGTGCCCCCTCCTTGGCCACGATCTCCACCATGCCCGAATGGAGGCTGGCGCGGCTGTAGCGGGGCGCGGAGCAGCCCTCGATGTAGTGCAGGGAGCTCCCGGGCTCGGCCAGGATCAGGGTGTGCTCGAACTGCCCCACCCCCTCCGTCTGCATGCGGTAGTAGGCCTGCAAGGGGATCTCCACCTCCACGCCCTCGGGCACCCAGATGAAGGTGCCGCCGCTCCACACCGCGCCGTGCAGGGCCGCGAACTTGTTGTCCTCGGGCGGGATGACCCGCATGAAGTACTCCCGCACCTCGGGGAACTCCCGCACCGCCCGCTCCATGCTCGTGAAGACCACGCCTTTGGCGCGCAGCTCGGCGAGGAGGGAGCGGTAGACCTCCTCGGAGTCCACCTGGGCGCCCAGGCCGGCGAGGGCCCGCTGCTCGGCCTCGGGCAGGCCGAGGGCCTGGAAGGTGCGGCGGAGCTCCTCGGGGAGCTCCTCCCAGCTCCGCACGGGCTCCACCGGCCGGGCGTAGTAGGTGAGGTCCGCGAGGTCCAGCGCGGAGAGGTCCGGGCCGAACCGGGGCATGGGCAGCTTCTCAAAGATCGCCAAGCAACGGAGGCGGTGTTCCCGCATCCAGGCGGGCTCCCCTTTTTCCCAGGAGAGCCGCTCCACGAACTCCCGGGAAAGCCGAGCGCCCTGGGGCCTCATCGCCGCACCACCTCGAAGCCCTCTTCCCCGATTTTGCATGCCAATTCTGGGCCGCCACACTCCGCGATCCGCCCGTCCAGGAGGACGAAGACCTGCGCGGGCGGGAGGTACGTCAGCAGGCGGGGGTTGTGGGTGATGAGGAGGACGGCGGTGCCCGCCTCGGCCATCTCCCGGATGACCTCGGCGATGAGCTTGAGGGCGTCCACGTCCACCCCGGAGTCGGGCTCATCCAGGAGGGCCACCTTGGGGCGGAGCAGGTACAGCTGGAGGAGCTCGGCGCGCTTCTTCTCCCCGCCGGAGAAGCCCACGTTCAGCTCGCGGTCGCGGAAGTCCTGGAGGCGCAGGCGGGCCAGGGCGAGGGGGAAGGCCTTTTGGAACTCGCAGAAGCCCTGGCCTCGCTCGGCGCAGGCCAGGCGCAGGAACTCCCGGAGCTTCACCCCCTCCACCTCCGGGGGGTTTTGGAAGGCCACAAGAAGGCCGGCGCGGGCCCGCGCCTCCGGGGGAAGGGGGAGGAGGTCCTGTCCCTCAAGGAGGGCCTGGCCGCGCACCACGGCGTAGGCGGGGTGGCCGGCCAGGGCCAGGGCGAGGGTGCTCTTCCCCGAGCCGTTGGGGCCCATGAGGGCGTGGATCCGCGCGGGGGCCAGTTCCAGATCCACGTCCTGAAGGACGAGCTTGTCCCCCACGCGCACAGCGAGGTCGCGCACCACCAGGGCAGCCATAGGCAAAAATCTTACCCAAAGGTCCGATTCACCGCAACGCGTTGCCCTTGGCCCGCCAGGAGTCGTTGCCAGGTCGGGAAAGCTTTGGAGGCGCGTGATGGCTCGCTAAGAACGCAGCTTACCTACCGCGGGGCGCATGAGTCCAGCGGAAACCCGCTTACGCCTCCCAAAGCATCTTCCCGACCGCCCAGCTTTGGGGCACTTCAGCTGGAGGTTCGCCGGACGGAAAAAGGGGCGCCGAGCCCCGGCATCCGCCCTCGTTCCGAACTAAAATCCGCGTGATCTAAGTCCTTGCACCGATTTCCAAGGGAGCGGCGATTTTCTCGCTCCACCGCAGCCGGCCTAAATCGAAACCTTCCATCCCAACCCGCTGCGCACCTCCCCGGTTTTGACCTGCGTGTTTAAGCTCAAAGAACCCGGGCCTAAGTCGAACTCTACCGCGGCCTCCACCTCGCCCACTCCCCACAGGCCCACATCCCCAAAATATAGGGCCAGACAGAACTTAACCGGCCCACAAGGGCCCGCCCCCTCCCAGCCCAGCCAAAGCCCCTGCCCATAGGGCTCCTTCACGAGGCCGATGGGCTCAAAACTCGCTAGGAACCGAAGGGAAAGGCCGTCCGCCTCACAACGCAGCCCCAACGCATAAACCTTGATCCCCTCAATGGACCAGGTCGTAGGATTCCAATCCACGCCCAGGTAGGCCTCCACGCAGGCTGGCAGCTGATATACGAACCCATGGCTCAGGAAAACCCGCTTCTCCTCAGTTTTAAACCGGGTCACAGAAAACAACGTAAGCCCAAGCTCTCTGGGAAGGCGGAGGGAAAAGCTTGCGCCCAGCTCGGAGAACCCCTCCTTTGTGAACACAAGCCAACCGCGCACCCGCTCCTCACAGCCGGCCAAGGGCACGGACCACATGGCCTCCACCAAGGAGAGGCTTGGCCTCCAATCCTCCTCCAGGACCTCATCTAAAAAGCGTTTGAGGTTGAACCTCAGCCTCAGCCGCTCCAGGAGCGATCCCGCTGGGCCAAAGAAGGTCAGGCCCCAACCAATTCCCTTATCTTCCATCCGGGCCACCCCCTCCAGCCGCAGCCCCCAAATCGCGCCTTTCACGGGCAAGGTGAGGCTGAGGAATCTTGGACCCCGAGGGTCAAAATCCACACCGGGGGAAAGCACAAATTCCCCGAATCTTCCGGTACCGAGGAACTTAAACTCTCGCCATATCCCGTCCACAAACCGCGCCTTGGGCTCCCACCGCCATCCCCAAGCCTCCCAGGCCCAAGAGAGGGAGGCCTCCCAGGAGAGGGGGCCAGCGGGCAGGGCCCAGGAAAGCTTCCCCTCCCAAAGGAGGGCAGGCGGGGCGGCCAAGGCCACCCCGCCCACCACCACCGCCCACACCGCCCTCATGGCTCACCTCCCGGCGGAAGGGCCAGAGGGCACAGCTGGTCCGTGCAGTCCACCTCGAGGAAGACGCCGGCGGAGGCCGAAGCCCCGCAGGGGTCGGTCACGGTGTAGGTGAACCGCACTGTGCTGGGAGGCGGAGCCCCGCACCCCATGGTGCTGTACCCAGCGCCCGGCCGCCCAGGTGGAGCCGCAGGGCCAGGGAGCCGACACCGTGACCGTAAGTGGGTCCCCATCCGGGTCGTACGCGTCGATCTCCAGGCAAATGACGCCGCCCACGGCCATCCCGGAAAGGGGAAAGGCCACAGGCCGCGCGTTCATATGAATCGCGGTTACCGCAAAGTGGCACGTGCCGGAAACGCGGTTGCCGCAGGCGTCCGCGGCCGCGTAGGCCACGGCCACCGGCGTGGT
>JANXBT010000004.1:0-10181 GCA_025060415.1 Candidatus Bipolaricaulota bacterium
GGCCCGACTCCCTGATCCGTCACGGTCTCTAGCTGCCCCAAGGCCCCGTACGTCCACAGGGCCAGAAGGGCCGCCAAAACCCAAAGCCCTCGCTCTTTCATCGACGCCTCCTTTCATCCGGGAGGCGGCGGGGGAACCGGCGGCCCCACCGTCACCTCCGCGTCCGCGCTCTCCTGCGCGCCCTTGTCGTCCACCACCACCAACCGCACCTTGTACCGACCTGGGACGTAATAGATGTGCTGGACCACCACCCCCTTTCCTCTCTTCCCGTCCCCGAAGTCCCATCGGTAGTCCACAATGGAGCCGTCGGGATCCGAGGAGGAGCTTGCGTCGAACTGCACCACGTTCCCCGCGGCGGGACTCTGGGGCGCGAACGTGAACCGCGCCTGAGGGGGCTGATTGGGCGCAGGAACTTCTTGCACGGTGAGCCGCACCGCGGCCCGCCCCACCAGTCCCGCGTCGTCCACCACCTCCAGCCGCACCCAGTACGCGCCCGCCCGCGTGTACCGATGGCGCACCCTCACCCCTTCCGCGCTATGGCCGTCCCCGAAGTCCCAAAGGTACGCCTCGATCGTCCCGTCGTCCGTGGAGGCGGAGGCGTCGAACGCGATCTCCTCGTTCACCCTTGGGGTTTGCGGGGTGAAGGTGAAGCGGGCCACGGGCGGGACCGCGTCCGGGGGCAAGGGCTGGATCCTGACGGTGGTCTGGTAGTTGTCCGTGGCGCCCCGGTCGTCCCGCACGGTGAGGGTCACCGTGTACTCGCCGGCCTCCCGGTAGGCGTGCGCCACAGTCACCCCGGTGCCGCGTTCGCCATCGCCAAAATCCCACTCGTAGCTGACAATCGTGCCGTCTGGATCGGAAGAGCCGGAGGCATCAAAAAGGATGAGCTCGCCCACGTAGGCCTCCTCGGGATCCACGAGCAACTCCGCCTGGGGTGGGAGGTTGCGCTGGAGCGCCGCGCAACCCAAAAGAACAAGGGCGAGGCCGAGCCCCACCCCCTGGACCAAAAACCGGGCCGTTTTTCTTGCCATGGCCCTCCTTTTACGTTCATTTTATCTTGACTCTATACACACGTCAAGCCGACCCAAGCTAGAGCTCGAACGTGTTTATGTTTTTCGCATCCCCCTTTTGCCCTGCACAAAAAGAGGCCCCGGCTCCCCAGGGTTCCGCAAGGAGGCGGAGGAGAAGGGTGGCGTAGGCCCCAGGGGGGAGAAGGAAGGAAAGGGTGAGCTTCAGGCGGCCGGGGAAAAGCTCGTCGGGCTCAGGATCCGCGCTCTCGGGCTCCCGAGGCACCGCCCACAGGGCCCGCACGCCCCCGGAAAGATAGGCCCGCTCCAACCCCCGGGCCTTGAGGTCCCTTGGGGTCAACCCCTCCTCGGCCAGCGCCGCCCAAAGCGCGCGGCTCCCCAAGTCCTCCTCGGCCGCGTGCATCCCTTTCGCCGCGGGCAAGGGAAGGCTCACACCGAGGAGCCTCCGCTGGAGCGCCGGATCCAGGGGGTAACGGGGCACGGCCAGCGCCCCCCAGGGGAAGCGAAGCTGAGCCAAGCCCTGGCTTTCCCCCACGAGCTCCTCCAGGGCTCGCGAGGCCCCCCGGTTCCAAAGAAAGCTCTGGTAGGCGGAAAGCCAAAGGGAGAGGACCCGCGGGGTGATGAGGTTCACCGCCCGCTTGAAGTCCTGGGGGTGGTCGCAGAGGAAGGTGAGGACGCTGCGGAGGTTCCCGCGCGGCGCCGCCTCCTTGAGGAATTTCCAGTCGCCCCAGCGCTCCCGGGCCAGGGCCTTAAAGCGCCGCACCGAGGGCGGATCGCCCAAAAGGGGCTCCGCCAAATACGCGCGCAGCGCGCCCTCCCAGTCCCCCCGTAGAAGGAGCTTCCCCGGGAAGCCCAGCCGGGCGCTGAAGGAGCCGAAGCGCTGGAGGTCGAAGTAGTTGGGGAAGCCCTGCTGGGCGAGGAGGGCAAACCTGGCGCGAACATCCTCCGCCTCCGCGGGGGCGAGGTCCCGTAGGACCACGGTGAAGCGGTTGCCCGCGAGGTCCCTGGGGGAGAGCGGAGCGGGCCAGGAGCCCACCCGCTCAGCGCGGAGGCGCGCCGTTTTCACCCCTTGGGGCAGGCCCTTGGCGTGCGGGGTGGTGGCGTACTGGACGGTCACGGCCCGCTTGTCCTTGAGGGCCGGGAAGCTCACGGCCCGGGGCGGAAGGCCGAGCCTCGCCGCCAGAAAAGTTTGGGCCTCGAGGGTGGTGAGGTCCCGCTTCTCCACCCGCCAAAGGGCGTAGTTCCCCCGCCCCTGGGGCGGAGGCCCAAGGAGCTCCTCCACCCGGAAGTCCTCGGGAAGCACCTTGAACCGCAACGCCCTCTTCAGCCTCCTACCTGGCTTGCGAAGGCCTCGATCTTTTCGGCGAGGAAGCCCATGCCTTGGCGCCAGAACGCGGGGGAGGCGAGGTCGAACCCGAAGCGCTGGGCC
Source organism: Candidatus Bipolaricaulota bacterium (assembly GCA_025060415.1). Taxonomy (GTDB): domain Bacteria; phylum Bipolaricaulota; class Bipolaricaulia; order Bipolaricaulales; family Bipolaricaulaceae; genus DTER01. The sequence continues at coordinate 2,458 of JANXBT010000004.1, forward strand.
AGCTCGGCCACGGGGTACATCCCTACAGAAGCCAAAAGCTCCTCGTAGCGGGCGAGGAACTTCTCGCCCTCCTCCAGGTAGCGCTCGTAAAGGCCAAGCCCAAAGAGGAGCCCGAAGGTGTAGGGGAAGTTATAGAAGTCCGCGCCGTAGTAGTGGGGCTTCACGGCCCACATGTAGGGGTGGTAGGTGGCCAGGGCCTCGCCGTACGTGGCCCGCTGGGCCTCCACCATGAGGGCGCAGAACTCGTCGGGCGTGAGCTCCCGCTTGGCCCGCCGCGCAAACACCCAGGACTCAAAAAGGAAGCGGGAGTGGATGTCCACCACCACCTGGGCCGCGCCCTGGAGGTAGGTCTCGAGGATGGGGAGCCGCTCCGCCTCAGGAAGGGTTCGCAGCGCCGCCTCCACCACCACCGTCTCGTTCAGGATGCTGGCGGTCTCCGCCAGGGTCATGGGGTACTGGCGCAGAAGGGGCGGCACGTCCCGCAGGCACCAGTTGTGGTAGGCATGACCCAGCTCGTGGGCCAGCGTCGAGACGGAGTCGAAGCTCTCCTCGTAGTTGGCGAGGATGCGGCTTTTCCCCTGGCCCACGTGGGTGCAGTAGGCGCCGCCGCGCTTCCCCACCCGGGGCTCGGCGTCGATCCAGTTCTGCGCGAACGCAGTGCGGGCGATCGCCGCATCCGTCGGGGAGAACTGGGAAAGGTTCTCCACGATGAAGGCCTGGGCCTCCGCCCAGGTCCACCGCCGCACGCTTTGCCCCACGGGCGCAAAAAGATCCCACCAGTCCAGCCGCTCCTTGCCCAGGGCCTTGGCCTTAGCTTGGAAATAGCGGCGCCAGAGGGGGAAACTCTCCTCCACCACCGCCTGCATGGCGGCGAGGATCTCCCGGGTGATGCGGTTGCGGAACAGGGCGGGCTCGAGGTCGTCCTTCCAGCCCCGCTTGCGGTTGAGGGTGCTTACTTCCCCTTTTACGCCGTTGAGGGCGGCGGCGAGGGGCACCTCGTGCGCCTTCCAGGCGGAAAGCTCCGCCTCGTAGGCTTCTTTGCGCACCCGCTCGTCGGGGCTGTAGGCGAGGTTCCGCACGGCCGTGATGGGCAGCCTTTTTCCGCCCACCTCGGCGGTGATGAGGCTTGTGACGTTGCCGTGGAGCTTGGCCCAGGCCGTGCCGCCCGAGAGGGTCAGCTCGGCGGCCAGAACCTCCTCGGCCTCGCTCATCATGTGCTGGGCCCGCACCCGCGCCTCCTCTAAAAGGAGCCGGTACGGGCCGGCGCCCACCTCCGCGGGATCGAGCCGCGCCAGCCACGCCACGAACCGCGGCCGCAGCCGCTCAAACCCCAGGGTGAGCTTCTGCAGCTCGGAAAGCTTGGCCTGGGCCTTGGCGTTCGTGCTTTCCGTGTCCACCAGGCCCTGGAGGAAGGCGCGGATAGGGGTGAGGGCCTGGAGGAAGTCGTTGACGGCCCCCACGATCTCCCAGAAGGCCGCGCGGTCCTCGGGGATGGGATCGCGGTTCCCGATCCTATGCCGTTCGCAGAGCTCCTGAACTTTGGCCAGCTTCCCCTCCAGGTCCTGCCAGGCCTTCTCGAACTCGGGGGTCTCCAGGCCGGGAAAGACCTCGCTCCAATCCCACCGCGGAAGGCTTTGCGCGCTCATGGCAGGGGAGTATACGGGGGCGCGTGACCGCGCACGATGGGGTGGGGATAATGGCGGGCATGGATTGGGAGAAGCTTGGGGAGGTGTTTCGCCGGTATCCGGAGGTCCGGGCGGTGTACCTTTTTGGCTCGGTGGCGGAGGGGCGGGCCCGGCCCGACAGCGACCTGGACCTCGCGATCCTCGCGGACGACCCGAGCCTTGGGGCACGCAAGCTCGAGCTTTTGGCCGAGCTGGTGCGGGCCGGCTTCGACCGGGTGGACCTCGTGTTCCTCGACGAGGAGGCGGATTTGGTGCTGGCCTATGAGGCGGTGCGGCCCAACGTGGTGGTCTACGCCCGGCCGGACTTCGACCGGGGCGGCACCTACTCCCGCATCGTCCGCAAATTCCTGGACTTCCAGTACTTTTTGCGGCACCAACGCGCGGCCCTCAAGCGGAGGCTCACCCATGGTGCGGCCTGAGGTCCTCCGCCGCCGACTCGAAAAGCTCCAGGAGTACCTCCGCATCCTGGAGGGCTTGGCCCAGGTTACGGAGGCGGAATTTTTAGCGGATCCCCGGATCCACGGCAGCGCTGAGCGCTTTCTGCAGCTCGCCATCGAGGCCCTGCTGGACCTCGGCGCCCATGTGGTGGCGGAGATGGAGCTCGGCCAAGTGGAAACCTACCGGGACATCCCGCGAACCCTGGAGAAAGCAGGTTACGTTCCTGCCGAGCTCGCCCGCCGCTGGGAGAAAATCGTGGGGTTCCGAAATATCCTCGTGCACGAGTACGTCGACCTCGACCGGCGCTTGGTGTACACCATGCTCCGGGAGGGCCTGGAGGACTTGCGGAGGCTCCAGGCCATCTTTGGCCGTTTCCTATGAGCCGGGTGGCGGTGCGCCCCGCAAGGCCCGAGGACCAAGAAGCCATCCTCGCCATCTCCCGCCAAATCTGGGAGGGGGAGGATTACGTCCCCCAGGTCCTGGACCGCTGGCTTGCGGAGGGCGGGCTCCTGGTGGCGGAGCTAGGGGGCGCGGTGGTGGGCTTCGCCAAGACCACGGAGCTGGCGCCCGGCGAGCTGTGGTTGGAGGGGTTGCGGGTGCATCCGGAGCACCAGGGGAAGGGCGTGGCCAAGGCCCTGGCCCAGGCCCAGCTGCGGGAGGCCCTGGCGCGCCGGCCCCGCGCGATCCGCCTGGCCACAGTAGAAGCGAACGCGGCCAGCTTGCACATCGCCGGGGAACTGGGGTTCCGCGAGGTGGCCCGCTTCTTCTACCTCGAGGCCGAGGTGGAAAGGCCCTCCCGCGCCCCTGCCCTGGGGAAGCCCGATCCCCAGGGGGCTTGGGAGTTCCTGCGGGCCTCGCCGGCCCTGGCGGAGGGGAAGGGGTTCGTGGGCCTGGGCTGGCGCTTCCGCCCCCTCACGCGGGAGCTTTTCTGGGAGCTTTGGGAGGGCGGCGGGGTCCTGGCCGTGGGCGCGCCGCCCCGGGGGCTGGCCCTCCTGGCCCCGGACCCCTACACGCCCGGCGACATCGCCGCCCTGGCCTTCCTGGACGGGGAGGAGGAGGCGCTTTCGGCGCTCCTCCTTGGGGCGCAGGGGTGGGCGGCGGCCCGCGGCCAGCGCCTCCTGGCCGCCATGGTCGCCGCCCCCTGGCTCTTCACCTTCCTTCGCCGGCACGGCTTCGAATTCGTCCCCGAGCTCGGCGCCGTCCTGGTCCTGGAGTACCGCGGATGAGGCCCTCCCGACTCCGCGTGGCGGTCCTAGGGGATCTCAATTGGGACCTGGTCCTTCGCGTGCCGCGGCTCCCCGAACGGGGCGGGGAGGTCCTAAGCGGGGAGGCCTCGCTGCGCCTTGGCGGCTCGGCCACCAACACCGCCCGCTGGCTCGCCCTTCTGGGCTTCCGGGTGCGCCTGTTTGCGGCGGTGGGCGAGGACTCTTTAGGCCGCCTGGCCCTGGCGGAGCTCCGCCGGGCGGGCGTCCCCACGTCGTTCGTGCGTACCTATCCGGAAGGCACGGGGATTTGCTGCGCGCTGGTGGATGAGCGGGGCGAGCGGACGCTCCTCACCAGCCGCGGGGCCAACGCCCTCCTTGCCCCGCCCCTTCCGGAAGGGTGGCTCGCGGGCGCCCGCTGGCTCCACCTTTCGGGGTATGCCCTGTTGGAGCCCGCCTCCCGGGAGGCCGTGTGGACGGCGTGGGCCTGGGCCCGCCAACAGGGCATCCCCGTGAGCCTCGATCCCGGGATGGTCGCCGTCCACGGCCACGCGGAGGCCCTGCGGGAGCTCGGCCCGGTGGACGTCTTCCTGCCCAATCGGGAGGAGGCCCTGGCCCTCACGGGCGAGGCCGATCCCCGTCGGGCCCTTCCTGGGCTGCGGGCCCTGGGCCGGCGCGGGTTTTTGAAGCTCGGTGGGGAGGGCTCCCTGGCCTGGGAGGGGGAGGGGGCGGTGGCCGTGCCCGCGGTGGGGGTGGAGGGGAGGGACCCCGTGGGCGCGGGCGACGCCTTCAACGCCGGGGTCATCGCGGCGAGCCTTTTGGGCGGGGACCTGCGGGCCCAGGCCGGGCTGGGCAACCTCCTTGGGGCCCTAGCCGCCGCGGGCGCCCCCCTCACGGCCCAAAACCTCCGGCGCCTGGCCCAAGCCCTGCCGGAGGAGGTGCGCGCCGCCCTTCAAGGGGTTTTGGCCGCGCTCGGCGCCTAAAATGGGGACCATGTGGCGCGAGCTCTTCCCGGGGAAGCGCCCCCTCATCGGCGTGATCCACCTTCCCCCGCTTCCCGGCGCGCCCCGCAGCGGGGGCGAACCGCTTGAGGCTATCCTGGAGCGGGCTTTACGCGATCTTTCCGCCCTGGAAGAGGGGGGCGCGGACGCGGCCATCGTGGAGAACTTCGGGGACCGGCCCTTCGCCAAAACCGTGGACCAGGCCACCGTGGCCCAGATGGCCGTGGTGGTGCGGGAGCTCAGGCGGGCCGCGCGCATCCCCCTTGGCGTGAACGTGCTGCGCTCCGACGGGGTGGCGGCCCTGAGCGTGGCCCACGCCGCCGGCGCCGCCTTCATCCGCGTCAACGTCTTCTCCGGGGTGGCCCTCACCGATCAGGGCCTGATCGAAGGCTGCGCTCGGGAGGTTTTGGCGCTCCGCAAGCGGCTGGGCGCGCGCGTGGCCGTCCTCGCGGACGTGCACGTCAAACACGCCTTCCACTTCGGGGACCTGGCCGACGCCGCGCGGGACGCGGCGCGCAACGGCGCGGACGCCCTCATCGTCACGGGGAGGGCCACGGGCGCCGCGCCCGATCCCGCGGACCTGCGGGTGGCTCAGGAAGCGAGCGGCCTCCCCGTGCTCGTGGGCAGCGGGGTCACCCCGGAGAACGTGGGCCTCTATTCCGCAGCAGACGGGTTCATCGTGGGCACCTGGCTCAAGCGGGAGGGGCGGGTGGAGGGGCCCGTGGATCCCGCGCGCGTGCGCAGGCTAGCGCAGGCCTTACGTGCCGCGCCCTAAGGCCCCGGGAAGGCCGCGAGGGCCTGGGCCAACGCGGGCTCCAACCCCAGATCGTCGCGGAGGAGCGCGCGGACGCGGAGCATGGCCAAAAGCTGGGCGTCCCTCTTCGCGAGGAGCCCTTGAAACTCCGCGAGGGTGTAGGCCTTGGGCTCGATCCCCGGGGTCACGAATCGGTAGAGGAGCGCGAGGCGGCGCAGGGGGTGGGGCGGGAGCTCCGGGGCTACAAGGAGCACGTCGATGTCGGAGGCGAAGTGGAAGTCGCCGCGGGCCACGGCCTCCGCAAAGGCCTGGGCCAGGCGCTCTTCCCGCTCCCTTTCCCTACGCTCCCGTGCCGAACTCACGGGCCCAAGTCTCCTCACAAACCTCAGGATCGTTTCGGCCTGCTGGAGGGCCTTCGCGGGGTCCTCGGCGGTGTAGAAGTCCGCGGGCGTCCCCTCGGGGAGGACGTCGAGATAGCGGGGGGCCTCCTCCACGGCCTTGAAGCAGGCCCAAGGGTAGTCGCCTGCGGCCTGGTCCCGCCGGGCCGAGGCCAGGCATGCCGCAGCCGGCGCGCGCACTCCGCGCGCTCCCCCGCTTCAAACCCGGCGGGCCCAAAACCTGCGGCGCCCATCGGGCTGGACCTCCCGCTCCTCCAGCCGAAAACCGGAAAGGAGCTGGACCACCTCCTCGTCGGGCCAAAACCGCCAAAGCAGGCCGTCCCGCCGGCCCCCGAAGAACTGCCAAGTCCCATCGGGGAAGACCACGTGGGGCCAGGCCTTGTCCTCCTCGTCCGGCGGGCCGTCCAGGCCCAAAAGGAGGAGGCCGCCGGGGCGCAGGACCGCCCGGATCCGCCGCACGGCCTCCTCGGCCTCGCCCTTGAACATGTGGTCCAAAACGCGGTGGGCGATCACGGCGTCAAAGGACCAGCCCAGGGGAAGCTCCTGGGCCGCCCCGACTTGGGCCACAATGGGAAGCTTTTCCTCCTCTGCCCAGGCGCGCAGGCGCGCGATGGCCAGGGGCGAGATGTCCACGGCGGTGACGCGGAAGCCCGCCCGGGCCAGGGCCACGCTCCCGTGCCCCCTTCCGCACCCCAGATCCAGGACCGTTTGCACGCCCTCGCGGCGCAGGCGCTCCGTGAGCCAGGACCAGTCCTGATCCGCCAGGGAGCGCTCCTCCGGGGTCTGGAAGAACATGCGCTCCCAGACCCGGGCCTGCTCGGCGAGGTCACTCCGCATCGGGGGCGAAGAGGGGCGGGCAGGGCTCCACGCAGCCCATATCGGGGGCGGAGAGGGCGCTACAGCCGTGGGCGTTGCAGGCCCGCACGGCGTAGCGGTAGCGCTGCCGGGCGCGGCCCTGGGCGTCCGCGTAGGAGGGAGCCGACGCCTCCCCAAGGAAGCAGAAACCCTGGCAGTTCGGCTGGGGGCTGGGGTCGCGGTAGACCTGGTAGTAGGTGGCGCCGGGCACGGGGTCCCAGGTGAGCACGACGCGGTCGGGGTGGGTGCCGTCGCTGGCCTGGAGGAGGGCGGGCGGCTCAGGCGGCCGGCCCGCGTACCCCCGTACCTCCCTCGTCCAAGGGCTGCAGCCCCCGGCGTTGCACGCCCGCACCCGGTACCAGAACCACTTCCCCTCGTTCTCCCGCCCCACCGGGTCCGAGAAGGAAGGGACGGCCACCGTGCCCACGGTCCGGTAAGCGCCCGCGTCCGGCTCCTCCGCCCGCTGGACCTCGTAGGTGGCGGCGCCCTCCACGGCCTCCCAGGTCAGCACGATCCGGTCCGGGTGGGTTCCCAGGGAGGCCGTGAGGCCGCGGGGGGCGGCGGGCGGGGGCGGCGGGGGCGCCACGAGGTCGCAGCCCACAAGGACTGCGCCCAACCCTACCAGTACGATCGTAGCCCATCTTCGGCGCATCCTGGCCTCCTCAGCGCACATAGTAGCGCAGGATGGGGCGCTGGGGATGGCGGCGGGCCACCTCCACAAACCCCGCTTTGAGGAAGGTGCTCAGGGGCCCCATGTAAGTGGGTGGTCCACCCGGCCCGCGGTCCCAAGGATAGCCCTCGAGGACGCGCGCGCCCTGCTCCGCAGCGAAGGCCACCGCCGCCTGCAAAAGGGGCAAAGTTAGGCCCCGGCGGCGATACGCAGGCCGCACGTAGAAGCAGACCACGGACCACACGGGCTCCTCGTCCACAGGAGCCAAGGCCTTGCGGTAGGGGAACGTGGGGCAAGAGAGGTGCACGAACTTTTCCCGCGGGCCGAGGGCGCACCAGCCCACCGCCCTTCCCCTGTGGTACGCGAGGATCCCCGGCTTTTCCCCAGACTCCACCAGGGCCCGGAACAGCCTTTTGTTTCCTTCACCGCGCAGCCGGCGGTATTCCTGAGGCGGAAGGCGAGGCCACATGCACCAGCAGCCCGAGGAGGCCCCATGTTCGCCGAAAAGATCCTCTAGGTCCGGCCAGCGCTCAGGCGTGAGGGGATGAAACTCCAGCTCCTCCAGACGAATCTTTTCCCTTCCCATAGGCAAAGCTTACGCGAATTCCCCCGGCAGGCCCACGGGAAGCTTGCGCAGCTCCGCAAGGAGCTCGGCCTCGCTCATCCCCAGGGCCACGAGGACCTGGTTTTGCAGGGTGCGCACGAAGGGCTCCGCGGCGGC
>JANXBT010000004.1:10280-50041 GCA_025060415.1 Candidatus Bipolaricaulota bacterium
AAGGAGCTCGGCCTCGCTCATCCCCAGGGCCACGAGGACCTGGTTTTGCAGGGTGCGCACGAAGGGCTCCGCGGCGGCGATCCGCTCCTGAAACTCCGGGTAGCGGGCGCGCAGGGCCGAGAGGCGCGCCTCCAGGCCCACCACCTCCGCCCCCTCCACGAGCTTGTCCGCCAGGAACACGAGCTTTTCCGGCCAGGAGGCGGGCAGGCGTCCGGGCGCCAGGACGTGGGCCTGGGCGATGCGGCCCAGCTCGGGATAGCCCAGGGCGGCGAGGATCTCCGCCGCCCGCAGGCCGTGCTCGCCCCCCTCGTTGAGGGCCGCGACCTTATCCAGGTCGTGGAGGAGGCCGCCGCGGTGCACGAGGAGGGGGTCCACCGCCACGCCCCGGGCCCGCAGCCGCTCCGCCAAGAAGTGGGCCACCGCCGCCACCGCCGCAGAGTGGGCCACCACGTTTTCGGGCACCCCCTGCTCCCGCAGGATCCGCAGGCACTCCCCCAGGTCGGGCAAGGGGAAGTCCCAGGCGGTGGGGACCTCCTGGGGGCTGCGGAGCTCCCGGTCGTGGAGGGGGTGGGGTTCGGGGGCGAAGGCGGCCTGGGGGTTGTACCAGGCGGCGCGCAGGCCGCGCGCCTTGGCCCAGCGGATCCAGGCGTAGTCCGGGGCCACGAGGACGGCGTCGGGGCCGCCGCTTATGGCCTCCGGCGGGACGAGGAGGGGGAAGCGGGCGAGGAGGGGCCAGGGCGGGAGGGTGGGGCGGCGGAGGAGGGCGCGGTTGGGGGCGGCGGCGGCCACGGCGCGGAGGAGCTCCGTGGGCGCATCGGATGGGACGAGCACCAGCACCTTCCACCCCCTTGGTGCGCCGGGCGGGGCGCACGGGGCCAAGTGTAACCGAGATCCTCCTTTTTCCGGGGGCCGGCCGGTTTGCCTGCCTGACCGGGCCGGGCTAGGCTTGCCCGATGGCCCTCCTGCCCACGCTGCGGGTGGCGGAAGGGGCCCTCCCCGCGGGGGTCCTCCTCCCCGGCGACCCGGCCCGGGCCCTCCGCATCGCCCAAAAGCTCGAGGGGCCCGAAGAGCTCGGGAAGAACCGGGAATTCCACTCCTACCGGGGCCTTTGGCAGGGGGTGCCCGTGGGCGTGGTGTCCACGGGGGTGGGCGCGCCCGGCGCCGCCCTCTGCGCCGAGGAGGCCCTCCGCGCCGGGGCCAAGATCCTCATCCGGGTGGGCACCGCCGGCTCCCTCCAGGAGCACGTGCGCGATGGCCACCTGGTGGTGGCCCTGGGCGCGGTCCGCGCCGAGGGCACCACCCCCCGCCTCCTCCCCCTGGAGTTCCCCGCCCTGGCCGACCCCGAGGTGGCCCAAGCCCTCTTCCGCGAGGCCCAACGCTGCGGCGCGCCCGTGCACCGGGGCGTGGTGGTCACCCTGGACGCCTTCTACCAGGGCGTTTTGGACCTGGGGCTGGACCTGTACGCGCGCAGCGGGGCCCTGGCCGTGGAGATGGAGTGCTCCGCGATCTTTTGCGTGGCCCAGCTGCGGGGCGCCCGGGCCGGGGCCATCCTGGCCATCGACGGCGAGGCCCGTCGGGCCGCCCAGGGCCACTATAATCCCCATCGGGAGGTGGTCCACCGCGCCGTGGACTTGGAAATCGAGATTGCTTTAAATGCCCTCGTCCACCTCCTGCAAGCCCACTTCGGGGAAAGGGGGTGCCCATGAAGCGCGTCCTCCTGGTGCTGGGGGTTTGGGCGGTCGCTTGGGGGGCCCTGGCGCAGTGGACCCTCCACCTGCTCCACCTCAACGACGTGCACTCCCGCCTGGACGACCTGGCCAAGGTGGCCACGCTGGTGGAGGAGATCCGCGCCCAGGTGCCCGAGGCCCTCCTCGTCCACGCGGGCGACCAGTTTTTGGGAACCCTGTACTTCACGGTGCACAAGGGCCGGGCGGACGCGGAGGTCCTGAACCTGTTGGGCCTGGCGGCCATGGCCCTGGGGAACCACGAGTTCAACGAGGGGCCCAGGGGCCTGGCGGACTTCGCCGACCGCGTGAACTTCCCCCTCCTTTGCGCCAACTGCGACCTCACCCGGGAACCCCTCCTGGCAGGGAAGATCAAGCCCTACGTGGTCCTGACGGTGGGCGGGGAGAAGGTGGGGGTGGTGGGGGTCCTCACCCCGGACACGGCCTGGGCCTCCAACCCCGGCCCCAACGTGACCTTCACCGATCCGGTGGCCGCCGTGCGCGCCGCCGTGGCCGACCTCACCGCCCAGGGCATCACCAAGATCGTGGTCCTCAGCCACCTGGGCTGGACGCAGGACCTCGCCCTGGCCCAAAGCGTCCCCGGGATCGACGTCCTCGTGGGCGGCCACTCCCACACCCTGCCCGCGGTCTACCCCACCGTGGTGGAGCGGAAGCTCCTCAACGTGAACAAGGCCACGCAAGAGGAGCTGGAGGCCCTGCCGGGGATCGGGCCCACGATCGCCAAGCGCATCCTCGAGCGGCGGGAGAAGGTGGGGCCGTTTAAGACCGTGGACGAGCTTCTGGAGGTGGCGGGGATCGGCCCGGCGCGCCTCGCCGCCATCCGCAACCTCGTCACCGTGGGCGACGAGCCCGGGCGCACCCTCGTGGTCCAGGCCGGCGAGCACGCCCAGCACCTCGGGCACCTCGCCGTCACCTTCGACCCCCAGGGCCTTGTGGTGTCCTGGACGGGCGAGCTCATCCCCACCAAGGACTTCGCCCCCCACCCCAAGGTGGAGGAGAAGCTCGCGCCCTTCCGGGAGGCCATCGAGGCCCTGAAGAAGCGGGTGGTCGGGGAGACCGCCGTGCCCCTGGAGGGCGAGCGGGCGAAGGTCCGCAGCGAGGAGACGAACCTGGGGAACCTGGTAGCGGACGCGCTCCTTTGGAAGGCTAAGGTGGCCGGGGCCCAGATCGCCCTCTGGAACGGCGGGGGGATCCGGGCTTCCCTTCCCGCGGGCCCCGTGACCTTCGGCGACTGCATGGCCATCCTGCCCTTCGGGAATTACCTGGTGGTGCTGGAGCTCACGGGCGAGCAGATCCTCCAGGCCCTGGAGAACGGGGTGTCCATGGTGGAGCGCCTGGCCGGCCGGTTCCCCCACGTGGCCGGCCTGCGCTACGCGTGGGACCCCGCCCGGCCCGCGGGTTCCCGCATCCTCGCCGTGGAGGTCCTGGTGGACGGCGCCTGGAGGCCCCTCGATCCCAAGGCCGTCTACCGCGTGGCCACCAGCAACTTCCTCGCCGGAGGGGGCGACGGCTACACCGTGTTCAAGGAGGCGCGGAACAGCTGGAACCTGGGGTTCGTGGACTACGAGGTCCTGGCGGAGTACATCGCGGCCCATTCGCCGGTGGCGCCCAAGGTGGAGGGCCGCATCGTGCGGAAGTGAAAGGAGGGGTGCATGAGGCTTTGGCGTGCGGCGTTGGTGGCGTTGGGCGTGGTGGCGCTGGCCACCCCGGGTTTTGCGGCCAAGAAGATCTGCTTGTACTTCGATCAGACCGGCCCGGGCGACCTCAGCTTCAACGACATGGCCATCCTGGGCGCGCAGAGGGCCGCCCAGGAGTTCGGGCTCATCCTGGAGATGACCACGGCCGCCAGCCCCTTGGAGTTCCTCTCGGACCTGGCCAGCCTGGCCGAGACCGGGGAGTACGTGCTCATCGTGGGCGTGGGGTTCCTGCTGTTTGACGCCCTGCCCGAGGCCGCCCGGCTCTACCCCCAGCAGAAGTTCGCCTTCGTGGACGGCCCCAACTTTGGGCTTCCCAACGTGATCGGGCTTCTGTTCAAGGAGCAGGAGGGCGGGGCCCTGGCGGGCGTGGTGGCCGCGCTGGTGGCCCTGGCCCACGGCGACCCGGCGGTGGGCGCCGTGGCCGGCATGGAGATCCCGCCCGTGTGGCGCTACGAGGCCGGCTACCGCTTCGGCGCCTACTGGGCTGTGGACTGGTACCGCAAGAACGTGGGCCCGGCCCCGGACCTGCGGGTCCTGGTGACCTACGTGGGCCGGTTCGATGACCCCGCGGGCGGGAAAGTGGCCACGGAGGCTCTCCTCCGTGCGGGCGCCCGCAACATCCTGGGGATCGCAGGCGCCACCCACCTGGGCACGTTCGACGCCGTGGAGGAGGCGGGGCGGGCCGCCGGCCGCACCTACGGGCCGCCCTTCGCCTACGGCGCGGACGCCGCCCAGGAGTACATCAAGCCCGGGTTCATCCTGGGCTCGGCCCGCAAGCGCGTGGACACCGCCGTGTACGAGGCCGTGCGCTGGGCCCTGGGGAAGGAGCCCGGCTTCAACCTGGTCCTGGGCATCGCCCAGGAGGGCACGGGCTTCAGCACGGAGGAGGACATCCGCACCTTCGTGGAGCTGGCGGTGAAGGCCGGTTACCCCTTGGCCGGCACGCCCCAGCAGGTGCTCGACGCCATCTTGGGGGCGCGGAAGGCCATGCCGGAGTACGTGTGGCGGGCGTTGGCGGAGTTCGAGGCCCTACTGCGCGCGGGGGCCATTAAGCTGCCGGACGCGGACACCGCCGAGCAGATCGCGGAGGTGCGCGCCCGCTATCCGTGAGGGAGGGGACGGGGGCCGGCACACGCCGGCCCCCTTTTCTTTATGCCTGAGCCGCTCCTTCTCGCCCAAGGCATCACCAAGGTCTACCCGGACGGCACGGTGGCCCTCACCGGCGTGGACTTCGCCGTCCAACCCGGGGAGGTACACGGCCTCCTTGGGGAAAACGGGGCGGGCAAGACCACGCTCACCAAGATCCTCTCGGGGTTGCTTCCGCCCACGGCGGGGAGGATCGTGTGGAAGGGGCGGCCGGTGCGGTTTTCCTCGCCCCGGGAGGCCCTGCACGCCGGGATCGGCATGGTCCACCAGCACTTCGCCCTGGTGGGGCCCTTCACGGGTCTTGAGAACATCGCCCTGGGCGCGGAGGGCAGCGGCCTCCTCCTCCCTGTGCGGGCCCGGGCCATCCGCCGCCGCGTGGAGGAGCTCATGCAGGCCTCCGGCCTCCACGCCCCCCTGGACCTCCCCGTGGAGGAGCTCCCCGTGGGCGTCCAGCAGCGCCTCGAGATCCTGAAGATGCTCTTCCGCGAGGTGGACCTCCTCATCCTCGATGAGCCCACGGCCGTGCTCACCCCCCAGGAGGTGGACGAGCTCTTCCCCATCCTGCGGCGGCTGGCCGGGCAAGGCAAAAGCGTGGTGTTCATCACCCACAAGCTCCGGGAGATCCTGGCCGTGACGGACCGGGTGACGGTGCTGCGGCGGGGGCGGGTGGTGGCCGTGCGGGAGACGCGGGGCACCACGGTGGAGGAGCTGGCCCAGCTCATGGTGGGCGAGGCCGTAGGGGGCCAAGCCCGGCGGGCGCCCCGGCCTCCCGGCGAGGTGGTCCTGCGCGTGCGGGACCTGCGCGTCCCGGGCCCGGCCGGCCGGCCCGCGGTGAACGGCGTGTCCTTTGAAGTCCGCGCCGGCGAGATCTTCGCCATCGCCGGGGTCCAGGGGAACGGGCAAAGCGAGCTTGTGGAGGCCCTGGTGGGCCTGCGGCCCTGGCAGGGCGAGGTGGAGCTCTTGAGGCAAAGCCTGCGGGGGAAGGGCCCGGCCCAGATCGCCGCCCTGGGCCTGGGCCACATCCCCGAGGACCGCCAGGCCCTGGGGCTGATCCTGGAGTTCAGCGTGGCGGAGAACAGCGTGCTGGGGCGGCTGGGGCCGTTTTTGGACCCTTTGGGCGGGGTGCGCTGGCGCCGGGTCTTCCGGTTTGCCCAGGACCTTTTGGAGCGGTTTTCCGTGCAGGCCCGGGGGGTGCGGGCCCCGGCCCGCTCGCTTTCCGGCGGAAACCAGCAGAAGCTCCTCGTGGGCCGGGAGCTTTCCAAGGCCCCGCGGGTGCTCCTCGCCAACCAGCCCACGCGGGGCCTGGACGTTGCTGCTACCCGCTACATCCGCGACCTCCTTTTGCGCCTGCGGGACGAGGGGCTGGCCATCCTCCTTGTCTCCGCGGACCTGGACGAGATCTTTGAGCTGGCGGACCGGGTGGCCGTGATGTACCGGGGGGCGTTCACGGGGGTCCTCCCCGCGGAGGAGCTGGATCGGGAACGGATTGGCCTCCTCATGGGCGGGGTGGTGGGGGTGCGGGAATGAGGGCCGTTTTGGAGAGCCTTGTGGCCCTGGCCCTGGGGGTGTTGGTGGGCGCGGCGGTCATGGCCGCCTGGGGCCGGGACCCCTGGGCGGCCTACGCGGCCCTGTTCACCGGCGCCCTGGGCAACGCCCGGGCCCTCGCGAGCACCTTGAGCCGGGCCCTGCCCCTGGTCCTCACCGGCCTCACCTTCGCCGTGGGCGCGCGGGCCGGCCTGTTCAACATCGGCGCCCAGGGCCAGATGCTTTTGGGCGCGGTGGTGGCCCTAAGCTGCGGCCTCTTTTCCCTCCCGGCGGGGCTGCACCTGGCGGTGGCCCTGGCCCTGGCCGGCCTGGCGGGCGCCCTCTGGGCCCTGCCCGTGGCCCTCCTCAAGCTCGGACGGGGCGTCAACGAGGTCATCTCCACCATCATGCTCAACTGGATCGCCCACTGGCTCACCCTGTACCTGGTGGTGCAAAAGCTTTCTGACCGGGTGGTGGGCCAGCGCACCTTCACCGCCCCCTTAGGGATGCGCTTTCCCCCGCTTTATGGGGAGCTCACCTGGTCGTTTCTGGTGAGCCTGGGCACGGCCCTCTTCCTCTTTTGGTTCCTGTGGTACCACCGGCAGGGGTATGAGGTGCGGGCGGTGGGGCTGAACCCCAAAGCGGCGCGGGCCGCGGGGATCTCCGTGCCCCGGGCCCTGCTCGTGGCCCTCCTTTTGGGCGGGGTTTCCGCGGCCTGGGCCGGCGCCATCCAGGTCCTCGGCCGCTTCCCCTACGCCATCACCAGCGACCTCGCCAACCTGGGCACCCTGGGGTTCGACGGGATCGCCGTGGCCCTGATCGGCCGCAACCACCCCCTGGGGATCCTGGGCGGGGCCTTCTTCTTTGGGGTTCTGGCCACGGGCGCGGCCCGCATGGGCCTGCGGGGCGTACCCTTGGAGATGATCCAGATCGTGCAGGGCGTGATCGTGGTGGCCATGGCCGCCCCGGAGGCCCTGAGGCTCTTGCGCCGCGTGCCCCTCCCCATCCGGAAAAAGGAGGAGGTGGCCGCGTGAACACCCTCCTTCAGGTCTTCCCCGTGGCCCTGCGGGCCATGGTGCCCATCACCCTCGCCGCGGTGGGCGAGGTGTTCGGGGAGTGGGCGGGCGTGGTGAACATCGGCCTAGAGGGCATCCTGACCCTGTCCGCGTTCCTGGCGGCGGTGGTGAGCTGGGCCACGGAAAGCCCGCTCCTTGGGGTGCTGGCCGGCCTCCTCACCGGCGCCCTCATCGGCCTCTTCCACGGGCTGGTGAGCGTGAAGCTGCGGGGAAACCAGATCATCAGCGGGGTGGGGATCAACCTCCTAGGGATGGGCGCGGTGGGCTTCGGCGCCTGGGCCCTGTGGGGCGCGAAATCCCCCATGCTGGACCGCCGCTTCTGGATCCCGGAGGTCCCCGGCCTTGGGGTAAGCCCGTTCGTGCTCCTCACCCCGGCCCTGGCCCTCCTCACCTGGGGGCTTCTTTTCCACACGGCGTTGGGCCTCCGGGTGCGGGCCGTAGGGGAAAACCCCATGAGCGCCGATGTGGTGGGCGTGCCTGTGGAGCGGCTCCGCCTTTTTGCCGTGGTCTACGGCGGCGCCCTCGCCGGCCTGGCCGGCGCCTTCCTCAGCCTGGACTGGCTGCACACGGTGAGCGCCACCCTCCCCGCGGGCCGGGGGTTCATCGCCCTGGCCAACGTGGTGTTCAGCAAGCTCAACCCCCTCTTGGCCCTCCTGGGCGGCTTCCTCTTTGGCTACTTTGATGCCTTGGGGATCCAGCTCGCCTCCGTGGCCGGCCTCTCCGGCGGCGTGCCCTACCAGTTCATCCGCATGATCCCCTACGGGGCCACCCTCCTTGTGGTGGCCCTGGCCATCGGCCGGGCCCGCTTCCCCAAGGCCCTGGGCCAGCCCTACCGCCGGGAATAGCCCATGTTCCGGCCGCTCTTTTGGGAGGAGGACCACCTCGTCCTTCTGGACCAGACCCGGCTCCCCTGGGAGGAGCGCTGGCTGCGCCTTGCGCGGTGGGAGGAGGTGGCGGAGGCCATTCGGACTCTCCGGGTGCGGGGGGCGCCCGCCCTCGGCATCGCCGCCGCTTACGGCCTGGCCCTGGCCGCCCTGCGGCCCAAGCCCGGCCGCACCCCGCGCCAGGAGGTCGCGGAGGCCCGCGAGGGCCTGAGGCAAACCCGCCCTACGGCCGTGAACCTCTTCTGGGCCCTGGAGCGCATGGGCCGCGTGGCCCAAAGCGCTCCCGAGGAGGCCCTCTTCCCCGCCCTCCTTGCCGAGGCCCGGCGGATCCATGAGGAGGACATCGCGGCCAACCTCCGGATGGGGGAGTTCGGGGCGGCCCTCCTTCCCCCCGGCGCCCGGGTCCTCACGATCTGCAACACCGGGGCCCTGGCCACGGGCGGCCACGGCACGGCCCTGGGCATCCTCCGCACCGCCTGGTCCCAGGGGAAGCTGGGGAGGGTTTACGTTTGCGAGACGCGGCCGGTCCTGCAGGGCGCGCGCCTCACGGCCTGGGAGCTCCTGCGGGAGGGGATTCCCTTCCGGCTCCTTGCTGATTTCGCCGTAGGCCTCCTCTTCCGGCGGGGGGAGGTGGACGCCGTGCTGGTTGGGGCCGACCGGATCGCCCAAAACGGCGATTTCGCCAATAAATTGGGCACTTACGTGCTGGCTGTGCTCGCCCACCGCCACGGCGTGCCCTTCTATGTCGCCGCGCCCTCCTCCAGCTTCGACCTCTCCCTTCCCGCGGGCGAGGCCATCCCCATCGAGGAGCGGCCGGAGGAGGAGGTCTTGGCGCCCTACGGGTGCCGCTTTGCGCCGGAGGGAGCCCGGGCCTGGAACCCCGCGTTCGACCTCACCCCTGGGGAGCTCGTCACGGCCTTCGTCACGGAAAGGGGGGTGATCCGGCCGCCCTATGCCCGGACGATCCCTGCGGCCCTTTCGGGTTAAGGTGGCCCAGGCCTACCGCGGGCTTGGGGAAAAGGGCCTGATCACGGGGAGCTCGGGGAACGTCTCCCTGCGCGTGGGGGAGGTGCTCCTCATCACGCCCACGGGGGTGCCCTGGGAGCGGCTGCGGGCGCGGGCGATCGTGGCCCTGGACCTAGAGGGGCGGGTGCGGGGGCGGGGCTTCCCCTCCTCGGAGTGGCGGCTCCATGTGGCGATTTACCGGGCCCGGCCGGAGGTGCGGGCTGTGGTGCACACCCACTCCCCTTGCGCCACGGCCGTGGCCTGTGCTTCCCGTGCCCTTCCCGTCCTCCACGACGAGGGGCGCATGCTCTTTGGGGAGGCGATCCCGGTGGCGGAGGCGGCGCCCCCGGGGACGTGGGAGCTGGCGCGGAACGCCGCGGCGGCCTTGGGCTCCGGCCCCGCGGTCCTCTTGGCCCGCCACGGGGTTGTCACCGTGGGGGAAACGCTTGCCTCGGCCCTCCTTCGCGCGGAGAAGGCGGAGGAGGCGGCCCGCCTCCTCCTTGTGCGGTCGGCCCTTGCGTGGCCCCCGTCCTTTCAGCTTCCCTGAGGGCCCGCCGGGGGTTCGGGCGGCGGCACGAGGCCCTGCCGCCGCAGCTCCAGATAACCCCAGCCCGCCCCCGCCGTCTGGAGGAAGCCGATAAGGCCGTACTCAAAGGCCCCAAAAAACGCCCTTGCGCCGGGGATGCGCCCCAAGAGCTCGAACAGAAGCCCGATCAACACGAGAAGGAAAAAGAAGCGGGCGAGGGGCCAAAAGGTCGGGCGCGAGATCCTCCAAGCGAGGCTTAGGGCCTGCGTAAGGGGCGTTCCGTCCCACACGATCGCCACCGGAGCGAAAAAGAGCCTTGCCCCCCAGAACACCGCCCAAAGCAGAAACAAAAAGAGCGCGATCGCTACGCCCCCCGTGACTTCCCGACTCCGCGCCTCGAGGAGGGCCATCGGCAACCCCGCCAGGACGAAGGCGATAAGCCCCAGGCCGAGGAGGGCCGGGGTACGTTCGAGCACCCAGCTTACCGCCTCGCCCCAACGCAAGGGTTTGGCTTCCTCCGCGGAACGAAGGAGCAGAAGCGTCACGGCGCTGGCCCAAGCCCAAAGGACCAGATGGAGAAGGGAGAAGGCGATGTAGAGGTTCCACCGCGCCGGGTAGGCCTTAAGGAATCGGTCGGGGCTGCCGCCCAGGGCCCAGTAGGCCGCGAACATAAGGACCCAGGGGACGAGCCCCCTTGGGTGGGAAGTGGCGAATTCCAATGCGCGCCACAGCAATTTCCTTGCGCCCAAGCCTCCCTCCTTTCCTCGCATTATATGGGGCGCAGGGGGCGGGCGGCGCTAACCCCGTAAGGGACGGAAAACTGCTGCCTTCGGCCACGCGCCTCCGCTTAGGTCCGGGGGCGGAATCGAGGGCGAGGAGCAGGCGGGTTCGAAGCCTGGCCTTGCCCCTGAAACGGCCGGGGTTTGCGCGGGCTATAATCCTCGGGAGTGGCCCGCGTGTTGGGCACGCCGAGGGGGTTGCTATGCGAACTTTAATGTTGGCGATGTGGACAGTCGGCCTCATGTGGGGGGCTTGGGCCACGGAGCCCGCGGTCCTCGTTCGTCTGGCCAACCCGGCGCTTCTTGGTTTTGTTTTTCTTGACGGGGGGCAAAGGCTTTTGGTGGCCACCGGGGAGGGCTTGGAGCTTTGGGATGTAGAAAAAGGGCAGCGCACGGGGTTTTGGTCGCGGCCCACCGTTCGGGCCCTCGCGGCCGATCGCGAGGGAAGCGTGGTGGCGGTGGCCTTGGACCAGGAAGTGGAGGTGTGGGATCCCCGCCTGCTTCGCCCTGTGCAACGCCTGACCCACCCGCGCGTCCAGAGGATTACGGCCTTGGCCGTTTCGCCGTTCGGGCGATACGCGGCGGCCCTCGCCGGCGTCAACCTCGTGGTCTGGGCCGTTCCAACCGGGGATCCCGTCTACTTCAATGACACGGAAGGGTTGTTAGGGAAGCCCACCCTTTCTTTCGATGCCCTCGCCTTTTTGAGCGAACGGGAGCTGGTGTTGGTGGTAGATACCGAGGCGTTTCTTTTGGACTTCTGGGCCCGGCGCCTTAAGCCGTTGGGGTCGCTCCCCTTCCGCGCCGAGAGAATCGCTGTGGACCCGCAGCGCCGGTGGGTGGGCCTGCCGGCTTCGGACCCGCACGGGGTGGGCTACCTCCTCTCCGTACGGGAGGTCGACACCGGCCGGGAGGTCGCGACCTTTCCCCTTTCTGGGGGGTCGGACGCCTGGGTGGCCATCACGCCCGATGGGCGGGTGCTTTCTCCGGCCAGAACGCGGGCCGGCACCGGGCTTCACTTATTCGGATTGGGGCCCGCTCCCTTGCCCTGCTGTTTTACCTGTTCCACAGGCCACTTTCCTCGCCTGGGCGCCCTAAGCCCCGACGGGACAAGAATCGCCGTGGAAGAGCCGATTTCTCCGTTTTTGAGTCGCCTTGGCGTCTATGCCCTGGAGGGGTGCACGCCCCTGGCCCGCTTGGGGCGGTGGTCGGTGCCCACGGAGGCGGTGGCCCTCACACCGGAGGGCCGCTGGGCTTTGCGCCTTACCGCGGCGGGCGTGGAGGTTTGGGACCTAAAGGACCTCGTCCTGCGGAACACCCTGGAGGTCCCCTGGGCCACGGGCCTGGCCGTGCACCCAAGCGCCCCCCTTGTTGCGGTGGGCCAATTCTACGGGGAGCAGATCCTGTTTTGGGATTGGCAGGAGAATCGCATCGCCCGGCTCTCCTTAGAGCAGCCCGATCCGCAGGCCTCCTTCGCGAACCGGGCCGCCCGCATGGTGTTCACCCCCGACGGCACGAAGCTCGCCATCTGCCACGGGGGTGGGGACCTCTCGCTGATGGAGGTGGCCACCGGCAGGACGGTGTGGCGGGTGGCGGCGCAGCAAATCGGGAGCGCCCTGACCCTCAGCCCCGATGGCCAGCTCCTTGTAACGGTGGGGTCGAACGGAATCTTTGTGCGCGACCTGGCCACGGGCCGGCTGCTGGACCAGCGCCATACCTATGTTTTCCCGCGGGAGCACTTCTGGAGCGGCCCCCGCACCCTCCTCGTCGCCGGTTTGGGCCCGATCATCGGCCGGTTCGTGGCGGGGACTTGGGTGACCCAAAGGACCTCGGTTTGGCTGTGGGTGCACTTTTCCGCGGAGGGCCGGATCGTTCAGGTGCGCTCCCTTTCGGCTCCCCCGGGCCTAGGTGCCCTGCTCGAAGACGGCCGAACCCTCGCCGTCTGGAAGTTCGAACCCTCCCTGGAAGATCCCCATCGTTCGGTCCTCGTCCTGTGGGATGCACAAGAGGACCGCGAAGTGCATCGGTGGTTTTTGGACTTGGCGCTGAGGGACGAAGGTTTTTGGGAGCTTAAGGGCGGAGTGGCCCCCGTCCCGGGCGCCAGGAGGGTCCTGGTTTGGAACGCCTACAGCTCGTTGCGCGTCTACTCCGTCAACCTGCCGCCGCGGGACTTGAGGGTCCTCCTTCCCACGGCGGTCCTCGTGCAGGAGCCCGTGGAGCTCTGCGCCAAGGCTGTGGATCCGGAGGGCGGTCGCCTACGCTATTACTGGGACTTGGGCGACGGAGCCCGTGCCGAGGGGGAATGCGTGCGGCACACGTACGCCCAAGAAGGGGAATACCCCGTGCGGGTTCTGGCCCTCGACGACGCGGGCGATGCCGCCGGTTGGATGGGCACCGTGACCGTAGTCCGGACGCATCCCGAGTTCGCCTTCTTCCCCCAAGCCCCCGGGGTCTTGGAGGAGATCAAGTTCTACGATACGTCCCGCCCCGCCGAGTGGGTGAGCCAGGTGCTCTGGGACTTCGGCGACGGGCACCGGGCGGAGGGGCGGGAGGTGGTGCACCGCTACACCCGGCCGGGGACTTACACGGTGTGGGCCACCGTGCGCTGGGTCGACGGGCGGGAGCTTCGGGTCCGGCGGGAGGTGGGGGTGGCCGACGTCTCCTGCGTGGAGAGCGTGCCGGCGCCGGGGGCACCGCGGTTTTATCGGGTCCGCCTGTCCCAAGAGGATCGCGGGCGCTTCCACTTCGGCGATGTGGTGTGGATCGTGCGCCGGGATCCCACCGACAGGTGGATCCCGGTGGGACGGGCCGTGGTGTTCACCCCCCAAGCCGACGGGATGTGGGTGGTGCTTGCGGAGGCCCTGCCGGGGCTGGAGCCCCGGATCGGGGATCGCGTGGTGAGGGACAGGCCCTAGAGGCGCAGCGGGGGTAGGGGGAGGCCACGCGCCGCAGCCCACGCGCTCACCCCGCACCAAAACCCCTCACACGCCTCCCCCACCCCTTGGGGGGAGTCCAGCTTCCCTGCTTGGACCAGGGCGCAGAGCCGGTCGTAGCCGGACGGCCGCTCCGGAAGCCCAAGGGAATCCGCAAGCATCTTGCTCGCGCTGCGGTAAACGTGGCGGTTGGCAAGCCCCACCAGGAGCGCGCCGTGGAAGGCAAGATGCACGGCCAAAAACGGCAGTTCTTCCCATGCGCCCCAATGGCGGGCGTTGCGCACCTTGCCCATAAGCTCGTACAGCTCCTCCACGATCAGGGCCTGCATGGCCCGGCGGAAGGCCTCCTCGGGCGGGGACCGCACCGCCTCCCGCAGGCGGGGGAAGACCCCTGCGGATCGTAGAGGGGGCGGGTGTAGACGTAGGCCCCGTGGGTGAGGGGCCACTCGGGGGGCACCTCCGCGGCGCGGGCGAACAGCACGTCCTGACTGAGGAAGTTCACCTCCACCTTGGCGGGCCCGACGATCCCCTCGCGGGTGTACTCCTCGCCGGAGGACCCCAGCACGCAGAGGATCTCGATGTCCGAGTAGGGACCGTCCTCGTCCCGGGCCAGGGACCCGTAGAGGCCCACCGCGAGTACATCCGCGCGGGAGCGGCGGGCCTCTTCCGCAATCCTTTGGGCCAGGTCCCGCCGCTCCTCTGGGGCCAGGGGTTGGGGCCCAAGGCGGGGCTGGGGGTTCATTCCGTGGGCTCAGGGGCGGCCGGCGGCTCCTGGGCGCGGCGCAGCTCCATGTAGGCATACCCCGCGCCCACAGTGACCGTGTAGGTCCACAAGGCGGAACTAAAGGCGGTAAAAGCAGGTCCTAAGGCCAAGCTCATAAGACCCAAGGCCGCCCCGGCGAGGGTGGCGAGGAAAAGGAGGCCGAGGATGGGGAGGAACGCCGCGCGCGTCAAGGACCAGGAGTGCCTCAGGGCCTCCGCAAGCGTGGCATCCCCCAAGATCACCGCGGCCTCCGCCAACGCCAGGCGGGTCCAAAGGAACACGAACCAAACGAAGAGCCCAAGGCTCACCAAGATCAGGGCTCCCAGGGATCCCCTGGCGACGAGGAGCAGGAGGGCCGGAAGCCCAAGGGCGATCCCTAAAAGGAGGAGGATCGCCAGGTACAGAGCGATGAGCCGCGGGGTCTGCCGGAGGCCCTGGCGCAGGACTTCACGCCCGCGCGGGGCCCCGCCCCCAGCCAAGCCCCGCAAAAACTCCAACGACGCCGCGGAAGCCCAGGCATTCACCCCTAGCCAGAGGAAGAGGTCCACAAGGTTGGGCGCTATGGCGGCAGGGCCCCAGCGAGCCGTGAAAATCGCTCCCAGAAAAGCCACAAGCCAGAACACGCCCCAGGGGATGAGCACAACCGGTTGGGTGAACGCCAATTCCGTCGCCTGCTTCAGCCATTTCCTTGCGCTCATCGGCTCGGTTTTGCGATTATATAACGAGAGGGTTCCCCAGGGGCCGTTTGGGGACACGTCCGGCGAGCAAGAGTTTATTCGAAGGGCGGAGCATCCCGGGCCGTTTTCGCCAGCCGATCCAGATCCCAATAAGCGTAGCCCAGCCCCACCGTCCCTAGAAGCTCTCCCGCGGTGCTGCCCGCAGCGGAGAAGAGGGGCCCAAGGACGGGGACGCGCTCCAGAAGAAGCCCGAGCCCTCCCGGAAGCCCCCGGTCAAGAGCAGCACGCCGAGGACGGGAAAGAACGCGCGGCGGGTGTACGCCCAGGAGGTCCCCAGGGCTTGGAAGACCGGGGTTTGGGTCCAAACCACTGCGGCCTCCGCCAACGCCAGCCTCACCAAAAGGAAAACGAAAAGGACGCCAAGAAGGATGAACCCGGACACCATCACGGGAACAAGGGGCCCGCGGAGGGCCGAGTACATGGTCAAAGCTGGCCCCAGGAAGACGAGCACAACGAGGAAGATCAGAAGCTGAAGCCCGACGAGGGGGAGGGTGCGCTTGAGGCCGCGCCGGGCCGCTTCGCTCAGGCGCAGGGGCTGGCCGGCCTCCGCGGCTTCCAGGGCGAAGAGCGTGGTTGCGGAAAGCCAGGGACCAAGGAGGAACAGCCTGGCCCCATCCAGTAGGGTCCTCGCAACGGAGCTCGGGGTGCGTCCGACCGCCACGAGGAGGAAGTACAAAAGCCAAGGCTCCAGAACGCGGGGGTGAGCCCATACGAAAAGAAAGGCCTTCTTAGACCAATTCACCCCGCTCACGGCGCCCTCCTTTGCGCCATTATATGGGGTCCGTGCCCGTGCGCGTCCGCCTGGGCTAAGCTTTGGCTTCGGAGGTTTGCGTGAGCACACAGGAAGTCTTGCAAATCGCTCTTGAGCTTGCGGGGCTTTCGGAGGTGCCCGCGGACACGGCCGTGCTCGTCCCCGGCCAAAACCTGCGCAAGGCCCTCGTGGGCATCGATCTGGAGGGGCCCGAGCTCCTCTGGGCCAAGGGGGAGGGGTTCGACCTGGTGATCGCCCACCATCCTCCGGGCGGCCCCGCGGCCCTGAACTTCTGGCAGGTCCTCCTGCGCCAGGTGGAGCTCATGGTGGCCTACGGCGTTCCCGAGGGCGTGGCCCAGGCCGCCGCCGCGGAGCTCGTCCGCGAACACCGCCTCCAAAACCACGCCCGCAACTACCTGCGCCTCCCCGCCCTCGCCCAAGCCCTGGGCCTGGCGTACGTGAACATCCACACCCCCCTCGATGAGATCGGGCGGAAGCGCCTGGTGCAGGCCGTGGCCGAGCTCCCCCCCGCGGCCACGGTGGCCGACCTGATCGCCCACCTGCGCGCCCGCTTCGGGGAGTTCCGGAACGCCCAGACGGCGATCGAGGTCGTGGTGGGCCAATCCCGCAACCCCGTGGGGCGGGTGGCCGTGATCCACGGGGCGGGCACCAACGGCGGGTATCCCGTGGCCAAGGCCCTCTTCGACCACGGGGTGGACACCGTCCTCTACATCCACATCCGGCCGCACGAGGCCCACCGCCTGGCCCAGGAGTACGGGGGCAAGGGCAAGAACCTCGTGGTCACCGGGCACATCGCCAGCGATTCCTTAGGCATCAACCCGTTTGTGGCGGCCCTGCGGGCGCGGGGCCTGGAGGTGGTGCCCTTCGACCTCGTCCCGCCCTGATGCGCGCGGGGATCGCGTTCCTCCGGGCCTACCCGGACCTGGGGCGCCTCTTTTGGTCCAACGTCCTTTGGACGTTGGGCTCCGGGCTCTACTTCTTTGTGTGGCCCAACTACGTGCGGGACCTGGGCGGCGGCCCCCAAGCCATCGGCTACCTCACGGGCCTCATGTACGGGGTCATGGCCCTTTCCCTTCTTCCCGGCGGGTGGCTGGCGGACCGGGTGGAGCGGCGGCGGCTCATGGTGGCCAACTGGGGCGTGGCGGCCCTGGCCCCCCTCCTGTTCGCCCTGGCCCGGCACTGGACCGGCCTCATCCCCGGCGTCCTCCTCTACGCCCAGTTCTTCGGCTGGCCGGCCATGGAGGCCTACGTGGCCGACCTCGTGCCCAAGGACTCCCTGGGCCGGGCCTTCGCCCTCGCCAACTCCGGCTACGCCCTGGGCGCCGCCCTCTCGCCCCTCCTGGGGGCCGCCCTCCTTCCGCACCTCGGGATGCGCGGCCTCTTCCTCCTCGCGTTCCTAGCCTTCCTCGCCTCGACCCTTGTCCTCACGCGGCTGAGCCCCCAAAGCCCCAAGGCCCGACCGGATGCGGAGGCCCGGGGCGCGCCGCGGCTTTGGCCGTGGATGGCGGTGTTCGTGGGGGTGTCCCTGGCCAGCGCGGCCCTGCGCCCCTTCCTCCCCGTGTTCCTGGAGGACCGGTTCGGGATGGCGCGGGCCTGGATCCTCGCCAGCGGGGCCCTCCTCTCCCTGGGCGGGTTCGTGCTGGCCTGGCCCCTGGGCCATCGCAGCGCCCACGGCGCCCCGCAGGCCCTGGCCACGGGCCTTCTGGCCATGGCCGCCGGGGTCGCCCTCCTCTTCCTCCCCTTCGGCTTCCTCCCCGGCCTCTTCCTGTTCGGGGCGGATGCGGCGGTCTACTCCCTCCTGCGGGGCCTCATTGGGAGGGAGGCGGGTTGGGGCCGGACGTTCGGGGCCACCCAGGTCCCCGCCACCCTGGCCCAGGCCCTGGCCCCCCTGGCCGCGGGCTGGCTCTATCACACCGCGCCCGAGCTCTTCCTCGGCCTCGGCGCGGGGCTCCTCGGCCTCCTGGCCCTGGTCTCCTTGAGGCTGGGGAAGCGCGGGTAGAATGGCCGCGGAGGAGGCGATGGAGCTGACCATTCCCGATCTGGGCGCGGTCCAGGAGGTCACGTTCCTGCGGTGGCTCAAGGGCGAGGGCGACTCGGTGGAGGCGGGCGAGGCCGTGGCCGAGGTGGAGGCGGACAAGGCCGTGTTCGTGATCGAGGCCCCGGCCGCGGGGGTCCTGCGGGCCCTGACGGCCCGCGCGGGCCAGCGCCTTCCCCCCGGCGCGAAGATCGGGGAGATCCAGCTCAAATGAGGTCGTGCTTGGTCCTCCGGCTGGGCCGCGTCCCCTACGGCCCCGTCTTGGCCCTCCAGCGCCGGCTCCACCAGGCCCGCCGCGCCCAACTCCTCCCCGACCTCCTCCTCGCCCTGGAGCACGAGCCCGTGATCACCCTGGGCCGGGACGGCTCCGCCCAGGACCTCCTCCTTCCGGAGGCGGAGCTGCGGCGAAGCGGGGTGGAGGTCTTCGCCGTGGAGCGGGGCGGGGCGGCCACCTACCACGGCCCCGGCCAGCTCGTGCTCTACCCCATCCTCGACCTGCGGGCCCTGGGGATGTCCCTGCGCGGCTACGTGTGGGCGCTGGAGGAGGTGATGATCCGCACCGGGCGGGCCTTCGGGGCGGAGCTCTTCCGCCGGCCCGGGCTCCCGGGCGCCTGGCACCCCCAGGGCAAGGTGGGGTTCCTGGGGGTGTACGTGCGGGGCTGGGTCACCCTGCACGGCCTCGCTCTGAACGTGGACCTGCGCCCCAACGGCTTCGCTTGGATCGTGCCCTGCGGGATGCCCGGGGCCCCCGTGGTATCCTTGCGGGAGATCCTCGGGCGCGCCCCCGCCCTCCCCGAGGTGGAAAAGGCCGCGCTGCAGGCCTTCGCCGAGGTCTTCGGGGTGGCGCTTACGGAGCTTTCGGGCGCGGAGGTGCGGTCGTGGTTAAGCCGGAATGGCTTAGGGTGACGGTGGGGCCGGGGAACGCCCGCATGGCCGCGGTGCGCCGCGTGCTGGAGGAGCACCGGCTGGCCACGGTGTGCACGGAGGCCCGCTGCCCCAACCTCCCCGCTTGCTGGGGCGCGGGCACGGCCACGTTCCTGATCCTCGGGGAGATCTGCACCCGGGCCTGCCGTTTCTGCGCCGTGGCCCACGGGAGGCCCTGGCCGCCGGATCCCGCGGAGCCCGCGCGCCTGGCCCGGGCCGTGCGGGCGCTCGGCTTGCGCTACGTGGTCCTCACCTCCGTGGACCGGGACGACCTCCCCGACGGCGGGGCCGCCCACTTCGCCGCCTGCATCCGGGCCATCAAGGAGGCCGCGCCCGAAACGAAGGTGGAGGCCCTCATCCCCGACTTCTCCGGGGACCGGGAGGCCCTCCGGCGGGTGGTGGAGGCCGGCCCCGATGGGGTGGGGCACAACCTGGAGACGGTGCGGCGGCTCACGCCCCTGGTGCGGGACCGCCGCGCCGGCTACGACCTCTCCCTTTCCGTTCTGCGGACGCTCAAGGAGCTCCAGCCCCGGCTTCTTACAAAGTCCTCGCTCCTTTTGGGGCTGGGCGAGACGGAGGAGGAGGTGGAGGAGGCCCTTTTGGACCTGCGCCGGGTGGGCGTGGACGTGCTCGTTTTGGGTCAGTACCTGCGGCCCACGGCCCGCCAGATCCCCGTGGCCCGGTACGTGCCGCCCCAGGAGTTCCAGGCCTGGGCGGAGCGGGCCAAGCGCCTGGGCTTCCGCGCCGTGGTCTCCGGCCCTTTAGTGCGCACCTCCTTCCGCGCCGCCGAGGTGTTCGAGGAGCTGCGATGCGCGTCCTCCTAGACCTGGCCTTTCGCGACCCGGCCCTGAACCTGGCCCTGGAGGAGGCCATCCTGGACGGGGTGCGGCGGGAGCTTGTGCCGCCCACCCTGCGCGTCTGGCGCAACCCCCGCTGCGTGGTGGTGGGAAGGGGACAGAAGCCGGAGGAGGAGGTGGACCTGGAGCTGGCGCGGCGGTGGCGGATCCGGGTGGTGGTGCGGCCCTCCGGCGGCGGCACCGTCTACCACCACCCCGGCAACCTCCTCTTCTCCCTCTTTTTGCCCCTCACGGGGAAGTGGCGCTCGGTCCAGGAATCTCAAGCTGAGCTTGCGGGCCTTCTGGCGGAGGCCTTGCGCCGGAAGTTCGGCCTTTCCGTGGCCGTCCAGGACGGGGGCCTGTTCGTGGAGGGGCGAAAGATCTCGGGTTCCGCGCAGCTTCGGCGCGGGGCCCTTCTGCACCACGGGACCCTCCTCCTTTCTCCGGACGTGATCCCCATGGAGCGGGTCCTGCGGGCCCTCCAGCCCGGTTATGCCCCCAGCGGGGTGCCCTCGCGGCCCGCCCCGGTCACGGACCTCTCCACGCTTTTGGGGCGGAGGGTGAGCGTGGAGGAGGGGGTGCGGCTCATCCTGGAGGCGTTTCGGCCGCTGGGGGAGCTGCGGCCGGCCCCGCTCTCCCTGCGCGAATGGGCCCTGGCCGACCAGATCCTGGCCCGCTGAGGCCCCCCACCCCCGAGGACCTCCGCGTCCTGGCCTGGCAGCTGGGCCGACCGCCCCGCGGCGTCCTCGCCGTCCGGCCCTGCCCCTACGGCTTCCCCCAGGTGGTCCTGAACCACCCCCTCCTCCCCGCGGAGGGCGCGGACCCCGAGCCCATGCCCACGATCTTCTGGCTCTCCTGCCCCTTCCTCGTGGCCGAGGTCTCCAAGCTGGAGTCCGCGGGGGCGGTCCGGCGCTACGAGCGGCGGATCGCGGAGGACGCGACGCTGGCCCAGGCCTACGCCCGCGCCCACGCCGCCTACCGCGCCGAGCGCCTGGCCCTCCTCTCCCCCGCGGAGCTCGCCTGGGTGCAAGAGAAGGGCTACACGGGGCTCCTCACCACCGGGATCGCCGGGATCGCCAACTTCCGGAGGGTGAAGTGCCTGCACGCCCATCTGGCCCACTTCCTCGCGGGGCGGGAGAACCCGGTGGGGGAGGGGGTGGCCGCGGAGCTCCCCCGCCTCTTCTGCCCGCCGGAGCGCGTCCTCTGCGCCCAAAGGCCATAAAAAAGGGGCCGCCTTGCGGCCCCCTCCCGAACCAAGGAGGCCCGCCCCTTACGGATCGGCCTTGACCTGGGGCGGCCGGTTCACCGGGAGCACGGTGATCACCACCTGGTCCTCGGCCACCGCGCCGCAGGCGTCCACCACCCTCAGGGTGGCGATCACCCGGAGGGGCTCCTGGCAGCCCACGCGTTCGGGCGCCACGAACACCGGGCACAGGGTGTCCGCCCCGATGAGCTTGCCGGCGGTCACGGTCCACACCACCTGGATGGGGTCGCCGTCGGGATCGCCCGCCCGCCCTAAAAGGAGGATCTGGCCGCAGGAGGGGACGGTCACGTCCGGGCCGGCATCGGCCCAGGGCGCGCGGTTCACGTTGCGCACAAAGACGCGCACCGTGTCCTTGGCCTCCGCCCCGCACGCATCCCGCACAAGGAGCGTGAGCTCCAGCGTTTCGCCCTCGCACCGGTCCGTGAGGGGCGCGGTGTACAGCGGGGTGAGGCTGCGGGGGTCATCTATGGCGCCGCGGCCGGCGGGGAGGATCCAGCTCACGACGATGTCGTCGCCGTCGGGATCGCAGGCCCAGCCCTGCAGGCGCACCCGCTGGCCCTCCTCCACCTCGAGGTCCGGCCCGGCGTACACCGCGGGCGGGTGGTTCTTGCGCACCACCTGGAGGTGGAGGGTGTCCGTGCTGCGGCCGCCGCAGCAGTCCTCGGCCACCACGGTGATGGGGATGAGCTCGCCGGCGCAGTCCCGCACCCGCGGGGCGAAGTAGGTGGTCACGGGCGCGTGGGGGTCGGAGAAGTGCCCCTTGGGGGCGGACCAGGTCACCTTCACCGGGTCGCCGTCGGGATCATGAATTTCGGCGCGCAGCACGATGCTGCCGCCCTCCTCCACGGTCTTGGCCGGGGCGATCTTGCAAGCGGGGGCCTGCCCGGTGGGCGGGGCCTTAGGCGCGGGGGGTGCCGGAGGAGGCGGGCACGGGGCGGGGCAAGGCGCGCAGGTCCCCTCGTCGAAGAGGAAGTTCTCGCCGGGCCCGCCCTCGAGGACGTTGCAGCCGCGCCCGCCCAAAAGCACGTCGCAGCCCGGTCCGCCGTAAAGCTTGTCGTTCCCGTCCTCGCCTTCCAAGCGGTCGTCGCCCTCCTCCCCGTAGAGGAGGTCGTCCGCAGGGCCGCCGAAGAGGAGGTCGTTCCCGGGGCCGCCCAGGATCAGGTCGCAGCCCGGCCCGCCCTGGACGAGGTCCTCCCCCGGCCCGCCGATGAGGAGGTCGTTCCCCTCAAACCCGAAGATCCGGTCGTTCCCGCCCAGGCCCAGGATGAGGTCGTTCCCGGGAGTGCCAAAGAGGGTGTCGTCGCCATCACCCCCCACCAGGACCTTCTCCGGCGGGTTGGCGGAAAGGAAAGTAAGGATCACATCCCACATGGGGTCCACACAGGGCTTGTAGGGCAGGTGGCGCAGGAGGAGGGCCACGATCTCCGGGGCCACCCGGTACTTGGCCAGGCAGGCGGGGATCTCCACTGTGGGCGCGGGCTCCACCACGGCGAGGAGGAGGCGGGGGAGCGCGGCCGCGTCTGGAGCGAGCACGAACTTCCCGCCGCATGTGTCCGCCAGCGCCCGCAAGGACTCCTGGGCCTGCGGCTCGAGGGCGATCCCCACCACGTCCACCACGTAGCCGTTGCGGCACAGGCCGGCCGCCACGGCCAGGGGATTCCCGCCGCAGGTCTCCTCGCCGTCGGTGAGGAGGACGAGGCGCGTTCCGGGCGGGGCCGCGGCGGCGGCCACCCGCAGGGATTCCGCTAGGGGCGTCCACCCCTTCGCGGAAAGCCCCTGGATCTTTTGAATCAGCGCGGACCGCGCGGCCGCAGGATGGACCCCATAGGCCAAAAGGAGCTCGATGTCCGCGCAGCTTTGGTCCTTGGGCTCGCCGGGCAGCCGGTGGCCGAAGGCCACGACCCCAAAGGCCACGTTCGCGGGGACCGCCTGGATGACGGCGATCAGGGCCTCCTTGGCCCAGGTGATCTTCGTTTTCCCCGCGGTCCACGGGTCGTTCATGGAGTTGGAGGCGTCGAGGATGAACACGTAGCCGGGGCCGGCCAGGCCCCCAAGGCCCACCGCAAGGAGCAGCACGGAAACCCAAACCCGTCGCATCGGGACCTCCTTGGTCGCCCGGGGAGTATAGCGGGGAAATTGCGATCAGGTATGTAATGGGAGCTACGTTCCCAGGGGTTTGCGCAAAAACCGCCGGCCCGGAAGCTCCTCCACTAGGCCGGAAAGCTCGAGCTCCACGAGGATCTGGGCCACCTGGGGGTGGGGCAGCCCCGTTTGCGCCACGATCTCCTCAAGGGAAAGGGGCTCCGAGGCGAGGAGGGCGTAGATTTGGGCGGCGTGCGGCGGGAGGGCTGGGGCGGGCTTCCGCTCCGCCACGGGCTGCAGGCCCAGCTCCTCCAGGATGTCCTCCACGCAGGTCACGGGCTTGGCGCCCTCGCGGAGGAGGCGGTTCGTGCCCGCCGAGGCCTCGGAGGTGATGGGGCCGGGCACGGCCAAAACCTCTTTCCCCTGCTCCAGGGCGTAGTCCGCGGTGATGAGGGCGCCGGAGCGCTCCGGCGCCTCCACGACCACCACCAGGCGGGAAAGCCCGGCGATGAGCCGGTTCCGCCGGGGAAACGTCCAGGGCGCGCCCTCCATGTCCCAGGGGAATTCGGAGAGCACGGCGCCCTGCTCCGCGATCCGCCCCAGGAGCCTTTCGCTCCCCGCGGGGTAAGGCTTTCCAAAGCCGGTGCCCAACACGGCGATCGTGCGGCCGGAGAGGAGGGCGCCCTCGTGGGCGGCGGTGTCGATCCCCGGGGCCATCCCGGAGACCACGGTGACCCCGCGCGCGGCCAGCTCCTGGGCGAGCCTTTTGGCCACAAGCCTTCCGTAGCTGGTGGCCCGGCGCGTCCCCACCAGCCCCACCGCCAAACGGTCCTCCTCCTTCCACGCGCCGAGCACGTACAGCACCGGCGGCGGGTCCGGAAGCTCGCGGAGGGGCTCGGGATACCCGGGTTCTTCGAGGGTCAGGATTTGGGCCCCTGCGCGCGCGGCCTTTCGGAGCTCCCCCTCGGGGTCGGCCCGTTTCCGTTCCGCCCAGATCTGCTGGGCTGCCGCGCCGAAGAGCTCGGGCAGGGGGCCGCGGCCCAGGGCCTCCCAGGCCTCCTCTGGGCTGCCCCAGCGTTCCAGAAGGAGGGCGCGCCGGCGCGGCGTGAGCGAAGGCAGGAGGTTCAGCCCCACCCAGGCCAGCTTGCGGTCCATCGGGCCGATGGTACCCGGGGCGGGCGCGGGGGCGGCCGCCTCCTTCCAATTCTTTTTTGAGGCCGAGCGCCCCGCGCGCTCGCTATAATCCCCTTGGGCCATGAAACGCTGGATCGTGCGGGGCCTGGGGTTGGCGGGCCTGGCGGCCTGCCTTGGAGCTTGGACGATCGTACCCTCCTCCCTCCCGCCCCCGCGTAGGGCCCTGGGCTTCGGCTTCGTCTACTCCCTGGCCTTTTCCCCGGACGGCCGCTACCTGTGGGTGGGGGGAAGCGGCGGGCCACAGGCCCTGGAGGTGGGGACCTGGATGCCTGCCGACGCCTTCCCGTTGGCCCCGATTTGGACAGCCTATGAGCTCAAGCTCAGCCCCTGCAGCCGCTTCTTTTGTGCCGCCCAGTTCCAAGGGCAGCTCACGATCACGACGGTATGGGATCGGGAAGGTCGAGCGCGCGTGGCCCAGCTTCTGGGAAGGCTCTTGGATGTAGCGGGCAGCTCCCCTGGGACGCTCCGCGTGGCCTTGATGGAGCAGAGGCACGTGGAGGTCTGGGAGGTGGCGGGCCCGCGGCGCCGGCGGGTCCTCAAAGTGGGCCCCGAGGGTCCGACGATCCCTGCACATGCCGTCCTGAGCGCGGATGGACGCCTCCTTGCGGTGAGCTACTTCAACACGGAACGCCTCAAGCTCCCGGAGGAGGAGATGCTACGTTTCGCCGAGCCCGATCAGGTGACGGTTTGGGATCTGCAGGAGGGGAGGAGGGTGGCCACGCTGGCCCTGCCCCACCTCAAGACGGAGGCTTTAGCGATCAGCCCGGATGGGCGCTTTGTGGCGTGTGGGTCGTGGTATGGGGAGCTGCACCTCTGGGAGGTGGCCACCGGGGAGCGGGTGAGGACTTGGCGCAGCTCGGATCCCAAGAGAAGCGAGGCCAGCCCCGAGTGCTTGGCGTTTGCCCCCGATGCCCGACTTCTCGCCATAGGATGGAACGACGCAGTGGAGCTCTGGGAAACCGAAAGCGGCGTACCTTACCGGACGCTGATCGTCCCAACGAAGAAGACCATGATTTTAAATAGCATTGCTTTCAGCCCGGATGGGCGGTTCCTAGCATGGGGTGGCACAGGAGCCCTGTTTGTATGGGACGTCCCATTGGGCGAGGTCACGTATGCATTCGTTGGGAGCGGCTTCTGGGCGGTGGTGAAAATGGAATTCAGCCCGGATGGGCGCTATCTTGCGGTCACCACCGAGGACGGGGCTGTGGTGCTCTGGGACGTCCCAAGCGGCGTCGTGGTGCGCCGGCTGGAAGGCCACGAGGGGTTGCAATATCTGGCCTTTCATCCCGAGGGGCGCATCCTGGCCGTCGGGAGCTATAAGAAGGGCGTGGTACGCTTCTGGGACATCGAAACAGGAGGGCTTCACCGAGTATTTCTCCAGGATGGGCATGTCAGAGCGCTAGCGTTCAGCCCGGATGGCCGTGGGCTGGCGGTGGCCTCGGAGCGGACGCTGGGCCTGTGGGATGTGGAAAGCGGGGAGCTTCGATGGGCGTACGAAGGAAGCCATAGGATCACCGCGGTTGCTTTCAGCCCCGATGGACGGTTCGTGGCCTTCGGCCAAGAC
This sequence comes from Candidatus Bipolaricaulota bacterium, assembly GCA_025060415.1. Taxonomy (GTDB): domain Bacteria; phylum Bipolaricaulota; class Bipolaricaulia; order Bipolaricaulales; family Bipolaricaulaceae; genus DTER01. The sequence goes on from JANXBT010000004.1 coordinate 35,764, forward strand.
GACGGTGCGGTCCACCTCCTTAACTCCGAGGGGCAGTGGGTGCGCGCTTTTCCGAACGCCAGCTTTTGGATCCGCCGCCTCGCCTTCAGCCCGGATGGGGGGATCATCTTCATCGCCACAGCGTATACGGTTGAGGCCAGGGAGGTGCAGACGGGAAGGCTCCGCCTCTCCATCTCGAGCTTTTTCCCAGGCATTATGGGCATGGCCGTAAGCCCCGGGCCGGAGCCGTGGCTGGCCCTAGGGGGCGGTGTGCTCTCTTCCCATCTTATGGTGATGAACTGGGCGGCGGGCCCGCGGTTGCGCACGCCGGAGCCGTTCGTGGGGACCATCAACGCGATCCGGTTCTGCCCCAAAGGCCGGTGGCTTGCGGTCGGTCTGGAACCGGGCGGCCACGTTTGGCTCTGGGCGGTGGAGGACCTGCGGTGAGCTAGGGAGGCGGCGTCTGAGCCAGTCCGCGCTTTTCTGCCGCGCCCGGGCGCCCTACAATGGCGCGGCCATGCGCGCTAAGGTCTTGGTGGTCTTCCTCCTTTGGGGCGCCATCGCCTGGGCCCAGGTGGGGGTGCATGAGCACGCCCTGGCCCGCCTCGGCCCGGACCGGTTCGCGGTGGCCCGGGGCCTGCGGGTGGAGATCTATCGCGTGGCCAACCTGGAGCGGCCAGAGCAAATCCTCACCGCCCCCTACCCCATGGACACCGTGGTGGCCCTGGCAGCCTCGCCCGACGGCCGCTACCTCGCCGCGGGCGGAAAGTTCGGCCGCCTCGCCCTCTGGGACCTCCCCTCCGGCCAGCTCCTCCGCGACCTGAAGCTCCACGACTTCGACATCTGGGCGCTCGCCTTCTCGCCCGAGGGCACGCTCCTGGCCACCGGCGGGTTCGACGGGAGGGTGAAGCTTTGGGACCTGCGCACGGGCCTGGAAGCCGGCGTCTTCTGCGATCCCGAGCTCCGGTCTGCGGAGGCCCCGGAGGGCACGGCCCACACGGGCTGGGTGCGCTGCGTGGCCTTCTCCCCCGACGGGGAGCGTCTGGCCACGGGCGGCTGCGACGGCTACGTGCGCATCTGGGACGTCCGCACCCTGCGGCTCCTGGCCAAGCTCCGGGGCGGCATCAACGTCTACTCCGTGGCCTTCTCCCCCGACGGGAAGTTCTTGGCCTGGAGCAACAACCCTGGCGAGGTGCGGTGGGCCACCGCGGGCGATTGGCAGGAGGTCCGCGTGGTCCCGGTGCGGCACTCCGCGTTCTGCGTGGCCTTTTCTCCTTTGGGCGGGCGCGTGGCGGCCGCGGGCCACCACAAGGTCGTGTGGGTGTGGGACGTGGCCAGCGGGGCCCTCCTGCGCCAGCTTTCCGGCCATGAGGGCCGCATCTGGGGCTTGGTGTTCCTCACCGAAACGCGCCTGGTCACCACCGCCGAGGACGGGACGTTCCGGGTGTGGGACCTCGGGCCCTGAGGCTGGCCGAACTCGCGCAGAGGGTTGTGGCCTGCCGGGCTTGCCCCCGGCTGGTGCGCCACCGGGAGGAGGTGGCCCGGCGCAAGGCCCGGGCTTTTCGAAACGAAACGTACTGGGGCAAGCCCGTGCCGGGCTTTGGCGACCCGGAGGCCTGGCTTTTCCTGGTGGGGCTTGCGCCCGCGGCCCACGGCGCCAACCGCACGGGAAGGCCGTTCACCGGCGACGGGCCCCGCGGCGCCGGCGACTTCCTCATGGCCGCCCTGCACCGGGCCGGGCTGGCCAACCGGCCCTTCTCCCGCTTGGCCGACGACGGCCTGGCGCTTTCCGGCGTGTACTTGAGCGCGATCTGCCGCTGCGCCCCGCCCAAAAACCGCCCCACCCCCGCGGAGGTCCGCAATTGTTTGCCGTTCCTTGTGGAGGAGCTCCGGATCGTGCGCCCCCGGGTCGTCCTGTGCTTGGGGGGCCTCGCCTTTTCCTGGACGTTGAGGGCCCTGGAGGCCCTGGGCGAAGCCCTTCCCCGTCCCCGGCCGAAATTCCGGCACGGCCTCCGCCTGGACCTCCCCGCGGCTACGCTTTTGGCCTCCTACCACCCCTCGCGGCAGAACACGCAAACGGGCCGGCTCACCCCGGCCATGCTCGATGCGGTCCTCGCGGAGGCCCTGCAAGCCCAGGCCCCTCTTCCTGCGCAGCGCGCAGAAGGAGGAACGCCCACAGGGCGAAGAGGCACCAGAGGCCGAAGTTCTCGCCCACGGGGAGGGCCGCGCCCGGAAGCCGGCTCAGGGCCTCCACCGTCCTAAGGTAGGGCTCCGCCGCGGCGTGGAGGACCAAGACCGCCGCCGGCCGGGTGGGCGGGAAGAGCAGCAGGGGAAGCCCCAGGATCCCCAGCCAAAGGAGGAGCGTGGTCCAGGGGATGAGGACGAGGTTGGCCAAAAGCCCGTAGGGCGTGAGGTACCCGAACGTGGCGCCGAGGAAGGGGAGGACGCCCAACTGGGCGCAGACGCTCACCGCGAGGAGGTCGGCCCCGTAGCGGGGGAGGCGAGGGAGCCGGGCGCGGCGGGGCGAGCGGGCCCAGCTGGGCCAAAGGAGGAGGATCCCGGCGGTGGCGGCAAAAGAGAGCTGGAAGGCCGCGTCCAGGGCGGACCAGGGCCAGAGGAGGAGAACAAGGAGCGCGGCGAAGGCGAGGCTTTGGAGGGGGTCGAACCAGGCCCGGGCCACCCAGCCCCGCCCCCAAAGGAGCCAGAACACCCCAAGCACCCCGAACATGAGGGCCGCGCGCAGAAGGGAGACGCGCATCCCCCCAAGGAGGACGTAGGCGGCCACAAGGGGGAGGAGCAGGGGATAGCGCCAAGTTTTAGGGACGCGGAGGAGCCCAAGGAGCCCCCAGCCGCCGGCCACGAGGATCCCCACGTGGAGGCCGGAGAGGGCGAGGAGGTGGGCCACGCCTGCCTCCCGGAAGGCCTCCTTTTCCTCGGGGGCGAGGAGGCCCCGGCTGCCCAAAAGGAGGGCGCTCAGGAGGGCCCGGGCCCGCGCGGGCAGCGGGGCGAGGAGCTCCCGGATCTCCTCGCGGGCCACCGCCGCCCAAAAGAAAAGGCCCTTGGGGCCCTCGGCCAGGATCTCCACCCGCTCGGCCCAAAAAAGACCATGAATCCCCCGGCGCGCCAAATACTCGCGGTAGCCCTCGGGCTCCGGTTCCCCGTATTCCCCAAAAAGCCGCACGCGTTGCCCGGGCCGGATCGGGAGGCCTTGGGGCCCATAGGCGAGGAGGCGCACGCCCAGGCCCTCGACCGCCACGGTGAAGGAGAGCCGTTTGGCCGTGGGCTCGGGGAGGTCCACCACGGTGCCCGTGCACTCCTGAAGGAGCGGGAGCTGGAACGCCAGGTGCTTGGGGAGCGGGGTGGGGCGCACGAGGGACAGGCCTAAAAACAGGGCGGAAACCCAAAGGAGGGGGACGGAGCGGCGCCAGGCGGCGCCGAGGAAGGCCAGCGCCGCCGCTCCCAAGGCCTTCCCGCCCAAGGGGGCCAGGTGGCCCAGGGCGAGGCCGAATCCCAGGGCGGCGGCGATGCCCGGCAGAAGCGCCCGCCCCATTTCCTTTTCAGTATAGTCCGGACCCTCCGCCCTCGGGGAAGCGGCCCCACGCCCCATTTTCGGGGGCCGTTTGCCCACCCCCACACGATGCGCTAGCATAAAGCCTCGGCCATGCGTGCCGAGACGGCCCTAAAAGGGCGTTCCTTCATCAACGCGTTGGACCTCAGTCCTGAGGAGTACGAAGCCCTCTTTCGGTTGGCCGAGGAGATCCGCCATCGTCCCGGGGATTTCGCCGAGGCCTGCAAGGGGAAGCTCCTGGCCACGTTGTTTTTCGAGCCCAGCACCCGCACCCGCCTTTCCTTTGAGGCGGCCATGCTCCGTTTGGGCGGGCAGGTCCTCAGCGTGGCCGACCCCCAGACGAGCTCCGTGGCCAAGGGCGAGAGCCTGGCGGACACGATCCGCACCGTGGCGGGCTACGCCGACCTCATCGTGATCCGGCACCCCAAGGAGGGCGCGGCCCAGCTCGCCGCCCGCTATTCCCCGGTCCCGGTGATCAACGGCGGGGACGGCGCGCGCGAGCACCCCACCCAAACCCTCACCGACCTCTACACCATCCGCACCCTCAAGGGCCGGCTTTCCCACCTCACCGTGGCCTTCTGCGGGGATCTGCGCTACGGCCGCACCGTCCACTCCCTCCTGCGCGCCCTTTGCCGCTACCCCGGCATCCGGTTCTTCCTCATCTCGCCGGAGGAGCTTCGGCTCCCCGAGCCCCTGCGGGAGGAGCTCCAGGCCCAAGGGATCGCCTACCACGAGATGGAGCAGATGGAGGAGGCCCTCCCCCAGGCCGACGTCCTCTACATGACGCGGGTGCAGAAGGAGCGGTTCTTCAACGAGGAGGACTACCTGCGCCTGCGGGATTTCTACGTCCTCACCCCGGAGCGCCTCCAGCTCCTGCGGGGCGACGCCCTCGTGATGCACCCCCTTCCCCGGGTCACGGAGATCGCCTACGCCGTGGACAGCGATCCGCGGGCGGTGTACTTCCAACAGGCCCGGCTGGGGATGTACGCGCGGATGGCGCTCATCGCCAGCCTCCTGGGGGTGGTGTAGGTGTTGCGGGTCGACCCCATTCAGGAAGGGATCGTGCTCGACCACATCAAGGCCGGGCTAGGGATGCGCATCTTCCAGGAGCTGGGCCTGGCGGAAAAGGGCCTCCCCGTGGCCCTGCTCATGAACGTGCCCAGCACCAAACTCGGCCGCAAGGACATGATCAAGATCACCGGCGTGCTGGACCTGGACCTCACCAAGCTCGGCCTCTTGGACCCAGGGATCACCGTGAACTACATCCGGGGCGGGGCCGTGGTGCGGAAGGTTAAGCCCGGCCTGCCCGAGCGGGTGGTGGGCCTCATCCGCTGTCGCAACCCCCGCTGCATCACCTCCACCGAAACCTACGTGGTCCCCGAGTTCGTGCTCGTGAACCCCGCGGCCAAGGAGTACCGCTGCTCCTTCTGCGGCGAGCGCCTCCGGGTGTGACCGTCCTCCTCATCCGCGGCGTGCGCGTGGTCGATGCGCTGGGCGAGTGGCGCGGCGACGTGGCCATCCGGGAGGGCCGGTTCGTGGCCCTCGGGCAGGGCTTCTCCTGGCCGGGCGCCCTCGTCCTTGAGGGCGAGGGCCGCACCCTCCTCCCGGCCTTCGTGGACCTCCACGCGCACTTCCGCGACCCGGGCTTCCCCGAAAAGGAGGACCTGCGGACCGGTAGCTGGGCCGCGGCCCACGGCGGCTTCACCGCCGTCGCCCTCATGGCCAACACCGACCCCCCCTGCGACACGCCCGAGGTGGCCCGCTACGTGGTGGAGAAGGCCCGCGCCCTGGACCTCGTGGAGGTGTACCCCGTGGGCGCGATCACCGTGGGGCTGCGGGGCGAGAGGCTTGTGGATTTCCAAGCCCTGGCGCCCTACGTGTGGGCCTTCTCCGACGACGGGAAGGGGGTGGAGCGGGCGGACCTCATGGCCCAAGCCTTGAGGCGCGCCGCCGCCCTTGGGAAGCTCATCCTTTCCCACCCCGAGTTCGCGGGGCTGGAGCGCCCCCTGGCCGAGGAGCTCATGGTGGCCCGGGACCTGCGCCTGGCCCAGGCCGCCGGGGCCGCCCTGCACCTCCAACACCTGAGCTCCCCCGGCTCCGTGGAGCTCGTGCGCCGGGCCAAGGCCGAGGGCGTGCGCGTCACCGCCGAGGTCACCCCCCACCACCTCTGCCTCTCCCAGGAGGCCTTCGGGGATTACCCGGTCAATCCGCCCCTGCCGGGGGAGGCGGCGCGGCAGGGGCTGGTGGCGGCGCTGCGGGCCGGCGTCCTCGACGCCGTGGCCACAGACCACGCCCCCCACACCCCCGAGGCCAAGGCCCAGGGCGCGCCGGGCATCTCCGGGATCGAGACGGCCTTTCCCCTCCTCTACACCCGCCTGGTGCGGGAGGGCTTGCTGCCCCTTGCCGAGCTTTCCCGCTACCTTTCTTTAGGGCCGGCCCGAATCCTCGGCCTCCGCAAGGGCCTTGTGCGCCCAGGCTACGACGCGGACTGCGTCCTCGTTGAGGAAGACGAGAGCTTCGTAGTGGACGAGGCGTTCTTCCTCTCCAAAAGCACGAACACGCCTGTTTTGGGATTGCGCCTTTGGGGGCGGGTGTGGGCCACCCTGCGGAGGGGGGAGGTGATCCACCTCGCCGGGCGCGTGCGCGGCCGGGACTACCATGATCATCGACAGGTTGTGGGCGCGGGTTAAGGAGCGGGGCCCGGTCTGCGTGGGCCTGGACCCCTCGCCGGACGTCTACCCTCCGGGGTTCCTGGAGAAGTTCGGCTCCCCCGCGGAGGCGGCGCGGTGCTTTTGCCGGGAGATCGCCGCGGCCACCGGGGATCTTGCCGCCTGCTTCAAGGTCCAGATCGCCCACTTCGAGGCCCTGGGAGTGGAGGGGCTGCGGGCCTACCGCGACCTCCTCCGGGAGCTGCGGGCCGAGGGGCACCTCGTGATCGGCGACGTCAAGCGCGGCGACATCGCCTCCACCGCCGCCCACTACGCCCAGGCCCACTTCGGTGGGGAGTTCCGCGCGGACTTCCTCACCCTCAACGCCTACTTCGGCGCCGACGCCCTGGCCCCCTTCCTCCCGTATCTGGAGGGCGGGGAGCATGGGATCTTCGTGCTCGTGCGGACTTCCAACCCCTCGGCTGCGGACCTCCAGGACCTCCTTGTGGAGGGGCGGCCCCTTTACGAGCACGTGGCGGAGAGGGTGGCGGCCTGGGGGGAGCGGTTCCGGGGGGCGAGCGGCTATAGCCTCCTGGGGGCCGTGGTGGGCGCGCACCGCCCGGCGCTCGCGCGCCTGCGCCCCCGCTTCCCCTCCATGTTCTTCCTCGTGCCCGGCTACGGAGCCCAGGGCGGCACGGCGCAGGACGTGGCGCCCGCCTTCCGGGAGGGCAACGGCGCGGTGGTGGTGGCCGCGCGCGCGATCCTCGCGGCCCACCGCGGGAAGCCCGCGGCCCTGGCCCGCTTCCCCTACTACGCCCGCGCGGCCGTTCAGGCCATGGCCGAGGACCTGGCCTCATGCCGGCCCTGATCCAAGACGCGCCGGTCTTGGAGCAGCGGGAGGTGGCCCCGGGCGTGTTCCTCCTCCGCGTGGGCGGCGCGTTCACCGCCGAGCCGGGCCAGTTCTTCCTCCTGCGGGCCTGGGGCTTGCACCCCCTCCTGAGCCGCCCCCTGAGCGTGCACGACCTCGCCCCCGGCTCCCTGAGCTTCCTCTACGCCGTGCGGGGCGAGGGCACCCGCCTCCTTTCCCGGCTGCGGCCGGGGGATCGCCTCCGGGTGTTCGGGCCCCTGGGGCGGGGCTGGTCCCGGGCGGAGGGGCGCATCGCCCTGGTGGGCGGCGGCCTGGGCCTCGCCCCCCTCTACTACACGGCCAAGGCCTTCGGCCCGCCCCTGGACATCTTCCTGGGCTTTCGGGACGCCCCGTTTTTGGTGGAGGCGTTTCGCCCCTTTGGCGAGGTGCGGGTGGCCCTGGAGCGGCCCGGCGGCCTTGGGGAGGCGTTCCCGGGCCTGGTCACGGAGCTGTTCCAGCCCCAGGGGTACGCGGCGGTCTACGCCTGCGGCCCCCGGCCCATGCTCGAGGCCCTCTACCGCAAGTGCCGCGCGGCCGGGGTGCCCCTCTACGTTTCCCTGGAGGAGCGGCTGGCCTGCGGGATCGGCGCGTGCTTGGGTTGCACGATCCTCACGGCGCGGGGGCCGGCGCGCCTGTGCCGGGAGGGCCCGGTCTTCCCCGCCGAAGAGGTGTTCCATGGGCCTTGATCTTTCCGTGGCGCTCCGGCGGCTGCGGCTGCGCAGCCCGGTGATGCCCGCCGCCGGCACCTTCGGGTTCGGCGAGGAGTACGCGGAGCTCCTCGACCTCTCGGACCTGGGGGCCCTGGTCACCAAGACCCTCACCCTGCGGCCCCGGATGGGCAACCCCCAGCCCCGGCTGTGGGAGACGCCCTGCGGCCTCCTTAATTCCATTGGGCTGGAGAACCCCGGCTTTTCCGCCTTCCTGGAGGAGGTTTGGCCCCGCTTGCTCCGCCTGGGCGTGCCCGTGGTGGTCAGCGTGTACGGGGAGGGCCCGGAGGAGTACGGGGAGATGGCCGGGCGTGTGCCCCGCGAGGCCGCGGCCCTGGAGCTGAACCTTTCTTGTCCGAACGTGCCGGGGCGGCCGGCGGCGCTCGCGCCGGAGGAGATCCGGGCGCGGGTGGGGGCGGCGCGGGCGGCCTGGCCGGGCGAGCTTTGGGCCAAGATCGCACCGGAGGGGGACTACCGGGCCGCGGCCCTGGCCGCGGCCGAGGCCGGCGCGGACGCGATCGTGGCCACGAACACCTTCCGCGGCCTGGCCATCGACGTGGAACGGCGCGCGCCGGTGTTCGCCAACGTTTTCGCTGGCCTCTCGGGGCCGGCCATAAAGCCCCTGGTGCTGCGCATCGTGTACGAGCTCTGCGGGGTCGTGGGGATCCCCGTGATCGCCTGCGGGGGGATCGCCAGCGGCCGCGATGCCCTGGAGTTCGTGTTCGCCGGGGCCCACGCCGTCCAGGTGGGCACAGCCAACTTCTTCGACCCCTGGGCCCTCCCCCGCGTGCTCCAGGAGATGCGGGCCATCCTGGAGGCCCAGGGCGTGCACCGCCTTGAGGAGGTGCGGGGATGCGCGCGCAAGAGGTGATGGAGCTTTTGCGGGCCACGGGGGCCCTCCTGGAGGGCCATTTCCTCCTCTCCTCCGGGCTTCACTCCGGGCGGTACGTGCAGTGCGCACGGCTCCTGCAGTACCCCTGGCATGCGGAGGCGGTGGGCCGGGCGCTGGCCGCGTTCGTGCGGGACCTGCGGCCCGGGGCGGTGGTGGGGCCGGCCCTGGGCGGGATCCTCGTGGCCCACGAGGTGGCGCGGGCCCTGGGCGTGCGCTCCCTCTTCGCCGAGCGGGAGGGGGAGCGGCTCGCCCTGCGCCGGGGCTTCGCCCTCGCCCCGGGCGAGCGGGTGGTGGTGGCGGAGGACGTGGTGACCACGGGCGGGTCGACCCTGGAGACGGCGGAGGTGGTGGCGGCCCAAGGGGGGGAGGTGGTAGCCGCCGTGGCCCTCGTGGACCGCCGCGGCCCCGCCGCCCACCCCCTCCCCTTCCCCCTTTTCGCCCTCGTGCGCCTGGAGATCGAGACGTTTCCCCCGGAGGCCTGCCCCCTGTGCCGGGCCGGCCTCCCCCTGGAAAAACCGGGCAGCCGCCCGCGCTAGCCTCACTCCCACTCGATGGTGGCCGGGGGCTTGGGCGTGAGGTCGTACAGCACCCGGCTCAGGGCGGGCAGCTCCCCCAAAAGCCGCGCCACCAGGGCCTGCAGCCGCTCCCAGGGGAGGGCTAGGGGCTCCGCGGCGAGGGCGTCCGCGGATCCCACCACCCGCAGGACCAGGACCTCGCCGTAGTGGCGGGTCCCCTCCCGCAGGCCCGTGGCCCGCTCCGCCAAAAGGATGGGGAAGGCCTGGAACGCGGGGAGGTCGGCGGTCTCCTCCTCCACGATGCGGGTGGCCCGGCGCAGGAGCTCCACCCGCGCGGGCGTGACCGCGCCCACCACGCGCACGGCCAGGCCCGGCCCGGGGAAGGGCCGGCGCCGCACAAACCCCTCCGGCAGCCCCAAATAGCGGGCCACCTCCCGCACCTCCGGCTTGAGCAGGGCCCGCAGGGGCTCCAGCACGAGGAGGTCCCGCGGCCAGACCTCCGGCCCCAGGTCCAACACGTTGTGGTGGGTCTTCACCGCGGCCTGGGTCTCCCGCACGTCCGCGGCGATCGTCCCCTGGACCAGGGCCTGGGCGCCCTTGGCCCGAAGGACCTCGGCCAGCACGGCGTAGAACGTGGCGCGGAATTGGCGCCTTTTCGCCTCGGGGTCCGCAATCCCCGCGAGGTCCCGGAAGAAGCGGTGGGCTACGGGCACCACCTCCAGGGGGATCCCGAGGCCGGCGAGGGCGTCCCGCACGGCCTCGGCCTCGCCCTCGCGCATGAACCCCGTGTCGAGGAACACGGCGCAGGCCCGCTCCCCGAAGGCCCGGTGGGCAAGGACCGCGCACACCGTGGAGTCCACCCCGCCCGAGCAAGCCACCACCGCCCGGCCCGCGGGCAGCCCCGCCCTCAGCTCCGCCACCGCCCGCTCCACGAACTCCTTCGCTGCGAACGCCATGGCCTACCCCTCCGCGAACACGATCCGGTTGTGGTGCGGATCGAGCCCCGCAATGGCCACCAGGCTCACGATGGGCACCCCGAACCGGGCGAGGGCTTCCCGGCCCTGGGCGAAGCGCTTCTCGATGACGAAGGCGAAGCCCACCAGGGTGGCCCCGGCCTCCAGGGCCATCTCCGCCAGGGCCGCGCTCGTGGTCCCCTGGTAGAGGAAGTCGTCCACGATGAGGACGCGCTCCCCCGGCCCGAGGTACTCGCGGGCCAGGCACAGCTGCACCGGCACGCCCTTGGTGGGCGAGCGGATCGTGCGGGTGAGGGCGGGGCCCAGGGTGACGGCCTGGCCCTTTTTGGCGTAGAGGGCGCGGGCCCCAACCTGCCGGGCCACCTCGTAGGCGAGGACGTTGCCCGCGGCCTCCGCGGTGAGCACGCAGGTGATGCCGGCGCCCGCAAAGGCCTGGGCGATGCCCTGGGCGGCGAGGACCACGAAGCTCGGGTCGATGCGGTGGTTGAGGAAGCCGTCCACGCGCAGGAACTCCGGCCCCACCACCTGGCCCTGCGCGGCGATGTACCGCCGAAGCTCGCTAGCGATGTCCGCCATGCCCGATGGTAGGGGAGGGGGGCGCGGGCCGACAACGGGGGCGCGGGGCCTTATAATCGAGGGCTTGGGGGTGACTGGACTCGACGGGAACACCGAGGCCAGGCGGCAAGCGGAGCTCCCGTTCGCTCCTAAAACCACGGGACGGCAAATAAGTGCCGACTACGCCTACGTTCCCGCTTACGCCCTGAACTAACGGCGTAAGCCGTCCGCAACCCCCTCGCCCGCGGGGGGTTGTTGGGCGTGACCGAAGCGGGCTAGCCCAGAGGCCCTGGCCCCGGGGCCGCGGGCGAAGACCGTTGGGGCTTGGGCTCAAGCGATCCTGCCCGTGGGAGCGCGCGAGCCGACGTCCAAAACACGGGCTAAGCTTGTAGAAGCCGAAGCCGAGGTGTTTTCGGACGGGGGTTCGAATCCCCCCACCTCCACCAGGGCTAGGGCGTAGCCAAGCGGTAAGGCAGCGGGCTTTGGACCCGCGATCGGAGGTTCGAATCCTCCCGCCCTAGCCAGATGCCTCCCTCGGAACCCGCGTTCCCGGACCTGGGCTTGGCGATCCCCCCGGAGCTCTTGGGCGAGGCCCTCACCCACGCCTCCTACGCCAACGAGACGGGCCTTCCCAGCAACGAGCGCCTGGAGTTCTTGGGCGACGCCGTCCTCACGCTGGCCGTGACGGAGCTCCTCTTCCGCCACTTCCCCGAGCGGGAGGAGGGCGAGCTCACCAAGGTCCGGGCGGTGGTGGTGTCCCGGCCGGTGCTGGCCGAGGTGGCCCGGCGCCTGGGGCTGGGGCCCCACCTCCGGGTGGGGCGGGGCGCGGAGGCCGCCGGGGCGCGGGACCGCCCCTCCGTCCTGGCCGCGGCCCTGGAGGCCTTGCTCGGCGCGGCCTTCCTGGCCCACGGCTACGCCCCCGTGCGCGACCTCGTGGAAAAGCTCCTCGCCGCGGAGATCCGCCGCTACGCCCAGGAGGTCCCGGACTACAAGTCCCTCCTCCAGGAGTTCGTGCAGGAGCGGTTCGGAAGCCTGCCGGAGTACCGGGTGGTGGCGGAGGAGGGGCCCGAGCACAAGAAGGTGTTCACCGTGGAGGCCGTGGCCGGCGGCCGGGCGGCCCTGGGCCGGGGGCGCTCCAAAAAGGAGGCGGAGCAGGCCGCGGCCAAACGCCTCTACCTGGCCCTCACCACCCCGGAAACCCCCGAGGCCCTGGCGGCGTAAGATCAAGCGCGGCCTTCCGCCGCGCCCAAAGGAGGGGAGATGCGCAGGTTCGCCTTCGTTTTTTGGGCTTTCTTTTGGGTGCTGGCCTTCGCCCAGCCCGAGGAGTTCCGGGACCTAAATTTTGGCAACAAGCCCTTCAACCCCGGGGACGTGGGGCTGCTCCAGCGGGCCCTTGTGCGGGATAACGACGCCGCGAACACCGACCCGATCTACTTCACTCGCGTCGCCGTGGAGAACCTCGGCACGGCCAAGCCCGAGGACCTCGAGTGGGTGGAGCTGCGGATGGAGAACTCCTGCGGGAGGACTGTGGTCCTGGCCCGGGGGCCGGGCTTCCCCCTCCAGGAGGTCCTCCTCGGCCGGGATCCGGAGGAACGCCAGATCGCCGACGACGGCGAGGCCTACTTCTACGTGTGGGTGAAGGTCACGGAAAGGATCACGGAGGGCCGCACCCTCCAGCCCCGGATCATCCTGAGCTGGGCCGAGGGGGAGAAGGGGGGGACGCTGGAGCTGCGGGACGGCACGCCGGAAAAGCTCGTCCTTTCCGGGAGCTTTGGGGCCAAGGCCCTGCCCGGCCCGGAGGGCGGGAACCTCAACCCCGGCGACCGCCTCCCCGTGGCCGAGGTGGAGGTGGAGGACACAGCGGACGTGAACCCCTGGGGCTTGGACCTCGTGCGGATCCGCATCGACGGCCCTTCCGGCCTCGTCTGGATCTTGGACAACGGGGTCACCCAGCTTGAGGTCCCTGTGGGCCGGGACTACGCCCTGCCCGAGCCGCTTTTCGCCGCCCTGGACGAGGGCAATGGGAAGCTTACCCTATGGGTGGAGGTTCCGGAGGGCTTCCGGCCTAAGGATCCAGTGACGGTGGCGCCCACCCTGACCCTCGCCCTCAAGGAGGCCGGGCACACCCAGACGTTTAGGGTCGCCGATCCCGTGGCCGACCGGGTGGTGGCCGCCGGCCTGGAGATCTTGGAGCTTGGGGTGCCCCAGGCCGGAAAGGTCCTGAGCCCCGCGCCGGGAACCCTCCTCTATTCCACCCTGAAAATTGGGGACCAGGACCGGAACGCCACGCCCATCCGCCTGGACAGCCTCGCCCTAAACCCCCTGGGCACGCTCACAGCCGTGGCCGGCGTGGAGGTCGTGGACCAAGGGGGCCGGCTCCTCGGCTTCGCCAAGGGGATTGAGAAGCCCGTGGCCTTGGTCTCCCCGGATGGGAAGCCCCTGCTCCTTCCCGACGAGGCCACGTGGACCCTCAGCGTCGCCCTGGCCCTCCCCGGGAAGATCCCGCTGGGGGCCAGCCTCCTTCTCGCCCACGAGCTCGCCGTGGAGGAGGTGCTGCCGCCGGACTGGCTGGCCCGGCCCGGCGCCACCACCCGCTTCAAGGGCATCCAGGGGGCGACCCCCAAGGAGGCCGTGTTCTTCGGCCGGCCCACGGTGCGGCTGGCCAAGGTGGGGGACCAGGCGGTGCTCGCCACCGACGGGGAGACGATCGGTCTCCTTTCCGGGAGGCTCGCTGTCCGGCCCTGGGAGCTTGTGGACTTCACGAGCGGGGCCCTGGCCGGGTACCGGCTGAGCACGAAGGCGCTGGCGGACGGGATCAGCTTCGTTCTAGAGGCCGGCCGGGCCCAGGCCAAGGCCGGGGACCTCGCGGCCTTCGCCGTGGCCCTCAAGCCCGTGCGCATGCCCGCCAAGGAGGTCACGGTCACCCTGGACCTGAGCGTGGAGCGGGTCGTGGACTGGGCCGGGATCGCCCTGCCCTTCGCCGTGGGGCCCAGCCAGGTGGCCTTCACCTACGCCGTCCCCCAGATCGGCCTCCAACTCGATCCCCAAACGCCCTCCGCGGTCCTGATCCAGGCCGACGCGCCCCTCTCCGCCCTCAAGGTCTACGTGCACTTCGACCCGGCGCTGCCCGTGGAGCTGAAGGAGGTCGTGGGGGTGGAGCCCTACGCCGCGGAGGTGGAGGCGGAGGAGAAGCCCGTGCCCGGCCGCGTGGCCCTCGCGCTTGCGCTTCTCCCGGAGAAGAAGCCGGCGGGCGGGCCCTTGGCCAAGCTCGTGTTCGCCAAAAAGACCAAGGAGGCGGTGGCGGTCCCCGTGCGGCTGGAGGTGCGGGAGGTCCTGGGGGCGGAGGGGAAGCGGCTTCCGTTCTTCCTGGCGCCGGAGGCGGTGGAGCTCAAGCTTTGAGCGGGGTTGAACGGCGCGCGGGGTCGGCCATAATCGGCATGGCCGGCCCCGTCGTCTAGCGGCCAAGGATTTCGGGTTCTCAACCCGAAGACAGGGGTTCAAATCCCCTCGGGGCCAGAGAGGCCGGGCAAAAG
>JANXBT010000005.1 GCA_025060415.1 Candidatus Bipolaricaulota bacterium
CCCGCCGCAGGGATCCTCCAGCACAAACCCAACCAAACGCCAGGCTGACCCCCAATAGGGATCAGGCACGGTCCAGGACCACGCGTGGCCGCTGAGCGCTCCAGGACCAGCGGTCTGGGTGATCGTTACCCTGTCGCCATCGGGGTCCTACGCCTTCAGGGGAACCCGGAGGGTCTGGCCTGGGCGGACTTTGAAAACCTCGCCGTTCTGAGCAAGGGCAGGCGGCCGATTCGGGATTTCCACTTTGAGGGGCGAGGCCTACAGGGGGCGCAAATCGCGGGCGACGATCTCCACCCAGCGCGGGCACTGGTTGGGGATGGGCGCCACGGACACCCAGTAGATGCGGGTATACAGCTCGCGGGCTTCAAGGCCCTGCTCGAACCCCGCACAGCCGAACGTCTTATCTGCGGGAACGCTATGGGACACGCCGAATGAGGCTCCTACATCCACCGTCACGGCCTCCCAGGGATTCGGGCACCCCCGGAGGTTGGGGTCGTAGACGTCCACCGCCACGTCGTACCAGCCCTTGCGCCAGCCGGTGAGCGCCGGGTTAAGCTGCAAAACCGGCGGGTAGAAAAACCAGACGGGCACGCGCACCTCATTCATCTGATCACACTCATCCCACGCGGAAATTTTGACAACGCCCTGCAGCAGTTCGCCCTCCAACGGAAACTCCACGCGGTAGGTGGCACTGCCTGTTTTTCCATCCTCGCTGTACCATGCCTGCTCAAGCCGCACGGGCAGGTACCCACCACCGCTGATTTCTTCAGGGAAAGGCTTAAGCTTCTGAGCAT
This sequence comes from Candidatus Bipolaricaulota bacterium, assembly GCA_025060415.1. GTDB lineage: Bacteria > Bipolaricaulota > Bipolaricaulia > Bipolaricaulales > Bipolaricaulaceae > DTER01. The sequence continues at coordinate 795 of JANXBT010000005.1, forward strand.
CTGTGGCCACCACCGTGATGGTGCCGCTCTCGCCCTGATTAAGGGCGAGCTTGTCTGGGGAGACATTCACGATGCTTGGGGCAGTGTTGCCGAAGCACCGAGGGTCAGCGGTGCACCCGCAGTGCGGGATCGCCGAGAACCTCATCCTGACATACTCTTGCCGAATGGAAACCCCACCGAGCGAGAGGTTGACCCCCACCGCCGGGACCCGCTCGCCCACCTGGTACGCAAGGGTTATCCACAGGGCACACTCTTTCAAGGGAGGGGGCTCCAGGAGCCCATCAAGGGTTTCGGTCCCCGCGGCGGTGAAGTACACGTTCCCGCCGAACGCACTGACAGAGGCGGACACCGTTAGCGAGGCCACCTGCTTCTCGGGGGCACGGCAGCAGGGCCTGCAGCTGCAACTAAGGTTGAACTCCATGGCGGCATTGAACTCGAGGGTCACCTCGATGTCGGGCAAGATGAGACCGAGACCGGGAAGCACCTTTTCCACCACCTTTGCGATGACCTTGGTCGGCACGCTTACATCTTTCCTGTCAAGTTCCTGATTTCCGTAGAGCTTGTGGGCGCACTCCGATAACGCCACCTGACGAAGGGCCACAGCCAACAGCATGATGGACGCAGCACGAACCGCTCTCATCGTCCACCTCCGTTCCAGAGGATCCCAAGGAGGGTGCCCAGGCCCACGGTGGCGGTGAGGGCCTCGTCCTCCCCGTTGCCGTCGAGGTCCGCGGCGAGGATCGGCCCGCCGGGGAGGTCCACCCGCACCGCTGCGCCGAACCCCTCCTGCCAGGGGACGCGGAACACCCCGCCCCCGGCGGAGGTGGTGTAGACGAGGTGGGGGACTCCTCCGCTCCGGGCCACCGCTGCGCCCAAAAACGGCCAGGGCAGGTGGTCCTTGGGGAACCCCGGCACCTCCTCCACCCGGGCGCCTGCAGAGGAGAGGGCCATCCCCGCCACGGCCCGCGCGGGGAACACCACCGCCCGCCCGTCCGCGACTTCCGCCCCGAGCTCCACGGCCAGGACCACGGGATCCGCGATCCCGTCCCCATCCAGGTCGCCACAGGTCATCGTGAGCGGGAGGGCCTCCAGCTGGAGGATCGGCGCGGACACAGTCATCCTGCCCCGCGCGAACCGGACCTCCACAAGGTCGGCGTACTCCCCAACCGACACAGCCCACAGCTTCCCGCTCCCCGGGGCGAGGAGGCTCACCTCGCCCGCGGGCCAACGGTAACTGCGCAGGACCATTCCTCGCCCCCAGAGGACCAACAGCAGGGTTTTGGCAGGGATGGCTACGTCCAGCAGACCGTCGCCATCGAAGTCTCCCACGGCCAAGTTGGGGAGCACCTCGGAAGGAACCCAGAAGCGAGCGAAGACGCGACCGAAGCTGTCCAGCAGCACCAGTTCCGAGGAAAGCCATTCCGTCTCCGGGAGGAGGAGGCACACGAAGGGGCGGGCCACGGCCCCGGCCAGAGGGGACCGGCCCAGCTCCGCCAAGGGCCGGAAGACCAGCCCGCCCCGCCCGTTGTTCCAGAACACCCCCACGCCCCGCCGCCCCACGTCCGCCACCAGGACCTCCGGGCTTCCGTCCCCCGAAAGATCGCCCACCGCCAGCAGCGTCCCGGGCAGGGGATGGAGGCTCGCTCCGGGAACCCTCCCTCCGTTCAGGTACACCCGGATCGTCTCCCCACCCAGCGGGCAGAACACAAGGTCCAAAAGGCCGTCGGCGTTGAGGTCGGCGGCGCGGGGTTCCCGCATGCGGTGCCCCTCCACCACGACGAACTCCGCCACCGCGTTCAGGAACCCCCCGCCTCCATCCCCAGGAAGGAGGAGGTACTCGTGGAACCCCTTAGCCCGTTGTACGAGGAGATCGGGGACCCCATCCCCGGTGAAATCGGCCACGACGTGTTCCCACAAGGGGAACCCAAGATCTCGGGCGAACGCCTCGGCGTACTCCTCCCCCCGCCGGAGGGCGGTGACGATCCCGGTGTAGGTCCGGACCACCAGGTCCAGGGACCCCTCACCATCCAGGTCTGCCAGCTCCACCCCGTGGACCTCCCCGGCGCGGGGAGCAAACGAAGGTCCCTCGCGGAAGCCGCCCGTTCCGTCCCCGATCAGGACCTGAACCCTTTCTCGCGTGGAGACCACCAGATCGGGCTCGCCCTCCCCGCTCAGATCGGCCACCCCCTGCAGGAGCCAGGGACCTTCCAGGAGCTTCTCCAAGCGGGGGTTCTCCAGGCCCTCCTCCGCGCTCAGGCGGTAGAGCCGGGTGGGGCCGCCCTCAGAAGCCACAGTAAAGAGGACGGCGTGGTCCGCGGGGAAAAGCCTGGAGAGGTACTTCCCCTGGGGATAGGGGAGGACCCCAGCCCGCGCAAACAGACCTCCCCCCAGCCCGCGCAGGAGATAGAGCCGATCCCCCGGCTCGAGAGCCCTCCACCCCACCACAACCACATCCAGGATTCCGTCGCGATCCAGGTCCACCAGGGCTCCTCCCGCCAGGAGGTTGACCCCGACCGGGTGAGGCACGTACCTCCTCCCCTCCCGCTCCTCCAGCTCGTAGGGTTTCCAGATCCTTTGTTCGGCCTCCCTCACGGTGCGGCCGGGGATCGGCTGGCCTTCCTTGTATTCCTCCACCTCAAGGTAGACCCAGGGGCCGGTGCGGAACCCGCCCCGTCCGTCGCCCAGCAGGACTTGGACCCGACGATCCGTGGCCACCACAAGGTCAGTCCATCCATCCCCGTCCAGGTCGTGCACCCCCAGGAGTTCGGACTCCCGCGCCGCCGGGAGCGCAAGCGCCGTGACCTCCCGGAGGACCACCGCATCAGGAAGGAGCCCCGCAACCCCGGGAGGAGCCGTGGGGGGTGATTTCGAAGGCCCCGCTCCCCCGGCCACAAGGAGCAAAACGGAAAACGCCCCACCGATTGCCCGCCGCCAGACCCTCATCCCAACCTCCTTCCTGGCCCCGCGGGCCGGCCTGCCAAACCGTCCTCATCGCTTTCGTGTTTCATTTTAGCTTTCTACTCCCCGCCAAGCCCTCAGGGGCTTTGGCGTGCTGGGAGATCGATGCCAAGTCGGGAGGCGGTCGGAGAAATCTGGTGTCCTACACATGGAGAAGGGGAAGAGGGGAGTTGAATACTTTCTCGGTGCTTCCGCCCCCTGTTCTGGACGAAATCCGCGCGGACTCGGCTCTTTTCTTAACTTGCGGGGGTGGCAACGATCTTTTATACACTATGCCACGGGCCATGGACGTCGTCATCGGCCTGGAAATCCACGTGCAGCTCCTCACCCGCACCAAGCTCTTCTGCCCCTGCCGCGCGGACTACTTCGCCGCCCCGCCCAACACCCTCACCTGCCCCGTGTGCCTGGGCCTCCCCGGGGCCCTCCCCGTGCTCAACCGCCGCGCCGTGGACCTGGCCCTGCGCGTGGCCCTGGCCCTGGGCGCCCAAATCCAAGAGGTCTCCCAGTTCGACCGCAAAAACTACTTCTACCCCGACCTCCCCAAGGGCTACCAGATCACCCAGCGGGAGGCGCCCCTGGCCCGCGGCGGTGCCCTCCCCTTCCGCCTGGCCGGCCAAACGCGCACCGTGCGCATCCGGGAGCTGCACCTGGAGGAGGACGCGGGCAAACTTGTGCACACCGAGCAGGGCACCCTCATCGACTTCAACCGCTGCGGGGTGCCCCTCGTGGAGATCGTGACCGAACCGGACCTCCGCTCGCCCCAGGAGGCCCGGGAGTTCCTGCGGGCCCTGCGCACGCTCCTGCGCCACCTGCGCGTGTCCACCGCGGACATGGAGAAGGGCGAGCTGCGCTGCGACGCGAACCTCTCCTTGGGCCACGACGGCCGGCTGGGCACGAAAACGGAGATCAAAAACCTCAACTCCTTCCGGGCGGTGGAGCGGGCCCTCCAGGCCGCCGCCGACCACCAACGGGCCCTCCTCGCCCGCGGGGAACGCGTGGAACCGGTCACCTTCGGCTGGGACGAGGCCAGGGAGGAGCTCGTCCTCCAACGCACCAAAGAGGAGGCCCACGACTACCGGTACTTCCCGGACCCGGACCTCGTGCCGCTAGTGGTGACCCCGGCCTGGCTGGCCCGGGTGCGGGCGGAGTTGCCCGAGCTGCCCTGGGAGCGGGAGGCCCGCTGGCTGCGGGAGTTCGGGCTGTCCCCGGCGGAGGCCGAGGCCCTCCTTGCGGACCCCGCGCGGGCCGACTACTTCGAGGCCGTGGCCCGGGGGATCGCCACCCCCCGGGCAGCGGCGGGCTGGGTCCTGGCGGAGCTCGGGCCGTACTGGACGGGCGAGGCCCCGCCCGTGCCCGCTGCGGACCTCGTGGCCCTCATCCGGGCCGTGGAGGAGGGCCGCATCACCCGCCCCCAGGCCAAGGAGATCCTGGAGCGGGCGGCGCGGGGCGAAGCCCCGATCCCCGCGCTCCTGGCCCACGCGGCCACGGCGGTGCGCGATGAGGAGACCCTAAGGAGGCTCGCGGAGGAGGTGGTGCGGGAGCACCCCCAGGCCGTGGCCGACTACCGGGCCGGCCGCACCCAAGCCCTGGGATTCCTCGTGGGCCAGGCGATGCGGAAGGCCCAGGGGAGGGCCGACCCCAAACGCCTGGCCCACGTCCTGCAGGCCCTCCTCAGCGGAGAATGAGGAGGTTTTCCGGCTCCGAAAGGAGGATCTCCGGCACCCCTTGGTAGAGGCGGATCTCGCCCAGGGCCCGCACCCGCTGGCCCACGAGGTTGGTCCAGAACCGGGCGCCGTAGGCGGCCTCGAACTTGCCCACGTGCCGGGCGGGGATGAACAGGGTGAACCGGCCCGGATCAGGATAGGGTTTGCCCAGGTTCAGGAAGACGTCGCCGCCGCGGCTCGTGCCCACGCTGGCCACCGGCCCCTCCACGCAGGCCGTGCGGCCCACGTACTGGACGGCCTCGTTCCAGGGGTACACGATGGGGCAAGCCAGGGTGGGCGGGCCGAGGGGCACCTGGTCCATGTGGGCCAAAACGGCGTTGTACCGCTCCGCCTCCGCCAGGGGGGCGAAGCCCGCCAGTGGGCTCGCGATGAGAATGGCGTTCACAAAGAGATGGCCCTCCGGATCGAGGAACACGTAGGCCCAAAGCTTCCCGTCCTCCCAGGTCTTCTTGTCCTCCAGCTCGAGGTAGACCCGCCGGCCCTCCACGAGGAGGGCGTTCAGGCTCCGCAGCTTCTCCGCATCTTGGGGCGCGGAGGGGAGGGCCACCCCGATGTACCGCACGGTCACGGTGCTGCCCGCGCGCAGCCCCGCGGGAGCGGGGGTGGGAAGGCCCTCGATGCGCACCTCCACCGTGGCCCCGTCCAACACGCGCGTGACCGTGCCAGGCACCGTCGGAGCTCCTAGGGCCGCCAGGCCCACCAAAACCACCAACGCCAGCGCTTTCCTCACCGTACCTCCTTTGCGGGGAACCTAAGGTTAGCAGCCCTCGGGAGGCCGCACCACGCCCTACGGCAAGACGGCGGTGGTATAAAGCTGCTCTAAGGGGAGGGGCTTGCGGATCATGCCCGTGCTATGGAGGAAGGCCACCATGGCCGCCCAGCGGGGGCCGTCGTCGTGGCGCAAGTTTTCCGCGTACAGGGGGAGCGTCACCGCGAAGCTCCGGCGGTTGAGCTCGTCCTCGAGCTCGGGGAAGACGCGGAGGAAGAGGCGGAAGGCCTGGTCGGGGTTTTGGCGGGTGAAGGCCACCCCGCGGGCCACCGCCCGCAGCACCGCCCGCACCGCCTCCGGCCGCTCCTCCAGCAGCGCGGGATGCACCACGAACAGGAGCTCGTAGGTGTTGGGGACGCCGTAGTCCTCCTGGGGGAAGAACACGGGGCTGTGGCCGAGGAGCTCCACGGCCAAAAGCTCGTAGTTGCGGAAGGCGCCGATGGCCTCCACCGCGCGGGTGAGGAGGGCGGGGACGGTGGCCATCCCGGTGTATACAAGGGCGAACTCCTCGGGCCCCACCCCCACCGTGGCCAGCATGGTCCGCCACAAAACAGGCTCCAGGGGCTCCAAGGAGTAGCCGATGCGCTTCCCCCGCAGGTCCTCCAGCCGCTCCACCCCGTACTCCCGCAGGCTGAGGAGCCCGCCCAGGGCGCCGTCGATGAGGGCGGCCACGGCCACTAACGGCAGCCCCTCGTCCACGGCGATGAGGAGGTTCATCTGTGGGGTGAGCCCCATCTCCACCGCGCGCGCGGCCACGAGCTTGGCCGGAGCGCTGGGATCCGAAGGCACAAGGAGCTCCACCTCCACGCCCTCCTCCCGGAAGAACCCGAGCTCCTGGGCCACGTAGAGGGGGACGTGGTTGGGGTTGGGGTAGAAGTCGAGGATCAATTGGAAGGACGCCTGCCCACCGAGGCCCAAAGCACACGCCAAACCAAGGGCGATCAGTTTCCGCATAGCGTTCTAATTTTAGCGCCGGCGCCGGAGGAGCCGCTCCAGGACGCCCAAGGTGCCGAAGAGGCCGAGCCCCATGAGGGTGAGGAGGAGGACGATGGCGAACACCCGGTCCAGGCGCAGCCGGGCGTTTTCCCGGATCATGAGGTAGCCCAGGCCCTGGCTGGCCCCCACCCACTCCCCCAGGGTGGCCCCCACCAGGGAGAGGGTGGCGCCCACCCGCAGCCCCGAAAGGAGGAAGGGCAGGGCGGCGGGCAGCAGCACCAGGCGCAAGAGCTTGGCCTCCCGCGCCCCCAAGGCCTGGAAGAACTCCAAGAGTTCGGAGCGCACGGAGCGCAGGCCGTCCAGGAGGTTGATGGCCACGGGGAAGAAGGTGATGAGGGAGGCCACGGCCACCTTGGGCCAGATGCCGTAGCCAAACCACAGGACGAGGAGGGGGGCCACGGCGAAGATGGGCACGACCTGGGTCCCCACAAGGAAGGGGGTGAGGGCCTGCCCCACCGGCCGCACGTAGAAGGCCACCACGGCTACCCCGATCCCTAGAGCGGTCCCGATCCCCAGCCCCAGGGCCACCTCCTGCACCGTGACCGCCGCGTGCTCCAAAAAGAGAGGGAGGTCGTGGACGAAGGTGCGGAACACGCGGCTGGGGGCGGGGAGCACGTACACGGGGAGCCGGAAGAACCTGCACCCGCCCTCCCAGAGGGCCAGGAGGAGCACCACCACCAGGGCCGCGGGCGCGTAGCTAGCCAGTTTGCGCATGGCGTTTGGGGGAGAGGGCCTCGAGGATGCGCAGGCGCAGGGCCTGGAGCTCCGGGGAGCCGCGGGCGCGGGGGCGGGGCCCGGCGGGGCGGACCTCTTGGAGGGGGCGGGCCGGCCGCGGGCTGAGCACCAAAACCCGGTCCCCAAGGAGGAGGGCCTCCTCCACGTCGTGGGTCACGAGCACGACTGTCCGGGGCAGGGCCTGGAGGACCTCCACGAGCCAATCCTGGAGCTCGGCGCGGGTCAGCGCGTCCAGGGCGCCCATGGGCTCATCAAGGAGCAGGAGTTCCCGGCGCGCCAGAAAGGTGCGCAGGAGGGCCACGCGCTGGCGCATCCCCCCGGACAGCTCGTGGGGAAAGCTCTTTTCAAAGCCGGAGAGCCCAAAGCGCCCGAACAGCTCCTGGGCCCGGCGGCGCGCCTCCGGGGGGACCGGGCCGTCCACCTCCAGGGCGGCCAGGACGTTGCCCAGGGCCGTGCGCCAGGGGAGGAGGGAGTCCCCTTGGGGCATGTAGGCGACCCGCCCACGGGGAGCCCTTCCGAACACGCGCACCTCGCCGCGCCCGGGCCGCAGAAGCCCAGCGGAAACCCTGAGCAACGTGGTCTTCCCGCACCCGGAGGGGCCCACAAGGCCCACCACCTCCCCGGGCGCCACAGCCAGGGAGAACCCGGCCAGCACGGGGAGGGCGCCCTGGGGAAGGGGGAAGGCCACGTGGACGTCGCGCAGCTCCAGGGCGGTTTCCCCCTCAGCGGGGCGGGAGGAAGTGGGCGCGGCAGCGGGGTTCATAGGCCTCGAGCCCTCCGATGAGGACCTCGGGGCCGGCCAGGACGGGCTTCCCCTCGAGGAGCCGCTGGGTGCGGGTAGCGGGAGCGCCGCACACTGTGCACACCGCGGTGAGCTTGAGCACCTCGTCGGCCAGGGCCAGGAGGGCGGGCATGGGGCCGAAGGGCTCGGCGCGGAAGTTCAGGTCCAGGCCGGCCACGATGACCCGCTTCCCCTGGGCCACCAGGTGCTCACAGAGCTCCGGAAAGGCGGGGCCGAAGAAGTGGGCCTCGTCGAAGGCGAAGACCTCCGTGGCCCGGAGCGTTTCCGAATCGAGCCGGGCCTGGAAGCTCCCGAGGTCCACGGCCACGGGGAGGAGGCGGCAGGGGAGGCGGCGGCCGTTGTGGGTGACCACCTCCGTGGCGCTGTAGCGCACGTCGATCTCGGGCTTGAAGAGGAGCACGGATTTCCGGGCGATGCGGGCCCGCTCCACCCGGCGCAGGAGCTCCTCGGTCTTCCCGGCGAACATCGGCCCCGTGATGACCTCCAGCCTTCCCATCATGGCGGCGAATGGTATCCCGACGGGCCCGGGACCACACGTTGACCGGGCCTTCCCTCCGCGTACACTCCTAGCGGCCCATGCAGCGGCGATCCTCCGGGTACTGGGTCCGGCGCGCCATTTGGCTCCTTTTTGTGTATGGGCTCCTCCTCTTCACAGTGCTGCTCACCGCCCTCCCCTTCTTTTGGATGGTCACCACTTCCCTCAAGGAGCGGGCCGCGGTGCATAGGATCCCGCCCCAGTGGATCCCCAACCCGGCGTTGTGGCAAAACTACGTGGAAGCCTGGAACTCCGCTCCCTTCGGCCGCTACTTCTTCAACTCCTTCTTCATCGCCCTCACCACCACCGTGGGGGACGTCGTCACCAGCATCCCCGCGGGCTACGCCCTGGCTAAGATGACCTTCCTTGGGCGGGGCGTGATCCTGGCCCTGCTCCTGGGCACCCTCATGATCCCTGGCCAGATGCTCCTTGTGCCCACGTTCATCCTCGTGAACCGCATCGGCTGGTACAACACCTATCAGGTCCTGATCATCCCCTGGACGGCGGGCGTGTTCGGGATTTTCCTCCTGCGCCAGTTCTTCAAGACCGTCCCGGATGAACTTTGGGATTCCGCCCGCATCGACGGCTGTTCCCGGCTGCGCTACATGTTCCAGATCGCGGTCCCCCTGATCCGCCCCGGCATTGCCACCGTGGCCCTCCTCAAGTTCGTGGCCTCCTGGAACGCGTTCCTTTGGATCATCGTGATGACGGACAAGGTGGAGCTGCGGACCGTGCCGGTTGGGCTGCGCTTTCTGCAGATGGAGATGGGCGACTACCACCACCTTCTTATGGCCGCGGCCACCATGGCCATCGTGCCCATTCTAGTCCTCTTCTTCTTCGCGCAAAAGCAGTTCATCCAGGGGATCGCCCGCACGGGGTTGAAGTGAGCCAAAGGAGGTGGCGTATGCGCAAGTGGTGGATTGCGGTGCTGGTATTGGGGCTGAGCCTGGGGGCGGCGGCCCAGCAGGTGACCATCACTTTCTGGCACGCCATGGGCCGGCTCCATGGGCCCTACCTGGAGCGGCTGGTGCAGAAGTTCATGCAGGAGAACCCCGACATCCGCGTGGACCTCGTGTTCCAGGGCGGGTATGGGGCCCTGCAGCAGAAGCTGGTGGCGGCCGTGGCCGCGGGGAACCCGCCCACCCTCGCCCAACAGTACGAGAACTGGACGGTGACCTGGCTGGACGCCCTGGTGGACCTCGACCTCCTCCTCTCGGAGAAGGTCATCCAGGACATCCATCCCGCGTTCATGCAATACTTCCAAGGGCGGCTGGTGACCGTGCCGTTCAACAAGTCCGTGATCGTTCTGGTGTATCGGCCGGACCTGGTGCCCCAGCCGCCGCGGACCTGGGCGGAGTTCCTGGCCGTGGTGGAGAAGTTTGGAAAGGATGAGGCGGCCCGCAAATACGCCACGGGCTTCCGCCCCCCGAACCCCGAGATGTTCCTCACCCTCCTCAAGCAGGCCGGGGGCGACCTCCTTTCCGAGGACTGGAAGGAGGTGACCATCAACAACGCCGCCGGCCTGGAGGCCGCGGAGTTCGCCGCCAAGCTCGCGCGCTATAGCCTGGTCCAAAGCGGCTACCTGAACACGGCCATGGCCGAGGGCGTGGACATCGCCCTATGGCTGGACTCCTCGGCCGGCTGGCCCTACAACGTGGACGCCGCCAAGCAGAGGGGCGTGCCGATCGCCGTCACCACCGTGCCCTGCCATAAGACCTGCCAGTCCATGATCCAGGGCACGAACCTCGCCATCTTCTCCCTCAACCAGAGCCTGGCCCAGATCAAGGCTGCGGCGCGCCTCATCGAGTTCCTCCTCCGCGAGGACAACATCCTCTACTGGGCCAAGAACACGGGCTACCTCCCCGTGACCTGGAGCGCCATCAACTCCGCGGAGTGGCAGGCCTTCATGGGGGAGAGCCCCATCGCCAAGGCCGCCACCGAGCAGCTCCTGGCCGGGAGCTTCCAGCAGCTCCTGCACCCGCGCTACATGGACATGCGCAACCTCCTCATCACCTACTGGGAGCTGCTCCTGAAGGGCCAGATCACCCCCAAGGAGTTCGTGGACGGCCTGGCGGCGGAGTTCGCCGCCCTCCTCAAGTGAGCGGCCGCTGGGGGGAGGGGAACGTCCTCCCCCCTTTCTCCTTCCCATGAAGCTTCCCGTCCCCCAGGCCTGGAAGAGCCGGCGTTTCTGGAGGGAAACGCTGGAGGCCTACGTCTACCTCCTCCCCACGCTGGCCGTGTTGGGCCTGTTCACCTTCTACCCCTTCATCAACGCCTTCCTGTACAGCGCCTACGACATCGGCACGCGCACGGTCCCTGGGGAGCCCGTCCTCACCGTCACCGCGGGGGCGGAGGAGTGGGCGGGCGCGTTGCGGCGGGGCCGCATCCCTGAGCCCTTGGTCGCGTTCCTCGCCGAGCGCTACCGGGTGGATCCGGAGCAGCTTTGGGTGCGCCTGCGGGAGGCGAACCGCTGGGTCCTCCGGGATGAGGGCGGGAAACGGGAGTTCGTGGTCCTCCGGGAGAGCGAGGTGTTGACGGTGCGCCCCGCGGTCACCCGCTGGGACCTGCGCCCCGTGGGTTGGAAGAACTTCCAGGCCGTCCTGGCCGATCGGGATTTCCACAAGGCCCTGCTCAACACCACCAAGTACGTGATCATCAGCGTGCCCGTCACGTTGGCCCTGGCTCTCCTTTTGGCGACCCTGCTGAACCAGGCCGTGCGCGGGCGCGGGCTTTTCCGCACCGCCAACTTCCTCCCCTACATCACGCCCTGGGTGGCCGTGGCCATGGTGTTCCGCTGGATCTACAACCGGGACATTGGCCTTTTGAACTATCTCCTCTCCGCGTTCGCCGGCCTCTTCGGCCAGGAGGTGAGCGTCCTGGACTGGCTGAACGACCCCAAGCTGGCCCTGCCCGCTCTGATCCTCATGCAGGTGTGGCGCTTCACGGGCTACCAAGCCTTGATCCTTCTTGCGGGCATGCAGGGCATCGACCGGGAGTACTACGAGGCGGCGCGGGTGGACGGGGCCAGCGCCTTCCAGACCTGGTGGCGGGTCACCGTCCCCCTCCTCACGCCCCAGCTCTTCTTCCTCCTCATCATCTCCCTGATCGGCTCCTTCCGGATCTTCGAGGAGGTGATGATCCTGTTCATGGGGGCCGGCCCGGAGAACTCCGGCCTGACCATGGTCTACTACATCTTCCGCAAGGCCTTCGAGTCCGGACACTACGGCCCCGCTTCCGCCGCCTCCGTGATCCTCTTCGCCATCATCTTCGCCCTCTCCTTGTTCCAGCTCACCGTGGTCCAGCGCCGGGTACACTACGAGCGGTGAAAGGAGGTCGGCGTCCGTGCGCGGGGTGATTTGTGCGCTCCTTTTGGGTGCTTTGGCGGGGGTAGGGTGGGCCCAGCCGCCCGAGGGGGCCTTGCCGGCCCGCATCACCCGCTGGCTGGACGGCGATACCTGCATGATCCGCTTCACCGGCCCCCTGCCCCCTGGGCTGAGCCCCAACGAAACCGTGCGCCTCCTGGGCGTCAACGCCCCCGAGACCGGGGAAGCCTGGGCCGAGGAGGCCCTGCGCTTCTTCCGCTCCTTGACGTTGGCCAAACCTGTCTATGTGGAGCTCAACCCCCGGGAGCTCCGCGACGCCCACCGCCGCCTTTTGGCGTACCTCTGGGTGGAGGGCGAGGAGGGATGGGGGCTGGTGAACGAACAGCTCCTGCGGGCGGGATTGGCACGCCTTCTTGTGTTCTACCCCGAACAGGAACGCTACTATTGCCGGTTCCTGCGGGCAGTGGCCTTGGCCCAGCTGGAGGGCTTAGGCCTTTGGGAGAGCGCCGCCACGCCCCGGGCCCTCTGGGAGATCGAGGCCGATCCCGTGCGCTACGTGACCCAAGCGGTCACCGTGGTGTTCGCGGTCTCCCGGGTGGGGGCCGAGGCCCAGGGCTGGGCCCTCTGGGCCCAGGGCAGCCGCTTCGGCTTTCGCGTGCTCGTCCAACCCGCGCTTTGCCCCGGCTTCTGGGCCCTCGAGGGCTGGGACCCAAGCGCGCTTGTGGGCAAGAAACTGGCGGTGACCGGCGAGCTCTCCTGGGACAGCCTGCGGAACGGCCCCCGCATCCTCGTGCACTTCCCCGAACAGATCCGCCTCTGGGAGGGGCCATGAGGGCCGTGCTTCTTTCCCTGCTTTGGGGCGTTTGGGTGGGGGCCAGCCCCCTCCTCTATGGGCCATGGACGGGCGCCCCGGAACCCACGAGCGTCACCGTCTCCTGGGCCGCGCGCCCCGCCTCGCCCGCGCGCCTTGAGTACGCCCCGCTTGCGGACTATCGGCGCACGGGCGGGTTCCCCTTCGCCGCCCTCTACGCGCCCGAAAGCGCAACCGAAAAGGAGATCGTCCACTTCCGGCTGACCGCCCTCGCCCCCTCCACCTGGTACGCCTACCGCCTGGTCTTCCCTGAGGGCACGGCCACGCCCGTGGGCACGTTCCGCACCGCGGCGGCCCCCGGGGAGCCGGTGGCGTTCGGGGTGCTCGCGGATACCCAATGGCAGTGGACGGGGTTCAATCGGGTGGAGCTCGTGGCCACGGCCATGGGCCTGGACCCCTGGCCCTTTCACTTTGTCCTGCACGCCGGGGATCTGGTGGAGACTCCGGTCCCCGCGCACTGGGAGTTCTTCTTCCGCTCCCTGGCGCCCATCCTGCGCTGGGCGCCCCTCCTCCCCGTGCTCGGCAACCACGAGCGGGACAGCCTCTCCTACTACCAGCATTTCGCCCTCCCGCCCGGCGGGGGGAAGCTGGGGAAGCGCTGGTGGGCCCTGCACTACGGGGACGTGGTCGTGGTGGGGTTGGACTCCAACGCCCGCGCGCCCGCGGACTACCACGAGCAGCTCGCCTGGGCAAGGGCCCACCTCGCCGGCCCGGAGCCCCATAAGTTCGTAGTCTTCCACCACCCCATCTTCTCCTCGGACGCGGCCTATGGGCCGGGATCCGAGGGGCTGCAGAGGCTTTGGCACCCGGTGTTTGCCGAGCTCGGGGTGGACCTGGTGTTCAACGGGCACGCCCACAACTACGAGCGCATCGAGCGGGATGGGGTGGTGTACCTCGTGGTGGGGGGCGGTGGGGCCAACCTCTACCGGCTGGCGACCCCGCGCGTGGCGGGCTCGGTGGTGGGGGTGGAGGGCTGGCACTTCTACGTGGCCGTGCGCGCCGAGGCCCAGGGGATCCAGGTGCGCGTGGTGGGGGTGGCGGAGGTGCGCGGCCAGGAAGTCCTCCCCCAGATCCGGATCCTGGACGCCTTCGCCCTGCCCTGGGATTGAGGTGGTCGGAGCGACCGGATTTGAACCGGTGACCTCTGGCCCCCCATGCCAGCGCGCTGCCAGGCTGCGCTACGCTCCGCCCAACGAATCTTAGCCTGCCGGCCCAACCCCCGCCAGGCTAGACTTTCCCTGTGCCCTGCGTCCTGTTCACCTTGGGCCACTCCACGCGGACCCTAGGGGAGTTCCTCTCCCTTTTGGCCGCCTATGGCGTGGAGCTCGTGGCGGATGCCCGGGCCTACCCCAGCTCCCAGCGCCATCCCCACTTCGCGCGGCGCGCGCTGGCCAGGGCCCTGGAGCGGCAGGGCATCGCCTACGTGTGGCTGGGAAGGGAGCTCGGGGGCCACCGCAAGACCGGCCTGGGCGCGGCCTCGCCCAACCGGGCCTGGGGCTCCCAAGGCTTCCGGAACTTCGCGGACCACATGCTCACCGAGGAGTTCCAAAGGGGCATGGAAAGGCTCCTCGCCCTCGCGGAGGGGAGGCGGGTGGCCATCCTGTGCGCGGAGCGGTTCTGGTGGCGGTGCCATCGGCGGCTCATCGCCGACTGGCTCGTGGCCCACGGGCATCGGGTGATCCACATCCTGGACGTGGGCCGCACCGTGGAGCACGAGCTCCCCCCGTTCGCCCGGGTGGAGGAGGGGCGGGTAACCTACCCCGGGGAGGGACCATGGAGCCCTGGGTGCGGGAGGCCCTGCTCCAGGAGAGGCTCCCCGGGGGGAAGGCCCGGTGCCTGACCTGCGAGCGCCGCTGCCTCCTCCTTCCCGGGCAGCGCGGGTTTTGCCGCACCCGGGAGAATCGGGACGGCCGCATCTACACCCTCGTCTACGGCCTGCTCTCCGCGATCTCCCTCAACCCCATGGAGAAAAAGCCCTTTTACCACCTGCATCCGGGGGACCACGCCCTCACCTGCGGCACCTGGTCCTGCAACTTCCCCTGCCCCTGGTGCCAAAACTGGGAGATCTCCAAAAGCGCTCCGGATCCCGCGCGGGGGGAGGGGTACTTTTCCCCGCGGGACTTCGTGGAGCTCGCGCGGAGGTCCGGCGCCCAGGGGGTGAGCCTGAGCTTCAACGAGCCCACCCTCCTTTTGGAGTGGGCCGTGGAACTGTTTCCCCTGGCCCACGAGGCGGGCCTACACACCGACTACGTCACCAACGGCTACATGACCGAGGAGGCCCTGGAGCTGTTGGTCGCTTCCGGGTTAGACGGGGTGAACATCGACCTCAAGGGTTCGGGGGAGGCCGTGCGCCGCTTCTGCCAAGCCGATGTGGAAAAGGTTTGGCGCAACGCCCGCTTCTGCCGGGCCCGCGGGGTCCACGTGGAGGTGACCACCCTGATCATCCCCGGGGTCAACGATTCCGAGGAGGACCTGCGGGGCATCGCCGCGCGGATCGCCCAGGAGTTGGGGCCGTCCACCCCCTGGCACGTGACGCGCTACTTCCCCGCGTACGCGTTCCGAGCCCCTCCCACCCCGGTGGCCGTCCTGGAGCGGGCCCAGGAGATCGGGCACAGGGCCGGCCTGAAGTACGTGTACGTCGGGAACGTCCCTGGGCATCCGGGCCAGCACACCTACTGTCCGGGGTGCCGGGCCCTCCTTTTGGAGCGGGAGGGGGTGGCGCTCGTGCGGCGGCACGCGCCGGGGCCGCGCTGCCCGCGCTGCGGCGAGTTCATCCCCCTGCGGGAGGGCAAAAAATAACCCCCTTCCGCCGCGGGAAGGGGGCGCTTTCCTCGGCGCAGAAAGCCCTAGAAGAACATCAGCCAGGCCAGGGCCGCGAGGCCCAGGATCACCCCGGTCAGGCCCAACACCACCCCGAGCTGGGCCTTCTGGGCCACCTCCCCGCCCGCGCTCAGGCTCTGCTGGAGCGCGTTCACCCGGTTGGAGAGGGACGCCAGTTCCGCGCTCAGGCGGTTCACCTCCGCCGAGAGGCTGCGCACCTGGCTTTCCGTGGTGGCCAGGCGGGAGGTCACCTCCGCCCCGGGAAGCTTGGCCTCCAGGTTCTGGATGGCCCGATAGAGCCAGACCGCGGCGTCGTAGCGGAGGAGGGGCTGGTCGCCCATGAACTGTCCGCCCGCGGTGGGCACCAGGATCCCCCGGGAGAGGAGGCTCTGCACGGCCGTGTAGGCCGGGTGGTTGCGGGGCACGTCCACGAAGGTCCCGCCGGGCAGCCCCGCGTCGGCCAGGCCGGGCGTGAGCCCCCATACCGAGACCATCCCCAGCGCCGCTGCCGCCAAAAGTAATCTGCGCATCCTTCCTTCGCCTCCTTAGGATGGCTCGCTTGGCCCAAGGGTAGGGATTGAGGAAAACCCGGAGCAAGGAAGTCCGGGCATATCTGGAGGGACGCCCGCGCCTTCTCCGAGGCCCGTATGGCTGGACTCCTCCTGTCTGACCGGAACTTGAACTCCCTTTTCGCTTCAGAACACGCACGTTTTGGGAAGGAAAAGCGCGAGGCGCTTGGAACAGAGGTCCTTACAGGCTTCCCAGGGCCTCAAGAAAGCGGCCTTCACATCCGGGGTGTATAGGCAGGGGCGCGCACGACGGTTCAGGGGGCATGAAGGGTAGCAGGGGTATAGGAGCGGATCGTGGACTTGTGGGGGTAGCCGGTGAGGGCTACGGGCCCGGCGAGGATCTGCCCCTTCTCCTTGTTGCACTGGCCTGTAAGTACCGGGGCCGCCAACTTTCCACAAGCTCCTTTATACTCATGCGGGTCATCGGTCCTTCCTCTGGGTTTTGGTAACCGGGATTTTGAGGAATCGATGACTCCTTCGGTAACAGTTTTACCGAGTCACTTCGTTCGGGGGAGTTGCCGCAGTGCGCACTTTCAGTGTATATACTCAAGAGGTGGTGGGGATGCTTCTGAGGGATTTGAGCTTTGTTGTCCTTCTTACACTAGTAAGCACGGGTTTAAGCTTCGCCTGGGGGGGGTTCCCGCCCCGTGTTTGTATCCACGCAGAGCTTACTCATCATGCTCTTTTGCCAGTAGTAAGCGAAAAAGGGATAGCCGATTATATCGAGAATCATGCGGATGGGCCTGACTTTCATCGGCAGATCTGCAGATGGGAAATAAGAGGCCATCCTGCCTGTCGCTTTTGTCCAGGAGGGGGTGCTTGTCAGGTTATCGATGAAAATACAAGATGTAGTGATACACATGGGCACAGTATCAGCGAGTTTATGTTGGACGCCGAAGACGTCAGGAACTTTGACGAGCAAGATAATGGGGTTGGCCGCTACGGTCGGAAGAATGGGGCGGAGTATGGGGCTGCGTACTGGGCCAAGCGAGCGCGAGAAGCGTACCTAAAAAATCCAAAAGGTGAGGATTGGAAACAGTGGCTAGGGTGGGCTACCCACTATTTAGCTGATGCACTGGCACCACAAGGTGCTTACAACCCAAAGGAACGGCCTGATACATCAATACCATCAATACCAGGAACGGACAGAAATGGACTAGATTTTTGGTATAAAGAGGATGTTCTCCCTCAGATTCCGGGATGGAACACTGGGCCATTCAAGCATAACCGTGGTGATCTTCTCGAGTGGGGGTTGCAGGTTCTCGATTTATATGAGCATCACAAATGGACCATAAGCGCTTTTTGTGACTTCTTTAGTAAAAAATTTGGACTAGCTTGTGAGATTACGCGTCAGCTAGTCGACTGGTTTCTGGAACAAAAGACTAGTTGGCAATGGCTTAAGCACTATAGAGAATGGGTTAAAAACCCTGATCCATTTGTCTTGCCAGAAGAAAGATTTCCGAGTGACTTCCAGATAGAAAATCCTCTTCAACCAAACCCTATATCCAATTGGATTGTAGATCGATCTAGGCAAATTGCTCGGATGAACAAGGTTGAGCAATGGCCTTATCTTGTAGAAGGCGATATGAAGAAAGTTTTTGCGTTGATCAGCATCGGGATACGAGGGTTGTTTAGCTATGTGACCGATCTGGGAGTCACCGTCTCCTCCCCCAACGGGGGTGAAGCCTGGGTGGTGGGCAGCACTGTTACCATTAGGTGGAGGTCAAGTGTGACAGGCAAACAATTCAGAGTCAATATTCAGCTATCTAGAGACGGTGGTTCCACTTGGGAGACGATCATAAAGAACACGGCTAACGATGGAGAGGAGAAATGGAAAGTGAAAGGCTCGGTCACCACCCAGGCGTTGATTCGAATAGTAAACGCAGATGGTGGCATAGAGGACGCAAGCGACGGCCAGTTTGCTATTGTGCATCCTGGAATAGTTGCGGGAACGTCTAATCCCGGCAAGGTTTATGTCCTCCGGGAGACTGGATGGGAAGAGATTTCCGAAGAGTTAGGGTTTGCGGTTCTCAGCTTAATCGAGCACAACGGAAAGCTTTACGCTGGGGTCATGACCGGGGACAATAAAGGGCGACTCTACGAGTACGCAGGAGGAAAAAACTGGAAGCTGGTCTGTGACAATCTTGACCGACAGGTTAGCTCACTCGCTATTTTCCGAGGCAAGCTCTACATTGGTACATCAGGTGAGCGCGGCCGTCTTTATCAATTCGACGGAAAAACATGTCCGCTTCCACCGGTGGTGGACCACAAAGACCCTGGGGGATGGAGAGGGTTCAGAAGCGCGTATGTATGGGGCAAGCATCTCTATCTAGGAGATATCGCCTACGACGTCATCGGGCGATTTGATGGGAAACGATTTGAGCACATTGTACATCTTCGCGGAAGTTGCATTTTCGATTTTGCCGATTATAAAGGAGCGCTATTTGCAGCGGCATGGATGGGTACTCTTTACAAATCACCGGATGGGACCACCTGGACCACAGTTGCCAAGCCTGAGTCAACACATCTTTGGGAACTGGAGGTATTCAAGGGATGGTTATACATGGGGTTTCAATCAGGCTATCTTCGAAGATTCGACGGGATGCAGTTCGAAATCGGTTGGACTGCACCAACTAGTATAATCGCAATGGTAGCCCACAAAGATGAAATGTTGTACATAGGCACAGGTGGAGAGGCAGGGTATCTGAAACTCACGACAGGCACAGGTAGAGTTTATGCATTTGACGGGATCAGATCGATACCAATATCTGGAGTTTTAGGTTCCGGTGTACAGGTTCTATATGTTTCGAACATTCGCGCTTTGGCGCCTAAAGAAATTGAGGAGATCGACATCGTCAATGAACCTCAGCCATCTCTAGAAGCCACAGAAGCCATACATGTGGTGAACATGCCGAACCCGGTTCGTGACGTGCACACTACCAGGTTCATCGTGCTTGGAGTGGAGGCTGAGACCGTGCGCGTGGAGGTATACGACCTCAGTGGCCGCCTCGTGTGGAAAGGCGAGGCGGAGGGGCAGGAACTTCCTTGGCACACCGAGGACCTCACCGGCCTCCCCTTGGCCAACGGGGTGTACCTCTACCTCGCCTACGTGAAAGTGGGCGACCAATGGATCAAGCTCGAGCCCCAGAAACTCGTGATCTTGAGGTGAAGAAGAGGGGAAGAGATGGTTCCCGGGCGGACCGCCCCTTCTTTCGCCCCAAGGGGGTAGGATGCGCACCAGGTTGGTGTTGACCTTTCTTGTTGGCGTGCTCGGCGCGGGGCAAGGAGTGCCCCCGGGCGTGGATGCGGCCAGCTTTGCCCGGATCGGGATTGGCGGCTGGCCATTAGCCCTGGGTGGAGCCTGTGTCGCTCTGGCCCGAGCTTGACAGTAAGTTCGGAAACAATTTGCTATGCGCACTTTACGATTTGAGCCTTGGCGTCCTTAAAATATAGATACACAGCAGTTTTTCTCGGCTTCTTGTAGGCGCTGCATTACGCATAAAATCCTGCTAGAATTGCGGTAAGATCGGTTTTCTAAAAACATCCTTGCAATGCTGACTTTTGTCGTTGCTGTCAAACGTGGGCACTACTTAGCAAGGCTTCGGCGCGATCCCAAGGGCACTTTCTGGACACCCTTGGACAAAGGTGAGCCCGGAAACTTTACCCACGCACTCGGGGCTGTGGTCTAAAGGCTCTGGAAAACCTTTGTTACTCCTTTCCGCGCAAAGGTAGCCCAGATTACCGTGGCGGAGGACAAGAGCCCTCGTGCGCCGGGTCTCAGCTCCCTAGCCTTGGCGTAGGGGGTGATTGGGCATGCGCATCGTCGGCATCGTTGGGGTGCTTGTGGGCCTGGCCTTCGCGGGCGGGGCGGAGATGCGGGCGCACCCGCCCCTCCTCCTGCGCGGGGAGGCGGAGCTTTGGGGCGTGGCCAAGGGGCGGGGTACGGCGGCCGAACCCTACGTCATCGAGAACCTGCGCATCGACGCGGCGGGCGAGCCCTTCGGCCTCCTCCTGGAGAACATCGGCCGCCCCCTCATCCTCCGGAACCTCGAGATCTACGGGGCCTCCGTGGCCGCCCTGCGCCTCCACAACGTGCACCTGGTGCGCGTGGAAAACGTGATCTTGCGCGGCTCCGCCACCGGCCTCCTCCTCCACCGGTGCGAGAAGGTCGCGGTCCAAAACGCCACCATCGCCGAGTGCGCCGACGGCGTCCGCGCCATGTTCTCCCGCGCGCTGGAGTTCGCCGGGCTCCGGGTGACGAAATGCGTCACGGGCCTGTGGTTCCAGGGCGTGCAGGACTCCACGCTCAAGGATTCCGAGATCGCCGCGTGCGGGGTGGGCCTCCTCCTGGAGCTGGGGAGCGGGAACAACCTCATCGTGGGCAACGCCTTCAGGCGCAACCACGTGCACGCCCGCGCGGAGGGAAAGAACGCCTTCGACGACGGCCGGCGCGGGAACTTCTGGGAGGGCTTCGAGGCGGAGGACAGGAACCGGGACGGGATCCTCGATGCCCCCTACTTCATCGGTCCGGATTCCGACCGATTCCCCCTCGCCTCCCCGCCCCGCTCCTGAAGGGCGTGGGTCCAGGCCCAGAGGGCCAACCAGGCCAGGAACACGACCCCCAAAAGCCCCCAGAAGGGCAGGCGCAGGCGCCAGCGCGCGGCGGCCAGGCCCAGGGCGCAGCCGGCCCCTGCCACCAGGGCGGAGCGGAGGCACCCCCGGCCCATCGCCCGGCGCAGCGCCCGCCCCTCCCCCTGCCAGCCCAGCAGGTCCGCGCTGTCCCAGGCCATCAAGGCCAGGCCCATCACCCCCAGCCCGGCCTCCAGGGGCCCGGCCAGGGCCAAGAGGCCCGCCAGGGCCGCGAGCCCCAGGAAACCCAAGTGGACCCAAAGGCGCGTGCGGCGGAGCGCGGCCGCCCCCCAAAGGCCCAACGGGAGGAGGGCGGGCGCCCAGCGCGGGTCCAGGGGGAAGCCGCGGGCAGACCAGGCGAGGAGGACGGCGGCCGCCGCGAAGAGGAGGGGGACTAGCGGCATAGGGCGCGGCGGGCCCGGCGCAGGACCGCCGCCAGGGGACGGTCCACGGGCCACACCACCACCGTGGCCCGGCTGCGCTGCACCCGCCGAAGGAGGACGGTCCGCTCCAGGTCCACGATCCGGCGGGCCCACTCCGCCTCCCGGCCGCGGCCGCCCGCCGGCGCACCTCCCTCCGGCACGATCGCCCACACCCGATAGCCGCGGGCCGCCAGCCGCCCCAGCGCCTCCTCGTCCCCCAGGGCCAGGGGCGACAGGACCACCAGGAGCGAGCCGGCGGGGAAGAGGCGGGTGGGGAGGTGGGCGAGCTCCGCGAACACCTCGGAGTCGCCGAGCTGGGCGCGGGCCAGCTCGCGTAGGATCCTCTCCGCGTGCCGGCGGCCGTAGCCTGGGAAGACCCAGTCCAGGATCGTGCCGTACTGGAGGAGGCCAACCCGATGGCCCTGGCGCAGGAAGTGGTGGGCCAGCGTGGCCGCCGCGCGCACGGCGTGCTCAAAGAGCTCCGGCCGGTGGCGGTACACGCGCCGGCGGGTGTCCAGGATGAGGGCCACCTCCGTGGCCCGCTCCTCCACGAACTCCACGACCATGGGGGCGTCCCAGCGGGCCATGGCCTTCCAGGCGAGCTTGCGCGGGAGGTCGCCGGGCCGAAGCTCCCGCACCCCGAGGAACTCCACGCCCAGGCCGCCCCGGCGGGAGCGGGCCGTGCCCGGGACGGGCAGGGCCCGACGCGCCCCGGGCTCCAGGGCGAGGCCCCGCTCCACGCGCGGGAGGACCAGGGCCTGGCCCGGGCAGGGGAGCTCCGCGCGGGACGGCGCCAATCCCAGGGGCTCCCGTACCTCGACCCCCACGCGCGCGAAGCGGTGGACCCCGCGCGCCGCCCGCACCCGGTAGCTCAGGACCGCCGCCGCCCCAGGCCCGACCACGAACGTTCCCGCCGTCCTCCCCTCCAGGACCTCGAGACCGGGGGGCACCTCGTCCTGAAGGAAGACCTCCAGGGTCCGCGGCCCCTTGTTCCTCACCTCCACCGTCACTGCCACGGTTTCCCCTTCCTGGGCCCGGCCGGGGTGGACGCGCCGCGTGGCCTCGAGCTCCTGGTCCGGCCGGGGGCGGGCCAGGGCCGTGGCCAGCAGGAGGTGCCACCCCAGGGGGAGGGCCAGGGCCAGAAGCCCGGGCTGACGCAGCCCCAGGGCCACGAACACCCACCCAAGGAAGAGGAGGAACTCCAGGCGGAGCTTGGGGTGGCTCATGCCGGGACCTTGGGCACGGGCACGCCCGCGAGGATCTCCAGGACCACCTCTTCGGGGCGGACCTCCCTGGTCCAGAGCTCGGGGGCGAGGAGGAGGCGGTGGGCGAGGGCGGGCACGGCCACGGCCTTGACGTCGTCGGGGAGGACGAAGTCGCGGCCGTGGAGGGCGGCCCAGGCCCGGCTCATCTTGAGGAGGGCCAGGGTGCCGCGAGGGCTGGCGCCCAGGGCCAGGGCGGAGTGGCGGCGGGTGCGGGCCACCACCTCCGCCATGTACCGCAAAAGCCCGGGCTCCACGAATACCTCCTCCAAGGCCTGGCGCATGGCCAGGACCTCCGCGGGCGAGGCCACCGCCCGCACCGCGGCCTCCTCCCCCCGCCGGGCGATCCGCCGCCGGAGGATCTCCACCTCCTCCTCCGGGCTGGGGTAGCCGAACCGGACCCGGATGAGGAACCGGTCCACCTGGGCCTCGGGAAGGGGGAAGGTCCCCTCGTACTCGATGGGGTTCTGGGTGGCCAGGACCACGAAGGGCTGAGGGAGAGGGTAGGTGTTGCCCTCCACGGTGGCCTGGTTTTCCTGCATGGCCTCGAGGAGGGCGGCCTGGGTTTTGGGGGTGGCCCGGTTGATCTCGTCGGCCAGGAGGATCTGGGTGAAGATGGGGCCGGGCTGGAACACGAACCTCCCCTCCTCCCTGCGGAAGATGTGCGTGCCCAGGATGTCCGCGGGCAGGAGGTCGGGGGTGAACTGGATGCGGCGGAAGGAGAGGCCCAGGGCCTGGGCCAGGAGGCGCGCGGCCAGGGTCTTGGCCAGCCCCGGGTAGTCCTCGATGAGCACGTGGCCGCCCGCGAGGATGGCCGCCAGAATAAGCCGGAGCGCCTCCCCCTTCCCTACGATCACCGTTTCCACCTCGGCCAGGACGGCCTCGGCCTTGGCCTTGACCTCGGGCACGGTCACCATCCACCTCCTAGGGCGTACCGTTCGAGGGCCTCCAGCGCGTGCGCCAGGTCCGCGAAGAAGTGTTGGGCGTCCTCGCCGCGCAAGAAGGCGCGCACGCGGGGATCCGGGGGCCAGCGGCCCTGGTGCAGGTCGGCCCAGGCCTCGGCGGGCGAAACCCCCTCGCGCTCGCAGCGCAGGGCCACGGCCAGGCGCGCCAGCCGGCTGCGGAGGTGCCGCCGCGCCCAGGGCGAGAAGCGCGCCCGCCGCAGGAGCCCCACGAGCTCCCCCGCCCCCACCTCCTCCGCCCGCTCCTTCGCCACCGGCCGCCGGGGCGCCCGCGGCCACCGGAAACGGCGCCAGGCCAAAAGGCCGAGGGCGCCCAGGGCGAGGAGCCACACGAGGCCCTGGGGCAGGGCATCTAGGAAGAGGAAGGCGCGGAGGGCGGGGTCCACGAGGAGGTCGCGGATTGCGTCCGGCAGGGCGAGGGCGAAGAGGAGGGCCAGGGCGAGGGCGCCGGCGGCGAGCGCCAGGCGGCGCCGGCCCTCAGCCGTAAGCCTTCTCCAGGGCGGCGAGCGCGGCGAGCGCCTGCTCCCGCCGGCTTTCGCTGTCCTTGCGGCCGTAGCGCACCTCCTCGAAGAGCTGGGTCAGAAGGGCGATGGCCTCGTCCCGGAAGCCCAGGCGGGCCAGGGCCTGGGCGAACTCCCGGGGGGTGAGGTGGGGTTGGTCCCGGGCCCCGGAACGCCGGCTCAGGATCTCCACCATGCGCAGCCAACAGCGCAGGACCACGTCTTGGACCGGCGCGCCCTGGGCGAGCTCCTCCCGGGCCTCCCGGGCCGCCGCGGCGATGGCGCGGGCCTGCGGCCCCGCGCGCACCCGCTCCAGGATCCTGGGCAGGAGCCCCAGGGCCAAGAGGGCCCCCGCCGCGAGGGCGGCCACGTAGGTGGCCCAGGGAGGCGGCGGGATGGCCGCGCCCTCCGCGGAGGCCTCGCCGGAGCCCACCGCGGGGGGCGCGCGCGGCGCCGCCGGGGGCCCCGCCTCCTCCGGCTTGGGCCAGCGCTGGAGGCCGTACCAGGCCAAAAGGAGCAGGCCCAGGAGGAACAGGAAGCGCAGGAGGTGGCGGCGCAGGTCCCGCACGAAGAGGGCCAGGACGAAGGCCCCAAGGCCCGCCAGGAAGAGGGCGCGGAGGAGCTGGAGGGGCCAATCCGTGGGGAGGGCGGGGCGTTCCGGTCCGGCGCGGCCCGGGGTGGGGGCGGGGGCGCTGGGCCAGGTTTTTCCGCCCCGGAAGGGCGTGCCCTGGAGGCCGGCCACGAGGACGACCAGGGCCGCGAGGGCCAGGCCTCCGCAGATCCAGGCACGCCCGCGCATCATTCCCGGGCCACGCGGATGTGCAGCTCGCGGAGCTGCTCCTCCTCCACCTCCGCCGGCGCCCCCGTGAGGGGGCAGGCGCCCGTGGCCGTCTTGGGGAAGGCGATCACCTCCCGGATGGAGTTCTCGCCGGCGAGCATCATGACCCAGCGGTCCAGGCCGAAGGCGATGCCGCCGTGGGGCGGCGCGCCGTACTCCAGCGCCCGGAGGAAGAAGCCGAACCGCCGCTCCGCCTCCTCCGGCCCAATCCCCAGGATCTGGAACACCCGCTCCTGCAGGTCGCGCCGGTGGATGCGGATGGAGCCGGAGGCCAGTTCCACCCCGTTCAGCACGAGGTCGTAGCACTTGGCCCGCACCCGCAGGGGGTCGCTCTCCAAAAGCGGGAGGTCCTCCTCCTTGGGCGAGGTGAAGGGGTGGTGTTCGGACTCGATGCGGCCCTCCTCGGAGAGCTTAAAAAGCGGGAAGTCCACGATCCAGGCGAAGGCCCAGCGGTTGGGGGGGATGAGGCCGCGTTCGCGGGCCAGGCGCAGCCGCAGCTCGCCCAGGGCCTGGGCCACGGCCTTTTCCGGCCCGGCGGCCAAAAGGAGGAGGTCGCCGGGGTTCAGGCCGGCCCGGGCCGCCGCCTCCTGCAGCACGCCCTCGGGCACGTGCTTGCCCAGGGGCGACTGGAGGCCCTCGGCCACCTTGAGCCAAAGGAGGCCCCCGAGGCCCGCCCTCTTTGCGGCCTCCTCCAGCCGGCCCAGCTCGGCCCGGGAGAGGTTCGCCCCGCCCGGCACGGGCAGGCCGCGCACCACCCCGCCCGCCCGCACCGCCGCCTCAAACACCTGGAACCCGGCCTGGGCGAAGACCGGGGAGAGCTCCACGATGGCCATAGCGAAGCGCAGGTCGGGCTTGTCCGTGCCGTAGCGGGCCATGGCCTCCGCATAGGGGAGGCGCGGGAACGGCGTTTCGATCTCGACCCCGATCGTGGTGCGGAAGACGTGGGCCACCAGGCCCTCCAGGAGGGGGAAGAGCTCCTCGGGGTCCTCAAGGAAGGCCAACTCCATGTCGAGCTGGGTGAACTCGGGCTGGCGGTCGGCCCGCAGGTCCTCGTCGCGGAAGCAGCGCACGATCTGGAAGTACTTTTCCACGCCGGAGCAGACGAGGATCTGTTTAAAGAGCTGGGGGGACTGGGGGAGGGCGTAGAACTTGCCGGGCTCCAGGCGGCTGGGGACGAGGAAGTCCCGCGCGCCCTCGGGCGTGGAGCGGGTGAGCATGGGGGTCTCCACCTCGATGAACCCGTGGGCGTCCAGGTACTGGCGGATGGCGAGGCAGACCTTGTGGCGCAAAAGCAGGTTGCGCTGCATGCGGGGCCGGCGCAGGTCCAGGAAGCGGTAGCGCAGGCGGGTCTCCTCGCTGGCCTTCACCTCCTCGTCGGGGAGGAAGGGGAGGGGCTTGGACTTGGCCAGGACCTCCAGGCGCTCCACGGCCACCTCCACCTCGCCAGTAGGAAGGTTGGGGTTGGGGTTTTCCCGGCGGACCACCGTGCCCGTGACGCGGATCACGTCCTCCCGGCCGAGCGCGCGGGCCTCCGGGACACCCCGGAACACGAGCTGCACGATCCCCGAGGCGTCGCGCAGGTCCACGAACGTGAGGCTGCCGAAGTCGCGCACGGCCTGGACCCACCCGGCCAGGGTCACCCTTTTCCCCACCGCGTTCGGCCGCAATTCCCCGCAACGTTCCCGCTGCATTCCCCCTCCTCCACGATGCGGGATTGTACGGGGCCGGGCTCAGAGGGGCAGGGCCGCGGGGCAGATGGTGCGGTAGGCGCAGGGGCCGCAGGCGGCAAAGGACGGGCGGGGCCGGAAATCCTCGCGGCGGATCCCCTCCGCCGCCTCCACCACCGCCTCCCACGCGCCCCGGAGCATCCGCTCCGTGGGCTCGGCCCGCCCCACCACCACCTCCGGCGTCAAAAACCGCAGCTCGAGGGCCTTCGGCCGCTCGCCGAACGCCCGCTCGTAGGCCAGGGCGTAGAGCGCCAGCTGCAGGGACTCCTGGGCCCGCCGGTCCGCCGCCTCCACCCGCGCCTCGGAGGTCTTGTAGTCGATGATCACCGCCCCGTCCCGCCGCCGGTCCACTCGGTCCCAGTAGCCGATGACCTTGATCCCGCCCTCCCCGAAGGCGAAGTACTGCTCCACGAACGTGGGCCGCGCGCCCTCCCGCTCCTCGTACGCGTGGAAGCAGCGCAAGGCCTCCTCGCCGTGGCGGCGGAGCTCCTCCTCGTGGGCCGCGGACAGGAACCCCTCGGAGCGCCAGGCCCGCTGGAAAACCGCAAGGAGCTCCTCCAAGGGGAGCGTGCGCCCCTGCTTGCGCGCGATGTGGTAGGCCCGGATGGCCTGGTGCACGGCGTTCCCCAGGATGACCACGGGGTGGAGGCGGATGGGCACGTGCAGGACGTGGATGTACTTGTACTTGAGGGGGCAGGTGAGCCAGTCGTCCACCTGGCGGAAGGAGAGCTGGAGGGGGGTTTCCGCCTTGGCGGGGGGGACGGGCTCCGGGGTCTGGGCGGCGCGGGCGATGCGGAACAGGGGCGGGGTTTCCGGGGCGCGGGGGCTCAGGTTCTCCGCGCCCAGGGCCTCCACCACGAACCGGGAGATCTTGGCCGGCCTTTTGCGCGGCTCCTCCCCGGGGAGCCGGTAGTCGTCGGCGGAAAGGAGGAAGAGGTGGCGCTTGGCCCGGGTCATGCCCACGTAGAAGAGCCGCCGCTGCTCCTCGAGGTGGGCCACGTCGGGCGGGAGGTCCTCGGGGAGGAGGGCGCGGGGCAGGGGCAGGGGCGGCCGCTGCATGCGCCCCGGGAAGAAATCCTCCACGAGGCCGGTGAGGAACACGACCTCGAACTCCCGGCCCTTGGCCTGATGGAAGGTCATGACCTGAACGGCATCAAGCCCGGGCTCGGCCTCCCCCACCATGGGGTTCCAACCCAGCTCCCTCAGCTCCTCCACGTAGCGCACGAACCAGGGCACGCGGTCGTAGCGGGCCACCGCCTCAAAGCGGCGCACCACCTCCTCAAAGAAGCGGGCGATGTTCTCCAGGGCCCTTTGGCTGCGGAAGGAGACCTCGCGGGCGAGCTGGGTGAGGTAGCCGGTGCGCTCCACCAGGAACGCGTAGAGGACCTGGCCGGTGGGCGAGCCCCGGGCCAGGTTCTCGCAGTACTCCAGGTCGGCCAGGGCCCGCTGGGCCGTGGCCAGGGCCTCCGGGGAGAGCTCCCCGCGGTCCACCGCCTCCCTGAGGAGCGCGCGCAGGGGGCGGTGGGTGCTCTGGGCCAGGCCGGTGAGGCGCGCCAGCTCCGCCCCGTCCAAGCGGTAGATGGGCGAGCCCAGGAGGTGGTAGAGGGACTGGTCGTCGCGGGGGTCGGCCAGGGCCCGCAGGAAGGAGAGGATGAGCTTGATCTCCTCCTGGTCGAAGAGGCCGGCGCGGAAGCCGCCGGTGAGGAACCAGGGCACCCCCTCCTCCGAAAGGGCCCGCAGGTAGGGGTCCGGCCGGTAGCGGTTGCGGTAGAGCACGGCCATCTCCCGGTAGGGGATCCCCTGCGCGTGCAGCTCCTTGGCCTTTTGGGCCACGAAGGCCGCCTCCTCCACGACGGAGGGGAAGTGGCGGTGCACGGGGGCCAGGCCCGGGCCGTGGGGCGAGCGCAGCTCCTTCGTGATGCTGTGGGGGATCTCCCCGCGGATGGACAAGGCCTCCAGCCGGTACGCGTTCTGGCGGATGAGGCGCAGGGCGCAGTCCAGGATCCCCTGGGTGGAGCGGAAGTTGTGGGTGAGCACCACCACCTTGGCCTGCGGGAAGGCCCGCAAGAAGGCGAGGAGGTTGTCCCAGGGCACGCCCCGGAAGCCGTAGATGGCCTGGTCGTCGTCGCCCACCACCGTCACGTTGCCGTGCCGGGAGAGGAGGGTCACCAGGCGCAGCTCCGCCCGGCTCGTGTCCTGGAACTCGTCGGCCAGCACGAAGGGGAAGCGGGCGTGGTACTCCTCCAGGAGGCCGGGGTGCGCCTCAAGGAGCTCCACCGCGCGCAGGATGAGGTCGCCGAAGTCCACCAGGCCCTCCCGGGCCAGGAGCTCCTGGTAGGCCTGGTAGGCCTCGGCCAGCTCCCGGTAGAGCTCGCGCTCGTCGGGGGAGAACGCGTCTTTATGGGCCTCCCAGCCGCGGAGGTAGTCGCGGGGGGTGAGGGCCTCGTCCTTGGCCCGGCCGATGTGGGCCAAAAACGGCACGAGGAAGGCGAGGGGGCGGCGCAGGGCCTGGGGCCGGAGCTTGCGCAGGGGCAGGTCCGTGAGGTGATCGAGGAGGAACAGGCGCTGGTCCCACTCGTCCAGGACCTTGAAGTCGGGGGGGAGGCCGGCGAGGGGGGCGTTCTCCCGGAGGATGCGCTCGCACACCGAATGGTAGGTGGCGACCCAGGCGTCCAGGGCGGCGTAGCGGATCCACTCGAAGGCCCGGTCCAGCATCTCCTCCGCGGCCTGGTTGGAAAAGGTGAACACCAGCAGCTGGCTGGGGCGCTTCACGAAGCCCTCGGCGATGAGGTAGGCGATGCGCCGGGCGATGACGGTGGTCTTCCCCGTGCCCACCCCAGCGAGCACAAGAAGGGGGCCCTTCCCGTGGGTTACCGCCGCCCGCTGCTCCTCCGTGAGCCCGGCCAGGATCTCCTGGGGCTGGGAAAGCATGGTCCTTGCGAAGTGTAGCCCCTGGGGCGAGGGGCCACAGCCCTTGCCCCGGGCCCGCCTTCCCCCTATGCTCCCAGCGGTATGAGCCCGTTCCACGTTTTTCTTTTGGTGGCCCTGATCGGGGCCATCGTGGTCGTGGGGTATTGGACCGTGGTCGACTGTGCGGACGCGGAGCTGGTGAGGCTTTCCGGCGTGGTGACGGGGAAGGCCGTGGGGACGCGGGAGGTGGAGCGCACGGTGGTTACGGGCGGCTGCCCCCTGTGCCCGGGCTCCAAGCCGGAGACGCGGGTGGTCGTGGTGAGCGAGGAGGTCCACTACCTCCTTGTGGAGCTGGACGAGGGCGGGGAGAAGAGGCTGCAGCGGTTTGCCGTGGAGGAGGGCCTGTACCGGCGGGTGGAGCCGGGGACGCGGGTGGAGGTGCGCTACCTGCGGGGCAAGCTGCGGGGGACGCCGTGCACCCCGCCCCAGCTGGTGTTCCCCGAGGGCTGAGGTGGCCGGGGGGGCCGCCGCGGGCTAAGATGGGCCGGGTGCGCCCGTAGCTCAGTAGGACAGAGCGGCCGCTTCCTAAGCGGCAGGCCGCAGGTTCGAGTCCTGCCGGGCGCATTTTCTTTTTCCCCCTTTACCCAAACCCCACCATAGAGTATAAAGCCCACCATACCCCGGGAGGACGGGGATGTGGGCGCTTCTTCCCGCGCTGCTCCTGGGCTGGGCCTTGGGCGGCAACAACGCGGCCAACGTGTGCGGCTTGGCCGTGGCCACCGGCGCCCTCCGCTACCGCTCCGCCGTCCTCCTTGCGGCCGCCTTCGTCCTCCTGGGATCTGCCCTGGCCGGAACCGCTGGCCTGCGCACCTACTCCGCCCTCGCCGCCCTGGGCCCCTGGGGCGCCTTCGCCGTGGCCCTCGTGGCCGGCCTCACCGTGGCCGCCCTCAACCGCCTGGGCCTGCCCGGCTCCACCTCCCAAGTGGTGGTGGGCGCCATCCTCGGCGTGGCCCTCGCCGAGGGCCGCGCCCCCGACCCGCGGGTTCTAGGGCGCATCGGCCTGGCCTGGGTCACCTCCCCCTTGGGCGGCCTCGGGCTGGCCTTCCTCCTCCACCGCACGCTCACCCCCCTGCTGGCCCGCCTGCCCCTACGCCTGGAGGTCCTGGACCGCCTCACCCGCGCGGGGCTCCTCGGCCTGAGCGCGTGGGGCGCGTTCGCCCTGGGCGCGAACAACGTGGCCAACGTGACCGGGGTGTTCGTGGGCGCGGGGCTCCTTCCGCCCCTCTGGGCCGGGCTTCTGGGCGGGGCGGCCATCGCCCTGGGCGTGCTGACGTACGGCCGGCGGGTCATGGAGACCCTGGGGCACAAGCTCACCCAACTGGGGACGTGGCCGGCGCTCCTGGCCCTCGTTGCCCACGCCGCAGTCCTCCAGGCCTTCACGGCCGTGGGCGTGCCCGTGTCCTCCTCGTTTGCCGTGGTGGGGGGCGTGGTGGGGGTGGGCCTGGCCCGCGGGGTGGCCGCGGTGAACCTCCGGACGGTGGGGACCATCCTCGCCGGCTGGTTGGTGGCGCCCGCGGCCGCGGGGGCCTTGGCGTTCGCCTTCCGCTGGGGCCTGAAGCTTTTGGGCTGTTGAGGGCGGGCTTGGGGCCCCGTAGACTTCGGCTTGCGGAGGGGTGGGCGAGCGGCCGAAACCACCTGCCTGGAGAGCAGGTGCACCCCTAAAGGGTGCCGCGGGTTCAAATCCCGCCCCCTCCGCCAGGCCCGTGCAGGGTGGGGGGGTAGCGGTCCCCTGCATCCAAAACCCGCTACACGTGGAGCCCATGGGTTCCCCGAGAGGCGGGGTGGCGGAAGCGGCTCGGGAGGGGCGGCGAAGACGGCCGAGCCCCCTGCGACGCAGGCCGGTGAACCCCGCCAGGCCCGGAAGGGAGCAACGGTAAGCCGTCCCCTGCGGGTGATAGGGGATCCCTTGGCCCGAGCTGGCCGCCCGGGCGCGCCCGGAGGCCCTGGCCCCGACGGGAGCCCCGCACGGGCCCTTTGTTTTTTCCCCTGGGGCCGCTACAATAAAGCGGACAAAAAAGTCCAAATTAGGAGGACCCGTGCGCCTCACCCTCTCCACCAAGTACGCCCTCCTGGCCCTGGAGGAGCTGGCGCGCCGCGGTCGCCCCGCCCCCGCCCGGGAGCTTGCCGCCGCGGCCGACATCCCCCCCGCCTACCTGGCCAAGCTCGTGCCCCTGTTGGCCCGCGCGGGCATCCTCGCCACCCAGCGGGGCCGGGGCGGCGGCGTGGCCCTGGCCCGGCCCGCCCAAACCCTCTCCCTCAAGGAGATCATCGAGGCCGTGGAGGGGCCCGAGGCCCTCCAGGACTGCCCGTTCGAGCTGGCTCCCTGCGCGGGCGACCCCCGCTGCCCCCTCTACCCCGTCTGGGACCCCCTGCGGGCCCGCCTCGTGGCGTTCCTGGCCCAAACGAGCCTGGCGGAGGTGGTGCGGCGCACTCAGCGCCCAAAGGAGGAAAAGGATGAGCGAAACGCTGAGCGGCCATAGGAAAGAGGCCCTGAAGGCCATCCTCCGGCGCCTCCACGCCGGGGAGAGTCCGGAAGCTCTGCAAGAGGAGTTCCGCCGCGCTGTGGGCGCCATCACCCCCTTGGAGATCGCCCAACTCGAGGAGGAATTGGTCCAAGAAGGCGTCCCCCTCGAGGAGATCCGGAGGCTTTGCGACCTGCACCTGGCCCTCTTTCGGGAATCCTTGGAGCGGGAGGAGCCCCTGGCCCCGGCTTGGCACCCCATCGGGATCCTCATGGCCGAGCACCGCGCCCTCCTCCAGATCGCGGCGGAGCTGAAGCGCGCCGCGGATTCCCAAGACGCCGAGGCCTTGGCCCGCATACGCGCGCACCTAGGGGAATCGGAGAAGCACTACCTGCGCGAGGAGAACGTCCTCTTTCCCGTCCTGGAGCGGCACGGGATCGTGGAGCCGCCGCGGGTCATGTGGAGCGAGCATCAGGAGATCCGGGCCCTCAAAAAGGAGGTCCAGACCGCGGAGGGGCCGCGCCTGCAGGCGTTGGCCGTGGCCCTGGGCGAAAAGCTCGCCTCCCACTTCTTCAAGGAGAACCGCATCTTGTTCCCGGCGGCGCTGCGGGTGGTGCCCGAGGGGGCGTGGCCCCATCTGCGGGCCCAGTTCGACGAGATCGGCTACTGTTGCTTTACCCCGGCGGTGCCGCCGGCCCCTGTCCCCGCCGCAGCCCCGACCCCGCCTATCCCCGAAATCCGCCTGCGCTTCCCCACGGGCGAGCTCACCCCAGAGGAGCTCGAGGCCATCCTCAACACGCTCCCCGTGGACATCACCTTCGTGGACAAGGACGACACCGTGCGCTACTTCAACGCCACAAAGGACCGGATCTTCGTGCGCACGCCGGCCGTGATCGGAAGGAAGGTGCAGAACTGCCACCCGGAGAAGAGCCTGCCCGTGGTGGAGCGGATCCTGCGGGAGTTCCGGGAGGGCCGGCGCGCGGTGGCGGAGTTCTGGATCCAGCACAAGGGCCGGTTCGTGCACATCCGGTACTTTCCCGTGCGGGGCCGGAACGGCGAGTACTTGGGGACGCTGGAGGTCAGCCAGGACATCACCCGCCTCCGCGAGCTTTCTGGGGAGAAGCGCCTTTTGGACGAGGGCCCCACGGCCTAAGGCGGGGAAAGGCGGGAGGATGCCGGAAATTAGGGTGAAGCGGGTCTACGATCCGGTGGAGGAGGGGGATGGGGTGCGGATCCTCGTGGACCGCACCTGGCCCCGTGGCCTTTCCAAGGAAAAGGCGCGGATCGACCTTTGGCTGCGGGAGCTTGCGCCTAGCCCGGACCTCTGCCGTTGGTACGGGCACGTTCCGGAGCGCTGGCCGGAGTTCCTGGCGCGCTACCACGCGGAGCTCGCGCAGAAGTCCGCGGCCTTGGCCAAGCTGAGGGAGCTTGGGCGCCAGGGCCCCATCACCCTCCTTTTCGCCAGTGCCGAGCGGGAGAGGAACAACGCGCTGGCCCTCAAGCTCTTCCTGGAAAAGGAGGGCCGATGAGCCGTCGGGAAACTTTCGAGCGCGAACGGGCTCGCCTGAACGCCATCGTTCTCCGGGAGGCCAACCTCCCCATCAAGCGCTTCTTCGCCCTGGATTCCGACGTCTACGCGGACGGGGCCCTGCCCCGCCGGACGAAGGAGCTCCTGGGCCTTGTGGCCTCCCTGGTCCTGCGCTGCGACGACTGCATCAGCTACCACCTGATCCAGGCCAAGGAGGCCGGGGTGACGAAGGCGGAGGTGGTGGAGGCCCTGGCCGTGGGCCTGGTGGTGGGCGGGTCCATCGTCATCCCCCACTTGCGCCGGGCCTGCGAGTGGGTCGAGGAGCTGTGGGGCGGGGCATGAGGGCGGTGTGGGCCGGCTGGGCGCTTAGTGCCGCCTCCTTCTTCTCCTTTTTTGTGGTCATGCCCGCGTTGGCCCCGGCCTTGGCGGCCCTGGGAGCCTCACCCGAACTCGTGGGCCTCGGGGTGGGCCTCTACTCCGCGGGCAACCTGCTGGGCAACGTGCTGGGAGGGGTGATCCTCGACCGCCAGGGCCTGCGCGCCCCCACCGCGGTGGGCCTCCTGGCCACCGCCCTCGCCCTCCTGGGCCAAAGCCTGACCTCGAGCCTTGTGGTGTTCGTGGCCCTACGGTTCCTCCACGGCCTCTTTTCCGGGGTGCTCCTTCCCGGGGCCTTCGTGCACCTGGCCGCGGGCCGTGCGCGCGCCGCCTTCAACCTCGCCGTGGGCTGGATCGCCCTCCTGGCCGTGGTGGCCCCGCCCCTGGGGGGGATGCTCCTGGACCGCGGGGGCTGGCCGCTCGTCTTCCGGGCCGGGAGCGGCGCCCTGCTCGCTGCGCTGCCTGCGGCCCTGGGGCGGCCGCCGAACCCGCACCGCCGGGAGGACCGGTTCCCTGCCCTGCGGCCCCTCCTCCCCGCCTACGCCTCCGTCCTCGGGCTTTCCCTAGCCCTGGGCACGGCGTTGGCCTTCGTGCCCGGGCTTGTGGGGAGGCTGGGCGGCGGGGGTCGGGCCACAGGCATCGCCTTCGCCTTCTTTTCGCTGGGTGCGCTTGGGGGGATGGCGGCGGAGGCCGGGCTGCGGCGCGGGCGGAGCCCCTGGCTTTGGGGCTGCAGTACAGCCGGCGCGGCCCTGCTGGCCCTGGGCTTTGCGCCCTCTGTGGCAGGGGTGTGGGCGAGCCTGGCCGCCTTGGGCTTGGGCTTTGGCCTCGTGCTGCCTTGGGCCGCGCGGGCGGTGGCCGAGCGCACCCCGCCCTTTGGTCGCGGTCGCGCCTACGGCCTCTTTTACGCCGCCTTCTCCCTCGGGGCGTTCCTCGGCCCGGCCCTTGGAGGACTGCTGGCCCGCTTGGAAGCGCGCGGGCCCTTCCTCTTGGCCGGGGCGGTCCTCTGGTCCCTTCTCCCCTGGGCCCTGGCCGAGCGCGGGGGTCCGGAACGGGCGAAGGGCTTGGGGTGAAAGGAGCTTGAATGGCAGGTTTTTTGCGCGATGTGGGTGGGAGCGCCTGGGACGTGATCGTGGTGGGCGGGGGGCCGGCGGGGGCCACTGCCGCGCTGTACGCCGCGCGGGCCGGCCTGCGCACCCTGGTCCTCGATAAGGGCCTTTATGAGGGCGCCGCCGGCCGCGCCCAAAGGATCGAAAACTTCCCAGGAGTCCCCGGCCCCGTCTCCGGCGCCGAGCTTGTGCGGCGCATCCGGGAGCAGGCCGCGTCCTTCGGCGCGGAATTTCGGGAGGAGAAGGTCCTCCGCGCGGAGGTGCGCCGGGACCCCAAGGAGGTGTGGACGGCCACGGGGATCTACATGGCCAAGGCCCTGATCGTGGCCACCGGGGCCATGGGCCGCAACCAGTTCCTGCCCGGCGAGGAGCGCCTGATCGGCCGGGGCGTGAGCTATTGCGCCGCCTGCGATGCGCCCTTCTTCCGGGGCGCGCGGGTGGCCGTGGCCGGCGCCACCGCCGCCGCCGTGGAGGAGGCCCTGGCCCTGGCCGAGTTCGCCTCCCGCGTGATCTTCCTCGCGCCCACCCCCCGCCTCCTCGTCCCCGAAGAGCTCTACCGCGCCCTGCTCGACCACCCCAAGGTGGAGGTGCGCCTTGGGGTGCGGGTCCTGGAGGTTTTGGGCGGGGAGAGGGTGGAGGGCGTGCGGCTGGCCCACGGGGCGGGCGAGGAGGTGCTGGCCCTGGAGGGTTTTTTCCCGCTCCTGCAGGGCACGGCGCCGATCGTGGATTTCCTGGGCGGGCAGGTCCCCCTGGGCGAGGGCGGGTGCCTCCTTGTGGACGAGGCCATGCGCACCCCGGTCCCGGGGGTGTTCGCCGCGGGCGACGTGCGGTGCAAGGAGTTTCGGCAGGCGGTGATTGCGGCGGCGGAGGGCGCGCAGGCCGCGCTTTCTGTGGAGCTGTTCGTGCGGGGGCGGCCGCGCCCCCGCACGGACTGGGGGAGCTGAGCCCGCTTTGGCTCACGCCATCGGGGCCCGGGTATAATGGGCGGCCGCGCGGGCGGTCTTGGAAAGCTGAAGAGGGTTCCGCGGACCGGGAGCGGTGGCAGGGCTCCCAGGGGGTTCGCGAAAGTGGGTTC
>JANXBT010000006.1 GCA_025060415.1 Candidatus Bipolaricaulota bacterium
CGACGCCTCCTACTCCTTCACCGCCACGGGCAACCGGACCCTGGTGGCCAACTTCGCCCTCAAGCAGTACACGATCACGGTTTCCGCCAACCCGGCTGCGGGCGGGACCGTGACCGGCGGTGGCACCTACGCCCACGGCGCCACGGTGACCGTGACGGCCCAGGCCAACCCCGGCTACGACTTCCTGAACTGGACGGAGAACGGCACCGTGGTGAGCACCGACGCCTCCTACTCCTTCACCGCCACGGGCAACCGGACCCTGGTGGCCAACTTCGCCCTCAAGCAGTACACGATCAGGGCCACGGCCGGGCCGGGCGGCTCCATCAGCCCCTCGGGTGAGGTCTCCGTGCCCTACGGCGGCTCCCAGACCTTCACCATCACCCCCAGCACAGGCTACAAGATCAAGGACGTCCTCGTGGATAACGTGTCCGTGGGCGCCGTGACCTCCTATACCTTCACCAACGTCACCGCGAACCGCACCATCCACGCGGAGTTCGAAGCGGTGGTCTTCTTCGAGGACTTCGAGGACATCACCGGCTGGACGCGGACAGGACTGTGGCATATTTGTGACCGGACGACTTGCTTTACCTGCACAGGCTTGAAATTGAGCGGAAAGTATGCCCACTACGCGCGAACGGATAGGTGCAGCTACGACACGGGCACCCGTACCTTCGGCATCCTCACCTCGCCCGTGATCCCTGTGTCCACCAATACCACCCTGGTCATCCAGTTCGACTTCGCCCGAGCCGTGGAGTTCTACACAGCGCGGGCCCGCGATCTCACCTACGTCCAAATCCGCCTGGGTACGACCCGCTCGTGGGGGAGCTGGCGCACCATTTGGTCCTGCAGCTCCCGCAACGCTTTGCCCGAATGCGGCAGCTTCACCTACACCTTCCGGACCGGAAGCTACGTGCGCATGCAAATTCGGTTCGTGTTTGACTCCGTGGATCGCTTCAACAACAACTTCCCTGGTTGGGCCATCGATAATGTGGTGGTGAAGCCCGCACCCACCGGTCCCGCGGCCCTCGAGGTCGCCGACCTCGGCCTGGGCTGGGAGGAGCCCTCCGCCAAGGACCTCGTCACCGTGGTGAACACGCCCAACCCCGTGCGCGACGTGCACACCACCACCTTCACCGTCCTCGGCGCGGAGGCCGAGGCCCTGCGCGTGGAGGTCTACGACCTCACCGGCCGCTTGGTCTGGAAGTCCGAAACCCTGGGGAACGAGCTCGTCTGGCACACCGAGGACCTCACCGGCCTCCCCTTGGCCAACGGCGTGTACGTCTACATCGCCTACGTGAAGGTGGACGGCGAATGGATCAAGATGGAGCCGCAGAAGCTCGTGATCCTGCGGTGAGGAAAGGGGATGGGGGCGATCCGCACTGGGTCGCCCCCTCCTTTTTGCCTTCGGGAGGAGGGAAGCGGATGAGGAAGCTTTGCGTGTCGCTCCTTGTGGCGGGCGTGCTGGGAGTGGCCCAGGAGGTGCCGCCCGGCGTGGACGCCGCCAGCTTTGCCCGCATCGGCATCGGCGGCTGGCCCCTCGCCCTGGGCGGGGCCTACGTGGCCCTGGCCGAGGGCCCCACCGCCGGTTACTGGAACCCCGCCGGCCTGGCCCGCCTCGCGCGCTTCGCCGTGGAGGGGATGTACACCAACTGGCTGGGCGCGGGCATCCACTACCAACATGTGGGCCTCGCGGGCTACCCGCCCCTTGGGGAGGTCCGCCCCCAGCTCGTGCTGCGGGGGGTTCCCCTCACCTTCGCCCTGAACTGGCTTTCCGTGATGGTCCCAGACATCCCTTGGATCGAGGAGGGGGGAGAAGCGGGGACGTTCACGGCCTGGTCCCATCTCTTCTTCCTCTCCGTCGGTGGGCCCCTTTCGGAAGCCCTCGCCCTGGGGGCCACCCTCAAGGTCTACCACGACCGCATCCTGGAGGGGGTGAGCCTGGGGGTGGGCGCGGACCTGGGGCTCCTTTGGGAGACGCGGGTGGCGGAACAGAAGCTGCGCCTGGGCCTGGTGACCACGGACATCGGCTCCTCCCGCATCCAGTGGTACGGGACTACGGGCGAGCCCGTGAACTATGTGCCCTGGCTGGTGAAGGCCGGCGTGGCCCTGCTCCTTTGGGAGGAGCGGGTGATCCTGGCGGCCGCGGCCGAACGGGCCGTGGATCGGCCCCGCTTCGAGCGGGTGCGCCTGGGCGCAGGGGTCCAGGTGGAGTTCGTGTCCCTGGGTGTGGGCTGGAGCCAACCCCTCTACGACGAGCCGGCCCGCTGGAGCGCCGGGTTGCGCGCGCAGCCCCTCCCCTGGCTCACCCTGGAATACGCCTTCCTGCCTTCTCCCCTGGGCGACAGCCACTGGCTCTCGTTGCGCCTGAGCTTCTAGGGGGGCGCCCGCAGGGCGGAGGTGAAGGCCAGGGTGGCGAAGAGGGCAGAGAGGGGCGGGCTGAGGCAGAAGGCCCACTCCCAATCCGCAAAGGAAGCGAGGAGAAAGGCGAGGCCCGTGCCCACGCCCGCCCCAAAAAGGCCCGCCCACGGATCTCCGGGGATCCCCAGGCGCCACCCAACCCCGACCACCCCGAGCCCGGCGCCTAGGGTGGAACCCACGGCGTAGCCCACGTAGGCCGCGAGCACAGGGGCCAGGACGCCCTGAACGGTCCCCACCCCCAGGGCTTGCACGAGGGCAGAAGCCGCCTGCGCCCCCACCAACCCGCCCGCGTAGCCCAAGAGCGTCCCCACCGCCACCTGGATCCCAAAAGCTCCCCAGGGCGCGGCCCAAGCGCTGCTGCCCCACCCCGAGGCGATGCCTGCCACTGCGACCATGAAACTATCCTACGCGCGGCGCGCCCTTGGCGCGACCCGGAAAGCCCCCAAAGCCGCCCGCTCGGCCGCGTCGGGCTTGTGCCCCCAAATTTCCGGTAGAATGCCTTCCCTAAGGAGGCGCGATGGTCGCGGGATGGATCATCCTGGGCATCCTGGGGCTGTTGGCCCTGTGGGTGGTGGCCACGTACAACAAGCTTGTGCGGCTGCAGATCCGCGCGGAGGAGGCCTGGCGCGCCATCGACACCCTTCTGCGCAAGCGGGCCGACCTCATCCCCAACCTCGTGGAGACCGTGAAGGGCTACGCCAGCCACGAGCGGGAGGTCTTCGAAAAGCTCGCCCAGGCCCGGGCCGCCTCCCTGGGCGCCAAGACCCCTAGGGAACAGGCGGAGGCCGACAACGCCCTGCGGGAAACCCTGAAGACCCTGTTCGCTGTGGTGGAAAACTACCCCAACCTAAAGGCCAACGAGAACTTCATCGCCCTCCAGCGTGCGCTCGAGGGCGTGGAGGAGGAGCTCGCCCGCTCCCGGCGCTACTACAACGCGGTGGTGCGCGACCTCAACACCGCCCTCAAGGTCTTTCCCCAGAACCTCGTGGCCCGGCTCTTCCGCCTGGAGGGCCGCGACTTCTACATGCTCCCCGAGGAGGCCCTGGCCGAGCCGCCCAAGGTGAGCTTCTCCAAATGAGAAGGCTCCTTCCCCTCGCCCTCCTTGCCCTTTCCCTGTGGGCCTCGGCCCAGACGATCGAAGACTTCCTTGTAGTACTCGAGCTCCGAGCCGACGCGAGCCTCGAGGTCACCGAGCGGATCGCCGTGCGCTTCGACCTCCCCCGGCGGGGGATCCTCCGGGAAATCCCCGTTAGCTACCGCCTGCCCACGGGCGAGCGCTACCGCCTGCGTCTGGAGCTTTTGGAGGTCCGCCAGGACGGCCGGCCCGCCCGCTACCAAACCTACGGGGAGGGCGGGAACCTCGTGGTGAGGATCGGCGACCCCGAGGTCACCGTGCGCGGCCTTGTGGTCTACACCCTACGCTATCGGGTCCTGCGGGCCC
Source organism: Candidatus Bipolaricaulota bacterium (assembly GCA_025060415.1). GTDB lineage: Bacteria > Bipolaricaulota > Bipolaricaulia > Bipolaricaulales > Bipolaricaulaceae > DTER01. The sequence goes on from JANXBT010000006.1 coordinate 3,860, forward strand.
TCGTGGACTACGGGGACGAGGTGGAGCTCTATTGGAACGCGATCGGAACGGAGTGGGCCCTGCCCATCCAAAGGGCCCGGGTGGAGGTCCTCCTCCCCCCGGAGGTGCCCAAGGAGAGCGTGCGCTACGTGGGCTACCAGGGCCCCTTGGGCAGCACGCTCCCCTTCGTGCTCTTTTGGCAGGATGGCAAGCTCCAGGGCGAGATCCAAGACCTGCGGCCCGGCGAGGGGATCACTGTGGCCGTGCGGGTCCCCCAGGGGTACCTGGCCCTGCCGGGACTGGGGCGGCGCGCCCTCTGGTTCCTGGAAGACAACGTCTACGCGGCTATCCCCCTCTTCGTGCTTTTGGGGATGGCGCTGGTGTGGTGGAGGTGGGGGCGGGATCCTGCGGTGGGCACGATCGCCCCGGAGTTCACCCCGCCCAAGGGGCTGGGCCCCGCCGAGGCCGGCGCCCTCCTGGACGACCGCTTCGACCCCCGCGACCTCACCGCCGGCCTCTTCTCCCTGGCCACCAAGGGCTGGCTCAAAATCCGCGAGCTCGAGGAGGACTTTCAGCTGCTGCCCCAAAAAGGTGGGGAGGAGCTCACGCCCTTTGAGGAGGCCTTGCGCGCGGCCCTTTTAGCCCCTAAGCCGGAGGGGCCGCGCTTCGCCGACCTCAAGTACCGCCTGCACGACCACCTCCCGGGGCTTCGGGCCAAGCTCTTCGTGGGGCTCGTGGATCAGGGGCTTTACCCCGCCAACCCCGAGCACGTGCGGAACTTCTGGCGGGCCTTGGGCCTGGGCGGCCTGGTCCTGGGCGGAGTGTTCCTCCTCCTCTTCCGGCACGTGTACTTGGGGGCGAGCGTGGCCGCCGCCGGCCTCGTGGTGCTCCTCTTTTCCCCCTACATGCCCCGCAAGACCCCTAAAGGGATCGCGGTCCTGCGGCAGGTCCTGGGCCTGGAGGAGTACATCCGGAGGGCGGAGGTGGACCGCCTGGAGTTCGCCGCCAAAGAGAGGCACTTTGAGGAGCTTTTGCCCTACGCGGTGGCCTTCGGCCTCACCGACCTTTGGGTGGAGAAGTTCGCCGGGCTTTTGCAGAAGCCGCCGGCTTGGTACGAGCCGCGCGGCCCCTGGGTGCCCACGGCGTTCCCGGCCCGGATGGTGCTTTTCCAGCGGCTGAGCTGGGCGGCGGCCACCTCCGCGCCGCGGGCGCCCGCCCGGGGCGGCTGGACCGGCGGCTCGGGCTTCGGCGGCCGGGGCTTCGCCGGCGGCGGCCTGGGCGGAGGAGGAGGCCGGGTATGGTAGGCTTCCTCGTGGGGATCGTAGTCCTCTTGGCCGGGGCCGGCCTCCTCTCCTTCTGGCGGGCCCGGCGCCAAATCGTCCGCCTCCAAACGAAACTCCAAGCGGCCTGGCAGGAGGTGGAGCAGGGCTTCGCCCTGCGCCTCCAGGCCCTGGAGGAGCTGGCGGAGGCCCTGCAGGCCGCGGGCTATGCGCCCGAAGGCCAGGAGCGGCTGCGCAAGGCCCTGGCGGAGCTGCGCGCCGCCCAGGGCGGCGATCCGGAAAAGATCGCGGAGGCCGACGAACGGGTGGAGGCCGCCCTCCGCGGGATCTACCGGGCCCTCCCCCGCGAGCGCGAGGCGCGCGTGCGCCAGGCGCAAAACCGCCTGGCCCAGGCCGACGAGGAACTGGACATCCGCAAAAGCCGGTACAACGAGCTCGTGCTCACCTGGTACAAGCTCACGCAGCGGTTCCCCTACCGCTACGCGGCGCGCAAGTTCCCCAAGCCCGCCCTTCTGGCCGTGCCCGGGGAGGAGGCGGAGCTCCTCCGCCGCACCCTCGCCCTCTAGCGCCGGTCCAGGAGTTCCGCCAGGCCCAGGGCGCGCAGGGTCTCGGGGGCGGGGCCCCGCTCGTCCCAGCCGCGGATGCGGTAGTAGGCGTCGATCTCCTTCTGGAAGAGGTTGGGGTTGATGGGCCGGCCGGCGGAGGCCCCCCGCGGCAGGGGCTCGTGGAACCGCCGGGGCAGCCGGTCCGCCGCCTTGGTGTGCCCGCAAAGCCCCGCATAGAGGCGCAACAGGGCGAAGTTGCGGGCCCCGATCGTGAGCATGTCCTGGGGACTAAGCTCCAGACCCGTGGCGTAGCCCAAAAGCTCGCGGATCTTGGGGAAGTTGTAGCGCGGCCCCGCCTCTTTGGTGGTGAACACGCACATCACCAGGGAGTTCACGAACGAGCGCAGGTCCTCATAGAGCACCACCAGGCGGGCCTTGCCCTCCAGGGCGAAGCGGTCGTAACGGGCGGTGACCCCCAGCTCCGGCGTGGGGTTTTCCTGCTCCAGGATGGTGTCGTGGAGGCCCTCCAGGTGGCTGGCGCCCCGGGGCGTGAGGGCGTAGGAGAGGCCCAGGCCCACCTTCCCCCGCGGCTCGTGCATGGGCACCTCCACGCCCTTTACGGTCATGACGAAGTCCGCGCCCACCTGGCGGGCCCAGGCCTCAAGCCCGGAGGCGATCGCATCTCCCAGGCCCTCCCGGCGGGCGATCCGCTCCACCCACTCCACCACGGCCCTCCCGTCCCCCCAGGGGATGCGCTCCCGAATCAGCCCTTTTTCCGAGGCCTCCATGAGGGTGGCGATGGCCACGCCCACGGAGATCGTGTCCATCCCGTAGGCGTTGCAGAGCTGATTGGCCAGGGCGATGGCCCGCAGGTCGGAAACGAGGCACAAGGACCCAAACGCCGCCAGGGTCTCGTACTCCGGCCCCCCGTACTCCGGCCGCACCTCCCGCCCCAGGTACTCCGTGCGCACCACGCGCTTGCAGCGCACGGGGCAGCCCGCGCAGGTGTCGCGGTCCACAAGGATCGTCTGCTTGAGCTTCTCCCCTCCGATCTCCTGGGCCAGGTCGAACACGCCCTCCTGGAAGTTCTTGGTGGGCAGGATCCCCATTTCCGAGAGCCAGGTGAGGCCGCGGGCCGTGCCCAGCTCCCCGAAGCGCACCGTGCCCTCGTCGGCCAGGAGGTCCTGGGCGAACTCCGCCCGGGCGCGCGCGAACCTCTGGGGGTCGGCCAGGGGCTTTTCCAGGTGGCCTTTGACGGCGATGGCCTTGAGGCGCTTGGCGCCCATCACCGCGCCCAGGCCCGGCCGCCCCGCGGCCCGGTTGCGGTCGTGGATGATGCAGGCCTGGAAGACGCGCCTTTCCCCCGCGGGGCCGATCGCCGCCACCCGTACGCCCGGATGGCGCCGCTGCAGCTCCCGCTCCACGTCGGCCGTGAATTGGCCCCACAGGTCCCGTGCGGGCCGCAGCTCCGCCCGCCCCTCGTACAAGAGCAGATATACGGGCTCGGGCGCCTCCCCCACGAGGAAGATCCCGTCGTAGCCGGAGCGGCCCAGCTCGTGCCCGAAGAACCCGCCCACGTAGGAGTCCGCTAGAGCGCGGGTCTTCGGGGAGATGGCCATCACCACGTGCCTTCCGGCGCCGGCCACGCCCGTGCCCTGCAGGGGGCCGGTGGCGAACACGAGGGCGTTATCGGGGGAGAAGGGGTCCGTCCCCGGCCGCACCGCCTCCAGAAAGAGGCGGGCCCCCAGGCCCCGCCCACCTAAATGCAGCTCGTACCAGCGCTCCGGGATCTCCCGCTCCGCCACCCGCCCCTCCCTAAGGTCCACCCACAAGAACCGCCCAAACACCCCCTTCATCGGGCCTCCTTTTGCGCCACCTGGGAAAGCCGCACGTGCACCTCCCGGAACTTCCTGGCCACCTCGTCCCACTTGCGCTGGGCGTTGCGCAGGTGGCCCCCCAGGGTGTCGAACTCCTCCAGGGCCTGGGCCAGCCCTTGTTCGGCGGCCTGGAGCTCCCGCACCACCCGCTCCACGTCCCGCGCCAGCTCCCAGCCCTTAAGCCCAAGGCTCAGGGCCCGCAGGTACGAGTAAAAGGAGTTGGGGGAACAGGGGAACACCCGCTTGTTCCAGGCATACGCCAAAAAGTCCAGGTCCCCCTCGGGGAGGAGGAGCTCCAGGAACACGCCCTCCGCGGGGATGTACATGAGGGCGAAGTCCGTGGTGCCCTCCTCGGGCTTGATGTACTTCTGGGCGATGGTGTCCACGTGCCGTTGGGCGGTGCGGAGGAGGTTCTTCTTGAGGCGCTGGCGCTCCTCGGGGGTGGGCGCCCGGCGCAGCTCCTCAAACCCGGCGATGGGGAACTTGGCGTCCACGGGGACGATGCCGCCCTCCAGGAAGATGGCGGCGTCCACCACGCTGCCGTCGCGGAACCGGTACTGCTCCTGGAAGCGGCCGCGGGGGAGGACCTCCGCCAGGAGCTCAGAAAGGACCCACTCCCCGAAGGCGCCGCGGGCCTTGGGCCCCCGCAGGAGATCCTGCAGCCCCGCGAGGTCCTCGGCCACCGCGCCCACCCGCCGGCTGATCTCCTCCACCCGCCCCAGCCGCTCCCGCAGGTCCGCCACCAGGCCCTGCACGCTCGTCAGCCGCTGGGCCAGGGCCTGGTCCTGCCCCTGCAAAAGCTGCAGCGTCCGCTCGAGGTTCCGGGCCACCTGGTCCTGCAGGGCCTGCACCACCGCGGCCACCCTCTCCACCTCCGCGCGGGTCTGCTGGAGCCCCGCGAAAAAGCGCGCCCGCTCCCGGCGCTCCCAGAGGAGGAACGCGGCAAGCCCCACGAGCGCCAACGCGAGAAAAAGGGATTCCCTGGTCATCCCACGGGCTCCAAGGCCAGGACCTTGCGGAGGAACTGGCCGGTGTAGGAATGGGGGACCTCCGCGACCTTCTCCGGCGGTCCTTCGGCGATGACCTCCCCGCCGCGCTCGCCGCCCTCCGGGCCCAAATCGATGATCCAGTCCGCGGTCTTGATCACATCCAGGTTGTGCTCGATCACGATCACGGTGTTCCCCGCGTCCACCAGGCGGTGCAGCACGTGGAGGAGCTTGCGCACGTCCTCGGGGTGGAGGCCGGTGGTGGGCTCATCGAGGAGGTAGAGGGTGCGGCCGGTCTGGCGCTTGGAGAGCTCCCGCGCCAGCTTGATCCTTTGGGCCTCCCCGCCGGAGAGCTCCGTGGCCGGCTGCCCCAACTTGAGGTACCCCAGGCCCACGTCGTACAGGGTCTGGAGCTTCTCCCGGATCGGGGGGATGGCCGCGAAGAAGGCCAGGGCCTCCTCCACCGTCATGTCCAGGACCTCCGCGATGTTCTTGCCCTTGTAGCGGATGGCCAGGGTCTCCTTGTTGTAGCGGGTGCCCTTGCATACGTCGCAGGGGACGTACACGTCGGGGAGGAAGTGCATCTCGATTTTGACCTTGCCCTGGCCCTGGCAGGCCTCGCAGCGGCCGCCCCGCAGGTTGAAGGAGAAGCGGGCCGGGGTGTAGCCGCGCATGCGCGCCTCGGGCGTGGCCGCGAACACCTCGCGGATGGGGTCGAAGGCCTTGGTGTAGGTGGCGGGGTTGGAGCGGGGCGTGCGGCCGATGGGCGACTGGTCCACCAAAAGAACGCGCTCGAAGTGCTCCCCGCCCTCGATGGCGTCGTGGGCGCCCGGCTTGCCCGCGGAGTACCCCAGCTTCCAGGCCAGGCCGCGGTAGAGGATCTCCTCCACCAGGGTGGACTTGCCCGAGCCGGAAACGCCGGTGACGCAGATGAACAGGCCCACGGGGAAGCGCACGTTGATCCCCTTGAGGTTGTGCTCGCGGGCCCCGCGCACAATGAGCCATTTGTCCCCGGGCTCGCGGCGCTTGGCCGGAACGGGGATGCGCCGCACGCCCGCCAGGTACTGCCCGGTGAGGGACCTGGGGTTGCGGGCCACCTCTTCGGGGGTGCCGGTGGCCACCACGTACCCGCCGTGGATGCCGGCCCCCGGCCCCAGGTCCACCAGGAAGTCCGCGGCGCGCATGGTGGCCTCGTCGTGCTCCACCACGATCACCGTGTTCCCCAGGTCCCGCAGGCGCTTTAGGGTGGCGATGAGGCGGGCATTGTCCCGGGGGTGCAGGCCCACCGAGGGCTCATCGAGGACGTACAGGACGCCGGTGAGCTGGGAGCCGATCTGGGTGGCGAGGCGGATCCGCTGGGCCTCGCCGCCGGCCAGGGTGTTGGCCGGCCGGTCCAGGGTGAGGTAGTCCAGCCCCACGTCCACCAGGAAGGAGAGGCGGTTTTTGATCTCCTTGAGGATCTGGTGGGCGATCATCTCCTCCCGCTCCGTGAGCTTGAGGTTTTCGAAGAACTCCAGGGCCTCGCGCACCGTGAGCTGGGTGACCTCCCAGATGTTTTTGCCGCCCACGGTCACGGCCAGGGCCTCGGGCCGCAGGCGCGCGCCCTTGCACTCCGGACAGGGGAGGGCCGACATGTACTGCTCGATCTCCTCCCGCGCCTCCTCGCTCATCGCCTCCCGGTACGCCGCCTCCAGGTAAGGGATCACCCCCTCAAACGGCCGGTAGTAGGTGCGGGTCTTCCCGTAGGTGGTGGTGTACACGAAGGGCACGAGCTCGCCGCGGGTGCCGTACAGGAGGATGTCGAGCTTGTCCTTGGGGAGGCGGCCCAGGGGGAGGTCGGGGTCGATGCGGTAGGCCTTGCACACGCCCTCCAGGAGCGCCGCCAGCCAACGGGAGCGGGAGTTGGCCCAGGGCAGGATCCCCCCCTCCCGGATGGACCGCCGCGGGTCGATCACGAGCTCAGGGTCCACCACCATGCGCATCCCCAGGCCGTCGCAGGCGGGGCAGGCCCCAAAGGGCGAGTTGAAGGAAAACAGCCGCGGCTCGATCTCGGGCAGGCTCACCCCGCACACGGGGCAGGCGAAATGCTCGGAGAAGAGCTTTTCCCCCTCGCCCACGATCTCCACGATCACCAGGCCCTGGCCCCACTTGAGGGCCGTCTCCACGGAGTCCGCGATGCGGCCGCGCTTCTGCGGCGAGACCTTGATGCGGTCCAGAACGATCTCGATGTCGTGCCGCTTGTTCTTGTCGAGCTCGATCTCCTCGAACAGAGTGCGGAGGACCCCGTCCACCCGCACCCGCACGAACCCCTCCTTCTTGAGGTCCTCAAAGAGCTGCTTGTATTCGCCCTTCCGCCCCCGAACCACCGGGGCCAGGATCTGCACGGCCGTCCCCTCCGGAAGGCTCAGGATCTGGTCCACGATCTGCTGGGCGGTCTGGCGCTCGATGGGCCGGCCGCACTGGGGGCAGTGGGGCTTCCCGATGCGCGCAAAGAGCAGCCGGAGGTAGTCGTGGATCTCCGTGACCGTGCCCACGGTGGAGCGGGGGTTGTGGGAGCGGGCCTTCTGGTCGATGGAGATGGCGGGGGAAAGCCCCTCGATCATGTCCACATCGGGCTTCTGCATGAGCCCCAGGAACTGGCGGGCGTAGGCCGAGAGGCTCTCCACGTAGCGGCGCTGCCCCTCCGCATAAAGGGTGTCGAAAGCCAGGGAGGACTTGCCCGACCCGGAGATCCCCGTGATCACCACGAGCTTCTGGCGGGGGATCTCCAGGTCGATGTTCTTGAGGTTGTGCTCGCGCGCCCCGCGGATGACGATCTTGTCCATGGCCTTCCCGCTCTCCCAAAGGGCATCCTTCATCTTAGCCCCGGGGGTCCGCCCTTGCCAGGACAGGCGCGCCCGCCCATAGTCGCCGCGGCCATGGCCGGGCTGGTGCGGTTTGGGGTGTCCATGGAGGGGGAGCTTTTGGCGGCCTTCGACGAGCTCCTGCGGAAGCGGGGGTATCGGAACCGCTCCGAGGCCCTGCGGGACCTGGTGCGGGAGGCCCTGCACGCGCAGGCCTGGGAGGAGGGCGGGGAGGTCCTGGGGGTGATCGTCCTCCTTTACGAGCACACCCGGCGCGAGCTCCTGGCGCGCCTCACGGAGGCCCAGCACCACGCCCAGGCCCAGGTCCTGGCCTCCCTGCACATCCACCTGGACGCGGACCACTGCCTGGAGGTGATCGCCGTGCGGGGGCGGGCAGAGGCGGTGCGGGCGCTGGCGGACCGGCTGCGGGCGGAAAAGGGGGTGAAGCTGGGGCGGCTGTGCCCGGCTGGGACACGTGGCCCGTTCTGACCCCCCACGTGGGCTTGGGCCGCCGGCCAAAGGCGGGTGATCCTCCTTACGGTGAACGCCATGAGCGCGAAGGTCTTGCGCGCAAGCGGGATGCTCCTCGTTGCGGCGGTGGCGGGGCTGCTCGCCGGCTGCGCCAAGATCCAGGCCCAAATCGAGGACTACTCGCCCAAGGCCCCCGTGCAGGTCCAGGTGGGCGAGGTGGTCCCCCTGCGCCTGAGCGTGGTCAACGCGGGCAACCGCACCCACCAGTTCCTCCTCCGCGCCACCCTGCAGGACGAGCGCGGGCAGACCGTGGGCAAGTACGAGGCCTGGGTCACCCTGAAGCCGGGGGAGCGCGCCCAGCAGACCTGGAACCACCCCGTGGCCGCCGCCGGCGCCTTCACCCTGCAGTTCTCCGTGTGGAAGGACACCACCTCCCTTCTGGACGTGAAGCCGGCCACGCCCCAGGTCCTGGTGACCGGCCGGCCCGCGGAGGCCCAGGCCGGGGCCAGCGGGAAGTTCAAGGTGGGCGACCGGGTGCGCACCACGGTGAACCTGAAGGTGCGCACCGCGCCGGGGGTGAACCACCCCGAGGTCACCCACGTGAACTACCGGGGCTCCATGGCGCCGGGGATCGAGGGCCAGATCGTGGACGGGCCCAAGAGCGCCGACGGCTACACCTGGTGGAAGGTGAAGTTCATCACCGGGGTGGAGGGCTGGTGCGCGGAGGGGAGGGGCGGCGAAACCTGGCTGGAGAAGGTCAGCGGCTGAGGACGCGGGCGTAGACGCAGAGGTAGGCCTGGGCCGGCCCGGCCCAGGAGTGGTCCTCCGCCATGGCCCGGCGGCGTATTGCCGCCAGGGCCTGGGGGTGCTCCCGCCAAAGCCGTACGGCCCGGCCCAGGGCGGCAAGCATGGCCTCCGGGCTGTAGTCCTCGAACACGAAGCCGTTCCCGCCCAGGTCCACATCCCGCACCGTGTCCCGCAGGCCCCCGGTGGCCCGCACCACGGGGAGCGTGCCGTAGCGCAGGGCGTAAAGCTGGGTGAGGCCGCAGGGCTCGAACCGGGAGGGCATGAGGAGGAAGTCCGCCCCGGCCAGGAGGCGGTGGGCCCAGGCCTCGGTGTAGGCCAAAAGGGCCCGCAGGCGGTCCGGCCAGCGCGCCTCCCCCTCCCTGAGGGCCTGGGCGTAGCGCGCCTCCCCGGTCCCCAACACCACCAGGGAAACGCCCAGGCTGAGGAGGCGGGCCAGCCCCGCCACCAGGAGGTCGAGGCCCTTTTGTTCGGTGAGGCGGCCCACCATGGCCACCAGGGGCCCCTCCCCCCGCAGCCCCAGCTCCCGCAGCAGGGCCTCCCGGTTGCGGGCCTTCCCCTCTAGGTCCTGGGCGGAAAACGGGGCCCAAAGGTAGGGATCGCGCTGGGGGTCCCACTCCTCCGTGTCGATCCCGTTGAGGATGCCCACTAGATCGGAGGCCCGGGCCCGCAGGACGTCGTCCAGGCCCAGGCCGTCGGCGAGGATCTCTTGGGCGTAGGAGGGGGAGACGGTGGTGAGGGCGTCGGCGGCGAGGATCCCGGCGCGTAGGGCACACCGCCACTCCCCTTGGCCCGCCAGGGCCAACGCCTCCTCCGCAAGCCCCAGCTCCGCCCACGCCGCGAGGGGAAACCAGCCCTGAAACGCGAGGTTGTGGATGGTGAGGACGGTCTTGGCGGGGAGCCCAGCCGCGCGCAAATAGAGGGGGAGGAGGGCGGTGTGCCAGTCGTGGACGTGGAAGATATCCGGAACCCATGCGAGCTCCCGCGCGGCCTCCACCGCGGCCTTGCTCAAAAACGCGAAGCGCCGGAGGTTGTCGGGGTAGTCCTGGTCGCCCTCCCCGTAGATCCCCGGGCGGTCGTAGAGCTCGGGCTGGTCCAGGAAGTAGACGGGCACCGAGCTTTTGGGGAGAACGCCCTGAAGAAGGCACACCTCGTAGGAACGCGGGCCCAGGTCCACGCGGAAGCGGAGGCGCTCGGGGAGGTGGGCGGGGATGGGGCGGTAGCGGGGGAGGAACACGGCCACCTCCAAGCCCAAGGCGGCCAGGGCCTTGGGGAGGGCGGCGATCACGTCGGCCAGGCCGCCCGCCTTGGCGAAGGGCGCGGCCTCCGCGGCCACAAATGCCACGCGCATTCCCACCCCATTGTAAGGAAAAAGGGGCGCCGGCTCGGCACCGGCGCCCCCTTCCTCCCTCGGGGAAGGCCTAGGGCACGGAGGGCTGGGTCACGGGCGGGGAGTCGTCCTTCCACACGATCGCGGTCTGGACCTCCTCGCGGTTCCCGTAGGCGTCGATGGCGTAGTACTCGATCTTGCGGGGCCCCTCGGGGCCGGGCACGAAGAACGGCCCCGTGTAGTGGCGCCACTCCCCGCCGTCGATGCGGTAGAAGATGTTGACCACGCCCGAGGCGTCCTCGCTTTTGAGCTCGATGGGCGTGCGGGACGTGATCCAAAGCTTGCCGTCCGGGGCGAGGTAGCTGGGCTGGCCGGCGAGGATGCGGGTCACGGGCGGGTGGATGTCCAGGTAAATGGTGAGGGTCTTGGTGGGCTCCCGGTTCCCCAGTTTATCCACGGCGTAGTACTCCATGCGCACCATGGCCCGGTCCGGGAGGGGGAAGGGGTCGGTGTAGGCGCGGAACTCCCCGCCGTCCAGGCGGTAGAAGATCTTGTCCACACCCACGCCCACGTCCTGGGCCACCAGGCGCACCAGGGTCTTCGGGGCCAGGGCCACGATGCCCCGCTCGGCCACCTTGGCCAGGTCCACGGTGCGCATGGGGGTGGCCTCCGGCGGGAGCTTCACCGGCGGCTCCAGGAGGGGATAGGGGTCGGGCACGAGCTCGTAGGGGGTATCGCCGATCTTGTCCCGGTTCAGATCCTGCCCGCGGTAGTCCGACCAGTAGTTCCCCCGCCCCTCGTGGTGCCAGCGGTTGTCCCGCCCCTCGTCCTTGGCGGGGAAGCCGCAGGCGAAGAAGGCGTTGCCGTAGACCAGGTTGCGCTGGGACATCCCCCCAAGGAGGACGCCGAAGTCGCAGTAGCCGATGGCGTTGCCGGTGATGACGATGTTCTGGCTGGCGAGGAGGTGGATGGCGATCTTTCCCCCGAAGATCGCGTTCCCCTCGATGCGGCCGTTGTGCACGTTGGAGAGGAAGATCCCGGCCCGCTCCTGCGGGTAACGGATCTGGCAGTTGCGGATGACGAAGTGAGCGCGCGTCCCGTCGATGTAGATCCCGTAGTCGTGGCCGCGGGTGTCGATGATCCAGCCCTCGATGATATAGGGGTCCTCGGGGGTCCCGGAGCCCTTCACCACCCCGTTTTCCCAGGTGAAGGCCTTGTCCCCGTGGATGTAGATGGGGTCGCGGGGGGACCAGCCCTGGGCCAGGCCGCCCACGGCCAGCCCCACCGCCGCCAACAAAAGCCAAACGCCTCGCATTCGCCCCTCCTTTTCCCAGCCATCCTAGCGGCCCGGCCCGCCCCCTCCCCGGACACCCTTCGCCCCGAAAACGGACACCTTAGCCCAGGGTCTCCCGGTCCAACAGCTCCGCCAGGACGCGGGGGAGGACCACGGTGCCGTCGCGGCGCTGGTTCTGCTCGAGGATGGCGGCGAAGAGGCGGGAGGTGGCCAGGCCCGAGCCGTTCAGGGTGTGCACGTACTGGGGCCGCCCCCCCCCGCGGGGCCGGTAGCGCACGTTCCCCCGCCGGGCCTGGAAATCCTCGCAGTTGGAGCAGGAGGAGACCTCGTAGTAGGCGCCCTGCCCAGGAAGCCAGACCTCCAGGTCGATGGTCTTGGCCGACTGGAAGGCCAAGTCCGAGGCGGGCAGGAGCGTCACCCGGTAGTGGAGGCCCAAGCGCTGCAGCACCTTCTCCGCGTGGGCGACGAGCTCCTCCAGGGCCTGGTAGGAGGTCTCCGGGGTGGTGTACCAAAAGAGCTCGATTTTGTTGAATTGGTGCATGCGGATGAGGCCGCGCTGCTCCTCCCCGTAGCTTCCGGCCTCGCGGCGGAAGCAAGGGGTGTAGGCCACGTAGCGCAAAGGAAGCCTTTCCTCCTCGAGGATCTCGTCGTTGTGGAGGTTGGCGAGGAGGGACTCGGCGGTGGGGTTCAGGAAGAGGTCGTCCGCGGGGCAGTGGTAGAGCTCGTCGGCGAACTTGGGCAGCTGCCCGGAGACCAGGAAGGAGCGGCGGTTGGCGAGGATGGGGGGGAGGACCGGGATGTACCCGTGCTCCCGCACGTGGAGCTCCAGCATCCAGCGGAGGAGGGCGAACTCCAGGCGGGCCCCCTCGCCCACGTAGAGGGGGAAGCGGGACTGGGCGAGCTTGGCCGCGCGCTCCATGTCCAAAAGGCCCAGCTTCTGGGCCAGGGCCAGGTGGTGCTGGGGCGGGAAGTCGAAGCGGGGCGGCTCGCCCCAGGTCCGCAGCACCACCTTCTCCTCCTTCGAGCCCGGGGGCACGGAGTCGTGGGGGAGGTTGGGCAGGGCGAGGAGCTCGGCCTCCAGCTCCGCCTCCACCTGGGCCAGGCGCTCCTCCAGGGCCTTGCGGCGCTGGGCGAGCTCCCGGAGCTCCGCCAGGAGGTGGTCCCGGGCGGCGGGGTCGCCGCCCCGGGCCAGGGCGGCCAGGCGCTCGGAGCCCTCGTTCTGGCGGCGGCGGAGCTCGTCCACCTCCCTTTGGAGGCCGCGGCGCTCCTCGTCCAGGGCGAGGAGGCGGCTGAGGTCCGCCTGGGGGTTGCGGCGGCGCAGGCGCGCCAACACCCCCTCCGGATCCTGGCGAATCCTCCGCAAATCCAACATGGCCCAGGAGTTTAGCCCCTAAACCCCCCTGCGCCATCCCAATGGAAAACGCTCCCCAAAGCCCGTACCATCGGCGGCCATGCGCCTCATCGTGTACTCCAAAGCCCTCTACTCCACCTGGGTCTACTACAGCCCCGACCGCATCCTGTTCGACTGCGGCGAGGGCGTGAGCTCCTACCTGGAGAACCGGGTGTTCGCCATCAAGCACGTCTTCCTCTCCCATGGCCATGCGGACCACATCTCCGGCCTCATGGGCCTCCTCAACGTCCGCAACAACGCCATGGGCGACCAGGAGAAGGAGCTGCGCGTCTACTACCCGGCGGGCAGCTTCTTCGTGTCCGAGCTCATCACCTACTTTGCCCGCACCAACCGGAACCTCCAGTACGAGCTGGAGTGGGTCCCCCTGCAGCCGGGGGACCGCGTGCCCCTCCTGGCCGGCCGGCACCCCCGCTACATCGAGGCCTTCGCCACCGTGCACGCCCGGGGCGAGCCCTCCCTGGGCTACAACGTGTGCGAGGTGCGCCGCCGGCTGCGGCCCGAGTACCGCGACCTCCCCCAGGAGGAGATCGTGGCCCTGGTGCGGGCGGGGAAAAAGGAGGAGATCTCCGAGACCTACGTGCAGTACCTCTTCTCCTACGGCGGGGACTCCGTGCCCCTCAGCCCCCAGCTCGTGCGGGGCACGGAGATCCTCCTCCACGAGGCCACGTTCCTTTCGGAGCTGGACCGCAAGGAGTACAAGCACTCCACGGTGTGGGAGGCCATCGAGGTGGCCAAGCGGGCGGGGGTGCAGAAGGAGCTTATCCTCTTCCACCTCTCGAGCCGCTACCGCTGGGAGCTGGCGGAGCTGGAGCGGAGGATCGCGGAGTTGAACCTGCCGTTCCGGGTGCGGATCATCCCCCCGGGCGAGGTGGTGGAGCTCGAGTGAAGGAGGTGCTGGTGGGGAAATACGTGCGCATCGTGACGGAGATCCCGGGGCCGAAGTCCCGCGCGGCCCTGGGGGAAAAGGAGCGGTGGGTGGCCAACCCCCTGGCCCCCCTGGCCCCCTTCTTCGCGGCCCGCGCGGAGGGGACGGTGGTAGAGGACCTCGACGGCAACCGCTTCCTGGACTTCTCCGGAGGCTGGGGCTGCCTCAACGTCGGCTACAACCACCCCAAAGTGCTGCGGGCCGTGCAGGAACAGCTGGCGCGCTTCACCCACACGGACTTCACCGCCATCCCCTACACGCCCTACGTGGAGCTGGCCCGGCGGCTGGCCCAGCTGGCGCCCGGCCCCTCCCCCAAGAAGTGCGCGTTCTTCAACTCCGGGGCGGAGGCGGTGGAGAACGCCGTGAAGATCGCGCGGGCCGCCACGGGGAGAAAGGCCGTCCTGGTCTTTGAAAACGCCTTCCACGGCCGCACCCTCCTCGCCCTCACCATGACCCACAAGGCCTTCCCCTACAAGGCCGGATTCGGCCCCTACGCCCCCGACGTGTTCCGGCTCCCCTACCCCTACCCCTACCGCAACCCCGTCCCTTTAGAGGAGATCGAGCGCCGCCTCCTGAGCACCGTGGACCCCAAGGAGGTGGCCTGCTGCGTGGTGGAGCCCGTGATCGGGGAGGGCGGGTTCATCGTGCCGCCCCCGGAGTTCCTGCCCTTCCTGCGGGAGCTGGCGGACCGCCACGGGTTCCTCCTTGTGTGCGACGAGGTGCAAAGCGGGGTGGGCCGCACGGGCAAGTTCTTCGCCTGCGAGCACTTCGGGGTGGAGCCGGACCTCATCTGTGTGGCCAAGTCCATCGCCGCCGGCCTCCCCCTGTCCGGGGTCATCGGGAAGGCGGAGATCATGGACCGGCTCATCCCCGGGGCCATCGGGAGCACCTACGGCGGGAACCCCCTGGCCTGCGCGGCGGCCCTGGCCGTGCTCGAGGTGATCGAGGAGGAGCGGCTCCTGGAGCGGGCCCAGCGGCTGGGGGAGGTCCTGAAGCGGGAGCTGGGCCGCATGGCCCAGAAGTTCCCGGTCATCGGGGAGGTGCGGGGCCTGGGGGCCATGGTGGGGGTGGAGCTGGTGAAGGACCGCGCCACCAAGGAGCCCGCGCCCGAGCTCACCAAGGCCATCCAAAGGGAGGCCCTTTCCCGCGGCCTCATCTTCCCCACCGCCGGCCTCCACGGGAACGTCATCCGCTTCCTCCTCCCCCTCACCACCCCCGAGGACGCCCTCCTGGAGGGCTTGGCCATCCTGGAGGAGGCCTTCCAGGCGGTGCTGGCTAAGGTGCCCGCGTGAGGAAGGCGAAGCCGTAGGGGGGAAGGCGGAGGGCTCCGGAGCGGAGCTCTCCGCTTTGTTCTTCCCGGAACCGCCCGGGGGGGAGGGGGATTTCCGTGGGGGCGGGGCCGGCGTTCGCCAAAAAGAGGACCTCCTCGCCGGGCAGGGCGCGCTTCAGGGCCAGGGCCCGCCCCTGCGCGTAGAGGAAGCCCAGGCTCCCCTGGCGGAGGGCGGGGCGGGCCTTGCGCAGGGCGATGAGGGCCCGCAGGGCCTCCCGCAGGGGGTGGCCCTCCGCCCGCTCCCAGGGGAAACAGCGGCGGCAGTCCGGGTCCTCCCCGCCCTCCAAGCCCACCTCGTCCCCATAGTAGAAGGCGGGGGCGCCCGGATAGGCCAGGAGGAAGGCCGCGGCCAGAAGAACCCTCCGCCCATCCCCCCCGCAAAGCGTCAGGAAGCGGGGCTTGTCGTGGCTGCCCAAAAGCGTGTAGGAGGAGAAGTTGGCCCAGCGCGGGTAGCTCCGCCACAGGTGCCAAAGGTGGCGCACGAACCGCGGGGCGTCCCACTCCTCCCGGGCGAAGAAGTGCACCAGGGCCTCCCAGAGCTTGTAGTGCATGACCCCGTCCAGGGCGCAGTGCCGGAACCAGGGCGTGCCCAGGCCCATCACCTCCCCAAGCACGTAGGCCTGAGGGTTCACCTCCTTCACGGTGCGGTAGACGGCGCGCACGAAATCCGGGGGCAGGTACTCCACGGTGTCCAGGCGCCACCCGTCGATCTCGTACTCCTCCAGCCAAAAGCGCACCACGGAGAGGAGGTAGGCCTGCACGTCCGGGTGGTCGTGGTTCCACTCGGGCAGGGAGGGGCAGCCCGCCCAGCAGGCGTAGCCCGGTTCCTCCTCCTCCTCCCACACGAACCAGTCGCGGTAGGGCGAGGCCGGGTTGGCCCGGGCGTCGCGGAAGAAGGGGTGGCCCTGGCCGCAGTGGTTGAAGACCCCGTCGAGGATGAGCCGCAGGCCGCGGCGGTGGAGGGCCGCCACCAGGGCCCGCAGGGCGGCGTTCCCGCCCAGAGCCGGATCCACTTGGAAGTAGTCCTCCCCGTCGTAGCGGTGGTTCGTGGAGGCCTTGAAGATCGGAGTGAGGTAGAGGGCGGTGACGCCGAGGTCCACGAGGTAGTCGAGCTTCTCGAGGACCCCCCAGAGGTCGCCGCCGAAGAAGCTTGTGGGGGTGGGGAGTTCGCCCCAGGGGCGCACTCCGGGCGGGTCGTTGCCGGGGTCCCCGTTGCGGAAGCGGTCGGGGAAGATCTGGTAGAAGACGGCGTCCCGCACCCAGGCGGGCGGCTGCACCCCTTTCACTTCCATCGGATGAGGATGTCCTCGCGGCGGAAGGCCCGGATCCCCAGGTACAGCAGGGCGGCGTTCAGGGCCAGGAGGGCCCCGCCCTCCAGGATCACGAACCGCAGGTCCACGGCGGTGAGGCGCACGGAGTAGATGAGGATGGGGACGAGGGCCGGCACCACCGCCAGCCCCGCGAACTGGTAGGCGGCGCGGGAGTCGCTGGCCCGGGAGGAGATGAGCATGGCCACCAGCGCGGCGAACAGGGCCATGAGCGGGGAAAGCCCAAACAGGGAAAGGAGCCAGGGGAGGCCCAGCACCCCCTCCGGGATCCCCCCGGGCAGGAGGAAGGAGACGGCCAGGAGGAAGAGGCCGAACACGGCCCAGGTGAGGAGGAGGGCGGGGATCACCGCCACCAGGGACTTCCCCAGGAAGAGCTCGAGGTCCGAAAGGGGCGTGGCCAACAGGGGCTCCAGGGTCCCCTGCTCCTTTTCGCCCACCACGGAGTACACGGCCAGGGTCACGGGGATCATCACGGGCAGGATGAGGAAGTAGAGGAGGGCGGCGTTGAACAGGGGGGCCTGGGCCTCAGGCGGGAGGTTCCGCCCCTGCCAGACCAGAAAACCCGCCATCCCGGCCATGAACAGGGGCAGGAAGAGGCACCCGTAGAGCACCATCTTGATGCGGAAAAGCTCGGCCCACTCCTTAAGGATCAGGGCCCTAAGCCGCATCGCCGCCCTCCACGAGCTCGAGGTACACCTCCTCCAGGGTGCGCTCCTCCTCCGCCACGAAGAGGATCTCCGCCCCCAGCTCCACCAGCCGCCGCACCAGGATGGGGTTGTGGCGCTCCGGGGCCTCCAGGGCCACGAAGAGCCTGTTCCCGTCCAGGGCGGCGCTGCGCACAAACGGCAGGTCCAGGGCCCGGTCCAGGCCGGGCCGGGGGTTGGCCAGGGTGACCACCACCCGCCGGCCGAACAGGCGCTGCTTCAACTCCGCCGGGGAGCCCACGGCCACCAGGCGCGTCTTCAGCACGGCGATGCGGTGGCAGAGGCGCTCCGCCTCCGCCAGGTTGTGGGTGCAAAGGAGGATGGCCCGATGGGCGAGGGAAAGCTCGGCGAGAAGGTCCCGCACTTCCTTGGCCGCCTCGGGGTCGAGGCCGCTGGTGGGCTCGTCGAGGAGGAGCACGGGCGGGTCGTGCACGAGGGCCCGGGCCAGGGCCAGCCGCTGGCGCAGGCCCTTGGAGAGGGTGGCCACGGGCTCCTCGGCCCGCTCCTCCAGCCCCACCCGGGCCAGGGCCTCCTCCACCCTCCGGGGGTCCCGCACCCCATAGAGCTCCGCGAAGAAGCGGAGGTTGCGGCGTACCGTGAGGCGCTTGTAGAAGCCGGGGTTCTCAGGGACGACCCCCACGCGGGGGCGGACCTTTTCCGGCGCGCGGGCGACGCTGTGGCCGGCCACGAGGGCGTCCCCGGCCGAGGGGGCCAAAAGCCCCGCCAGGAGGCGCACGGTGGTGGTCTTGCCTGCGCCGTTGGGGCCCAAAAGCCCCAGCACCTCCCCCGGCCGCACCTCAAAGCGCAGGTCCTCCACGGCCACGCGGGGGCCGTAGCGACGGGTGAGCCCCAGGACCTGGATCATGGCACCCCCTCCCGCACGGGCGCCTCCAGGGCCATGGTCACGATCCCCACGCGCAGGACCCGCAGCGGCCAGGGGGCGCCGACCTCCCGGAAGCCCACCTTCCGGTAGGCCCGGAGGGCCCGCACGTTCTCCCGGTGCACGTGCAACACGAGCTTTTTCAGCCCCAGCTCTTCGAACGCGTAGCGCACAAGGAGCCGCAGGGCCTCGGGGCCGTAGCCCTGGCCCCAGCAGTCCTTCTCGCCCAGGACGATGCCCACCTCCGCCACCCCCTCCTGCCAGCGGATGGAGTGGAGGCTCACGTTCCCGATGTGCCGGCCGTCGTGGAGGACGATGGCGAAGTGCCGGGAGTCGGGGGAGGTGTAGACGCGCTGGAGCCACGCGTCCCAGGAGGCGGGGAGGAGCGGCCAGGCCGGGAGGATCCAGCGGGCGATCTGCGGATCGGCCACCCAGCGGCGGGTCTGGGCCAGGTCCGTGGCCCGAAACTCCCGCAGCCTCAGCCGCTCCCCCCTAAGCTCCAACGGACCTCACCGCAGGAACCAGGGCTGCACCGGGAAGAGGGAGGCGAACAGGAGGGAGATGACGCTCATGAGCTTGATGAGGATGTCGAGGGAGGGTCCGACCGTGTCCTTGAGGGGGTCGCCCACGGTGTCGGCCACCACGCCCGCGGCGTGGGCCTCCGAGCCCTTCCCGCCGAAGTGCCCCTCCTCCACGTACTTCTTGGCGTTGTCCATGGCCCCGCCGGCGTTCCCGCAGAAGATGGCCAGCATGATGGCGGAGAGGAGCGCGCCCACCAGGAACCCCGCGAGGGTATAGCGCCCGAACACGAGCCCGATGAAGAGGGGGAGGACCACGGCCAGGAGGGAGGGCACGACCATGCGCCGGACCCCGTTGTGGGCGGTGATGGTGATGCAGCGCCGGTAGTCGGGGGTGGCCTCGCCCGTCATGAGCTTGGGGTTCTCCCTAAATTGCCGGCGGATCTCCTGGACCATCACGTCCGCCGTGCGGGACACGGCGCGGATGAGCATGGCCGAGAACACGTAGGTGAGCATGGCGCCGGCGATGAGCCCGGCCATGACCAGGCCGCCCACCTCCGGGCTCACCAGGGGCACGGTGGGGAGGTGCACCTCCTCCGCCCGGCCGGCCGCGGACCAGAGGTAGGCGGCGATGAGGCCGATGGCGGCGAACGCCGCGGACCCGATGGCGAAGCCCTTGCCGATCGCGGCCGTGGTGTTCCCGATGGAGTCCAGCACGTCGCACTGCTCGCGCACGTGCGGATCGAGCTTGGCCATGGTGGCGATGCCCGCGGCGTTATCCCCAATGGGGCCGTAGGAGTCCATGGACACCATGATGCCCACGAAGGTGAGCATGCCCATGCCGGCGAAGGCCACGGCCAAAAGGCCGCCCATCTGGTAGGCGCCGATGATGGCCCCCGCGATCACCAGGCACACAAGGAGGCTGGAGGACATGCCCACGGCCATGCCCTCGGTGACGCCCACGGCCGGCCCGGACTGGTACATGCGCGCCAGCTCCCGCGTGGGCCGGTAGCGGGCGGAGGTGTAGTACTCGGAGATGAACCCGATCAGGACCCCGCTTATGATGCCCAAAAGCAGGGACCAGAAGGGCACGAAGTTGAAGGGGGAGAACCAGGTGGCGAGGGCGGCGAAGACCGCGGTGAGGAACGCGGCCAGGGTGAAGCCGTTCATGAGGATGCGCTGCATGTCCTTGGTGCGGCGGGAGTAGCGGATGTACATGACCGCCAGGAGGCTGGCCACGATGCCCCCCGCCACGTACAGGAGGGGGAGGAGCACGAACCACCAGTAGTTCCGCTCCAGAGCCGCGAGGTCGGTGAGGCCGTACTTGGCCAAAAGCCCCTGGATGTCGGGGTTGTTGCGGCCCACGTACATGTAGAGGGCGATGACGATCACGGCGATGACGGAGCCCACGAAGGACTCGAGGAGGTCCGCGCCCAGGCCCCCCACGTCGCCCACGTTGTCGCCCACGTTGTCCGCGATGGCCGCGGGGTTGCGCGGGTCGTCCTCGGGGATCTTGAGCTCCACCTTGCCCACGAGGTCGGCGGCCATGTCCGCGGCCTTGGTGTAGATGCCGCCGCCCACGCGGTCGAAGAGGGCCACCAGGGAGGCCCCGGCGGAGTAGGCGGAGACGATGAGGGCACCCTTAATGAAGTTCACGTCCGCCCCGGGGATGCCGAAGATCGTCTTCGTGACGATGCTCACGGAGCTGGGGTCGAATTCCCTGCGGAAAAGCCAGATCACGAAAACCAGCCCCGCGGTGGCCAGGCCGGCCACGGCGATGCCCATGACCGAGCCGCCGGTGAAGGCCACGGTGAGGGCCTCCCGGAGGGAGCGGCGCACGGCGTGGGTGGTGCGGGCGTTGGCCAGGGTGGCGGCGTTCATGCCGATGAAGCCCGCGGCCATGGACAGGCCCGCGCCCACCCAGAAGGCCACGGCCACCTCCCAGTAGAACAGGGCCCAAAGGAGGGCCCCCAGGATGAGGAGGGTCACGGCCATGACCTTGGCCTCGGCGAGCATGAAGGCCCAAGCGCCTTCCCGGATGAACCCTTGGATGCGGCGCATCCGCTCGTCGCCGGCGTCCCGACGCATCACGTAGTACGTGCCGTACGCGGACCAAAACAGCGCAGCCACGGCCACCAGGCCGGTCGCTGCCAGAATCGCCGTCATACCCCCTCCTTTCCGAGGATGCGGTCGGTGTTCACCAAAATCGGGCGTACTCTACCCCCAGGCCAGGCCGGATTCAACCGGCGTTTTCCGCCGGGCCGCCCTCCGGACACGTGTCCGGAGCGGAGGCGACAAACCCGCCCCGCCGCGGGCCCAGGAGCCCGCGCGGCCCGCGGTGACGCCCGCTACGTTGGCCCCAGGACGCGGAAAGGAGGTCGCGGTGATGCAGCGAGCATTCTGGGCAGTGGTGTTGGGGGCCGCGCTGGGCTGGGCCGCCCTGGCCCAACCCGCCGAGGTCAAGCTCCCCCCCGCCGAGGCCGAGGTCAAGGCCCTGCGCGACGCGTTCGGCCAGGTCCTCAGGGTCCTCGAGGAGTTCGTGGTGGAGCTCAAGGGCGCCGTGAACACCCTCAGCAAGAACGACCAGGACCTCCTCGCCAAGTACCGCGCCGTGGCCGTCCAGCTCAAGGACCTCGAGGCCAAGATCCTCCAGGTGCAGGAGACGTTGGTGCAGAAGACGGCGGCCCTGGAGCGGGCCTTGGCGGAGGCCACGGGCCAGATCGGGGCCCTGCGGCGGGGCCTGGAAGAGGCCGTGGGCGGCCTGAAGGCCGCCGACGCCGAGATCCTGCGGGCGCTGGAGCGGACCGCCGCCGCCCTGCGCGAGGCCGATGCCGCCCTGGAGGGCAAGCTGACCGCCCTCGCCGGCCAACTGGAGCAGGTGAGCCAGCGGGTGAGCGTGCTGGAGTCCTACGACATCGGGAACCTGTCCCGGCGGGTCCTGAGCCTGGAGCAGGCCATCCAGGCCGTGCAGATTAAGATCGAGAACAACCGGGAGAAGATCGCGGCCCTGGAGAAGACCCTGGGCGGGTTCACCGCGGACATCGCGGCCCTCAAGGAGTCCGTGCGCGCGCTGGAGGCGCGGATGGGCGACCACGAGGCCCGCCTGGCCTCCCTGGAGGAGAAGCTGGGGGCGAACGTGCAGGACCTGAGCGCGCGCCTGGACGCGATCCAGGCCCTGGCCATCCTGGGGCTCTTGGCGGGGATCGGGGCCATCGTGCTCGTGCTCCTTGGGATGGGCGGTTGAGGCGGAAGGGCGCGGCCTCCCCGCGCCCTTCCTTTTTTGCCCAGGAACGTAACAAACGTTACACTTTAGGAGGCCCGAATGGAACCGCTTGGGAAAAGGTTGCGCGACTTCCGTCTGGAACGAGGCTTGAGCAAGCGCGCCCTGGCCAAAATCCTTGGGGTCTCCGCCCCCACCCTCGCCCGCTGGGAGGAGGGGGAAGCCGAGCCCCACGACTACAACCGCCAGAAGATCCTGCGCCTCCTGGAGGAGGGTGCCCGGCCGCCCCGCCCATGATCCGCCGCCTGCGCATCGAGGGCTTCAAGTCCTTCCGCCGCCTGAACCTGGAGTTCTTCCCTGGCTTCACCGCCATCGTCGGGGAAAACGGCACGGGCAAGTCCAACCTTCTTGAGGCCATCATGTTCGCCCTGGGCCGGCGCTCCCGGGGTTTACGCGCCGAGCGCCTAGAACACCTCCTTTACACCCCACCCGGGGGGGAGCCCGTGCCCGAGGCCGAGGTCACCCTTGTTTTGGACAACGCCTCCGGCGTGTTCTCCCAGCTCTGTCCGGAGCCGGAGGTGGTCCTTTCCCGGCGCATCACCAAAAACGCCACGGTGTACCGCATCCAGGGGAGGCTGGCCTCCGCCCGGGAGGTGGAGGCCCTCCTCTCCCTGGCCCACATCGACCCCAACGGCTACCACATCGTGGAGCAGGGCACGGTCACCGACGTGCTGGAGGGCTCGGCCCGCCGCCGGCGGGAGATCCTGGAAGAGGTGGCGGGGATCGCCGCCTACGAGGAGCGCAAGGCCAAGGCCGTGGAGGAGCTGGCCCAGGTGAAGGAGCGGCTCAACGCCGGCCGCATCGTCCTTGCGGAGCGCCGGGCGCGCCTGGCCGAGCTCCACCGCCAGCGCGAGGCCGCCCTCGCCTTCCGTGCCCTCGCCGAGGAGCGCGAAAAGATCCAGGCCACCCTGGCCTTCCGCCGCTACCTCGCCAAGAAGGAGGCCTTGGAGAGGGCCCTACTCCAGGGCGAGCGCCTGCGGGAGGAGGTGGAGGCCCTTCGCGAGGAGGTGGACCGGCTGGACCGGGAGATCGAGGCCCGGGAGGGCCGGGCCCCCCGGCCGCCCCAGGGCCCGGAGGAGGACCTCACGGAGTGGATCCGCCGGGTGGAGCGGCTGCGGGCCGAGCTGGGCGGGAAGGAGGCGGCCCTAAAGCTCTTGGAGCGGGAGATCCGCACCCTGCAGGAGGCGGTGGCCGTGCTCGCCCGCGGGGGCGGGGAGCGGAGCCGGCCGCCCGAGGCCGTGGCCGCCGTGCTGGAGCTGGGCTGGGACGGGGTGCTGGGGACCCTCGCCGAGCTCGCCCGCCCCCGGGACGGGTTCGAGCTGGCCTTCCAGGCCGCCCTGGGCGGCCACGCCCACGACCTGGTGGTCGCCTCCCGGGAGCTGGCCCTGGCCTGCGTGCGCTACCTCAAAGAGAAGGGGATCGGCCGGGCCCGCTTCCTCCCCCTGGACCGGCTCCTCCTCACCCCGCCCTCCCCCCAGGCCCTGGCCGCCCGAAGGCTCCCCGGCGTGCGCGGGTTCCTCGCGGACTTCGTGGACTGCCCGCCGGAGGTCCGCCCCGCCCTCCTGTATGTGCTGGGCGACACCCTGGTGGCCGAGGACCTGGAGGCCGTGCGGTCCGTGGAGGGCGTGCGCGTGGTGACCCTGGAGGGCGACCTCTTGGAGAGGGGCGGGGCCATCTGGGGCGGGGCGAGCCGCCGGGCCCGCGACCCGGCCCTGGAGGCCAAACGGGAGGAGCTCCGGCGCCGCGAGGAGGAGCGGCACCGCCTGGCCCAAGAACTGGAGCGGATCTCCGCCGAGCTCGCCCAGGCCGAGGCGGAGCTGAGCCGCCGCTCCCAGGCCCTGCAGGAGCTCCGGGCCAGCCGGGCCAAGGAGGAAAGCGAGCTTTTTGCCCTGCGGGAGCGGCGGCGGGAGGTCTATCGGGAGCTCGAGCGCAAGCGCGCCAGCCTCTCCCGCTACGAGCGGGAGGCCGCGGAGCTCAAGGGGGAGCTCGCGGCCCTGGGCGAGGTGCCCCCGCCCAAGGAGGAGGTTTCGGGCTCGCCGGAGGTCCTGCAGGCCCGCCTGCACCAGATCGAGCGGGAGCTCGCGGCCCTGGGCCCGGTGAACCTTAGGGCCATCGAGGAGTACGACCGGGCCCTGGCCGAGCTGCAGGAGATCAAGGCGCGGGTGCAGACCCTGGAACGGGAAAAGGAGGAAATCGAGCGGTTCATCGCCGAGGTGGAGCGCAAAAAGCGCGAGAAGTTCCTGGAGACGTTGGAGGCCGTGTCCGCGCAATTGCACCAGCTTTTCGTGCGCCTGTTCGGGGGTGGGGAGGCCCGCCTGGGCCTGGCCGACCCGGGGAACCTCGGCTCGGACCTCCTCATCCAGGTGCGGCTCCCCGGGAAGGAGCTGCGCGTGCTGGACGCCCTCTCCGGCGGGGAGAAGGCCCTGGTGGCCATCGCCTTCGTCCTCGCCCTCGCTGCGGGCAAGCCCGCGCCCTTCTATCTCCTGGACGAGGTGGACGCGGCCCTGGACCGGGCCAACTCCGAGCGCCTGGCCAAGCTCCTGCGGGAGTTCGCCAAAACCTCGCAGGTGATCGTGATTTCCCACAACGAGGAACTCGTGCGCCATGCGGACCGGATCTATGGGGTTGTCCTGCGGGGCGGGGCCTCGGAAGTATTCGGCCTGGAGCTGACCCATGCGCGCTGAGCCCCTGGAGCTGGCGGTCCTGGAGCCGGAGCGCTTCACCCGCGCCGACTGGGAGGAGCTCTTCCGGGAGGCCACCCGGGGCCTGGACCCCTGGGCCCTGGACCTCACCGCCCTCCTGGGCCGGTTCCGGGAGTTTTTGGCCAAGACCCCGGTGGAGCTGCGGGTCCCCGGCCGCATGGTGTTCGCCAGCTCCGTCCTTCTGCGCATGAAGTCGGAGCGCATGGATGGGGCGACCACCCTGGCGGAGGCGGTGGCGGCGGTGCTGGCCGCGGAGGAGGCCGCGGCCCGGGCGGAGCCGGAGCCCCTTCCTGCGCTGCGCCTGCCCCTGCGGCGGCGGCCCCGGGCCCGCCTCACCCTGGCCGACCTGCGCCGGGCCTTTCTTGCCGTGCAGGGCCGCCCCCCAAAGCCCAAGGAAAAGCCCAAGGCCACCCTCCCCGTGGAGGAGGAGCCCTTCAGCCTCCGCGCCGCCCGCCTCCTCCAGCGGCTCTTGCGCCTGGTGAACGGCTCGCGTTTCGTGCCCTTCTCCCGCCTGGTGCCCGCGGACGACCCCGGGGAGAAGGTCGCGCGCTTCCTGGAGCTTTTGCACCTGGACGGGCAGGGCCAGGTGCGCCTGCACCAGCCGGAGTTCCTGGGCGAGATCCTTGTGGAAGTGCCCCATGGACCCTAAGGCCCTAGTGGAGGCCGCGCTGTTTGTGGCGGACCGCCCCCTGGCGCCCGCGGAGCTGGCCCAGGGCTTGGGCCTTCCCGAGCACGCGGTGCTGCGGGCCCTGGCCGCCTTGGCCGAGGACCTCGAAGGGGATGAACGGGGCCTGGAGCTGGGCCAGGAGGGCGGGGGGTACGTGCTACGGGTGAAGGCGGAGCTGGCGGAGCGGGTGCGGGCCTTCGCCCCCCACCAGGACCTCGCCGAGCCGGTGCTGCGCACGCTGGCCGTGATCGCGGCCCGGGCCCCGGTGAGCCAGGCGGAGGTGGTGCGGATCCGGGGGCAGCGGGCCTACGCCCACATCAAGGAGCTCGTGGCGCGGGGGTTTGTGCGCGCCGAGGACCAGGGTCCCACTAAAGTCCTCACGGTCACCGAGGACCTCCTCCGCTACTTTGGCGTGGCCTCCCTGGAGGAGCTGCGGCGGGCCTTGGAGGTCCCGTCCAGCGAGGGCCAAAGCGTTGCCGGCTAGAAAGCGGCCTTCCCGCCCAGGGCCAACCGCGCCTGGCCCCTTCCGGCTTGAACCGCCAGGGTCAGCGTGCCAAAGCTCAGACCCACCTCCGCTCCGACCTCCACCTCCTCCATTCCCCCAAGCCCCTGCTCCCCAAAGTACACGTTCATCGAGAACCTGAGGGGGCCGCAACAGCCCAAGCCCTCCCAGCCCAAGAACAACGCCCCCCGATACGGCTCCTTCACCAGGCCGATGGGCTCAAGCTCGGAAATGTACCGCACGGTGAACCCCGCGAACGCGCACCGTAGCCCCCAGGCGTGCAGCTTCAGGCCGCGCAAGGCGGGGCCAGCGGGATCCCACTCCGGCGCAAGGTAGACCTCCAGGCAGGGCGGGGGTCGGTGGAAGAAGGCGGGCCCAAAAAACCTCACCTTTTCCGAGGCCCGCAACTGTACCATAGGCACGAGGATCAGGCCCAGCTCACCGGGCAGCTGCAGGCTCACGCTGGCCCCAAGCTGTTCCCATCCCTCCTTGGTGAACAGAATCCAGCCGTGGATACGCTCCCCGCAGCAAAATGACGGAAACAGCAGGTGGGCTTCGGCAAAGGAAAGGCTTGGGCTCCAATCCTCCTCCAATACTTCGTCCAAGAAGCGCTTGAGGTTGAACCGCAGCCGGAGCTCCTGCAGGAGGGAATCCGGTGGGGCGGCCCAGCGAAGGCCCCAACCCCAGCCCTTCTCCTCCCAGCGGGCCAGGGCCTCCCCCCGCACCCCAAGGATTTGGCCCTTTCCAGTGAGCGTGGCTCCCTGCAGTCTGCCCTCCTGCAGGGCGAAGGTAAGGACCTGGGCGGCCTCCAGCCCCCCAAACCTTCCCGCTCCCCTCACCTCCAGCTCCCGCCCCACCCCGTCCACAAACCGCGCCTTGGGCTCCCACCGCCATCCCCAACCCTCCCAGGCCCAAGAGAGCGAAGCCTCCCAGGAGAGGGGGCCAGCGGGCAGGGCCCAGGAAAGCTTCCCCTCCCAAAGGAGGGCGGGCGGGGCGGCCAAGGCCACCCCGCCCACCACCGCCGCCAGCACCGCCCTCATGGCTCACCTCCCGGCGGAAGGGCCAGAGGGCACGGCTTGACCATGCAGTCCACCTCGAGAAAGACGCCGGCGGAGGCCGAAGCCCCGCAGGGGTCGGTCACGGTGTAGGTGAACCCCACTGTGCTGGGAGGCAGAGCCCCGCACCCCATGGTGCTGTAGCACACCCGGCGCCCGGCCGCCCAGGTGGAGCCGCAGGGCCAGGGAGCCGACACCGTGACCGTAAGTGGGTCCCCATCCGGGTCGT
>JANXBT010000007.1 GCA_025060415.1 Candidatus Bipolaricaulota bacterium
TGGCTGGGAAACCGGGGGTGTGGGGGGGGTCGCGGGGGCCGGCGGCGGTGGCCGCAAGGGAAGCGCGCTTCCGCGGCCGGAGTGGGAGAACCCTTCCCACCCTGAAAGGGATTGCGACTTAACAATCCTATCGGCCAGCGACTCATGAAACACGAGTGGGAGAACCCTTCCCACCCTGAAAGGGATTGCGACTTAGCAAGTAGTTGCCACGGCCCGATGCCATGGTAAAGTGGAAGAACCCTTCCCACCCTGAAAGGGATTGCGACTTAAGAATGACCACCGGCCTCATTTTCCACCTCCTTTGTGGAAGAACCCTTCCCACCCTGAAAGGGATTGCGACGATTGCGTACCCGATTGTTTCCTTATCGGCAAGGATAAGTGGAAGAACCCTTCCCACCCTGAAAGGGATTGCGACATGGCCCAAAGGTCAGGTCGGGGACGAGGTAGGCGTGAATGTGGAAGAACCCTTCCCACCCTGAAAGGGATTGCGACAGTTTAGCTGCCACTTTTTCAGAAAACGTAAGGTAGGTGGAAGAACCCTTCCCACCCTGAAAGGGATTGCGACAAATTCCGTACAGTTTCGTCGAGATTGGACGTAGAACATGTGGAAGAACCCTTCCCACCCTGAAAGGGATTGCGACTATATTCAGGCGGTAGGGCTCGCGCACGGCGATTTCCGTGTGGAAGAACCCTTCCCACCCTGAAAGGGATTGCGACCGGGTTAATTCCTGGACGGCCAGTTCCCCCAACCCCGGGATGTGGAAGAACCCTTCCCACCCTGAAAGGGATTGCGACTCACACATCCCAGACAGAACTGCTCCCAACTGCCTGTGGAAGAACCCTTCCCACCCTGAAAGGGATTGCGACAGGTGGTTGGCAAACTCCCACAGCTTGATTGCCTTCTCGAGTGGAAGAACCCTTCCCACCCTGAAAGGGGTTGCGGCAACCGTCGTGCGGCCGTCGTTGCATCGGCGGGAGGAAACCCGCCTGGAAAGGGAGGGCGAAAGGGCAGGGGCCGCACGCCCCGCCGCCCCCGGCCGCGGCCGACCCTCTTCGCCCCCGCCGACCCCCTTGACACACCCCCTGGGGGTGTTGTACCTAAAACCTTGCGTCGCCTTCCCAAGGCGAAGACCGCTTAGGTCTCGCCGCGTGCGGACGAGCTCCCCGTCGTCCTCTCCCCCATCCTGGTGAAGCGTGAAGGCTTTCCGGTTTTCCCGGCCGCCGGCCGGGTTCGTCCCGCCCCACGATGGGGCAAAGGAGGTTTGCTTTCGTGCGAGCTAAAAGGCTTGTGCAGATGGGTCCGGAGGTCAAGAGGGAGTTCGATCTGGACCTTTCCCTGCTCAAGCCCAAAGGGACGCAACTGATCCCGATCTTTTGCGATTACGGCCTGCCGCGTCCGGCAGGGGCGCCCCGCCGCCTGCGCTCAGACCTCCCCGACCGCTTCGTCCTCTTCGAGCCCCTGACGGTCGTCTCCTTGGCGAGCGCCAAGGAGCTGGAGAGCCCCGAGCAGGCGGTGCAGGGCTTTTACGCCGTCCTGGAGGCCGCGCTCGCCAACCGCGGGCGCGTCTACTACGCGGGCGCCCTCCTGACCTGGCAGGAGTTCAAGGCCCTGCGGCTCACCCCGGGGAACCTGTTGCGGCTCGGCGTGGATCGGCTGCGGCGCCGGAACCCCGACTTCCGAAGGTACCAGGGCGAGGTGTTCGTGCGCATCGCGGTGAACGTGTTTTTAGGAACCCCCATAAACTAGGGGCGCGGGGGGCGGCCACGGGCCGCCCCCTTTTTTCTTAGGTTACTGGCGCAGGGCGACCATGAAGGAGTCGCCGTAGCGGATCCGCCACTGGGGGAGCCCGCCCACCACGGCGTAGGCCCGTGCCAGGCCCAGGGCTTGCAGGAACTGCGCCGCGGCCTGGGCTACCCCCTCCCCCTCGTCCACGCAGTAAATGAACGGCTGCTGCTCCGCAGGCAGGCCGGCAAGCGGCAGCAGGTGGGGCAGGAGGCGGTCCAGGCCGTTGGGGCCCACGGGCAGGGCGCCCACGAGGTGTTCGCGGGCAAAGGCCGCGGGCTCCCGGAAGTCCAAGAGGAGGAAGTACTCGCGGGCGAGGCTGGCAGGCGGGACCGCTGCAGGAGCCATCAGGGGCGCGGCGCTGGGCTTCTCCCCCACGAGGAGGTAGGGGCCGAGCTCTTGGACCCAGCCGGCGAGGCCGCCGGCGATGGCCCGCACAGCCCAGAAGCCCCGCTGGCGCAGCCACTCCGCCGCCGCCGGCCCCGCCTCCCCCGCCTCATCGCACACATACAAGGTGGTCTGGGGGAGCCAGGCCAGGGCCTGCTCCAGCTCGGCCAGGGGCACGTTCACCGCGCCCAGCAGATGCCCGCGGGCGAAGGCCTCCCGGCTGCGCACATCCAAGATCAGCCGGTAGCGGTAGCGCAACATGTACGCGGTGTCCTCGTAGGGCTCGCGCGGGGCCACGTCGCCCTGGAGCACGAGGGTGAGGCGGGGGAGGGCGGGGTCGTCGGAGTACACGTACACGTACTGGATGGCGCGCCGGCCGCCGTAGCCCGTGGTCTCAAACCGCACCTCCAGTTCCACCAACTCCCCGGGCGCGAGGGTCATCTTGGGCAGCGGGGCGGTGGTGCAGCCGCAGGAGACCCCGGGCTGGCGGGTGAAGGTGAGGGGCGAGGTCCCCTCGTTGCGCAAGGTGAAGCGCCGCACCACCAGGATCCCCTCCCGCACCGTCCCGAAGTCGTAGAGGAGTTCCGAGGCCGCGATCCGGGGGGTCGCCCTGAGGACGGCCGCGAAAACCGCCAACGCGATTCCCAAAAGGATTGCCCTGCGCATCGCTCCCTCCCTGGGTGGAACACCCCCGCCAAGTATAATGGCGCGAAAGGACGGCCATGCTTTTTCGTTTTGGCCTGGACTTCACCGTGCCGGATAAGGAGGGCCGCCCCTTCACCCTCACCTCCCTCCTTGGCCGCTACGTGGTGCTCTACTTCTACCCCCGGGCGGGCACGCCCGGTTGCACCCAGGAGGCCCGCGCCTTCCAAGAGCTCCTTCCCCGCTTCCGGGCGCTGGGGGCGGAGGTGGTGGGGGTTTCGCCCGACCGGCCGGAGGCCTTGGCCCGCTTCGCCCACAAACACGGCCTGGAGTTCCCCCTCCTTTCCGATGGGGAGGGGGTTTTGGCCCAGGCCTACGGGGTGCGCGCGGGCCGCAGGCTCCAGCGGTCCACGTTTCTTTTGGACCGGGCGGGGGTGGTGCGCTGGGCCTGGCGGCGGGTGCGCGTGCCCGGCCACGCCGAGGAGGTCCTGCGCACCCTGGAGGCCCTGGCCCAGGCGGACCAGGCGATCAACGGGCTGATCGCGGCCCGGCGGGCCAAACGCGCCCTGCGCCCGGACCCCCTGCCCCCCGCGGCCATCGAGCGCCTGGTGGAAGCCGCCCACCTGGCGCCCTCCTGCTTCAACAACCAGCCCTGGCGGTTCGTGGTGGCCCAGGGCGAGAAGCTCGCCGCCGTCAAGAACGCCCTCCCCGGCGGGAACTACTGGGCCCTGAAGTCCCCGGCCATCCTGGCCGTGGCCTCCCACCCGGACCTCGACTGCCGCCTTTCCGATAACCGGGACTACTTCCTGTTCGACTGCGGCCTGGCCGTGGGGTTCCTCATGGTTCAGGCCACGCAGATGGGCCTGGTGGCCCACCCCATCGCGGGCTACGACCCCATCGCGGTCAAGGAGGCCCTGGGCATCCCCAAGGATTACGTGCTCATCACGCTGGTGGTGCTGGGCTGGCCGGGCGACCCGGCGGAGCTCAGCGACAAGCACCGGGAGATCGAGCTTGGGCCGCGGGTGCGCAAGCCCTTGGCCGCGGTCCTGGGCTGGAACAGCTTGCCGAAGGAGGAGCGGTGAAGGACCTTCTGGAAGTGATGCGGGGACGGCGCAGCGTGTTGCGGTTCAAGGCGGACCCCATCCCGGAGGGCGACCTTGAGAAGATCCTGGAGGCGGGGCGCTGGGCCCCCTCCTACGCCAACGCCCAGCCCTGGAAGTTCGTGGTCGTGCGGGACCCGGAGCGGCGGCGGGCCTTGGGGGCGCTAGTGGAGCGGATCCTCGTATTCCGCCCCGGCCGGGTGGCCCTCGCCGCCCTGGGGTTGGGCGATGCCCCCGTGGTGATCGCCGTGGCGGTGGACCCCGTGCGGGACCCCCTGCACCACCTGGAGGCCGGGGCCGCCGCCACCCAGAACATGGCCCTCATGGCCCACGCCCTGGGCTACGCCTCGTTCTGGGCGGGGGTGGCCGGCCGCAGGGAGGTGGAGCGGGAGGTCAAAAGGCTCCTCGGCCTCCCCCGCAGCTGGCGCGTGGTGGCCCTGCTCCCCGTGGGCAAACCCGCGTACGAACCGGAGCCGGGCCAGCGCCTGCCCCTGTCCGAGATCGTCGTCCAGGAGGGCTTGCCCTAAAGGGCGAGGAGCTCGGCCCGCAGAAGGGCGAGGTCTACGAGGGCGAGGGTGGCCCGCCCCGTGAGCCAGCCCCCAAGCTCGCCGGGGTTGAGCACCAGCGGCCTCCCCTCGCGCACCTCCGCCCGGTGGGTGTGCCCGTAGACCACGAGGTCGTACTTCCCCGAGGCTGCCAGGGCCTCCAGGGCCCGCGGCTCGTGCATAAGCAGGATCCGCCGGCCGCCGAGCTCCAGCTCGTGCGGCCCGACGTGGAGCTCCCCCACCCCCGCGAACCGCTCCCGCAAGTGGAGCCGGTCCCCGTCGTTGTTGCCGAACACGCCCACCACGCGCAGCCCCGCCTCCCGGAAGGGCTCGGCCACAAAGGGCGACACGAAATCCCCCGCGTGGAGGACGAGCTCCGCCCCGCGTTCCCTAAGCAGGGCCAACGCCCGGCGCAGGTTCGCCAGGTGGTCGTGGCTGTCGGAAACGACGCCGATGCGCACCTCGCCTCCTTTCAGGCCGACTTGAGGCCGGAGCCGGTGAGGGGGACCACCACGCTCTCGCCCGGCCGGATCACTCCCGCGGCCACGAGCTTGGCCAGGGCGGCGGGGGCCACGGCCGCCGTGGGCTCCACGTAGAGGCCCTGGCGGGCCAGGGCCTCCCGGGCCGCGAGGATCTCCCCGTCGCTGACGGCCACGCCCACGCTCCCGGCGCGGCGCGCCGCGGCCAGGATCTCCCGCCCCCGCTCGGGCGCGGGGATCCGCACGCCCTCGGCCACGGTGTCCCCGGCCGCCACGGGCGCTGGCCCCAAAAGGCCCTGCTCCAGGGCGCGCACGATGGGGGCACAGGCCTCGGCCTGAGCGAGGTGCACCCGCGGCGCCCGCGCCCACCGGCCCAGGCGCACGAGGAGCTCAAACCCGTAGACCAGGGCCAGAAAGAGCCCGCCGCCGCCCAGGGGCACCACCACGTGGTCGGGCGCGCGCCCGCCCAGGTCCTCGGCGAGCTCGAAGGCCAAGGTCATGAGGCCGGCGAGGAAGTAGGGCGAGGCGTTGTGGGAGGCGTAGACGCGCGCGGGGTCCGCCTGGCAGGCGCGCTGGGCGGCCTGGGTGGCCGCGGGCCGCGGCCCGGGGACCCGCACGAGCTCCGCCCCGTAGGCCTCGATCTGCCGGAGCTTCGGGCCCGAGGCGTAGGCGGGCACGAAGAGCTGGGCGCGGAGCCCCGCGCGGGCGCAGTAGGCGGCGAGGGCCGCGCCCGCGTTCCCCGAGGAGTCGTCCACGAGGATCCCGGCCCCGAAGGCGCGCAGGGCCGCGACCACCACCGCCGCCCCCCGGTCCTTGAACGAACCCGTGGGGTTGAGGAACTCCAGCTTCCACCAGAGCTCGAGCGCCCAGGGGTTTTCGGCCCGCAGGAGGGGGGTCCCGCCCTCCCCCAGGGTGACCGGCTCCACTGCGGGCAGGAGCGCGCGGTACCGCCACACCCCCCGCTCCGTCCCCACGCGCTCGAAGGCGGAGACGGGCTTTTCCCAGCGCAGGGGGACGCGGCAGGTCGGGCAGGTGGGCACCCCGGGCGCGGGGTCCGTGGCCCAGCCGCACAAGGGGCAGCGGAACACCTCCACGCTAGCCCTCCCACAGGGCGCGGAACCGACGGGCGTCCTGGGCCATGGTGTCGTTGTTGAAAAGGACGTAGACGAGGTCGGTCTCCAGGCGCAGGACCTGCTCCCGCAGCCAGCGCAGGTCCGCGTCCGTGTAGGTGTAGCGGTACATCCTGGTTCCGGGCGGGGCGCCGTGCAGGCGCAGGTAGGCGAAGGGTTGCATCCGCACGGGCCGCGCCCTGAACGGATCGGTGCAGTGCACGAGGTCGTGGGCCTCGCAGATCTCCCGCACCTTCTCGGGCTCCCTTTCCCAGGCGCCGCGCGGCTCCCATACCAGCACGAACCCGTCCCGCGGCACCTCCGCCAAGAAGCGCCGCAGGGCCTGGGTGTTCTCAGGGGTGGGGCCGAAGGAGGCGGGGCACTGGAGGAGGAGGACCTTGGCCCGCAGGGCCCGCGCCACCTCCGCGGAGCGCCGGAAGGCCTCCCGCGCCACCTCCCCCCGGAAGCGGTCGGTGTGGGTCACGTCCTGATGGACCTTCAGGGTGAACTCGAAGGTGGGCCGGACCTCGTCCGCAAGGGCCCGCCACGCGGCCGCCGTGGAAAGGCGGGGGAGCTTGTAGAA
The DNA here is from genome assembly GCA_025060415.1 of Candidatus Bipolaricaulota bacterium. Lineage (GTDB taxonomy): Bacteria > Bipolaricaulota > Bipolaricaulia > Bipolaricaulales > Bipolaricaulaceae > DTER01. Next base: position 6,629 of record JANXBT010000007.1, read on the forward strand.
GGTGGAGTTCACCTCCACCAAGGGGAAGTGGGCGGCGTAGAGCTGCAGGCGGTGCCGGAACCGTTGGCGCCAGTCCCCGGGCGCGAAGTCCTGCGGCCGGAGGGCGGACCAACCGCAGCAGCCGATCCGGATCTCCACGGCCGATTATAGGTGCAGCCGCTCCAGGCACCGCAAGGCTTCGAGCATCTCGTAGGCGGTGAGGTCCAGGTGGAGGGGGGTCACGGAGACGTAGCCGGAGAGGACGGCCCACACGTCGGTGTCCTCCTCGCCCGCGGGGGGCTGGGCGAGCATCTCCCCCGCGAACCAGAAGAACTCGCGGCCCCGCGGGTCCGTGCCGCGCACCAGCTCCTCGGACCAGATCTTCCCGCCCAGGCGGGTCACGCGCAGGCCCCGCGGCGTGCCCCGGGGCACGTTCACGTTGAGCAGGATCCCCTGGGGAAGGGGGTTTTCCAGGAGGACCCGGGCCAGCCGCACCGCCACCTGCGCCGCCGTCTCGTAGTCCGGGCTCTCCTCGGGCTCGCCGGAGACGTCTAAGGAGACCGCGAGCGAGGGGATGCCGTGCTGCGCGCCCTCCATGGCCGCGGACACCGTGCCGGAGTAGGTGACATCCCGGCCGAGGTTGGCGCCCTGGTTGATCCCGGCCACCACGAGATCCGGCCGGCGCGGCGCCAGCCCCAAAAGCCCCAGCAGCACGCAGTCCGAGGGCGAGCCGTTGGTGACCCGCACCGTCTCCCCGTCCGGCAGGCGCGCCGCATAGACCCGCAGGGGCTTGTGGAAGACGCGGGTGCGGGAGGCGGCGGACCAGTTCTTCTCCGGGGCCAACACCCAGACCTCGCCGAGCGCGCTCAGGGCCCGGCGCAGCGCGTGAAGCCCGGGGGAAAGGTACCCATCGTCGTTGGTGAGGAGGATGAGGGGGGCCATGTTGGCCCGAAGTTTACCCCTCCCCCTCCTCCCCACCAAACCGGAAGTAGGTGAGGCGGGTTTCCCCGTAGGCGCGGGAGGCGACGCGGCGCAGGGGCGGGAAGGCGTCGGCCGGCTCCTCCTTGTGGAAGGTCTCCACCACCACCCACGCGCCGGGGCGCAGGGGGGCGTGCGCGGCCAGGGCCTGCAGGGCGGCCGTGGCCAGCTCCGGCAGGGAATAGGGCGTGCCCACGAACACGAGGTCGAACCGGCGGCCCTGCCGGGCCAGTCTTTCCACCGCCCGCACCGCGTCGCCCCGGATCACCTCCACGCGCTCCCGATAGCCCAGGGCCTCCGCATTGGCACGGATGATGCGGATGGCCTGAGGGGAGGAGTCCACGAGGGTGGCGCGGGCCGCCCCCCGGGACAGGGCCTCCAGGGCCACCGCGCCCGTCCCGGCAAAGAGGTCCAGCACCTCGGCCCCCCGCACGGCCTCCCCCAGGGTGTCGAAGAGGGCGGTGCGCACCCGGTCCCGCAGGGGGCGGATCCCCGCATCCTGCCAACGAACGAGCCTCCGGCCGCGATGCTCGCCGCCGATGATGCGCATCGCCAAAGCATATCCCCTGCGCTTGCGCTCCGCCCTTCCCCCGCTAGGATTGTGCGGTTTTTCCTTGCCCCTTTCGCTGGGAGGAGCCGGCATGCGTTGGGAGTGCGATGTGGCCTTGGTGGGGGCGGGGCCGGCCGGGCTCTTCGCCGCACGGGAGCTCGCGCCCGCCCGGCTACGGGTGGTGGTGGTGGAGAAGGGCCTGGCCCCCAAAGAGCGCACCAGCCTCACCTGCGGCGTGGGCGGCGCCGGTGCCTTCTCCGACGGAAAGCTCAACCTGACCCCCCGCATCGGCGGGGAGCCGGAGGCCCTGGGCCTGGGCCCCGCCGAGGCCATGGCGCTCATCCGCTACGTGGACGAGACCTTCACCCAGTACGGCGCGCCCCTGGAGTATTCCGGTGAGGACGAGGACGCCTTAAGCCGCCTGCGCAGGGTGGCGGCGGAGGCGGGGGTGGAGTTCCTCGCCGGCCGCCAGCGCCACATCGGCACCACCAAGATCCGGGAGGTCATCGACAACCTCTACCAGGACCTCGTGCGGCGGGGCGTCACCTTCCTCTTGGGCCGGCGCGTCCACACCATCCGGCAGGAGGGGAAGGGGTTCGTCCTGGACCTGGGGGGCGACGAGGTGGTGGCCCGCTACGTCATCGCCGCGCCCGGGCGCGGCGGCGCCTATTGGCTCAGGGAGGTCACCCGCGCCATGGGCATCGGCCCGGACTTCGGCCCCCTGGACGTGGGCGTGCGCGTGGAGTTCCCCGCGGAGATCTACGCGCCCATCGAGCGCATCATGTACGACGCCAAGTTCCGGGTGCGCACCCCCACCTACGACGACATGGTCCGCACGTTCTGCACGAACCCGCGGGGGTTCGTGGTGGCCGAGGACCACGGGGACTACGTGCTGGTGAACGGGCACGCAGAAAACGAGACGAAAACGGCGAACACGAACTTTGCCCTCCTGGTGCGCATCGAGCTCACCGACCCCGTGGAGGACACCACGGAGTACGGCCGGGCCATCGCCAAGCTCGCCACCACCATCGGGGGAGGGAAGCCCATCCTCCAGCGCCTCAAGGACCTGCGCCAGGGCCGGCGCTCCACCCTGGAGCGCATCCGCCGCGTGCCCATCGAGCCCACCCTCAAGGACTTCACCCCCGGCGACATCTCCATGGCCCTGCCCCACCGGGTGGTGGTGGACCTCGTGGAGGCCCTGGCCATGCTGGACCGGGTCATGCCCGGGGTGGACTCCGGCAGCACCCTCCTCTACGCCCCGGAGATCAAGTTCTACGACACGCGCTACCGGGTGCGGGCGGGGATGGAGACGGAGCTCCCCGGGTTCTACGTGGCCGGGGACGCCTCGGGGCACTCCCGGGGGATCGTGTTCGCCGCGGTGACCGGGATCCTCGCGGCCCGCCACATCCTCTCGCGCCATGCTTAGGCGGGTAGCGGTCCTCACAAGCGGGGGCGACGCGCCGGGGATGAACGCGGCCATCCGGGCCGTGGTGCGGGCCGGCCTCGCCCAGGGCTGGGAAATGCTGGGGGTCCGCCGGGGCTACGCGGGCCTCCTCCAGGGGGAGATCCGGCCCCTGGGCGCGCGCGACGTGGGCGGCATCATCCAGCTGGGCGGTACGATCCTGGGGAGCGCCCGCTGCCCCGAGTTCAAAACCCCGGAGGGCCTCCGCCGGGCGGTCCACGTGCTCGACCAGCACGGGATCGACGCCCTTGTGGTGATCGGCGGGAACGGCTCCCAGCAGGGCGCCTACGCCCTCTTCCGGGAGGGAGTGCCCGTGGTGGGCGTGGCCTCCACCATCGACAACGACCTCCTGGGCTCGGACATCACGCTTGGGGTGGACACCGCCCTCAACGTGGCCCTGGAGGCCATCGACCGCCTGAAGACCACGGCCTCCTCCCACCAGCGGGCGTTCCTCGTGGAGGTGATGGGCCGCGATTACGGGTACTTGGCGCTCATGGCGGGGATCGCCGGCGGCGCGGAGGCCGTGGTGATCCCGGAGGTGCCCGTCTCGCCCGAGGCCGTGGCCGAGGCCATCCGCGAGGCCTACGCCCGGGGCAAGCCCCACGCCATCGTGGTCGTGGCCGAGGGCGCCCACTACAACGCCCAGCGGCTCGCGGAGTACTTCCAGCGGGAGCGCCTGGGGTACGAGCTTCGGGTGACGGTGTTGGGGCACGTGCAGCGGGGCGGCGCGCCCGGGGCCTTCGACCGCCTCCTGGGCACGCTGCTTGGGGCCGGCGCGGTGGAGGCCCTGGCGCGGGGCGAGCGGGGCGTCCTCGTGGGCCAAATCAAGGGCGAGGTGGTCACCACCCCCCTGGCCGAGATCGCCGGGAAAAAGAAGCCCCTGGACCCCAAGCTCTTCGAGCTCGCCCGGGTCTTGGCCCAATAAAGGGGCTATTCCTTCACGGCGCCGCCGGTGAGGCCGGAGATGATCTGGGACTGCAGCGCGTAAAAGATGAGGAGGATCAGGGCGGCGCCGAGCACGGCGGCCGCGGCGAAACTCCCCCACCTGCGGTTGTACGCCTCCCCGATGAAAAGCTGCAGCCCCACGGCCAGGGTGTACTTCTCCATCCCCTTCAGAATCAGGCTCGCCAAGAGGTACTCCGAGTACACGCTGATGAATTGAATCACGAACACCACGGCCAGGATGGGCCGGGCCACGGGGAGCACGATCCGCCAAAAGGCCTGGAAGGGCGAGGCCCCGTCCACCAGGGCCGACTCCTCTAGCGAGCGGGGGATCGTGTCGAAGTAACCCTTCATGAACCAGGTGTTGAAGCCGATGGCCCCGCCCAGGTACACGAGGATCAGCCCGGGATGGGTGTTGAGCCCAAGCCAGGGGACCTGCCGTCCCAGGGTCTGCAGGATGAGGTAGATGGCCACCATGCCCACGGTCTGGGGGAACATCTGTACGAGGAGGATGGTAAGCAGGCCGGCCCGCCGGCCGCGGAAGCGGAAGCGGGAGAAGGCGTAGGCCCCCAGGGCACACAGGAACACCCCAAGGGCCGCGGTGATCCCCGCCACGTACACCGTGTTCAAAAGCCAGCGGGGGAAGTGGATCTCCTGCCGCTCCCGGAAGAGGTAGAGGTAGTTTTCCAACGTGGGCTGGGCGGGGACGATGCGGGCCGTGCGCAGGTTCTGCACAGGGTCGAAGGAGGTGCCCAGGACGAAGGCCGCGGGGAAGAGGGCGAAGGCGATGGCCACCCAGGCCAGGAAGTTGCGGACGAACCGGCCCAGCCAGAACCGCAGGGGCTTGCGCCTAAAGGCCACGGGACACCTCCTCCAGGGCCTTGGTGCGGGCGAAGCTGATCCCGGAGATGAGGGCCACGAGGACGAAGATGACCACGGCCAGGGCCGCGGTCATGTTGTACTCCGAGCCCCGGCCGCCCATGAACGCCAGCTTATAGGCGTAGGAGAGGAGGATGTCCGTGGCACCCGCGCGGCTCCCGATCTCCACCACCGGCTCGCCCCGCGTGAGGAGCCAAATGAGGGTGAAGTTGTTGAAGGTGAAGGCAAAGGAGCCGATGAGGAGGGGGGCCACGGAGATGAGAAGGAGGGGGAAGGTGATGTGCACGAACCTCCGCCAGCCCGTGGCGCCGTCCACCTTGGCCGCCTCGTACATCTCCTCGGGGATGGACTGCAGGGCGCCCAAGGAAACAAGCATCATGTAGGGGTAGGTGAGCCAGACGTTGGTGACGATGCAGGCGAAGCGGGCCCAAAACGGGCTGGTTAGCCAGGGGACACGCACGCCGAAGGCCTGGGCGAGCACGCGGTTGAAAAGGCCGACCTCGAAGTTGAAGAACCCGCGCCAGATGAGGATGGAGATGAACGCGGGGATGGCGTAGGGCACGATGAGGAGCGAGCGGTAAAGCTTGCGGAAGCGCAGGGTTTTGTCGTTGAGGAGGATGGCCAACCCCAGGCCCAGGGCGAAGCTGAGGACCACGGTGAGCACGGCCCAGGTCACGGTCCAGGCGAACACGCGCACGAAGGCCTTGTGGTAGAGGGGGTCGCGCAGGAAGCGGAGGTAGTTGGCCAGGCCCACGAAGGTCACCCAGCCGGGGTCGAGCTTTTCCCCGTCCGCGGCGACGAAGTTCCCGCCCTTGGCCCGGTACTCCTTCCCCGTTTGCCGGTCCGTGAGCACGTCCCGAACGGGGTCGTAGGCGTATTGCCGCGCGTACACGCGCACCGTGCTCAGGGTGGTGAGGCGCAGAACCCCCTCGCCGAAGGGGACCGCCAACTTTTGGAGCTCGGCCACGCGGCGCGCCACTTCCGCCAGGGGGAGGACGGGCCGCCCGTCCACGGCCTCGGGAACCCCGTCTTGGTCGGCGTCCACAAGGACGTGGGCCTCCGGCGGGTTCAGCCGGTCCGGGAGCACCAGCACGTACCTCCCCGCCGGCCCAAAGAGGTAGAGGGCATAGACCCCGGGCTCCCCGCCGTAGGCCCGGAAGGTAAAGGTGGGCGCCTCCGGAGGCAGGTAGTAGCGCTGGGTGAGGACCTCCAAGGCCTGGTCCTTGGTGAGGAGGTTGCCCGTGGCGTAGTTGGTGAAGGAGATGTACACGGTGTAGACCAAGGGGAGCACCACCATGAGGACCAGGAAGAAGAGGCCGGGCGCCAGGTACCGGAAGGGGTAGAGGCGGCGGGAGAAAGCGAGCACGTTCAAACCGAGAAGCCCTCCGGCGATGAGCCCCACCAAAAGCCAGCTTCTCTCCCAGGCGAGGAGGACGAGGAAGTAGAGGGCGACGGCATCAAAAAGGGAAAGCGCCACCCCCTTGGCCAGGGCGGAAGTTAAGGGCGCGGCAAGGAGGCGGCGCATGGATCATGGGGGGCGGGGCGCAAGGCCCCGCCCCCCTTCCTCCGCGTTTACTTGCAGCCCAGGGTGGCGCGGATGGAGTCCGCGGCCTTCTTCAGGGCCTCGGCCGGCTCCATCTGCTGGTTGCCGATCATGGCCATGGCGTCGTACCACGCGCCCCACACCGCGGACATCTGCGGGATGTTCGGCATGGGGACGCCCTGGGCGATGGACTCGGCGAAGCCCCTAAGGATCGGATCCGCCGCCACCTCCTGATAGGCCGGGAGGAACGCGGGGATGCGCGGGTCCCTGGCGTAGAGGGCGAGCATGGTGGCCTTGGTGGCGAAGTAGTTGAAGAGGAAGTCGTAGATCAAGGGGAGGTTGGGGGAGAAGGCGGAGACCATCACGCCCTGCACGCCCACGAAGGGCTTGGGGGCTTTGCCCTGGATGGGCGGGATGGGCGCGACGCCGATGTCGATGCCGGCAGCCTTGGCCCGGCCCACGAACCACGGCCCGGTGATGACCATGGCGATGCGGCCCTCCGTGAACAGGCTCGTCCAGGTGTCCCAGTCCAGCCCCGCCGGGATCAGGCCCTCCTCAAACAGACTGTCCAGGACCTTCGCGCCGGCGATGGCGCCCGGGCTGTCCAGGCCCACGTCGCAGGGGTTGAGCTTCCCTTCCTTGTCGTAACCGAAGATGTACCCGCCCAAGGCAGAGATGAACGGGAAGGAGTGATACGGATCAGGGTTCTGCACGACGAAGCCGTACTGGGGCACCGTGGGGTCCGTGAGCTTGCGCGCCAGCGCCACAAGCTCCTCGAACGTCTTGGGGAGCACGGGCACGAGCTTCTTGTTGTAGAGGAGGCCCACGCCCTCCCGCGCGTAGGGGAGCCCGTAGAGCTTGCCGTAGGTGAAAGCCTCCAGGCTCACGGCGTCGAACTGAGCCTTCAACTCGTTGGGCAGGAGGATCTCCGCGAGGAGGCCGCTGGCCGCCAGCTCCCCAACCCAGTCATGGGCCCCGATGATGAGGTCCGGGCCCTCGCCCGTGGGCGCGGCGGTGATGAACTGATCCCGGATCTGGCCGAACGGGATCTCCACCACCTCCACGGGGATGCCCGTGATCTTGGTGTACTGGGCCCCGATCTCCCGGAACACGGGGGCGCGGGTATCGTCGGCCCAGATCAGGATCTTCCCCGGCTGGGCCGCGAAGGCTGCCAACCCCAGCACCGCCCAAAGGACCAACACCAGCCTTTTCATCCCAACCTCCTTCTGCCCGTTACGGGCGCTCCCATTTTACCCCATCCTAAACCCTAAAAGTTCCAGACGAACCCGGCGTAGACCTCGCCGAGCGTGGGCGACACGTTCAACACGGCCCTGAGGTTCGCCAGGATCGGGAACTCCGCGTCGATCCACATGCGCTTGAGGCCGAAGATCTTTCCGGTGGGGCTGAAGAACGCGGTGACCGCGAGGTTCCAGGTGCCGCCGCAGCAGCCCGCCCCGCAGAACCCCAGCTTCACCATCTCGTACTCGTCGTCGCGGAAGATGTCGGCCTTGAAGATCTCCTCGATCTTGGCCACGTTGAGGGCCGTGAGGACCTCGATGTACCCGCAGGTGGGCAGATCGCAGCGGATCCGCCAACCGTAGAGCTCGAGGCCCTGGATAGCCATGCCGCTTACCCGCACGTCGCCGTACACGGTGAGGCAGCCGGTGATCCCGGCCCAGGAGAAGCGCGGGGAGACCTTCTTGAAGGCCGCGCCGAACTCCACGTCCAGGCCGAAGGCGATGCCGCAGCAGAGGTTGAACAGGCCATCCGAGGAGAGCTTGAGGTGCTGGAAGCCGGCCTTGGTGAAGAGGAGCTCACCCGTGAAGGAGAGGCCACAGCAGAAGGGGACGTTTTTGAGGGTGAAGGTGAGGTCCTTGAACATGATGCCGCAGGAGCAGTCCTCGAAGCGCAGGGTGGCGGCGAGGTTGCCGAGCTCCAGGGCGAGGCTATAGCGCATGTAGGCCGGCATGGGGTCGCGTATTAAGCGAACCGCGTTTTCGTAGTAATACCCATGGGCATCGGGATCAACGGGGCCCCCGGTAACCGGGTGGTCCGTGGCCATGTTACCAACCCACGATCCGTTGATTACGTACTTATACTGATGAGGGCCAGGGGCGAGGTTAAGGGTTACCGACCACTCACCCTTTACCGGATCATAAGTCATAGCGGTAGCAGCGTCATTCGGATTCCATCCATCGAAATCGCCCGCCACGTTGACCGAGGTCACGGTCTCGCCTGCGGCTGGAATATAGCGGAATGTGACGGGAACCATGTTCGTCAAATTACAAGGGTCACGAACAACACGGACCGCGTTTTTCCCTCCGAGGCCGTCCTCAACGTAATTTAAGTACCAATCTCCGAGGTCAGGATCGACAGGGCCACCAGTGACAGGATGGTCCGTCTGCATGTTAAACGGCCACCAGCCATTAATTACGTATTTGTACTGATGCCCGCCAGGTGTGAGGTATAGCGTGACTGACCACTCGCCGGTAGCCGGGTTGTATCTCATTTCGGTTGCCGGATCGCCGGGGTTCCAACCATCAAAACTTCCGGCTACGTTTACAGAGTAAACCGTTTCCCCGGGAGCGGGGATATAACGGAACGTAACAGGAACAGGGCATCGATTGTCAGGCAAATACCCCTCGGCCCAGTGCTCGGCCTTGGCCGTGAGGGCCAGCCCCGCCAGGGGCGGCTTCACCTCCACGAACGTGTGCTTGTACTTGACGGCGGCGGGATCGAAGTACATCCCGGCCTTGAGCTCCGTGGCCCCCAGCACAAGCCCCGAAAGCTCAAAGCCCTGCTCCTCAAACGCACCGCCCCAGCCCATCCGCGTGAGGCTGGTAAGGAGGAAGCCGTGCACGGGGAGCTTCAGGGTGAGGCGGTTGCGATCCAGGACCGGGGAGGGCACGAGCCGCACCTTGAAGTCCCAGGTCCCCGTGAGGAAGAGGCCCACCCGGCGCACGGCGTTGCGGCCGCCGAACCCGTCGTCCACGTACCCATGGGCCTCAGGATCCACCGGCCCGCCGCCCCGCTCCGTGGCCATGTCCCGCGGCCAACGCCCGTTGATGAAGAACTTGTACTGGTGCTCGCCGGGGTCCAGGCACACGGTGATGGCCCACGAGCCGTCGGGTTGCCGGGCCATGGGCCACTCGCCCCAGTTGTTGAAGGAGCCCCGCAGGCTCACGGACCGCACCGTCTCCCCGGGAAGCGGCACGTATCGGAAGGTCACGGCGTACTTCCCCGGCGGGCAGGTCGTGGCCTGGGCCCAAACCTCAAGGCCCACCAGGGCCAGCACCCCTATAACCGCGCCGAAAATGCGTTTCATTCAACCTCCTTCCCCCACAAAACGCGCCTAAGAATCCGAAAAAACCGAACGCCGAAACGCGCTTTTTCCCGGGTGCACCTCCTTTCAGCGCACCGCCACCGGGAGCACCACGGCGTAGCTCTTCCCAGGGACGTAGCTGGTGAGCATCCGGATCTGGTCCTCCACGGTGGGGGCGAGCACATCGTAGAGCTGCGGCGCCCACATGGGATCCGGGCAGCCGCCGCCCGTCCACTCGCCCGCGGCCCGCCCGATGGGCCGGATGTGGTTCGGCCCGTACCCATCCTGGGAGCCCACGAGCACGTAGTGCCCACCGCGGATCTCAGGGACGAGGGACTTGGCGAGGGTGACGATGATGCGGCCGCGCTTGGGGTCCGAGGCCACGTCCACCAGGAACGGCCCCTCGCCCGCCGCGGTCCACAGGTGGCGGCCGTAGCCTGGCCAGCCCGCGATCTTCACCACGTAGTCCCAGGGGTGCCGCGGGTCGAACGCGACCTGCGCGGCCTTGCCCTCCTCGTGCACGTCGGTGCGCCCGCCCTCCTTCACGTCCAGGTACACGAAGATGATGGGGTGGGAGAAGCCGTGCGGCCCGTTCCAGGGGTTGGGCAGGGCCGGGAAGTCGAAGGCCAGCTGCCAGGCGTCGCCGGCGTCGTACACAGCGTAACGCACAAGATCGAAAAGCCCCGGCGCCTCGGCGAACACCTTGTTCAGGGGGTACACGTAGGTGCCGGGGCCGAAGTCGTCGCCCTTGGGGTCGGCCATGGCCCAGATCTCCGTGCCGCGGATGAGGGTGGGGATGCGGGCGAAAAGCGGCCGCTCCGGGGCCTGCCCGAGGAGCGCCCCCGGCCGCTCCAGCACCACGGCCACGGTGAGGCTCTGCCCGGGCTCCACCCCCAGCTCCTCAAACGGCACCATGAACTCCACGACCTCGCCCACCGCGGCCCGGCGATAGAGGAGCGTGCGCACCGGGGAGGTCAGGCGCCACCCGCCCTTCCCGTCCGCGCCGTAGCGGAACACGTAGCCGGAGCCATCGGCCCGCACCTTGGCCAGCTCCAACTCCACCGCGGAGGCGAAGGCAAACCCCAGCTGCACCCCAGCGTGGCGGGTGAGGATGTTCGCCTTCTCCCCGGGCTTCCCGCTGGCGTAGAGGACGAGCCGGAGGTCCGTGCCGAGGAGCTCCCGGGCAGGCCGGGCCAGATCCACGCGGGCATAGAGGTAGCTTTCGCCGTAGGCCAAGGCGAAGGTGCGGATCTCGCCCTTCCCCGGGTAGACCACGGCCTCGGCCCACTCCGCGGGCTCGCTGATCCGGCCGTCCAGGGTGGGCTTCACTTCGCCCAGGCTAGCCCGGAACGGGACGATCAGGCGCAGGAAGAGACTGGTGGGGATCTCCGCCTCGGCGTAGCCCGCGGCGCGGTAGGCCCCCACCAGGTGGGCCTTGAAGAGCCAGTCGAAGAGGTCGTCCGTGCCGGAGTCCTGGTCGTCGCCGTACCACCAGAACCAGTCCGAGCCCTCCGCGGCGTAGAGGGCCTCCAGGGCCTTGGGGTTGGGGTCGCGGGCGAACACCGCGGCCCGGGCCTGGGCCAGGATCGCCCAGGCCTCGTCCTCCTCGGACTCGCCCTGCCAGGTGGAGAGGTCCCCGCCCCAGGAGCCCGTGGGGAGCCGCGGCAGGGTGGCTTGGGCCCCGTGGCGGGCCAGGAACTCCGCCGGGGTCACCGTCCGCACCCAGTCGGCCTGCAGAAGGGCGCGGTACAGAGCGCGCAGGAACTCCCGGCCGTTGTCGGGGTACCCGGCCATGAACATCCAGTTCTCCCCGTCGAGGGCCACCACGAGGACGTGCCGCTCGGGGTTGGGCAGGGCCTCCCAGTAGCGGCGCACGCGGGCCAGGAAGTCCGCCACGGCCTCGGCCGTGGGCTTGTTCCCGTAGGAGAAGGCGATCTGGTCGGAGATGGTGTGGTCACGGAAGAAGAGGGCGATGGGGCCCAGGCGCCAGGGCTGGGCGAGCTCTGCGGGGCTCGGCTGCCGGCCTAGGGCGGCGCTCAGGCTCCACTCGTCGGCCACGGTCCAGGCGAAGCCGGCCTGGGCGAGGAGGGCCACGGCCTTCTCGGACACGGCCTGCTCCGGCGGCCAGACCCCCACGGCGGCCCGCCCGAAGAGCCGCGCGTGCTGCTCCTGCCCCAGGCGCAGCTGGGCCAAGACGTCCTCCGTCCACCCGTATTCGGCGAGGATGGGCAGGATGGGGTGGTAGAAGGGGCTGGTGATGAGCTCCGCGCCGGCGGCCTGGGCCCGGCGGTAGTAGTCCACCACCTGGACGATCACCCGGTGCTGGGCCCGGATCACCCGCACCAGGTCCTCCCGCGTCCAGCCCCGCTTCCCCCGCAGGTCCAAAAGGCCCAGCTCCCCGTGGAGCTCGGGGGAGATCTGCCAAAGGAGGAAGAGCCCGGCGGCGTCCAGGAGCTCCTGGTCCGTGAGGGCGCGCCGGCCCTTGAGCTGGTTCAGCTCCGCGTAGTACGGGTCGTAGTACTTCCCGCCCGGCCGCAGCATGTAGGGGTTGATCCAGAAGCTCTGCTCCTGCAGGGCCGCCCGGGCCTCGGGCGCCAGCTTCCCCGGCTCATTAAGAAGGGTCCAGGTCCACTTGAGGTGGTTGTCGACCGCCCCGATGAGCTCATAAAGCCCGCCCTTGGCCCGCTCCGCCTCCGTGATCTCCGCGTAGTCCAAAATCTGCCAAAGGAGGCTCGGCTGGAGGTTGTAGGTCACCTTGATCCCCGGGAACTCCAGCTGGATCCGGGGGGAATCGACGTACTCCTGCACGGCGTGCACGCGCACCCAGGGGAGCTCGTACTCGCCGGTGAGCCGGTTCCAATAAAGCGGCTGATGCATGTGCCACACGATGGCCAGGTTCAGGGGACCTTTGGCCAGGGCCCAAACGGAAAAGGCCGCCAACCCCAACAGCACCGCCTTGCGCATCATTCCCTCCTTACGATCCGCACCGTCCCCAATTCTTCGACCGGGACCATTTTACCATTGGCAAAAACGGCGTGAAGGGCCAGGCCCTTGGGAAGCTCCAAATTCAGCTTCCCTTCGGTTTTCTCGATGCGCACGAGGGCCTGGGCCGGCCAGGGGACGAGCAGCTCCGGGAACCCCAGGAGGGCGGCCTCCCCGAGCTTGGGCAGGAGGGCGCGGTAGGCCAGGCCCCCCGGCGGGACCGTGACCTCCCCCGCAGCCACCCTGCGGCCCAGGGGATCCCACGCCAGGAACCCCTCCTGCGCGAGGGGCAGGCGCACCCGGGCCTCCTCCTCGCCCAGGTTGAGGACGAGGGCGTAGACCCAACGGAGTTCGCCGGCCTGGGTTTCCGCGAGGAACGCCGGGGTAGGGGTGTCCAGGGTGGGCCAAAGGGGCTCGGGCGGGCGCGCGGGCTGGGCCAAGCGGCCGTCCGGCAGGACCAGGCGCGCCAGGAGCTGTGCGTCGGCCAGGCCGCAGGCGTCGCCGAACCCCACGGGGCCGCAAGAGAGGGCGCGGAGGACCGCGTCCTCCAGGGCGTGCTCGCCCCCGAAGCCCGGATGCCGCCGGGAAAGGAAGAGGTCGTGGAAGGGCGCCAGGCCCAGGGCCCACTGCACGTACCCCACGAGCAGGTTCTGCTGCCAGATGTGCACGGGCTTTTGCCAGGCCCGTTCGATGCCGGGGTCGGCTTTGGCCGCCCGCCCCAGGGCCAGCCGGAGGGAAAACAGGTGGTCCGTGAAACTGCGCGCGGCCACCACGTTAGCCTCCCGGGTGGAGGCGAGGACCATCCCCATGGTTTGCATGCACAGGAGCAGGGGGAGCCCGGCCGCGCGGAAGGCCCGGCACATCCCGGAGAACCAGGCCTCGGCCCGCCAGGGGTCGGAAAGGAGGGCGGGGGTGAGGAACTGCCAAGTGCGTAGCCAATCGTGCCAGACGCCCACCGCGCCCTGCCCCTTAAGCTCCGCCGCGATCGCCTCGTACACTGCGGGGTCGGCCCCGTCCGCGCCGTAGGCGTTTTGCGCGCTCAGGGCTGAAAGGTGCAGCACGTAGGGGAGGCCGGTCTCCTCCCGCAGGGCCGCGAGGCCCCGCGGGTACTTCCGCGGATCGGGCCGGAACTCCAGGGCCTGCCCGATCCGCGCGTAGGGGTACCAAAGGTCGAGCCCGATGTAGCCCACGGGGAGCCCCTTGGCCCGGAACTCCGCGGCTAGGGCTCGCAAGATCCGCTCCTCCATGGGATGGATGAGCTCGGTGTAGTAGGAGCCGTAGGCGTTCCAGTAGCCCAAGCGGGAGAGGAGCGGCGTTTCCTGAGGATCCGGGCGGGCCTTCCCCCCGAGGCGGAGGAGCACCTCTCCTAGGCGGCGCAGGGCCTCGCCCGGATCCCGGCCGAAGGCGAACCAGGTGGTGAGGGCGGTCCCCGCGGGGAGGGCGGGGAAGTCGCCGGCCAGGGCCCGGCCCACCCGGCCCCCTTCGGCCACCAGGGGGCTGAGGAGGAAGAGCTCGCCGGGGGCCACGGCCAGGGCCCCCGCGCCGTCGTACACCACCAGGGGCGCGAAGGGTTGGCCGGGCAGCCCCGCGTCCGCCCGGCCCCAACGGGCCTCCGGCCAATACCCGCCGGGATAATCCCCGCCCTCCCCGTCCAGCCCAAACGTGCACAGGAAGTAGGAGGCCTGCGGCGCCAGGGCGAAGAGGGACACCCGCACCGCGGGCTCCCGGAAGTCCCGCGAGCCCCGCAGGCCCGAAACCCCGTGGGGGAAGTGCACCTCGTGCCGGGCGATCCCCTCGTAGAGGAAGAGCCTCTCCTCGAGGGGGACCGGTCCGAGGCGGAGCGCGCGGTGCCAGCTGCGGAACGGCCCGAGGGCGTCCACCCCCTGGCGCTCCGCCCAGGCCGGCCCGGAAAGGTCCGGCCGGCCCAACGCCCCCTCCCGCAGCCTCAGCTGGACCCCGAACCCCACGAGCTGCGCCCGCCCCGCCCAGCCCAGGACCACCGTCCCGTCCTCCCGAACCCAGACCTCCATCCCCGGCCTCCTTTTGGGGGAGCATATCCGCCCGGGGGGCTGGACGGGCGGTCGGTCCTGGGCTACATCCGGAAGCGATGGCCAAGGGATCCGTTCTCCCTTGGGACACTGCGGCGCTTGGGGCCTTTCGGGAGGCCCTCCTTTCGTGGTATGCCCGGAACCGGCGGGATCTCCCCTGGCGGCGGACCAAGGACCCCTATGCCATCCTCGTGGCGGAGGTCCTGCTGCAGCAGACCCGGGTGGCGCAGGCGCTGGGGTACTACGCCCGGTTCCTGGCGGCGTTCCCGGATTTCGCGGCCCTGGCGGCTGCCCCGGAGGAGAAGGTCCTGGGAATTTGGGCGGGGGCGGGCTACTACCGGCGGGCCCGCCAGCTGCACCGCCTGGCCCAGCGGGTGGTGCGGGAGGGGCTGCCCCGCACCTACGCCGGGCTCCTTGGGCTTCCGGGGGTGGGGCCGTACACCGCGGCGGCGGTGGCCTCCCAGGCGTTTGGGGAGCCGGTGGCCGTGGTGGACGGGAACGTGCGGCGGGTCCTGGCCCGGCTTTGCGCCGAGCGGGCGCCCCGGCCCCGCTGGCTTCGGGAAACGGCTCAGGCCCTGCTGGACCCCCGGGATCCCGGCACCTGGAACCAGGCCCTGATGGAGCTGGGGGCCCTGGTGTGCCGGCCCCGGAACCCCGGGTGCGGCGGCTGCCCCGGGGCCTTCCTTTGCCGGGGGAGGGGGGAGCCCCACCGCTACCCGCGGCCGCGGCGCCGCCGGCCGAAGACGGAGGAGGTGGTGGCCCTGGTCCTGGTGGGGCCGGAGGGGGTGCATTTGGAGCGGCGGGAGGGCGGGCCGTTGGCGGGGCTGTGGGGGGTGCCCCTGGCGCCGGGGCCGGACGGGCTGGCCCGGCTTTTGGCGCGCTTTGGGCTGGCCGAGGCGCGGTGGGTGGGCACGGTGCGCCATGCCTTTTCCCACCGGCGCTGGGTGGTGCGGGTTTACGCCGCGGCCTGGCCGGGGGCGGGCGGGGGGGCCCGGCCCGTGTCCGCGCTGGACCGGAAGATCCTTTCCCTGGTGGGCTCGCAACTCCTAACGAATTAGTTGACAGGCGGGCGGCGGGGCGCTATACTGGCGTAACCCCTAATTCTTTAGGAGGTGCCATGGCCCGGAAACCCTCGCCCACCCTCACCGAGGCCGAACTGGAAATCATGGAGGCCCTGTGGCGCCTCGGCCCCTCCCCCGCCCGCGCCCTCCTCCCCGCCCTCCCCCGCCCCAAAGCCTACAACACCGTCCTCACCCTCCTTGCCATCCTCGAAAAAAAGGGCTACGTCCGCCGCGAACGCCAGGGCCGCACCCACATCTTCCACCCCACCGTGGACCGCCCCACCGCCTGCCGCCAGGCCCTCCGCCACCTCCTCGCCCGCTTCTTCCACGGCTCGCCCGCCCTCCTTGTGGCCACGCTCCTTTCCGACCGGGAGCTCGGCCCGGAGGTGCGCCAGCTCCTGCGGGAGCTTGCCCCGCCCAAGGAGGAAGGATGACGGCCCTGGCCCTCCCCCTCGCGGCCTTCGTCCTCAACGCCCTGGCCACCGGGCTCGTCCTGACCGCCTTGGGCCTGGCCCTGCGGCCCGGGCTCCGCCGCCTCCACCCCCTCCTCCAGGCCGACCTCGCGCTCGTCCTGTTCCTCCTTGCTGTGGCGGCGCCCTTCCTGGCCCGCCCCGTGGTCCCCGCCCCGCCCCCGCGCCCCGAGCCCGCGGCCGTCCTCCCCGCGCCTGCGCCCACCCTCCCGGTTCCAACGGAAGAAGCGGCCCCGCCCCCTTCCGTCCTAGGGGCGCCCGGGGCACCCGGCGCGGACGCGCCCCCGACCGGGGAAACGGTGGAGGCGCGAGCGCCCCGGCCGAGGTCGCTCCGCCTTCCCGCCGGTCTTTGGGCCTGGGCCCTCAGCGCGGCCGCCCTGGGCGGGGCCCTGGTGGCCCTCGCCCGGCTCCTTCTGGGGCTGGTCCGGCTCCGCCGGCTCAAGGCCTCGGGCGTGCCCTGGACGCACCCGGCGTGGGAGCGGGCGCAGGGCTGGGCCGGGCCCGGTCGCTCCGCCCAACCCCGCCTTTCCGCCCAGGTCACCGTGCCCCTAGTCGTGGGCTGGTGCCGCCCCGTGATCCTCCTTCCCCCCTGGCTGGTGCGCCGGCTCTCGGAAGAGGAGCTGGCCCTGGTGCTCTTGCACGAGCTGGGGCATGTGCGGCGGCGCGACGATTGGCTGGGCCTGGGGCAGGAGGTCCTGCGGGCCCTGTTCTTTTTCCAGCCGGCGGTTTGGTTTTTCGGGCGGGAGCTGGCGGCGGCGCGGGAGCTGGCCTGCGACGCGTGGGCCGCGGCCCGCGCCGGCGGGGAAGGGCCCTACCTGCGGGCGCTGGTGCGCGCCGGCGAAGTCCTTTGGCGCTGGGCCCCGGTCCAGGCGGTGCGGCTGGGGCTTTCCGGGGCCGGCCTCCGGAGGAGGGTGCAGATGCTGCGCAGCGGGAAGTGGCGCGAACCTCGGCGGAAAGGAGGGTGGCGGTTGGGCCTCGCGGCCCTGAGCCTGGGCGTGGTCCTGGGGCTCCTCTACCTGCCCCCCGTGGTGTTCCTCGGCGGCCGCGCCGCCGAGGGCGGGATGGGGTGGCGGCAAGTCCCGGGCCGGCCCACCGAACCCGGCACGTTCGCCGTGCTCTCTGGACAAGCCTCCCTGCCCCTGGCGCTCGCCTTCAGCCCCCGGGGCGACCTCTTGGCCGTAGCGGAGTACGCCTCGCACGTAGTGCGCCTTTGGGACCTCGCCTCCGGCCGGGAGGCGCTCACCCTCGTGCCCCCGCCCCGCACGCCGCCCCGTCTTCTTGTGTACAGCGTGATGGACTCCCAAGGCTTGGCCTTCTCCCCTGATGGGCGCCGCCTGGCCACCTTTGCCCCCGTGGGCGAGGAGGCCTACCTGTGCCTTTGGGACTTGGAGCGGCAAGCGCTCCTCGTTGCCTTGCCGGTGCGGGTGTGGCCCCTTCAAGCGCGGTTCAGCCCCGACGGCCGCCTCCTCGCCTGGGTGGGGTCTCCTCCTTTTGTGCACGTTCCGCCGGAGCAGCGCATGGGGGTGGAGTGGCTGAATTTGGAAAACTACGAGCGCGGGCTCCTGGCGACCGGCGACACCGCCTTGGAGTTCAGCCCCGAGGGGAAGTGGCTAGCGGTGGCGCAACGGAAGCCTCACCCCGAGGTGGCCCTGTGGGACGTGGCCACGTGGACCAAGGTCCGGGCTTGGCCCTACAGCGCCGCGGGTCTGGCCTTCAGCCCGGACGGCCAATACCTGGCCCTGGCCGGGGAGGATGGGGTTACGGTCCTTCACCTGCCCACGGACACCGTCCAAGCCCGTCTTCCTGTGCCCACGAAGGGGCCGCTGGCCTTTTCGCCCGAAGGCTTCCTCCTGGTGTGGCACCCCGCGGGTAGGGTGCAGGCCTGGTCTCCGGTCGGCGCGCTCCTCTGGGATTTCTCCACCCCCACAGGGAGGACGCTCGCCTTCCATCCCACCGGACAGCTTCTGGCCCTAGCGAACTGGGACCCCACGGTGACGGTGTGGGACGTGCCCGCGCAGAAGCCCCGTTTTGTTCTGCCGGGCTTCCCAGCGGGCGGGCCGCTGGCGAGCGCGGCCGGCCGCGTGGCCCTCGCCGCCGGCGCGGAGGTCACCGTGTGGGACGAACCCTACGCGGGCCCGGGGTTCCGCGCCGCCCACCGGGGCTCCGTGACGGGCCTAGCCTTCGACGCCGCGGGCCGCCGCCTGGCGGTAGGGGTCAGCGGCTTCCCCGCCTACGTGGCCCTCTGGGACCTCGCCACGGGAACCATGCTCGAGTTCCCGATGGCCATGGCCGCGGTCACCGCGGTCGCCCTCGCGGCCGACGGAAGCACCCTGGCCGCGGCGGACGAGCAGAAGCAGATATGGGTTTGGGACATGGCCACGGGGGGCCTCCGCTACACCTTCGCCATGCCCGAGCGGGCTGCGCGGTCCCTCGCTTTCAGCCCCGACGGCCGGAAGCTGGCCGCGGCCTCCTGGGCCTTGAGCCAGGACGAGACCACCCTCGTGGTTTGGGATCTGGCCACTGGGACCAAGGCCTGGGAGCGCGGGGGCTACGCGGGGTGGGTGGCTTTCCGTCCTCAAGGTCTTTTCACGCTCTTCTTGGGCGCGCGCGGCGGAGGGTTAGCCCTGCTGGATCCCCAGACGGGGAAGGAGCTCCGCCGCTACTCCGAACGCGGATACCTCTGGGGACTCGCCCTGGACCATACAGGCCGCTACCTTTTAGCTTTTCCCATTGAGGCTCCGGTGGAGGTTTGGGATTTGGAGGAAGAGCGCCTCTTGGGCCGGCTTCCTGTTTACGGCTTTACGCACGTCGCGGGAGGGGCGTTTGGGGAGGGCGGTCTGGTGTTCTTCACCGGCCATCCCCTCTCGGACCGCAGCCTTGGGGCGCTCGTGGCCTTCCACCTCGGCCATCTCCTCGAACGGTGAGGTGGCCCCCGCATCCCTGGCCCTTCTCCCCCGAGGGGGAGAAGGGTTTTTCTTTTTGGGGAAGGAGTCCGGCGCTTACGCGGGATAGAACGTGGGCGCCTGGGTGTCGGCGAAGAGGGCGGGGACGCCGCCGGTGTGCAGGAACACCACGTTCTCCGCGCCCCGGAACGCGCCCTGCCGCACGAGGTCCAAAAGGCCGGCCATGGCCTTCCCCGTGTACACGGGATCCAAAAGGATGCCCTCGGTGCGGGCCAAGAGCTCCACCGCCCGCTTCATCTCCGGCGTGGGCAGGGCGTAGCCCGGGCCTACGTACCCGTCGTGGACCTCGATGGCCGTCTCCGGCACGGGAAGGTCCAGGCCCAAAAAGCGCAGGGCCTCCTCGAGGTTGCGCCGGAGGCGCTCCCGCAACACTTCCGCCTTGGCCGAGACGCTGATCCCCACCACCCGGATCTGCCCTTGGGCAAAAAGGAGCGAGCCGAGGATGAGGCCGGTCTGGGTCCCGGCGGTGCCGCAGGCCGTGACGATCGCATCGGGGGCGAGGTTTTGGGCCCGCATCTGCTCCAAAAGCTCGAGCACGCAGCCCGCGTAGGCCAGGGCGGAGTGGAGGGGCTTGCACCCGTTGGGGATCACGTAGGGCACCTCGCCGCGCCGCCGCAGCTCCTCCGCGAGCTCCTGGGCCCGGGCCTCGGTTGCCCGCACGAGCTCCTCCCGCGTGGCGTAGCCCTTGGGGTCCACCCAATGGACCTCAGCCACGCCCAGGATGTGGTCCAAAAGGAGGTTCCCCGTGGGGAGGCTGGGCTTTTCCCCGCGCAGCACCACCACGGTCCGCAGCCCCAGACGGTTGGCGCAGGCGATGGTGAGGCGCACGTGGTTGCTTTGGACGGCGCCGCTCGTGATTAACACCGTGGCCCGCTGGGCCAGGGCCTCCGCCAGGGCGTATTCCAGCTTCCGCACCTTGTTCCCCCCAAGCGCGATCCCCACGAGGTCCTCGCGCTTGATGAAGAGCCGAGGGCCCCCCAACACCCGGGAAAGGTTGGGAAGCTCCGCCAAGGGGGTGGGGTACTCGCCAAGCCGAATCCGCGGGATCTTTCCCAGCTGCATGGTCCTCCGAGGGCTATTCTCCCCCATCCGTAGCCCCCTCCCAAAGGAGGGGCAAAGGAAGAGCGGAAGGGGAGCGAGAATTTTCCGGGAACATGCCCGCAGCTTCGCCTGGGGGTAGGCTTCCCGGCGTATGGCGGAGTTTCGGACTTTTCCGGTGCGGGGGATGACGTGCGCCGCGTGCGCGGCCCGCGTGGAGGCGGGGCTGGCCCACGTGCCCGGGGTGAAACGGGCCGCGGTCAACCTGGCCACGGAAACGGCCGCGGTGGAGGTGGAACCCGCGGTCCCCTGGGCGGAACTGGTGCGCGCCGTCCGCGAGGCCGGCTACGAGGTCCCCACCGAGACAGTGATGCTCCCCATCGGCGGGATGACCTGCGCCGCATGCGCTGCCCACGTGGAGGACGCCCTGCGCTCGCTTCCCGGCGTCGTCTCCGTCTCGGTTAACCTGGCGACGGAAAAGGCCACCGTGACCTATATCCCCGGCACCGTAAGCCTCGCCGACTTCCGGCGAGCCGTTGCCGAAGCGGGGTACGAAATTCTGGAAGCCCCAGCCGAGGGAGCGGCCGCGGCGATGGAAGATGAGGCCGAGCGGAAGATGCGCGAGAGCCGCTTCCGAATGCGCGTCGCCTGGGCCTTCACTCTTCCCATCATCCTCTGGATGCTCCCGGAGATGATCTGGGGGGTGATGTGGCCCAGCCACCTGGCTTTCAACCTGGGGATGATCCTCCTGGCCGTGCCCGTCCTCTTCTGGGTGGGCCGCCGGACCTACCGCAGCGGCTTGGCCGCCGCGCTTCACGGTTACCCCAATATGGACACCCTCATCGCTCTCGGCACGGGCGTCTCTTTCCTCACTGGCCCCCTCTCCTTTTTCTTCCCGATCGCCAACTACGCGGGCGTCTCGGCGATGATTATGGCCTTCCACCTGACCGGGCGGCACGTGGAGGAGACGGCGAAGGGGCGCGCGTCCCAGGCCATCCGGCGGCTCCTGGAACTGGGGGCCAAAACGGCGCGCGTTCTCCGGGACGGCTTGGAGGT
>JANXBT010000008.1:0-276 GCA_025060415.1 Candidatus Bipolaricaulota bacterium
CTCGAGGGCGAGCTGATAGGCGAGCCCGGCGTACTTTTGGGGCTGAGGGCCGAGCCCGTAAAAGGTATCGTAGACCACGGCTACATCGCCAACGAAGACAAGGGGAACTGGCCCCACCTCCGCGCCGTACACCGCGAGTAATCGGTAAAGGAGTTGCCAATTCTCCGCCTTATGGATCTCGTAGGGAACGATGTCGAAGGCAAGGCCGCGGGCCTGAAGCTCGCTCAAAAACGCCCATACTTCCTGACAGTGAGGACAGCCCTCGTCGTAGAAGAA
>JANXBT010000008.1:286-13202 GCA_025060415.1 Candidatus Bipolaricaulota bacterium
CTTCCACAGAGAGTCCAGTCAGCCCAAGAACTAAGATGAGAAAACCTAAAAACACCCTACGCATGGCCTTCCCCTCTCAAAACGCCTGCTTGCTGGGAGTGCACAGGGCATCTCGCCCCTCCGGATATGCTTGGCCCGCTGCCCAGAAATCCCGACGCCGCTCCTCGCCAAGGGAGCAGATATTGTTGTGCACCATAAAAACACGAGCTGTTTTCTTCTCATCGGATTATGAGGAGCAAAACCACCACCACGATCCCAAGGAGAAGGCCGATTTCCAAGGGGCTCAGCACCCGGGCCTTCTTTTCCGGGAGCCTTTCCATGGGCGAGGGGCATCCCTGGGGCAAACAACGCTCCACCTCCTCCCGGATGCGGAGCTCCACGGCCCGGCCAATCCCGGTGATCGCCAGATCCCCCACGAAAACCGTGGGCACGGTCTCCTCCTTGAGCCCATAGGCCCGGGCCAAGGTCACCATGAGGCGCCAATTATCGGGATTAAAGGTGACCTCGTGATCGATAACCACAAGATCCGGGTATTCCTGAGCAAGTTCCTCCAAGAAAGCTTTCATGACGTGGCAATCAGGGCATGTTGCGGACCAAAAAAGGTGGAGTTCGAGTGGACCAGCCCAGGCGCAGAGGGCAAGCGCCCCCAACGCGACTGATCCCAAAAACTTCCGCATTTCTACCCCCTTGTGATCGTGAGTTCCCGGCGGGTTTCAAACCTGCGGAACCAATGACGGGTGCGGTTGGCAAGCCAAACCAAAGTCAGCATGATCGGCACCTCTTCGAGTACGCCCACAACTGTAGCCAAGGCGGCGCCGGAGCCCAAGCCAAAAAGGGAGATAGCCACTGCCACGGCGAGCTCGAAGAAGTTGCTGGCCCCAATCTGTGCGGCCGGCGCGGCCACCGCATGCGGAAGGCGAAGAAACCAGGCCGCCAAATACCCAAGGCCGAAGATCACAAACGTCTGAATCGCCAACGGAATAGCGATGAGAAAAATATGTGTAGGGTTCTCTATAATCTTTCCGCCTTGATAGGAAAAGAGGATAACCAAAGTGAGGAGAAGACCACCAACCGTTAGGGGGCGCAACCGTTTCAAGAAAACCCCTTCAAACCAAGACGCACCTTTTCTTCCCAAAAGCCAACGCCGAGAACCGTAGCCCAAGACAAGCGGAATCACCACGTACAAGATCACGGAAAGGAGCACGGTGAGATAGGGCACGTAGATTTGGGAAAGCCCCAGCAGTCCCTTCACGATGGGGGCGAAAAAGATGATCAGGACGAGATCATTGACCGCAACCTGCACGAGAGTATATGCGGGATCACCACCGGAAAGGTAGCTCCACACGAAGACCATGGCTGTGCAGGGAGCAGCGCCCAGAAGCACCGCACCCGCGTAGTACTCCCGGGCCAAATCCTTGGGGATCCAAGGGCGAAAGAGCGTGAAGAAGAAGAGAGCAGCAAACCCGGCCATGGTGAAAGGTTTGATGGCCCAGTTCACCGCGAGGGTGAGAGCCAGACCCTTGGGACGTTTTGTGGCGTCCACTACCCGGGAGAAATCGATCTGAACCATCATCGGGTAGATCATGAGCCAGATGAGGACGGCCACAGGGATGGAGACCTGGGCCACCTCCGCTCGGCGGAGAAACTCTGGCACCGCCGGGCAAAGCCAACCAATCCCGATCCCAACTAAAATGCAAAGCGCCACCCAAATGGATAGGTAGCGCTCGAAAAAAGACAAACCCTTGCCTTGGGCCATCCAATCCCCCTTAGGGAAAACGAGGTCTACGACCCAGGCCAGATCAGTTCGGTTCCGTACTGGTTGACCCAGGCCCGCATCCCGCCAAACACACACTTGGCCTCAGGATAGCCGTGATCCCGGAGATAGCTCCCGATGGAACAAGCCCGTGAACCGTCCTCGTCCACGATCCAGAGAGAGAGCACGTAACCTGGCCGACTGGCGGGGAGTGTTTTAGCCCAAGTCACAAGCTCGTTCTGGGTGAAAAGGGGAACATTCAAAGCGCCAGCGATGTGGCCGTTTTTGAAATCCTCTGGGCGCCGGACGTCCACCACAACGGTGAAGCTGCGCGCCACCTGGGATGGGGCCACGGTGAAGCCCGCCCCGCTATACAGCGAACCCTGCGGCGCGGTCGGGGTAACCCCCTCACCCCACACCAGGAAAAGATCGCCCAGCTCCTGCCACCAGCCCACAAGCCCTCCGCGAATGCCGCGCGCAAGGAGAAAACCTTTTCGCTGCAATAGCCCTAACGCTTGAGCGCTCTTCTCCCCCGTCCCATCGTAAACGTAGATCACATGAGTTTTGGGAAGCTTCTCCACCCAGGACTCAAGCTCCCCAAGAGGAATATTCACCGCGCCAAAGAGGTGCACCCTTGCGTACTCTTCAGGCTCCCGTACATCCACAAGGATGTAGAGGTTCTGATAGAGGGAGGTAGCGGCCGCTTCATAGGCGGAAAGGGTGCGCACCGTCCCCCGCACGGTGACCACCACTTGGGGCCGCATGGGGTCGCTGGTATACAAGGTCACAGTTTGGGAGACGGGCTGTGCATAATGGCTGTAGCCTCGGGTGTTGAAGCGGACCTTCATCTTCACGGATTCTCCTGGAGCGAGCTCACGCTTAGGAAGCTCATAACTTGTGCAGGAGCAGTTGTAGCTGACGCGAGTTATATCGAGCCGTTGATCGCCGACATTGGTGACGGTCACGAAAAATTCGATGACTTCACCATCTGCGGCTATGCCAAAATCGTAAAGCTCAGGATCCACCTGGATTTTGGGAGCAGAAAACCCTACCAGCGTCATCCCCAGAAGAACCGCAGGCAAAAAAACCGTTCGCATTACCCCTCCTTTACCATTTCGTGCAACTTACACTTAAGCAGATCCCTTGGTTCCATCCTCACCGCAAAAGGCCACGGACAACGACCTCCACCGCTTCCTCCTCGGGCAAACCCCGCGCCATCAGGGTCTCCAAAATCTTGCGGTCGATGCTACCGATGGCCGCCTCGTGGGTGAGTTTGGCCCGCTCGTCCACCACGATGAGCTTGGGGACGGCCGAGGCCCGGGCCTCTGTCCCCCGCAGGATCTCCGTGCAATCGATGTGCCCACGGGAATAGGGACCGATCCCCAGGGCTTCTCCCGTGAACTCCGCCTGGGCCCGGTCCTGAAGAACAATGCGACTCTTCACCAAGCCCCGGGCATACGGGCCCTCCAGGTGGAGAGCCTCGCGAATAGCGATCCGGTCCTCCCCCTTCCCGTAGACCTTGGAGACGAGCTCGGTCACCGCTCCCTCCCCGAGGTGAACCGTGTAATCCAAGGACAAGAGGCCAACACGGCCTTGGATGAGCTTGAACTCCGAGAGGTACCGGCCGTTCCTGTGCACCCGGATCCTGGCCTTGGGCAAAACCTCCGTGCCGCCATAGGGACCGTGGTAGTGCACCTCGGTATAGGCCATCGTTGCCCCTTCCCCGATTTCGAGCTCGGCCTCCATGATGTGCTGGACCTTCTCGGCGTTGGGAAAGGAGCAGTGGGCCAAAAATTGAACGCTCGCGCCCTCCCCGATGCGAAACGTGGAGAGGATGCGTTGCACCCCCTCCTTCGGCAGAACCCCAAAGCAGAGATGCACGGGATCAGGGATCACCACCCCCGACCGAACCTCCACGTGCGCCCGAATCCCGTCAGGAAGAGGATCCACATCCATCGCGATCCCCGGAAGGGCATTGAGGCCAAGCACACGGTTCTGGTGGACCACGAGGCTGGCGATGCGGGGGTTGCGTAGGGCTGCAGCGTCTCCGCCAGTCCGTTCCAAGACCTCAGCTAAAGCCGCGAATTCCCGGGAATAATCGCGCTCAACGCTTCCCTTCATCCTTCCCCACTTTCTCGAGCTCCGGCTCGTTGATGTGCGTGCACTCCTTGCAGAAGCTCTTGTAGAAGCGCACGACCTCCTCGCACTCCCCGGTTTTGAGGATGCGGCCGCCGCAGAGGTGCGAGGCGCGGTGGGCGGCGCGGGCGAACTCATCCCGATGGGTGATGAGGAGGACGGTGGTGCCACGGCGGTTCATGCGACGGATGACGTCCATGATGTCCTCCAGGGAGAGCACATCGATCCCGGAATCCGGCTCGTCCAGGATGGCCAGCCGCGGGCTCATGGCCAAAACCGCGGCCAACTCCACGCGCTTCCGCTCCCCGCCGGAGAGACGATCGTTGAGGGTACGCCCAAGGTAGCTTGTGGGGGGAAGCCCCACCAGGGCCAGGCATTCCTCCACCGCGGGGCAATCCCGGCCACTTCGCCGCGCAATCTCCAAGTATTCGCGGACCGTCAGGCCCTCGAAGCTCGCGGGTTGTTGCCAGGCCAAGGTGATCCCAAGCCGCGCCCGCTCGGTCACGGATTTTTCGGTGATGTCCTCCCCAGCAAAGAAGATACGCCCCCGCGTGGGCTTATAACCGGAAAGGCCCATGATGGCGTAGGCCAGGGTGGACTTCCCCGTGCCATTCGCCCCGAGGATGGCATGGATCTCGCCCTCCGCCACGGCCAGGTCCACCCCACGCAGGATGGCCCTTCCCTCCCGCTCCACCACGAGGTCCTCAATGCGCAGAAGCTCAGCCATCAACCGTCACCCAACCTCTTTCCTCCGAAAGCGCGGCAGGCTGACACGTCGTCAAAAAGTGCTCACCTTCCTTACGCTCCAATGTACCCAAGCTTTCAAAGATCGCAACTTTTCCCATCGTTTCCACCTCGCAAAAGGCTTTTCACCTCCTCCACGCTGGGGACATGACCACTTATCCTAACCTTACCATCGATGACGATCGCCGGGGTGAACATGATCCCATACTTGGCAAACTCCCGGGGGTTGCGCACATGCACCACTTCCGCCGCGATGCCCAATTCCGCCAGGGCTTTGCGCACGTTTTCCTCGGTGGCTTGACACTTTGCACACCCTGTACCCAGGATCTCAATGCGCATTTTGCCCCTCCTTTTAGCGCAGGACCGTATTTCCTGCGACCCAGCCGAGCAAGGTCCCCAGCACAATTAACGTAGGGACATATACCAAAGCCTTCTTCAGGCCAAAAACGCGGGCGATGGCCAGCCAATTGGGCAAGCTCAAACCGGGCCCGGTGAGGAGAAGGGCTAGCGCCGGCCCTGCTCCCATCCCCAATCCTTTCAGTTTGTGTACGAATGGGGCCTCGCTCATGGTGGCGAAGTAGCTGACCGCCCCAATCAAGGTCGCCAAAAAAGATGAGCGCAGGCTCGTCCCACCAAGCCACTCTGTGACCCAGGCCTCGGGAAGAAGGGCCCCCAAAATACCCACCCCAAACACCCCAACCAAAAGGAGTGGGAAAACGAGGCGCACGAACCACCAGGTCTCCCGGAGCCATCGTAGAATTTCCTTGCGGGTCTTGGTCCAAAAGGCGTAGCCGAAGACAAGGACCATGCCCGCCGCCCAAACACCTAACTTTTGCCAATAAGGTCCGCGCGGCACAATGTAATTTGGCCCCAAAAGAGCGATCACTAAAAGGGAGACGAGGATCAAATCGGTCTTGCCCATGAGGCGCGGGGATTGCTGGTTGGGCGCAGGTGCTTTTAGACTTGGCTTGGCCCGGGCGCGCTCCTCGCTACCAAAAGCGAGGCTCATGATCCCGCCCACCGCGAAGGCCATGAGCAGCGCAGCGATAAGTCGCACGATCACCATCCTTGCACCCAGGAGCGCTCCGGTATACACCAAAGCGAGAACATTGGCAGCCGGGGCCACCCAAAGGAGGATGAACGCCGGACCTACACCGGCTCCGCTGTAATAAAGGCCGCTAGCTACGGGAATCACCGTGCACGAACAGGCGGCCACAAAGAAGCTCCCTCCCGCTGCCAAGGCAAAGGATTTGAGTTTGCTTGTGGCTGCACCCATATACCGCACGATGGCCTCGCGAGAAACGAAGGTGACCAGCGCTCCCGCCAAAAGGAAGGCAGGCACAAGGCAGGTGAGGACGTGCAGGGCGATGTAGTCTTGTAGGGCCTTAAATCCGCTTAAGATGATGGGCCACCACGTCATAGGCACTCCTTTTTGCAGCTCAGATGCGCAAGGCAGGTGAGGAGGAGGGGGACTTGGGAATGGCTCAGGCGCCAAAGGAGGCGCGGCCCCTCCCGGCGGGAGACGATAAGGCCAGCCTCCGCGAGCAAAGAAAGGTGCCGCGAGATTACAGAAGGGTCGAGCCCCAAAGATTCGGCGAGTTCGCAGCCGCACCGTTCTTTTTGGGCCAAAAGGATGAGGATTCGCACCCGCGCGGGATGGGCTAGGGCCTGGCCCAAAGCGATCAAACTTGTTTCGGGAACGTTTATTGCATCATTGTGCACAGATGCAAATATAGCCCACCCCCCGAATTCCTCCAAGTGCGGCCCAACAAAGCGGGATCAACCAAGCGAACCGGCATCAAGTACGCCATTCCCGCATAAGAAATTCCTTGGGAAGCGTCGCGAGGGACAAAAGCGCGGGTTCATCCCTTCCTCAACGTAGAGTGGAGAAGCTGGGCGAGAACAAGTGTCGTCCGGTGCCTTATTCTTACTGGGCCCAAACGGAGTTCTGATTCATTGCGAACCCATTTAAACTGCTAGATCCCCTGTGCGACATCGCCAAAAAGTTCAACCGCTCACATTAAGAAGATCAGCGTTTGGGCTTGCGATATCTCGTGAGTTCCTCAAGACCAAGGGCTGCGAGCGTCTGGGCGGTAGGGCCATGATCATCCCACCCTCGCAGCCGGTAATATTCGTCAATCTCCTTTTGGAAAAGATCGGGGTCGATGGGCTTCCCGGCGGAGGCCCCGCGGGGAAGGGGTTCATGGAACCGCCGCGGCAGTCGATCCATTCCTTTGGTATAACCACACAGTCCCGCATAAAGCCGCATTACCGCAAAATTGCGGGCTCCGATGCGCAACATATCCTCAGGCCCGATCTCCATCCCTGTAGCATAGACCAGAAGCTCGCGAATCTTCGGGAAGTTATAGTGTGGCCCTACCTCTTTTGTAGTAAAAGCGCACATCACTAGCGAATTAACGAACGAGCGCAGATCTTCGTAGAGGATCACGAGCCGCGCCTTGCCTGGGAGGGCGAATCGGTCGTAGCGGGAAGTGACACCTAGCTCAGGTGTTGGATTCTCCTGCTCGAGCATGGTGTCGTGGAGGCCCTCCATGTGATTTGCTCCACGGGGGGTGATGGCATAGGAAAGCCCAAGTCCAACTTTGCCACGGGGTTCGTGCATTGGGACTTCTACCCCCTTCACGAGCATCGCAAAATCCGCGCCTAAACTGCTACTCCACTGAGCAAGCCCGGCAGCAATAGCATCCCCAAGGCCTTCGCGCCGAGCGATCTTCTCCACCCACTCCACCAAAGCTTTCCCATCCCCCCAAGGAATGCGCTCCGAAATAAGCCCCCTTTCGGAAGCCTCCATCAACGTGGCAATCGCCACACCCATGGAAATCGTGTCCACCCCATACGCGTTGCAAAGCTGGTTAGCGAGGGAGATGGCTCGAAGATCGGAGACAAGACAAAGGGAGCCAAACGCCGCGATAGTCTCATATTCTGGACCGCCGTACTCTGGAACGACTTCCCGGCCGAGGAATTCCGTTTTCACTACACGCTTACAGCGAATAGGGCAGCCTGCACAAGTATCACGGTCCACAAGGAGGGTATTTTTGAGGGTTTCCCCCCCGATCTCCGCGGCGAAGTCGAAGACCCCTTCTTGAAAATTCTTGGTCGGAAGGATGCCCATTTCCGAAAGCCAGGTGACGCCGCGCGCTGTGCCATATTCGCCAAACCGCACGGTCCCCTCATCAGTCATGAGGTCTTGGGCGAACTCCGCGCGGGCCCGGGCGAATTCTTTGGGCTTGGCCAAAGGTTTGTCCCGCTGGCCTTTCACAGCCACGGCCTTGAGGAGCTTTGCCCCCATCACCGCGCCCAATCCGCACCGTCCGGCCGCCCGTCCGCCGTCGTTGATGACAGCGGCCAGGAGGGAGCGTTTTTCCCCCGCCGGGCCGATACAGGCTACCCGCACCCCCGGGTGTCGGCGCTGGAGCTCACGTTCCACGTCGGCGGTGAACCGTCCCCAAAGGTCCCGCGCGGGCCGTAACTCCGCTTTCCCCTCGTACAGCAGAAGATACACAGGCTCAGGTGCTTTCCCCACCACGAAAATCCCGTCGTAACCGGAACGGCCGAGCTCATGTCCCCAAAAACCCCCCACATAGGAGTCAGCAATGGACCCAGTTTTGGGGGAAATAGCCATCAGCACGTGCCTTCCAGCACCAGCTAAGCCAGTGCCTTGAAATGGGCCAGTGGCGAAAACCACGGCATTCTCTGGCGCCAACGGGGCTGTCCCAGGAGGTACGTGCTCTAAAAGGAGCCGCGCTGCCAAACCCCGCCCACCGAGGTGCAACTCATACCAGCTCTCCGGGATCTCTTTGTCCGTGAGCTTCCCCGCGGAGAGATCCACCCATAAGTACCTCCCGTAAACCCCCTTCATCCCTCCTCCTTTCGGGCGATGGCCGCAAGCCTTTCCCGCACATCGCGAAAGCTCTTTTCCGCGTCTTCCCATTTGCTGCGGGCGTTGCGCAAGTGATTACCCAGGGTCTCGAAATCCTTTAGGGCCCCCTCCAAAGTGGTCTCGATGGTGCGAAGCTCGCGGAACAGTGCCTGTACATTCTTCGCGAGCTCCAGGCCCCTGAGGCCCATGCTGATTGCGCGGAGGTAGGAATAAAAAGAATTGGGCGAGCACGGGAAGACCCGCCGATCCCACGCGTACTCCAAAAAATCCAAACCCTCCTCAGGTATGAGAAGCTCCAGAAATACGCCTTCCGCAGGGATGTACATGAGGGCGAAGTCGGCCGTGCCCGCCTCGGGTTTTATGTATTTTTGCGCGATGGTATCAACGTGCTTTTGCGCGCTTCTTATGAAGTTCTTTTTGAGCCGCTTGCGCTCCTCAGGGGAAGAAGCTGCCCGCAACTCCTCAAAGCCACTGAGAGGGAATTTAGCATCCACAGGAACGATACAATTTTCCAAGAAGATCGCGGCATCCACAGTGCTTCCGTCAGGGAAGCGGTATTGTTCTTGGAACCGGCCGTGCGGGAGAACTTCAGCCAGGATCTCAGAAAGGACCCATTCCCCGAAAGCACCCCTAGCCTTAGGCCCTCGGAGAAGATCCTGAAGCCCGGAAAGATCTTGGGCCACGCCTTCTACCCGTCGGCTGATTTCTTCCACTTTGCCCATCCGTTCGCGCAAATCGGCCACAATCCCCTGCACCGCAGAAAGCCGCTCGGAGATGTTTTGGTCCTGCCCGCGCAGAAGCTGGGCGGTGAGGGAAAGATGTTGAACCACCTGGTCCTGAAGGTTTTGCAAGGCAGTGGCAAGCTTCCCTAGGTCCTCCCCAGCTCTTCTTATGTTTTCCTCAAGGGCCCTTTGGCGATTCCTCTCCCAAATGGCTAAGCCCAGAAAAAAGAGGGAAAGCAAGGCTACCGCGGCGACCAATATGGCGGTCATCGCACGGGCTCCAAGGCCAGGATTTGCCGGAGGAACTGACCGGTATAAGAATGGGGTACCTCCGCAACTTTTTCCGGTGGCCCCTCAGCAATGACCTCACCGCCGCGCTCCCCACCCTCTGGCCCAAGATCGATGATCCAGTCAGCTGTCTTCACCACATCCAGGTTATGTTCAATCACCACCACGGTGTTGCCAGCATCCACCAAACGATGGAGGACATTGAGAAGCTTGCGTACATCGTCGGGATGGAGGCCGGTGGTGGGTTCGTCGAGGAGGTAGAGAGTGCGGCCAGTTTGGCGCTTGGAGAGCTCCCGGGCGAGCTTGATGCGCTGGGCTTCCCCCCCGGAAAGCTCTGTAGCGGGCTGGCCAAGTTTTATGTATCCAAGACCCACATCGTATAAGGTCTGGAGCTTTTCCCGGATGGGCGGGATGGCTGAGAAAAAGGCGAGAGCCTCTTCCACGGTCATATCCAAGACCTCGGCGATGTTTTTCCCCTTATACCGAATGGCCAGTGTTTCCTTGTTGTAGCGCGTTCCTTTGCACACATCGCAAGGCACATACACGTCGGGCAGGAAATGCATCTCGATCTTCACCTTCCCCTGGCCTTGGCACGCTTCACACCGGCCACCACGCAGGTTGAAGGAGAAACGGGCGGGCGTGTACCCGCGCATCCGTGCCTCGGGGGTGGCGGCAAAAACCTCACGAATGGGGTCAAAGGCCTTGGTGTATGTGGCCGGATTAGAACGCGGGGTACGCCCAATAGGCGACTGATCCACCATGAGCACGCGGTCAAAATACTCCCAGCCCTCAATATCAGCGTGAGCTCCAGGTTTGCCCGCGGAATACCCAAGCTTCCAGGTCATTCCCCGATAAAGGATCTCCTCGACCAAAGTGGATTTGCCCGAGCCAGAGACGCCGGTGACGCAGATAAACAGGCCCACAGGGAAGCGCACATCAATCCCTTTCAGGTTATGTTCCCGCGCCCCGCGGACCACGAGCCACTTGCCCTTGGGCTCACGGCGGGTGGCTGGAACAGGTATACGCCGGATGCCCGCAAGATATTGGCCGGTGAGAGACTTAGGATTCCGCGCGATCTCCTCAGGAGTGCCCGTGGCCACAACGTAGCCACCGTGCAGGCCTGCACCTGGACCAAGGTCCACGATGAAGTCCGCCGCACGCATCGTGGCCTCGTCGTGTTCCACCACAATCACCGTGTTCCCCAGATCCCGCAGACGTTTGAGGGTGGCGATAAGCCGAGCGTTGTCCCGCGGGTGTAGGCCCACAGAGGGTTCGTCCAAAACATAAAGGACCCCGGTGAGTTGGGAACCGATTTGGGTAGCCAAGCGGATGCGTTGGGCTTCCCCGCCGGCGAGGGTATTCGCTGGCCGGTCCAAGGTGAGGTAGTCCAGACCCACATCGACCATGAACTGTAGGCGGTTCTTTATCTCCTTCAGGATTTGGTGGGCGATCATCTCCTCCCGCTCCGTGAGCCTGAGGTTCGCGAAGAACTCCAAGGCCTCGCGCACCGTAAGCTTTGTGACCTCCCAGATGTTCTTCCCACCCACAGTTATGGCCAAGGCTTCGGGCCGGAGCCGCGCTCCCTTACACTCTGGACAAGGAAGGGCGGACATATACTGTTCGATTTCCTCGCGGGCCTCGTCGCTCATGGCCTCACGGTAGGCCTGATCTAGATAATTGACCACCCCCTCAAATGGTCGGTAGTAAGTGCGGGTCTTCCCGTATGTGGTGGTGTACACGAAAGGAACGAGTTCCCCTTTGGTGCCGTAGAAGATGATATCCAGCTTCTCTTTCGGCAGCTGGCCAAGGGGAACATCCATATCGATGCGATATGCCCGACACACTCCCTCCAGGAGGGCGGACAGCCAGCGCGAGCGGGAATTGGCCCAGGGCAGGATCCCACCCTCGCGGATGGACCGCCGGGGGTCCACGACAAGCTCGGGATCGACCACCATTCGCATGCCCAGGCCATCGCAGGCGGGGCAAGCGCCAAAGGGGGAGTTAAACGAGAACAACCGCGGCTCGATCTCCGGAAGGCTCACCCCGCACACTGGGCACGCGAAGTGCTCGGAGAAGAGCTTCTCCCCCTCGCCCACAACCTCGACAATGACCAATCCCTGGCCCCACTTAAGGGCTGTCTCCACGGAATCCGCAATACGACCACGTTTTTTATCCGTAACCTTTATGCGATCAAGGACAATCTCGATGTCGTGGCGTTTATTTTTATCGAGATCGATCTCCTCGAACAGAGTGCGTAGCACCCCATCCACCCGTACCCGCACGAACCCTTCCTTCTTGAGGTCCTCGAAAAGTTGTTTGTACTCCCCTTTTCTACCCCGAACCACGGGGGCCATGATCTGCACGGCCGTCCCTTCGGGGAGAGCCATGATTTGATCCACGATCTGCTGGGCTGTCTGCCGTTCGATCGGCCGTCCACACTGGGGACAATGGGGCTTTCCAATGCGGGCAAAGAGAAGGCGGAGGTAATCGTGGATCTCCGTAACCGTACCCACGGTGGAGCGCGGGTTATGGGAGCGCGCCTTTTGGTCGATGGAGATGGCGGGGGAGAGGCCCTCGATCATGTCTACGTCAGGCTTCTGCATGAGGCCGAGGAATTGGCGGGCGTAAGCGGAAAGGCTTTCCACATAGCGCCGCTGACCCTCGGCATAAAGGGTGTCAAAGGCCAGCGATGATTTACCCGACCCGGAGATCCCGGTGATCACCACTAGTTTGTTTCGCGGGATCTCAAGGTCGATGTTCTTGAGGTTATGTTCGCGGGCGCCCCGCACTACGATCTTGTCCATAAAGCCTCACTCCAAGGCAAAAAGACCGCCGCCGAAGGCAACCACGATGTTAACCCCTCCTGCTCCCTGGTTCTAGGTCCCACGCAAACCCGCTGAGGTTCATTCGCTGCTTTGAGTCCCCTCGACATTCTTATCCCAAAGGGTGACGCCGATGCATAGGACACTTTTAGGCCAATGCGTATTCTTGTGGCCGCGCGAACGCCGGAATTAGACGCAGAAAGACCTGACTTTGGCTTCGGGCAAACCTAAAGGTTTTTCTTGATCGTTTCGACCAAATGGTCGAGTTGTTCGCATGTGTGTTGGGCAAAAACGGCAATCCGCAGAGCTCCAGTTGCTGGCGCGTCCGAATATCCCCGCGGTGGCACATACTTGACCATGATCCCCTCTTCTTCAAGCTTTTTCTGGCCGTATCCTAGGTCTACACAGGCGACATTGGCACGGGGATGCCAATGGCCCGGAGTCTAGTGCGAAGGTAGGCCACGTTTTGTTGACGCTTTTCCCACAACTCTGGGGGGCTAGCCACAATCTTTATACCCATCGCCGAGGCGGCCGCTGCGGAAACGGGGGG
>JANXBT010000009.1 GCA_025060415.1 Candidatus Bipolaricaulota bacterium
AGAGCATCCAGATCCCCTTGGTGGTGGGGCACATCCTTGCAGCCCCGGAACGCCCCACCAACCGGGCCGACCCCTCCGCGGCCGCTTGGCAACCGCACCTTCTTCACAACGCCGTCTTCCTTTTAGACGGCGGGGACGTCGTGGGCTACCAGGCCAAGGTGCGCCTCCCCTCCTTCGACGTGTTTGAGGAGGAGCGGTACTTTGTCCCTGGCGAGCGGTGCGAGGTCCTGGCGTGGCGGGGACTGCGGCTGGGCCTTTCCGTGTGCGAGGATTTTTGGTACGAGGACGGGGTTTTAGCCGCGCAGGCCAAATCCGGGGTGGACCTCTTCATCAACGTTTCCGCCTCCCCTTATTTTCGGGGGAAGCCCACGATCCGTTGGAATCTTGGGAAAAACTGGGCGGCGCAAGCAGGAGCCCCTTTGGTTTACGCCAACCTCGTGGGCGGACAAGACGAGCTCCTCTTCGATGGCCGATCCTTCGTCGTCCGCCCCGATGGCGCTTTTCTCCTTGCTTGCCCAGCGTTCGAGGAGGGTCTGTTCCTGGCGGATCTTGCGGGGGCACCTGTTGATCCGCCGCGCGAGGCCACTTGGGAAGACCTCCACCAGGCCCTGGTCTTGGGCATCCGCGACTACTTCCAAAAAAACGGGATCGCTCGGGCCGTGATCGGGGTTTCTGGAGGGATCGATTCCGCGGTGGTGGCAGCCCTGGCCGTGGAGGCCTTGGGCCAGGAGCACGTGATCGGAGCGTTCCTGCCCGGGCCCTTCACGAGCGCGGTCTCCTGGGAATGCGCCCAAGCGCTTGCGGAAAACTTGGGCATTCAACTTCTGGTTCTGCCCATCGACGCCGCCTTTGAGGCGACTAAGGCTGCCTTGGCTCCCGCGATCCCCGTGGAGGGCGTGGTCGCGGAAAACTTGCAGGCCCGCCTGCGCGGCTTGTTCCTCATGGCCTTGGCCAATGCACTTGGTGCCCTCGTCCTCTGCCCCGGAAATAAGGCAGAGATCGGTATGGGCTACAACACGCTCTATGGCGACACGGTGGGCGCTCTAGCTCCCCTTGGGGATCTTCTCAAGCACGAGGTGTACGAACTCGCACGTCTGTTGAACGCGAAAGCCGGCTATGACCGGATACCTCAGGAGATCTTGGCACGGCCGCCCTCCGCGGAGCTTCGGCCCAACCAGCGGGACGAGGACGACCTTCCTCCCTATTCCGTTTTGGATCCCCTTCTTCGGGCGGTCGTGGAGGAAAACGCCTCGGTGGCGGAGCTTACCCAACGTTTTAAACCCGCCGTGGTGGAGGAGGTTCTGCAGCGACTCCGTCGCTCCGAATACAAAAGGCGCCAGCTCCCCCTCGTGCTCAAGGTGAGCCCCAAAGCTTTCGGGATGGGCTGGCGTTTCCCAGTGACCTCAGGCTTTGTGGGCTAGACCAGGCCCTCGGACTTCGTGCGGCGGATAAAGGCAGGGATGTCGTAGTCGTCGCGGATAATCCCTTCCTGCTGGAGTTTGGTGAGGAGGGCGGTGCGCTCCTCCACCTCGGGCTCGCTTGGGGCCACGGGCGAGAAGCCTGTGGCGATCACGGTGACGCGGGTGCGGCTGAACCCCTCCCAAATGGTGGCGCCGAAGAAGATGTCGGCCCGCTCGGAGAGGGCCTCGCGCACCACGCTTGCGGCGGCCACCACCTCCTCCAGGGTGAGGTCCTCCCCGCCCGTGATGTTGAGGATGGCCTTTTTCGCGTCCTTGATGCTGAAGTCCAAGAGGGGTGAGGAGATGGCTCGGCGGGCTGCTTCCCGGGTGCGGCCCTCGCCCTCCGCCTCGCCGATGCCCATGAGGGCTGTGCCTGCGCTCCGCAGCACGGCCTCCAGGTCCGCAAAGTCCAAGTTGATGAGCCCCGGCACGGTCACGAGCTCCGTCACGCCCTGCACACCCTGGTGCAAAACTTCGTCGGCG